>NZ_FZPC01000028.1 GCF_900187975.1 Pseudomonas delhiensis | reverse complement strand
ACCGGCGACGCCTTCAAGTCCCACGGCAGCAAGCACGGCTGGTGGGTGGTGGCGCAGCAGCAGGTGACCGCCCACGACGGCGACGCCTCGCGCGGGCTGAGCCTGTTCGCCAACTTCATCGTGCATGACCAGGCGACCAACACGGTGGACAACTACCAGCAGGTCGGCGCCGTCTACAAAGGCCTGTTCGACGCCCGGCCCAAGGACGACATCGGCCTGGCGGTGGCGCGCATCCACATCAACGACGATGTGACCAGGCACCAGAAGCAGATCAACGCGGTGTCCGGTATCGACGACTACGACAACCCGCTGTTCCAGCCGGTGCAGCACAGCGAGTACGACGCCGAGCTGTACTACGGGGTGCACGTCACCAACTGGCTGACCGTGCGGCCGAACCTGCAGTACATCAAGCATCCTGGCGGCGTCTACGAGGTGGACAACGCCCTGGTCGCCGGGCTGAAGGTCCAGTCCAGCTTCTGACGCGCGCATCGACTCGCTCCTGAGGTGCTGCTGTACTTGGCCCGCCCGCCATCATCGGGGCGGGCTTTTTGTTCGTAGGGGGATAACCGTTCGCGGTTATCCGCCGATACGCCGGCGTCACAGCCAACGCCCAGGTCAACCTCGGAGCCACCGGGCACCGAGGCCAAACGGCGGATAACGCCTGGGGCGTTATGCGCCCTACGTGGCTGGCGCCCTCATTGCCTCTACAGGGGCTATTGCGCCCCGGGACGAAAAAATCCGCACATGTGGCTGGGGTTCTATGCTTTTCAGGTAGAATCTGCGCTTTTTTCACCAACGTGTAGTAAAACTACACAGATGTCATGCCCCGGGAGCGTCCGGGAAGGGATTGATTCAGGACCTCCGGACAATGCTCGAGCATCCGCTGCAGCGCTTCTTCCATTCCATGCGTGCCAAGCGCCCCTTCGACTGGGTGCGCTTCCAGCGCCGCGACCTGCTGCTGATCGATCACCCCCTGTGCCAGGCGGTCTTCAGCCGCCAGGGCGCGCAACTGCTGCACTTCCGCCCCCAGGGCGAGCGCTCCATGCTGTGGTGCGCCAGCCAGTGGCCGGCCCTGAGCACGGCGCCCATCCGCGGCGGCATCCCGGTGTGCTGGCCGTGGTTCGGCAGCCACCCCAGCGAACCCGACTGGCCGCCCCACGGTTGGGCCCGCCAGCGCGAATGGCGCCTGCTCGACGCCCATGCCGACGAGAGCCTGGTGCAGGTGAGCTGGCAACTGGACATCGAGGACTGGCACGTGCGCCTGGACGCGCGCCTGGGCCGCGAACTGGAGATGGAGCTGTCCAGCTACCACGAGGACGACAGCGACTGCCTGTTCAGCTTCGCCCTGCAGCCCTACTGGCGCATCGGCTCGCTGCGCCGCAGCGTGGTCCACGGCATGGAGCTGGAGGGCGGCCAGCGCCCGGCGGCGCCGCTACCCAATACCTGGACGCCGCGGGGCGCGGTCAAGCAGGTGCTGTACAACACCGGTTCGCTGGTGCTGGAGGATGCCGGCTGGCAGCGCCGCCTGCGCATCGACAAGAACGCCGCCGCCGGCAGCGTCATCTGGCACCCCGGCAGCCGCGCGGTGGAGCAGGTGGAGCCGGGCGAGGCCGACCGCTTCCTGTGCATCGGCGCCGCCGGCTACCGCCCCGGCGGGCTGATCCTGGCCCAGGGCGAGCGCATGCGCCTGCGGCTGAAGGCCGGGTTGGTCTGACGGTTTCCGCTGCGCGGGGCTCGGGCAATCGCGGACAAATCCGCTCCTACGCCACATTATCCGCACCATTTCGATGTAGGAGCGCGCCCTGCGCGCGAATCGCGGGCAGGGCCCGCTCCTACAGCTCCAGGGAGGCACGATCGTAGGAGCAACTGTCTTGCCGGCTGCGCCGATGTGCTCTTCGTAGGAGCGAGCTTGCTCGCGAATAAGCCCCGCAGCGGAGCCTGTTCGCGAGCAAGCTCGCTCCTACGAGAAGCAGTGCCCCCGGCAGGGTAGGACTCCGTCCGCGATCGGTCGATCCCTGCGCCGAAATCGCGGATGAATCCGTTCCTACGAAATCACTGCGGCGGGCGTCAGTCTTCCTCGTCCAGCTGGTACCGCGTCGGCACCAGGCTCTCCTTGATCTTGCGCAGGTGCGGCTGGAAGTCCACGCCGCGGCGCAGGGTCACGCCGGTGGCCAGCACGTCGAGCACCGTCAGCTGGATGATCCGCGAGGTCATCGGCATGTAGATGTCGGTGTCTTCCGGCAGCGGGATGTCCAGGGTGAGGGTGCAGACCTTGGCCAGCGGCGAGTCGGCCGCGGTCAGGCCGAGCACCGAGGCGCCGTTGTCCCGCGCCAGGCGCGCCACGTCCACCAGCTCGCGGGTGCGGCCGGTGTAGGAGATCACCACGAACAGGTCGCCGGTGTGCGCCACCGAGGCGATCATCCGCTGCATCAGCACGTCGCTCTGCGCCGACACCGCCAGGTTGAAGCGGAAGAACTTGTGCTGCGCATCCAGCGCCACCGAGCTGGAGGCGCCGAGGCCGAAGAAGTGGATCTGCCGGGCCTGGATCAGCAGGTCCACGGCGCGGTCCACGGCGCGTGCGTCGATCAGCTTGTAGGCGGCGTCCAGCGAGGCGATGGTGCTGCCGAAGATCTTCCGCGTGTACGCCTCGGGGCCGTCGTCCGCGGCCACCGCCTGGGTGACGAAGGCCGCGCCGCTGGCCAGGCTCTGCGCCAGCTGGATCTTCAGCTCCGGGTAGCCGCTCATGCCGAAGGAGCGGCAGAAGCGGTTCACCGTCGGTTCGCTGACGCTCGCGGCCTGGGCCAGCGCGGCGATGCTGAAGCGGGTGGCCTGCTGCGGGTTCTGCAGGATCACCTCGGCGACCTTGCGTTCGGCCTTGTTCAAGTCTTCCAGGCGCGTCTGGATCTGCTCCAGCAGGTTCTTCATCCGTTCTCCTTGGTGGCCCCTGTGGGGCAATCGACGGCCGGGGACGTGCCCGCGGCCAGCGGCGCTATCCTAACGTCAGGTCGGCAGACGACCAACCGGACCGTGCCTTGGGAAAAATATGTTGTTTAATTACTACATTTTTGCCTTAATGGCCCGGTGTATTCGGCAAATGTTCCTCAAAATCTGTTTGGTAACAACAAATGCCTGATGTCCGCGTTCTGCCTTGCACCCTGGCGCTGTTCGGCGCGCTGGGCGACCTCGCCCTGCGCAAGCTGATCCCCGCCCTCTACCAGCTCGACCGCGAAGGCCTACTGCACGGCGACACTCGCATCCTCGCCCTGGCCCGCGAGGAAGGCGACCCCGCCGCCCACCTGGCCACCCTCGAGAAGCGCCTGCGCCTGGCCGTGCCGGCGCGCGAATGGGACGACGCCGTGTGGGCGCGCTTCCAGCAGCGCCTCAGCTACCTGAGCATGGACTTCCTCGACGCCGCTTCCTACCCGGCGTTGCGCGACGCGGTGCCGGCCGGCCTGCCGCTGGTGGCCTACTTCGCCACCCCGGCGGCGGTCTACGGCGGCATCTGCGAGAACCTCGCCGCCCTCGGCCTGGCCGAACGCACCCGGGTGGTGCTGGAGAAACCCATCGGCCACGACCTGGCGTCCTCCCGCGCGGTCAACGAGGCGGTGGCGAAATTCTTCCCGGAGAACCGCATCTACCGGATCGACCACTACCTGGGCAAGGAAACCGTACAGAACCTCATCGCCCTGCGCTTCGCCAACAGCCTGTTCGAGACGCAGTGGAACCAGAACCACATCTCCCACGTGGAGATCACCGTGGCCGAGAAGGTCGGCATCGAGGGCCGCTGGGGCTACTTCGACCGGGCCGGCCAACTGCGCGACATGGTGCAGAACCACCTGCTGCAGCTGCTCTGCCTGATCGCCATGGACCCGCCCAGCGACCTCTCCGCCGACAGCATCCGCGACGAGAAGGTCAAGGTGCTGCGCGCCCTGGAGCCGATCCCGCCGGAACAACTGGCCAGCCGCGTGGTGCGCGGCCAGTACACCGCCGGCTTCATCGACGGCAAGGCGGTGCCCGGCTACCTGGAAGAGGAACACGCCAACCGCATGAGCGGCGCCGAGACCTTCGTCGCCCTGCGCGTGGACATCCGCAACTGGCGCTGGTCCGGCGTGCCCTTCTACCTGCGCACCGGCAAGCGCATGCCGCAGAAGCTGTCGCAGATCGTCATCCACTTCAAGAACCCGCCGCACTACATCTTCGCCCCGGAGCAGCGCTCGCTGATCAGCAACCGCCTGATCATCCGCCTGCAGCCGGACGAGGGCATCTCTCTGCAGGTGATGACCAAGGACCAGGGCCTGGGCAAGGGCATGCAGCTGCGCACCGGGCCGCTGCAGCTGAGCTTCTCCGAGGCGTACCAGGCCGCGCGCGTGCCGGACGCCTACGAGCGGCTGCTGCTGGAGGTGATGCAGGGCAACCAGTACCTGTTCGTGCGCAAGGACGAGGTGGAGTTCGCCTGGAAGTGGTGCGACCACCTGATCGCCGGCTGGGAACGCCTGGGCGATGCCCCCAAACCCTATGCCGCGGGCACCTGGGGACCCCAGGCGGCCGTGGCGCTGATCGCGAGAGACGGGAAGGACTGGTATGGCGACCATTGATCCGAGTCTGCCGGCCGGCGTGCGCTGGACGGCCTGGGAAAGCCCGATGGCGCAGGCCCGCGGCCTGGCCGCCAGCGTGGCCGAGCAACTGCGCGGGGCCATCGCCGAGCGCGGCCGCGCGCTGCTGGCGGTGTCCGGCGGGCGCAGCCCGGTGGCATTCCTCGAAGCCCTGGGCGGCGAAGCCCTCGACTGGAGCAAGGTGACCGTGACCCTTGCCGACGAGCGCTGGGTGCCGGAAGCCCATCCGGACAGCAACGCCGGCCTGGTGCGCCGCCACCTGCTCAAGGGGCCGGCGGCCAGGGCGCTGTTCTGCGGCCTGTACCACTCGGCGCCGAGCCTGGAAGAGGCGGCGGCCATCGCCGACCGCCAGGTCGCCGAACTGGCCCTGCCCATCGACGTGCTGGTGCTGGGCATGGGCGACGACGGCCACACCGCCTCGCTGTTCCCGGCCAGCCCGGGCCTGGCCGAAGCCCTCGACCCCGCCGGCGCGCGCCATTGCCTGCCGGCCTGGGCGCCGAGCGTGCCGCACCAGCGCCTGACCCTCAGCCGTGCGCTGCTGGCCGCCGCGCGGGTGCAGCTGCTGGCGCTCCAGGGCGAGGCCAAGCTGGCCACCCTGAAGGCCGCGCTGGCCGTCGAAGACGAAGCAAGCATGCCGGTGAGCGCCTTCCTCCGCGCTCCCCTGTCGATCCACTGGTGCCCCTGAGGCACGGAGTTACCGCAACATGAGCCTTGATTCCCACATCCAGCGCATCGACGCCCTCGCCGAGCGCGCCCGCATCCTGCCGGTGATCACCATCGAGCGCGAGCAGGACATCCTGCCCATGGCCGACGCCCTGGCCGCCGGCGGCATCACGGTGCTGGAAGTGACCCTGCGTACCCCGCTGGGCCTGACCGCCATCCGCACCCTGGCCGCGCAGCGCCCGCAACTGTGCGTGGGCGCCGGCACCGTGCTGGACCCGCAGACCTTCCGCCAGGCGGAAGAGGCCGGCGCGCAGTTCATCGTCACCCCCGGCTGCACCGAGGAACTGCTGCAGCACGCGCTGAGCCGCCCGGTGCCGCTGCTGCCCGGCGTGGCCACCGCCTCCGAGATCATGGCCGCCTACCGCCACGGCCTGCGCCGCTTCAAGCTGTTCCCGGCCAAGGTGTGCGGCGGCGTCGAGGCGCTCAAGGCCTTCGCCGGCCCCTTCCCGGAGGTGCGCTTCTGCCCCACCGGCGGGGTAGGGCCGGACAACCTGAACGACTACTACCGCCTGGACAACGTGATGTGCGTGGGGGGCACCTGGATGCTGCCCAAGGCCGCCGTCGCCAGCGGTGACTGGGCCACGGTCGAGCGCCTGTCGCGCGAGGCCCTGGCGCTGCTCGAATCACACTGAGCTGTCCCGCGATCGGACGTGCCCGGCCTTGTGCCGGGCTTTTTTATGGAGGCGTATCCGCCCTGCGGGATGCCGCCGAGCGTAGGGCGAATAACCGTTCGCGGTTATCCGCCGCTACACCTTTCTTGTCGGCAACTTCGTGGTTGAGCTTGGTGTGGTTTTGAGGGCGACTCCGTGCTCGGCAGCGAGAGTGGCATGTGGCCGAGGTCAAACGGCGGATAACGCGGAGCGTTATTCGCCCTACGCCAAGCCCACCATGGTAGGGCGCATAACCGTTCGCGGTTATCCGCCGTCGGCCGGAACACCGGTGCCCAAGGAAAACGGCGGATGGTCTTCGAGGTAATGCCGCAGGCGCTCCTGCAGATAGGGCACCGCTTCGTTGTGGTCCAGGCCCAGGTACTCCTCCACCGCCATCAGCCGCCAGTACTGCCCCTCGTCGCCGAAGCGGATCGCCGCGAACTCCGCTGCCCGCAGCCGCGCCACCAGGAACCAGGCCCAGGGCGCCGGGCCGTGGGTGGCGCGGTAGCGGCGCTGCCATTCGATGCGCTCCCGGCCCAGGCGGATGGAGAATTCCTCCTCCAGCTCGCGCAGCGCGCATTCGGCCGGCGTTTCCGCGCCTTCGCGGCCGCCGCCGGGAAAATCCCAGCAGCCGGGGAAGGGGATGCCGGGCTTTTCGTCGCGTCGGTAGACCACCAGGTGGCCATCGTGGAACAGCGCCAGCTTGGCGCCGGTGAAGGCGGATTCGTCGTTCAACCCGGTTTTCCCCCTGAAAACGGCGCGAATGCCAAAAGCGGCTAGGCTTTCCCGATCACGGACGGTGCTTTGCCGCGCCCAAGCGCGTATGATGCGCGACCTTTTTCTTCGTTGCATGACACACCGGGAGGTGCCCAGATGAACGACACGCACGAAACCCCAGAAATTTCCCCCGCCGGCGAGAAGCTGCAGAAGGTCCTGGCCCGCCTGGGCGTCGGCTCGCGCCGTGACGTCGAGGCCTGGATCGAGGAAGGCCGGGTCAAGGTCAACGGCGTGGTCGCCAGCCTCGGCCAGCGTGTGGAGGGCCACGACGCCATCGCCGTCGACGAGCACCTGATCCGCCGCGAGCAGGCCGAAGAGCACGTGCGCCGCGTGCTGATCTACAACAAGCCCGAGGGCGAGGTCTGCACCCGCGACGACCCGGAAGGCCGCCCGACCGTGTTCGACCGCCTGCCGCGCCTGCGCAGCGGCCGCTGGATCAACGTCGGCCGCCTGGACATCAACACCACCGGCCTGCTGCTGTTCACCACCGACGGCGAGCTGGCCAACCGCCTGATGCACCCGTCCTACGAGATGGATCGCGAGTACGCCGTGCGCGTGCGCGGCGAGGTCGACGAAGAGATGATCGAGCGCCTGAAAGCCGGCGTGATGCTGGAAGACGGCCCGGCCAAGTTCAGCGACATCCAGCAGGCGCCGGGCGGCGAAGGCTTCAACCACTGGTACCACGTGGTGGTGATGGAAGGCCGCAACCGCGAAGTGCGCCGCCTGTGGGAATCCCAGGGCGTGGTGGTGAGCCGCCTGAAGCGCGTGCGCTTCGGCCCGGTGTTCCTCACCTCCGAACTGACCATGGGCCGCTACCGCGAGATGGACCAGCGCGAGCTGGACATCCTCAGCGAGGAAGTCGGCCTGAAGCCGGTGAAACTGCCGGAGATGACCACCAAGGCCAAGGACAAGCTCGAACGCCAGCAGCGCAAGCTGGCCAAACCGCTGGCGCGCAGCGAGCGCCCGGATGCCGGTCGCGGCAACCGCCAGCGCAAGGCGTCCTTCGAGGGCGAGCGTCCGGCCCGTGGCCAGCGTCCGGCGGCCGACCGCCCGGCCCGTGGTCCGCGCCAGGATTCCGACCGCCCGGCCCGCGGTCCGCGCCAGGACTCCGAGCGTCCGGTTCGTGGCCCGCGCCAGGACTCCGAGCGTCCGGCCCGCGGTCCGCGCCAGGATTCCGAACGTCCGGTCCGTGGCCCGCGCCAGGACTCCGATCGCCCGGCCCGCGGTCCGCGCCAGGACTCCGATCGCCCGGCCCGTGGTCCGCGCAAGGACTCCGATCGTCCGGCCCGTGGTCCGCGCCAGGACTCCGAGCGTCCGGCCCGTGGCCCACGCCAGGATGCCGATCGCCCGGCCCGCGCGCCGCGACCGGAAGGCCGTGGCAAGGCGCCGGCCGGCGAGGCGCCGCGTTCGCGTCCGGCCAAGCCGGGCGCCGAGCGTGACGAGCGCCCGTCCAAGCCGGTGGTGCGCAAGCCGCTGAACAAGCGCCGCCCGCAGCCGGCCGGCGACGGCATGCGCCCGGGCTTCAAGCGCTAAGCGCCAGGCATGGAAAAAGGGCTCCTCGGAGCCCTTTTCTTCGCCTGCGCAAATGTCCGCTCAGCCGGCGCAGGCCAGGCGGTTGCGGCCGTTGCGCTTGGCCGCGTAGAGCGCGGCGTCGGCCCGGTGCAGCAGGTCGTCGACGCGCTCGCCGGCGATCAGGGTGGCGCAGCCGAGGCTGATGGACAGCGGCACGTGCTGGCCGTCGACGGCAAAGTCCAGCTCCTGGACGGCCTGCCGCAGCCTCTCGCCGACCTGGGCGGCGCTGCTGCCCGGGGTGTTGGACAGCAGCACGAGGAACTCCTCGCCGCCGAAGCGGAAGACCATGTCGACGTTGCGCAGGCTGGCCTTGATCGCCCGGGCCACGCAGCGCAGGGCCTCGTCGCCGTGGCTGTGGCCGTGCTGGTCGTTGATGCGCTTGAAGTGGTCCAGGTCGAGCATCAGCACCGACAGCGGCTGCAGGCTGCGCCGCGCCAGCTCGACCTCGCGGCCCAGGGCCTGGTCCATGGCGATGCGGTTGCCGGTGCCGGTCAGCGCGTCGCGCAGGGCGGCCTGGATGGCCGCGCGGTAGAGCAGGGCGTTGCGCAGTGGGTAGAGCAGGCTGGCGATCAGGCTTTCCAACTGGCCCAGCTCGCTCTCGTCGAAGGGCCGGCGGCGGCGGAAGGCCAGCTCGCCCAGGTATTCCCCCGCGTGGTTGAGGTGATAGGTGGCGCCGTGGCTGGCCACTTCGCCGAACTCCAGGCGCAGGTCGGCGCTGCCGTTCTGGTAGCTCAGGTAGTCCAGCGGCAGCAGCGCCTGGATCTCCTGGAAGAACAGGCCCAGGACGCGTTCGGTCTCAAGGCTGGTCTGCAACTGCACGGCGAGCTGCCGGCGCACATCCGCCAGGCTGGCCGGGCGCCGGCCGCGCGGGCGGCTGCTCTCGCCAAGGCCCAGGCGCTGGAGCTTGGCGGTGTCGAAATCGATGGTGTTGGACTGCTTGGGCGGGGCCATGACGCGTGGCGACCTCTGGCGCAAAAACGGCGACAGTGAGGGCTGAGCTATTTTCGTGCCAACCCGCGGAAAGTTCTGTTCTGACGGCTCAAGGGACCGTCTGGCGCGGGCTTTGGTTCCGCGGGCGGGGGGAGGTCGCGGAAAGGGATGTCAAAATGATGGCGACTTTGCCGGGGTGGTCGCGGGGCCTTCCCCCGGGCGGAGCCGGAAAACCGGCGGGGCGGCCGCTGCGCCGCCCCGCGCCGGTCAGGCCTGGGCGTCGAAGGCCTGGCCGTTGACGCCGATGCTGTCCGGGCCCATCAGGTACAGGTAGACCGGCATGATCTCGTCGGGCGCCGGGTTGTTCGCCGGGTTCTCGCCCGGGTAGGCCATGGCGCGCATGCTGGTGCGGGTGGCGCCGGGGTTGACGCTGTTGGCGCGGACCGCGTTGGTGCCGTCGCACTCGTCGGCCATCACCTGCATCAGGCCTTCGGTGGCGAACTTGGACACCGCGTAGGCGCCCCAGTAGGCTCGGCCCTTACGGCCGACGCTGCTGGAGGTGAAGATCACCGAGGCGTCGCTGGCCAGCTTGAGCAACGGCAGCATGGCGTGGGTCAGCATGAACACCGCGTTGACGTTGACCTGCATGACGCGCATGAAGTTTTCCCCGGAGATCTGCTCGATGGGCGAGCGCAGGCCGAGGATGGAGGCGTTGTGCAGCAGGCCGTCGAGCTTGCCGCATTCCTTCTCGATGGTGGCTGCCAGCTCGTCGTACTGGTGCGGCTGGGCGGTTTCCAGGTTGAAGGGGATGACCACCGGCTGCGGGTGGCCGGCGGCCTCGATCTGGTCGTAGGTCTGGTTGAGGTTTTCCTCGCTCTTGCCCAGCAGCAGCACGGTGGCGCCGTGGGCGGCATAGGCCCGCGCGGCGGCGGCACCGATGCCGCGGCCGGCGCCGGTGACCAGGATCACCCGGTCCTTGAGCAGGTCGGGGCGGGCGGAATATTGGAACATGGAATCTCCTTCGGCGAGCTTCAAGCCGCAAGTCACAAAGAGCGGCTTGAGCTTGAGGCTTGCAGCTTGTTGCTTGGGGCTGCTGCTCTAGCAGCTACAGAGCGCGCGGTCGAGCACGGCCAGCAGGTCGCGGGGGTGGTCGACGATGACGTCGGCGCCCCAGTGCGCGGGGTTGTCCTCGGGGTGGATGTAGCCGTAGCGCACCGCCGCGGTCTTGGTACCGGCGGCGCGGCCGGACTCGATGTCGCGCAGGTCGTCGCCGATGAACAGTACCTGGGCCGGGTCGATGCCCAGCTGGCTGCAGGCCAGCAGCAGCGGCTCCGGGTCGGGCTTGCTGTTGGTCACGTGGTCCGGGCAGACCAGCACCGCCGAGCGCTCGGCCAGGCCCAACTGCTGCATGATCGGTTCGGCGAAGCGCACCGGCTTGTTGGTCACCACGCCCCAGATCAGGTTGGCCCGCTCGATGCTTTCCAGCAGCTCCGGCATGCCGTCGTACAGGCGGCTGTAGACCGCGCAGTGGTCCTGGTAGCGGTCGAGGAATTCCTGGCGCAGCGTCTCGAAGCCGGGAGCTTCGGGGTCCATGTCGAAGGTCGCGGCGACCATGGCGCGAGCGCCGCCGGAGACCACGTCGGCGATGCGCTGGTCGTCGATCGGGGCGCGGCCGTGGGCGGCGAGCATGGCCTGGCACACGGCGATGAAATCCGGCGCGGTGTCCAGCAGGGTGCCGTCCATGTCGAAGAGAACCGCTCTGAGCTGCATCGGCGTCATTCCTCGCGCAGGGTCTGGATCATGTAGTTGACGTCGACGTCGTCGGCCAGCTTGTAGTGCTTGGTCAGCGGGTTGTAGGTCAGGCCGACGATGTCCTTGACCGCCAGGCCCGCATCGCGCGACCAGGCGCCCAGCTCGGAGGGGCGGATGAACTTCTTGAAGTCGTGGGTGCCGCGCGGCAGCAGGCGCATGACGTACTCGGCGCCGACGATGGCGAACAGGTAAGCCTTGGGGTTGCGGTTGATGGTGGAGAAGAACACCTGGCCGCCGGGCTTGACCATCCTGTGGCAGGCGCGGATCACCGAGGCCGGGTCGGGCACGTGCTCGAGCATCTCCAGGCAGGTGACCACGTCGAACTGCCCGGGCATTTCCTCGGCCAACTGCTCGGCGGTGGTGCGCCGGTATTCCACCGGCACGCCGGATTCCAGCTGGTGCAGCTGGGCCACCGCCAGCGGCGCCTCGCCCATGTCGATGCCCATGACGGTGGCGCCGCGCTGGGCCATGGCCTCGCTGAGGATGCCGCCGCCGCAGCCGACGTCCAGCACCTTCTTGCCGGCCAGGCTGGCGCGCTCGTCGATCCAGTTGACGCGCAGCGGGTTGATGTCGTGCAGCGGCTTGAACTCGCTCTCGCGGTCCCACCAGCGATGGGCCAGTGCCTCGAATTTGGCGATCTCGGCGTGGTCGACGTTGCTCATGGCGTACCTTCGTTGCAAATCATGGGAAATCGTGGCGCGCAGGCCGACTATGATGCCAGCTTCGCGCGGCGGATGGGCGCGGCATGACAGATTGTCGCAGCCGCGCCCGGCGGTGTTCAGGCGCCGGCGATGCGCCGGCCCCAGGCGCCGGCCTCGGCGGCCAGGCGGCCCTCGTCCAGGCGCGTCAGGCGGCCGGCGTCCAGCAGCTGCTTGCCGCTGACCCACAGGTGGCGCACGCAGTCGCGGCCGCTGGCGTAGATCAGTTGCGAAACCGGCTCGTAGACCGGCTGCTGGGCCAGCCCGGAGAGGTCGAAGGCCACGAGGTCGGCGGACTTGTCCAGCTCCAGCGAGCCGATCTCCTGCTCCAGGCCCAGGGCGCGGGCGCCGTTCAGGGTGGCCATGCGCAGCGCGCGGTGGGCGTCCAGGGCGGTGGCCTGGCCGGCCACGGCCTTGGCCAGCAGGGCGGCGGTGCGGGTTTCGCCGAGCAGGTCGAGGTCGTTGTTGCTGGCCGCGCCGTCGGTGCCTATGGCTACGTTGACCCCGGCCTGCCAGAGGCGTTCCACCGGGCAGAAGCCGCTGGCCAGCTTGAGGTTGGACTCGGGGCAGTGGATCACCGAGCTGTTGGTCTCCACCAGCAGCTCCAGGTCCTCGTCGCTCACCTGGGTCATGTGCACGGCCTGGAAGCGCGGCCCCAGCAGGCCCAGGCGGTGCAGCCGGGCCAGCGGGCGCTCGGCGTGCTTCTCCAGGGCCTGCTGGACCTCGAAGGCGGTCTCGTGGACGTGCATCTGGATGCCGGCGTCGAGCTCCTCGGCCAGCATCAGCACGTTCCCCAGCTTGTCGTCGCCGACCGTGTAGGGCGCGTGCGGGCCGAAGGCCACGCGGATGCGCGGGTGGTGCTTGAGGTCGTCGTGCAGGGCCACGCCCTGGCGGATCGCCTCCTCGGCGTCGCGGGCGCCGGGCATGGGAAAGTCCAGCACCGGCACGCACACCTGGGCGCGGATGCCGCTGTCGTGGACCGCCTCGCAGGTCACCCGCGGGTGGAAGTACATGTCCGAGAAGCAGCTGATGCCGCCCCTGATCTGCTCGGCGATGGCCAGCTCGCTGCCGGTGCGCACGAAGTCCTCGTCCACCCATTTCGCCTCGGCCGGCCAGATGTGCTCCTGCAGCCAGGTCATCAGCGGCAGGTCGTCGGCCAGGCCGCGGAACAGGCTCATGGCGGCATGGCCGTGGGCGTTGACCAGGCCCGGGGCGAGCAGCATGCCCGGCAGCTCGCGGGTTTCCGCCGCCGGATGGCGCAGGGCCTCGGCGCGCGGGGCGAGCAGGGCGATGCGGCCGTCGCGGATGCCCAGCGCATGGTCGCGCAGGACCACGCCGGCGGGTTCCACCGGGACTATCCAGGTCGGCAGCAGAAGCAGGTCGAGAGGGGCTTTGGCGTCGGGCATGGGGCGCTTCCTGCGGCGCGGGAACGGGTGCCCGGCAGTATACCCGAGCGCCTTGGCCTGCGGCTCGTTATACTCGCGGGTTTTCCCGGCCCTGGCCGGGCTCGATATCGGCGTGCCGCCCGGCGCGCCCGGACCTGATAGAAGAAAGAGGTGTTCCATGCGTGAGCGACTGTTGGCGGCCGAGCGGGTCACGGCCATTGATTGGCGCAAGGGCACCCTCCGTCTGCTCGACCAGCGCCTGCTGCCGCTGGAGGAAACCTGGCTGAGCTACGACAGCGCCGCCGGCGTCGCCGAGGCCATCCGCCAGATGGTGGTGCGCGGCGCCCCGGCCATCGGCATCGCCGCGGCCTATGGCCTGGTACTGGGCCTGCAGGCCCGCCTGAACAACGGCGGCGGCTGGCGCGAGGCCCTGGAGGACGACTTCCGCGTGCTGGCCGAGTCGCGGCCCACCGCGGTCAACCTGTTCTGGGCGCTGAACCGCATGCGCGAGCGCCTCGACCGCCTGAAGCCGGGCGACGACCCGCTGCAGGTGCTGGAGGCCGAGGCCATCGCCATCCACGAGAGCGACCGCGAGGCCAACCTGACCATGGCCCAGCTCGGCGTCGAGCTGATCCGCAAGCAGCACGCCGGTCCGCAGAAGATCCTCACCCACTGCAACACCGGCGCCCTGGCCACCGGCGGCTTCGGCACCGCCCTGGGGGTGATCCGCGCGGCGCACCTGGAGGGCCTGGTCGAGCGCATCTACGCCGACGAGACCCGCCCCTGGCTGCAGGGCGCGCGCCTGACCGCCTGGGAGCTGGCCAACGAAGGCGTGCCGGTGACGCTCAACGTCGATGCCGCGGCGGCGCACCTGATGAAGACCGAGAGCATCACCTGGGTCATCGTCGGCGCCGACCGCATCACCGCCAACGGCGACGTGGCGAACAAGATCGGCACCTACCAGTTGGCGGTCAACGCCATGCACCACGGCGTGCGCTTCATGGTGGTGGCGCCCAGCTCGACCATCGACATGAACCTGGAGAGCGGCGAGGACATCCCCATCGAGGAGCGCGACGGCCGCGAACTCCTGGAAATCGGCGGCAAACGGGTGGCGGCCGAGGTGGATGCCTACAATCCGGTGTTCGACGTGACCCCGGCGGACCTGGTCGATGCCATCGTGACCGAGCGCGGCGTCGTCGAGCGCCCCGACGCCGAGCGCATGGCCCAGTTGATGAGCCGCAAGCGCCTGCATTGAGGGCGCCGGGCGGGGATAGGTGTTCCCCCTGGCTTGTGGTAAGCTCCGACGGTTCTCAGTGGGGCCTTTTTCTGGCCCCGTCGATTGCGCGGATCAATGACCTAAGTCTTTGATTTGTTGTGAGTCGATGGCGTTCTGATGGCGCCGTCGCACTCCGCCGGGCTCGGGATGGGCGAGGCGGAGTTCCATCTGCAAAAGGAACCAGGCTTCTCATGGGCGAACTGGCCAAAGAAATCCTCCCGGTCAACATCGAAGACGAACTCCGACAGTCCTACCTCGATTACGCCATGAGCGTGATCGTCGGTCGTGCCCTGCCCGATGCGCGCGATGGCCTCAAGCCCGTGCATCGCCGCGTCCTGTACGCCATGAGCGAACTGGGCAACGACTGGAACAAGCCCTACAAGAAATCCGCCCGTGTGGTCGGCGACGTGATCGGTAAATACCACCCGCACGGCGACACCGCGGTGTACGACACCATCGTGCGCATGGCCCAGCCGTTCTCGCTGCGCTACATGCTGGTGGACGGCCAGGGCAACTTCGGTTCGGTGGACGGCGACAACGCCGCGGCCATGCGCTACACCGAAGTGCGCATGGCCAAGCTGGCCCACGAGCTGCTGGCCGACCTGGACAAGGAAACCGTCGACTGGGTGCCCAACTACGACGGCACCGAGCAGATCCCGGCGGTCATGCCGACCAAGATCCCCAACCTGCTGGTCAACGGTTCCAGCGGCATCGCCGTGGGCATGGCCACCAACATCCCGCCGCACAACCTCGGCGAAGTGATCGACGGCTGCCTGGCGCTGATGGACAACCCCGAGCTGACCGTCGACGAGCTGATGCAGTACATCCCCGGCCCCGACTTCCCCACCGCCGGCATCATCAACGGCCGCGCCGGCATCATCGAGGCCTACCGTACCGGCCGCGGGCGCATCTACATCCGTGCCCGCGCCGACATCGAGGACATGGAGAAGGGCGGCAACCGCCAGCAGATCATCATCACCGAGCTGCCCTACCAGCTGAACAAGGCGCGGCTGATCGAGAAGATCGCCGAGCTGGTGAAAGAGAAGAAGATCGAAGGCATCACCGAGCTGCGCGACGAGTCCGACAAGGACGGCATGCGCGTGGTCATCGAGCTGCGCCGCGGCGAAGTCGGCGAGGTGGTGCTGAACAACCTCTACGCCCAGACCCAGCTGCAGAGCGTGTTCGGCATCAACGTGGTGGCCCTGGTCGACGGCCAGCCGCGCACGCTGAACCTCAAGGACATGCTCGAGGTGTTCATCCGCCACCGCCGCGAAGTGGTGACCCGGCGAACCGTCTACGAGCTGCGCAAGGCCCGCGAACGCGGGCACATCCTCGAAGGCCAGGCGGTCGCCCTGTCGAACATCGACCCGGTGATCGAGCTGATCAAGACCTCGCCGACCCCGGCCGAGGCCAAGGAGCGCCTGATCGCCACCCCCTGGGAATCCAGCGCGGTGGAAGCCATGGTCGAGCGCGCCGGCGCCGATGCCTGCCGCCCGGAAGACCTGGACCCGCAGTACGGCCTGCGCGACGGCAAGTACTTCCTGTCGCCGGAACAGGCCCAGGCCATCCTGGAACTGCGCCTGCACCGCCTGACCGGCCTGGAGCACGAGAAGCTCCTGTCCGAATATCAGGAAATCCTCACCCTGATCGGCGAGCTGATCCGCATCCTGACCAACCCGCAGCGCCTGATGGAAGTCATCCGCGAGGAACTGGAGAAGGTCAAGGCCGAGTTCGGCGACGCCCGCCGCACCGAGATAGTCGCGTCCCAGGTGGACCTGACCATCGCCGACCTCATCACCGAGGAAGAGCGCGTGGTGACCATCTCCCACGGCGGCTACGCCAAGTCGCAGCCGCTGGCCGCCTACGAGGCCCAGCGCCGCGGCGGCAAGGGCAAGTCGGCGAGCGCGGTGAAGGAAGAGGACTACATCGAACACCTGCTGGTGGCCAACAGCCACGCCACCCTGCTGCTGTTCTCCAGCAAGGGCAAGGTCTACTGGCTGCGCACCTTCGAGATTCCGGAAGCTTCGCGCACCGCGCGCGGCCGTCCGCTGGTGAACCTGCTGCCGCTGGACGAGGGCGAGCGCATCACCGCCATGCTGCAGATCGACCTGGAGGCCGTGCGCGCCCAGTTCGCCGGTGACGAGGGCGATGACGACGACGTGGTCGCCGAGCAGGTTGCCGAGGTGGTGGAGGCCGAAGAGGCCGAAGAGGGCGACGACGCCGACTTCAGCCAGGACGAGCCGACCGGTGCCTACATCTTCATGGCCACCATGAAAGGCACCGTGAAGAAGACCCCGCTGATCCAGTTCACCAAGCCGCGCTCCAACGGCCTGATCGCGCTGAAGCTGGAGGAGGGCGACTCGCTGATCGCCGCCGCCATCACCGACGGCTCGAAGGACGTGATGATGTTCTCCGACGCCGGCAAGGTGATCCGCTTCAAGGAAAGCAAGGTGCGCATCATGGGCCGCAACGCCCGTGGCGTGCGCGGCATGCGCCTGGCCGAAGACCAGCGCATCATCTCCATGCTGATCCCCGAATGCCGCGAGGCGCAGATCCTCAGCGCCTCCGAGCGCGGTTACGGCAAGCGCACCCCGCTGGCCGACTACCCGCGCCGCGGCCGTGGCGGCCAGGGTGTGATCGCCATGGTCATCAACGAGCGCAACGGCAAGCTGGTGGGCGCCGTGCAGGTGCTGGACGGCGAGGAGATCATGCTGATTTCCGACCAGGGCACCCTGGTCCGCACCCGCGTCGACGAAGTCCGCGGCGCGGGCCGCAATACCCAGGGCGTGATCCTCATCAAGCTGGCCGCCGACGAGACCCTGGTCGGCCTGGAGCGGGTGCAGGAGCCGACCGTGGTCGAGGGCGAAGTCGTGGACGACGAAGCGTTCGACGAGAACCCGGAAGCAGACGAAGCCGCGGCCGAGGAAGCGCCGCAGGCCAGCGAAGACTGACTAGCGAGAGTGGATGTGAGCAAGCGAGCCTATAACTTCTGCGCAGGTCCCGCTGCGCTTCCCACCGAGGTGCTGGAGCGCGCCCGCGAAGAGTTGCTCGACTGGCAGGGCAAGGGCCTGTCGGTCATGGAGATGAGCCACCGCAGCGACGACTACGTGGCCATCGCCGAGAAGGCCGAGCAGGACCTGCGCGACCTGATGGGCGTGCCGTCGAACTACAAGGTGCTGTTCCTGCAGGGCGGCGCCAGCCAGCAGTTCGCCGAGATCCCGCTGAACCTGCTGCCCGAGGACGGCGTGGCCGACTACGTGGAGACCGGCATCTGGTCGAAGAAGGCCATCGAGGAAGCGCGCCGCTTCGGCAACGTCAACGTGGTCGCCAGCGCCTCGAAGTACGACTACTTCGCCATTCCCGGGCAGAACGAGTGGAACCTGAGCCCGGGCGCCGCCTATCTGCACTACGCGTCCAACGAGACCATCGGCGGCCTGGAGTTCGACTGGGTGCCGGAGGTGGGCGACGTGCCGCTGGTGGTGGACATGTCCTCGGACATCCTCTCGCGCCCGATCGACGTGTCGAAGTTCGGCCTGATCTACGCCGGCGCGCAGAAGAACATCGGCCCGTCCGGCCTGGTGGTGGTCATCGTCCGCGAAGACCTGCTGGGCCGCGCCCGCAGCATCTGCCCGACCATGCTCAACTACAAGGTCGCCGCCGACAACGGCTCCATGTACAACACCCCGGCCACCTATTCCTGGTACCTCTCCGGCCTGGTCTTCCAGTGGCTGAAGGAGCAGGGCGGCGTCGAGGCCATGGAGAAGCGCAACCGCGCCAAGAAGGACATGCTGTACGGCTTCATCGACGGCAGCGACTTCTACACCAACCCCATCCAGCCCAGCGCCCGTTCCTGGATGAACGTGCCCTTCCGCCTGGCCGACGAGAAGCTCGACAAGGCCTTCCTCGCCGGCGCCGACGCCCGTGGCCTGCTCAACCTCAAGGGCCACCGCTCGGTGGGCGGCATGCGCGCCTCCATCTACAACGCCCTGGGCCTGGACGCCATCGAGGCCCTGGTGGCCTACATGGCGGAGTTCGAGAAGGAGCACGGCTGATGAGCGACGCTGACCAGCTCAAGGCTTTGCGCGTACGCATCGACAGCCTCGACGAGAAGATCCTCGAGCTGATCAGCGAACGCGCCCGCTGCGCCACCGACGTGGCGCGGGTGAAGATGCAGTCCCTGGCCGAGGGCGAGAAGCCGGTGTTCTACCGGCCCGAGCGCGAGGCCTGGGTGCTCAAGCACATCATGGAACTGAACAAGGGCCCGCTGGGCAACGAGGAAGTGGCGCGGCTGTTCCGCGAGATCATGTCCTCCTGCCTGGCCCTGGAGCAGCCGCTCAAGGTCGCCTACCTCGGCCCCGAGGGCACCTTCACCCAGGCCGCGGCGCTCAAGCACTTCGGCCATGCGGTGATCAGCACGCCGATGGCGGCCATCGACGAGGTGTTCCGCGAAGTGGCCGCCGGCGCGGTGAACTTCGGCGTGGTGCCGGTGGAGAACTCCACCGAGGGCGCGGTGAACCACACCCTGGACAGCTTCCTCGAGCACGACATGGTGATCTGCGGCGAGGTCGAGCTGCGCATCCACCACCACCTGCTGGTGGGCGAGAACACCAAGACCGACAGCATCACCCGCATCTATTCCCACGCCCAGTCCCTGGCCCAGTGCCGCAAGTGGCTGGACGCGCACTACCCGAACGTCGAGCGCGTGGCGGTGCCGAGCAACGCCGACGCCGCCAAGCGGGTGAAGAGCGAGTGGAACAGCGCGGCCATCGCCGGCGACATGGCGGCCAGCCTGTACGGCCTGGACAAGCTGTTCGAGAAGATCGAGGACCGCCCGGACAACTCCACGCGCTTCCTCATCATCGGCAACCAGGAAGTGCCGCCCACCGGCGACGACAAGACCTCGATCATCGTCTCCATGCGCAACAAGCCCGGCGCGCTGCACGAGCTGCTGGTGCCGTTCCACACCAACGGCATCGACCTGACCCGCATCGAGACCCGCCCCTCGCGCAGTGGCAAGTGGACCTACGTGTTCTTCATCGACTTCGTCGGCCACCACAAGGACCCGCTGATCAAGGACGTGCTGGAGAAGATCAACAGCGAAGCCGTGGCGCTGAAGGTGCTGGGCTCCTATCCCAAAGCGGTACTTTAACTGCGGCGGCAGGCGGCAGGCGGCAGGCTACAGGCGGTGAAGAGCGTCTATGCCTGCGGCCTGGGGCCTGTAGCCTGAGGCCTCAGATATGTCGTGTGACTTCCTCGCCCTGGCCCAGCCGGGCGTACAGAAACTTTCGCCCTACGTGCCGGGCAAGCCGGTCGACGAACTGGCCCGCGAGCTGAACCTGGACCCGGCGAAGATCGTCAAGCTGGCCAGCAACGAGAACCCGCTGGGCCCCAGCGCCAGGGTGCTGGAAGCGATCCGCGGCGAACTGGCGGAAATGACCCGCTATCCCGACGGCAACGGCTTCGAACTGAAGAGCAAGCTGGCCCAGCGCTGCGGCGTGACCACCAGCCAGGTGACCCTCGGCAACGGCTCCAACGACATCCTCGACCTGGTCGCCCGCGCCTACCTGGCCCCGGGCCTGAACGCCGTGTTCAGCCAGTACGCCTTCGCCGTCTACCCGATCTCCACCCAGGCCGTCGGCGCCGAGGGCAGGGCGGTGCCGGCCAGGGACTGGGGCCATGATCTGGAAGCCATGCTGGCGGCCATCGACGCCGATACCCGCGTGGTGTTCATCGCCAACCCGAACAACCCCACCGGCACCTGGTTCGGCCCGGACGCCCTGGAGCGCTTCCTCGCCCGCGTACCGCAGAACGTCCTGGTGGTGCTGGACGAGGCCTACATCGAATACGCCGAGGGCGACGAACTGCCCGACGGCCTGGCCTACCTGGCCCGCTATCCGAACCTGCTGGTCTCGCGCACCTTCTCCAAGGCCTACGGCCTGGCTTCGCTGCGCGTCGGCTACGCCATCTCCTCGGCGCAGATCGCCGACGTGCTCAACCGCGTGCGCCAGCCGTTCAACGTCAACAGCCTGGCCCTGGCCGCCGCCTGCGCCGCGCTGGACGACGCCGAGTACCTGGCCGAAGGCAAGCGCGTCAACGACGCCGGCATGCAGCAGCTGCAGGACGGCCTGCGCGCCCTGAACCTCACCTGGATTCCGTCGAAGGGCAACTTCCTCGCCGTCGACCTGCAGCGCGACGCCGGCCCGGTCTACCAGGCCCTGCTGGCCGAGGGCGTGATCGTCCGTCCGGTGGGCGGCTACGGCATGCCGCAGCACCTGCGCATCTCCATCGGTCTGCCGGAAGAGAACGCGCGCTTCCTCGAAGCCCTGGCCAAGGTGCTCGCCCGTGCCTGAGGTGACGCCACGCAAGCTCCGCCGTCTGGTGGTGGTGGGGCTGGGCCTGATCGGAGGCTCCTTCGCCAAGGGGCTGCGCGAGAAGGGCCTGTTCGAGGAGGTGGTCGGCGTCGACCGCGACCCGCAGACCCGCCGTCTGGCGGTGCAGCTGGGCGTGGTCGACCGTTGCGAGGAAAGCCTGCGCGAAGGCTGCCGCGACGCCGACGTGATCCAGCTCGCCGTGCCCATCCTGGCCATGGAGAAGGTGCTGGCGGAACTCGCCACCTTCGACCTCGGCCATGCCGTGCTCACCGACGTCGGCAGCGCCAAGGGCAACGTGGTGCGCGCGGCCAGGGCCGCCTTCGGCGAGATGCCGGCGCGCTTCATTCCCGGCCATCCCATCGCCGGTTCCGAGCAGAGCGGGGTGGAAGCGGCCAACGGCAAACTGTTCCGCCGTCATAAAGTCATCCTCACGCCGCTGGATAATGCCGATGCGGACGCGGTCCAGTGCGTCGAGGCGCTGTGGCGCGAGCTGGGCGCGGACGTCGAGCTGATGGAAGTCGAGCACCACGACGAAGTGCTCGCCGCCACCAGCCACCTGCCGCACCTGCTGGCCTTCACGCTGGTCGACTCGCTGGCCAAGCGCAGCGAAAATCTGGAAATCTTCCGTTATGCCGCCGGCGGCTTCCGCGACTTCACGCGGATCGCCGGCAGCGACCCGACGATGTGGCACGACATCTTCCTTGCCAACCGCAAGGCGGTGCTGCGCATCCTCGACGTTTTCCGCGACGACCTCGACGCCCTGCGCGAGGCCGTCGATGCAGGGGACGGGCAGCAACTGATGGGCGTCTTCACCCGCGCCCGCGTCGCCCGTGAACATTTCAGCAAAATCCTGGCCCGCCGGGCCTATGTGGACGCCATGCACAACAACGACCTGATTTACCTGGCCCAGCCGGGTGGCCGCCTGTCCGGGCGCGTACGCGTTCCGGGCGACAAGTCCATCTCCCACCGCTCGATCATGCTCGGCTCCCTGGCCGAAGGCACCACCGAGGTGGCCGGCTTCCTCGAGGGCGAGGACGCCCTGGCCACCATTCAGGCGTTCCGCGACATGGGCGTGGTCATCGAAGGCCCGCATCACGGCCGCGTGACCGTCCACGGCGTCGGCCTGCACGGCCTGAAACCGGCGCCGGGCCCCATCTACCTGGGCAACTCCGGCACCTCCATGCGCCTGCTCAGCGGCCTGCTGGCGGCGCAGCCGTTCGACAGCGTGCTGACCGGCGATGCGTCGCTGTCCAAGCGCCCGATGAACCGCGTGGCCAAGCCGCTGCGGGAGATGGGCGCGGTGATCGAGACCGCTCCGGAAGGGCGCCCGCCGCTGACCATCCGTGGCGGCCAGAAGCTGACCGGCATGCACTACGACATGCCGATGGCCAGCGCCCAGGTGAAATCCTGCCTGCTGCTCGCCGGCCTCTACGCCGCCGGCGAAACCTCGGTGACCGAGCCGGCGCCGACCCGCGACCACACCGAGCGCATGCTGCGCGGCTTCGGCTACCCGGTGGACGTCGAAGGCAGTACCGCCAAGGTCGAAAGCGGCCACAAGCTCAGCGCCACCAGCATCGAGGTGCCGGCGGACATCTCCTCCGCGGCCTTCTTCCTGGTTGCGGCTAGTATCGCCGAAGGTTCGGAGATCGTCCTCGAACACGTCGGCATCAACCCGACCCGCACCGGCGTCATCGACATCCTCAAGCTGATGGGCGCCGACATCACCCTGGAGAACCAGCGCGAAGTGGGCGGCGAGCCGGTGGCCGACCTGCGCGTGCGCTCGGCCAGGCTGAAGGGCATCGATATCCCCGAGGACCTGGTGCCCCTGGCCATCGACGAGTTCCCGGTGCTGTTCGTCGCCGCTGCCAACGCAGAAGGCCGCACCGTGCTGCGCGGCGCCGAAGAGCTGCGGGTGAAGGAATCCGACCGCATCCAGGTCATGGCCGACGGCCTGCTGGCCCTGGGCGTGAAGTGCGAGCCGACCCCGGACGGCATCATCATCGACGGCGGCCCCTACGGCGGCGGCGAAGTCTGGAGCCACGGCGACCACCGCATCGCCATGTCCTTCAGCGTGGCCTCGCTGCGCGCCTCGGCGCCGATCCGCATCCACGACTGCGCCAACGTCGCCACCTCCTTCCCGAACTTCCTCGGCCTGGCCGCGGGCGCCGGCATCCGCGTGGCGGAGGAGGGCAACTGATGGCCGCCTCCGACTTCGCCGCGGCCTGGCCGGTGCTCGCCATCGACGGCCCCAGCGGCTCCGGCAAGGGCACCGTGGCCGGCATCCTGGCCAAGCGCCTGGGCTGGAACCTGCTGGACTCCGGCGCGCTCTACCGCCTGCTGGCGTTCGCCGCCGGCAACCACGGCATCGACCTGACCAACGAGGAAGCCCTCAAGGTCCTGGCCGCGCACCTGGATGTGCAGTTCACCCACGCCAAGGGCGGGGAAGGCCAGCACATCATCCTCGAAGGCGAAGACGTCACCGACACCATCCGCACCGAGCAGGTCGGCGCCGGCGCCTCCCAGGTCGCCGCGCTGCCGGCGGTGCGCGACGCCCTGCTGCAGCGCCAGCGCGCCTTCCTCGAAGCCCCGGGCCTGGTGGCCGACGGCCGCGACATGGGCACCGTGGTGTTCCCCGGCGCGCCGCTGAAGATCTTCCTCACCGCCTCGGCCGAGGAGCGCGCCCGACGCCGCTACCTGCAGCTCAAGGGCAAGGGCGTGGACTGCGACATGGCCGCGCTCACCGAGGAAATCCGCGCCCGCGACGAACGCGACAGCCAGCGCAGCGTAGCCCCGCTGAAGCCGGCCGAAGGCGCCATCGTGGTCGACTCCACCAGCATGAGCATCGAGGCGGTGGTGGACAGCATCCTGGCCGAAGTCGAGAGGCTCGGTCTGACCGACTGAACCCCGGGAATCCTTCAGCCACGGCCGTTTTCGGTACGACGTGGTTGAAGAGATTTCTGAGGATGTTTCCTCCTGATGCTGAGGACGTTTCTTCTAGAGACGTCTTGCCCGGGCTGCCAAAATTCCGCGCTGTCCAATAGCGCCCGCTCCCCCTGAGCGGGCCGGGAACAGCGTGGAGGCCCCTTGTCCGACCGTCCCGTCCCCGCCGCACTGCACGCTTCGCAGGGCGCGTGGGTCCAGTTGTTGCTCGCACTGACCCGGCGGGAAATCCTGGCGCGCTACCAGGGCGCCCTGTTCGGGCGGCTGTGGCTGCTGCTGTCGCCGTTCCTGCTGCTGGCGGTCTACACCTTCGTATTCGGCCATGTGCTCAAGTCGCGCTGGGGGGCTGGGCAGAGCACGGGTTCCTTCGCCCTGACGCTCTTCGCCGGGCTGCTGCTCCACGGCATGCTGGCGGACAGCCTGTCGCGCGCGGTCACGGTGATGCACAACCACCGCAACCAGGTGAAGAAGCTGGTCTTCCCGCTGGACATCCTGCCGCTGTCGCTGGCCCTTTCCGCCCTGTCGAACGCCGTCATCGGCTTTCTCGTGCTGCTCCTGCTGATGCCCTGGTTCGGGCAACCGCTGGGCTGGAACATCCTCTACCTGCCGCTGGCCCTGTTGCCCTTCCTGTTGTGCGTGTGCGGCCTCAGCTGGATCATCGCCGTGTTCGGCGCCTACTTCCGCGATACCAGCCAGTTCATCCAGTTCCTGCTGGTGCTGCTGCTGTTCCTCAGCCCGGTGTTCTACCCCGTGAGCGCCTTGCCGGAAGCCCTGCGTCCCTACCTGCTGCTCAATCCGCTGAGCGTCCCGGTGGAGGCGGTGAGGGCCAGCCTGTTCGGCATGCCCATGCCGCCGGCGGGCGTCCAGCTGGGGTATGCCGGCATCGCCTGCCTGCTGGCGGCGCTGGGGTGGCTGTGGTTCCGGCGCATGAAGGATGGCTTCGCCGATGTCCTCTGAACGGCTCGCCGATACCGCGCCGGCGGTGGTCGCCGAGGCCCGCCCGCTGGGGCAGATGCTCGTCGGGCGCGGCCTGTGCGGCGCCCAGGAACTGGAGCGGGCGCTGGAACTGCAGGCCCGGATCGGTGGGCGCCTGGGGGCGATACTGCTGCGCTCGGGCGGTGTTTCGGAGGCGGCGCTGCTGGAGGTGCTCGCCGAACAGCTGCGCATGCCCCTGGTGGGAACGGACCTGGAGGCCCCGGGCAACGCCGAGCTTCTGGCCTTTCTCGAGGCGACCCCCCTCGGCGTGGAATGGTTCGTCGCCGAGCAGGTGGTCGTCTGGGGCGATGCCCGGGGGACGCTGCTGATCGCTTCCCGCGACCCGCTGGCGCCCTTCGTCCTGGAGGTCCTGCGCTATTTCCATCCCGGCCAGCCGTTGTGCCCGGTGCTGTGCCGCTCCCAGGACCTCGACGCCTGGCTGGAGCTGCTCAAGGAGCGCCTGCAGCAGGAAAGCCGCGAGGAACTGCGCTTCGCCTCCGATGACATCCGACAGCTGCGGGAGATGGCGGAGGAAGCGCCCATCGTCGAGCTGGTCAACAACGTCATGAGCCAGGCGGTGGAAAAACGCGCCTCGGACATCCACATCGAGCCGCGCGAGTTCAATTTCCACATCCGCTTCCGCATCGATGGCGTCCTGCAATCGCAACTGAGCCTGCCGCGGGAGCGCTTCGCCGCGGTGGTGTCGCGGATCAAGCTGATTTCCGCCATCGACATCGCCGAACGGCGCCTGCCCCAGGATGGGCGGATGAGCACGAGGGTCGGCGGGCAGGACATGGACATCCGGGTTTCCACCCTGCCAGGGGTGCACGGCGAGTCGGTGGTGATGCGCCTGTTGCCCAAGGCCCGCGAAGGCCTGCGCCTGGACCGCCTGGGGATGCTGGCGGACCACCTGGAGCTGATGCGCGCCTGGATCGGCGAGCCGCACGGCATCGTGCTGGTCACCGGGCCGACCGGCTCTGGCAAGTCGACGACTCTCTACGGCACGCTCGAAGCCATCAACGATGGCATTCGCAAGATCATCACGGTGGAGGACCCGGTCGAGTACCAGGTACCGAACATCACCCAGGTCCAGGCCCATGCCGATATCGGCCTGACCTTCGCCGCCGCCCTGCGCTCGATCCTGCGTCAGGACCCGGACGTGATCATGATCGGCGAGATCCGCGACCTGGAAACGGCGGAGATCGCCGTGCAGTCCTCCCTCACCGGGCACCTGGTCTTCTCGACGCTGCACACCAACGATTCGCTCAGCGCCTTCACCCGCCTCATCGACATGGGCATCGAGCCTTTCCTGGTGGCCTCTCCGGTGCGTGGCGTCCAGGCCCAGCGCCTGGTGCGAACCCTGTGCCGGCATTGCGCGGAGCCCTATGAGCCGAGCCTGGCGGCGGAAGACCAGGCCGCGCTCGACGCGGCGATCCTGCGCCTCTACCCGGGGCAGGCCCCCAACTGGCATCGCGCCAGGGGTTGCGAACTGTGCCAGGGCACGGGCTACCACGGGCGCCTGGGGATCTACGAAATGGTGGATGTCAGCCCCGAATTGCAGACGCTCATCCTGCAGCAGGCGCCCCTCGAGCAGATGCGCCGGCTGGCGGCCGGCCAGGGGTTCCGCAGCATGCGCGAGGACGGCTTCATCAAGGCCTGGCTGGGCCTGACCTCGCTGGACGAGGTACATCGGGTCACCAGCGGTTAACGCCATGCGCTTCGAATACCTGGCAGTGGACCGGCAGGGCCGGCGTTGCAGCGGCGACCTCGATGCCGGCTCCCGCGGTGACGCGCTTCGCCAACTGGAGGCACAGGGCATGACCCCCCTGCGCCTGGAGTCGGGCCAGCGGGCGCCGCAACCCGGGCGCCGACGGCTGCGCGCGGAAGAGCTGAACATGGCGCTGCACGAGCTGGCGACCTTGCTGGCGGCGGGTGTGGCCCTGGCCGACGCGGTTTCCGCCCAAGAGCGTTCGAGCAGCCATCCGCGCATTGCCGCGGCGCTGCGCAGCATGAGCGAAGGCCTGCGCCAGGGCCGTTCCTTCCCCCAGGTGCTGGAGAGTGCCGGCCTGCCGCTGCCGCGTTACGCCTACCAACTGGTGGCGGCAGGGGAGTTGACCGGCAACCTGGCGGCGGCGCTACGGGATTGCGTGGCGCAGATGGAGTACGAGCGGCGCACCCGCGAGGAAGTGCGCAATGCCCTGATCTACCCGAGCGTGCTGGTGCTCAGCGGCATCGGGGCGGTCATGGTGATGTTCGTCTTCGTCGTGCCCAAGTTCGCCAACCTGCTGGAGCACGCCGACAAGTTGCCGTGGCTGGCCTGGGCGGTGCTCAGCACCGGCGTCTGGAGCAAGGCCAATGCCTTGCCGCTGCTGTTCGCCGGCCTGCTGCTGGGGGCCCTGGGGCTGCCCCTGGCCAGGAGCGAGAAGGTTCGCGGCCGGGCCCTGAACGCCCTGCTGCGCCTGCCGTTGCTCGGCGACTGGCTGCTGCAGGCGGAGATCGCCCAGTGGGCCAAGGTCCTCGGCACCCTGCTGGGCAATCGCGTGGCGCTGGTCGAGGCCCTGCGCCTGGCCAGCGCGGGCGTGCGCATCGGCCACCAGCGCGACCTGCTGGAAAGGGTGACCCAGGACGTGAGGGGGGGGACCGCCCTGTCCGAGGCGCTGGAGCTGCGCAGGGCGATCACGGCCACGGGCGGCAACCTGGTGCGGGTCGGGGAGCGGTCCGGACGCCTGGCCGAGATGCTCGACAGCCTCGCCGGGCTCTACGAGGAACTGGGGCGCTCGCGCATGCGCAAGGTCCTGGCGCTGATCGAGCCGCTGGCGATCCTGCTGATCGGTGCGCTGTTCGGCGTGATCATCACCGGCGTGGTGCTGGCCATCACCAGCGCCAACGACATCGTGTTCTGAACGAAGGGGAAGAGAATGGACAACGGGCAGAAGGGCGGGCGGCCCCGGCAAGGGAGGCACAAGCCGCCGGCCATGGGGGGCAGCCGCGGCGAACGCGGCTTCACCCTGCTGGAAATGATCGTGGTGCTGGTGATCATCGGGTTGCTCATGGGGCTGGTCGGGCCACGCCTGTTCAGCCAGGCCGACAAGGCCAAGGTGCAGACCGCCGATACCCAGGTGAAGATGCTCAAGGGCGCGCTGATGACCATGCGCCTGGACATCGGCCGCCTGCCCAGCGAGCAGGAGGGGCTGGCGCTGCTCAACGCGGCGCCGGCGGACGAGCGGATCAAGGCCTTCTGGAAAGGTCCCTACCTGGACGGCGGGGTGCCGCTTGATCCCTGGAACCGCGCATACGTGTACAGCAACGCGCCCAGCGCCGAACAGCCGTTCTCGCTGTACAGCCTGGGCGCCGACGGGCAGCCCGGCGGGGAAGGGGAGAATGCGGACATCGGCTACCTGCCCAGGCAGTGAGCGCAGCGGCGGTTTCACCCTGCTCGAACTGCTGGTGGTGCTGGCCCTGGTCGCCGCGCTGGGCGCCATCGTCATGCCCAGCCTGCTGAACATGCAGGAGGCCTGGCGCCGTCGTGTCGAACTGCAGGACATCGTCCACCAGTTGCAGACGCTGGGCTATCGGGCCCGGCTGGAGGCCCAGCAGACCCTCATCGGCCCCGCCGGCGTCGAGCCGCCGCGGATGCTCAGGCTGCCGGATGGCTGGGTGTTGAGCGCAGCCGAGCCGGTCATCTATCTGGCCAATGGCGCCTGCCTGGGTGGGCTGCTGCAACTGCGAAGGGAAGAGGCCATCCGGGAGCTACGCCTGGAGCCGCCGCAATGCCTGCCGGAGTTCGACGGGTGAGGCGGGGGCGGCAAGCCGGTTTCACGCTGCTCGAGGCGGTGGTCGCCCTGACGCTCCTGGCGGTGGTGGGAAGCGCCCTGCTGGCGTGGCTGGGGACGGGCTTCAGGACCCTTGAGCGCATGAACGACGTCCAGCGCCGCCTCGATGCGACCCGCACCGGCCTGGCCTACCTGGAGGGCCTCAACCCGATGCTCCAGCCCAGCGGCAGCGTCACGCTGGGAAGCTACCGGCTGGACTGGGAAAGCCATCTGCTTGCCGCCCCGCGGCCTGTCGTCAGCCGCTACAACGGCCATCCCGGTCCTTTCGACAGTGCCTTGTACCGGGTCCAGGCGCGCGTGCTCGGCGAAGACCTGCCACCGCTGCCCGTCAGCCTGGAGCTGGCGGGGCACCGGTTGGCCCGCCCGGCCGACGGTGCCCAGGGGGGGGAGCCATGAGCCAGCGCTTTGCGGGGCGGCGACAGCGGGGCTTCACGCTGCTGGAGCTCATCGTGGTCCTGTTGCTGGCGGCGATGGTCACCACCCTGCTGATGCAAGGGATGGATTATGTCTCGCGGGCCAACGACAGCTTCCTGCGCCAGGGCGAGTCGCGCCAGTTGCGCGTCCTGGCGTTCGGCTGGTTCGGCGACTCGGTGTCGCAGCTGGCGGCGCCGGCCAAGGAAGAGGCGGCGGCCCGTTTCAGGGGTGATGCGCTCAGTTTCGAAGGCGTCACCCTGGCCAGCGCCGAGCGTATCGAGGGTGTCCCGGCGCCCTTCGCCTTCCGCCTGGAAAGACAGGGCGAGCCGGGCCGGGAGCGGACCGGGCTGATCTACGTGCGCCGGCTGCAGGCCAGCCGCTGGCCACTGCTGGAGCTGCAGGGGGGCGCGCACTTCCTCTATCGCGACGAGTCGGGGGGGTGGCACGACAACTGGCCGCCCCTGCCGGCACTGGCCGACAGCCTTCCCGCGGCGGTGGCCTTGAGCGCGCCGGCCGAGCGCCTGTTCCGCCTGGCCAGGGTAGCGACGCCGCTTCGCCAGGTGAGCGTGGATGCGTACTGAGCGCGGGGGCCGGCGTGACGCCGGAAACCAGCGCGGCTTCGTGCTGGTCGGCGTCATCTGGTTTCTCGCCGTCATGACCCTGGTGGTGGCCTCGGCCGTGACCTGGATCGAACGCTCGCTGGATGGCATCGAGCAGGAACGCCAGGGGTTGCTGCGCGACATGGCGGAGCGCTCCCTGCTCAGCCGGCTGACCTGGCTGGCATCGACCCAGCGCCTGACCCTGGCCGGCCTGACCACGCCCGACAGCCCGGCGCCGAGCCTCGCCGACATGGACCTGTCGACCCTCCCGGTGGGGGCCGAGCTGGCCCTGGATGGCCGCGAATACTGCCTGGCCAATGGCTGGTGCTTCGCGCTCATCGATCGCGCCTCGCGCCTCGGCCTGGAGCAGGCGCCGCCGGTGACGCTGGCCTCGGTACTGGAAGGGCTGGGAGTTGCGCCGGAAAGGATAGCGCCCATGCTGGCGGAACTTGCCGGCTACCTGCGCAGCCAGCCGGGGCGCGCCGTGGTGCGCAATCTGCACGCCCCGCAGGAAGTGTTCGTCCTCGATAGCTGGCAACCCTGGGAGACCAGGCTGCGGGCCGCGGGCTGGGATGACCTGGTGACCGTCGGTGAACCGGCCCTGAACGTGAATACCGCCAGCGGGCAGCTCCTGCGCCTGGCCTGGAGGCTGCCGGAAGACAACCTGGCGCTGTTGCTCGCCGCGCGCCGCGAACGGCCGCTGCAGGGCATGGGCGACCTCGCGGGGGTGCTGGGCATCTACCTGCAGCAATTGCCTGCGGAGAACTGGTCGCGCCTGGCCAGCGCCACCCTCTTCATCCGCCTGCGCCCCGTGGATGCCGCGGCGCGCTACGAATACCAACTGCGACTCGAGAGCGACGACCTGCAAGGGTCGCCCTGGCAATTCCTGCAACGGAGGTCCCTGCCGCGCAATGTCCCCGATACCGACACCGCGTCAATCCATCATGAGGCGCCTGGAGTGCTTGCCGCCCCGCTTGTGGCAAGGCCGTGACGAGGAGGGCTCGCCATGCCTGGAATGGCGGCGCCAGCCCCGTGGCCTGGGGCGGATGCTCCGCCCGCAATGGGTCATCGAGCGTTCGCAATGCCTGTACCGCTGCCTGGACCTGTCCCATGTGCCGTCCAGCGGCAGGGCCCAGGCCCTGGCCCTGAAGCTCGCCGGCCTGTCGCCGTTTCGCTTGCCGGGGCACTACGCGGTCTGGCGCGACGGCTGGGTACAGCTGTGGCTCTGGGACGAACAGCAGCGCCAGGGGCTTGCTGCTTCGCAGGAGGCCATGTCCGGCTGCCTCTGTTTGCCGGAAACGCTGCTGCAGGTGCCGCCGGCACCGACTCCGGAATCCGTCGTTCGCCTGGTGCGCGTCCAGCGGGGCATGGACCTGCAGGTCTGGCGGGCCGGCGTGCTGCGGGCGAGCGTCTTCCAGGATGGCCTGCCGCTGTCCATTGGCGCCTGGCAGGCGCTGCGAGGGGTTCCCGGCGTGCATGTGCCCGAGCGACTGGAGGCAGAAGTGGTACCCAGCCTGGAGCGTCCCTGGGCTTCCGGCGCCAGCCTGGCGGGGCGGGACTGGGAGCGCTGGCTGCCCTACGGCATGGCGGCCACCCTCCTGGCGGGCAGCGCTTTCAACCTGACGCAGGGGGCGCAGTGGTGGTGGGCCGAGCGTGGCCTGGCGGGGCAGCAGGCCGCACTGGCCCAGCAGGTCGAGCCGGTGCTGGCGGCGCGCACCCGCGCCATGCAGGCCGAAAGCGAAATCCAGGCCCTGCTGCGCTTGCAGGATGCGCCGTCGCAGGTCGAGCTGCTGCGCACGGTGGCGGGGTTGCTGCCGGAGGATAGCCGCTTGCTGAGCTGGCGTTATCGGGAAAACACCCTGGAGCTGCTCATCGATACCCGCCGGGCCGACCCGCGGTTCTTCGTCCAGCGTCTCCAGGAGGGCGGCAGGTTCCAGGACGTCAGGGTGGAACCCTCGCCCAGGGCCGACGGCTTGCAGTTGGCCATGAGCATTCGCCAGGGGGAATAGATGGACGTTCGCTTGAAAGACGCATTGCCCCACTGGACCCGGCTGCGCGAGCAGTGGCGGGAGCAACCCCGCCTGCGCCTGGCGGGCTGGCTGGTCCTGGCGCTGCTGGCCGCCCACCTGCTGTTGCTGGGCAGCGACTGGCGCGATGCCCGCCGCCAGGCGTTCGAGGAATCGGCCAGGCGCCTGGCGCAGATGCGTGCGCTGGCCAGCCAGGGGGATTGGCCGGACCGCGCCGTCCAGGCCGAAGACGTGCGCAGCGCCTTGCGAAAGCGCCTGTGGCAGGCGCGGAACCCCTCGTTGGCCCGGGCCGACGTACAGGCCTGGCTGGATGCCCAGGCCAGGCAGAGCGGCCTGCAGGATGCGCGCATCTCGGTATTGCCGCCCCTGGATTTCGACAAGGAGGGAGTCGGCGCGCGGGTTCAGGCGCAGTTGCGCGGGCGCTTCGAGCCGAAGAGTTTCGGCCGCTTGCTGCATGCGCTGGAAAGCGCGGAGCACTGGGTGAGTATCGACGCCCTCGAGTTGAACGACCGAGGTTCGCCGTCGGTGAATCTGCAGCTCACTTTCCATTTTCGTCCGGATGGAACGCCCCCTTGATCGGATTAGGGCGAATGCTCAGGCCATGCCGGCACTGCCAATCGTTGGCATTCCCTGGTTGGGAAACTTCCTTCATGGAAAACGGCAAAGGCAGCATTTCCGTAGTGACAGAATTCCGCGCTCAACATGCTTCGAATGCACCCTTTCCTTCGCGGTATCGATTCATCGGTTTCCTATGACTTCCTCCCACTTCCGATTGGCCGGGGCAGCGCTTGCCAGCGGCATTCTGCTGGCGCTGCTCTGGCAGCCACCGGCAGAGGTACCGGAGGCCCCGGTCGAGGCTGCGCAGTGGCGGCTACCGGAGGTCCGAGCGGTCTCCCGCAACGCCGGTATTCCCGCGCAGATCGCCGGCATGCCCTGGTGGGGCAACGCCGGGAAGGCGGCCGAACAACCGCGCTCGGCGCGCATCAGCGTGGACGAGAAGGGCGTGGCCCGGGTCAAGGTCCAGTGGCTGTTCCGTGGGGTGGTCGCCGAGGGCGAGCAGCGCTTCGCCCTGATCGCCAAGGACGCCGCCGCACCTCTGTTGCGCTATGCGCCCGGCGAGCAACTGCCGGGAGGTGAGCGCCTCGAGCGGATCGAAGGGCAGGGCATTCGTTTCTCGCTGTCCGAGGATGGCGCCACCCAGGACTTTGAAAGGAAACTCTATGCCCCCCTCGAATGACGCCCTTGCGGGTTTTCCCCGGCGCCCCCTGCTGCTCGCGATCTGCCTGGGGTTGCTGGGTGGCTGCAGCATGGCACCGCTCCAGTTGCCCGCGCCCTTGCTGGAGCAAAGCCAGGCGCGGGAGGAGAGCCAGCCGCAGGATGCGGCCGAAAGGCCTTCGCAGCGCCCGCGGCAATCCACGGGGCCGCAGGTGGGCCCGACACCGGCGCCGCCGGCCGGGCCCGTTGGCGGGTTGGTGGACAAGGCCGATCGCCTGGTGCTGGATGACAAGAATGCCGACCTGCAGGTGAGCGTCGAGGACACTGCGCTGCCGAGCTTCATCAACGAAGTCTTCGGCAACCTGCTGGGGCTGTCGTTCGAGATCGACGACAGCCTGAAGAAGCGCAACGACAGGGTCACCCTGCGCCTGGAGCAGACGCAGACCCGGCAGACGGTCTACGACATCGCCTCGCAGGTCATGGCCAATTACGGCATCGAGATCGTCAAGCAGGGCGACATCCTGCGCTTCCAGATCAAGCAGATCGGCCTGAGCCCCGAGGAGCCGCCGATCCTCGTCAGCGGCGAAGCGCTTCCGGACGTGCCCAACGCCTACCGGCCCGTGTTCCAGTTCATCCCCCTGCACAACGTCGATCCCAAGGACGTGATTCCCTGGCTGAACAATGCATACGACAAGTCCGGGTTGTCGGCCACCGCGGACAACCCGCGCGGCGGCCTGATGCTCAAGGGCATGGCCTCCCTGGTCAAGCAGGCGGCGCAGGCCGTACGGCTGCTCGACCAGCCCTTCATGCGGGGGCAGCACAGCCTGCGCATCGACCCGGCATTCATCACCTCGGCGGAGATGGCCAAGCAACTGAAGACCCTGCTCCAGGCCCAGGGCTACAGCGTCGGCATCGGCGAGGCTTCCGGAAGCGTCGTGCTGGTACCGCTGGAAAGCTCCAATGGCCTGATCCTGTTCTCCAACCAGCGTCCCTTGCTGGACCTGGCCCGCGACTGGGCCGGACAGGTGGACCGGGTGCCGCTGGCCAGCGCGGTGGATTCCGCGGGGGCGGGGGCGGAAAGCGAAGGGCTGTTCTTCTACGAAGTGCGTAACACCCGCGCCACCGAAGTGGCCCGCTCGCTGCGGGCATTGGTCTCCGGCCTGGGAGGTGGCGGTGCCTACGGGCTGACGCCGGGCCTGGGCAGCAGTGCCTCGAGCCGCGCTGCGGCCGCCTCTGGCAGCAATGCCGCACCGACAAGCCCGGTGCCCGGTCGCGGTGCTGGCGACATGGGCGGTGGCCAGCCCGGCGTCGCGCCGCTCGTCCGCCTCGCTGGCGCCCAGGCCCTGTTGTCGGGTGGCACCAATAGCCTGATGGATAGCCTGGCGGCTGGCATATCGGGCGGCGGCACCATCGTCGAAGACCAGAACCGCAACGCCATCCTGTTCCGTGGCCCGGCCAGGGTCTGGCAGCAGATGCAGCCGCTGCTGCGGCAACTGGACAAGCCCGCGCGCCAGGTGCTGATCGAGGTGACGATCGCCAGCGTGACCCTGGGCACCAGCCTGAATTCGGGCATTGAGTGGTCCTTCCTTGGAGGGACGGAAAATACCATTGCCGGGTTCGGCCGCGATATATCAGGGGGAGGCGGGGGCTTCAAATACCTGATCAATACCGCCGGCGGCGCGAAAGCGGAGCTGACGGCGCAGGCCAACGACTCCCGTACGCGGATCCTGGCTACGCCACGCATCCTCGTGAAAAGCGGCGAGCAGGCCAACATCAACGTCGGTACCGACATTCCCATCGTGACCGGCCGGCAGACCGATGGCAGCAATACCGGCGGAAACTCCAACCTGCTGCAATCGATCTCCTATCGTTCCACTGGCGTCATCCTCAACGTTTCCCCGGTCGTCTACTCGAACAACCGGGTGGACCTGACGGTCAGCCAGGAAGTCAGCGACGGTGGCGCCACGGGTTCCAGCGGGGGCGGGGGTGGAGGCGATGACATTTCCTCTCCGCCGATCAAGCGGACGTCGCTGGAAACCTCGCTGACCCTGCAGAGCGGCGGTTCCATCTTCATGGGTGGCCTGATCAATGAAAACCGTGTGGACGACAACGGCGGCGTACCGTGGCTCAAGGACCTGCCGGTCCTGGGCTACCTGTTCGGCAAGCAGTCCCGGACCACGTCCAAGGACGAGGTGGTGATGCTGATCCAGCCCTATGTCATCGACGGGGCGGAAGACGCCAGGGAGATCACCGAGAAGCTGCGGCGGATGATCGAGCCTGCGATCGGCTGCGACAGGCCGCTGGCGGAATGTCGTAGCTTGTGAATGGTCGCCCCGAGTGCAGCGGGGCACTGTCCGTATGGCGGCTTCATGCGCGCAGGGGATGCCGTCCGTGAAGTCGCCCGTCTTGCCCACCTTTCGGTCTGAATCCACTTTCGGCGGGCTCCGCCGCGGAGACGTCGATGCCTGAGTGGGCTGCTGCATCCTTTCCTTCTATCACACGAAGTTCCGCTACATGGGCGAGTGAGTGGCCCGTGGCGGGCTGGAGGTGCTTTTCGTTCAGAAATACTTCATTTGGCTCTGAGAGTCGTTGAACTTTCCGATACTTTTCTTCGGCTTTTCTTAGGACTTTGATTCCTTGCTATGTAGGTATTTTCCATATTTTTGGTATTTGGGTGTTTGCAAGGCTTTGTCCGTTGTTTTGAGGAAAACCCGAATATATAAAGCTTCCTGAAGCTAGTGCTGTCTTGGTGTTGGCTTGCGCTGTTCCCACATTCGGTCAGGCATGGCTGTAAGTTGTGGAAGGGCGCGAAATAAATCATATGGCCGTATTGCGTTTTCCTTGTTCTGCCCGGTCGGAATTGGCTGGGCGGTATTCGGCGAGCCTTGCCCGACGCGGAGTTCAAGGTGTCATTTCCGCTTCAGGTACGAAATAAGGTCCGTATGTAATTTGTCGTCGGCGACCCAGTCGATCGACTGAATGGAAATTCCAGAAAAGTTAGGAGCTTGAAATAATGTTGAAAAGAACACTGCTGAGCGCGGCTATCGTCTCTGCCATGTTCGCCGGTGCGGCCAATGCCGGCGTCGTCAGCATCGTCGTTGGTCAGAGTTCCAACGGGACCATTCTCGAGAACTCTCCGGGGGCCGATAATCAATATGCTCCGGGCCAAGCCAATTACAAGGAGGGCGTGAGTATCGAGACCGGTGCGAACTACGTCAGCCGCGCCGCAAACATCACCATCGCGCAGGAAGTCTTCGGCAACCTTTCCGAAACCACTCAATTCGACTTGCCCGATCTCAAATACGCCATCGACCTGGCCAAGGCGGACAAGGTCGACGTCGGCCATACCGTCAAGCTGACCCTGGATCGTACCGTGGCGCAGTTCGCCAACACGATCACCCCCAACCAGATCCAGATCGGTACGCTGCCAGCCGGCGAAGGCTTCGCCATCACCAGCGGCACCGGGGTCAACACCCTCAGCCTCACGCTGGACAGCGCCGGCGCCGCGGAAATCGCGAAAGCGGTGGCCGAGAGTTCCATCATTCACTTCAACTTCCGCACCAACAACACCTCCAACGAGCAGCCTGCGCGGGTCGATCGCCTGCGCGCCGCCCTGCAGGGGGACGTGACCTTCCTGAGCCAGTCCAACGTCGACATGCTGGACGATCCGCTGAACGAGCGTCGTTTCAATGTCACCGTTTCCGCCCAGCTGGACACCACCACCGGCCCGAATGGCGGCGACGCGAAGAACAACGACTCCGCTCCGCCGCTGATGGTATTCACCTCCCTGCCGGCGGTCTATTGGGATGTCCTTAATGTCAACACCTGGGGGCAGTACCAGGTTCTCCACTCGCTGGACCTGGCCAACCAGGACAAGAGCTTCGACACCAGCGTCTCCGCCCAGCCGGAACTGACCGATCCCACCAATTACGGCGTCAATTACGCTCGCCTCGGCAGTGTGCGCCTTGGCGTCAACCAGGACGTGCTGAACGAAGACGGCCGCAACGTGTTCGGCTTCAACGGCAGTGACAAGCTGTCCAGCTACGTCAGCGGCAACTTCAGCGGCATCGACTCGGTGGGGCTGACTTCCGGCACCTGCCAGGCGTTTGCCGATGGCAGCGCCGCTGCCGCTCACTCCTGGAGCGCTGCCGATATCCTGGCGAACACGGGGGCCAATGGCGTAGCCAGGCTGCCGCTGAGCCTGGTGAATGGCGACGTCAACCAGACCTACAACATCTGCGTGAAGTCCAATGGCGTCGACCCGATGGTTGCCCAGCAGAGCTTCGCCGTAGGTCCGCTGAGCATCGACTTCGGTAACGTCCGCTACGTCGACCGGGTGATCAACGGTGGCGAAATCGACCACTTCTGGAAGAGCAGCTGCGTCGCCAGCCTGTTCAACCTGCCGGCCGCCAACAACGCCGATGCGTTCTTCATCCGCCTGACCAACACCAGCGACAGCGGTCGTTCCGGCAAGGTCCGCGGTGTGCTGTTCGACCAGAACGGCAAGCGCTACCCGGAAGTCGGCAGTGCCTACATCGTCGACCAGAGCGGCAAGGAAGTCCTCCAGGCCCATGAAACCGGCGTTTACAGCGTGGAGCAGGTCGCTTCCGCCTTCGGTGTCAATGGTAACGACTGGAATGGCGTAGGTGGCCGTGCCCGCCTGGTGATCGAAGGCGAGTTCCCCACCTGCGAGGCGCTCGGTCTGATCCGTACGCCGAACGGCACCCTGGTGAACATGACTTCCACCACCCAGGGCAACTTCAACGGCGATTCCGGTCCGTCCACCACTGTCAACCATCGCGGTGGCAACAACCGCAACTGATCTCCGGCTTATGCCATGAGGTCGTGGGGAGGCGATGCGAATCGCCTTTCCACTTTTTTCGATGCGCGATGTTTTCACTGGTGTAGCGATGAATGTGTTGGTGACAGGCGGAGCGGGTTTCATTGGCTCCCACGTGGTCGTGCGTTTGCTGGAATGGGGGGCCGATGTCGTTGTGCTGGATAGCCTGGCCAACAGTTCCCAGGCCACCCTCGACACCATAGAGGCCCTGACCGGCAGGTCCCTGCGTTTCGTGAAGGGGGACGTTCGAGATATCTCATTGCTTCGGGAGCTTTTCGCCGAGCACTCCATCGATGCCGTCATCCACCTGGCGGGGCTGAAGTCCGTGGAGGAAAGCGTAAGGCTGCCACTGGACTACTACTCCACCAACGTCGGCGGCATCCTGACGTTGCTGGAGGTGATGGAGGAGGCGGGAACCCGTCGCCTTGTCTTCAGTTCGTCCGCCACCGTCTATGGCGATCCCGAAAGCGTCCCCGTTGCTGAAACGCATGCGGCAGGGCGGGCGGTCAATCCCTATGGCCGAAGCAAGTTCTTCGCCGAGGAAGTGATCAGGGACTTCGCTGCGACCGACCCAGGCTGGGCGGTAGCGATACTGCGCTATTTCAACCCCGCGGGTGCCCACGCCAGCGGCCTGATTGGCGAAGACCCCAAAGGCCAGCCGAACAACCTGCTGCCCATCGTTGGCCGTGTCGCCGTAGGCCAGCAGCCGACCGTGGGGGTATATGGAAACGACTACCCCACGGCCGACGGTACGGGGGTACGCGACTACGTGCATGTCTGCGACCTGGCCCAGGGGCACGTGCAGGCCCTGGACTTTCTTTTCCGGCACGCCGGCGCACATGTCTGGAACATGGGCGTGGGCCGGGGATACTCGGTTCTGGAGGTCCTCAAGGCATTCGAGTCGGCATGCGGCAAGCCGATACCTTATGAGGTTCGCGACCGTCGCCCGGGGGACATTGCGGAAAGCTGGGCGGATGTCGCCAAGGTGGAGCGGGAACTGGGCTGGAAGTCCCGCAAGGACATCGGGCAGATAGTGGCCGATGTCTGGCGCTGGCAGACGTCGGGCATGGACGCATGACGCTTTCAGGCCGGCCCGACGCGGGCGACCTCGGCTTCCGACGGTTGGCGCTGGTTTCGAACCAGGCCTTCTCGATCGTCAATTTTCGCGGCGAGCTGATTCGCGACATGGTGGCCAGGGGCGTGGAGGTATATGCCTTTGCACCCGATCACGACGAGCACACCAGAAGGCAGCTTCGCCAGCTGGGGGCGACGCCGGTGCGGGGTTGCATCGGGCGCAGCGGCATGAATCCGCTCACGGCGCTGTGGGCAGTCGTGAAAACCGCATGGCAGCTACGTTCCTGCCGGGTGGATGCCGTGTTCAGCTACTTCCCCATGCCGGTGATCCTCGGTGGCCTGGCCGCCAGGTTGGCCGGGGTTCGTATCGTCTATTCGATGATCGAGGGGGCTGGCTACGTCTTCTCGGAAGTCGACGCATCGAGCCCGGCCAGAGGATTGTTGCGCAGTCTCGTGCGCCAGCTTTACCGCATTACCCTGAAGTCGTCCCGATGCGTTTTTCTGCTGAATGCCGACGACTACGCGCTTTTCGTGCATGGCGGCCTGGTAGCGGCGGAAAAGGTCGTGCTGCTGCCGGGCATCGGCCTCGACCTGACGCATTTCCTTCCATCGCGTCCGCCGGTGAGCCCGGTCGTCTTCATCTTCGTCGGCCGCCTTCTGCAGCAGAAAGGTATTCAGGACTTCGTCGAGGCTGCCCGCGCTCTGAAGGCGGAGTACCCCGAGATCGAATGCATCGTCCTTGGCGACACGGACGTGAATCCGGACTCCATCCGGCGGGAGGAAATCCTCCGCTGGAACGAGGAAGGCTCCGTGCGTTGGGTCGGCTGGGTGAGGGATGTGCGGGGTTGGCTGAACGAGTCCAGCGTCCTGGTGCTGCCCTCCTATTACCGCGAGGGCATTCCGCGGTGCATCCAGGAGGCAATGGCACTGGGGCGGCCCGTGATCACCACGGACTGGGTGGGCTGCCGGGAAAGCATCGTCGACGGCGTCAACGGCTTTCTGGTGCCGATCCGCAGCCCTGCGGCCCTGAAGCAGGTGATGGCTCGTTTCATCCATGACCCCGGACTCATTCTGCGGATGGGAAGGGAGAGCCGGCGGATTGCCGAAGCGCGTTACGACGTTCGTGAAATCAACAGGAAAGTGTTGGCGAGCATGTAGTCGCCGGCCAATGGTAACGAGATGAGTGTTGAGCGATACCCCATGATCCAGGTTGACGGACTTGGGAAGTGTTTCCATCTGTTCGACAGCCCCGGCAAGCGTTTCCTACAGGCGCTGTTCGGCAAGCGTTTCAGCTTTCACCGCGAGTTCTGGGCCTTGCGTGACGTTTCGCTCCAGGTGTCGGCAGGTGAAGTGGTGGGCATCATCGGCCGGAATGGCTCAGGAAAGTCGACCCTGCTGCAGATCATCGCGGGGACCTTGCGCGCGTCCCGGGGCAAGGCGCAGGTCCATGGTCGGGTAGCCGCGCTGCTGGAACTGGGGATGGGGTTCGACCCCGAGCATAGCGGGCGGGACAACGTGATCTTCAACGCCATGCTGCTCGGCATGAGCCGTGAGGAAATCGCCGGAAAACTGGAAGAGATCATCGCGTTCGCCGACATAGGCCCCTTTATCGACCAACCCGTCAAAACCTACTCGAGCGGGATGTACGTCCGCCTGGCTTTCGCCCTGAATGCCCATGTCGACGCCGACCTGCTGATCGTCGACGAGGCCCTTGCGGTTGGCGACGCCGCCTTCCAGTTCAAATGCTTGAGCAGGCTGGACGAGTTGTTGGCCAGGGGCGTGACCATCTTGCTGGTCTCCCATGATGCGCAGTTGATCAAAGGCTATTGCAGCCGGGCTATCTACCTTAGGGATGGTCAGGTTGCATTCGACGGCGATTGCGAGACGGCTTGCGAACTCTACCAGCGCGATAGCCAGGCGGGTGCTGCTGTAGACCGTGTGGGTGAACGCGGTACCGACCTTGCGCTTGGTAATGGAGGTTTGGCGTTTGGCAACGCCAAGGGGCGGATTCAGCAATTGCGTCTGGGAACCGCCGGAGAGTGGCGTGAATCTTTCGATAGCGGTGAACGGATAGTGGTCGAGGTGGTGGCCAGGCTATTCCAGCCTGTATCGAGGCCGAGGATCACCTTGGTTCTTCGTGATCTGCGGGGATACAACCTTTACGCATTCAACAATTCGCATCAGGGCATCGAGTTGCCGACGGGGGACGATGGACTTCTGCATGTACGCATCAGCTTCGCTGGCGATCTGCAGGCAGGCGACTATGCCCTGACGGTACGCCTGGATGACGCGTTGACGGATGAACTCTGCGAACTGCTGGACAAGCAGGTGAACGCAGCGACTTTCCGAATCAACAATCCCATCAAGCGTTTCGATGCCGTGGTCAACCTGCATGGCTCCTTCGAGTTGCTGCACGCACCATGACCCATTCACTTCCTGATCGAGTCGCTCCCGGCTTCTGCGTGGTATTCGTTACCCATGGCGGTGCGCTCGAGTACAAGGCAGCGTTGCTGGCGACCTCTCTCAGAGCAAGGCTTGGAGAAAAGGTCCCCATCCTGGCCGCCCTGGCCACTCCCGCGTCGTCCTGGGGCGCGCTCAGCGAAGCTTCGCACAACCTGTACGACCGCCTCGCCATTCCTATTCGGGAGATCGAGAACCCCTTCGGTACGGCGTACCCCATCGGCAATAAGTTCGCCGCTCTGGCCCTGGGGGAGGGGTATGAGCACACCTTGTTTCTCGATACGGACATGTACTGTCTGCACGCGCCGGATTTCGATGCGCTTCGTCAGGCCGAAGCGGCGCTGAAGCCTGCGGATATGGCTCTGGTACCCACCGACGCCAACTACTGGGGGCGTCTGTACGGGGTGCTGGGGCTCGATCTTCCGCAGATGCGAGTACTGGCCAGCCATGATCAGGAGGTCATGCCCGGGTATTTCAACGCCGGCTTCATCTGGGTGCGCGATGCCGGGCAATTCGCCGCATCCTGGTTAAGGGTGGCCAAGTGCCTCGTCGAAGAGCCGGGGCTTGAGCACAAATGGCCCTGGCTGGACCAGTTGGCACTGCCGCTTGCCCTGGTGCAATTGCAGAAGCGGATACGTTCACTGGATGAGCGCTACAACTTTCCATTGCACCTGAAACCATTGGGCAAGTCGGGGAGGGGGCCTTTCTTCTGCCACTATCACGACCTTCCGGTGCTGGCGCGTGAACCTGAGTTGCTGGGCGACATGCAGGGGCTCCAGCAACGTTTCCCCGAACTGGCCGAGGTGCTCCGGCAATCCGTGGATGTGCAGGCCTATTCACCCGCCTGGTTCGCTGGTTCTGGTGTCAGCCCGTGCCTGGAGGATGCTGGGCGTGATCTGCTGATTACCGGCCTGCCACGTAGCGGTACCAGCCATCTGTGTCGGCTGCTGTCGGAACGTCGGGACACCGTGATCATCAATGAGCCCGCCGAGGTGTTTCCGGCACTGGCGAGCGGTGCCACTCCGTGGGGAATTCCGCGGCTGTATGGCGAACTGCGTCGTGACCTGCTGGCGGGGTTGCCTGTGCCGAACAAGCACGTGGAGGGGCGTCTGGTGGACGATACCGCCCGCGAGTTCGACCACCGACTGCCTTATCGGGCGCAACTCCAGAGCAGGTCTTTCACCCTGGGGACCAAGAACACCTTGGCGTACCTGTCGCGTCTCCCGGAGTTGCATCGGGTTATGCCCGACGCCACCTGCATCGCGCTTGTTCGCCACCCCTACGACAGTCTGTCTTCCTGGAAGCGGACCTTCGAACACCTGCGTACGGCGGCGGTGCAGGCACAGCCAGTCGGCCATCCGGACGATCCCGGCCTGAGCGGCTGGCAGCGCAAGATGCTGCGGGAAGTCGTGGCATGCGATTGCCTGCCTGTGCGCCGGGCGCTCTGGTGGCGCTACCTCGCCTGCCAATTGCTGGAAATGGAGCAGCATCTGCGCTGGATGCGATACGAGGATCTGGTCAGCGAGCCTTCCGGCATGCTCGATCGCTTGCTGGGGAGCGCTTCTCTGCCGGATCAGGCCCCACTGTCCTGCCTTGGTAACGAGATGGACGAGCATGAGCGTGAGCTGGTCGCCGCCGTGGTGAGTGACGTTGCCGGGAGTCTGGGATATGTACTTTGACGGTCGTACCGATATGGGGGAAATAAAAGGGCACGAGATGGACGCCATGCCGCCGGTGATCAGCCTTGTGGGCGTATTCGGCAGCGAAGGCATACGGGCCCAATGGAGTCTATGGGCCTGTCAGCGCATGCGTCGATGGACTGCTTTCCATGGCCTGTCGGTCCAGTTGGTGGTGGTACTCGACCGTCCTGACTGCGATACCCGGCGAATTGTCAATGAGCATCCGGCTCTGCAGCCGACGGACCGACTGCTGGAGGTCGAGCACGGTGACCTGTCCCTGGCCCGCAATGCCGGCATAGGCCTGGCGGAGGGCGAGTGTCTCGGTATCTTCGATGGCGACAGCTACTGCAGCGCCAATTGGCTGGTAGAGGCGCAGAGAGTCGTACGGCGTTGTGGAGGTCGGGTGGTGGTGCACCCCGAGTATCTCCTGCATCACGACCAGGCCTTCTCCTATGCCCGTTGCATCGATCAATTGGTGGATGCTTACAGCTCGGCGAGCTGCTTCAAGAGTTATCCATGGGGCGCCATGGTCTTTGCCCGTCGCGAGGTATTCGAGGCCGTGCCCTATCAGCCTGTGTTCACCGAGCAGACGGGCTTCGCTTTTCCTGACTGGCACTGGGGGCTGGAGGTCATTGCTTCCGGTCGCGCTCACACCCTGGCTAGCGGTACTGCCGCCTTTTGTCGCGGAGCGCCCGAGGGGCTCCCCGTCCAGCGTAAAGGGACAGCCGGCGTACCCAGGCCGGGTGTCTTCTTTTCTCGTCACTTGTCGGAGGTTGGTTGAGACCATGTCCAGGTCCTGCGTGGTTATGACCTTCCATCGCGAGCGCACACTGGGACAGTGGTCGCTGTTCGGCTTCGAACGCATGCGTAGCCATGCCGAGCTATTCGGGCACGAAGTGCAACTGTTGGCAGTACTGGACCATGCCGATCCGTTCACGCTGCGAATGGTCCGCGAGCATCCGGTACTGCGTCCGACGGATCGAGTCATAGAGGCATCCCTGGGGGATCCTGGCCTGGCGCGCAACCTGGGAGTCAGCGAGGCGGACGGCGAACTGATCGGCATTCTCGATGGCGACGACTATTGTTCGGCGAACTGGATTACCGAGGCATCGAGCGCCCTGGCTGCGCAGTCTGGCGAGGTGGTCGTGCATACCGATTATCTGCTGACTTTCGGCGAGTCCTGGGAGTTTTCCCGGCAGAGCGATCAGTTAACCGGGAAGGGGGGGGCTGAAACCTGTTTCAAACACCATCTGTGGGCCTCGACGGTGTTCGCGTCTCGGGAGCTGTTCCTGCGTTGCCCCTATCGGGAGGCGAACATGGCCAGGACCGGCTTCGGCTACGAGGACTGGGACTGGAGCCTCGCGACCTTGGCCGCGGGAGCGCGCCATACCACAGCGCCGCAGACGGCGTTGTTCTATCGGCGCAAGCCTGCCGGTTCCCGGCAGAGCGCCGGCTTGCGACAGCAGGTCGTCGTGCGCCCGGGGCCATTCTTCGCCGATGGATTCTGGAGGTAAGAGGTTTTGATGTCCGTACGTCTGAAGAAACTCCTCGCATGGCTTGCCTGGCACGCCTACAGATGGATGTTCGCGCTTCTGCGACGCTGCCTGAATGAGCGACAGCTGCAGCAGTTCGTGGTGTCCTGCCGCCGTCTCAAGTATCGCTACTTTCCGGAGGCTGCGCCGATTCAGGGCGCTGCAGCGGCAGCGCTGCCGCATTGGATAGTCGAGGAGTTACGCGAACTGTCGCATATCGAGCCGGCGCTATATCCCAGCGATGAGCTGCTCGGTCGCTTCCGTTCCTGGCAGCCAGGCGAGGATCCTCATGCAGCGGCGCTCTACCGGGAATTGTTGGCTGATTTCGTCGACAGCCAGCCTCAAGTGATTTTCCTCATTCCCCACATGATGCGAGGTGGGGCCGATCTGGGCACTTTGCACCATGTTCACCTTTGTGTGGAGCAGGGGTTGCGGGTGACGGTGGTGATCACCCGGGATGTCCTCTCACCTTGGATCAATCGCCTGCCGGCAGCGGCCAGGGTGGTCGAGTTCGGACGCCTGACGCGACATGCCGGCGACGAGGATCGTGAACTGGTGTTGCTGCGGCTGCTGCTGCAGAGTTCGGCCAGTACGCTGCACCTGATCAATTCGTTGCTGGGTTGGCAATTGTTCGAGCGATTCGGCAAACCGCTGGTGAGCAGTGGCAAGCGCCTGTTTGCCAGCGTCTACTGCGACGATGTCGACCGCAACGGGGTGCGTTGTGGCTATGCCACAGAGTTCCTGCCGAAGGCATGGATGCACCTCGCTGGTGTTTTCACCGACAACCAGCACTTTCTCGAGCTCATCCAGCGGCGTGACGGCCTTCCGCGGGAGCGTCTGCATGCCTTGTATTTCCCCTTCATCGGCGAGATCGTCAGCGCGCCTGGAGTAGGTAGGAAGGTGCTATGGGCGGGACGGTTGGCCGCTCAGAAGCGCCCCGAGCTGCTTTATGAAATCGCCCGGGCCATGCCGGAGGTGGGCTTCGATGTCCATGGTGAAGCCGACCCCGCCTATGACACAAATGTGCTGCAGCGCCTGAAGGCATTGCCGAACGTTTCCCTGGTTGGCCGCTTTGACAGTTTCGCGGCAATCGCCCAGGCGGGTGATTATGGCGTTTTCCTTTATACCTCCGCCTACGACGGTTTGCCGAACGTCCTGCTCGAGGCTACTGCCGCAGGCCTTCCCATAGTCGCGCCGACGGTGGGCGGTATAGCGGAGCTGGTGGAGGAGGACAGCGGCTATCCCCTCGATGCTGCGGCAGGGCCGCTTGCCTTTGTCGAGATGATCAGGCAAGTGCTGGAGGATCCTCAGCGGGCCGAAAGGAAAGTGACCAATGCCCAGGCCCGAATGCGCGGGCGGCATGTCTGGGCCACTTTTACGCGAGAGGTTGCCGCCGTGCCGGGATACTTGCCGACATGTGCTGCACCGCAGCCGGTCGAGTGAGTGCCATTCATGTCGATGGCAGAGGCGATTCGTTCGGGAGCAGAGCGGTTCTGGTTCCTGTGCCGGCCCGCATTACGGCGTATGGCGGGGAATCCGGGCCGAGCTGCGCTCCATTGGATGCTGGGCTCGCGCCCATGCGGAAGTCTGCCTGGCGAGCCTGCTATGGCTGAACCCTGGGCCCCTGAATTGCCTTTGGTCAGTGTGGTCATTCCCTGCTTCAACTATGGCCATTATCTGTTGCAGGCGCTGCGCAGTTTGCGCGAGCAGACATTGCAGGACTTCGAGGTCATCCTGGTAGACGATGGTTCCGATGATCCCGCCACTCGTCGTCTGCTCGTGTTGCTCGAGCGGCTCACCTCATTGACCGTTCTCCGGCAAGCCAATGCCGGTCCCGGGGCTGCACGCAATGCGGGCATCGCTAAGGCTCGAGGGCGGTATGTCTGTTGCCTGGACGCCGATGACCTTCTAGCGCCGTCTTACCTGGAGAAGTGTGTGGTCATGCTGGAGGCGGATGCAGGCCTGGGGCTGGCCCATAGCTGGCTGCAGCTGTTCGGAAGGGAGCGGCGGTTGGTCAAGACCCGAGACCTCGATCCGGTGTTGCTGGCTCACGTCAATCACCTTGGGGTCTCGGCTGTGTTCTCGCGTTCTGCCTGGGCGGCTGTGGGCGGTTTTTCCGAGGTCCGGAGTGCCTTGTACGAGGACTGGGATTTCTGGATCCGCCTGGCGAGCTTGGGAGTACGGGGCAGGGTGATAGGCGAGGCGCTGATGTTCTATCGGAGGCACCCCAGGTCGCGACTGGGGCATGCCAACCGTCGCCCGCGCCAGGCCTGCCGAGAGTTGCGCCTGGCGCATCGGGAGTTTTGCGCCAACTCGGCTTGGCGAAAATCGCTGGCCGATGGATATCGCCGCCGGCTGGTGGATGAACCGCTGCTCAATTTGTCACGACCGGGCCAGTATCGGCGTCCGCCGGTACGGATTTTTGTGGTTTGCCTGCAACGAGGCTGCGATATCAAGCAATGCTCTCGACCGGAACTGGAGGTTCTCATCGGAAAGGCGACGCTGCACTTGCTCATCGAGGATTGCGCTGAGCCACCCGGCTGGTTGGTCGAGCGCGCCGCCACCGTCTATCGGTTGTCCGGACTCCTAGATGAGAGTCAATGCGCTGCGTTCGTGAGCAACTACTTCGCGACCCGGGATTGGCTTGGCGCTCTGGTCGTGCCCCAGGCGCCCGGCGCTGCCCGGCTTCTCCATGCGCAAGACGTCGTAGTCGAACGTGGAGATGGACCGGCTCGATGGGATCGTTGTCAGTCAGGTAGGAAATGAATTGAAAACGGTAGTCATGACACTTGGCATGCATCGTTCCGGTACCAGCCTGTTGTCCGCGGCGCTGGAGTGCCTGGGGGTGGACTTCGGGGAGCACCTCATCGCGCCGAGGCCGGACAATCCCAGGGGGTTTTGGGAGGACAGCGCGATTGTCGAACTGAACGAACAGGTATTCGCGGCGCAAGGCTCTTCGTCTTCCTGTGTTGGTGTCGATGGCGCCGGCCTCCTGGGTAGCGAGGCTGGCAAGGTTCTGCAGCGGCGAATGGGGCTGTTGCTGGATCAACGCCTGGCTTGCCATGACCTGTTTGGCATCAAGGATCCGCGCCTGCCGCGTCTTATGGATTTCTGGATGCCGCTGCTGGATGCCAGAAGGGTGAATGTTGCACTGGTGGTCCCCGTCCGCCATCCGTTGAGCGTGGCCGCCTCGTTACAGGCGCGCGACGGTTTTTCCACGGCGAAGAGCCTGATGCTGTGGTACGAGCACATGTATAGGGCCTTGCGATTCGCGGTTACCAGGCGCATGGTCGTAGTCGACTACGACCTGTTCATGGCGCAGCCGCGTGAATCCCTGCTGCGGATTGCAGATCGTCTGGGCCTGCCATTCTCGGAGGCGTCGTTCCAGTGTTTCTCCGTGGGCATCCTGGACCGTTCCCTGCGGCATACGTGCTTCGACGCATCGCTTCTGCAAGAGCATGCAGATGCCTTTCCGGCCCTGGTTGAACTCCATGACCTGCTATGCGGGCTGGCCAGGGATGCAGAACAGGTCTGCGCTCGTCGGATCGAGGCCATGGAGCGCCAATTTGCCGACGTATGGCCATTGCTGCGACATTTCGGACAAATGGACCAGGAGTCCTGGAGGACCGCCCAGTGGTACCTCAGTGACCATAAGCGTTTGGTTGCCCGAGAGGCAGAACTGGTCGGTTGGATATCTCGCCTGGAATCCACCGTCCAGGCGGGTGAGACTGCACATCGGCAGGCGGCGGCCTGGTTCGAGGCACAGGAGCAAGCGTATCTGGTCCGGCTCCAGGCAGTGGAGCGGGAGCGCGATGCTCTTCTGGTGTCGATGAAGGGCCTGCGTGGAGCGCTTGCCTCCTCGGAGGCCACGCAGTCTGGCTTGCGTGCAGAACTCTCTGCAACTCTTGAGCGCCTCGAGTCGATCCTGTCCAGCAGGTCCTGGCGAGCGACGGAGCCCCTGCGGCGTTGCGCCGAATGGGTGGGGAGAATAGGCACCAAGCCTATTTGACGCTATCGACAGTGATTGCTACCATTCCAGACCTTGTATTGGGAGGCTTTCGTCCCTATCTGGCGGAGCAACCCGTAAAAACTGAATGTGGAGTGCCCGGCTTCGGCCGGGCGCGGCCAGGGGCCGGCAGGATACCAGTCTCGATCCTGCTGGCTTCTTTTTCATCACTTGACCGCGTTCGCTGGTGGCGCGGAGCCGGGCCTACAGGCCTTTGACTACAGGTATAAACATGAGCGAAAGCTTCGCAGAACTCTTTGAAGAAAGTCTGAAATCCCTCGACATGCAGCCGGGTGCCATCATCACCGGCATCGTGGTCGACATCGACGGTGACTGGGTCACCGTGCATGCCGGCCTGAAGTCCGAGGGCGTCATCCCGGTCGAGCAGTTCTACAACGAACAGGGCGAGCTGACCATCAAGGTGGGTGACGAAGTCCACGTTGCGCTGGACGCGGTTGAAGATGGCTTCGGTGAAACCAAGCTGTCCCGCGAGAAAGCCAAGCGTGCCGAATCCTGGCTGGTTCTGGAAGCTGCCTTCAACGCTGATGAAGTGGTCAAGGGCGTAATCAACGGCAAGGTCAAGGGCGGCTTCACCGTCGACGTCAGCGGCATCCGCGCGTTCCTGCCGGGTTCCCTGGTCGATGTCCGTCCGGTGCGTGACACCACTCACCTGGAAGGCAAAGAGCTCGAGTTCAAGGTCATCAAGCTGGACCAGAAGCGCAACAACGTTGTCGTTTCCCGTCGTAGCGTCCTGGAAGCCGAGAACAGCGCCGAGCGCGAAGCCCTGCTGGAATCCCTGCAGGAAGGCCAGCAAGTCAAGGGTATCGTCAAGAACCTCACCGACTACGGCGCATTCGTGGACCTGGGCGGCGTAGACGGCCTGCTGCACATCACCGACATGGCCTGGAAGCGCATCAAGCACCCGTCGGAAATCGTCAACGTCGGCGACGAGATCGATGTCAAGGTTCTGAAGTTCGACCGCGAGCGCAACCGCGTATCCCTGGGCCTGAAGCAACTGGGCGAAGACCCGTGGGTTGCCATCAAGGCTCGTTACCCGGAAGGCACCCGCGTCATGGCCCGCGTCACCAACCTCACCGACTACGGCTGCTTCGCCGAGCTGGAAGAGGGCGTGGAAGGCCTGGTACACGTCTCCGAAATGGACTGGACCAACAAGAACATCCACCCGTCGAAAGTCGTTCAGGTTGGCGACGAAGTGGAAGTTCAGGTTCTGGACATCGACGAAGAGCGTCGTCGTATCTCCCTGGGCATCAAGCAGTGCAAGTCCAACCCGTGGGAAGATTTCTCCGGTCGCTTCAACAAGGGCGACAAGATCTCCGGCACCATCAAGTCGATCACCGACTTCGGTATCTTCATCGGCCTGGAAGGCGGCATCGACGGCCTGGTTCACCTGTCCGACATCTCCTGGAACGAAGCCGGTGAAGAAGCCGTGCGTCGCTTCAAGAAGGGCGACGAGCTGGAAACCGTCATCCTCTCCGTCGATCCGGAGCGCGAGCGCATCTCCCTGGGCATCAAGCAACTGGAAGACGATCCGTTCTCCAGCTACGCCGGCCAGCACGAGAAGGGCAGCATCGTTCGCGGCATCGTCAAGGAAGTTGACGCCAAAGGCGCCGTCATCAGCCTGGGCGACGAGATCGAAGGCGTTCTGAAGGCTTCCGAAATCAGCCGCGACCGCGTCGAAGACGCCCGCAACGTGCTGAAGGAAGGCGAAGAAGTCGAAGCCAAGATCATCAGCATCGACCGCAAGAGCCGCGTCATCAGCCTCTCCATCAAGTCCAAGGACGTCGATGACGAGAAGGATGCGATGAAAGAGCTGCGTAGCAAGCAGGAAGTAGAAAGCACCGGTCCGACCACCATTGGTGATCTGATTCGTGCGCAAATGGAGAACCAGGGCTAAGTCCTGATTCTTCCAAGAAAAAGGGCGACTTCGGTCGCCCTTTTTCGTTTTCCCTCCTTTAGGCTGTTCAAAGCTTGAGCTGCGTGCTAAAAGAACCTAGAGCTGATCTAGCCGCTTGAAAAAGAAGGGAAAACCATGACCAAGTCGGAGTTGATCGAGAGAATCGTCACCCATCAGGGGCAGCTTTCCGCAAAGGACGTGGAGCTGGCGATCAAGACCATGCTTGAGCAGATGTCCCAGGCTCTGGCGACCGGCGATCGCATCGAGATCCGTGGGTTCGGCAGTTTCTCTCTGCATTACCGTGCACCGCGCGTCGGCCGGAATCCGAAGACCGGCGAATCGGTGCGCCTGGATGGTAAATTCGTTCCGCACTTCAAGCCGGGCAAGGAATTGCGCGATCGGGTGAACGAGCCCGTGTAGCCGGCTAGAGAACGATCGAGGATTTTTCATGCTTCGGCTCAAACGCTTTCTGGCCTTCCTGGCTGCCATCCTGCTATGCGCAGTGATCGTCGTCTTCGTCCTGGAGAACCTGCAGAAGGTCCAGCTGGCCTTCCTCGGCTGGCAGACGCCTGAGTGGCCGCTGGTGGTCTTCATCACCCTGTCCTTCGTCCTGGGTGGCGTCATCGGCCTGCTGCTGAGCATTCCGTTCCGGGCGCGCACGCGCCTGCATCTCTCGGGGCTGCGTTCCGAGGTATCGCGCTTCCGCAAGGAAAACCAGGCCCTGCGCGACCAGTCGCTGAAGACCCAGTGATCCGGGATGTCCAGCGTTGTAGCGATGCTGCTGTTCGTCCTGGCCCTGGCCGTCGGTTGGTGGCTGGGGCGCCGCTCGTTGCGCCCTGGGTCTCGGCCGGCTTCTGCTGACGAGGCGTTGCGCGAACGGGTGCGCAACATGCACAACCTGCTCGACCGGCATTCCGACGACGCGCTGGAGCGCCTTTCCCAGGGGCTTTCGCTGAACGAGGAGACGCTCGAAAGCCACGTTCATGTCGGCAACCTGTTCCGCCGCCGTGGGGATATCGAGAAGGCGATCCAGATCCACCAGGAATTGCTGGGCAAGGCGTCCGCCAACACCGAGCTGTCCGCGCAGATCAGCCTCGAACTCGCCCGTGACTACATCGCCGGCGGGTTGCTTGGCAGCGCCGAGCAGTTGCTGGACGAGCTGATGCGGCGCGACGGCCAGGCCGCCTCGCTGGAGGCGCTGGACGAACTGCGTCGCATCGCCGAACGCGAGAAGGACTGGGCGCGTGCAGTGGAGCTTGCAGCGCGCCTGGTGGGGCGGCGGCCCCAGTTGAAGACGGTGCTGGCCAACTATTATTGCGAGCAGGCCCAGGAGCGCATCCGTGGGGGTGACCGCGACAGCGCCCGCGAGCTGCTCAAGGAGGCCCGGCGGGTCGATCCCCAGTGCGTGCGCGCCTTGCTGATGCGCCTGGATTGCGAGCTGTGGCAGCGCAACTTCCAGGCTGCCGACGCTTCCATCACCGAGCTCTGCGCGGCCGATGCCGGTTTTCTCGGCGAGCTGTTGCCCATGCTGCGGCGCCGCGAGTGTTGCGCCGAGCCGGCGATCCTCGCCTGCCTGCGCCGTCTGGCCGAGGCGCCGGATGCGTCGCCGGCGCTGCTGGCGATCCTGGCCCAGCTCGACGCGGACGGGCAGGGCTGGCGCGGCCGGTTGCTGGCCAAGGTCCAGCAGCAGCCTTCCTGGCGAGGGTTGCTGGACATGCTCGGTACGCTGGGCGGCGGAAGGGCGGACCAGGAGCTGTTCACCCACATGCAGCCGATCATCCTCGGCCTGTATCGATCGATGCCGCACTATCGCTGCGGCAATTGCGGTTTCGCCGGGCGCGAGTTGCACTGGCAATGCCCGGGCTGCCACGGGTGGAATACGCTCAGGCCGATCGCTGCTCCCCAGCAGTGATGCCAGTGCCCGAAATCATGGACGGTGCCCCGGCGCCTTGAATCTCTAGGAGTGGTGTTGAAAGTACTTCTGACCGGTGCCACCGGTTTTGTCGGGCGTGGCGTTCTCGAAGCCTTTGCCGCGATACCGGAGTTGCGCCTGGCGGTGGCGGTGCGTTCCCGCCTGCCCGGCGAGTTCCCCGGCGTGGAGGTCCACTCCATCGATGGCCTGAGCGCCACCCAGGACTGGAGCGGTGCACTGGCCGGCGTGGACGTCGTGGTCCATGCCGCGGCCCGGGTGCATGTCATGTGCGAAACCGCGGACGATCCCCTGGCCGAGTTCCGCGCGGTCAACGTCGAGGGCACCCTCAACCTGGCACGCCAGGCCGCCGCGGCAGGGGTGCGGCGCTTCATCTTCATCAGCTCGGTCAAGGTCAATGGCGAATCGACGCCGCCCGGCCGGCCGTTCCGTGCCGAGGACGCGCCGGCGCCGGCCGACCCCTACGGCCAGTCGAAGCTGGAAGCGGAGCGGGCGCTGTCGCGCCTGGCCGAAGACTGTGCAATGGAATGGGTGGTCATCCGCCCGCCGCTGATCTATGGCCCGGGTGTGGGGGCCAACTTCGCCAGCCTGATGCGTGCGGTGCAGCGGCAATTGCCCTTGCCGTTCGCGCGGGTGCGCAACCGGCGGAGCCTGGTGGCCAGGGACAACCTGGTCGACCTGCTGCGGGTCTGCCTGGGGCACGAGCGTGCCGCCAACCAGGTCTTCCTGGTCAGCGACGACCAGGACCTTTCCAGCGCCGAGCTGTGCCGCCGCCTGGCCGCGGCGCTGGGCGTACGTTCGCGGCTGCTGCCGGTGCCGGTCGCCTTGCTGCAGGGGCTGGCCGCGTTGTTCGGACGGGGAGCCCAGGCGCAGCGCGTGCTGGGTTCGTTGCAGGTGGATATCGGCAAGACCCGCGAGTTGCTGGGCTGGCGCCCGCCGGTGGGCGTCGACCAGGCGCTGGCGGCGACGGCTCGCTGGTACCGGGAGTCCCGGCGATGATCGTCCTGCTGTCGTTTCTCGCCCTGCTGCTGGCCTGGGCCGGTACCGCCGGGGTTCGCCACTACGCCCTCGCGCGCAGCGTGATGGACGTGCCCAACGAGCGCAGCTCCCACAGTGTCCCGACGCCCAGGGGCGGTGGGGTGGCGATAGTCCTGAGCTTCCTTCTGGTGCTGCTGCTGTCCTGGGGGATGGGCCTGACCGATACGCGCGGCATGCTTGCCCTGCTGCTGTCGGGCGGCTGGATCGCCCTGGTGGGCTTCGTCGACGACCATCGCCACGTCCCGGCCCGCTGGCGCCTGCTCGGCCACTTCCTGGGGGCGGGGTTCCTGCTCTACATGCTGGGTGGCGTGCCGGCCCTGCCGTTCGCCGGCAGCCATTGGGACCTGGGCCTGTTCGGTTCGCTGCTGGCGCTGCTCTACCTGGTGTGGCTGCTGAACCTCTACAACTTCATGGACGGCATCGACGGCATCGCCAGCCTGGAGGCGATCACCGTCTGCGTCGGTGCGGCGCTCTGCTGCTGGCTGGCCGGGGTGGGCTCGGCCGCCTGGCTACCGCTGCTGCTCGCCGCGGCCACCGCGGGGTTCCTGGCCTGGAACTACCCGCCGGCGCGAATCTTCATGGGCGACGCCGGCAGCGGCTTCCTCGGCATCGTCCTGGGAGGGTTGTCCCTGCAGGCGGCCTGGCAGGCTCCGCAGCTGTTCTGGTCTTGGCTGATCCTGTTGGGCGCCTTCGTGGTCGACGCCACCTGGACCCTGGCGCGTCGCTTGCTGCGTGGCGAGCGGGTGCATGAAGCGCACCGCAGCCATGCCTACCAGCGGGCTTCGCGGCGTCTGGGCCAGCATCGCGCCATCAGTCTGTCGGTGGCTGCGATCAATCTGATATGGCTGTCGCCGATCGCCGTTTTCGTGGCGTTGGGCTGGATCGACGGCGTGGCCGGACTGATTCTTGCCTATGCTCCATTGGTGCTGGTCGTGGCAGTGCTGGGTGCCGGTGGGCCTGAAGACGGCCAACCGAAGTGAACTCCATGGGAAATGGTGGTCAATGTAACGGGAGACTGCGCTCCCGGACTGGGAAGGACGAATGGATATGCTGCGAGAGCGCCTGCTGAGGTTGCCCCGACGTTACAAGCGAATGCTGCAGGTGGTCACGGACGTGTTCCTGGTGTGGCTGGCCCTGTGGCTTTCTTTCGTGGTGCGCCTGGGTGCGGACGACCTGACCTACCCCTTCCGCGTGCATGCCTGGCTGTTCATCGCCGCGCCCCTGATCGCGATACCGCTGTTCATCCGCTTCGGCATGTACCGGGCGGTCATGCGCTACCTGGGCAACGATGCGCTGATCGCCATCTGGAAGGCGGTGACCATCTCGGCCCTGGTGCTTTCGCTGGTGGTCTACTGGAACCGCTCGGTCGTCGAGGCGGTGCCGCGTTCCCTGGTGCTCAACTACTGGTGGCTGAGCCTGCTGATGGTCGGCGGCCTGCGCCTGGCCATGCGCCAGTACTTCATGGGCGACTGGTACAGCGCGGTCCAGGCCATGCCCTTCTTCAAGCAGGACGATGGCCTGACCAAGGTCGCGGTCTACGGCGCGGGTACAGCGGGGAACCAGCTTGTGGCCGCCCTGCGCCTGGGGCGGGCGATGCGCCCGGTGGCCTTCATCGACGACGACGACGAGATCGCCAACCGGGTGATCGCCGGCCTGCGGGTATTCAAGCCCAAGCATATCCAGCAGATGATCGAGGAGACCGGCGCCCAGGAGATCCTCCTGGCGATTCCCTCGGCCTCGCGGGCGCGCCGCCGCGAGATCCTCGGGTTGCTGGAACCCTATCCGCTGCACGTGCGCAGCGTGCCCGGCATCATCGACCTGGCCAACGGCCGGGTGAGGGTGGACGACATCCAGGAAGTGGATATCGCCGACCTGCTGGGGCGCGACCCGGTGGCGCCGCGCAAGGAGCTGCTGGAACACTGCATCCGCGGCCAGGCTGTGATGGTCACCGGGGCGGGCGGTTCCATCGGCTCGGAATTGTGCCGGCAGATCCTGACCTGCGGCCCGACGGTGATGGTGCTGTTCGAGCACTGCGAGTTCAACCTCTACCGTATCCACCAGGAACTGGAGCGGCGCATCCGCCGCGAGTCCCTGCCGGTGCAGCTGGTGCCCATCCTGGGCTCGGTGCGTAGCGCCGAGCGCCTGCTGGAAGTGCTGGGCAGCTGGAAGATCAACACCGTCTACCATGCGGCCGCCTACAAGCACGTGCCGATCGTCGAGCACAACATTTCCGAGGGCGTGCTCAACAACGTGCTGGGCACGTTGCAGGCGGCCCAGGCCTCGATCCAGGCCGGGGTGCAGAACTTCGTGCTGATCTCCACCGACAAGGCGGTGCGTCCGACCAATGTCATGGGCGGCACCAAGCGCCTGGCCGAGATGATCCTGCAGGCGCTCAGCCAGGAGCAGGCGCCGGTGCTCTTCGGCGACAAGGCCGGCGTGCACCATGTGAACAAGACCCGTTTCACCATGGTGCGCTTCGGCAACGTCCTGGGTTCGTCCGGCTCGGTCATTCCGCTGTTCCGCGAACAGATCAAGCGCGGCGGCCCGGTGACCGTCACCCATCCGGCGATCACCCGCTACTTCATGACCATACCCGAGGCCGCGCAACTGGTGATCCAGGCGGGCTCCATGGGGCGCGGCGGCGATGTCTTCGTGCTGGACATGGGCCAGCCGGTGAAGATCCTCGAGCTGGCCCAGCGCATGATCCACCTGTCGGGGCTCAGCGTGCGTTCGGAGAGCACGCCCCATGGCGACATCGCCATCGAGTTCAGTGGCCTGCGCCCGGGCGAGAAGCTCTACGAGGAACTGCTGATCGGTGACGACGTGGGCACTACCGAGCACCCGATGATCATGAAGGCGAACGAGGAAATGCTGCCCTGGGATGCGTTCAAGGCGGTGCTGGGCTCGCTGCTGAAGGCGGTGGAGCGCGGCGACTACGCCCAGGTGCGCATGCTGCTGCGCGATTCGGTCAACGGCTACTGCCCGGATGGCGACATCGTCGACCTGGTCCACCAGCAGCGTCGTATGGAGCCCTGAACGGCGGCAGTGCGACTTGTTCCCCTGGCCCCAAAGGCGCTTCCTTCCAGGCTGTAGGGGGCATCTATTTAAGTGCCTTGGCCGTGTCGAGGCCTTTTTTCAGGTCGCTTTTCGGAGTGAAGGTGTGCGGGCGGACCCGGCAGGGGCCCGCCTGATCCTTCATCTTCAAGGAGCGATACCATGCTTAGACTCCCCGCAGTACTGCTGATCCTGCTCACCGGCCTTTGCGCCAATGCCACCGCCCAAGCCGCCGCCGACAGCGAGAAGCTGACGCCGGCAACCGTCGTCATGCACCAGGCGGACGGGGCGAAGGTGAACCTCAACACGGCCGACGCCGCCTCGCTGCAGCAGGCGCTGAGCGGCATCGGCAAGAGCAAGGCGGAGGCCATAGTGGCCTATCGCGAATCCAATGGTCCCTTCGCCAGCGTGGACCAGTTGCTGGAGGTGAAAGGCATCGGCAAGGCGCTGCTGGACCGGAACCGGGACAGGCTGAGCGTGGAGTAACGAGAGAAAGCCAGCCCTGTTCATGGTCGGCTGAAAAGAAAAAGCCCCCGGCGTATGCATGCCGAGGGCTTTTTTGAATCTGGCTCCGCGACCTGGACTCGACGGCGTGAGCCGAACGCGCTTCAGCGCGGCCCCGCAGGGGGTATCACCTGGGACGCAGTCCCTGGCGAGAGTCCAGGAAGCCCCAAGGAAAAAGCCCCCGGCATGTGCCGAGGGCTTTTGAATCTGGCTCCGCGACCTGGACTCGAACCAGGGACCCAATGATTAACAGTCATTTGCTCTACCGACTGAGCTATCGCGGAACAACGGGGCGTATCTTACTGATTAAAAAGGGGAAGTCAACATTCTGCCGATGACTTCCCCGATTTTTTTCAGAGCACCTGGACGATGGCGCGGGTGACGGTTTCCAGGTTGCCGTTGTTCAGCGCAGCGACGCAGATGCGGCCGGTGCCGACGGCGTAGATGCCGAACTCGTTCTTCAGGCGCTCCACCTGCTCGGCGGTCAGGCCGGAGTAGGAGAACATGCCGCGCTGCTGGGCGACGAAGCCGAAGTCGCGCTTGGCGCCCAGGGCGGCCAGTTGCTCGACCATGGCCACGCGCATGTTGCGGATGCGGCTGCGCATTTCGCCCAGTTCCTCTTCCCACAGGGCGCGCAGTTCCGGGCTGTTGAGCACGGCGGAAACGACGCTGGCGCCGTGGGTCGGCGGGTTGGAGTAGTTGGTGCGGATCACGCGCTTGACCTGGGACAGGACGCGGGCGGACTCCTCGCGGCTGTTGGTGACCACCGACAGCGCGCCGACGCGTTCGCCGTACAGCGAGAACGACTTGGAGAAGGAGCTGGAAACGAAGAAGCTCAGGCCGGACCGGGCGAACAGGCGCACGGCGGCGGCGTCTTCGTCGATGCCGTCGCCGAAGCCCTGGTAGGCGATGTCGAGGAAGGGCACGTGGCCTTTGGCCTTGAGCACTTCCAGGACCTGTTTCCAGTCGTCCAGGCTCAGGTCGACGCCGGTCGGGTTGTGGCAGCAGGCGTGCAGGACCACGATGGACTGCGAAGGCAGGGCGTTGAGGTCTTCCAGCAGGCCGGCGCGGTTTACGCCGTGGCTGGCGGCGTCGTAGTAGCGGTAGTTCTGCACCGGGAAGCCGGCGGCCTCGAACAGCGCGCGGTGGTTTTCCCAGCTCGGGTCGCTGATGGCCACGGTGGCGTTGGGCAGCAGGCGCTTGAGGAAGTCGGCGCCGGTCTTCAGCGCGCCGGTGCCGCCCACGGCCTGGGTGGTAACCACGCGGCCTTCGGCCAGCAGCTCGGAGTCGGCGCCGAACAGCAGCTTCTGCACGCCCTGGTCATAGGCGGCGATGCCTTCGATCGGCAGGTAGCCGCGCGGAGCGTGTGCTTCGATGCGGGCTTTCTCCGCGGCCTGTACCGCGCGCAGCAACGGGAGGCGACCCTCCTCGTTGTAGTACACGCCGACGCCCAGGTTGATCTTGCCGGGGCGGGTGTCGGCGTTGAAGGCTTCGTTCAGGCCCAGGATGGGGTCGCGGGGGGCCATTTCGACAGCGGAGAACAGACTCATTTGGCAGCAGCTCTAAGGCGGGAGTGAGAATGCAAATGCAACCCCCGCGCACGGCGCTGGGGGATGCGTCGACGGGCCGGTATTATATAGGCCTCTATGGCACGCTGCGAGTTGATCGCGCATGCTTTCGCCTGGTTTGACGCCGCAATTCTGCCCGCGTCACACCCCACAGCGAGGTTCCCATGTCGATTTTCCAACTGGATTCGCGCTTCAAGCCGGCGGGCGACCAGCCCGAAGCGATCCGACAAATGGTGGAGGGGCTGGAGGCCGGACTGTCGCACCAGACCCTGCTGGGGGTGACCGGCTCCGGCAAGACCTTCAGCATCGCCAACGTCATCGCCCAGGTGCAGCGCCCGACCATGGTCCTGGCGCCGAACAAGACCCTGGCCGCGCAGCTCTACGGCGAGTTCAAGACCTTCTTCCCGCACAACGCGGTGGAATACTTCGTCTCCTACTACGACTACTACCAGCCCGAAGCCTACGTCCCGTCCTCGGATACCTATATCGAGAAGGATTCGTCGATCAACGACCACATCGAGCAGATGCGCCTTTCCGCGACCAAGGCGCTGCTGGAGCGCGAGGACGCGATCATCGTCTGCACCGTGTCGTCGATCTACGGCCTGGGCGACCCGGCGTCCTACCTGAAGATGGTCCTGCACCTGGACCGCGGCGACCGCATGGACCAGCGCGAGCTGCTGCGCCGCCTGACCAGCCTGCAGTACAGCCGCAACGACATGGACTTCGCCCGCGCCAGCTTCCGCGTGCGCGGCGACGTCATCGACATCTTCCCGGCGGAATCGGAGCTTGAGGCCATCCGCGTCGAGCTGTTCGACGACGAAGTGGAGAACATCTCCGCCTTCGACCCGCTGACCGGCGAGGTGATCCGCAAGCTGCCGCGCTTCACCTTCTACCCCAAGAGCCACTACGTGACGCCGCGGGAGACCCTGATGGAAGCGGTGGAGCAGATCAAGGAAGAGCTCAAGGTGCGCCTGGACTACCTGCGCAACAACAACAAGCTGGTGGAAGCCCAGCGCCTGGAGCAGCGCACCCGCTTCGACCTGGAGATGATCCTCGAGCTGGGCTACTGCAACGGCATCGAGAACTACTCGCGCTACCTCTCCGGGCGTGGCCCCGGCGAGCCGCCGCCAACCCTCTACGACTACCTGCCGGCCAACTCGCTGCTGGTGATCGACGAATCCCACGTCAGCGTTCCCCAGGTCGGCGCCATGTACAAGGGCGACCGTTCGCGCAAGGAAACCCTGGTGGAATACGGCTTCCGCCTGCCCTCGGCGCTGGACAACCGGCCGCTGCGCTTCGAGGAGTGGGAGGCGATCAGCCCGCAGACCATCTTCGTCTCCGCCACCCCCGGCCCCTATGAAGAGCAGCACGCCGGGCGGGTGATCGAGCAGGTGGTGCGGCCCACCGGCCTGGTCGACCCGCAGATCGAGGTGCGCCCGGCCTCCACCCAGGTGGACGACCTGCTCTCGGAAATCCGCCTGCGCGTGGCCAGCGAGGAGCGCGTGCTGGTCACCACCCTGACCAAGCGCATGGCCGAGGACCTCACCGACTACCTGGGCGACCACGACGTGCGCGTGCGCTACCTGCACTCGGACATCGACACCGTCGAGCGCATGGAGATCATCCGCGACCTGCGCACCGGCGCCTTCGACGTGCTGGTGGGCATCAACCTGCTGCGCGAGGGCCTGGACATGCCCGAGGTGTCCCTGGTGGCCATCCTCGACGCCGACAAGGAGGGCTTCCTGCGCTCGGAGCGCTCGCTGATCCAGACCATCGGCCGCGCCGCGCGCAACCTCAACGGCAAGGCGATCCTCTATGCCGACAACGTCACCGGCTCGATGCAGCGAGCCATGGACGAGACCGAGCGGCGGCGCAACAAGCAGATCGCCTTCAACGAGCAGCACGGCATCGTGCCCAAGGGCGTGAAGAAGGACATCAAGGACATCCTCGAGGGCGCCAGCGTGCCGGGCGCCAAGGGCAAGCGCCGCGGCGTGGCCAAGGTGGCGGAGGAGAGCGGGCGCTACGAGGGCGAACTGCGCTCGCCGAACGAGATCAGCAAGCGCATCCGCCAGCTCGAGGAGAAGATGTACCAACTGGCCCGCGACCTGGAGTTCGAAGCCGCCGCCGCGCTGCGCGACGAGATCCACAAGCTGCGCGAACGCCTGGTGGAGGTCGGCTGACCTCCACCGCTCAGTGCGCGCCGGCGCCGGCCTGGGCGCCGAAGCCGGTGGGCAGGGGCCGCGTCAGCAGGGCGGCCAGCATGCTGACGGCGAGGACGATGCCGATGGCGTGGAAGGCGTCGTTGTAGGCCATGATCGCCGCCTGCTGGTGGACGATCACGCTCACTTCGCCCAGCGCCGCCTGCTGGCTGCCCAGCTGCGCCGCCAGTTGCGCCAGGCGTTCCTCCACCGCGCCGTTGACCGGCACCACCGCTTCGCGCAGGTAGTCGTAGTAGACCTTGGCGCGGCTATCCAGCAGCGTCGCCAGCAGGGCGATGCCGATGGCGCCGCCGAGGTTGCGCAGGATGTTGAACAGGCTGGAGGCGGAGCCGGCGTCCTGCGGCTGCAGGTAGGCGGTGGCGATCAGCGAGATGGTCACCATCACCATCGGCTGGCCGAGGGCGCGCAGCAGCTGGATCTGGTTGAACTGCGGGCCGGCGAAGTCCGGGTTGAGCACCCCGGAGCTGAAGCTGGCCAGGCCGAACAGGCCGAAGCCCAGGGCGCACAGCAGGCGCGGCTCGATGATCTTCATCAGCTTGGGGATCAGCGGGATGAGGAACAGCTGCGGCACGCCCATCCACATGATCACCTCGCCGATCTGCATGGCGTTGTAGCCCTGGATCTGCGCCAGGTACAGCGGCAGCACGTAGATCGAGCCGTACAGCCCCATGCCCAGGCCGATGCTGGAGATGCTCGCCAGGCCGAAGTTGCGGTTGCGCAGGATGCCCAGGTTGATCAGCGGGTTGGGCCGCGAGGTCTGCAGGATGACGAAGAGGATCAGGCTGACCAGGGCGATGCTGCCCAGGGCGACGATCAGGTTCGACTCCAGCCAGTCCTTGCGGTGGCCTTCCTCGAGGAACACCTGCAGGCAGCCCAGGCCGATGGCCATGGTGAGGATGCCGGCGTAGTCGGTGCTCTTGAGCAGTTCCCAGTGCGGCGGCTTCTTCTCCAGGCCGTAGAGCAGCCCGGCGATCATCAGCAGCCCCGGCGGGATGTTGATGTAGAAGATGTACTCCCAGCCGAAGTTCTCGGTCAGCCAGCCGCCCAGGGTGGGGCCGATGGACGGCGCGAAGGTGGCGGTGATGGCGAACAGCGCCATGCCCTTGGGCCGGTGGTGCTCCGGCAGCTTGATCAGGCTGAGGGTGAACGCCAGGGGGATGAGCGCGCCGCCGGTGAAGCCCTGCATGGCGCGGAACACGATCATGCTCTCCAGGTTCCAGGCGAAGGAGCACAGCAGCGAGGAGATCAGGAAGCCGATGGAGATCAGCACCGCCAGGCGCCGCGCCGACAGCAGCTGCACCAGCCAGGCGGTGAGCGGGATCATGATGATCTCGGCCACCAGGTAGGAGGTGGAAATCCACGAGCCTTCCTCCAGGGTCGCGGCCAGCGCGCCCTGGATGTCCTTCAGCGAGGAGTTGGTGATCTGGATGTCCAGCACCGCCATGAAGGCGCCGAGCATCGCCGAGAGCACGGCGATCCAGTCGCGCCGGGTGGGTTCCCCGGCCGGGCGGACGAGGGCGTCAGCGCTCACCGAGCTGCACCTCGGCCTCGACCGACATGCCCGGGCGGATCAGGCCCTTGAGCGGGTTGTCGGCGGCGAAGGTGATCTTCACCGGGATGCGTTGCACCACCTTGGTGAAGTTGCCGGTGGCGTTGTCCGGCGGCAGCAGGCTGAACTGGGCGCCGGAGGCGGCGAAGAGGCTGTCCACGCAGCCTTCGATGGGGGTGTCGGGGAAGCTGTCGAGGACCAGCCGGGCCTTCTGCCCCGGGCGCATGTGGCCGACCTGGGTCTCCTTGAAGTTGGCCTGCACCCAGATGCCGTCGTCGGGCACCAGCGCCAGCAACTGGCTGCCGACCTGCACGTACTGCCCCACCCGCGCGCCGCGCTGGCCGACCAGGCCGGCCACCGGGGCGCGGATCTCGGTGCGCGCCAGGTTGATCTCGGCCTGGGCGATCTCCGCCCGGGAGGCGTCGATCTGCGCCTGCAGGCGCTTGATGTCGGCGTTCAGGGCGTCGACCTGGATGCGCTGGGCCTGCAGGTCGGCCTGGGCCTTGGCCACCTGGGACCGGGCAACGTGGGAGTCGGCGGTCAGGGTGGTGACGCGCTCCTCGGAAACGTAGCCGGGCTTGCGCAGGGTCTGGGCGCGGTTGAGGTCGATCTGGGTGCGGCCGAAGGTGGCCTGGGTGGCGTTCAGGTCGGCCTCGCTGGCGGCGATCAGGCTGCCCTGGCCCTTCAGCTTGCTGCGCGCCTGGGCTAGCTCCGCCTCGTGGGTGGCCAGGGCGGCCCTGGCGCGGTCCAGGGCCAGGCGGAAGTCGGCGTCCTCCAGCTTGACCAGCAACTGGCCCTTTTCCACGTGCTGGTTGTCGCTGACCAGCACCTGGTCGATGCGCGCGCCCAACTGGCTGGCGATGCGGGTGATCTCGCCCTGGACGTAGGCATTGTCGGTGGTTTCCTGGAAGCGGCCGATGAAGTACCAGCGCGCCAGGAAGGCCAGGGCGACCAGGCAGAAGAGGGCGAAGAAGATGCTCAGGCGGCGTTTCAATTGTGCAGGCATGATAAACGAGCGTTTGTTTGGCAGGATTTTTCCGCCAATGTAACAGTGTTCCCGGCCGGGGCGCAGTCGCTACAATTCGGAAACTTTGTTGTTTATAGGGAACAATAATGGGGCTGGATGATGCGCTGATCTTCACCCGGGTCGTGGAGTTCCACAGTTTCACCCAGGCCGCCCACAGCCTGGGCATGCAGAAGTCCACGGTGAGCCGGCGCATCGCGCTGCTGGAAGAGCGCCTGGGCGTGCGCCTGCTCAACCGCACCACGCGCAAGCTGCGCCTGACCGAGGTGGGGCAGGCCTACTACGACCGTTGCCGGCAGATCATGCTCGACTTCGCCGAGGCCGAGCAGGCGGTGATGCAGCTGCAGCAGGAGCCCTCCGGCCTGCTGCGCATCACCGCGCCCATCGAGTTCGGCCAGATGTACCTGGGCGAAGTGCTCGGCGACTTCATGCGCCTCTACCCGCAGATCACCGCGGAAGTGGAGCTCAGCTCGCGCACCGTCGATCCGCTGGAGGAGGGCGTGGACATCGCCATCACCGTCGGCCAGCCGGAGGACTCGACGCTGATCGCCCGCCGCCTGCTGGTGACCAGCCGCTGCCTGTGCGCCAGCCCCGGCTACCTGCAGCAGCACGGGCGGCCGCTGCACGTCGAGGACCTGGCACGGCATCGCGCGGTGCTGCTGGCCCAGGACTCGCAGCGCTACTGGCCGCTGCTGAACGAGAGCGTGCCCTGCCAGCGGGTGCTGTCCTGCAACAACATCTCCTTCGCCCGCGAGGCGGTGCTGGCCGGGGCGGGCATCGCCTCGCTGCCGGAGCTGATCGTCGACGCGGCGCTGGAAAGCGGCCGCCTGGAGCGCCTGCTGCCGGAAGTGCAACTGCCCATCGGCGAGCTCTATGCGGTCTACCCCTCGCGGCGCTTCCAGGCCATGAAAGTGAAGACCTTCCTCGACTACCTGATCCACCGCCTGCCCATCGACGAGGCCCATCGGCTGGAGCCGGGGGCGGCGCGCCTGATAACATCGCCCCCATGAATGCGGGCCGCGGTCCGCATCCTTCATTCCGGTTTTCACGAGAGCTTTCATGACCACTGTCCGCACCCGCATCGCGCCGTCCCCCACCGGCGACCCGCACGTCGGCACCGCCTACATCGCGCTGTTCAACCTGTGCTTCGCCCGCCAGCACGGCGGCAAGTTCATCCTGCGCATCGAGGACACCGACCAGGTACGCTCCACCCGCGAGTCGGAACAGCAGATCTTCGACGCCCTGCGCTGGCTGGGCATCGAGTGGGACGAAGGCCCGGACGTCGGCGGCCCCCATGGCCCGTACCGGCAGAGCGAGCGGGGCGCCATCTACAAGCGGTACAGCGATGAGCTGGTGGAGAAGGGCCACGCCTTCCCCTGCTTCTGCTCCGCCGAGCGCCTGGACGCCATCCGCGCCGAGCAGCAGGCGCGCAAGGAAACCCCGCGCTACGACGGCCACTGCATGCACCTGCCGAAGGAAGAGTCGCAGCGCCGCATCGCCGCCGGCGAGTCCCACGTGGTGCGCATGAAGGTGCCGACCGAAGGCGTCTGCGTGGTCCCGGACATGCTCCGCGGCGACGTCGAGATCCCCTGGGACCGCATGGACATGCAGGTGCTGATGAAGGCCGACGGCCTGCCCACCTACTTCCTGGCCAACGTGGTCGACGACCACCTGATGGGCATCACCCACGTGCTGCGCGGCGAAGAGTGGCTGCCCTCGGCGCCCAAGCTGATCAAGCTGTACGAGTACTTCGGCTGGGAGCAGCCGGTGCTCTGCTACATGCCGCTGCTGCGCAACCCGGACAAGAGCAAGCTGTCCAAGCGCAAGAACCCCACCTCCATCACCTTCTACGAGCGCATGGGCTTCCTGCCCCAGGCGCTGCTGAACTACCTGGGCCGCATGGGCTGGTCGATGCCCGACGAGCGCGAGAAGTTCAGCCTGCAGGAGATGATCGACAACTTCGACCTGTCCCGCGTGTCCCTCGGCGGGCCGATCTTCGACATGGAGAAGCTGTCCTGGCTGAACGGCCAGTGGATCCGCGAGCAATCCGTCGAGGAGTTCGCCCGCGAAGTGCAGAAGTGGGCGCTCAACCCCGAGTACCTGATGAAGATCGCCCCCCACGTCCAGGGCCGGGTGGAGAACTTCAGCCAGATCGCCCCGCTGGCCGGCTTCTTCTTCAGCGGCGGCGTGCCGCTGGACGCCAAGCTGTTCGAGCACAAGAAGCTCGACGCCACCCAGGTGCGCCAGGTCCTGCAACTGGTGCTGTGGAAGCTCGAAGCGCTGCGCCAGTGGGAGAAGGACAGGATCACCGCCTGCATCCAGGCGGTGGCAGAGCACCTGGGCCTGAAGCTGCGCGACGTCATGCCGCTGATGTTCCCGGCCATCACCGGCCACGCCAGCTCGGTGTCGGTGCTCGACGCCATGGAGATCCTCGGCGCCGACCTGTCGCGCTATCGCCTGCGCCAGGCCCTGGAGCTGCTGGGCGGGGCGTCGAAGAAGGAAGCCAAGGAATGGGAGAAGATCCGCGACGCCATCGCCGGCTAACGGAAGCCGCCTGACAAAAGGCCGGCCGCCTCCGGGCGCCCGGCCTTTTTCGTGTCCATAATCCCTGGGGCCGGGCCGCGGCTTAAGGGGCCGAAGGCGCAGTGCAGGGGAGGGGAACCGGGCTCCTTTGCTAAGTGATTGTTCTTTGGGAGAAAAAATTTAAAAAAGTCGAAAATTCTTGTTGACAGGGTTGCCTCCCGCCCCTAAGATGCGCCCCGTTCCAGCGACGAACTGAACCACAGAGCGAAGCGGAACGATAGATGTAGCGGTACTTTGGGGCTATAGCTCAGCTGGGAGAGCGCTTGCATGGCATGCAAGAGGTCGACGGTTCGATCCCGTCTAGCTCCACCAAATTACCAGTAGGTTTCGCCGCTTCGCGGCGGAGCCGAAAATCGAAGGTTTGCGTCCCCTTCGTCTAGTGGCCTAGGACACCGCCCTTTCACGGCGGTAACAGGGGTTCGAGTCCCCTAGGGGACGCCACTTATTCCAGCGACGATGCGTTCGCGTCGTCCGCCAGAGTCATCTGGGGCTATAGCTCAGCTGGGAGAGCGCTTGCATGGCATGCAAGAGGTCGACGGTTCGATCCCGTCTAGCTCCACCAAATCGCCAGGGTTCGCCAAGTGCGGATTTCCTCGAAGGTTACGTCCCCTTCGTCTAGTGGCCTAGGACACCGCCCTTTCACGGCGGTAACAGGGGTTCGAGTCCCCTAGGGGACGCCAATTTTCCCGCTCTGCGGGGCCTATAGGGCCACTCAATTTTCGAGTGGCCTTTTGTTTTTTCCCCTTTCGAAAATTTTCTCGCCCGACCAACGGTCGCCATCGTCGCTTGCCGATTTTTATTATGAGAATAATATTTCACTCATAATATTTTGGAGCGCGTCATGAGCCCGAAGACCGGCAGCAATGAAAAAGGCATGGGTGAGAAGAAGGCCCAGACCCGTGAGCGCATTCTTTGCGCGGCCGCCGACGCCCTGGTCCGCCGTGGGCCGCTGGAGCCGAGCGTGGCCGAGGTGATGGGCGCCGCCGGGCTGACCGTCGGCGGCTTCTACGCGCACTTCCAGAGCAAGGACGCACTGATGCTGGAGGCCTTTCGCCACCTGCTGTCGACGCGCCGGGCCAAGCTCAGGCACTTCGACCCGGACATGCCGTTCAGCGAGCGCCGGCAACTGGTCGCGGCCTTCTACCTGTCGCGCAGGCATCGCGACAGCGAGGAGCCGGGCTGCCCCATCCCCAGTTGCCTGAGTGACATGGCGCAGCTGCCGGAGAGCTTCCAGCAGGCCCTGGCCGAACACCTCGAACTCATGGTCGCCGAGCTGGCCGAGCGTCCCGAGGACGCCGACACCGTGCTCGCCGACATCGCCCTGATGGTGGGCGGACTGGCATTGGCGCGGGCCCTGGGCCCGAGCGACCTGTCCGACCGTGTCCTGCGTGCCGCCAAGAAAGCGGTGGATTGAGACCTCTAAGGAGGGCCTGGCAATGAGCAGCTTGACCTGGATCCGTGGCGTCAACGCCACCCTGGGGCGTGTGGCGCCGGAATGGGCGGCGCGGCGCATGCGTGACATCTTCATGACGCCTCGGGCGCTGCCGCCGCGCGACTGGGAGCTGCCGCTGCTGGCCAGTTCCGAGCGCATCACCCTGCGCTTCGGCCTCTCCGCGCTGCGCTGGGGCGAAGGCCCGGCGGTGCTGCTGATGCACGGTTGGGAAGGGCGGCCGACGCAGTTCGCCCACCTGATCCGCGAGCTGGTCGGCGCCGGCTACGCCGTGGTGGCGCTGGATGGCCCGGCCCATGGCCGTTCGCCGGGGCGCGAAGCCCATCCGCTGCTGTTCGCCCGCGCCTTGCTGGAGGCCGCCAGCGAATTGCCGCCGCTGCGCGCGGTGATCGGCCATTCCATGGGCGGCGCCAGTGCGTTGCTGGCCACCCAGATGGGGCTGCGCACCGAGGCGCTGGTCAGCATAGCCGCGCCGAGCCGGGTCATTTCCGTGCTGCGCCGCTTCGCCACCTTCATGGGACTGCCGGCCGAGGCGAGGCACCGCTTCATCCGCCAGGTCGAGGCCTACACCGGCATGCCGGCGGCGCAGCTGGACGTGAGCCGCTACACGCTGGGCATGCCCGGCCTGGTGGTGCACGCCGAGGACGATCCGCAGGTGCCGGTGGAAGACGCCCAGGACATCCATGCGGTCTGGCCAGGCAGCCGCCTGCTGCGCCTGGAAGGCGGCGGCCACCAGCGCGTGCTGGCCGACCCGCGCCTGAGCGACGCCGTGCTGGCACTGCTGGAGGGCCAGGAAGAGCAGCACCTGCTGCCCCTGGCGCTGGCCTCCTGACGACAGGGGAGGGGCAGGACGCCGCCGAGCCCTGTAAACTGCCGGCTTCGATCATGCGGCCGGGTCCCCGGACCCGGCCCCGGAATGGAGCAAGCGCATGGCCTGGGACCTGCCCGAACCCTTCGTCATCGACATCAGCGTGGGCGCCGAGGACATCGACGGCCTCGGCCACGCCAACAACGCCGTCTACGTCAGCTGGCTGGAGCGCTGCGCCTGGCGCCACTCGCAGCGCCTGGGCCTGGACCTGGCCGAGTACCGCCGCCTCGACCGCGCCATGGCGGTGGTGCGCCACGAAATCGACTACCTCGCCGCCGCCTACGAGGGCGAGGAGCTGCAGATGGGCACCTGGATCGTCGAGTCCGACCAGAAGCTGCGCATGGACCGCCGCTTCCAGCTGGTGCGCCCGGCCGACGGCGTGACTCTGTTGCGCGCCCGCACCACCTTCGTCTGCATCGAACTCTCCAGCGGCAGGCCCAAGCGCATGCCGGCCGAGTTCATCGAAGGCTATGGCCGCGCGCTGCTCGGCGCCACGCCGGCCTGACGGCGCTTTGCGCGGGCGCTGACTGCCCCTAGAATTCGCCGCCTTCGACACTAAAGGTTCCCTGCCGTGCAAATTGCCCTGGCCCCGATGGAGGGGCTGGTCGACGAAATTCTCCGCGACGTGCTGACCCGCGTCGGCGGCATCGACTGGTGCGTCACCGAGTTCATCCGCGTCACCGACCGCCTGCACCCGCTCGCCACCTACGAGAAGCTGGCGCCGGAGCTGCTGCACGGCAGCCGCACCCGCGCCGGCACGCCGATGCGCGTGCAGTTCCTCGGCTCCGACCCGCAGTGCCTGGCGGAAAACGCCGCCTACGCCTGCGAGCTGGGCGCGCCGGTGGTCGACCTGAACTTCGGCTGCCCGGCGAAGACGGTGAACAAGTCCCGCGGCGGCGCCGTCCTGCTCAAGGAGCCGGAGTTGATGTTCGCCATCGTCGAGGCCGTGCGCCGCGCGGTGCCGGCGCACATCCCGGTGACCTCGAAGATGCGCCTGGGCTACGAGACCCCCGACGGCGCGCTGGACTGCGCCCGCGCCCTGGCCGACGGCGGTTCCGCCCACGTGGTGGTCCACGCGCGGACCAAGACCGACGGCTACAAGCCGCCGGCGCACTGGGAATGGGTGGCGAAGGTGGCGGACGCGGTGAAGGTGCCGGTGTTCGCCAACGGCGAGGTCTGGACCCTCGACGACTACCTGCGCTGCCGCGCCATCAGCGGCGTCGACGACATCATGCTCGGCCGCGGCCTGGTCTCGCGCCCCGACCTGGCCCGGCAGATAGCCGCCTGGCGCGAGGGCGGGGACGTGCAGCCGATGCCCTGGCACGAAGTGCGCGCGCTGCTCGACGACTTCTGGCGCCAGGCCCGGCGCAAGCTGGCGCCGCGCTACGCGCCGGGGCGCCTGAAGCAGTGGCTGGGCATGCTCACCCGCAGCTATCCCGAGGCGGTGGAACTGTTCGCGCAGATCCGCCGCGAGAGCGATTGCGAGCTGATCGACCGGCTGCTGCAGGTCGAGGTGGAAGAGGCCGCGTAGCCGAGGCGTTTCCGGTAGGTGCTAGGGGCCGTCCGGCATGGGCGGGAAAGGAAATTCGGCGCCAACCTGTAGGAGCGGGCCCTGCCCGCGATTCGCGCGCAGGGCGCGCTCCTACAAGGGCACGGTGTATGGGGGATCTCATCCGCGAATCGCGCCGGAAGCCCCGGCTATCGCGGATGAGATCCGCTCCTACAGTTCGCCGTGAGGCATGGCGTTTCCCCGCGCTATCGTCCACCACTGACATCGACGAAGGTCCCGGTGCTGTAGCTGGACTCGTCCCCGGCCAGGAACAGGATCGCCCGCGCCACTTCCTCCGCCTGGCCGCCGCGGCCCAGCGGAATGGCGCTCTTCAGCCGTTCCACGCGCCCCGGCTCGCCGCCGCTGGCGTGGATTTCCGTGTCGATCAGTCCCGGGCGCACGGCGTTGACGCGAATGCCCTCGGCCGCCACTTCCTTGGCCAGGCCGATGGTCATGCTGTCGATGGCGCCCTTGGCCGCGGCGTAGTCGATGTACTCGTTGGGCGAGCCCAGGCGCGAGGCCATGGACGACACATTGACGATGCTGCCGCCCGCGCCGCCATGGGACCTGGCCATGCGCCGCACCGCCTCGCGGGCGCAGAGGAAGCTGCCGGTGACGTTCACCGCGAACACCCGCTGCAGGCGCGCCGCGTCCATGTCCTCCAGGCGCATCTGGCGCTCCAGCATGCCGGCGTTGTTCACCAGCACGTCGAGGCGGCCGAAGGCCTGGTCCAGGTCCCGGAACAGCTTCAGCACCTCGTCCTCGCACGCGACATCGGCGGCGAAGGCTTCGGCCCGCCCGCCGGCGGCGCGTATGCGCCGTACCAGCTCGTCGGCGGCATCGCGCCGCCGGTGGTAATTGATGGCGACGGCGTAGCCGCGCTCGGTGGCCAGCAGCGCGGTGGCGGCGCCGATGCCGCGGCTGGCGCCGGTGACCAGCATGACCTTGTCCATTTGTCGACTCCTTCGGAAAGGGGCTTGAAAGGCGCGGAAGCAGCACTATCTGTATGGGTACGGGAGGCCGAAACCGGGTCCCGTGCCGGAGTCCTGCAGACAGGCTCCTCCAGAAAACCTTGCTGATTATTCGGGAGATTCGCCATGAGCAACGTACTTTCTCTTGCCCCGCTGTTCCGCCAGTCGATCGGCTTCGATCGTTTCAACGACCTCTTCGAATCGGCCTTGCGCAGCGAGAACGGCAGTTCCTACCCGCCCTACAACGTCGAGAAGCATGGTGACGACCAGTATCGTATCGTCGTCGCCGCCGCCGGCCTGCAGGAGGAAGACCTGGAGCTGCAGGTGGAGCGCGATGTGCTGACCGTGAGTGGTGGCAAGCGCGAGAAAGCTTCCAGTGACGTCACCTACCTGCACCAGGGCATCGCCCAGCGGGCCTTCAAGCTGTCGTTCCGCCTCGCCGACCACATCGAGGTGCGGGGCGCATCGCTGACCAACGGGCTGCTGAGCATCGAACTGGTACGCATCGTTCCGGAAGAGGCCAAGCCCAAGCGGATCACCATCAACGGCCAGCGCCCGGCGCTGGAGGGTTGATGACCCAGCCATGAAAAAGGCGCCGAAAGGCGCCTTTTTCTTTTCCGCCGTTTCAGACCACGCAGGCCATGGGCGCCACCGCCTGGGCGTCGAGCAGCGCCATGAAGGCGCGCGCGGCGTTGGACAGGGTGCGCTCGGTGTGCAGGATGTAGCCCAGCTGGCGGCTGAGCTGGATGTCCTGCAGGGGCAGGCGCACCACGGTCTCGTCGAGCATGGTGCGCGGCAGCACGCTCCAGGCCAGGCCGATGGAAACCATCATCTTGATGGTCTCCATGTAGTTGGTGCTCATGCCGATGTTCGGCGTCAGCCCCTCGGCCTCGAACATGCGCCGCACGATGTGGTGGGTGAAGGTGTTGCCGCCGGGGAACACCGCCGGGTGCCGCGCCACGTCGGCCAGGAACACCGGGCCCTGCATGGCCAGCGGGTGCTCGGGGGCGGCGACGAAGTCCAGCGGGTCGTCCCACACCGGCACCGCGCGCACCGGCTCGGCGGTTTCCGGGGCCAGGGTGATCACCGCCAGCTCGGCGCGGCCGTGGAGGATCTCCTCGTAGGCCACCTCCGAATCGAGGAACTGGATGTCCAGCGCCACCTGCGGGTGTGCCCGGGTGAAGGCGCGCAGCAGCGGCGGCAGGCGGTGCAGGCCGATGTGGTGGCTGGTGGCGAGCACCAGGCGGCCACTGACCTCGCCGCTGAGGTTGGTCAGCGCGCGGCGGGTGTCGTCCAGCACGTTGAGTATCTGGTAGGCCCGCGGCAGCAGGGCGCGGCCGGCCTCGGTCAGGCTCACCTCGCGGCCGACGCGGTCGAACAGGCGCACGCCGAGCTGGCTTTCCAGGGCGGCGATGCGCTTGCTCACCGCCGGCTGCGTCAGGTGCAGGCGCTCGCCGGCCTCGGAAAAGCTGCCGGACTCGGCGATGGCGAGGAAGGTGTTGAGGCTGGTCAGGTCCATTTTTTGGAGCTCCAAGCGGCAAGCCGCAAGCTTCAAGAAAAGCTGCGGCGTTCGCTTGCAGCTTGTGGCTTGAAGCTTATAGCTGGATGGATTCCATTTGGGAATCCTTCGGATAAAAAATATGAATTTGAGTTATTCGTCGACAGACCATAGCATCATCCCCACAAGCCCAAGGGGCATAGAAATACGCTGATGAGGAATCTCTGATGGCCGGCAAGACGCTCTACGACAAACTCTGGGAACTGCACGAGGTGAAGCGCCGCGATGATGGTTCGTCGCTGATCTACATCGACCGCCACATCCTCCACGAAGTGACCTCGCCGCAGGCCTTCGAAGGCCTGCGCCTGGCCGGCCGCAAGCCGTGGCGCATCGACGCCAACATCGCCACCCCGGACCACAACGTGCCGACCACCCAGGCCGAGCGCAAGGGCGGCCTCGCAGCCATCGCCGACGAAGTCTCGCGCATCCAGGTCATGACCCTGGACGAGAACTGCGACGACTTCGGCATCCTCGAATTCAAGATGAACGACGTGCGCCAGGGCATCGTCCACGTGGTCGGCCCGGAGCAGGGCGCGACCCTGCCGGGCATGACCGTGGTCTGCGGCGACTCGCACACCTCCACCCACGGCGCCTTCGGCGCGCTGGCCCACGGCATCGGCACCTCCGAGGTCGAGCACGTGCTCGCCACCCAGTGCCTGGTGGCCAAGAAGATGAAGAACATGCAGGTGCGCGTGGAGGGCAAGCTGCCCTTCGGCGTGACCGCCAAGGACATCGTCCTCGCGGTGATCGGCAAGATCGGCACCGCCGGCGGCAACGGCCATGCCCTGGAGTTCGCCGGCAGCGCCATTCGCGACCTGTCCATGGAAGGCCGCATGACCATCTGCAACATGTCCATCGAGGCCGGCGCCCGCGTGGGCATGGTGGCGGTGGACGAGAAGACCATCGAGTACGTCAGGGGCCGGCCGTTCGCCCCGCAGGGCGAGGACTGGGCCAAGGCCGTGGAGGCCTGGAAGGATCTGGTCTCCGACGCCGACGCCCACTTCGACACCATCGTCGAGCTGCGCGCCGAGGACATCAAGCCGCAGGTCAGCTGGGGCACCTCGCCGGAAATGGTCCTGGCCGTCGACCAGAACGTGCCGGACCCGGCCGTCGAAGCCGACCCGGTCAAGCGCGACTCCATCGTCCGCGCCCTCAAGTACATGGGCCTGAACGCCAACCAGGCGATCACCGACATCCAGCTCGACCGGGTGTTCATCGGCTCCTGCACCAACTCGCGCATCGAGGACCTGCGCGCCGCCGCCGCCGTGGCCAAGGGCCGCAAGGTCGCCGCCACGGTCAAGCAGGCGCTGGTGGTGCCGGGCTCGGGCCTGGTCAAGGCCCAGGCCGAGCAGGAAGGCCTGGACAAGATCTTCATCGAGGCCGGCTTCGAGTGGCGTGAACCGGGCTGCTCCATGTGCCTGGCGATGAACCCGGACCGCCTGGAGAGCGGCGAGCACTGCGCGTCCACCTCCAACCGCAACTTCGAAGGCCGCCAGGGCGCCGGTGGCCGTACCCACCTGGTGAGCCCGGCCATGGCCGCCGCCGCCGCGGTGACCGGCCGCTTCATCGACGTCCGCGAACTGATGCAGGCCTGAGGAGACCGAACATGAAAGCATTCACCCAGCACACCGGCCTCGTCGCGCCGCTCGACCGCGCCAACGTCGACACCGACCAGATCATTCCCAAGCAATTCCTCAAGTCGATCAAGCGCACCGGCTTCGGCCCCAACCTGTTCGACGAGTGGCGCTACCTGGACGTCGGCCAGCCGAACCAGGACAACTCCAGGCGCCCGATCAACCCGGACTTCGTGCTGAACTTCCCGCGCTACCAGGGCGCCAGCGTGCTCCTGGCCCGCGAGAACTTCGGCTGCGGCTCCTCCCGCGAGCACGCGCCCTGGGCCCTGGACGAGTACGGCTTCCGCACCGTGATCGCGCCGAGCTTCGCCGACATCTTCTTCAACAACAGCTTCAAGAACGGCCTGCTGCCGATCATCCTGAAGGACGAGGAAGTCGACGAACTCTTCCAGCAGTGCGAGGCCACCGAGGGCTACCAACTGACCGTCGACCTCGCCGCGCAGACCGTGACCCGCCCGGACGGCAAGCAGTACCACTTCGACGTGGACGCCTTCCGCAAGCACTGCCTGCTCAACGGCCTGGACGACATCGGCCTGACCCTCCAGGCCGCGGACGCCATCCGCGACTTCGAGGTCGGCCACAAGCAGCGCCAGCCCTGGTTGTTCCGCGACGCCTGAGCGGCGTCGCCCCACGAGGAGAAAGCCATGACCCAGAGTCGCCATGAAGCCGTGGTCGAGCGCCAGTTCGGCGCCCAGGCCAACGCTTATCTGAACAGCGCCGTGCATGCCCAGGGCGAGGAGTTCGCCCAGCTGCGCGAACGACTGTCGGCGACCCGCGGCGCCCGCGTGCTGGACCTGGGGTGCGGGGCGGGGCACGTGAGCTTCCATGTCGCGCCGCTGGCCGGCGAAGTGGTGGCCTACGACCTCTCCGAGCAGATGCTCGCAGTGGTGGCCTCGGCCGCCGCCGAGCGCGGCCTGGGCAACATCCGTACGCGCCAGGGCGTGGCCGAGCAGCTGCCGTTCGAGGACGGCGAGTTCGATTTCGTCTTCAGCCGCTACTCCGCCCACCACTGGCGCGACGTCGGCCAGGCCCTGCGCGAGGTGTGCCGGGTGCTGAAGCCGGGCGGCATGGCCTGCTTCATCGATGTGGTGGCCCCCGGGCTGCCGTTGCTGGACACCCACCTGCAAGCGGTGGAAGTGCTGCGCGACACCAGCCACGTGCGCGACTATTCGCCGTCCGAGTGGGCCCGCCTGGTCGGCGAGGCGGGGCTGGCGGTCAGCGCCTGCACCCGCCAGCGCCTGCGCCTGGAGTTCAGCTCCTGGGTCGAGCGCATGCGCACCCCCGAGGTGATGCGCCAGGCCATCCGCGCCCTGCAGCTTTCCGTGGGCGTTGAGGTGCGCGAGTATTTCGAGATCGACGCCGAGGGCTCCTTCAGCACCGACGTGCTGGTGCTCTGGGCGAACAAGTAACGGCTGCAGGCGGCAGGCTACAGGCGGCAGGAAAAGCCTGTAGCCTGCAGCCTGCAGCCTGCAGCCTCTTTTCGAAGGAAAAAATTGATGAGCAAACAGATTCTGGTTCTCCCCGGCGACGGTATCGGCCCGGAAATCATGGCCGAGGCGGTCAAGGTTCTCGAACTGGCGAACGACAAGTTCCAGCTGGGCTTCGAGCTGACCGAGGACGTCATCGGCGGCGCCGCCATCGACAAGCACGGCGTGCCGCTGGCCGACGAGACCCTGGAGCGCGCCCGCGCGGCCGACGCCGTGCTGCTGGGCGCCGTGGGCGGGCCGAAGTGGGACAGGATCGAGCGCGACATCCGCCCCGAGCGCGGCCTGCTGAAGATCCGCTCGCAACTGGGCCTGTTCGCCAACCTGCGCCCGGCCATCCTCTACCCGCAACTGGCCGACGCCTCCAGCCTGAAGCCTGAAATCGTCGCCGGCCTGGACATCCTCATCGTTCGCGAGCTGACCGGCGGCATCTACTTCGGCGCCCCGCGCGGCACCCGCGAGCTGGACAGCGGCGAGCGCCAGTCCTACGACACCCTGCCGTACAGCGAAAGCGAGATCCGCCGCATCGCCCGCGTCGGCTTCGACATGGCCCGCGTGCGCGGCAAGAAGCTGTGCTCGGTGGACAAGGCCAACGTCCTGGCCTCCAGCCAGCTGTGGCGCGAGATCGTCGAAGACGTGGCCAAGGACTACCCGGACGTCGAGCTTTCCCACATGTACGTCGACAACGCCGCCATGCAACTGGTGCGCGCGCCCAAGCAGTTCGACGTGATGGTCACCGACAACATGTTCGGCGACATCCTGTCGGATGAGGCTTCCATGCTCACCGGTTCCATCGGCATGCTGCCTTCTGCGTCCCTGGACGCCAACAACAAGGGCATGTACGAGCCGTGCCACGGCTCGGCGCCGGACATCGCCGGCCAAGGCATCGCCAACCCGCTGGCGACCATCCTCTCGGTGTCCATGATGCTGCGCTACAGCTTCAACCAGGGCGCCGCGGCGAGCGCCATCGAGCAGGCGGTGAGCCAGGTCCTCGACCAGGGCCTGCGCACCGGCGACATCTGGTCCGAAGGCTGCAGGAAGGTCGGCACCCGCGAAATGGGCGATGCGGTAGTCGCCGCGCTGCGGAATCTGTAATCTCTCCGGTTCGCCCGCCCCTGGGCTCCCGCAAAGAACGGGCAGGGGCGGCGGTCCACCACTTATTCGAAGGTGTAGTAGCGATGAAGCGTGTAGGTCTGATCGGTTGGCGTGGCATGGTGGGGTCGGTGCTCATGCAGCGGATGCTGGAAGAGCGGGACTTCGACCTGATCGAGCCGGTGTTCTTCACCACCTCCAACGTCGGTGGCGAAGGTCCGTCCATCGGCAAGGACATCGCCACCCTCAAGGACGCCTACAGCATCGAGGAACTCAAGACCCTCGACGTCATCCTGACCTGCCAGGGCGGCGACTACACCAACGAAGTCTTCCCCAAGCTGCGCGAAGCCGGCTGGCAGGGCTACTGGATCGACGCCGCCTCCAGCCTGCGCATGCAGGACGACGCGGTGATCGTCCTCGACCCGGTGAACCGCCGCGTCATCGACCAGTCGCTGGACGCCGGCGCGAAGAACTACATCGGCGGCAACTGCACCGTCAGCCTGATGCTGATGGCCCTGGGCGGCCTGTTCGAAGCCGGCCTGGTCGAGTGGATGAGCGCCATGACCTACCAGGCCGCCTCCGGCGCCGGCGCGCAGAACATGCGCGAGCTGATCAGGCAGATGGGCGCGATCAACGCCGCCGTGGCCGACGACCTGGCCAACCCGGCCAGCGCCATCCTCGACATCGACCGCAAGGTCGCCGAGGCCATCCGCGGCGAGGCCCTGCCCACCGAGCACTTCGGCGTGCCCCTGGCCGGCAGCCTGATCCCCTGGATCGACAAGGAACTGCCCAACGGCCAGAGCCGCGAGGAGTGGAAGGGCCAGGCGGAGACCAACAAGATCCTCGGCCGCTTCAAGAACCCGATCCCGGTGGACGGCATCTGCGTGCGCATCGGCGCCATGCGCTGCCACAGCCAGGCGCTGACCATCAAGCTGAACAAGGACGTGCCGCTGACCGACATCGAAGGCCTGATCAGCCAGCACAATCCCTGGGTCAAGCTGATCCCCAACCAGCGCGACATCAGCATGCGCGAGCTGACCCCGGCCGCCGTCACCGGCACCCTGAGCGTCCCGGTGGGCCGCCTGCGCAAGCTCAACATGGGCTCGCAGTACCTTGGCGCCTTCACCGTCGGCGACCAGCTGCTGTGGGGCGCGGCCGAGCCGCTGCGGCGCATGCTGCGCATCCTGCTGGAGCGCTGATCGCCCCCCGCCCCGAAGACGCCGGCCCTGTGCCGGCGTCTTGCTTTGTACAGGCGGAAAAAGTCGATCACTCGACAGAACGGCGAAGTCGCCGGCGCCGGCGTCGTTTTCTGTGACGGAGCGCGGGCTGGCGCCCGGCGCCCTGTGATTATCCTCGCTGCCCGGCCCGTTCGGGTCGGCCGGCGGGCAGGGGCCGCCGGAGGGAGTCATCGACAGCAGGGGATGGGGATGTTCCGCTTCGCGCATTTGTTTCTGGCCGCCGCCGTCGCGGCCGCTTTCCTGCCGGCGCGCGCCAGCGCGCTGGAACTGGGGGATATCGCTTCGCAGGCCGCGCTGGGCCAGACGCTGGATGCGCGGATCGAGCTGCGCGGCATGGGCGACCTGGGCAGCGAGGACCTCAAGGTCAGCCTGGTGCCGCAGCAGGAGGCCGAGCGGCTGGGCATGCAGCCCAACTACGTCTTCCTTTCCGGCTTGCGCTTCACCCCGGAGGTCGGGCGCAACGGCCGCGGGGTGATCCGCGTGCAGTCCAGCGCCCCGGTGCGCGAGCCCTACGTCAACTTCGTGCTGCAGGTGGTCTGGCCGCAGGGGCGGGCCATGCGCGAATACACCCTGCTGCTGGACCCGCCGAACTACCAGGCCGTCGCCCGGGCGCCCAGCGCGCCGGCCGTATCCGCCGTACCGTCGACGGCCAGCGCGCCGCCGGTGCGGCAGGTGCCCGTCGGCGCCGCGCCGGAGCCTTCGGGCGGCCACCGCATCGCCGCCGGCGATACCCTCTGGGCCATCGCCTCCCGCTACCGGCCGGCCGGGGATGCCTCGGTGATGCAGACCATGCGGGCGATCCAGGCGCTCAACCCGCAGGCCTTCCTCGACGGCAACGCCAACCGGCCGCGGGTCGGCGCCGTGCTGCGCCTGCCCGACGCGAAGCAGGTCCGGGCCCAGGGGCATGCCGAGGCCGTCTCCCACTTCCAGGCCCAGGAGGCCCGCTGGCGCGAACGCCCCCGGCCCCTGGACGCCACCCGCAAGGCCGCGCCCGGTGCCGCCCCGGCCGTGGCGGAGGTTCGCGACAACCTGCGCCTGCTTTCCGGGCAGGCCTCGAAACAACCCCAGGCGAAGGCCGCCGCGGAGCGCCTGGCGCTGCTGCAGGAGGACCTGGACAGCGCGCGCCGCCAGGGCGAGGAGCTGACCAGCCGGATCGGCGACCTGCAGAGCCAACTGGACAAGCTGAACAAGCTCATCGAGCTGAAGGACGCGCAGATCGCCACCCTGGTGGCGCGCCTGGCGGCGCAGTCGCGGCAACAGGCCGCGGCCGAGCCGCCGGTCGCCGTGGCGGGCACCCCAACGCCGCAGGCGGCGCCGGCTGCCGCGCAGGAGACTGCCCGATAGGGTGAGGGCGAACGGCGATCGACGGCCGCGGGCGCGATTGCCTGGGCAGCGAAGGGGGCAGTAAAGTGCTGCGTCTTGTTTCCTTCTAGCCCATGGGATTTTCGATGTCCGTCGATGTTGCTGTAGTAGGGGCCACCGGCCTGGTTGGCGAAGCGCTGGTCGAGTTGCTGGAAGAGCTGGACTGCCCCGTGGCCGAGCTGCACCTGCTGGCCAGCGGCGAGTCCGCCGGCAAGAGCGTGCCCTTCCGCGGCCGCAACCTGCGGGTGCGCGAGCTGGACGGTTTCTCCTTCGCCCAGGTCAAGCTGGCGCTGTTCGCCACCTCGGCCGAGGTGGCCGGCGAGCACGCCGCGCGCGCCCTGGCCCAGGGCTGCACGGTGATCGACCTGAGCGGCAGCGTGGACGGCGCCCTGGTGCTGCCGGCGCTGAACCCGGCACGCCTGGGCGAACTCGGCTTCCCGGCGCTGCTGCGCGTGCCCTGCGCCCCGGCCGCCGAGGTGGCCGAAGTGGTCGCCGCCCTGCGCGATTGCGTCGAACTGCAGGAACTGTCGCTGACCGCCTGCCTGTCCGCCTCGCAACTGGGCCGCGAAGGCGTGCAGGAGCTGGCCCGGCAGACCGCCGAGCTGCTCAACGCGCGCCCGGTGGAGCCGCGCCTCGTCGACCGCCAGTACGCCTTCAACCTGCTGGGCCTGGTCGGTGCGGCCGACGCCTCGGGCTACAGCGCCATCGAGCGGCGCCTGAACGCCGAGCTGAACGAACTGCTGCCGGAGCTGCAGGGCAGGGTGCAGGCGGATTGCCTGCTGGCCCCGGTGTTCTTCGGCGACGCCCTGAACCTCAACTTGCGCAGCGCCGTGCCGATAGATTTGTCGGAAGTGCGAGCCGCTCTGGAGGCGGCCGAGGGCATCGAACTGGTCGAGGACGATTACCCGACGGTGATCGGCGATGCCCTGGGCCAGGATGCCATCCAGGTCGGGCGGGTGCGTCAGGGTGCCGCCGGCCCTTGCAACCTCAATTTGTGGATTGCGTCTGATAATGTGCGAAAAGGCCTGGGACTGAATGCTGCGAACCTGGCTGCATTATTGATAAAACACTATCTGTAAAAGATACTTATCGAATATTTGAAGAAGCATTCTAGCTTGGCAATACTGGCTTGGACGGCCCTGGCGGGGGGATATCCCGGCGTTTTCGACGCCGGGAATAGCGGGCGCCAGGTGTTGTTCCGAAACGCTCGAATCCAGAAGAAAGCTGTTAAAACAAGGGATTAGATTATGGTCCGGCTTCGTAAACTGGTGCAGGCAATTGCGGCTGCTTCGGCGTTGACCACCGGCATGGCGCATGCGCTGGGGTTGGGAGACATCCACCTGCACTCGGCGCTGAACCAGCCGCTGAATGCCGATATCGACGTGACGGACGTCCGCGACCTGACGGCCGGCGAGATCATTCCCAAGCTGGCTTCGCCGGAGGACTTCAGCAAGTCCGGCGTCGATCGCAATTTCTTCCTCACCGGGCTCAAGTTCACCGCGGTGGTCCAGCCCAACGGCAAGAGCGTCATCCATGTGACCTCCGACAAGCCGGTGCAGGAGCCCTACCTGAACTTCCTCGTGGAAGTGCTCTGGCCCAGTGGCCGGGTGCTGCGCGAATACACCGTGCTGCTCGACCCGCCGCTGTACTCGCCGCAGGTGGCCGCCGCCGCCGCGCCGCGTGCCCCGGTTGCGGCGCCCGCACCCATCGCGCGCCAGCCCGTGGCCGCCGCCCCGGCCGCACCCCGCGCCGTGGAGCCGGCCCCCGCGGCCAGCGCGCCGCGCCAGGCCCGCCTGGACGGTAACGAGTACCGCACCGGTTCCCGCGACACCCTGTGGGAAATCGCCTCCCGCGCGCGTCCCGATGGCAGCGTGACCGTCAACCAGACCATGCTGGCCATCCAGGACCTCAACCCCGACGCCTTCATCGACGGCAACATCAACCGCCTGAAGAGCGGCCAGGTATTGCGCCTGCCCGATGCCGAGCAGATCCGCAGCCGCTCCGCGGGCGAGGCCGACGTGCAGGTGCGCGAACAGCGCAGCGCCTGGCGCGAGGGCCGCAGCCTGGCCGGTTCCTCCCGCCAGTTGGACGCCACCCGCCGCGCCAATGCCGGTGCCGCGCCCGAGCAGGCCGAGAGCAAGGACAACCTGCGCCTGGTCTCCGGCGAAGCCGGCAAGAACAAGGGGGCCGACAAGGGGGCGAAGAACGGCAAGGCGCTTTCCGACAAGCTGGCCGTGACCCAGGAAAGCCTGGACAGCACCCGCCGCGAGAACGACGAACTGCAGAGCCGCATGACCGACCTGCAGAGCCAGCTGGACAAGCTGCAGAAGCTGATCGAGCTGAAGGACGCGCAACTGGCCAAGCTCCAGGGCGAGCTGGCGACTCCGCCGCAGCCGGCCGCGCCGGCTTCCGCGCCCGCCGGCCAGGCGCCGGCGCCTGGCGCCGAAGCCCCTGCCGCACCGGCTGCGCCAGCGCCGGCTCCGCAGCCCGAGGCCGCCGCCCCCGCTCAACCGGCACCGCCGGCGGCCGCCAAGCCGGCCGAACCCAAGCCGGCGGCGCCCAAGCCTGCCACACCGGCCCCGGCCGCCGAGAACCAGCCGGGGCTGATCGAGGAACTGCTGGCCAACCCGACCCTGCTGGCCGCCATCGGCGGCAGCCTGGTGCTGGTCCTGCTGCTGGTGCTGCTCCTGCTGCGCCGCCGCGCGGCCCAGGCCGAGGCCGCCAAGCTCGAGCCCGCGGTGGCTGGCCCGAGCGGGACGGACGAGCCGCTGGAACTGGCTGCCGGCGAATTCGACAGCCTGAGCCTGGCGGACGAGGACGTGACCCCGGCCAGCGCGCCGGCCGCCGGCGAGAAGGTCGCCGCGCAGACCGGCGACCCGCTGGGCGAGGCCGACATCTACATCGCCTACGGCCGTTTCAACCAGGCTGCCGAACTGCTGCAGGGCGCCATCTACGACGAACCGCAGCGCGCCGACCTGCGCCTGAAGCTGATGGAAGTCCTGGCCGAGATCGGCGACCGCGAAGGTTTCGCCCGCCAGGAAAACGAACTGCGCGAACTGGGTGGCGCCGAGCCGCAGGTGGAGCAGCTGAAATCGCGCTACCCGGGCATGGTCGCGGCGGCTGCCGTGGCCGGTGGCCTGGCGGCAGCCGCCGCCAGCAGCGACGAACTGGAACACTTCAGCCTCGACGACCTCGACCTGACCCAGGACAACGCCGCGCCCGCCGAGCCTGTCGCGGCGGCCGCCGGTGACCTGGACGACGCCTTCGACCTGGGCCTGGACGACCTGCAGCTGGACGACGACCCGCCGCACACCGCCAGCGAGCCGCAAGCCAAGGCCGACGAACTGACCCTCGAAGACTTCGACCTGGAAGCCGACCTGGGCCTGAATACGCCCGCCGCGGCGGCCCAGCCGGCCCAGTCGGACGACGACTTCGCCTTCGACCTCGACCTGGGCGACGACCTGGCGAAGGCCGCCCCCGCGGCGCCCACGGCCAGCGACGCGCTGGACGACTTCACCCTGGACCTGCCGGACGAGCCGGCGGCCCCCGCGGCCAAGGACGAGGACTTCCTCTTCGACCTGGGCGAGGAGGGCGCCGGGCTCGCCGCGGGCGCCGACGACGACTTCAGCTTCGACCTGGGGGCCGAGCCCGAGCCTGAGGCCAAGCCGGCCGAGGGCCTGGCGGACGACTTCGACCTATCGCTGCCCGAAGAGGCCCTGCAGGCGCTGCCGGCCGACGATAGCTTCGCGGCCCAGCTGGATCAGGTCAGCGCGGAGCTGGACAAGCTCGCCAGCGACCTCGAGCAGCCGGCCGGCCCGGCGGCGCCGCTGGAAGACGAGATCGAGGCCGAGCCGTCGCTGGAGGCCGCTTCGCTGGACGCGTCCTCGCTGGATGAGGACGCGCTGGACGACGAGTTCGACTTCCTCTCCGGCGCCGACGAGGCCGCCACCAAGCTCGACCTGGCCCGTGCCTACATCGACATGGGCGACGCCGAGGGTGCCCGCGACATCCTCGACGAGGTCATCAGCGAAGGCAGCGACCAGCAGCAGAAGGAAGCCCGCGAGCTGCTCGAACGCCTGTCCTGAGCGCGGCGCGGGTGAAACGATGGCAGCCTCCGGGCTGCCATCGTCGTTTCGGCGGGGCGCAAATGCTGCGCCCGGTGGCGCGCCGGTCGAGGCGCATCGCCCGGGCGCGGCAATCCAGGCAGAATAGCGCGCTGGATTGCCTTTTCGGGATGGCCTGAGCAGTTGAACGAGTTCGAGAGCGCGGTGGGCGAGGTCGCCACCGCTGGCGTCACCAGGATCGCCCTGGGCGTCGAATACAAGGGCGCGCGCTACCGCGGCTGGCAGCGCCAGGAGGACGGCGTGCCGTCGGTGCAGGGAGCGCTGGAGCGGGCCCTGTCCAAGGTCGCGGCAGAGCCGATCGGGGTGATGTGCGCCGGCCGCACCGATGCCTCGGTGCACGGCAGCGGCCAGGTGGTGCACTTCGACACCCGCGTCGAGCGGCCGCTGAAGGCCTGGGTGATGGGCGGCAACGCCAACCTGCCGGCGGACATCAGCGTGACCTGGGCCAAGGTCATGCCGGCGGACTTCCATGCGCGCTTCTCGGCCGTGGCGCGGCGCTACCGCTACGTCATCTACAACGATCCGATCCGCCCGGCGCACATGGCCGAGGAGGTCACCTGGAACCACCGCCCGCTGGACGTCGCGCGCATGCGCGCGGCGGCGCAAAAGCTGGTCGGCACCCATGACTTCACCTCGTTCCGCGCCGTGCAGTGCCAGGCCAAGTCGCCGATCAAGACGGTGCACCACCTGCAGGTGCTGGAGCACGGCCGCTTCATCGTGCTGGACGTGCGTGCCAACGCCTTCCTCCACCACATGGTGCGCAACTTCGCCGGGGTGCTGATGACGGTGGGGGCGGGCGAGCGCGAGCCGGCATGGGTCGACGAGGTGCTGGCGGCGCGCGACCGCCGCGCCGGCGGGGTGACCGCGCACCCCTTCGGGCTCTACCTGGTGCGGGTGGAATACCCCGAGGCCTTCGAGCTGCCGCAGCGCTACCTGGGGCCACATTTCCTTTCATCTTTGCCCGATACGCTCGGCTGACGCTGTCCGGGGCATTTGCTACCATCGACGGATTGCTTTGAAGGAAGGTCGCCGCATCTTGTCCGCCGTTCGCATCAAAATCTGTGGCATTACCCGTGTCGAGGACGCCCTGGCCGCGGCCGAGGCGGGTGCCGACGCCATCGGCATGGTGTTCTACGCCAGGAGCCCGCGCGCGGTCAGCGTGCAGCAGGCGCGCGCCATAGTCGCGGCGCTGCCGCCCTTCGTCACCAGCGTGGGCCTGTTCGTCAACGCCAGCCGCTGCGAACTGGGCGAGATCCTCGATGCGGTGCCGCTGGACATGCTGCAGTTCCACGGCGACGAGAGCGCCGCAGACTGCGAGGGTTACCACAAGCCCTACCTGAAGGCGCTGCGCGTCAAGGCCGGCGACGACATCGCCGCGCAGGCCGCGCGCTACCCGGGGGCCGCCGGCATCCTGCTGGACACCTACGTCGAGGGCGTTCCCGGCGGAACCGGCGCGGCCTTCGACTGGTCCCTGATTCCCGAGGCCCTGCCGCGCCCGCTGGTGCTGGCCGGCGGCCTGAACGCCGGCAACGTCGCCGCGGCGGTCCGCCAGGTGCGCCCCTACGCCGTGGACGTCAGCGGCGGGGTGGAGGCGGGCAAGGGGATCAAGGACGCCGGGAAGATCCGCGCCTTCATCCGCCAGTGCCGCGAGGCGGATTCGCGGTGAGGTGCATGTGACGGCGGGCGGTCTGCCGCCGTCATTAGGAGCTGTTGACGTTTTTGTCATGCGAGCGCCGACCCCGTGTCGGCCTGGCGAAGGCGCCGCCCAGGGCGCGCCGCGATTTCGAGGGGCCGTGGCCGAGCCGCGGCGCCGATGGTGATTTTTTCTGCTCACGGGCAGGCGCAAGGCTTCGGGCCGCTGAGCGCACTGGCCCCGCATTGGAGAACAGAGCATGAGCAACTGGCTGGTAGACAAGCTGATCCCTTCCATCATGCGTTCCGAGGCGAAGAAGAGCTCGGTACCGGAAGGCCTGTGGCACAAGTGCCCGTCCTGCGACGCCGTGCTGTATCGGCCGGAGCTGGAAAAGACCCTGGACGTCTGCCCCAAGTGCGACCACCACATGCGCATCGGCGCGCGCACCCGCCTGGACATCTTCCTCGACGAGGAAGGCCGCGAGGAACTGGGCGCCGAGCTCGAGCCGGTGGACCGCCTGAAGTTCCGCGACACCAAGAAGTACAAGGACCGCCTGGCCGCCGCGCAGAAGGACACCGGCGAGAAGGACGCGCTGATCGCCATGAGCGGCAAGCTGCACGGCATGCCGGTGGTGGCCGCGGCCTTCGAGTTCTCGTTCATGGGCGGCTCCATGGGCTCCATCGTCGGTGAGCGCTTCGTGCGCGCCGCCAACTACGCCCTGGAGCACCGCTGCCCGATGATCTGCTTCTCCGCCTCGGGCGGCGCGCGCATGCAGGAGGCGCTGATCTCGCTGATGCAGATGGCCAAGACCTCCGCCGCCCTGGCGCGCCTGCGCGAGGAAGGCATCCCGTTCGTCTCCGTGCTGACCGACCCGGTCTACGGCGGCGTTTCCGCAAGCCTGGCCATGCTCGGCGACGTGATCGTCGGCGAGCCCAAGGCCCTGGTCGGCTTCGCCGGCCCGCGGGTGATCGAGCAGACCGTGCGCGAGAAGCTGCCCGAAGGCTTCCAGCGCAGCGAGTTCCTCCTCGAGCACGGCGCCATCGACATGATCGTGCACCGCGCGCAGATGCGCGACCGCCTGGCCAGCCTGCTGGCCAAGTTCACCCACGCCCCCAGCCCCGCCCTCGCAGGATGAGCCAGCGTTCCCTGGCCGACTGGCTCGGCTACCTCGAACAGCTGCATCCCTCGGCCATCGACATGGGCCTGGAGCGCTCCCGCGAGGTGGCCGTCCGCCTCGGTCTGGGGCGCCCGGCGCCACGCGTGGTGACCGTCACCGGCACCAACGGCAAGGGCTCCACCTGCGCCTTCCTCGCCGAGCTGCTCGGCGAGCAGGGCCTGAAGGTCGGCGTGTACGCCTCGCCGCACCTGCTGCGCTACAACGAGCGCGTCCTCATCGAGGGCCGCGAGGCCTCCGACGAGGCGCTCTGCGAGGCCTTCGCCGCAGTCGAGGCGGCGCGTGGCGAAACCTCCCTGACCTACTTCGAGATGGGCACCCTGGCGGCCTTCTGGCTGTTCGAGCGTGCCGGCCTGGACGCCGTGGTGCTGGAAGTCGGCCTCGGCGGCCGCCTGGACGCGGTGAACCTGGTGGACGCCGACGTCGCCGTGGTCACCAGCATCGGCCTCGACCATGCCGAATGGCTGGGCGACACCCGCGACAGCGTGGCCTTCGAGAAGGCCGGCATCTTCCGCGCCGGCAAGCCGGCCGTGTGCGGCGACCTGGAGCCGCCGCAGCCGCTGCTGGACCAGGCCCGCGCCCTGGGCGCGCCGCTGCTGCTGCGCGGCCGCGACTTCGACCTGGCCATCGGCGAGCACGACTGGCACTGGTACGGCCGCGGCGCCGACGGCACCCCGCTGCGCCTGCACCACCTGAACCTGCTCGACCTGCCCATGGAGAACGCCGCCCTGGCGCTGCAGGTCTATGCGCTGCTGGACCTGCCCTGGCAGCCCGAGCGCCTGCTCGCGGCCCTGCAGCGGACCCGCGTGAGCGGCCGCCTGGACCGCCGCGTGGCGCGCCGCCAGGGGCAGCCGCGGCACCTGCTGCTGGACGTCGGGCACAACCCCCATGCCGCCGACTACCTGGCCCGCCGCCTTGCCGCGCGGCCGCCGAAGGGCCGTCGCCTGGCGGTTTTCGGCCTGCTTTCGGACAAGGATCTGGACGGGGTGCTGGAACCCTTGCTCGGCTTGGTGCAGGATTGGGCCGTCGCCCCCTTGCCTACGCCGCGCTCGCGCCCGGCCGGCGAGCTGGCGGCAGCCTTGCTTGCGCGTGGCGCGCAGGCCAGCGTGCATGACGACATCGCCACGGCGCTCGAAGCACAGTGCGCCCAGGCGACGGCGGACGACGAGATCCTGGTGTTCGGCTCCTTCTACAGCGTGGCGGATGCCCTGAGCTGGCTGGACGGCAACCAGGACTGACAAGCGGTCAAGAAACGGGGGAGTGGCAATGGCTTTGCTGGATAAGGGGCTCAAGCAGCGGATCGTCGGTGCGCTGGTGTTGCTGGCGCTGGCGGTGATCTTCCTGCCGATGCTGTTCAGCCGCCAGGACGAGGTGCGCCAGGTGACGGTCGACGCCCCGGCGATGCCGAAGACGCCGGCCATGCCGCCGGTGGAAGTGCAGCCGACGCCGGTGCCCGAACCCCAGGCCTCGGTGGCCGAAGCGCCGCAGGCGCCCGACGCTCAGCCCCAGGTTCAGGCGCCGGTGCCTAGTCCCGCGCCGACCACCGCGCCATCCACGCCCATCGCCAGCCTGCCGCAAACGCCGGCCCAGCAGCCCGCCGCCCCGGCGCCGCGCCCTGCCCAGCAACCGGCCACGCCGCCGGCCCCAGCCAGTGCGCCCGCCGCCCCGGCCCAGCGCCTGGATGCCGACAAGCTGGCGGTGAGCTGGTCGGTGCAACTGGCCAGCCTGTCCAACCGCGCCCGTGCCGAGGAACTGCAGAAGTCCCTCCGCAGCCAGGGCTACAACGCCTACGTGCGCAGCTTCGACGGCATGAACCGGGTCTTCGTCGGGCCGGTGATCGAGCGCGCCGAGGCCGACCGCCTGAAGGCGCAGCTGAGCAAGCAGCAGAAGCTCAACGGCTTCGTGGTGCGCTTCCAGCCCGAACGCGGCTGAAACCGGCGAGCGGCTCCCGATGCATCGGGGGCTCCGCTAAACCCCGGGGCTCTGCTAAAATGCGGGGCCTTTTTCGTTTCTGGGCCGCAACGTGGCATTTACCTGGGTCGATTGGACGATGATCGGCATCATCGTCATTTCCAGCCTGATCAGTCTGAGCCGCGGCTTCGTCAAGGAAGCCCTGTCCCTGCTCACCTGGATCGTCGCGGGCGCGGTCGCCTGGATGTTCGGCGGCGCGCTGGCCGAGCATCTCGCACCATACATCCAGCTGCCGTCCGGCCGCGTCATCGCCGCCTGCGCGCTGCTTTTCGTGGTGACCCTGCTGCTGGGGGCGCTGGTCAACTTCCTCATCAGCGAACTGGTGCGGGTGACCGGCATGTCCGGCACCGACCGCGTGCTCGGCATGGCCTTCGGCGGCGCCCGCGGCGTGCTGCTGGTGGTGCTGCTGGTCGGCCTGCTGAGCCTGGCGCCGGTGCAACAGGACCCGTGGTGGCAGCAGTCGGTGCTGCTGCCGCACTTCCTGCTGGTCGCCGACTGGTCGAAGAACATCGTCCTCAACCTGGCCGGGCACTGGTTCGCCAGTGGCCAGCTGGCACCGCCGGTCGGGATGGGGAGTATGCTGCCCGGCCAGTGATGGCCGGGCCAGGGTAGCGCCGAGGCGCCGCCCGACGCCGGCCCCGATGGGGGGCGGCGGGAACGGATTTTTTAGCCTGTAAACCAACTAGGGGTTGCGTCGCATGTGTGGCATCGTCGGTATCGTGGGCAAGTCGAACGTCAATCAGGCGTTGTATGACGCGCTCACCGTTCTCCAGCATCGCGGCCAGGACGCTGCCGGCATCGTCACCTGTCAGGACGACAGGCTCTACCTGCGCAAGGACAACGGCCTGGTCCGTGACGTCTTCCAGCAGCGCCACATGCAGCGCCTGGTGGGCAAGGTCGGCATCGGCCACGTGCGCTACCCGACCGCCGGCAGCTCCAGCTCGGCCGAGGCCCAGCCGTTCTACGTCAACTCGCCCTACGGCATCACCCTGGCGCACAACGGCAACCTGACCAACGTCGAGCAACTGGCCAAGGAGATCTACGAGTCCGACCTGCGCCACGTCAACACCAACTCCGACTCGGAAGTGCTGCTCAACGTCTTCGCCCATGAGCTGGCGGTGCGCAACAAGCTGCAGCCCACCGAGGAAGACGTCTTCGCCGCGGTGGCCGGCGTGCACGCCCGCTGCGTCGGCGGCTATGCCGTGGTGGCGATGATCACCGGCTACGGCATCGTCGGCTTCCGCGACCCCAACGCGATCCGCCCGATCGTCTTCGGCCAGCGCCACACCGAGAACGGCGTGGAATACATGATCGCCTCGGAAAGCGTGGCCCTGGACGTCCTCGGCTTCACCCTGATCCGCGACCTGGCCCCGGGCGAGGCGGTGTACATCACCGAGGAAGGCAAGCTGTTCACCCGCCAGTGCGCGGCCAACCCGAAATACTCGCCGTGCATCTTCGAGCACGTCTACCTGGCCCGCCCGGACTCGCTGATGGACGGCATCTCGGTGTACAAGGCGCGCCTGCGCATGGGCGAGAAGCTGGCCGAGAAGATCCTCCGCGAGCGCCCGGAGCACGACATCGACGTGGTCATCCCGATCCCGGACACCAGCCGCACCTCCGCCCTGGAGCTGGCCAACCGCCTGGGCGTGAAGTTCCGCGAAGGCTTCGTCAAGAACCGCTACATCGGCCGCACCTTCATCATGCCCGGCCAGGCCGCGCGCAAGAAGTCGGTACGCCAGAAGCTCAACGCCATCGAGCTGGAGTTCCGCGGCAAGAACGTGATGCTGGTGGACGACTCCATCGTCCGCGGCACCACCAGCAAGCAGATCATCCAGATGGCCCGCGAGGCCGGGGCGAAGAAGGTCTACTTCTGCTCCGCAGCTCCAGCCGTGCGCTACCCCAACGTCTACGGCATCGACATGCCGAGCGCCCACGAACTGATCGCCCACGACCGCAGCACCGAAGAGGTGTGCGAGCTGCTCGGCGCCGACTGGCTGGTCTACCAGGACCTGTCGGACCTGATCGACGCGGTCGGCGGCGGCAAGATCAAGATCGAGCACTTCGACTGCGCGGTCTTCGACGGCCAGTACGTGACCGGCGACGTCAACGAAGCCTATCTGAACCGGATCGAGCAGGCGCGCAACGACGCGACCAAGGCCAAGGCCAACGCGGTCAGCGCCATCATCGACCTGTACAACGACTGAAGGAGAGCAGGGGATGGCACAGGAATGGGAAGCCGGTCGCCTGGACAGTGACCTGGAAGGCGCGGCCTTCGACACCCTGGCGGTACGCGCCGGGCAGCAACGCACCCCGGAGGCGGAGCACGGCGAAGCGCTGTTCCCCACCTCCAGCTACGTGTTCCGCAGCGCCGCCGACGCCGCCGCGCGCTTCGCCGGCGAGGTGCCGGGCAACGTCTACTCGCGCTACACCAACCCGACCGTGCGCACCTTCGAGGAGCGCATCGCCGCCCTGGAAGGCGCCGAGCAGGCGGTGGCCACCTCCACCGGCATGTCGGCCATCCTCTCGCTGGTGATGACCCACTGCAGCGCCGGCGACCACGTGCTGGTCTCGCGCAGCGTGTTCGGCTCGACCATCAGCCTGTTCGAGAAGTACTTCAAGCGCTTCGGCGTGCAGGTGGACTACCCGCCGCTGAGCGACCTCAAGGCCTGGGAAGCGGCGATCAAGCCGAACACCCGGCTGCTGTTCGTCGAGTCGCCGTCCAACCCCCTGGCCGAGCTGGTGGACATCGCCGCCCTGGCCGAGATCGCCCACGCCCACGGCGCGCTGCTGGCGGTGGACAACTGCTTCTGCACCCCGGCGCTGCAGCAGCCGCTGAAGCTCGGCGCCGACGTGGTGATCCACTCGGCGACCAAGTACATCGACGGCCAGGGCCGCAGCATGGGCGGCGTGGTCGCCGGCAGCCGCAAGCTGATGGAAGGCGTGGTCGGTTTCCTGCGCACCGCGGGCCCGACCCTCAGCCCATTCAACGCCTGGATCTTCACCAAGGGCCTGGAAACCCTGCGCGTGCGCATGCAGGCGCATTGCGCCGCGGCCCAGGACGTGGCCGAGTGGCTGGAGCAGCAGCCGGGCATCGAGCGCGTCTACTACGCCGGCCTTGCCAGCCACCCGCAGTATGAGCTGGCCAAGCGCCAGCAGAAGGGCTTCGGCGCGGTGGTCAGCTTCGAGGTGAAGGGCGACAAGGCCGCGGCCTGGCGCTTCATCGACGCTACCCGGATGATCTCCATCACCACCAACCTGGGTGACACCAAGACCACCATCGCCCACCCGGCGACCACCTCCCACGGCCGCCTGTCGCCGCAGGAGCGCGCGAACGCCGGCATCCGCGACAACCTGATCCGCGTCGCGGTGGGCCTGGAAGACGTCGACGACATCAAGACGGACCTGGCACGAGGCCTGGCGGCACTGTGAGCGACCTGGCATCGATCATCGGCAACGGCAAGGTCGCGCTGGTCACCGGCGCGGCGCGGGGCATCGGCCTGGGGATCGGCGCCTGGCTGATCGCCGAGGGCTGGCAGGTGGTGCTGGTCGACCAGGACCGCGAGCGCGGCGCCAAGGTCGCCGAGGCGCTGGGCGACAAGGCCTGGTTCATTGCCCTGGACGTGTCCCAGGAGAGCCAGGTGGCGCAGACCGTGGCCGAGGTGCTCGGGCAGTTCGGCCGCCTCGACGCCGTGGTGTGCAACGCGGCCATCGCTCGCCCGGGCATCACGCCCCTGGAGAGCCTGACGCTCAACGAGTGGAACCGCACCCTGGCGGTGAACCTCAGCGGCCCGATGCTGCTGGCCAAGCACTGCGCGCCCTACCTGCGGGCGCACCAGGGCAGCATCGTCAACATCGCCTCGACCCGCGCGCACCAGTCCGAACGCAGCTCCGAAGCCTACGCGGCGAGCAAGGGCGGCCTCCTGGCGCTGACCCACGCGCTGGCCATGAGCCTGGGCCCGGAAATCCGCGTCAACGCGGTCAGCCCCGGCTGGATCGACGCCCGCGACCGCCACGAGCGCGAAGCGGTGCCGCTCACCGAGCTGGATCACGACCAGCACCCGGTCGGCCGCGTCGGCACGGTGGAAGACGTCGCTGCGCTGGTGGCCTGGCTGCTGGGCGACAACGCCGGCTTCGTCAGCGGCCAGGAGTTCGTCGTCGACGGCGGCATGACGCGCAAGATGATCTATCTCGACTGAGGTCGGGATGGTGACGGAGGAGGGCGGCCCGGGGGCCGCCCTTTTTCGTTTGGGCCCGGTGGCCGGATCGCGGACGGAGTCCGCTCCTACGAAGAGCACCTCGGCGCGAGTCCTAATACAACCTTGCTTCCTTGGAGCTGTAGGAGCGGGCCCTGCCCGCGATTCGCGCGCAGGGCGCGCTCCTACAGGAGAACGGGAGGCGGGGCGGCGTAGGAGCGGACTCCGTCCGCGATTGTCCGCTACCGAAACCCGACACAAAAACGGCGGATAACGCCGTGGGCGTCATGCGCCCTACGCAGGGATCCGTGCATTCGCGTTTCTGCGAACGCGAAATTCCAAAAAAAATTCAATCAGGGCATTGACTTAGGATTCGTCCCCGGTAGAATGCGCCCCACTTCGAGACGAAGGGTGGTTAGCTCAGCTGGGAGAGCATCTGCCTTACAAGCAGAGGGTCGGCGGTTCGATCCCGTCACCACCCACCATCTCGCAAGTTACGCGCAGCGGTAGTTCAGTCGGTTAGAATACCGGCCTGTCACGCCGGGGGTCGCGGGTTCGAGTCCCGTCCGCTGCGCCATCTTCCCCCTCCTGGAGTTCACCACCCCGAACTCGCCGCCACGTAGAGCGAAGGCTCCGTAGCGACAGGCAGGATGGAAGGCCGTAACACCCTTGGACGCAAGTCCAGCCGACGCGCAGCGGTAGTTCAGTCGGTTAGAATACCGGCCTGTCACGCCGGGGGTCGCGGGTTCGAGTCCCGTCCGCTGCGCCATATTCAAAGCCCTCAGGCAGCCATGCCTGGGGGCTTTTCGTTGCGCCGGGAAAACCCGCGGTCATGCGGCGGTCATCCGGGCCGTCCAGGCTGGACCCATTGCCTTGTCGAACGGGAGAGGGGCCGCCAATGGACGACTACCAGGAAGAACTGCTTGAAGCGCACCGCGCCGAGTGCGATCCGCCGGAGCCGGCGGACGACGCCACCGAGATGTGATCAGCCGGCCTGCCGCTGCGCGCGGCGGTATTCCCCCGGCGGCTGGCCGTTCCAGCGCTTGAAGGCGCGCTGGAAGGCCTCGGCCGAGGCGAAGCCGAGCAGGTAGGCGATCTCGCCGAAGGCCAGGTCCGTGTCGCGGATGTAGATCATCGCCAGGTCGCGGCGTGTCTCGTTGAGGATGCTGCGGAACTGCGTGCCTTCCTCGGCCAGCTTGCGACGCAGCGTCCAGGTCGGCAGCTTGAGGCGCGCGGCGACCTCCTCCAGGTCCGGCTCGCGGCCGTTGAGCAGCGGCCCCAGCAGTTGCACCACGCGTTCGCGCAGGCTGCGGGTGCGCGTCAACTGCTCCAGTTCCTTCTCGCAGAGTTCCAGCAACTGGCGCCAGGTGCTCGGGCAATGTTCGCGGTTGCCGAGGGAGAGCGTGGCCTGGTCGAGGCGGAAGCGGTTGGCGCCGGCGCCGAACTCCACCGGGCAGCTGAAGAATTCCTCGTAGCGCGCCGCATAGTCCGGCGCCGGGTACTCGATCTCCACCCGCAGCGGGCGCACCGCCTGCCCGGCGATGCGGCCGAGGTAGCTGAGCCAGCCGGCCAGCACCGAATCCACCACGAAGCGGTTGTAGGCGTTGTAGGGGCTGATGGAGTAGAAGCTCAGCCAGGCGCCGCCGGCGTCCTCGGCGAGGCTCGAGCGGCCGCGGTAGTTCTGCGCGTAGAGCGGTTCGAAGCGGATCAGCGCGCGGCTGGCGGCACGCAGGTCGGGAGCCAGGGCGGCGCTGACGCCGGCCAGGCCCAGCTGCTGGAGGCGGCTGAACTGGCCCATGCGCAGGCCCAGCGCGGGGTCGCCGCTGAGCTGGATGGCGGCATGGCCCAGGCGCATGTAGCGCGGGATCGACAGGCGCCCGCCGGGCTCGGCCAGGCGCGCCGCGTCCAGGCCATACTGCAGCAGCAGGGGCTGCGCCGGCACGCCGCGCTCTTCCAGGGCGTCGGCCAGGCCGTGGACGAAACCTATGGAGAGGTCGCCCAGCCGCATGCCCGGTTGCTTCATGGTCACAGCCAGAGGTTGATCAGGCGTGCGCCCGGGCCGTCCTCGGCGAGCTGCTGGCCGCCGCGGTCGACCACCAGGCCGGGGCCGGAGCTGCCCAGGTCCCACAGCTTCCCGCGCAGGAACACCGCGATGCCGGCCTGGGCGCCGCTGGCGGCCAGGCGTCCGCCGAGGGCCAACTGCTGCCAGGCCTCGCCTTCGCTCAGGGTGCCGGGCTTGAGCTGCACGTCGGAAGGCGTGCGGCCGCCGTCGTAGCCGCGCCAGGGCCGCTGCCACTGGCCGTTGCCGGTGAGGAAGGCGGGCACCGCCAGCAGCTCGACCTTTTCCGAGGCCAGCACCGCGTAGTTGATCGGGTACCAGGCGTCGGCGCAGATCAGCACGCCCAGGCGCCCGGCGGGGGTCTGCAGCACCTGCAGGTTGTCGCTGTGGCCGGCGCGGATGAAGGGCTTCTCGTCGTCGACGGGGAAGACCTTGCGCTGCGGCTGGCCCAGGGGCTTGCCGTCGCTGCCGAACACCAGGCTGGCGTTGTACAGGCTGCCGTTGCCGGTGACCAGCACGCCGTCCTCCACCCTGGGGTTGGGCAGGACGATGGAGCCGGCCACCAGGGTCACGCCGAACTGCCGGGCCAGGCCGCCGAACAGCGTCTGGTAGTCGTGGGCCATGTCCACCGCCTTCATGCGGAACAGGGCGTCGGTGAAGCGGTCGCGGCCCTTGGCGATGAGCCAGCCGCGGGCCAGCTTCACCGGGTTGCTGACGGCCATCCACTTCATGGCCTCGGCCAGGTGCTGCGCCTGGTAGACCTCGGGCTTCTCGCCGGCGGCCACCAGCCAGGTGCCGATGTGCTCGGGGAACACCACCACCGTGCGCGGGCCGAGCAGGCCCTCGCTGCGGGCCTTCTCCAGGTAGGCCGCAAGCTTCAGGCGCAGGCGCTCGACGTTCTGGTAGTCGGCGGCGTAGAGCTCCGGCTGCACGCCGAGCAGGTTGCCGCGTTCGGAGGGCGCGCCCTGGTTGAGCACCACCTGGCTGCGCAGGTCGGACAGGTAGTGGCCCACCGGGCGGCGCTCGGCCCAGCCGGCGTAGGCGGCGAAGAGGGTGACCAGGATGAGGAATGTCAGCTTGCGCATGCAGGGCTCCGGGACTGGCTGCCAGGGTAGGGGAGCGGCGCCGGCTTGCCAAGCCGTGCTGTCATCTTCGATCAGTAAGTTGTCATTTCCGGTCATTGAGCGCGCCCCGGGCGCTGCTTAGAGTCTGCCCCATACCGACCGTGGCCCGTCCGAGGCCCCGGCAACCATGCCCGATGTGGAGGAATCATGACCGCCGCCCGCTACCCGCACCTGCTCGCGCCCCTGGACCTGGGCTTCACCACCCTGCGCAACCGCACCCTGATGGGCTCGATGCACACCGGCCTGGAAGAGAAGCCGAACGGCTTCGAGCGCATGGCCGCCTACTTCGCCGAGCGCGCCCGCGGCGGCGTCGGCCTGATGGTCACCGGCGGCATCGGCCCGAACGAGGAAGGCGGCGTGTACGCCGGCGCGGCCAAGCTGACCACCCATGAGGAGGCCGAGAAGCACAAGGTCGTCACCCAGGCGGTGCACGAGGCCGGCGGCAAGATCTGCATGCAGATCCTCCACGCCGGGCGCTACGCCTACAGCCCGAAATCCGTGGCGCCCAGCGCCATCCAGGCGCCGATCAACCCGTTCAAGCCGCGCGAGCTGGACGAGGAGGGCATCCAGAAGCAGATCCAGGACTTCGTCACCTGCTCGTCGCTGGCCCAGGAAGCCGGCTACGACGGCGTCGAGATCATGGGTTCGGAAGGCTACTTCATCAACCAGTTCCTGGTCGCCCACACCAACCAGCGCACCGACCGCTGGGGCGGCAGCTACGAGAACCGCATGCGCCTGCCGGTGGAGATCGTCCGCCGCGTGCGCGAGGCGGTGGGGCCGAACTTCATCATCATCTACCGCCTGTCGATGCTCGACCTGGTGGAGGGCGGCAGCACCTGGGACGAGATCGTCCTGCTGGCCAAGGCCATCGAAAAGGCCGGCGCGACCATCATCAATACCGGCATCGGCTGGCACGAGGCGCGCATCCCGACCATCGCCACCAAGGTGCCGCGCGCGGCCTTCACCAAGGTCACCGCCAAGCTGCGCGGCGAGGTGGGCATCCCGCTGTGCACCACCAACCGCATCAACACCCCGGAAGTGGCCGAGCAGGTGCTGGCCGAGGGCGACGCCGACATGGTCTCCATGGCCCGGCCGTTCCTCGCCGACCCGGATTTCGTCAACAAGGCCGCCGAAGGCCGCGCGGACGAGATCAACACCTGCATCGGCTGCAACCAGGCGTGCCTGGACCACACCTTCGGCGGCAAGCTGACCAGCTGCCTGGTCAACCCGCGCGCCTGCCACGAGACCGAGCTGAACTACATCCCCACCACCCACGTGAAGAAGATCGCCGTGGTGGGCGCCGGCCCGGCCGGCCTGGCCGCCGCCACCGTGGCCGCCGAGCGTGGCCACCAGGTGACCCTGTTCGACGCCGCCGGCGAGATCGGCGGGCAGTTCAACGTGGCCAAGCGCGTGCCGGGCAAGGAAGAGTTCTACGAGACCCTGCGCTACTTCAAGCGCAAGCTGGAGACCACCGGCGTCGACGTGCGCCTGAACACCCGCGTGTCGGTCGACGACCTGGCCCGTGGCGGCTTCGACGAGATCCTCCTGGCCACCGGCATCGTCCCGCGCACCCCGGCCATCCCCGGCATCGACAGCCCGAAGGTGATCAGCTACCTGGACGCCATCCTCGAACGCAAGCCGGTGGGGCGGAAGGTGGCGGTGATCGGCGCCGGCGGCATCGGCTTCGACGTTTCCGAGTACATCACCCACGACGGCGAATCCACCAGCCTGGACCGCCACGCCTTCTGGAAGGAGTGGGGCATCGACGAGGCCCTGGAGGCCCGCGGCGGCGTCGCCGGCATCCAGCCGCACCCGCATGCCGCGGCGCGCCAGGTGTTCCTGCTGCAGCGCAAGAAGTCCAAGGTCGGCGACGGCCTGGGCAAGACCACCGGCTGGATCCATCGCACCGGGCTGAAGAACAAGCGGGTGCAGATGCTCAACAGCGTCGAGTACCTCAAGGTCGACGACGCCGGCCTGCACATCCGCATCGGCGAAGAAGGCGAGCCGCAGGTGCTGCCGGTGGATACCGTGGTCGTCTGCGCCGGCCAGGAGCCGCTGCGCGAGCTGCACGACGGCCTGGTCGCCGCCGGGCAGAAGGTGCACCTGATCGGCGGCGCCGACGTGGCCGCCGAGCTGGACGCCAAGCGCGCCATCAACCAGGGTTCGCGCCTGGCCGCCGAACTCTGATCCACCGTCCCTGCCGCCCGGACGCGCTGTCCGGGCGGCAAAGGGCGGAACCCGTCACAGTTTTCCGTCTGTCGTACGTCGCTTTCTTACGAACGGCCGAGCGACTGCCAACCCAGTCACATTGCCTGCGTCACCATTTCCCCTAGACTTGCCCCGGCACCGGTGCGCTCGAGGCCCGGCCGCCGGCCCCTCTGCGGGCCCAACCCTGTTCGCGACAGTCCAGAGGTCCCGTCATGAGCCTGCAGAAGAAGCCTCAGATGGTCGAGGCCGTGGCCTTCTTCGATGAGCGAGGCATCTGCAAGCAGATGCTCTATCCCGAATTCGAGGCCCTGCTCGACAACGTCGTGCAGATGCACGAATACGCCGACCGGCAGATGCGCCTGGCCTACGTGCTGATCAACGGACGCCTGCAGGTCAAGGCGGCGGTGTTCTTCTACCTGGATTTCGACGACAACGGCGAGGCCGACCGCGGCTGGAACCTGCCGCTGCGCCAGCTCGCCGACCGCGCCGGGCGCGGCCCGGACATGGGCGCCGGGCCCATCCGCCTGGCCTGCCGCAGCCAGTGCCCGGTGTCCTGGCACCAGATGCACCTGTGGGACCCGAGCCTGGTGACGGGCAACAACCACCTGGTGATGCTGCGCGACGCCATCCGCCGCAACCACCTCGGCCTGCTGGTCGAGGAGGAGCCCGTCGCCGTCGAGCCGCAGCGCCTGAAGGTCGCCGCCGAGCACCAGTGGTACGCGGCGCCGACGGAAGACCCGCGGGAGCAGGCCGAGAAGCTGGCCCAGGCAATGCTGGAGGAACACCGGCAGAAGACCGCCGAGCTGCTCGGCCAGCAGGCCTCGCGCCTGTCCAGCCTGAGCCAGCAGCACGAGCAGGAACTGCAGCGCCTGCGCCTGGGCGCCGAGGAACAGGTCAAGGTGCTGCGGGCCGAGCTGGCGGCGCTGCGCGAGGGGCTCAAGCGCGAGGAAGAGATCAACGCCGGCCTGCGCCGCGAGCTGGACGAGCGGGTGGACGGCTTCCAGCGCGGCCGCGAGGAGCTGACCGCGCAACTGCGCAGCATCGAGCAGCAGGGGCGCGTGGAACTGGAGGAGCTGCGCGCGCAATTCGAAGGCGAGGCCGATGCCAAGGTCGCGGCGGTGATCGCCCAGTACAAGGAACAGCTGGCGGTGCGCGACGCCGAGCTGAGCTACCGCAGCGAGCTGGACCGCCAGCTGCAGCAGGACAACGAGGCCCTGCGCCGCGAGCTGGCCGCCCAGGCGGCCAGGCCCCAGGACGACGCCGTGCTGGAGAAGCTGGCCTCGCTCGGGGTGATCTTCGTCGTCTATCATCCCGGCGCCGGGCACCTGACCATTCCCCTGCAGGACATCCCGCGCTACCAGGAAAACCCCATGGCCTACGCCGCCGCCAAATGCTTCGTCTCCGAAGCCCAGTACCGCCAGTGGCTGGCCCACTACCAGCAGCCGACCTGCGACGGCCACCTGTCCAACGGCGAACGTTGCGCGCTGCCGGTCGACCGGGTGGATACCCCCGGCCGCTTCGTCGACGGCGACAGCAACTGCTGCGCCCGGCACAAGACCAGCGGCGGTCTGCGCGGCGTGACCGCGGGCTAGGTGGCCGCCCTGCGACTCCCCGACTGGCGCCCGCTACCCCCGCTGCAACAGGTGCGCCTCCACTGGCTGGAGCGGGCCGGCGTCGAGCTGGCCCTGTTGCGCCTGGACCAGGTCGACGAGCGGGTGTCCGGCAACAAGTGGTTCAAGCTGGCGCCCTACCTGCGCCAGGCCGCCGAACAGGGCCTGGACGGCCTGATCAGCCTCGGCGGCGCCCATTCCAACCACCTGCACGCCCTGGCCGCCGCCGGCCAGCGCTTCGGCTTCGCCAGCGTCGGCCTGCTGCGCGGCAACGAGCAGGACACGCCCACGGTGCGCGACCTGCGCGCCTGGGGCATGCAACTGCACTGGCTCGGCTACGCCGGCTACCGCGAGCGCCATGCCGAAGGCTTCTGGGATACTTGGCGGGAACGCTACCCACGCCTGCTGGCGGTGGACGAGGGCGGTGGCGGCCTGCCCGGTGCGCTGGGCTGCGCGCCGCTGGTGGCGCAGTTGCCCGGGCAACTGCCGGGCATCGGCTGGAACGGCTACGACCAGCTCTGGGCCGCCTGCGGCACCGGCACCACCCTGGCCGGGCTGGTGCTGGGCGAGCGGGGCGCGCACCCGGTGACCGGCGCCCTGGCGGTGCCGCCCGGCCATGGCGTGGAAGCCATGCTGCCGCGCCTGCTGGCCGAGGCGGGGCGCGAAGACGCCGGCTATCGCCTGCTGGACGCCAGCCGCGGCGGTTTCGGCAAGGTGGACGCCGGGCTGGCGCGGTTCATGGCCGACTTCGAGGCGGCGACCGGCGTGCCGCTGGAGCCGCTGTACACCGGCAAGTTGCTGCTGGCCCTTCATGACGAAGTCCGCGCCGGCCGTGTGCCTCCTGGCAGCCGGTTGATCGCCGTGCACAGCGGTGGCCTGCAGGGGCGGCGGGCGATGGAAGCGCGCTTGCGGCGATTGCCGTAGGGCATTCGTTCGCGCCAGCCGGATAGATCAGCGCGGATCGCGGATGAGATCCGCTCGCCGCCCCACCCACGCCATTCCCCTGCAGGAGCGCGCCCTGCGCGCGAAATCGCGGGCAGGGCCCGCTCCTACAGGTATATGCCGTACCCCACGGCGAACGCGTAGGGCGAATAACGCGAAGCGTTATCCGCCGATCGGACGGCTCATCTGGCACCCATATGGCCATGGCGCTCGGGCCGACGGCGGATAACCGCGAACGGTCATGCGCCCTACGGTTTCTGGAGGGCACGGACGCAGGCGAGACTGTCTTGCCGACCGCGCCGCGGTGCTCTTCGTAGGAGCGAGCCATGCTCCTCTCAATGGGAATACCCGTTATGCACCCTTGGCCACTGGTCACCGACCAGGAACAGCCGCTCGGCCTCGTGCCATTCGCCCCGGTCCTGCTCCAGGCGCACCAGCAACTGCGGGAAGGCGTCTGCCGGCAGCTGCGCCAGCCAGGCGTCGAAGCGTTCCGGCGTCCAGCTTTCGTCGTCGGTCTTGCACGCCGGGGCCAGCCATTCGCCGCGTGGCAGCGGCTGCCAGCGGCCCGCGCCCTGGGCGCGGTACAGGGGCCAGTGGCGGCGGTGCAGCCAGGAACCGCCGAGGTGCCCGGGGTTGGCGCCTTCCGGCGCCGGGCACTCGCCGGGCCAGGGGTAGAACAGGTAGCCGCCCAGCCAGAGCGCGGCTTGCACCGGGGCCTGGCTGAAACCGGCGACCAGGGCGCGGCCGTGCGGGCTGGAGGAGAGCGGCAGCTGGTGCTCGCGCAGGTGGCGCAGCTTGTTCGCCAGGCGGTCCTCGGCGCCGGGGCCCAGCCAGTCGTCCGGCCCCTGGCGGCTGGGGCCCAGGTAGAGCTTGATGGCCAGCTCCAGGTGGTGCAAGCCGTCGTCGTCCTCCAGCAGCAGGTCCAGCTCGCCCAGGGTGTGGCCATTGTCGCGCACCGCCAGGTTGGCGCCGAGCAGGCGCAGGTCGGGGGCCTGCTGCAGGGCGAACTGCCAGAGGCGCTCGTAGTAGCGCCCCAGGCGTTGCTGTGGCGAACGCTGCAGCCAGGCCTGCAGCGCCTCGCTGTCGCTTTCCTGTGCGCGCAGCCAGTCGCCCAGAAGCCGTGGCTCGGCCAGCCAGCGGCTCGCCGCCAGCGGATGGCGCAGGGGCAGGGCGCCGGCATCCAGCAGGGGTTCGCCGAGCAGCGTCCAGGCGAGGTCGCGCACCGCGGGTTGGCGTAGTTCGGCTAGCAGCTCTTCGAGCAGATGGGCGGTCGGCTTCATTTGTGCAGCCTAGCCGAACGCCCGCGCTGCCGCGCGGGTTTGCCGCTGTTCGGGGGTTTCCCCCATAATTCCGTCATTCCCGCTCGCACCGCCGCCTGGAGTCTCATGGAATCCTTTCGCAATATCGGCATCATCGGCCGCCTCGGCAGCACCCAGGTGCTGGAAACCATCCGTCGGCTGAAGCGCTTCCTGACCGAGCGGCACCTGCACGTGATCCTCGAGGACACCATCGCCGAAGTGCTGCCCGGCCACGGCCTGCAGACCTGCTCGCGGAAGATCATGGGCGAGATCTGCGACCTGGTGATCGTCGTCGGCGGTGACGGCAGCATGCTCGGCGCGGCGCGCGCGCTGGCCCGGCACAAGGTGCCGGTGCTGGGCATCAACCGCGGCAGCCTGGGCTTCCTCACCGACATCCGCCCGGACGAGCTGGAGACCAAGGTGGCCGAGGTGCTCGGCGGCCAGTACATCGTCGAGAGCCGCTTCCTGCTGGACGCCCAGGTGCGCCGCCACGGCGAGTCCATCGGCCAGGGCGACGCGCTCAACGACGTGGTGCTGCACCCGGGCAAGTCGACGCGGATGATCGAGTTCGAACTGCACATCGACGGCCAGTTCGTCTGCAGCCAGAAGGCCGACGGCCTGATCGTCGCCACGCCCACCGGCTCCACCGCCTACTCGCTGTCCGCCGGCGGGCCGATCATGCACCCGAAGCTGGACGCCATCGTCATCGTGCCCATGTACCCGCACACCCTGTCCAGCCGGCCCATCGTGGTCGACGGCAACAGCGAGCTGAAGATCGTGGTGTCGCCGAACATGCAGATCTACCCGCAGGTCTCCTGCGACGGGCAGAACCACTTCACCTGCGCGCCGGGCGACATGGTCACGGTGAGCAAGAAGCCGCAGAAGCTGCGCCTGATCCACCCGATCGACCACAACTACTACGAGGTCTGCCGGACCAAGCTCGGCTGGGGCAGCCGCCTGGGGAGCGCCGAGTGAGCGAACTCGACCCGGGCCGTGGCTACGACCTGATCGGCGACGTCCACGGCTGCGCGCACACCCTCGACCGCCTGCTGGAGCGGCTGGGCTACCAGTTGCACGGCGGCGTGTGGCGCCACCCGCGGCGCCAGGCGCTGTTCCTCGGCGACATCGTCGACCGCGGCCCGCGCATCCGCGAGGCCCTGCACCGGGTGCACGACATGGTCGCCGCCGGCGAGGCCCTGTGCATCATGGGCAACCACGAATTCAACCTGCTCGGCTGGTCCACCCCGGCGGCGCCGGGCAGCGGCCGCCAGTACGTGCGCGAGCACACCCCGCGGCACGCGCGGCTGATCCAGGAGACCCTCGACCAGTTCGAGGGCCACCCCGGCGACTGGCGCGACTTCCTCGGCTGGTTCCAGCAACTGCCGCTGTTCCTCGATGCCGGGCGCTTCCGCATGGTCCATGCCTGCTGGGACAACGGGCTGATCGACTCGCTGCGCCGGCAGTTCCCCGACGGGCGCATCGACGAGGCCTTCGTCCAGGCTTCCGCCGCGCACGGCAGCTTCGCCTACCAGGTGTGCAACCGGCTGCTGCGCGGCACCGACATGCGCCTGCCCCACGGCATGACGCTGACCGGCAGCGACGGCTTCACCCGGGCCTTCTTCCGCACCAAGTTCTGGGAGGAGGACCGCGAGCCGGAGACCTACGGCGATATCGTCTTCCAGCCCGACGCGCTGCCCGACGAGGTGGCCGCCGAGCGCCTGAGCGCCGAGCAGAAGTCCAGCCTGCTGAGCTACGGCGCCGACCAGCCGCTGCTGTTCGTCGGCCACTACTGGCGCAGCGGCACGCCGGCGCCGATCCGCCCGAACCTGGCCTGCCTGGACTACAGCGCGGTCATGTACGGCAAGCTGGTGGCCTACCGGCTGGACCAGGAGACGCGCCTGCAGCGCGACAAGTTCGTCTGGGTGGACGTGAAGCGTCCGGGAGAGGATGAGTGAGTGCGGTAGTGGCCATGCGCCTGCCCCTGGCGGCGGACCTCGCCGGTTTCGTCGGCCTGCTGCAACGCCTGAACGTGCCCTTCCGGGTCAGCGAGGAGGCCGGCGAACAGGTGCTCTGGGTGCCGGACGAAAGCCTCGCCGAGCAGGTGCGCGACCTCTACCGGCGCTACCCCCAGGGCGACTCCGAGCTGGCCGCCACGGCCCAGCCACGGCGCCGCGGGCCGGGCTTCCTGGCCCAGGTCCGGGCCAGCCGGGTGACCGCCGCGGTGCTGCTGGTGACCTTCGTGGTCGCCGCCCTGACGCTGCTCGGCGGCAACCCGGACACCCTGCGCTGGTTCACCTTCCAGGACTTCCAGCTGGTCGGCACCGACCGGGTGCTGTTCCAGCCGCTGGCCGACGGCCTGGCGGCGGGGCAGTGGTGGCGCCTGTTCACGCCCATGCTGATCCACTTCGGCTGGCTGCACCTGGCGATGAACGCCATGTGGTATTGGGAACTGGGCCGGCGCATCGAGTACCGCCAGGGCGGCATCCTGCTGCTGGGCCTGAGCCTGGGCTTCGGCCTGGTGTCCAACGTCGTGCAGTACCTGGCTTCCGGGCCGAGCCTGTTCGGCGGCCTGTCCGGGGTGCTCTACGGCCTGCTCGGGCACTGCTGGATCTTCCAGCTGCTGGCGCCGACCCCGGCCTACCGCCTGCCCAGGGGCGTGGTGGCGATGATGCTGATCTGGCTGCTGGTGTGCCTGTCCGGCGTCATCGACCTGCTGGGCTTCGGCTCCATCGCCAACGGCGCCCATGTCGGCGGGCTGGTGATCGGCTGCCTGACCGGCGCGCTGGGCGGGCTGCTGGCGCGCGGGCGCGGCGCCTGATCCTTGGCGCCGTAGGATGGCATTGAGCGAAGCGATACCCATCGCCGCAACATCCCATTCATCACCGGCGCCAGGAATATTGGTTTCCCGCATGGCCGCGAGCAGGCTGGCGGCCACGGCCAACCGGCGTATAACGCGGAGCGTTATACGTATATGGACTCCTCCCGTTTTGCCAGCGACCGACGTGCTTTTTCGAACTTGGGTACGACTGCTGCCGTATATCCGGCTTCATGGAGCGATACATCCGCTCCCGAGCCCTGATGAAAATCCGCTCATGTGCGCCTGATC
>NZ_FZPC01000031.1 GCF_900187975.1 Pseudomonas delhiensis | reverse complement strand
CTGGACGAACACGAGCGAAATGATCGATACCTGACGATGCGAGTGTCACCCATGTGACTGAACTCATTTGTTACCCATGTGCTTGTCCTCTACATGCCCCGACATACGGGCCCGATGGAGCCGGGCTACCCTCACGAACTCCCCCGCCACGGAGGCCCGCCCCGACAGCACGTCCCTGTGCTGATCGGGGCTCTCGCGACATCCATGTCGCATGACCTCCTGAGCGCGGGTTTCGCTCGGCCTTCTGAAGGGGCGTTCCGGTGCGCGCGGAGGTTTCTCTGGAAATCCAAAATCAAGAGCCGCTTTGGCTCTTCGTAGGAGCGAGCTTGCTCGCGAACCCTGACTCCGTCCCCCTCCCTAACCCTCCCCCGCAAGCGGGAGAGGGGACCGTTCGGCGTGAAGCGGAATCACGAAGCTCCCGGGCTCCCCGTAGGGCGCATAACGCCTACGGCGTTATCCGCCAAATCGCGGACAGAGTCCGCTCCTACGGTTCCAGGAAGCACGGTCGTAGGAGCGGACTCCGTCCGCGATTGGATTCACCGGCCACGCCGGACGCCCCGGTGGCACGAACGGCCCCCTCTCCCGCTTGCGGGAGAGGGTTGGGGTGAGGGCGCTCCGACGGAAACCCTCCGCACCCCGCCGGCAAATGCGCTAGTCTCTGCGTCCCTTTCCCTGCCTTTGAGGAGCAACATCATGGCCCGCGCTTCCGCCCGTCACATCCTGGTTTCCAGCGAAGACAAGTGCAATGAACTCAAGGCCGCCATCGAGGGTGGCGCCGACTTCGCCGCCCTGGCCCGCGAGCACTCCACCTGCCCGTCCGGCCGCAGCGGCGGCGACCTGGGCTCGTTCCGCCCGGGCCAGATGGTCCGCGAATTCGACCAGGTGGTGTTCAGCGCGCCGCTGAACCAGGTGCAGGGCCCGGTGAAGACCCAGTTCGGCTACCACCTGGTGGAAGTCACCAGCCGCGAAGACTGATCCCCCCACGCCGGGCGCGCCCCCTTACAACCGCGCCCGGCGCCTTGCCTACCCTGCCCCGTCGGGGCGCAGCGTCCCCCGCCCTTCCTGCCCCTCGCGGCGCGCAGCGACACCCCGCAGCAGCAGATAACAGGCAGCCGCCACCAGCAGCGAATCCAGCGCCGGTACCCAGGTCAGGGTGAACGGCCAGACCGCCTGCAATGTCGCCGCCAGCACCCCGCAGGCCCAGGCGCCGAAGGCTTCCAGCCGCCACCGGCGCGGCTTGCGCACGGCGCCCCGCAGGTTCAGGTAGTAGTTGCACAGGTAGACCCCGCCCACCGGCGGCAGGGCCACGGCCAGCAGCGCCAGGTAATGCTGCAGGGCGTCGCCCAGGCCGGCCAGCCCCAGCGCCGCGCCGAGCACCCCGGTGAACAGCGCCAGGCGCCGGCGCTGCACATGGGGCGCCACGCTGGCGCACACCAGGGTAGCCGCGTAGAGGTTGTAGGCGTTGGTCGACCAGGCCGAGAGCAGGATGATCAGCATCGCCGGCAGGCCCAGGCCGAGGGCGAGCATGATCGCCACCAGTTGCCGCTCCCCGGTGGCCAGGCTGGGCAGCCCGGCCAGCGCCAGCACCAGCGGGAAGCCCAGGCCGAAGGCGCAGAACACGGCCAGCAGCGCGCGGCCGGGCGATAGCGCGTGGCGGCAGATGTCCGGCAGCAGGATGCAGCCGATGACCACGCCGCCCACCACCAGCGACATGCCCTGCAGCACCGAATAGTCCCCGGCGCCGCCGCCCGCGGGCGGCACGCCGTGGCCCTCCAGCGCCACCCAGCAGGCCCACAGCAGCAGGCCCAGCTTCAGCGGCGTGGCCAGTTGCGACAGCCCGTCCAGGGCGCGGAAGCCGACCAGGTTGGTGACCAGCATCAGCAGGCAGCCGGCCAGGCTCCAGCCCAGCGCCGGCACGCCTGCCAGGAAGGCCGGCGCGACCGCCGCCATGGCCTGGCCGAACAGGCCGGCGACCACGCCGAACCAGCCCAGCAGCGCCAGCGACAGCACCAGGTTGACGCAACGCCCGCCGAGGGAGCCGAAGGCATCGAGGATCAGCATGTAGGTGCTCAGCCGCGAGCGCGCCCCGGCATAGGCCGCGGGCAGCGCCAGCAGCAGGAGCACCGCGCCGCCGCCCAGGCAGGCCAGTAGCGCCTGCTGGCGGCCCAGGGCGTGGGCCAGCTCGGCGCCGGTGACGAAGCACGGCAGGGCGATCAGCGCGCCCATCAGGATCAGCCCGATGCGCCAGGCACCCAGGCCTTCGCCGGGCGGCAGGGCGCGGGTGGCGTGGTCGCCATCGGGCCGCGCGGGGGGTAGCTCGTTCATGCTTGCGCCCTCCCCTGCTCATCGGCCAGGAAGGAGCGCCACGGCGCCTCCAGGCCGAAGCGTTCCGGGCCCACCACCGCCAGCGCCGCCTCGCTGAGCAGGCACGGCGGCGCGGCGTAGGCCAGCAGGCGCACGCGCATGCCGTAGCGCAGGTTCTCGGCGGTCAGCGGCTCGGCGCTCTCGCTGTCCAGCAGGCACAGCAGGTCGGGCACCACCGCCAGCACACGCTCGCCCTGGCGGGCGCGGAGGAACTCGTTCTGGATGTCGATGGCCACCGGTTCGCCGCTGCCGCTGGCCGGTTCCAGCAGCACCTGGCCCCAGTGGAAGCCGTCGCGGGTCTCGTGGCGCACGTCGGCGACCTTGCCGTCGAACAGCTCGCGGGCGCGGCGCCCCGGCTCCAGGCCATCGAGGAAGCGCACCAGCTCGGCCACCGGGTCGGCGCTGCCGGCGCGCGCCTCGCGGATATGGCGGCCGATGCGCAGGGCCTGGGTCACGCTGCCCGGCACCGCGAAGCGCTTCACCCGGGCCCCGTCCAGCGGATAGAGCACGCCGTACAGGCTGCCGCCCAGGCTCCCGACCAGGGCCCGGACCATGCGTTCCAGGCTCGGGTTGTCGGCGGCGCTCAGGTGCGCCAGGTTGCCCAGGTCGTCGCTGAACAGCGCCGGCGAGGCGCTGCAGCCGTGGATGCCGAAGGTGGTCATGTCGATGTGCGGGAAGGCCCGGCCGATGCCGTCGGCGTCCACCAGCGGCAGGCCGCTCAGGGCCGCGGCGGCCAGCGGCAGCATGGCGTTGGCGCCACCGACCTCGGCGCAGACCAGCGCGTCTATGGGCCGCCCGTAGAGCGCCTCGGCCTGGCGCAGCAGGTGTTTCAGCGCGGTCTCGCTGAGCAGGTGCTCGACCAGCACGGTGGGCGCGCCTATCCCGGCGACGCTGACCACGAAGGCCTCGTCGGCGAGTTCGGCCAGCGGCAGCAGGCGCGGCTGCAGGCCCCGTTGCAGCTGGCGGCGCAGGAACAGCTCGCCGACATGGGGGTCGCCCCCGCCGCCGGTGCCCAGCAGCACGGCGCCGCGCGCCAGGTCCTGGCTGGAAAGGATATCGAAGCAAGGCATGGTCTGGACCTCTTCGGGTTTCAGTGGGCGGCGGCCAGGGCCAGGTCGCCGACGGCGCGGACCTGCACGCGGGTAGCGCCGGCGCGCAGGTGGGTCATGGGCAGCTCGTTCAGTTCCACCACGTCGACGCTGGCGGGCTCGGCGCCGGCCTGCACGGCGGCGTCGATGGCCTCCTGGCGGGCCTGCCGCAGCACGCTTTCGCGGTTGCCCGGGTGCATCTGGAACAGGCGGTCGACGCGCCCGCTGACCTGGGCGATGGCCGCGCCTATGGCGTTGGCCACGTCCGCCCGGGCCGGGCGCAGCACCTGGGGAGTGCCCTGCAGCTGCATCGGCAGGAGGATGCTGCCGCCGCCCACCAGCACCACCGGCAGCGGCACGCTGCTGGTGCGCATGCGTTCCAGGGCCTGTTCCAGGGTCCCGCGGATGGCGGCCATGGCCTGCTCCACCAGGGCCGGTGCGAGGCCGGCGAGGTGCCGCGGGTCGCCGATGCCCTGCAGGCCGTGGGCAGCCACGGCGATATCGGTCGCGCACAGCGCGTCGCCACCGAACACCAGGGCCCGCTGGGGCAGGTGCAAGCCCAGGGATTCGGGGCCGAGCGTCGGCCGGCCATCGGCCAGGTGCACCCGGGTGCCGCCGCCGAGGGCGACGGACAGGGTGTCGGGCATGCGCAGGTTGCAGCGCACCCCGCCCAGCTCCAGGGGGCCGGCGGTCTGCCGCGGGAAGCCGTCGACCAGGGCGCCGATGTCGCTGGTGGTGCCGCCGATGTCCAGCACCAGGGCGTTCTCGAGGCCGCTGAGGAAGGCCGCGCCGCGCAGGCTGTTGGTCGGCCCCGCGGCGCAGGTGAGGATGGGGAAGCGCGTGGCCGCTTGCGGGGTGATCAGGGTGCCGTCGTTCTGGCTGATGAACAGCGGCGCATCCAGCCGCAGGCGGCGGAAGGCCCGCTGCAGGTCGCCGACCACCCGCCTAGCCAGCGGCTGCAGGCTGGCGTTGACGATGGCCGCGTTCTCCCGCTCCAGCAGGCCGATGCCGCCGACGTCCGCGGACAGCGTCAGGTGCAGGTCGTCGCCCAGGGCCTTGCGCAGCACCGCCGCCGCGTCCTGCTCGATGTCCGGGCGCAGCGGGGCGAAGGTCGAGGACAGCACCAGCGCCTCGGCGCCGCGCTGGCGGATCATTGCCGCGATGCGCCCGAGCTGGCGAACGTCCAGCTCGCTGTAGGTCTGGCCGTTGAACAGCGCGCCGCCGTCGGCCAGGTGGGCCTGCCCGTCGATGGCCTCGCACAGCTCCGGCGGCCAGCCCAGCAGCGGCGGCACGCCGTCGCCACGGGGCAGGGCCAGGCGCACCACCGCGACCCGCGCCAGCTGCCGGCGTTCGAGGAAGGCATTGAGCAGTTGGGTGGTCCCCAGCATCACCGCGGCCACCGCCGCCGGCTCCACCGCCGCCTCGCGCAGCAGTTCGGCGACCGCCGCCGCCACGCCGTCGCCGACCGCCTCGGTGGTGGGGCGCTTCAAGGCGCAGAGCACTTCGCGGCCGCACATCAGCACGGCGTCGGTGTTGGTGCCGCCGACGTCGATGCCGATGCGCAGCAGGGGGGTATTCTTGCGGACCATGGACCTCTCCTCAGAGCGAACGCGACCAGACGACATAGGCGGTATTGGCCGCCAGCGAATTGCGTGTGCTCACCGGCGCCAGCGCCTTGAACTTCAGCGAGCCGGCGCCGCGCGGCAGGTCGTAGGCCAATACCGGCCCCAGCGCGGTGGCGCGGTAGCGCCGGCCGTCCGGCTCGACGCGGGCGCCGTGCTGGCGGTCGTCGTCAAGCTGGCGCGCGTGGTAGCCGGCCAGGCCCAGCTGCCAGCGGCCGATGCGCTGGCCGACGGCGAAGTTGAGGTTGGCCACGGTGCCGCTGCTGTAGTCGGTGGCCCGGTTCCGGGAAGCGACGTTGACGAAGGCGTGCAGGCTCAGCTCCAGGCCTTCGCCCAGGGCGTTCGGCCCGCCCAGGTAGGTGAGCGCGGCGTTGGGCACGAAGAAGTAGACGTTGCGCCCGGAGGTGTAGAGGTCCGAGGTGTTGTAGCGGCCGCTGGGGAACACCATCGAGTACGCCAGCTTGAGCGTCGCCCCGGTGGGCCGCTGGCCCGGGGCGGCGTCGCCCAGGTAGCGGCTCCACATCAGCAGGTCCGCGTAGAGGTCGCCGAAGCCCTGGTAGTGCTCGGCCTCGCCGTTGATCTCCATGCGCCCGCCGTTGACGCTGCCCTGCAGGCTGGAGGCCAGGGTGCCGCCGAGGAACTGCCCGGGGTAGACGTAGAGCAGGCCCAGCGCGGCCACCTGGGCCGTCATGCTGCCCTCCAGCGCCGGGTCGCGGCCGCCGTCGTCGCCATGGAAGCGGTCGCCGCTGGCGTAGCCGAGCACCAGGCCGCCATACAGCCCGGAAGTGGCCGGCAGCAGCGCCGCCCCCAGGTCGGTACCGCCCACCGGCCCGCCGTAGCTGGCCCCCTCGGCGGCGTGGGCGCAGGCCAGCGGCAGCGCCGCCTGGCCGAGGAGTACTGCGGTCGTTCTTCGAAGGTTCATTGCACGCCTCCTGCGCCCTGCCGGCGGAACCGTGGCGGCCCGCGGCATGGCGGAGCTGGCGGCCTCGCGGGCCGCGTATTGTCGTTGTCATGGGCAGGCTTCGCGGCGCGGTGGCGCCGCTGCCTGCCGCTCGCAGTATGCGAAGGCGCGCCGGCGCGGACCGGCCCGGGATGAGGGAAGGGGGTGGATAAATCGGGGGAGGCCGGCGACGGCCGTCAGCGGGGTGCGGACGGGAATGGGCGGGCGGAACCCGCAGGCAGGCGGCCGCTGCGCCGCAAGGGCGTCGAGGCGGCGTGCCGCTTGCCGTTCCGGTTGGCCGGGGCGGCGCCCCGGCTCAGGGCAGGATGGCCCGGCGCCGCGCCACGGCCAGCGCTTCCCGGCGCCGGTGCACGCCCAGCTTGGCGTAGACCGACTTCAGGTGCTGCTTGACCGTCTCCGGGGAAATCCCCAGTTCGCGGGCGATGACCTTGGTGGTGCGGCCGCCGGCCAGGCCCATCAACGCATCCAGCTCACGCCGGGTGAACAGGGCCTGGGCATCCAGGCGCGCGCGGAAGTGCCTTTCCCACAGTTCGATGCAGCGCGTGATCAGCGGCACCTCGGCGCGGCCCTGGCGCCGCGACATCTCGCGCAGGTGGGTGACCACCTCGGCGCCGGCCTCGATGAAGCTCTGCACCGCCAGCCCCTCGCCGAACAGCTCCAGCGCTTCGTCGAGCACCGCCATGGGCGTGCCGGGCAGTTCGCCGGCCAGCAGCGCGTGGGCCTTGAGCACCAGCGCCTGGCCGACGCCGAAGCGGTTCTGCCGCTCGCGGGCCAGGCGCTCGAAGGCTTCCGCCGCCGCCAGCGCGCCGGCCATCTGGCCCTGGGCGGCCAGCAGCCAGTAGTGGGCCTGTGCGATGGCGACCAGTTCCGCCCAGAACAGCGGCCGCCCGTCCAGCACCTCCTGCCAGAGCCGCGCCAGGTTGATCTCCATCGCCAGCGCCAGACCCGCCTCCACCTCGCGCTGGCGCAGGCGCAGCTCCACCAGGGTCGCGCCCACCGCGCGGCGCAGCGGGTATTCGAGGGTGTGCCCGGAACGCGCCGCCTCCAGGCTGGCCAGGGCCTGGGCGCTGTCGCCGAGGAAGAAGGCCGCCCGCGCCGCGCCTATCAGGCCCCGCTCCCAGACCTCGGCCAGGGAGGCGCCCTGGCGCGAGGCGCAATGGGAGAACGCCTGCCGCGCCTGCTCCAGGTCGCCGCGCACGTAGTGGACGTGGCCGAGCAGCGCGTGGACCATGTGGAACAGCAGGCTCGCCTGGGGCGCTGCCAGCGGCCCGTCGTTGGCCAGCAGGCCGGTCACCGTCTGCAGCACGTCGTCGTAGCGCGCCTGGGCGCTGTCGCTCAGGGCGCGGTAGACCAGCGACCAGGGCTGGTTCTCGCGAAAGCCCTCGCTGCGGTTGATGGCGATGAACTCCTCCAGGCGCAGGCGCGCCTCGTCGACGTTCCCGTAGCGCAGCAGCAGCATGATCTCGCTCGGCAGCACCAGGCACAGGTAGCGCGGGTCCTCGAAGAAGCGCGCGCGGGCGTCGACCATGGCCCGCCGCACCACTTCGCGGACGGCGCCGTCGCCGGCCCGCTGCACGTTGCCGATGACCATCATCGCCCGCACGTAGAGCAGGTCGGTGCGCGTCTCGGCGTCTTCCGGCGAGGCCGCCTCGCCGCCGAACGCCGCCTCCAGCCGCGACAGGTCGAGGCTGTCCTGCAGCGTCTCGCCGCTGAGCATGTGCAGGCAGATGAGCATCAGGCGCAGGCGCGGCTCCCGGCGCACCAGGGTCAGGGGCAGCAGTTCGAGCAGCGCCCGGGTGCGCACCGCCCCCTCGCAGACCAGCAGGCGCACCGCGCCGGCGCCGAGGATGATGGACACCGCCTGGAAGTAGAGGCCGCCCTGGGCGGCGTGCTCGACGGCGCGGAACACCTGCTGGCGCCGGGCGTGGAATTCCGCGGCGCGCCCCTGCAGCCAGGCGAAGCGCTCCGGCTCGCGGCTTTCCAGGCGGCCGAGGAGGAATTCGCGCAGCAGCGGGTGCAGGCGCACCCGCAGCGGCTGCTCGGGCACCACGATGGGCACCAGGCGCGCCGCCTCGCGCAGCCAGCGCTCGGCGTCGTCGCGCCCGCGCAGGAAGTTGGCGCTCGGCACGTCCACACTGTCGAGCACGCTGCAGTCCAGGAGGAACTCGCCCAGCTCGCTCGGCCAGCTGGCGAACACCTCCTCGGCAAGGTAGTCGAAGATGCCGCCCAGCGAGGCGTACTGGTCGGTTTCCGGCGGCCCTTCGCCGGCGGGGCTGCCCTGGCAGCGCAGGCGCAGCAGCTGCAGGGCGAAGGGCCAGCCCTCGGTGTAGTCCGCCCAGTAGCGGGCGCGCGCCTCGCCCAGCAGGGCGCCGAGCAGTTGCTGCGACTCCTCCCCGGTGAAGCGCAGGCTGTCGGCCTCCACCACCCGCAACAGGCCGGCCAGCTGCAGCTGGGTGATCGGCAGCAGCGGTTGCCGGCGGCTGCCCAGCAACAGCCGGCAGCCGGACGGCAGGCGCCGGGCCAGTTGCTCCAGCAGACGCTCGACCTCGGGGCTCAGGGCCAGCTCGACCTGGTCGAGGAACAGGTTGCAGTTCAGCGGGCAGGCCTCCAGCAGCCCGAGCAGCGCGCCCAGGCCGCTGTCCCCCGCCGGCTCCGCTATGCCCTCGCGCAGGCCCTGCAGCAGGCTGTCGAGAAAGAGCTCCGGCTGGTAGTCGCTGTCGCTGCAGTTCACCCAGAAGGTGCGCTCGCCGCGCCCGGCCAGCAGGCGCTCGGCCTGGGCCAGCAGGGTGGTCTTGCCGAAGCCTGCCGGTGCGCAGACCAGCACCAGGCGTGCATCGCTGGGCGCGGCGCCGAGCAGGGCGTCGAGCAGGCGTTGGCGGGTGAGCGAATCGCTGATGTCGACGATCGGGGCGAAGCGGCCATCGGCCAACGTATTCATGGTTGCTGCTCCCATACGTTCTCCAGGGGCGCCCGGCAGCCGGCGCGGGCCGGTGGCGGGCAGGGGCTGGTGGTCGGCGGGAAGGGCTGCGCTCGCGGGCCCGGGGAGGTCTACAGGGGGGCCGTATCCTGCCGTAGGCCCGGCCAGCCGGCCGGGGCGAGTCCTGTCATGCGCCTGCGGGGGCCGGGCGGCCCGTGCCGCGGGCGCCCAGCCTTGAAAGTATGTGAAGCTCCCGGAAGCGGGCGCCGCTCAAAAACGGGGGATACCGGCCACCTGGATGGGGGAGTTCGGCGTCGTATCCGGCCGCCATCGGGCACCCAAGGGAAAGCATTAAGGGATTGCCACCGAGATCAGCCGGCCGGTTCTGATAGATGCGGGGAAAACGCCGTTCTGGCTGTGGGCAAATGCCCAACATAAGGCGGCATCGCGTACCGCCATCCCCTGCCCTCGCCAGCCTTCCCCATGGCATGCTTCGGGCGGCGCAACGACGCAGATCAACATGCGCCCGCCGCCCTCCGGCTAGGCTGCGCGCCACCACAGGCCACCGTCCGCCAGGCCGGCTAGGCTGAGAACATGCGCCCGGGCCACCCCGGGTGCCCGCCCTTGCGAGGATTCCCCATGAGCGATGCCAGCGACAGCGCCCTGCCCGACGTCTTCAGCCAGTTGCACCTGCTGGCGCAGCACGCCGGTTCCGACATGTTCTTCAGCGTTGGCGCGGCGCCGCACATCAAGGTCGAGGGCGTCAGCCGCCCGGTCGGCGAACGCCGCCTGCGCGCCGGCGAGGTCAAGCTGCTGGCCTACCAGTTGATGTCGCCGCAGCAGATCGCCGACTTCGAGCGCGACCTGGAAATGAACCTGGCGGTGGCCGTGCCCGGCAGCGGGCGCTTCCGCGTCAACGTCTACCTGCAGCGCGGCGAGGTGGCCATGGTGGTGCGGCTGATCAGGCAGGTCATCCCCGACGCCGCCAGCCTCGGCCTGCCGACCATCCTGGAGAAGCTGGCGGTGCAGGACCGCGGGCTGATCCTGGTGGTGGGCGCGGCCGGTTCCGGCAAGTCCACCACCCTGGCCTCGATGCTCGACTTCCGCAACCGCCACCGCTCGGGGCACATCGTCTGCATCGAGGACCCCATCGAGTTCCTGCACAGCCACCAGCGCTCGATCATCGACCAGCGCGAGGTGGGCCTGGACACCCACAGCTTCGAGGATGCCCTGCGCAACGTGCTGCGCGAGGCGCCGGACGTGATCATGCTCGGCGAGATCCGCGACGCCGCCACCATGCAGCACGCCCTGCACTACGCCGAGACCGGCCACCTGTGCGTGGCCACCCTGCACGGCACCAGCGCCCGCCACGCCATCGAGCGCATCGCCCGCTTCTTCCCCGACGAGGCCCGCCCGCAGGTGCTGGCCGACCTGTCGCAGAACCTCCTGGCGCTGGTCGGCCAGCGCCTGGTGCCGGGCACCACCCAGCGCCGCGTGGTGGCGGTGGAACTGGTGCTGGGCACCCCGCACATCCGCGGGCTGATCCAGCGCGACGAGCTGCCGGAACTGCGCGGCGCCATCGAACGCGCCCTGGAGCAAGGCATGCAGAGCTTCGACCAGAGCCTGTACCAACTGCTCGAAGCCGGCCGCATCAGCATCGCCGACGCCCTGAAATTCGCCGACTCGCGCACCGACCTGAGCCTGAAGATCAAGCTGGAACGGGGCTTCGACGGCGACGAAGGCGCAAGCGCCTTCGGCATCTGAGCGTGGATCGCGGACGGAGTCCGCTCCGGGGGAAATGCCATGCCTCACAGCAACCTGTAGGAGCGGGCCCTGCCCGCGATTTCGCGCGCAGGGCGCGCTCCTACATGGGAAGGGTGCGGAGGGGATAGTTGCTCGCGAAACACCAACGTAGGATGGGTGGAGCGAAGCGATACCCATCGCCATGGCCGCATGGGGTTCGCCCAGGCTCAACCCATTCTACGAGGAACACTTCGGCGCCATGCCCGGGCAGTTGCAGCTTCGCTGGCACCCGGCGCCGATCCCCCGGCTACAGAACGCCGCATCGCCCGTCTATGCTTGCCCACGCGGAAACGGCAAAATCGTCGGCTCCGCGCCCGTTCGCCATCGAGGGACCTTCATGGGCATGCGCCACCCGTTCTCCTGCCTGGCCGTCATCGGCCTGCCGCTGTACCTGGCCGGCTGCGCCAGCCATGACGCCGAGGAGCAGCGCCAGCTGTACCGCAACGACATGCTCGAGGCGAAGCTGCTGATCGCCTCGGCCGACCCGGGCAACTACGCCCGCGCCAACGACCTGCTGGCGCATGCCCGCGCTGCCGACCAGCGCGGCGAGGTGGCCTTCTACGAGGCGCTGCTGAAGATCCGCCAGCGGGCCCCGGCGGACCAGGCCCTGCCCCTGCTGGAGCGCGCCGCCAAGGCCGGCCAGCCCTATGCCATCGCCCTGCTCTACCGCGTCTACAGCCAGCCCATGCTCGGCCAGGATGCCGACGCGCTGAAGGCCGAGGAATACCGCAAGGCCTACGCCGAGCTGGACGTGGCCAAGAGCGGCTACCCGAACTTCGAGCGCGCCGGGCAGATCGTCGAGCAGTTGCTGAGCCAGCAGCCGGCGCAGTGAGCCTCAGCCCTCCTCGGGGCTGCGCGCCTCGGCCTGCTCGAAGGTGCGCTCGCCGGGGTTCTTGCCGTGGGGCAGGTGGTGTTCGATCACCGCGTTGAGCTCGGCGCCCAGCAGCAGCACCGCGGCGGAGATGTAGAAGTACAGCAGCAGCACGATGATGGCGCCGACGCTGCCGTACATGGCGTTGTAGTCGGCGAAGTTCTTCACGTAGAAGCCGAAGGCCAGGGACGCCGCCACCCAGGCCACCACCGCCAGCACCGAGCCGGGGGTGATGAAGCGGAACTTCTGCTTCACGTTGGGGGTGGCGTAGTAGATCACCGCCACCGCCATCATCATCAGCAGGATCACCACCGGCCAGCGCAGCAGCGACCAGAGCACCACCACGTAATCCTGCAGGCCGATCCGCTCGGCGATCCAGCCCATCACCTGCGGCCCGAGGATCATCAGCGCGGCCACCAGCATCAGCATCACCGCCAGGCCCAGGGTGTAGAACAGCGACAGCGGCACGCGCTTCCACACCGGGCGCATCTCGCGCACGTCGTAGGCGGCGTTGAGCGCATTCATCAACGAGCGCACCGCCGCCGAGGACGACCAGAGCGCGACCACGATCCCCACCGAGAGCAGCCCGCCCTGGCGCTGCTGCAGCTGGTCGATGATCGGGTTGACCTGCTCCAGGGCCTGGCCCGGCAGCACGTAGGCGGCCTGCTCGCGCAGCCAGTCGAAGAATTCCGGCAGGTGCAGGAAGCCCAGCAGGGCGATGAGGAACAGCAGGAACGGGAACAGCGAGAACAGCCCCTGGTAGGCCAGCGCCGCCGCGTAGGTGGGCATCTCGTCGTCGAGGAATTCCTTGACGGTCAGTTTCAGCAGTTGCCAGGGGCCCAGGCGCAGGCCCCGAAGATCCATGAATCGCATGCCTGGTTTCCTTCCTCCGCAATCCGGCCGCGGCGCGGCCCCGTCTCGACGGTTGACCCGCCGGCGCGGCTCAAGTTCGGTCGTTTCGGCCAAGCCTAGCCACTCGTCGCGGCCAGGGGAAGTTTCCCCCGGGGCGGGCAGGTGTAGGAAATGGCCTATACACTTCAGCGCAACCACAGCCGGAGGAACCCCGCATGCCCATCCCGATGCTCCGCCCCGCCCGCCGCCTCGGCGCCACCCTGCTGCTCGCCGCCGCGGCCTTCGCCAGCCTGCAACCCCAGGCCCGGGCCGAGGACGAAGCCACCTTCCTCAAGGAGTCGGCCGCCTTCTTCGAGCAGCAGAGCAAGCAGCTGCCGGTGCAGGTGGACCAGGTGACGCGCCTGGAGAACGTGCGCCTGGACACCGACAGCAAGGTGCTGCACTACCGCTACGGCCTCTCCAGCATGAAGGCCGAGGGCATGCAGGCCAGCGCCCTGGACAAGTTCAAGAGCGAGCAGCGCGCCCGCCTGGAGCGCGCCACCTGCCAGCAGCCGGCGCTGCTGCAGCGCATCCGCGAGCACGGCATCCGCGTCGCCCACGACTACGACGGCAGCGACGGCAAGCCGCTGGCGAGCATCGAGATCGACCCGCAGACACTCCAGTGCCAGGGATGAGCCGCGCCGACTACCACCGCGAGAACGCAACCCGGGCCGAAGCCGAGGCCCGCCGGCTGCTGGCCGAGCGCCAGGCCCTGGGCGGGCGCTGGCTGGCCTGGGTAGCCGGCGAGCTCTACCGCCTGGGCCCGCCGCAGTACGCGGCCATGGTCCGCCGCGAACTGGAGCGCCTGAGCGGCGACGCCTGAAGCGCCAGGCAGGTCTATGCTGTAGGAGCACCGGCCTCCTCCACGGGCCGGCGGAACGACGACCGCAGGGATGCCAAAGCTTCCCAGTCCACGAGGTGACGGTCATGAGCAAAGGTCTGAATGCCCACAAGGAAGGCAAGAAGAAGCCCCTGAAGACGGCCCACGAGAAACGCATGGCGAAGAAGCAGAAGAAAGCCGGCAATGCGCTGCTCGGCAGCCACGGGCAAACCTCCTGAGTCCAGCGGCGGACGGCCGCCGGGGGCGGTTGTCCGCGATTTATTTCGTGCCTATTCCCTGCATCCCGCGCTTGCCAGGAGCGAGAGGGACGCCTGGTTCCTGCTCGCGAGCCTTAGGCCTGCGCACCTCTCCACCAATCGTCATTTCCGCGTTCGCGATAGTTCGTAGGGGTTCACCGGCCACGCCGGACACCCCGGTGGCACGGCCGACGGCGGATAACCGCGAACGGTTATGCGCCCTACGAGTTTGCCGGCTGACGCTGCGTTATCCGCTTGCTCGGGACAGCCCCCTCTCCCTTCAGGGCGGGCCGCGTAGGCGAGGGTTGGGGAGAGGGGACGGACTTCGCTCTGGCACCTCTGCCAACCCTGACGCCGCCCCCCCTCCCTAACCCTCCCCCGCAAGCGGGAGAGGGGACCGTTCGGCGCAAGGCGAAACCACGAAGCTCCCGGGCTCCCCGTAGGGCGCATAACGCCTACGGCGTTATCCGCCAAATCGCGGACAGAGTCCGCTCCTACGGTTCCAGGAAGCACGGACGTAGGAGCGGACTCCGTCCGCGATGGGGTTCACCGGCCACGCCGGACACCCCGGTGGCACGGCCGATGGCGGATAACCGCGAACGGTTATGCGCCCTACGAGTTTGCCGGCTGGCGCTGCGTTATCCGCTTGCTCGGGACAGCTCCCTCTCCCTTCAGGGCGGGGCGCGCAGCCGAGGGTTGGGGAGAGGGGACGGACTTCGCTCGCGCACCTCTGCCAACCCTGACGCCCCCCTCCCTAACCCTCCCCCGCAAGCGGGAGAGGGGACCGTTCGGCGCAAGGCGAAACCACGAAGCTCCCGGGCTCCCCGTAGGGCGCATAACGCCTACGGCGTTATCCGCCAAATCGCGGACAGAGTCCGCGGTTCCAGGAAGCACGGTCGTAGGACTCCGTCCGCGATGGGGTTCACCGGCCACGCCGGGTGCCCTCTCAATCATCCGCCTTCGGGTCCAACCCCGGGAACAGCACCTCGGTGAAGCCGAACTTGCCGAAGTCCGTGATCCGCGACGGATACAGCCGGCCGATCAGGTGGTCGCATTCGTGCTGCACCACCCTTGCATGGAAGCCTTCCACCGTGCGGTCGATGGGCTGGCCCTGGGGGTCGAGGCCCTGGTAGCGGATGCGCTTGTAGCGGTTCACCGCGCCGCGCAGGCCGGGGACCGACAGGCAGCCCTCCCAGCCCTCCTCCATTTCCTCGCCCAAGGGGGTGATCACCGGGTTGAGCAGGATGGTCGGCGGCACCGCCGGGGCGTCCGGGTAGCGTTCGCTGCGTTCGAAGCCGAAGATCACCAGCTGCAGGTCCACGCCTATCTGCGGTGCGGCCAGGCCGACGCCGCCGGCGTGGTGCATGGTGTCGAACATGTCGTCGATCAGCCGCTGCAGTTCGGCGCTGCCGATCATCTGCGGCGGCACCGGCGGGGCGACGCGCAGCAAGCGTTCGTCGCCCATCTTGAGAATCTCGCGGATCATGCCCCTGGGCCCCTGGCTGGCGGTTGTGCGTGAGCTGGCATCCTCGCCCCTCGCCGGGCACCTGGCAAGGCCCGCTACGCCCGTCGCCGACGCCGCCGCCCCTCCACCGCGGGGGTAGAATCAAAGGTGCGGGGCGTGGCCGTGGGGCCGCGGTCCGCATGGAACTGCAGCGAACGCTGGAGCGTTTCGTGGGGGGACCCGGGGGACTGACCTGGAGGTGCTCCATGAACAGGCACTATTACATCAGCAACGACCTGGACGAGCTGGAGAACGTCGAGAACGAGCTGAAGGCCAACGGCATCGCCGAGGAGCAGATGCACGTGCTCAGCGAGCAGGACGCGCAGCTCGACCAGCGCCACCTGCACGAAGTGCCGGACGTGATGCGCAAGGACCTGGTGCGCGGTGGCAAGTACGGGCTGGGCATCGGCGTCGCCCTGGCGCTGCTGGTGCTGGCGCTGGGCTACTTCGGCGGCTGGAGCGAAAGCGCCGCCGGCTGGATCCCGGTGCTGTTCCTGGCGGCCGTGCTGCTGGGCTTCAGCCTGTGGGAAGGCAGCTTCTTCGGCCTGCAACGGCCCAGCGGCGACGTGCGGCGCTTCGCGCCCTCGCTGCAGGCCGGCCGGCACGTGTTCTTCGTCGACGTGCGGGCGGACCAGGAACCGCTGCTGGACATGGTCGTCGGGCACCACCCGCGCCTGGAAGTGGCCGGGTTCGGCGCGCCCATGCCGCGCTGGGTGCTGGCCTGGGAACAGGCCTGGCACCGCTTCAGGCGCATGATGTAGCGACCGCGGCGGCCGGACCTGCCGCCGCATGATTGCGCCGCGGGCGGCCGCGAGGCTGCCGGGGGGCGCTGCGGCCCGGTGGAATCAGCGCAGCTCGATGCGCTCGTCGAGGATGGTGATCAGGCCCTGCTTGAACAGCCCGCCGATGGCCTTCTTGAAATTGCCCTTGCTCACGCCGAACTCGCGGCTGATCACGTCCGGCGGGCTCTTGTCCGACAGCGCCAGGCTGCCGCCGGCCTCGCGCAGGGCGGCGAGGATGCGTTCGCCGAGGTCGTCGCGGGCGGCCTGGCCGACCGGCTGCAGGCTCAGGCTGATCTTGCCGTCGGCGCGCACTTCCTTGATGTAGCCCTTTTCGCGCATGCCGCTGCGGACGAACTTGAACAGCTCGTTCTTGTGGATGAGCCCCCAGTGCCTGCCGTCGATGATGGCCTTGAAGCCGAGGTCGGTGCGCTCCACCACCAGCAGGTCCACTTCCTGGCCCGCCTGGTAGTGCGCCGGGGTGTTGTCCAGGTAGCGGTCCAGGCGCGCGGTGGCGGTGATGCGGCGGGTGCGCTCGTCGATGTAGCAGTGCACCACGCAGTAGTCGCCGACCTGCAGCGGGCGCTTCTCTTCCGAGTGCGGCAGCAGCAGGTCCTTGGGCAGGCCCCAGTCGAGGAACAGGCCGACGCGGCTGACCTCCACCACCTTCAGGCTGGCGAAGCCGCCGACCTGCACCTTGGGTTTCAGGGTGGTGGCGATGATGCGGTCTTCGCTGTCGAGGTAGATGAAGACGTTCAGCCACTCGCCCGGCTCGGTGGGCTCGTCCTTGGGCACGTAGCGCTTGGGCAGGAGGATTTCGCCATGGGGGCCGCCATCGAGGAACAGGCCGATCTCGGTGTGCTTGACCACCTGCAGGGAATTGAAGCGGCCGATGGCTGCCATGTGCGTGACTCCGGGGAAAAGGCCGGCATTCTACACGCTCTGCACCTGGCCGAACTGCAATTCCGCCAGGCGTGCGTACAGCGGGTTGCCGGCCACCAGCTCAGCGTGGGTGCCCAGGGCCAGCAGGCGGCCCTGGTCGATCACGGCGATGCGGTCGGCGCCCAGCACCGTGGCCAGGCGGTGGGCGATGACCAGGGTGGTGCGGCCGCTCATCAGCTGCGGCAGGGCCTGCTGGATCAGGTGCTCGCTCTCGGCGTCCAGGGCGCTGGTGGCTTCGTCGAGCAGCAGGATGGGCGCGTCCACCAGCAGCGCGCGGGCGATGGCCAGGCGCTGGCGCTGACCGCCGGAAAGGCCCACGCCACTCTCGCCCAGGTGGGTGCGGTAGCCCTCGGGCAGGCGCTGGATGAAGCCGTCGGCATGGGCCGCGCGGGCCGCCGCGCGCACCGCCTCGTCGCTGGCGTCGGGGCGGCCGTAGCGCAGGTTGTCCTCCACCGTGCCGTAGAACAGCGCTGGGTTCTGCGACACCAGGGCGAAGCAGCGGCGCAGGTCGGCGGGGTCGAGGCGGGTGATGGGCGTGCCGTCGATGCGGATCTCGCCCTGCTGCGGGTCGAAGAAGCGCAGCAGCAGGTCGAACAGGGTGGACTTGCCGGCGCCGGAGGGGCCGACCAGGGCCAGGGTCTCGCCGGGGCGCACGTCCAGGTCGATGCCGTCGATGGCCCAGTGCTCCGGGCGCGACGGGTAGGCGAAGCGCAGGCCGCGCAGCTCGATGCGCCCCTCGACGCGCCCGGGCAGGCGCAGCAGGCCTTCCTGCGGCGCGACTATCTGGTTGCGCGCGCGCAGCAGCTCGGCGATGCGCTCGGCCGCCCCGGCGGCGCGCTGCAGCTCGCCCAGCACCTCGCTGAGGGTGCCGAAGGCCATGCCGACGATCAGGCTGTAGAACACGAAGGCCGCCAGCTCGCCGGGGCTGATGCGCCCGGCGATCACGTCCATGCCGCCGACCCACAGCATCACCCCCACCGCGCCCAGCACCAGCAGGATGACCACGCTGACCAGCCAGGAGCGCTGCAGGATGCGCTTGCGCGCGGTGCCGAAGGCGGCTTCCACCGTGCGGCCGAAGCGCTCGCGGTCCTGGGCCTGGTGGTTGTAGGCCTGCACCGTCTTGATCTGCCCGAGGGTCTCGCCGACGTAGCTGCCGACGTCGGCCACGCGGTCCTGGCTCTGCCGCGACAGCTCGCGCACGCGGCGGCCGAACAGGAGGATGGGCGCGATCACCAGGGGCAGCGCCGCCACCACTATGCTGGTCAGCTTGGCGTTGGTGACGAACATCAGGATCACCCCGCCGGCCAGGGTCAGGGCGTTGCGCAGGGCCATGGACAGCGACGAGCCGATCACCGTCTGCAGCAGCGTGGTGTCGGCGGTCAGCCGCGACTGGATCTCCAGCGCGCGGTTGCTCTCGTAGAAGCCCGGGTGCAGCTCGATCAGGTGGTCGAACACGCGCTGGCGGATGTCGGCGACGAAGCGCTCGCCGATCCACGACACCAGGTAGAAGCGCACGAAGGTGCCGAAGGCCAGGCCCAGCACCAGCAGGAAGAAGATGCCGATGGAACGGTTGAGCAGGTGCTCGGACTGGGTGACGAAGCCCTGGTCCACCAGCAGGCGGATGCCCTGCCCCAGGGACAGGGTGATGGCCGCGGTGAACAGCAGCGCCAGCAGGGCGCCGAGGGCGCGCCAGCGGTAGGGGCCGAGGAAGGCTCGGGCCAGGCGCAGGGCATTGCGCTGGCGGGACGACAGCAGGGGCATGGGCGGCTCGCGGCGACCGGGAATCGGCCGAGGTTAACACCCCGCCGCGGGCCCCGCGATGGCGCTCCAATGGCCCTTCGGTCGATTTTCACCCCGAAGGACGGTCATTTCCTGTACAATGGGCGGCCATTTCGCGAATGAACAGGTAATGGCAAGCATGTCCAGCAAAACCATCTCCCGCCAGAAGTCCGCCCCGAAACCCGCTGCGGCCGTGACCAGCCGCGAGGCCCTGGAAGCCCAGGTGGCCGCCTTCCTCAAGTCCGGCGGCGAGATCCAGCAAGTCGCCAAGGGCGTCACCGGCCAGCCCAACGGCGCCGCCAGCCGCCACATCAGCCTCGGCAAGAAGTAATCCCTCCCCGCTCCCACCGCCCGTGGGAGCGAGCTTGCCCGCGAACCCCGCCCTCCCGGGCCGCCGTTCGCGGGCAAGAGCCCCAAGCCCCCCGCCCGCCTCGCTCGAACCCCATCGATTTCCCCCGCCCGACTTGCATTCCAGCGCGCACGGCCAATGCTCTGAGGAACCCCACGAGGCTTTCCAAGGAGAGATGCCATGCTGCCATCGGCGGACCGGATACTGTCGCGCAACCTGCTGGACGTGCTGATACGCGCCGGGCTCATCCTGTTCCTGGCGGTGTTCTGCTTCCGCATCTTCCACCCCTTCCTCGACCTGATGCTCTGGGCGCTGATCCTCGCCGTCACCCTCTACCCGCTGCAGGGCATGCTGCAACGCGGCCTGGGCGAACGGCCGGTCCTGGCGGCGACGCTGCTGGCGCTGTTCGGCCTGGCCCTGCTGCTGGTGCCGGTGGTGCTGATCGGCTTTTCCATCGCCGACTCGGTGGCCGACCTTGCGCACCGCTTCCAGGCCGGCGGCCTGCGCGTACCGGCGCCGCCCGAGGCGGTGGCGAGCTGGCCGCTGGTGGGGCCCTACGTCTACAACGCCTGGCTGCGCCTGGCCGAGGACTTCCTCGGCGCCGCCCAGCAGGCCGCGCCGCACCTGCAGGGCGTGGCCCGCACGGTGCTGGCCAAGGCCGCCGGCGTGGGCATGGAGCTGCTGCAGTTCCTCGGCGCCTTCCTGGTGGCCTGCGTGATCATGGCCTACGGCCCGCTGGGCACGCGCACCGCCGAGGACATCGCGGTGCGCATCTCCGGCCCCGAGCGCGGCCCGGAGCTGGCGCGGCTGAGCACCGCGACCATCCGCGCGGTGGCCCAGGGCGTGGTCGGCGTGGCCTTCATCCAGACCCTGCTGCTGGGCCTGGGCTTCATCGTCATGGGCATCCCCGCCGCCGGGCTGCTGTCCCTCGGCGTGTTGCTGCTGGGCATCGTCCAGCTGCCCACCGCGGTGATCTCGCTGCCGGCCATCGTCTACGTGTTCTGGAGCGGCGACTACGGCACCGTCAGCGCGGTGGTCTTCACCATCTGGACGGTGCTGGCCGGGCTCTCCGACAACGTGCTCAAGCCGCTGATGCTCGGCCGCGGCGTGGCCGTGCCGATGCCGGTGATCCTCCTCGGCGCCCTGGGCGGCATGCTCACCGGCGGCATCATCGGCCTGTTCATCGGCCCGGTGGTGCTGGCCCTGGGCTTCCAGCTGTTCATGACCTGGGTCCGCGAGGGCGCCCGGCCGCCGGAGCCGGGGGACGTTTCGCCCTGAACGCCCCGGCCGGGAGTACAATGGCGGCCCTTCCCGCCACCGATTCCCCGTCATGACCGAAGCCATCCGCCTGTCCAAGCGCCTCGCCGAACTGCTGCCCTGCTCCCGCCGCGAGGCCGAGCTGTACATCGAGGGGGGCTGGGTGACGGTGGATGGCGAACGCATCGAGGAGCCGCAATACCGCGTGGCGGACCAACGCATCGAGCTGCTGCCCGGCGCCACCCCAGCGCCGATACCGCCGGCCACCCTGCTGCTGCACAAGCCGGCCGGCTGCACCGCCGAGCGGGCCCTGGAGCGGCTCGACAGCGCCCACCACTGGGAAGCCGACGGCGCCGGGCAACGGCCGCTGCGCAAGCACTTCGCCCGCCAGCAGGCCACCACGCCGCTGGAGGCCGCGGCCAGCGGCCTGCTGGTGTTCACCCAGAACCACGGCGTGCTGCGCCGCCTGCTGGACGATGCGGCGAGCATCGAGCACGAATACCTGGTGGAAGTCGCCGGCAGCCTCGACGACGCCGGCCTGGCTCGCCTGCGCCATGGCCTGCAGTACCAGGGCCGGCCGCTGCCGGCGCTGAAGGTCAGCTGGCAGAACGAGACGCGCCTGCGCTTCGCCGGCAAGGGCTTCCGCCCCGGGCAGATCGCCGACATGTGCCGCCAGGTCGGCCTGGCCGTCGTGGCCATCCGCCGCCTGCGCCTGGGCGGCGTGTCCATGGGCAAGATGGAACCGGGGCAGTGGCGCTACCTGCTGCCCAGCGAGCGCTTCTGAGCCTCAGAGCGGCTGGGCCAGGCCGCGCAGCACCGTCTTGAAGGCCTCGATCTGCTCGGCGCTGAAGCGCGCGAAGACCTTGGCCTGCTGTTCCTCGGCGATGCTCCACAGCGTCTCGGCCTGGTCGATGCCGGCCGCGGTCAGCGCGCAACCACCCTCGCCCACCTGCAGCAGGCCCTTGCGTTCGAGGTTGGCGCGGGCCTCCTCGATCTCCCGCAGCGGCATGGCCACCAGCTGCTGCAGCGCCGTGGTGTCCAGGCTGGCGTCCTTCTCCATCACCATCAGCATGCGCGCCTCGCTGGTGCGCAGGCCGCTGGCCATCTGCCGCGGCTGGTAGTCGGCCTGGTAGCGGCGCACGGCCTGGGTCATCAGGTAGTAGAGGTTGTGGTTCAGGCGGCCCTGGAAGGCGGTGCGCGGCACCCCGGCCTGGGCCTCGCGCAGGCGCGGGTGCGGCAGCACGCTGGAGTACACGCCCTGGTGGTAGAGCAGCGGCGCGCGGCCGAGGTCGTCGAAGGCCAGTACGCGGCCGATGAGGATCCAGTGGTCGCCGCCGTCCAGCTTCTGCTGCAGCTCGCACTGGAAACGCGCGGCACAGTCCGGCAGCAGCGGCGCACCGCCGGCGCCCTCCTCGCAGGCCACGCCGGCGAACTTGTCGGCGCTGGGCCGGGCGAACTGGTTGGACAGGTCGATCTGGTCGGCGGCCAGCACGTTCACCGCATAGTGGCTGGCCTTGTCGAACACGGCCAGGCTGGTGGCGCGCTTGTCGATGCTCCAGAGCACCAGGGGCGGGTCGAGGGACACCGAGTTGAAGCTGTTGGCGGTCATGCCGACGCGCTCGCCGTCGGCGGCGGCGGTCATCACGGTGACGCCGGTGGCGAAGTTGCCCAGGGCACGGCGGAAGGCACGCGGGTCCAGGCTCGCTTCGTTGTTCTGGTTCATGGCGGTTCCTCCGCGCCGGCGCGGGGCCGGCGGGATTGAGAAGATTCAGCTGCGGGCAGCGCTTTTGTAGGAGCGAGCTTGCTCGCGAACGGATTCCGCAGCGGGGTCGGTTCGCGAGCAAGAACCAGGCGTCCCCCTCGCTCCTACGAAGAACAGGCTGGGCGTGGCGCCTCAGACCATGCTCGGATCAGGCTCCAGGCCCATCAGCTCGCGGCCGAGGATCTGCGCGCAGACGTCGTAGTCGGTGTAGGCGTGGGCGCCGGTCATGTGCGAGTCGCGGAACAGCCGCTGCATCTCGTTGCTCTCGAACCAGGCGGTGCCGCCGGCGGCCTCGAACAGGCGGTCCACCGCCTGGATGCACATCTTCACCGCGTAGGCCTGGTTGGTGCGCCAGAAGGCCAGGGTCTCGCGGCTGGGGTACTCGTGGCGCTCGCCGTGCTCGGCGTGGTCCTGCCAGGTCTTCTCGAGGAAGGCGCGGGCGGCGGCCACCTGGTGGGTGGACTCGGCCAGGCGCATCAGCGCCGGGGTGGCGGTGCCGACGCTGGCGCCGGTGTAGGCGCGCACGCGGTTGCGCGTCTTCTCCTTGAACGCCTCGAGCATGCGCTCGGCGATGCCCAGGCCGATGGCGGCGAAGCCGCTGGCGAAGTACGGGCGGTACGGGGTGTAGAAGATCTTGCTGTAGGGGTACAGGCCGAAACCGGCGGAGCGGCCCTCCATCATGTCCTTGGCCGCCTGGATGCGGTGGTTGGGCACGAAGGCGTCCTTCACCACCAGGGTCTTGGTGCCGCTGCCCTTCATGCCGGCGGCGTACCAGTCGTCGCGGATCTCGTAGTCGCTGCGCGGCAGCACGGCGAAGCAGTACACCTGCTCGCCCTCGGCATTCTGCCGGCGGCAGCCGAGGATGGCCCATTCGGCGTGGTCGCTGCCGCTGCTCCAGCCCATCTCGCCGTTGAACAGGATGCCGCCCTCGACCTCCTGGATGCGCCCGAACGGGGCGATGCTGCTGCTGGCGGTGGCGTCGGGGTTCTCGCCCCAGACCTCCTCCTGCAGCTGCTTGGAGAACATCGCCAGCTGGTGGCTGTGGGTGCACAGCAGGCTGAAGGCCCAGGCGGTGCTGGCGCAGGCGCCGGCCAGGGCGACCACGCAGTCGGCGAATTCCGGCAGGGATATTTCCATGCCGCCGTAGCACTTGGGCTGGAAGGCGCGGTGCATGCCGATGCCCTTGAGCAGGGCGATGTTCTCGGCGGGGGCGGTGCGCGCCTGTTCGGCCTTGGCAGCATTGGCGGCGATGGCGGGCAGGACGGATTTCAGGTCTTCGAGCAGGGGGTTTGGCTTTTTCATCTTGGCGGCCCTTGATTGTTATTGGAGGCGCGCCGCCGTCGCGATGGTGCCTGGCGACGGCGGCAGGGCTCTCGTGGCGAGAGTGGCAGGGCCGATTATGGGAGCCGTACGACGGCGCCTTGAATGCAACTTCCGCGGACTCGATTGCACTTTTCATGGGATTTCCCGGCCTCCGGAAAGGGCGAAATCGACGCCAGGCCAGGCACCGCGCGGCTTTCATTAACATCTAAACGTTCTGACGGAAAATTTCCGCTATGATGGCCGCCGTCCCTCCTTCATCCTTCGCCCGAGCGAGCCGCCGATGTCCGCTTCCCGTTCCTGGCCGAACAGCCTGCGCGCGCTGCGCCACCGCAACTTCCGCCTGTACTTCGCCGGCCACGCGATCTCCACCCTGGGCACCTGGGTCCAGCAGGTGGCGCTGGCCTGGCTGGTCTACCGGTTGACCGGCTCGGCGGCGCTGCTGGGCATCACCAGTTGCGTGGCGCTGCTGCCGCAGCTGTTCATCGGCCCCCTGGCCGGCGCCTGGATCGACCGCCACGACAAGCGCCGCCTGCTGCTCGCCAGCCAGAGCCTGATGGCCCTGCAGGCCGCCAGCCTGGCCGGGCTGACCGCCGCCGGCCTGATCACCCCGGCGCTGCTGGTGGGCATGTCGGCGCTGCTCGGGGTGCTCAGCGCCTTCGACACGCCGCTGCGGCAGTCGCTGCTCAGCCGCTTCGTCGACGACCGCGCCGACCTGCCCAACGCCCTGGCGCTGAACGCCTCGCTGTTCACCTGCTCGCGCTTCGTCGGCCCGCCGCTGGCCGGGCTGCTGCTGGGGCTGACCAGCGAGAGCCTGTGCTTCGCCCTCAACGCCCTGTCCTACCTGGCGCTGGTGGGCGGCCTGTTGCGGGTGCGCCTGGCGCCCGGCGTGCGCGCCAGCGGCAGCATGGGCAGCGTGTTCCGCGAGGGCCTGGACTACGCCCTGCGCACGCCGAGCGTGCGCCAGCTGATGCTCGGCGTGCTGCTGGTCAACCTCACCGCTTCCAGCTACGCCGCGCTGCTGCCGGTATTCGCCCGCGACGTCTTCGCCGGCGACGCGCGCACCCTCGGCTGGCTGTGGGGCGCGGCCGGCTTCGGCTCGCTGCTGTCGAGCCTGTTCCTGGCGCAGCACCAGGACCCGGCGCGGCTGCCGCGGATCATCCTGCTTTCCGCCCTGGCCAGCGCCGGCGCCCTGCTGGCGTTCGCCCTCAGCCGCAACCTGCCGCTGTCGCTGGCGGCCATGGCGGTGCTGGGCTTCGGCGTCACGGTGAACAACGTCGGCACCAACATCGTCATCCAGAGCAGCGCGCCGGAGGCACTGCGCGGCCGCGTGGTGTCGATCTACACCGCCACGCGCTTCGGCTTCGACGCCATCGGCGGCCTGCTCGCCGGGCTGCTGGCGGCGCGCTACGGCGGCCCCTGGGCGATGACGGTGGCCGGCGCCCTGCTGCTGGCCTACTGCGTCTGGCAGGGCCTGCGCCGGGCGGCGCGGGCGGAGGAACAGCCGGCCTAGGTCAGGCGGCCTCAGCCAGCGGTTGCGGGGCATGCCGGCGGGCCAGGAGGAAGGCCAGCAGGCAGCCGAGGCCGGCACAGCCGACCACCAGGCACATCGGCCAGGGGCTGCCGTCGGAAAGCGCGCCGACCAGGGCGCTGCAGGCCGCCCCCAGGGCGAACTGCCCGGCGACCGCAAGCCCGGCGGCGGCGCCGGCCTCGCGGGGGAACAGCGCCAGCAGGCTGGCCACGCAGTTGGCGCCGAGCAGGCCGGTGACGCTGACGTAGAGCAGCACGCCCAGCACCAGCGCCGGCAGCCCGCCCCAGCCGGCGAAGCCGCAGCCCAGCAGGAGCGCCCCCGACAGCGCGGCCAGGGCAGCGCCGAAGGCGAGCATCCGCTGCGGCCCGAGCCGCCCCACCAGGCGCGCATTGAGGCTGGTGGCCAGGATGATGCCGGCGATGTTCAGGCTGAACAGCCAGGCATAGGCCTGTGGCGAAACGCCGAAATACTCGATGTAGACGAAGGGCGAGGCGGTGATGAAGGCGAACATGCCGCCGAACGACAGGCCCATGCACAGCATGTAGCCCAGCGCCCTGGGCTGCAGCAGGATGCGCCCGTAGGCGCGGAACACCTGCGCCACCGACTGCCCGCGGTGCTCCGCCGGCAGGCTTTCGGGTATGCGCCACAGCACGGTCAGCAGGCACGCCGCGGCGAAGGCGAAGAGCACGGCGAACACCGCGCGCCAGCCGGCGGCCTGGGCCAGCAGGCTGCCCAGCAGCGGCGCCACCAGGGTGGCGAGCATGGTCACCAGGTGCATCAGCGAAAGCACCCGCGCCGACTGCTGCAGGGGGAACAGGTCGCGCACTATGGCCCGCGCCAGCACCGAGGCCGCCGCCCCGCCCAGGGCCTGGAAGAAGCGCCAGGCGATCAGCGCCGGGGCGCTGCCGGCGAACAGGCAGCCGAGGGTGGCCAGCAGGTACAGGCAGATGCCGCCCAGCAGCAGGCGGCGACGGCCGAAGCGGTCCGACAGCGGCCCGTAGAACAGCATGCCCAGGCACAATCCGGCGAGGAACAGGCTGATGGTCAGCTGCACCTCGCCGGCGCCGGCCCCCAGGTCGCCGGCGATCAGCGGCAGGCTGGGCAGGTAGGTGTCGATGGACAGGGGCGCGAAGGCGACCAGCGCGGCCAGGGGCAGGATCAGGCGCTGGGGGTGGGCTGGGGTGGGCATGGGGGACTCCGGGCATGGGGTGCGGACAACGTTAACAAGTTAACCAATAATCCGAAACCCAAGCATCCTTCCTTGTAGGAGCGAGCTTGTTCGCGAATGGAGTTTCCCGGTGGCCGCGGTGCTTTCGGTGGACTCCGTACCCTCTCCCCAGCCCTCTCCCTGAAGGGAGAGGGAGCTTGTCCGTGCCGAGAAGAGGGCAACTTCAGCTTGCAGCCACGGTGCTTGCCGGCTGACTCGAAACTACCCAAATGCACCGAACGGTCCCCTCTCCCTTCAGGGAGAGGGTTAGGGAGAGGGCGCTCTCAAACCCAGCCCCCATAGTCATCGACGAACCCCATTCGCGAGCAAGAACTAGGCGTCCCCCTCGATCCTACGAAAAGCAAAAGCCCCGCCCTAGCGCCAGGCCTCTTCCTTGTCACCCGCCCTACGCTGCCGATACTCCCCCGGCGCCATCCCGGCATTGCGGGCGAAGAAGCGGCTGAAGTAGGCCGGGTCCTTGAAGCCGAGCTGGTAGCAGATTTCGTTCACCGAACTGCCGCTGAACAGCAGCAGGCGCCGCGCCTCCTGCATCAGCCGCTCGTGTACCAGGCGCTTGGAGGGCAACCCGGCGACGCGCCGGCAGATGTCGTTGAGGCGCGCCTCGGTGACGCCGATGCGCTCGGCGTAGGCCGCCAGCGGCCAGTGCTCGGGGTAGTGCTGCTCGATCAGCTGGTTGAAGCGCTGGAACAGGCGCAGGTCCTCGCGCCGCATGGGCTGCGCCTTGAGCGAGCGGGCCGACAGGCGCAGCAGGCTGACGAAGATCAGCCGCACCAGGTCGGCCAGGGCGAGTTCGCGGCCCGGGCGCTCGCCGCGGAACTCCTCGCGCAGCAGGTCGAACAGCCCGTCCAGGCGCGCCACCTCGCTGGCGGAGGTCTCGTCCAGCTGGTCGAAGGCCACGCACACCGGGCCTATGTCCGGTCCGGCGGCCAGGCCCTGCTCGGGCGCCAGCAGCGGCCAGAGCAGTTGCTGGCGCACCGTCAGCACGTGGCCGTCGGCGTCGTTCTCGGTGACGAAGGCGTGGGGGATGGTCGGCGGGGTGAGGAAGAACAGCGGGCCCTGGCGGTGGTAGAGCTGCTCGTCGAGGTAGACGCGCACCGAGCCGCTCTTCACGTAGTGCACCTGGAAGAAGCGGTCGTGGCGGTGCACCGGCATGTTGCGGCCGAAGAAGTCGGCCAGCTTGCCCAGTTCCTCGTAGTGCACCTCGGAATCGCTGTAGCGCAGGTCGTAGACCTGGCCGATGTCGATGTTGGGGATGGGTGCACGGGCCATGGTGTTACCTACCTGCAGGAGCGAGGGGGACGCCTGGTTCTTGCCCGCTCCTGCGAAGCGCCTCAGGGCTTGATCTTCTTCAGCTCGTCGAGCAGCCCCAGCAACTGCTGCAGCTTGTCCTCGCCGAACTGTTCGAGGATGCGCCGGTAGTTGTTCTCCATGTCGCCGCTCATGGCCACGAAGCACTGCTGGCCCTGCTCGCTCAGGCACACCAGCACGCGGCGCTGGTCGTGCTCGGACTTCCAGCGGCGCACCAGGCCGTCGCGCTCCATGCGCGCCAGCACGCCGGTCATGCTCGGCTTGAGGATGCAGGCCTGCTGCGCCAGCTGGTAGATCTCCATCTCGCCCTGCTGGCGGAGGATGCGCACGATGCGCCACTGCTGCTCGGTCAGGTCGTGCTGGTTGAGCGAGGGGCGGAAGAAGGCCATGGCGGCCTCGCGGGCCTGTAGCAGGGTGAGGGTCAGGGACGGACGCGGCGTGGACATGGAAAGAGGCTACTCGACTGAAAGTAGGAAAGATTTTAACCAGCATAGCCCCTCCCCAGGCAAACCCGGCGAAAGCCCGCCCGGCTCCCTGGCAGCGTCGGTCAAGGCCATGGCAGCGCCGGACAATCCCAACATCTGCGTGCCTGCTCCAATGTTCGCAGCGGGATCAGGCCCCGATGGAAGAGGCTTGACCATAGTTAACATATTAACTATAACGCTAACATGTTAACGATAACCGGCCGCCCGCAGGCGGCCGGGCGAAACAGGAGAACCAAGCCATGCGTCGCGCTGTCAGCGAAGCCGCAACGGGCACCCTGTTCGGCGTCGCGCTGAACTACCGGGGCCTGTTGCAGAGCCGGCTGGAGGAATTCCAGCAACCGCCTTATCAGAAACCGCCGGTCAAGCCGGTGCTGTTCATCAAGACGCCGAACACCCGCAATGGCGACGGTGCGCCCGTGGTCTTCCCGGCCGGCGTCGAGCGCCTGCAGCCGGGCCCGGCCCTGGGCGTGGTGCTCGGCCGCGACGCCAGCCGCGTGGGCGTGGACGAAGCCATGGCCTGCGTCGCCGGCTACGTCATCGTCAACGAGTTCAGCCTGCCGGAAGACAGCTACTACCGCCCCGCGGTCAAGGCCAAGTGCCGCGACGGCTTCTGCCCCCTGGGCAGCGAAGTCGTCGGCCGCGACGAGATCGCCGACCCGCACGCCCTGCCGGTCCGCCTGCTGGTCAACGGCGAAGTGCGCCAGCAGAACAGTACCGCCAACCTGGTGCGCAGCATCCCGCAGCTGATCGCCGAGATCAGCGAATTCATGACCCTGCACGCCGGCGACGTGCTCATCACCGGCACCCCCGAGGGCCGCGTCGATGTGCGGCCGGGCGACGAGGTGGTGGTGGAGATCGAAGGTCTCGGCCGCCTGGTCAATCACGTGGTGGCGGAGGAAGCCTGAGATGAAACACGCACGCATCCGCTACCAGGGCGAAGTCCACGCGGTCACGGTGGAAGCCGACAACGCCGTGCGCCTGGCCGATGGCCGGCTGCTCGGCGAGCACGAGGTGCAATGGCTGCCGCCGGCCAGCGGGACCATGTTCGCCCTCGGCCTGAACTACGCCGACCACGCCGCCGAACTGGCCTTCAAGGCGCCCACCGAGCCGCTGGCGTTCATCAAGTCCAAGGGCACCTACACCGGCCACAACCAGGTGACCTGGCGCCCCGACGGCGTCGCCTACATGCACTACGAGTGCGAGCTGGTGGCGGTGATCGGCAAGCCGGCGCGCAACGTCCGGCGCGAGGACGCCCTCGCCTACCTGGACGGCTACACCGTCTGCAACGACTACGCCATCCGCGACTACCTGGAGAACTACTACCGGCCCAACCTGCGGGTGAAGAACCGCGACGCCACCACCCCGGTCGGCCCCTGGATAGTCGACGCCGCCGACGTGCCCGACCCGTCGCGGCTGAAGCTGCGCACCTGGGTCAACGGCGAGCTGAAGCAGGAAGGCACCACCGCGGACATGATCTTCGACATCCCCTACCTGATCGAATACTTCTCCAGCTTCATGACCCTGCAGCCGGGCGACATGATCGCCACCGGCACGCCGGAAGGCCTGGCCGACGTGGTGCCGGGCGATGAAGTGGTGGTGGAAGTGGAAGGCGTCGGCCGCCTGGTCAACCGCATCGTCAGCGAGGCCGAGTTCTTCGCGAACCGCGCCCGTACCTAATCGAGACAGAGATACAAGCATGATCAAGCACTGGATCAACGGCCGCGAGGTCGAGAGCAAAGAAGTCTTCCAGACCATCAACCCGGCCACCACCGAGGTGATCGCCGAGGTCGCCAGCGGCAGCGCCGAGGAAATCGCCCTGGCCGTGGCCGCGGCCAAGGAAGCTTTCCCGAAATGGGCCAACACCCCGGCCAGGGAGCGCGCGAAGCTGATGCGCAAGCTGGGCGAGCTGATCGATGCCAACGTGCCCAACCTGGCCGAGCTGGAAACCCTGGACACCGGCCTGCCGATCCACCAGACGCGCAACGTGCTGATCCCGCGTGCCTCGCACAACTTCGAGTTCTTCGCCGAGGTCTGCACGCGCATGGACGGCCACAGCTACCCGGTGGACGACCAGATGCTCAACTACACCCTGTACCAGCCGGTGGGGGTGTGCGGGCTGGTCTCGCCGTGGAACGTGCCCTTCATGACCGCCACCTGGAAGACCGCGCCCTGCCTGGCCCTGGGCAACACCGCGGTGCTGAAGATGAGCGAACTATCGCCGCTGACCGCCAACGAGCTGGGCCGCCTGGCCCTGGAAGCCGGCATCCCGCCGGGCGTGCTCAACGTGGTGCAGGGCTACGGCGCCACCGCCGGCGATGCCCTGGTGCGCCACCCGGACGTGCGCGCCATCTCCTTCACCGGCGGCACCGCCACCGGGCGCAAGATCATGCAGACCGCCGGCCTGAAGAAATACTCCATGGAGCTGGGCGGCAAGTCGCCGGTGCTGATCTTCGACGACGCCGACCTGGACCGCGCCCTGGACGCCGCGCTGTTCACCATCTTCTCGCTGAACGGCGAGCGCTGCACCGCCGGTAGCCGTATCTTCATCCAGGAAACGGTCTACGACCGCTTCGTCGAGGAGTTCGCCGCCCGCGCCAAACGCCTGATCGTCGGCGACCCGCAGGACCCGAAGACCCAGGTCGGCTCGATGATCACCCAGGCCCACTACGACAAGGTCACCGGCTACATCCGCATCGGCATGGAAGAAGGCGCGCGGCTGGTCGCCGGCGGCCTGGAGCGCCCGGCCAACCTGCCGGCGCACCTGGCCCGCGGGCAGTTCGTGCAGCCCACGGTGTTCGCCGACGTGGACAACCGCATGCGCATCGCCCAGGAAGAGATCTTCGGCCCGGTGGTCTGCCTGCTCAAGTTCAAGGACGAGGCCGAGGCCCTGCGCCTGGCCAACGACACAGAATACGGCCTGGCCTCCTACATCTGGACCCAGGACATCGGCAAGGCCCATCGCCTGGCGCGCGGCATCGAGGCCGGCATGGTATTCATCAACAGCCAGAACGTCCGCGACCTGCGCCAGCCGTTCGGCGGCGTGAAGGGCTCGGGCACCGGCCGCGAGGGCGGCGAGTACAGCTTCGAGGTCTTCGCCGAGATCAAGAACGTGTGCATTTCCATGGGCAGCCACCACATTCCCCGCTGGGGCGTGTAGAAAGGCGGCCCGATGAGAGCGGCCCGCAAGGCCGCCTGCATCGCCGGCGTGCAGCCAACAATCACAAGAATCCGGGCGCCCCAGCGGCGGCGCCCCGCACCAGGAGAACCACCATGGGCAAACTCGCTCTGGCTGCCAAGATCACCCACGTTCCCTCGCTGTACCTCTCCGAACTGCCCGGCCCGCGCCAGGGCAGCCGCCAGGCCGCCATCGACGGCCACCGCGAGATCGGCCGGCGCTGCCGCGAGCTGGGGGTGGACACCATAGTGGTGTTCGACACCCACTGGCTGGTCAACGCCGGCTACCACGTCAACTGCGCGCCGCACTTCCAGGGCCTGTACACCAGCAACGAGCTGCCGCACTTCATCGCCAACATGGAGTACGAGTTCCCCGGCAACCCGCAGCTGGGGCGCATCCTCGCCGAAGGCTGCAACGCCATGGGCGTGGACGTGCTGGCCCACGACGCCACCACCCTCGGCCCGGAGTACGGCACCCTGGTGCCGATGCGCTACATGAACCAGGACCAGCACTTCAAGGTGATCTCGGTCTCGGCGCTGTGCACCGTGCACTACCTCAACGACAGCGCGCGCCTGGGCTGGGCCATGCGCAAGGCGGTGGAAGAGCACTACGACGGCACCGTGGCCTTCCTCGCCAGCGGCTCGCTGACCCACCGCTTCGCCCAGAACGGCCAGGCCCCGGAATTCGCCGACAAGGTCTGGAGCCCCTTCCTGGAAACCCTCGACCACGAGGTGGTGCGGATGTGGCAACGCGGCGACTGGCAGACCTTCTGCGGCATGCTCCCGGAATACGCGGCCAAGGGCCACGGCGAAGGCTTCATGCACGACACCGCCATGCTCCTGGGCGCGCTCGGCTGGTCGGACTACGACGGCCAGGGCGAAGTGGTCACGCCCTACTTCGGCTCCTCCGGCACCGGGCAGATCAACGTGGTGTTCCCGGTGACCCCGCAGGACGGCTCGGCGATCCCCGCCGCCCAGGCCTCCAACCCCGCCGGCAACCCGTCCGGCAGCCGCCTCTGAGGACCCCGCCATGCCGCACTTCATCGCCGAGTACACCCACAACATCGAGGCCGAGGCCGACCTGCCCGGCCTGTTCGAGAAGGTCCACGCCTGCCTCGGCGACAGCGGGGTGTTCCCGCTGGGCGGCATCCGCAGCCGCGCCGTGCGCCTGGATACCTGGCGCATGGCCGACGGCCAGCACGACTACGCCTTCGTCCACATGAGCCTGAAGGTGGGCGCCGGGCGCGACCTGGAAACCCGCCGGCAGGTGGCCGACGCGCTCTTCGAGGTGATCAAGGCGCACTTCGCCGAACTCCAGGCGCGCCGCCTGCTGGCGCTGTCCTTCGAGATGAGCGAGCTGAACGCCGAGCTCAACTACAAGCAGAACAACGTTCACGCCTTCCTCAAGGGCCAGGCGCTCTGAAGCCTGCCACCCTCCCGGCCACTCGCAGAACAAAGACAAGACCATGAGCACCGCCACCCTGTCCCCCGCCGCCCTGCCCGCCGCCAGCGACGCCACCCACGCCCGCGTGGTCTGGCGCCTGATGCCGCTGCTGCTGGTGTGCTACGTATTCGCCCACCTGGACCGCATCAACATCGGCTTCGCCAAGCTGCAGATGAGCGCCGACCTGCACTTCAGCGATACCGTCTACGGCCTGGGCGCCGGGCTGTTCTTCGTCGCCTACGCGCTGTTCGGCGTGCCCAGCAACCTGATGCTGGAACGCGTCGGCCCGCGCCGCTGGATCGCCTTCCTGATGGTCACCTGGGGCCTGCTGTCCACCGCCATGCTGCTGGTGCAGAGCGCCGCCGGCTTCTACACCCTGCGCCTGCTGCTGGGGGTGGCCGAGGCCGGCTTCTTCCCCGGCATCCTGGTCTACCTCAACCGCTGGTTCCCGGCGCGCCGCCGCGCCGGCGTCACCGCGCTGTTCGCCATCGCCGTGCCCATGGCCGGGGTGGTCGGCGGGCCGCTGTCCGGCGGCATCCTCGAGGGCTTCCACGACTTCCTCGGGCTGCGCGGCTGGCAGTGGATGTTCCTCATCGAGGGCCTGCCGGTGGTGCTGCTCGGCCTGCTGGTCTGGCGCTGCCTGCCGGAGAGCTTCGAGCGCGTGGCCTGGCTGAGCGAGGCGCAGAAGGCCGGCCTGCGCGAGGAGATGCGTGGCGAGGAGCAGCGCAAGCAGATCACCTCCTTCGCCGGCATCCTGCGCGACAGCCACGTCTGGCTGCTGGTGGCCATCTACTTCGCGGTGATGCTGGCGGTGAACACCCTGGCGTTCTGGATGCCCAGCCTGATCCACGGCGCCGGCATCGGCTCCGACGGCCGCGTCGGCCTGCTCAGCGCCCTGCCGTACCTGGCCGGCTGCGTGTTCATGATCGCCCTGGGGCGCTCCTCCGACCGCCGCCGCGAGCGCCGCTGGCACCTCGCCGTGCCGCTGCTGCTGGCCGCCGCCGGCCTGGCCCTGACGGGCCTGGCGCCCACCAGCGCGCCGCTGGTGCTGGCCGGGCTGGTGCTCGCCGGCATGGGCGCCAGCGCCGCCCTGCCGATGTTCTGGCAGTTGCCGCCGGCCTTCCTCGGCAACCGCGCGCAGGCCGCCGGCATCGCCCTGATCAGCTCCTTCGGCAGCATCGCCGCCTTCGCCGCGCCCTACTTCATCGGCTGGATGCGCGACACCACCCACAGCTCCAGCCTGGCCCTGTACCTGCTGGCCATCCTCATCGCCCTCGGCGCCGCCCTGGTGCTGCGCACCCCGGCCGCCGTGGTCAACCCCCGCTGAAAGAGACACAGCCATGCTCGACGCCACCCTCATCCAGGAAGCCGCCGCCCGCCTCGACGCCGCCGAGCGTTCGCGCCAGCAGGTGCGGCAGTTCTCCCTCGACTACCCGGACATCGCCATCGAGGACGCCTACGCCATCCAGCGCGCCTGGGTGGCTCGGAAGATAGCCAACGGCCGCGTGCTCAAGGGCCACAAGATCGGCCTGACCTCGCGCGCCATGCAGGTCTCGTCGAACATCACCGAGCCGGACTACGGCGCGCTGCTGGACGACATGTTCTTCGACGAAGGCAGCGACATCCCCTTCGAACGCTTCATCGTGCCGCGGGTGGAAGTGGAGCTGGCGTTCATCCTCGGCAAGCCGCTGAAAGGCCCGGACGTCACCCTGTTCGACGTGCTGGAGGCCACCGAGTGGGTGATCCCGGCGCTGGAGATCATCGACGCGCGCATCCAGCAGGTGGACCCGCAGACCAAGGCCACCCGCAAGGTCTTCGACACCATCTCCGACAACGCCGCCAACGCCGGCGTGGTCATGGGCGGCCGCGCCGTGCGGCCCGGCGACATCGACCTGCGGCGGGTGCCGGCGATCCTCTACCGCAACGGCGTGATCGAGGAATCCGGGGTCTCCGCCGCGGTGCTCAACCACCCGGCCAAGGGCGTGGCCTGGCTGGCCAACAAGCTGGCCCCCTACGACGTCACCCTGGAGCCCGGCCAGGTGATCCTCGGCGGCTCCTTCACCCGCCCGGTGGCCGCGGCCCCCGGCGACACCTTCCATGTCGACTACGACCAGCTCGGCAGTATTTCCTGTCGATTTGTTTGAGGCGGCAGGCTTCAGGCTGCAGGCGACAGGCAAGAGCGCTCTTTGCCTGCAGCCTGTCGCCTGAAGCCTGCAGCCCGAGGAGCCCTCCATGTTCGTGAATCATTTCAAGGCCCGCCTTCTTTCCGGCGACGCGCAGATCGGCCTCTGGCTCGGCCTGGCCGACCCGTATTGCGCGGAGCTGGCGGCCAATGCCGGCTTCGACTGGCTGCTGCTCGACGGCGAGCACGCGCCCAACGACCTGCGCAGCCTGCTCGGCCAGCTTCAGGCGGTGGCGCCCTACCCGGCGCAGCCGATCATCCGCCCGGTGGTCGGCGACACGGCGCTGATCAAGCAGTTGCTCGACATAGGCGCGCAGACCCTGCTGGTGCCCATGGTGGACACCGCCGGACAGGCCGCCGAGCTGGTCCGCGCCATGCGCTACCCGCCGTTCGGCGTGCGCGGCGTGGGCAGCGCCCTGGCCCGCGCCTCGCGCTGGAACAGCATCCCCGGCTACCTCGACGAGGCGGACGCGCAGATGTGCCTGCTGGTACAGGTGGAGAACCTCGAAGGCCTGGCCAACCTCGATGCCATCGCCGCGGTGGACGGCGTCGACGGCGTGTTCATCGGCCCGGCCGACCTCAGCGCGGCCATGGGCCACCGCGGCAACCCGGGGCACCCGGACGTGCAGGCCGCCATCGAGGACGCCATCGTCCGCATCCAGCGCGCCGGCAAGGCCGCCGGCATCCTCAGCGCCGACGAGAAGCTGGCCCGGCGCTACCTGGAACTGGGCGCGAAGTTCGTCGCCGTGGGCGTGGACACCAGCCTGCTGATGCGCTCGCTGCGCGAGCTGGCCGGCCGGTTCAAGGGCGGCGCCCAGGCCCAGGCCCCCTCTGCCCCTTCGGTGTATTGAGCCCCGCCCCACCGAGAGGTCGCCTGAGCGGCCGTACGGAAAGTCCTACCAGGCCCCACGGCGGACGGGCAGTCCGCCGTGGGGCCTTTCGTTATCGGCCATGGGAAGCGACGCGGGCCGCCGGCGACGGCCCGATTCCCGCGACCTGGATAAGTTAAGATATTAACTATCATTCGCACGACCGCCCCTCCCTGGAGAACCGCCGATGTCCCACCTCCTTCGCCAGCAGACCAGCCTTACCCTGACCCTCGCCATGCAGGCCCTGCAGGCCGCGCTGAACCGCGCCGAAGAGCTGCAGGCGCGGGTCAGCATCGTCGTGGTCGACGCCAGCGGCCTGCCGGTGCATAGCGCGCACATGGACGCGGCGCCCGCGCCGTCCCGCGACATCGCCCTGAGCAAGGCGCGCACTGCCGCCGCCTTCAACCTGCCCACCCGCGACTGGCAGGCGCGCCTGGAGCGCTGCTCGGACGCGGTGCGCCAGGGCCTGCCGCTGCAACCGGGGCTGGCCCTGTACGGCGGCGGCGAGCCCTTTCGCCTGTCCGGCGAGGTGATCGGCGCCATCGGCGTGTCCGGCGCCTCCGAGGAACTGGACTGCAGCTGCGCCCGCGCCGCCGTCGAGCACGTGCGCAGCCTGCTGCAGGGCTGACGCCGGCCTGTCAGCCCCGGACAAGAAGCCGGGCAGCCTGGATCAAGACAAACAGCGTCGCGCGGGCCCTAATAGGCCATCCGCGCGACGCCAGTCGCACCCCTTTCCCTCCGGTTCCAGGCTGCAGTCATGATCAACATCGAGACCCCCACCTACTACACCGCGACCAAGAAGTACGACCTCGCCTTCCCCTCCCTGGAGGCGGACCTGGAGGCCGACGTGGTCGTGATCGGCGGCGGCTTCTCCGGCATCAACACCGCGCTGGAGCTGGCCGAGAAGGGCATCACCGACATCGTCGTGCTGGAGGCGCGCTACCTCGGCTTCGGCGGCACCGGGCGCAACGGCGGGCAGATCATGGCCGGCATCGGCCACGACCTGGAGAAGATCAGGAAAGACGTCGGCGAGGACGGCCTGCGGCAGATCTTCGAGATCAGCGACCTGGGCGCCGACATCATCAAGGAGCGCATCCGCAAGTACGACATCGACGCCGACTTCTGCCACGGCTACGGCTACATGGGCTTCAACGCCCGCCAGGCGAAGACCCTGCGGGCCTGGGAGCGCGAGTTCAAGTCGCTCGACTCGCGCCACGAGATCCGCTACCTGGACGGCTCCGAGGTGCGCCAGATCATCGGCTCCGACGCCTATTCCAGCGCCCTGCTGCACATGGGCGGCGGCCACGTGCACTCGCTCAACCTGCTGCTCGGCGAGGCCAAGGCCCTGGCCGGCCACGGGGTGAAGATCTTCGAATACAGCCCGGCGCTGGACGTGACCTACGGCGAGCGCATCACCGTGCGCACCGCCAAGGGCTCGGTGAAGGCCAGCAAGCTGCTCTGGGCCTGCGACAGCTTCCTCAACAAGCTGGAGCCGGAGCTGCACAAGAGCACCATCAACACCTACGCCTTCCAGATGATGACCGAGCCGCTGCCGGACGAGCTCATCCAGCGCATCAGCCCGATCCGCGGCGCCTACAGCGACATCCGCCCGGTCATCGACTACTACCGCGTGACCCGCGAGAACCGCCTGCTGTTCGGCGCCGCCACGCCCTTCATCGAGCACATCCCGCGCGACCTCAAGGCCTGGAACCGCAAGCTGATGCTGAAGATCTTCCCCTACCTCGAGAACGTGAAGATCGACCTCGCCTGGGGCGGCCCCATGGCCTGCAGCCCCAACCTGTTCCCGCAGATCGGCGCCCTGCCCGGCCGCCCCAACGCCTTTTTCGTGCAGGGCTATTCCGGCTTCGGCGTCACCCCCAGCCACATCATCTGCAAGGTGCTGGCCGAGGGCATGAGCGAAGGCTCGGCGCGCTACGACCTGATCAGCTCGGTGAAGCGCATCCGCGTCCACGGCAAGGACCAGGTCCGCCCGCTGCTGCTCAGCGCCGGCAAGACCTGGCACCAGGTGTCCGGCTACTGGACCGGGCGGCGCTGAAGCCTCTTTTCCCTTCACTTGCACAGGAGCAAGCACATGGCACTCACCCCCATCAAGCAAGGCATCACCCTCGACCAACTGGACGCCTGGGGCACGGTGGCCGACCTCGGCTCGGAAATCCTCGAGGGCGAGGTCCTCGCCTTCGGCAAGATGACCGCCGGCGCCCCCACCGACCCGGTCAGCGCGGCCTACTTCGGCACCACCGGCGGCAAGTTCCGCATGACCTACCCGTTCAACGAGCAGGCCACGGTGGTCAGCGGCGAGGTGCGGCTGACCGACGAATCCACCGGCCAGAGCCAGCTGTACAAGGCCGGCGACAGCTGGTTCGTGACCAAGGGCACTCCGGTGCTGTGGGAGGTGCCGGGCGAGGGGTTCGTGAAGCACTATTACGCGGTGGTTTGAGGCCTGGTTCGGGAACTTGAAGAGCCCCTCTCCCCAGCCCTCTTCCTGAAGGGAGAGGGGGCTTGTCCGTGCCGGCGTCGACAATGGTTTTAGCCGGCAGCCCTGGAGCTGCCGGCTGACGCTGGAAAACCCAGCCACTCCGAACGGTCCCCTCTCCCTTCAGGGAGAGGGAAACAAGCTCTCCTCAGGCACCTGGCCCCACCCCCACGCAGGACCCAGCCCATGCCCACCCCCGAACACATCGGCCAACGCTGCCTGCACAGCTTCCAGCAACTGGTCCCCAGCACCCGCGCCGCCTTCTACCGCATCGACGCCGACCTGCAGGCCTGCGACTTCCAGTTGCTCGGCATGGGCCGGCAGATGCATGCCGACTACCTCGACCACTACCACCGCCTCGACCCGCTGCAGCCCCGCGCCTGCCTGGCCACCGGGCTGCCGGTGGTGCCCCTGGCCGTGGGCATGGCGCAGCAGCCCGATGCGCAGCGCGAGCGCTACCACGGCTTCCTGCGCCGTCACGGGGTGATCGACGTGGTGGAAGTCATCGCCGCCGACAAGGGCCGCCCGCTGGCCGGGCTTTCCCTGCTGCGGCGCATCGGCGAATCACCCTTTTCCAGCGACGAGCTCGACCGCCTGCGGGCCCTGCAGGGGCTGCTGGAGCTGGCCGCCCAGGCCCTGCCGCGCAGCCCCGGCGCGCTCGAGCGGCTCACCCCGCGCGAGCGCGAGATCGCCCTGCTGCTGCGCGACGGCGCCAGCAACAAGGACCTGGCGCGCCAGCTCGGCCTGGGCCTGGCCACGGTGAAGACGCACCTCATCCACCTGTTCCGCAAGGCCGGCGTGGCCAGCCGCACCGAACTGCTGGCGCGGCTGTTCCTGGATCAACCATCCGGTTGATGTTCCGCCCGCGCCACACCGCGCAGCATGGGGGCTCCACAGACACAGGAGTCCCACCCATGAGCCCCTCTTCCGACTGGATCACCGTCGGCGCCCTCGCCGAGGGTTTCGCCCCCGAAGCCTTCATCCTGCCGCGCCTGGCCGACCTCGCCGGGCAGCGCCTGGAACTGCACTTCGCCAACGGCTGGCGCATCGAGCACCAGTTCGACGCCGAGACCACCCGCTGGCGCGCCGCCGACGGCCATTCCACGGGCGAGGCGCCCTACCGCGCCACCTCGGTGCGCCCCGGCATCGTCCTGGTCGACTTCATCAAGCGCGAGGATGGCCAGGCCTGGTCGGTCAGCCTGGTGCTGGACCGCCACAGCCAGTCCTTCACCGCCGTGCTCGGCCGCCTGCCCGATGCCGCGGACACCGCCGAGGGCCTCTACGCCCGCGCCCTGGCCGGCAAGGACCTGACCGGCGTGCAGGTGCAGATCCTCCACGGCAGCCTCGACCGCCCCTGGCGGGACGGCGCCTGCCCCCACGCCCCGACCCGCGAGCTGGTGGGCCTGCGCAACCGCTACCGCTACAGCCCCAGCGAGGTCTACGAGCACATCTACCTGAACGACGGCTTCTACACCTGGCAGTGCCTGGGCGGCGTCGAAGCCGGGCTGTGCGACACCGACCGCTGCCACTACTACAAGGTCGCCGACCAGCTGTACCTGTTCGTCTGGCGCGAGAAGATCGTCCCCACCCTCGGCCTGGTGATGATCGACCTGCAGCAGCACCGCAGCGACGGCAAGATCTTCGGCTATGCCGGCGCCGCCTTCGACGAGCTGTCCAACTTCCCGGTCGCCTCCTACTGCGACGAGCTCAACCGCACGGTGTACGCATGAGCGGCCGGGTCGTCGTCATCACCGGCGCCGGCACCGGCATAGGCGCGGCCTGCGCGCGGCGCTTCGCCGAAGCGGGCGACCAACTGGTGCTGATCGGCCGCCGCCACGAGGCGCTGGAACAGGTGGCCGCCAGCACCGGCGGCCTGGTGCTGGCCGGCGACGCCGCCGACGGCGAAACCTGGCAGGGCTTCGTGCAGCGCATCGAGGTGGCGTTCGGCGGTATCGACGTACTCGTCGCCTGCGCCGGCGGCCACGGCCTGGGCGCGGCCGGCGAGACCAGCGATGCGGCCTGGCGCGAGGCCCTGCGCGGCAACCTCGACAGCGCCTTCGCCAGCGCCCGCGCCTGCCTGCCGTCGCTGCTGGCGCGGCGCGGCAACATGGTGCTGGTGGGCTCCATCGCCTCCCTGGTGGCCGGGCCCGGCGTGTGCGGCTACACCGTCGCCAAGCACGCCCTCATCGGCCTGATGCGCTCCCTGGCGCGGGACTACGGCCCGCGCGGCGTGCGCGTCAACGCTCTGTGCCCGGGCTGGGTGCGCACGCCCATGGCCGACGCCGAGATGCAGCCGCTGATGCGGCACCATGGCGAAAGCCTGGACGCCGCCTACGCGCGGGTCACAGCCGAGGTACCGCTGCGCCGCCCGGCCACGGCGGACGAGATCGCCGGGCTGTGCCGGTTCCTCGCCAGCGACGCGGCGGCCATCGTCACCGGCGCCTGCCTGGTGGCCGATGGCGGCGCCGGCGTGGTGGACCTGCCGACGCTGGCCTTCGAACGCCTGGAGGATGGGCCATGACGCGCTTCGACTTCGGTGGCAAGCGGGTGCTGGTCACCAGCGCAGCCCAGGGCATCGGCCGCCGCATCGCCGAGGGCTTCGCCGAAGCCGGTGCCAGCCTGCTGCTGCTCGACCGCCAGGCAGGCGCCGTCGAAGCCCTGGCCGGCGAACTGCGCAGCCAGGGCCGCGAGGCGCGGGCGCTGGCCGTGGACCTGGCCGATCCCCCGGCCATCGCCGCCGCCCTCGCCGGGCTGGACGGCCTGGACGTGCTGGTGCACAACGCCGCCCACTTCCCGCTGACCGACTTCGCCGCCATCACCCCGCAGCTGCTGCAACGCACCCTGGCGGTGAACCTGGGCGCGCTGTTCTGGCTGACCCAGGCCGCCCTGCCGCTGTTCGCCGCGCGCGACGGCGGCTGCGTGCTGGCCACCTCGTCGGTCACGGGCCCCCGGGTGGCCTACCCGGGGCTGAGCCACTACGCGGCGTCCAAGGCCGGGGTCAACGGCTTCATCCGCAACGCCGCGCTGGAACTGGCGCCACGCAAGGTGCGCGTCAACGGCGTGGAGCCGGGTATGATCCGCACCCCGGCCATGGCCAACCTCGGCGACCAGGCCCTGGAGGCGCGCATCGCCGCCGGCATCCCCCTGGGCCACCTCGGCCAGCCGGCGGACATCGCCAACGCCATGCTCTTCCTCGCCTCCGACGCCGCCGCCTACATCACCGGCCAGACCCTGGTGGTGGACGGCGGCGCCACCCTGCCGGAAAGCACCGCCGCGCTGGCCTGAAGGGCCCGCCATCCTGCATCTGCAGGATGGCGGGCGCGCAGCGCAGCGAAGATACTCGACCCCAGGCCCTGCCCTGTCGTTCCGACACCCGGCCGCTCACTGATGACTGACAACAACAACTAAAGTCGCAGCAGGGGGACCCCATGAGCAGCACCCTCGACCTGACCTTCGGCGCCCAGCGCTTCAGCGAATTCAACGCCCTGGTCCTGGACCTCCAGCGCCTGGCCCAGGAATGCGCGCTAGCCGGCTTCCACGCCGCCGCCATGCACCGCCTGCGGCAGCTGCTGGACTTCGACATGGCCTGGTGGGGCCGCGCGGCGCTGGTCGACGGCCTGCCGCTGGAGCACAGCAGCCACCTGTTCCGGCTGCCGGACAGCTACCTGGCCGACTGGCAGGCGATCCGCCACCAGGACATCACCGTCAAGCGCGTCTACGCCACCCCCGGCCGCTCGGTGCGCATCGACACCCGCGCCGCCGACTGCACCCCGGGCCTGCGCTGGCTGGCCGAGCGCCACGGCTTCGGCGAGTTCCTCTGCATCATCCACATCGACCCGCGCACCCAGCTCAGCCTGCACCTGAGCCTGTACCGCCGCGCCGGCGCGCGCCCCTTCGACGCCGCGGAACGCTTCCTGGTGGACCAGATGATGCCGCACCTGGTGGCCGCCGAAGGGGCCAACCAGATCCGCGCGCTGGTGGCCCTGCGCGAGCGCCTGGACGCCCCCAACCCGCTGGCCCTGGCGGTGTGCGACCGGCGCGGCATGCTGCACTATGCCGAGCGCGGCTTCGTCGAACTGCTGCTGCACGAGTGGCCGCGCTGGACCGGCCCCTGCCTGCCCGAGGCGGTCGACCCGGCCGCCGGCTACAGCGGCCAGCGCCTGCAGCTGCAGGCCACCGCCGTGCACGACCTGCTGCTGCTCAGCGCCCGCCTGTGCCCGGCCATGGCCCGCCTGAGCACCCGCGAGGCCGAGGTGGCGCAGCGCTTCGGCCTGGGCAGCACCTACAAGGAAATCGCCCGCGAGCTGGGCCTGGCGCCGAACACCGTGCGCCACCACATCCGCAGCATCTACAGCAAGCTCGGCGTCAACGGCAAGGCCGGCATCGCCCAGCTGCTGCACCACCCGCCCGGCTGACGCCGGCCGCTTCCCTCCACCGCCTCCACATCCCGACGCCGCGCCCCCGCGCGGCGCCAGGGGAGGCTTTCGCCCGCCTCACAGAAGAAGAAAACCACCATGAAGCTGCACCCAAGCCTTTCGCTCTGCGCCCTTGGCGCGCTGTACCTCGGCCAGGCCCAGGCCGCCGACCTCAACGCCCGCGACTTCTTTTCCGCCCCTGTGGGCACCAGCCTGGGGGTGGCCTACCTGCCGCTGACGCGCTCCGACGACTACCACGGCGCGGCGGACAGCACCGGCAAGGCCGACCTGAAGGTCAATGCCCTGGCCTACCGCCAGCTGTGGTTCAGCGACATCTGCGGGCGCCTGTGCACGCCGCAGTTCATCGTGCCCTACGCCGACATCGAGGCGCGCGGCCCCGGCGCCCTTGAGCACAGCCGCGAGCGCGGGCTGGGCGACCCGCAGGTGGGCGGCACGCTGTTCTTCATCGACGAGCCGCAGACGCGCACCTACAGCGGCCTGCTGGCCCTGGTCAGCCTGCCCCTGGGCGAGTACCACGCCAAGGACCCGGGCGTGTCGCCGGGGGCCAACCGCTGGGCCCTGCACCTGAACTACAACTACACCCGGGGCGTCGGCGAGAACTGGGTGCTGGAAGCCAACCTCGAGGCCCAGCTCTACGGCGACAACGACGACTACCTCGGCGCCACCCTCGAACAGAAGCCGCTGTACCGCCTGCAGGCGTTCGCCTCCTACGACTTCACCCCCGCCACCTACGCCGCGCTGCGGCTGATCGCCGCCGACGGCGGCGCCCTGCGCCTGGGCGGCCACGACATCGACGACAGCCACCAGCGCTACACCCAGGCCGGCTTCGAGGTCGGCCACTGGCTGGACAAGCGCAACCAGGTGCTGCTCGGCCTCACCCGCAATGTCTCCACCGCCAACGCGTATGCCCAGGACAACCTGCTGCTGCGCTTCGTCCACGCCTTCTGAGGTCGCCGCCATGCCCCTTCCGCGCAATCCCTCCCCGGCCCTGCTGGCGGCCGTGGTGCTGTTCGCCGCCATCACCCCGGCGGTGCTGCTCACCGCCCCGGCCATCGCCAGCCAGCTGGCCACCCAGCTGCAGCTGGCGCCGGCGCGCATCGGCGACCTGTTCGCCGTCGAGCTGGGCGCCATGAGCCTGGCCACCCTGCCCTCGCTGTTCTGGCTCAGGCGCGTGGACTGGCGCCTGGCCGGGCTGCTGGCGGCGCTGGGCTTCATCCTAGCCAACCTGGCCTCGGCCAGCGCCAGCGGCTACCAGGCGCTGCTCGCCCTGCGCGCCCTCAGCGCCTTCTGCGGCGGCTCGCTGATGATCCTCTGCCTGTCCTGCGCCGCCGGCATGCCCAACCCCAGTCGCGCCTACGGCATCTGGGTGCTCGGCCAACTGGTGCTCGGCGCCGTCGGCCTGGCCGTGCTGCCGCGGCTGTACCAGGCCTACGGCCTGGGCGCCGGCTACCTGGCGCTGGCCGGGCTGATGCTGCTGGCGCTGCCGCTGGTGCGCGCCTTCCCCCGCGGCGCCGTGGCCAGCGCCGGCAGCCGCGGCGGCGTCGAGGCGCCGCGCTGGAAGATCGCCGCCGCCATCCTCGGCCTGCTCGGCTTCTACGTCGCCCTCAGCGCGGTCTGGACCTTCGTCGGCGCCATCGGCGAACGCGCCGGGCTGGCCGCCACCCTGGGCGGCGAGGTGCTGGCCGTGGCCACCCTGGCCGGCATCGCCGGGGCCGCCTGCGCCAGCCTGGCGGGCGAGCGCTGGCGCCGCGAACGCCAGCTGGCCGGCGGCTTCGCCCTGATGGCCGTGGCCATCCTGCTGCTGCTCGGCGCCCCGGGCCTGGCGCGCTTCGCCCTGGCCGCGCTGCTGTTCAAGTTCACCTGGACCTACGCCCTGCCGTTCATCCTCGCCTGCCTCGCCGAGCTGGACGCCAGCGGCCGGCTGATGAGCCTGAGCAACCTGGTGATAGGCGCCGGCCTGGCCCTCGGCCCGGCCCTCGGCGGGCGGCTGATCGGCGCCGACGGCGGCTTCCACGGCCTGCTGCTGGGCGCCGCCGCGCTCACCGCCCTGTCCCTGCCGCTGATCCTCGGCAGCCGCCCGCGCGCGGCGGCCGCCACTGCGCAACCCCTGTGAATCCCTGAGAACACCTATGAATGGAGCCTTCCATGACCCGACGCACCGCGTTCTTCTTCGACGAACTGAGCCTCTGGCACAGCGCCAGCCAGCACGCCCTGTTCCTGCCCGTGGGCGGCTGGGTGCAGCCGCCGGCCGGCGGCGGCCACGCCGAATCGCCGGAAAGCAAGCGCCGCCTGAAGAACCTGATGGACGTTTCCGGCCTCACCCGCCAGCTGGACCTGCGCAGCGCCGAGCCGGCCAGCGAGCGGGACCTGCTGCGCGTGCACCCGGAGCGCTACCTGCAACGCTTCAAGGCCCTGAGCGACGCCGGCGGCGGCGAACTGGGCGACCACGCGCCCATCGGCCCGGGCAGCTACGAGATCGCCAGGCTCTCCGCCGGCCTGGCCATGGCCGCGGTGGACTGCGTGCTGCGCGGCGAGGCGGACAACGCCTACTCGCTGTCGCGCCCGCCGGGCCACCACTGCCTGGCCGACCAGGCCATGGGCTTCTGCATGCTGGCCAACATCCCCATCGCCATCGAGGCGGCCAGGGCGAACCACGGCATCGAGCGGGTGGCGGTGGTGGACTGGGACGTGCACCACGGCAACGGCACCCAGGCCATCTACGAGGAACGCGGCGACGTGCTGAGCCTCTCGCTGCACCAGGAGAACTGCTTCCCGCCGGGCTACGGCGGCGTCGCCGACCGCGGCCGCGGCGCCGGCCTGGGCGCCAACCTGAACATCCCGCTACCGGCCGGCAGCGGCCACGACGCCTACCTGCAGGCGCTGGACGAAATCGTCCTGCCGGCCCTGCGGCGCTTCCGCCCGCAGCTGATCGTCGTCGCCTGCGGCTACGACGCCAACGCGGTGGACCCGCTGGCGCGCATGCTGCTGCACAGCGGCTCCTTCCGCGCCATGACCGCGCGCCTGCGCGAGGCCGCCGAACAGCTCTGCGACGGGCGCCTGGTGCTGGTCCACGAGGGCGGCTACGCCGAGGCCTACGTGCCCTTCTGCGGCCTGGCGGTGCTGGAGGAAATGAGCGGCATCCGCACCGCGGTGGACGACCCGCTGCTGGAGTTCATCCAGCTGCAGCAGCCGGGCGCCGAGGCGGCGGCCTTCCTCCGCCAGCGCGTGCGGGACCTGGCGCGCCAGCTCGCCGACTGAGCCCCGATGGCCGGTGCCCCGCACCGGCCATCGCTCCGTCTGTCCAGGCGCCGCAGCAGGTACGGCGCACGCGTGGTCCAATCGGGACAGGCCGGGCGATTGCTGCCGGCCAGCGAAACGGAGGCCACGCCATGAGCACCCTGACCATCGAAGGCTGGTGCAAGACCAACCCCGACGCCCAGCCCATGCCCATCGAGGACATCCACTTCTACCTCAGCGGCACCGACCGCCGGCACCTGGAAGACGCCGAGGAGGAACTGCAGCGCACCCATGAGCCCGAGCGCTGGGTGGACGTCGACATGAGCACCCTGGAGCTGAACCTGCCCGAGGAATACAGCCCGCTGTCCGACTGCCGGATGCGCGTCTACCTGGACCGCGACGAGCGCGGCCACTTCCACCTGGTGGGCCACCGCGCCAGCGACGGCAGCCTGATCTACAGCAACGCCGTGCTCATCGACCAGCTGCTGTGACTCAGGCCGCGCCCAGGGCGCAGGCGCGGTAGTCCTTGGGCGAGCGCTCGAAGTGCTTCTTGAAGGCGCGGCTGAAGTGCGCCGAGTCGGTGAAGCCCCACTTGTAGGCGATGGTGGTGATCGACTCGCCCCTGAGGATGGGGTTGGCCAGGTCGTCGGCGCTGCGCTGCAGGCGTGCCCGCTGGATGTAGCGGCAGACGCTGTCGCCCTGCTCCTCGAACAGGCGGTACAGGTGGCGCACCGAGATGTTCAGGCGCTGCGCCAGGCCCTGGGGGTTCAGGCCCGGCTGGGCGAGGGATTCGTCGATGACCTTCTGCACGTAGCTGCGCAGGTTGCCGCCCTGCAGCGCCTCGCCGCCGGCCGGCGCTTCGTCGCTGGCGCCCAGGGCCGTGGGCAGCAGGGCGATGAAGGCGTTCACCAGGGCCTCGCTTTCGGCGCCGGCGGGGCTCGAGCCGGACTCGCGGCACAGCTGGTCCACCAGCAGGTGCAGCATGCGCCCGCTGGCGCAGGCGGCGGAGACCTTGCCGAACTTGCTGCGCCCGGGCAGCACCTTGTCCAGCGCCGCGCGCGGCAGGTGCAGGGAGGCGTGCTCGATGAGGCCGAAGGGGGTGATCTCGCAGCTGCCCACCGAATCCATCAGCAGCAGCTCGCCGGGGGCCAGCTGGATGTCCACGCCGTTCTGGCTGACCTGGGAGAAGCCGCTGCGCTGGCTGATCAGGAAGCAGTGGCGGTCGTCGTCCTGGTCGGCATTGAGGCGCTTGCGGGCGATCAGCCCGGCATTGGTGCGCAGGTGCGCCATGGTCAGGCCGGAGTGCGATTGCGCGTGGATCTCGCCGATGAACAGCGAGCGGCTGAAAGCCAGCTGGGTCTCGAACTGGCCGCAGATGGCGCGCAACGCCGCGCTCCAGCCTTCCAGCCCGACCTGGGCCGCGTGATGGGCTTGCATACGCACCTCCGTGGGGTGGCCTTGTTGTTGTCGCGAAACAGTTAACATGTTATCTAATTGCCCGCAACGAATTTCTGACAGCCGTTTCCCATGCAGCCGGCATGCCAGTGGCCTTGGATAAACAGTGAATGAAAGAAGCGCGGCAAGCCGCGCTCAGAGGTCGCCGAGCAGGCGCCCCAGGTGGAACAGCGCGCGCAGCAGGTGGTCGCGCTGTTCGCGGTCCAGGCGCAGGTAGCGGCGGAAGCTGGGCAGGCGGTTGACCACCTCGCTGGCGGCCATGTGCTCCAGGCGGATGCGCCAGCGCCCGGCGCCGAACTCCAGTTCCAGGCGCTTGAAGTCCAGCGGCGGCAACGCCCGCTGCAGGTGCTCGTCGGCCGCCAGGCGCCCGGCCAGGCGCGCGCCCAGGGCCGCATCGCCGCTGCGCTGCCGGCATTCCACGCCCCGGCGCCGCAGCACGCCCTGGTGGCGCAACTCGAAGCGCGCCTCGCCAGGCGCCAGGGCCGGCCCCTCGACGACGAACTCGGTGAGCACCAGGTGCATGAGGAACTGCGCCTGGGGCCGCTCGCGCAGCTCGAAGACCAGCCCGCCGTCCACCGTGCTGAAGCGCCCGGCGCCGGGCGCCAGGGCCTCGAAGGCCAGGCCGCCGAGGTTGCGCCGGGCCTGCTCCAGGGTCACCCCCGGGCGGTAGCCCGAGGGCGGCCGGCGCAGCCAGTCAGACAGCCTTGGAAGCATGGCCATAGAACTCGCTGGAATGGATGCCGGGTTCGGCGCGGAATTCCTTCTCCAGCACCTCTTCCACCGGCACCGGGCGGAACGGGTTGACCTTCTGCACCAGCAGCGTCCAGACCAGCGCGTAGGCGGCGGTCAGGCCGAGCATCACGGCGAAGGGCAGGTAGATGTCGGCGGGGTTCATGCCCGGCGGGGTGATGTACCACATGCCGATGAGGATGCCGGCGCTGGAGACGATCTGCGGCAGCGGGAACAGCGGCGAGCGGTAGGCCCGCGGCAGGTCCGGGCGGCGGATGCGCAGCAGCACCACGGAGAGGGTCACCAGCAGGTAGGCGGTGCTCCAGGCGCAGACCGCGGCCAGCACCAGGTTCATGATGTGGTCGGTGTTGCCGCGCAGCCAGAGGGCGTGCAGGCAGGGGATCAGCACCGCCGCCAGGATGCACAGCACCGGGGTCTTGAAGCGCGGCTGCAGGTAGGCGAAGCATTTGGGCAGCGCGCCATCCACGGCCATGCCGTACATGATCCGCGGCACGCCGGCCATCAGCGTGTTGATGGTGGCGGCGCCGGCGAACAGGAAGCCCACGCCCAGCCACAGCGGGCCGACCTGGCCCATCACCTGCTCGGCGAAACGCGGGATGGCCATGGGGGTGTCCAGCAGGTGCACGCCGGCGGCCGGGTCGAGCAGCACGTTCTCCACCTGGCGCTTCATCGCCGCGCCGTAGATGAACATGCACGAGGCCACGCCGAACAGGCCCAGGGCCATGGCCCGCGGCATCACCCTGGCCGAGTTGCGCAGGTCCGGCGCCAGCGGGGTGACGAACTCGCAGCCGACGAACATGAACATGGCCATGCCCACCAGCGAGAGGATGGTCTGCAGGTCGGTGCCGACCAGGGAGGCGCCGAACCAGCCGTCCAGCTGCACCGCCGGTGCGGCCAGCAGGCCGAGCACGCCGAACACCATCAGGGTGGTCCACATGCCGAAGGTCAGCACCACCTCGGCCTTGCCGAAGGCGTTGACGCCGAACACGTTGAGGATGCCGAACACCACCACGAAGCCCACGCCCAGCAGCCAGGAGCCGCCGGCGGACTCGGCCAGGGTGTTGAGGTGCTCGAAGTTCACCAGCGCCATGACCCCGGCGAGGATGGTCTCGGCGGTGCCGGCGAAGACGTGGACGATCAGGTAGGCGGCGATGGTCCCGGTGATGGCGAAGAAGCGCCCCATGCCGCAGGAGATGTAGTCGTACACCGAGCCGCTGGTGGGCAGCATCGAGGCCGCCTCGGCGAAGGTGGTGGACTGCGCCAGCATCATCAGCATGGCGATCACCATGGCCGCGGCGAAGGCGCTGCCGCCGATGCCGAAGCCCATGGTGGCGGTGAGGATGACGGGGCTGGCCATGATCAGGCCGATGGTGCTGGCCAGGGCGGTGGGAAAACCGACCGAGCCGCGCCTGAGGTGGGCGTCGAGCTGCTGCTGGATGGACATGGTGGTGGGCCTCTAAGCAGATGTTCTGGTTTGTTGTGGCTTAGGCATGCAAGGGGCGATGCCCCGTCGCGGCCGCTTATTGTTGGATTGGCCGCGCCCCACCCTCCCCTGCGCCGGGGCGCCGGCAAGCGGCGCGGTGGAGCCTGGCGCCCACTGTGCGCCCGCGGCCTGCTGGCGTCTTGCCCAGGCTTGCCGGCGGACTTGTCCACGGCTGCCACGCCGGCAGCCGGGGTCATGCCCGCCTGGCAGCCTCGGACAAGCCGCCGGCGCAGGCCGCCGCTAGCCTGGGCCATCGACCATCGCAGCCCAGGAGCCGCCCATGTCCAGCCCGCTGACCCCGATCCTCCCGGAGGTGCAGGCCCGCCTCGCCCGCCCCCATGCCTCTTTCATCGACGGCGAACAGCGCACACCGGCCGGCGACGCCCGCCGCACCCTGCGCAACCCCGCCGACGACAGCCCCCTGGCCGAGGTGCGCCTGGCCGACCTGGAGCAGGTGGATGCCTGCGTGCAGTCGGCCCACCGCGCCTTCCGTTCCGGCGCCTGGAGCGGCCTGGCGCCCAGCGAGCGGGAACGCGTGCTGCTGCGCTTCGCCGACCTGGTGGAGCGCCACGCCGAAGAGCTGGCGCAGCTGGAAACCCTGGAACAGGGCAAGTCGATCCACATCGCCCGCGCCATCGAGGTCGGCGCCTCCCTCGGCTACATGCGCTACATGGCCGGCTGGGCCACCAAGATCGAGGGGCAGACGCTGGACGTCTCCATCCCCATGCCGGCCGGCGCGCGCTTCAACGCCTACACCCGCCGCGAGCCGGTGGGCGTGGTGGCCGGCATAGTGCCGTGGAACTTCCCGCTGATGATCGCCCTGTGGAAGGTGATGCCGGCCCTGGCCTGCGGCTGCACGGTGATCATCAAGCCAGCCGACGAAACGCCGCTGACCGCCCTGCGCGCGGCCGAGCTGGCCATCGAGGCGGGCATCCCCGCCGGCATCTTCAACGTCCTGCTGGGCGGCGCCGAGGCCGGCGCGGCGCTGGTGGCGCACCCGCTGCTGAACAAGGTGTCCTTCACCGGCTCCACCGCGGTGGGCAAGCTGGTCGGCGGCGCGGCCCTGCAGAACATGACGCGCTTCACCCTCGAACTGGGCGGCAAGAACCCCATGCTGGTGCTGCCCGACGCCGACCTGGACAAGGCCGTGGCCGGCGCCATCGGCGGCGGCCTGCTGAACCAGGGCCAGGTCTGCGCGGCGGCCTCGCGGCTGTTCGTCCACAGCAGCCGCCACGCGGAGTTCGTCGAGCGCCTGGCCGACCAGGTGGGCGGGCTGGGCATCGGCCCGGGCCTGGACCCGCAGGCCCAGGTCAACCCGCTGGTCTCGCGCCGCCAGCAGGACAGCGTGCTGCGCCACCTGGCCCTGGCCCGCGAACAGGGCGCCCGCTTCGTCTGCGGCGGCGGCCGCCCGGACCTGCCCGGCTACTACGTCGAACCGACGGTGCTGGACGGGGTGGACGCCGGCATGGCCTGCGCCCGCGAGGAAATCTTCGGCCCGGTGCTCTCGGTGCTGAGCTACGACGACCTCGACACCGCCGTGGCGCAGATCAACGACAACCCCTACGGCCTGGCGGCGAGCATCTGGAGCAACGACCTGGGCCGGGTGATGGACCTGATCCCGCGGATCGAGGCGGGCACGGTGTGGGTCAACAACCACGTGCCGGTGGACCCCAACCTGCCGTTCGGCGGCTACAAGCAGTCGGGCCTGGGACGGGAGTTCGGGCGGGCGGCGATCGAGGGGTTCACGGAGGAAAAGTCGGTGTGCATCACCTATTGAACTGGTGAGCCCGATCGCGGACGGAGTCCGCTCCTACGCCGCCCCGCCCACACCATCCCATGTAGGGCGCATAACGCCTACGGCGTTATCCGCCGTTTAACCGTGATCTTCGGCGGCTCCGGGGTTGGGCTGGGCATTGGCTGTGGCCCCGGCGTATCGGCGGATAACCGCGAACGGTTATTCGCCCTACGTCATGGTCGGGCCTGGCGTAGGGCGCATAACGCCTACGGCGTTATCCGCCGTTTGACCGTGATCCCCGACGGCTCCGGGGTTGGACTGGGCATTGGCGGTGGCCCCGGCGTATCGGCGGATAACCGCGAACGGTTATTCGCCCTACGTCATGGTCGGGCCTGGCGTAGGGCGAATAACGCCTACGGCGTTATCCGCCGTTTGACCGTGACCTTCGGCGGCTCCGGGGTTGACCTGGGCATTGGCGGTGGCCCCGGCGTATCGGCGGATAACCGCGAACGGTTATTCGCCCTACGTCATGGTCGGGCCTGGCGTAGGGCGCATAACGCCTACGGCGTTATCCGCCGTTTGACCGTGATCCCCGACGGCTCCGGGGTTGGACTGGGCATTGACTGTGCCCCCCGCGTATCGGCGGATAACCGCGAACGGTTATTCGCCCTACGGTCGAGCGGGCTCTCCGGTTCAGAAACTCAGCAACCAGAGCGACAACCCCGGCACCAGCACCAGCAGCACGATGCGCAGCAGGTCCGAGGCCAGGAACGGCAGCACGCCCTTGGCCGTTTCCATGTAGGGCACGTCCTTCGCCAGCCTGTTGACGATGAACAGGTTCATCCCCAGCGGCGGGTGGATCAGGCCGATCTCCACCACCATCAGCGCCAGGATGCCGAACCAGATGGACTTCTCCCCGGCCGTCAGGTCGAAGAACTCCAGGCCCATGATCATCGGGTAGAAGATCGGGATGGTCAGCAGGATCATCGCCAGCGAGTCCATCACGCAGCCCAGCATCAGGTAGATCAGCAGGATCACCGCCAGCACCAGCAGCGGCGCCAGGCCGCTGTCGCGGACCCAGGTGGCCAGCTCCACCGGCATCTGCGTCAGGGCCAGGCCGGAGTTGAGCAGGTCGGCGCCCAGCAGCACCAGGAAGATCATGGCGCTGGCCTCGGCGGTGCCGGTCAGGCTCTTGCCCAGCCCGTCCCAGCGCATGCCGCCGCGCAGCACCGCCAGCAGGCCGCAGGCCGCGGCGCCGATGGAGGCCGCCTCGGTGGGGTTGGCCCAGCCGCCGTAGATGCCGACGATCACCACCAGGAAGATCGCCAGGATCGGCAGGATCTGCACGAAGGCCGCCAGCCGCTCGCGGCCGCTGGCCTTGGGCGCCGGCTGGCAGGCGTTGGGGTCGCGGGCGACCTGGATGCGGATCACCAGCATGTAGCCGATCACCGCGACCAGCGCCGGCAGCATGGCGGCGACGAACAGCTTGGCGATGGATTCCTGGGTCAGCACCGCGTAGATGATCAGCGGCACCGACGGCGGGATGAGGATGCCCAGGGTGCCGCCGGCCGCCACCGAGGCGGTGGCCAGGCGCCCGGAGTACTTGTGCCGCTGCAGTTCCGGCAGGGCCACCTGGCCCATGGTCGCCGCGGTGGCCAGGGACGAGCCGCAGATCGCCCCGAAGCCGGCGCAGGCGCCCACCGCCGACAGCGCAAGGCCCCCGCGCCAGTGGCCGATGAAGGCCGAGGCGCAGCGGAACAGCGCCTTCGACAGGCCGCCGTGGGTGGCGAACTGGCCCATCAGCACGAACAGCGGGATGACCGCCAGGTCGTAGTTGGACAGGCGCGCGTAGGCCAGGTTGTTGAGGGTGTAGAGCAAGGCGCCGAGGTCGCCCTGGTTGATCACCAGGAAGCACAGCGCGCCGGCCAGGAACATCGCCACGCCGACCTGCACGCGCAGCACCAGCATCGCCAGCAGCCCGGCGAACATCCACAGGCCAAGGGCCATTCCGCTCATCGCACGGCTCCTTCATCCAGCAAGGCCAGCAGGCTGCGGCACAGGGCGCACAGGCACAGTAGCGCCAGGCTCGGCACCACCAGCGCCAGGGGGATCCAGTGCGGCACCGCCAGCAGGGTGCTGCTGTCCTGGTTGGCGTGGGCCTCCAGCACCTGCAGCCCGGTGCGCCAGGCCAGCACCGCGGCGACCGCGGCGAACAGCAGGTGCGCCAGGGCGTCGAGGCCGCGGCGCACGGCCAGGGGCATCCAGTTGGAGAACATCTCCACGCGAATGTGGCCGTTGCGGATCTCGCACAGCGGCAGGAAGGCGGCGATGGCCACCGCCGCCCCCATCTCCAGCAGCTCCATGTCGCCGGTGACCGGCGTCGACCACAGCTTGCGGCCGATGATGGACACCAGGGACATGCCCACCAGGGCCAGCAGCACGGCGCCGCCGGCGTAGGCGAAGCCCTGCGCCACGGCCTCCAGCAGGCGCACCGGCAGGCCCTTGCTGCGTACCGGCACGGCGCCTTCCAGGGACAGCATCTCGCTCATCGCGGCCACCCCTTACAGCTCGACGCCGGCGGTCCGGGACAGCTCGCGCAGCTGCTCGGCCAGTTGCCTGCCCGCCAGCCCCTTGCCCTCGGCATCGGCCACCCACTCGGCGGTGACCTTGTCGCCCGCCTCGCGCAGGCGCTGGTAGGCCGCCGGCTCGAAGCTGGCCACGCTGTCCCTGGCGACCATCTCGCGGGCCCTAGCCAGCTCGCCGTCCCAGGCTTCGCCGAAGCGCTGCACCAGGGCCTCGCCGCTGTTGCGGTCGAGGATTGCCTTGAGGTCGTCGGGCATGCGCTCGTAGCTGCGCGGGTTCATCAGCATGCCCAGCAGGGTGATGGAGAAGGTCGGGCGGCCCTGCGGCACGTCGGTGTGATGCTGCGTCACCTCGTCGAGCTTCAGCGCCGGGATCAGCTCCCAGCTGGCCAGGGCGCCGTCGATCACGCCCTTGGACAGCGACTCGGTGAGCTGCGCCGCCGGCATGCTCACCGGCGCCGCGCCCAGGCCCGTGACCAGGCGGGCGCTCATGCGCGAGGAGGCGCGCAGCTTCAGGCCCTTGAGGTCTTCCAGCTGGCGCACCGCCTTGCCGGTGGTGTGCAGCTGCATGCCGCCGTCGCTGTGCAGGGCCAGCACGCGGTAGCCCTTGTAATCGTCCTGCAGGGCCTGCTGGTAGAACTGCCAGATGATCTTCGAGGCCTGCACGCCGTTGGCCGGCAGCATGAACGGCAGCTCCACCGCCTCGCTGCGCGGGAAGCGCCCGGGCGAGTAGCCGGGGGCGGTCCAGACGATGTCCACCACGCCGTTGCGCACCTGGTCCGGCAGTTGCCCCGGGGTGCCGCCGAGCTGCATGGAGGGGTAGATCTGGCACTGGATGCGCTGCTCCGACTCGCGGGCCAGGGTGTCGCACCAGGGCTGGATGACGTGCTGCTGGGCGTTGGAGCTGGCCGGGAGGAAGTGCGCGATCTTCAGCGTCACGCGCTCGGCCGCCAGGGCCGGGGCCAGGCTGCCACAGGCGAGCAGCAGGGCCAGGAAGGAGGATTTCTTCATGCCGTTACCTCGGTGTTGTTCTTATCGTCGGGCGGACACCTGGCGGCGTCCGGGAAGGGCTAGATTCAGGCACATCGTTAACACTTTAACAATATGCTCATTTCGTGGGGTGGCGCAATGCCGTCGTGATAAATGTAACAAGATGTCAGCCAGCCACTACGGAATGCCAGTTATTCCGCGGGTTTCGACTTTATAGAACAGGCGCTTCCGGCCCCCCATAGGAAAATGCCCGATCTGCGGGGCGAAAGCTCCCGCTCGCTCATGCATATCGTTAACAAATTAATTATGTGATAAAACCCCTTCCCGCAGGCCCCCGCCGGGGGTGCAGAACAAGAACAACAAGGGAAGAACCATGTCCGCCACACACACTCAGAAGCGCATTCCATTCCATTACGGCCTGCTGGCCGCGAGCCTGCTGCCGCTGGCCGCCCAGGCCGACTTCATCGATGACAGCAGCGGCCGCCTGGACCTGCGCAACTTCTACCAGCTGCGCGACTACCGCCAGGACAACGCCGCGCAATCCCAGGCCGGCAACTGGTCCCAGGCCTTCGTCCTGCGCCTGCAGTCGGGCTTCACCGAGGGCCCCATCGGCTTCGGCCTGGACGCCACCGGGCTGCTCGGCGTCAAGCTCGATTCCGGCCGCGGGCGCAGCGGCGACGGCACCCTGCCCTTCGGGCCGAACTCGCGCGAGCCGGTGGACGACTACAGCCATGCCGGGCTGACCGCCAAGCTGCGCTACTCGAAGACGCAGCTGAACATCGGCCTGCTGGAGCCGCAGCTGCCGGTGGTGTTCCGCGACGACGTGCGGCTGATGCCGCAGACCTTCGACGGCGCCCTGCTGACCTCCAACGAGGTCGACAGGCTGACGCTCACCGCCGGCCAGCTGTGGAAGTCGCGCACCCGCGAGTCGGCGGGCAGCGACGACATGTACATCATGGGCCGCAGCAAGGCCTTCGCCAGCGACGAGTTCAACCTCGCCGGCGCCAGCTACGCCTTCACCCCGAACCTGACCGCCAGCTACTTCTACGGCCAGCTCAAGGACATCTACCAGCAGCACTTCTACGGCCTGGTGCACACCCTGCCGCTGGCCGAGGGCGTGTCGCTGCGCAGCGACCTGCGCTACTTCGACAGCGACGACGACGGCCAGGCGATCTCGGGCCCGGTGGACAACCGCAACCTCAGCGTGATGTTCACCCTGCGCGCCGGCGCCCATGCCATCGGCGTGGCCTACCAGGACATGATGGGCGACGACGGCTTCCCCACCCTCAACGGCTACACCCCGCCCTACTCGCACAACCTGATGACCATCCAGACCTTCACCCAGCCCGGGGAGAAGTCCTGGCAGCTGCGCTACGACTACGACTTCGCCTCCCTCGGCCTCCCCGGCCTGAGCTTCATGACCCGCTACACCCGCGGCGACGACATCCGTCGCGGCGCGGGGCTGGAGGACGGCCACGAGTACGAGCGCGACACCGACCTGGCCTATACCCTGCAGGACGGGCCGCTCAAGGGGCTGTCGCTGCGCTGGCGCAACGTCACCGCGCGCAGCAGCCACGGCGCGGACATGGACGAGAACCGCCTGATCGCCAACTACAGCATCCCCATCTGGTGAGCCTCAGGCGGCCGCCCGCCGCCGGGCGCGCGGGTCACCGGGCAGGTAGCCGCCGGTGACCAGCCGCCAGGCCTCCGAGGTACGCTTGCCGGGCACCCCGTCGATCTTGACGAAGACGCCCGGGAAGCTGTTCAGCCAGGTCTGCAGTTCCTCCACCCGGCGCACCTCGGCCGCGTCTTCCGACAGGCTCATGGAGTAGTTCACCAGCAGCGGCCGGGCCGCGCTCGGCTTCGGCTGGTCGACGAACTCCAGCAGGCCGCGCTCGGCCATGCGCCGCAGCAGCACCGCGGCGCCGCACTGCCTGGACTGGGCGCTGTCGGACCAGGTGCCGTCCTGCACGTACTTGCCGCCCTGGTAGTGGTTGCAGTAGCTCCACAGGTAGGGCGAGAGCACATGGGGGTGGTACAGCCGGTAGCCGAAGCCGTTGTAGGCCTCCAGTTGGTAGAGGGTGCCGGCCAGGCTCCAGTCGGTGCCCGCGCCCAGGCGCTTCAGGCGCAGGGCGTCCTCGGCGCTCTCCTCCCAGGTGAAGGGCGGCTTGCCCTCCTTCGGCCGCCCCGCCGGCACCTGCACGGTGCGCGCCGTCAGCGGGTCGCCGTTGTGCAAGTGGCGGTCGAAGCGCAGGCCGCTTTCCATGCAGTGCACCACGCCGATGAAGCCCCAGGGGATGCCCAGGGCCTTGCCGACCTCGGCGTAGCGCGGCTGGTTGTCCTCGATGCGCTCGACCAGCGCCTCCACCTCGGCGGCGCGCGCCGGGCGGATCTGGCAGCTGTTGAAGAGCTGTTCGTATTCGCCGCGCAGCGCGGCGGTCAGCAGTACCTTGGCCATGGCAGCAATCCCGTGATTGTGGTCCGACTCCGTTCAGGTCGTACCACGGCAAGCGCCACCGGCCCTCAAGGGAAAGTGAAGGCCGCCAGCGGCAGCCGTCAATGGCCGGCGACGAACGCGGTGCGTCATTCGTCGCGGCGCAGGTCCGGCGGGATGGGCACCTCGGGCATCGGCCCCGGGCGCTTGCCCTTGCCGGCGCGGAACTGCTTGAGCTGGTAGACGTAGGCCAGCACCTGGGCCACCGCCAGGTAGAGGCCGGCGGGAATCTCCTGGTCCAGCTCGGTGGAGTAGTAGACCGCACGGGCCAGGGCCGGCGACTCCAGCACCGTGACCTTGTGCTCCTGGGCCACCTCGCGGATCTTCAGGGCCAGGAAGTCGTTGCCCTTGGCCAGCAGGCGCGGCGCGCCGCCGGCCTTGGCGTCGTACTTCAGGGCCACGGCGAAGTGCGTCGGGTTGGTGATCACCACGTCGGCCTCGGGCACCGCCTGCATCATGCGCCGCTGCGCCATCTCGCGCTGCAGGCGGCGGACCTTGGCCTTGACCTCGGGCTTGCCCTCGGAGTCCTTGTACTCGTCGCGCACTTCCTGCTTGGTCATCAGCAGCTTCTGGCGGTTGTCCCAGAGCTGGTAGGGCACGTCCACGCCGGCGATCAGCAGCAGGCTGCAGGCCATCCAGAAGGCGCTCCAGCCCACCACCTTGACGCTTTCCACGATGGCCGTGTGCAACGGCTGGTGCAGCAGCGCCAGCAGGGCCTCCTTGTCCGAGCGCAGCACCAGCACCGCCACCGCCAGCACCACCACGAACTTGATCAGCGCCTTGAACAGCTCCAGCACCGACTTGCTGGAGAACATCCGCTTGATCCCTTCCAGCGGGTTCATGCGGCTGAACTTGGGCGCCAGGGCCTGGCCGGAGAACAGCCAGCCGCCCAGGGCGATGGGGCCGACGATGGCGGCGAAGAGCAGCACCAGCAGGATCGGCCAGAGCCCCTCGGCGGCGGCGCGCGCGGCGGCGCCCAGCAGGCGCAGCATGCTTTCGCTGTTCATCGCCGTCTCGCGGGACAGCTCGAAGCTGCCGCGCATCACCCCCATCAGCACCTCGGCCAGGTGCGCGCCGTAGGCCAGCAGCGCGCCGGCCCCGGCCATCAGCACGGCCAGGGTGTTGAGTTCCCGGGAACGCGGCAGCTGGCCTTTCTCGCGGGCCTCGCGGCGGCGTTTCTCCGTGGGTTCCTCCGTCTTGTCCTGGCCGCTCTCGCTTTCCGCCATCAGCGCGCTCCCACCAGTTCACGGAGCAGCGCCAGGGCCTCGCGGACGAGGTCCTGGTACTGCGAGAGGATTTCGGCGGTGCCGATCCAGACGATGACGAAGCCCATCACCAGGGTCAGCGGGAAGCCGATGGAGAAGATGTTCAGTTGCGGCGCGGCGCGGGTCATGGCGCCGAAGGCGAGGTTCACCACCAGCAGCGCGGTGACCGCCGGCAGGGCGATCAGCAGACCGCCGCCGAGCACCCAGCCGAGCTTGCCGGCCACGGTGTACAGGTGCTCGCCGGACAGGCCCTGGCCCACCGGCAGGGTGACGAAGCTCTCGGCGATCACCTCCAGCACCACCAGGTGGCCGTTCATGGCCAGGAACAGCAGGGTCACCAGCAGGCTGAAGAACTGCCCCATCACCGGCACCGAGATGCCGTTGGCCGGGTCCACGGTGGAGGCGAAGCCCAGGCCCATCTGCATCGACAGCAGCTGCCCGGCGACCACGAAGACGTGGAAGAACAGCTGCAGGGTGAAGCCGAGCATGGCGCCGATCAGCACCTGCTCGCCCACCAGCAGCATGGCGCGCAGGTTCAGGGCGTCGACCTGGGGCATCGGCGGCAGGGTCGGCACCAGCACCACGGCGATGGCCAGGGACAGGTACAGGCGCACCCGCGCCGGGACCATCTGGTTGCTGAAGATCGGCATGGTCATCAGCAGCGCGGCGATGCGGAACAGCGGCAGCACGAAGCTGCCGACCCAGGCGCCGATCTGCGCGTTGCTCAGCTCCAGCATCAGCCGATCAGCGTGGGGATGCTGGTGATCAGGCCCTGGGTGTACTCCATCAGCTCGCGCACCAGCCAGGGGCCCAGGACGATCAGCGTGCCGAGGGTCACCAGCAGGCGCGGCAGGAAGCTCAGGGTCTGCTCGTTGATCTGCGTGGCGGCCTGGAACATGGCCACCACCAGGCCCACCAGCAGGCTCGGCAGCACCAGGATGGCGACCATCATGGCGGTCAGCCAGAGTGCCTGGCGGAACAGGTCGACGGCGACTTCCGGGGTCATGGCGCGCCCTCCTCTCTAGTCAAACGGTGCCGAAGCTGCCGGCCAGGGTGCCGATGATCAGCGCCCAGCCGTCCACCAGGACGAACAGCATGATCTTGAACGGCAGCGAGATGATCAGCGGCGACAGCATCATCATGCCCATGGCCATGAGCACGCTGGCCACCACCAGGTCGATGATCAGGAACGGGATGAAGATCATGAAGCCGATCTGGAACGCGGTCTTCAGCTCCGAGGTGACGAAGGCCGGGACCAGGATGGTCAGCGGCGTGGCGTCGGCGTTGGCGATGTCGGTGCGCTTGGACAGGCGCACGAACAGGTCCAGGTCCGACTGCCGGGTCTGCGCCAGCATGAACGACTTCAGCGGCACCTCGGCGCGGCTCAGCGCCTCCGGGGCCTGGATCTGCTCGTTCAGGTAGGGCTGCAGCGCGGTGCTGTTGACCTTGTCGAACACCGGCGCCATGACGAACAGGGTGAGGAACAGCGCAAGGCCCACGAGGATCTGGTTCGACGGCGTGGTCTGCAGGCCCAGCGCCTGGCGCAGGATGGCGAAGACGATGATGATCCGGGTGAAGCTGGTCATCAGCATGACGAACGCCGGGATGAAGCTCAGCGCCGTCATGATCAGCAGGATCTGCAGGCTGACCGAGTATTCCTGCTGGCCCTGCGGGTTGGTGGTCACGGTGATCGCCGGCACCTGCAGCGGGTCGGCGGCGAAGGCCTGGGGCGCGAGCAGCGCCAGCAGCACGGCCAGCAGCGGCAGGCAGCGGCGCAGCGCCTGCGGGAAGGCGGGGAAGCTCATTGCGGGCGGCCCTTGTCCTTGTTCAGCAGCTCCAGCAGGCGCTGGGCGAACTCCGGCGGCGCCGGCTGCTCGCCGGCCTCGACGCCGCGCACCGGCTCCTTGAGCACGTGCAGCGGGGTGATGCGCCCCGGCGTCAGGCCGAGGAGGATCTGCTCCTCGCCCACCTGCACCAGCAGCAGGCGGTCACGCGGGCTCAGGGCCTGGCTGGCCACCAGCTTGATCGCCTGGTTGCCGCGCGGGCCGATCTGCTGCACGCGGCGCACCAGCCAAGCGAGCAGGAAGATCAGCGCCACCACCAGCACCAGGCCGAACAGCAGCTGTAGCAGCTGGGCCCCGGCGCTGCCGGTGATCAGGCTCGGCGAGGCGCTGGCGTGGACGATGGCCGGCGCCGGCGCGGCGGCCGGCTCGTCGGCGGCCTGGGCCAGCGGCAGCAGCCCCGCCAGCGGCAGGGCGCAGAACGGTGCGAGCAGGCGGGCCATCATCAGCGCAGCTTCTTGATGCGTTCGCTGGGGCTGATCACGTCGGTCAGGCGGATGCCGAACTTCTCGTTCACCACCACCACCTCGCCGTGGGCGATCAGGGTGCCGTTGACCAGCACGTCCAGCGGCTCGCCGGCCAGGCGGTCGAGCTCGATCACCGAGCCCTGGTTGAGCTGCAGCAGGTTGCGGATGGTGATGTCGGTGTGGCCGACCTCCATGGAGATGGTCACCGGGATGTCGAGGATGACGTCCAGGTTCGGCCCTTCCAGGCCGGCGATGGTCGGCGCCCGCGGCGCCATGCCGAACTCCTCCATGGGCGCGCGCGGCGCCACCGGAGCGGCCGGCGCGGCGTTGCCGGCCATCATCGCGTCGATGTCGTCCTGGCTGGCGTCGCCCGCCTCGGACAGGGCCGCGGCCCATTCGTCCGCCAGGGCCTGCTCCTCGGGGGTCACTTTGTCTTCATCTGCCATTGTCGGGTCCTCTGGGGGGATGCGCTCAGCGCGGGCGCTCGAGCGGATCGAGAATCTGGAAGGCCAGGTTGCCCTTGTGCGAACCCAGCTTGACCTTGAAGGAAGGCACGCCGTTGGCGCGCATCACCATGAATTCGGGCATCTCCACCGGGATCACGTCGCCCGGCTGCATGTGCAGGATGTCGCGCAGGCGCAGCTGGCGGCGCACCACGGTGGCGTCCACCGGCACGTTGACGTCGAGGATGTCCTCGCGCAGGGCGTTGAGCCAGCGCTCGTCCTGGTCGTCGACGTCGGACTGGAAGCCGGCGTCGAGCATCTCGCGGATCGGCTCGATCATCGCGTAGGGCACGGTGATGTGCAGGTCGCCGCCGCCGCCGTCCAGCTCGATGTGGAAGGTGGAGACCACCACCACCTCGCTGGGGCTGACGATGTTGGCCATGGCCGGGTTCACTTCCGAGTTGACGTACTCGAAGGTGATCGGCAGCACCGCGCTCCAGGCCTCGGCGAGGTCGACGAAGGCCTGCTCGATGACCATGCGCACCACCCGCAGCTCGGTGGGGGTGAACTCGCGGCCCTCGATCTTGGCGTGGCGGCCGTCGCCGCCGAAGAAGTTGTCCACCAGCTTGAACACCAGCTTGGCGTCGAGGATGAACAGCGCGGTGCCGCGCAGCGGCTTCATCTTCACCAGGTTGAGGCTGGTGGGCACGTACAGCGAGTGCACGTACTCGCCGAACTTCATCACCTGCACGCCGCCCACGGCGACGTCGGCCGAGCGCCGCAGCAGGTTGAACATGCTGATGCGGGTGTAGCGGGCGAAGCGCTCGTTGATCATCTCCAGGGTCGGCATGCGACCGCGGACGATGCGGTCCTGGCTGGTCAGGTCGTAGGACTTGACCGCCGTGGGGTCGGAATCGGCTTCGGTTTCCACCAGGCCGTCGTCGACGCCGTGCAGCAGCGCGTCGATTTCGTCCTGGGAGAGCAGATCTTGCACGGCCATGGCGGCTTACCTACTGGAGTACGAAATTGGTGAAAAGCACCTGTTCCACGGTCAACTGACCGGTGGCCTTCTTGGCCAGTTCCTGGATGCTGGCGGTCGCCTGCTGTCGCAGCATCTCCTTGCCCACCGGGGTGGTCAAGGTGTCGAAATTCTGGCTGGAGAACAGCATCACCAGCTGGTTGCGCACCAGCGGCATCTGTTCGCGCAGGGCGTCCAGCTGGGCCTGGTCGCGGCCCATCAGGGCCACGGCGACCTGCAGGTAGCGCTGCCGCCCGCCCTGGTTGAAGTTGACCACGAAGGACGGCGCCAGCACCTCGTAGAGCGCCGGTTTCTTGCCGCTGCCGGCCTCGGCCACCGGTGCCTCGGCCGGCTTGGCGCCGCGGCTGAGGAAGAACCAGGTGCCGCCCACCGACGCCCCGACCGCCAGCAGGAAGGCCAGGCCCAGGATGATGATGAGCTTGAGCCGGCCCTTGCCGGCGCCGCCCTCGGCGGGTGGAGTGGTCTGCTGATCGTTCTTAGCCATGCCAGAAATCCGTCACTTGCGCGGTCCGTTGCCTGTCTGGAAAGACAGGAGCAAGGGCTGTGCCAGGTCATGCCCGGCCGCCGCGGCGGATATTACAGGCTGCCGATGGGCGGAGCGAGGGGGGACAGGTGAAGCGGCGGATAACCATTCGCCCTACGTCATGGTCGGGCCTGGCGTAGGGCGCATAACGCCTACGGCGTTATCCGCCGTTTGGCCTGCAAGGCGCCCCTGTAGGAGCGGGCCCTGCCCGCGATTCGCGCGCAGGGCGCGCTCCTACAAGGGAACGGCGGGGCCGGCGTCAGGCGTAATAATCCACCATCCCCAGCCCGCCCAGCTGCGGCCGCGCGCGGATCTCGCTGACGCCGCTGAGCATGGGCTCGTCGTCACCCTCCGCCGCCGTGGCCGAACCGCCGCGGCCATTGCCCTGCTGCTGGCCCTGCCCTTGCCAGCCGCGGGCCAGGGACTGGTCGGAGACGTTGACGTTGACCTGGTTCATGCCCTGCTGGCCGAGCATCTCGCGCAGGCGGTGCTGCTGGCTGTCGAGGGCCTCGCGCACGCCGGCGCTGGCGCTGGCGAAGGTCACCTGGGTCTGGTCGCTGGTCATGTGGATGCGCACTTCCAGGCGCCCGAGGTCGGCCGGCTCCATCTGGATGTCGGCGGACTTCAGGTTCTGGCTGGACATCCACATCACCCGGTCCACCACCTGGTCGGTCCAGCCGTTCTGCTGCATGGCCACCGGCTGGCCGGGCACCTGCGGGTTGACCGGGCGGCTGGTGAGCGCCTGCTGGGTGCCGTTGAGCGCCTGGGTCATGGCCTCCAGGCGATGGGCGAAGGCCTCGTTGCGCGGCTCGGCCTTGGGCTGGCCGACGCTGTCGGCCAATTGCCCGGCCAGCTCGCCGGCTGCGTCGGCGGTCTTGGTTTGCGTCGAACCCTGGGCGTCCTTGAGGCCGGCCAGCAGGCTGCCCATGTCCAGCTTGGCGTCGCCCTTGCCCTGGCCGTCGGCCAGCTTGAGGTTGAGCTCGCCCTTGCCGGCAGTGGGCAGCTGCAGGGCCTGGGTCACCTCCTCGGCGCCCGCTTCCGGCAACAGGGCCACGCCCTGGGCCTGGTTGAGCTTCTGCAGGTCGCCGTCGCTGTTGGCAGCATCGAGCTGGCCCTGGCCGAGTTGCGTGGCGCCGTCCTGCACCGTCGGCTGCACGCCCATGGCCAGCGCCAGCAGCGGGTCGAGGCTGGGGTCGGGCGGCTGCTGGCCGTCGTCCGTCGACGCCTGCTCCTGGGCCGGCAAGGGCTTGCCGCCTTCGGCAACCTTTGGCTGCTCGCTGCCGGCTTCCGGCGCCTTGGCGCTGTCCTTGGCGGGCGCGTCATCCTGAGCGCGCGGCTTGTCGCCCTTGGCCTTGGCCTGGGCCTGCGGGCGCTCCTTGGCGGCCGGCCGGCTTTCCTGGGCGTACACGTCGGCGAAGCTGGAACCCTTGTCGTTGCTGGTGTTGGCCGAATCCTGCGCGGCCCTGGACGGGGATGTCCGGGGGCTTGGCGGCGGGGTCGGCGAAAGTAGGATGTCCGGGGCGACAGCCATCGGCGATCTCCGTTTCGTTTGCGTCGATGACACGGAGATAGCAAGGGCCGGGCCAGTTTCCCGGGTCGCTCGTCAGGAGCGTTGCAGGCGCTGCTGGCGCAGCAGGATGCGGACGATGGCGAACTCGCGCTCGACCTGCTCGATCAGCCCGGCGGCCTTGGCCATGTCGCCCTGCCGGGCGGCGTCTTCCAGGCGCTTGCACAGGGCGGCCAGGGCCGGCGCGCCCATGTTGCCGCAGCTGCCCTTGAAGCTGTGCGCGGCGTGGCGCAGGGCCGGGCCGTCGAGTTCGGCCAGGGCCTCGTGGAGGTTGCGCAGGCGCTCCTCGGAGTCGCCGATGAAGGTGTCGAGCAACAGCGGAAACTCTTCCGCCATCACCTCCCGCAAAGCCTTCAGTACCGCATCGTCGAGATGCACATCGGACATTCGCTCGCTCCCTGGCCACCCATGGCCAGGGCCGGCGCACGGGAAGTGCCGGATTATGCCTGAGCGGACCAGAAAAACTCCACGGACACCGACTTGCCATCCCCCGACCACTGGCAGCGGTCGGCCAGGCTGCGTATCAAGGTCAGGCCGCGGCCGCTGAAGGCGCCCGGCACACAGTGCGCCTGGGCCTGCAGCACGGCATTGACGTCGAAACCGTTGCCGCTGTCGTCCACCCGCACCAGCAGGCGGCCGCCATCGCCATGGGGGGCGAGGTCGACGTGGAAGCGCACGAAGCCGTGGTCGAGGCTTTCCAGGCGCTTGCGGCGCTCCTCATAGTAGCGGGCGAAGCCCTGGGCGTCGCACTTCAGGCGCGACTCCAGGCCCATCACGCCGTGCTCCAGGGCGTTGGAGTACAGCTCGGCGAGCACCGTGTAGAGGGCACCGCCGCGGGGGCGCAGGTCATGCACCTCCATCAGCAGCTGCAGCAGGAACGGCAAGGGGTTGAAGTGGCGCAGCGTGGGGGCGCGGAACTCGAAGCTGCAGGACCAGTCCTGGGTGCCGCCCAGCCCGCTTTCGGAAAACGCCAGGGGCGGCCGCTGCAGGCTGGCGTCAGGCACCAGGGCCACTTCCAGCATGCTCAGGTCGTCCTGGGCCTCGCCGCGGAAGCGCACCAGCGCCGCCTTCACCCCCTCGAACAGCCGCGAACCGTCGCGCTGCGCCTCGAACACCTGGCGCAGGCGCTGCTCTCCGAACATCTCGCCCTGCGGGTTGCGGGCCTCCAGCACCCCGTCGGAGAACAGCAGCACGCGGTCGCCATCCTCCATGGGGAAGACCTCGCAGCCCTCGTCGAAGGCCGCCGGCTCGAGGATGCCCAGCGGCAGGTGGCGCGACACCAGGGGCTGCAGCTCGCGGCCCTGGCGGAACAGGTAGCCGTCGGGCAGGCCGCCGTTCCACACCTCCAGCAGGCCGCGCTGGAAGCTCAGGTTGAGCATGCTGGCGCAGCAGAACACCCCCACCGGCAGGATGCGCTTCAGCTTGGCGTTCATCTCGCGGAGGATGTCGGCGATCGGGTAGCCCTTGGCGGTCATGCCGTAGAACACCTCGGCCAGCGGCATGGCGCCGATGGCCGCCGGCAGGCCGTGGCCGGTGAAGTCGCCGAGCAGCACGTGCATGCCGCCGGAGGGCTTGTAGGCGGCCAGCAGCAGGTCGCCGTTGAACAGCGCGAAGGGCGACTGCAGGTAGCGGATGTTCGGCGCGTTCAGGCAGCCGGAATGCGCCACCTTGTCGAACACCGCCTTGGCCACCCGCTGCTCGTTGAGCAGGTGCTCGTTGTGCCGGGCGATCAGGTCGCGCTGCGCCAGCACCTCGCGCTGCAGGTGGTGCAGGCGGCCCATGGCGCGGATCTTGGCTTCGAGGATCACCCGGTTGTAGGGCTTGGAGAGGAAGTCGTCGCCGCCGGCCTCCAGGCTCTGCACCAGCGCCTCGGTCTCGGTCAGCGAGGTGAGGAAGATGATCGGCACCAGCTCCTCGCCGGCCTGGCGGCGGATCCGCCGCGCCGCCTCGAAGCCGTCCATCACCGGCATCAGGGCGTCCATCAGCACCAGCTGCGGGCGCTCCTGCTCGAACAGCGCCAGGGCTTCCAGGCCGTTGGCGGCGGTCAGCACGCGGTGCCCCTGGCGGCTGACGATGGTGGACAGCAGCAGGCGGTCGGCGGCGTTGTCGTCGGCGATCAGGACCGTGAGGAAGTTGGCCATGACCGCCACGGCTCAGGAAATGCGGAACAGCTGTTCGAAGTTGGAGATGGAGAGGATCTTGCGCACGTCCGCGCTGCAGTGCACCAGGCTGATCTGCGCATGTTCGCCGCCGGCGTGGTCGCGCAGCAGCAGGAGCATGCCCAGCGCCGAGCTGTCCAGGTAGGTGGCGCCCTTGAGGTCGACGACGTAGCGTTGGGGGGTGGTCTCGACGCGCTCGTAGGCGTCGCGGAATTCCTGGTGCGCACCGAAGTCGAAGCGGCCCTGGACCACGATGGTCAGTTCCTGGCCGTCGGCCGAGGGTACGGATGTGATGGCCATGGAGGCCTCCCTGCTGAATGGAGTGCGCATGCTGGGGAAGATTTAGCAGCTAGGCCGCGGCCCGGCAACCTCCACGAGCGCCGGCACGAAAAGGTTCGATCCGGCCGACAAATGGACCGCCGGTCATTGCCTGGTCGACGAATGGATTTAACCTGTAAAGGTGCGGAGGGGACCGCACCTGCCAAGGAGCATTTCGAAGACCAAGGGGGGAGCCATGATCATCCAACGTCTGCTGCTGGGCGCCTCGCTGTGCGCCAGCCTGGCCGCCAACGCCCAGGTCATGCAGCGCCAGCTGGGCGACTTCGACCTCAAGTTCGCCAACTCGCCGACCCGCAGCATGGCCCAGGGCCTGGTCCAGCCCGGCGGCCTGGACAGCCTGCACGGCGGGCTGGACGCCAGCCACGCCTCGGGCTGGTACTTCGGCGGCTGGGCCGCCAACCTGGAACCGGACAAGCCCACCGAAGTCGACTCCTACGCCGGCTTCAAGCGCCCGCTGGGCAATGGCCGCCTCGGCTACGAGCTGGGCAGCATCCGCTACGTGCATCCGCAGCGGCCGGACCTGGACACCCAGGACGTCTACGGTGGCCTGTCGATCTTCGGCAGCCGCCTGGGCGCCGCCTACAGCAACAGCGCCGGGCGCAGCAGCGCCACCCTGTTCGCCGACCTGGGCCTGACGCCGCCGCTGGGCTTCGACCTGACGCTGAAATACGCCAGCTACAGCCTGGAGAGCCCGGTGAGCGTGGCCAATGGCTACGTCAGCGGCTTCAACGACTGGTCGGTGAACCTCAGCCGCCCCTGGCTGGGCCTGGACCTGAACTTCTCCTACAGCGGCAGCAGCCTGAGCGGCACGGACTGCAGCGCCTACTCGGGGCACAACGCCTACTGCGACAGCGCGGTCACCTTCAAGGCGTCGCGGTCGTTCTTCTGAAGCACGGTGGATGAACTATCCCTCGTCATTCCCGCGAACGCGGGACGCGGCTCCATCGCGAACAGCGCTTGCGCTGGCCCGAAGGGGTATAACCCAGGCCGTGCCACCGGGGCGTCCGGCGTGGCCGGTGAATCCAATCGCGGACGGAGTCCGCTCCTACGACCGTGCTTCCTGGAACCGTAGGAGCGGACTCTGTCCGCGATTTGGCGGATAACGCCGTAGGCGTTATGCGCCCTACGGGGAGCCCGGGAGCTTCGCGGTTTCGCATCACTCCGAACGGTCCCCTCTCCCGCTTGCGGGGGAGGGTTAGGGAGGGGGACGGAGTCAGGGTTCGCGAGCAAGCTCGCTCCTACGAAGAGCAGTGCCGCTCTTGCTTTTTGGACTTCCAGAGAAACAACCGAGCGTACCGGAACGCCCCTTCAGAAGGCCGAGCGAAACCGGCGCTCAGGAGGTCATGCGACATGGATGTCGCTAGAGCCCCGATGGGCTACAGGGACGTACCCTCGGGGCGGGCCTCCGTGGCGGGGGAATTCGTGAGGGGAGCCCGGCTCCATCGGGCCCGTATGTCGGGGCAAGCCTTTTTGGTTACTTTTTGCGGGGGTGGCCTTCCACCGATTGACAAAAGTGACTCGCCCGAGGGGGCGAAACAAGAGACATCAACGCACTCGGTGCGGCGCGCTACACCCAACCCCGACGTATTTTTTTGGGGTTTCCGCATTCGCGGGAATGACGATGAGCTTCACCGGCCACACCGGACGCCCCGGAGGCACGGCCAACGGCGGATAACCGCGAACGGTTATTCGCCCTACGGTCGAGCACAGCCGTAGGAGCGGACTCCGTCCGCGATTATCCCCGCCCCCGCGAGCCCCCCTACAACCGCTCCCGATACTCCCCCGGCGTCACCCCGAACCAGCGGCGGAACGCGCGGAAAAAGTTGCTCGGCTCGGAAAACCCCAGCAGGTAGGCGATCTCCAGCAGCGTCATGTGCGGCGTCGCCAGGTACTGCTGGGCCAGCTCGCGACGGGTATCGTCGAGCAGCTGCTGGTAGCTGCTGCCCTCCTCCTGCAGGCGCCGCTGCAGGGTGCGCTCGGACAGGTGGAGAATCTCCGCCACCACCTCGCGCCGCGGTTCGCCCTGGGGCAGCAGGCGGCACAACACCTGGCGCGTCTGGTGGCTGAAGCGGCTGCTGGCGAAGCGCGCCAGGTACTCGCCGGCGAAGCGGTCGTGCAGGTGCGCCAGCTCGGCATTGGCCGTCGGCAGCGGGGCGTTCATGTCCTCATGGGAAAACAGCAGGGCGCACTGCTCGTGGCCAAAACTCATCGGCGCCTGGAACAGCGCCTGGTAGGGCGCCGGGTCCAGCGGCGGCTCGCCGGCCAGGCGCACCTCCAGCGGGCGGATGTCGCGCCCGGTGATCCAGCGCACCAGGGCGGTCATGCTCGCCAGGGCGCTCTCCGCGCTCTGCCGCGGTGGCAACAGGCGGTCGCCATGCACCTGCACACTGTACAGGCAGCCCTCGGGCAGGCGGCGGAAACTCACGTCCGCCCCCTCGGCGATGATCCGCTGGTAACGCTCCAGGCGCTCGAAAGCCTCGGCCAGGGTGCGGCTGGACATCATCGAATAGCCCAGCACCGGGAACGCCGGGGTATGCACGCGGGCGAAGTTCAGGGCGATGGCCGGGTTGCCGCTGCGCTGCACGGCCAGGTGCCACAGGCGCGTCATGTCGTCCTGGGGAAAACGCGCGTCCGGGTCGGCCAGGGCCGCCAGGTCCAGGCCCAGCTCGGCGAACAGCTCGCGGCTGTCCAGCCCCTCCAGCTCGATGGCGAGGAGGATTCCACGAACCCAACTGGACAGGGTGGTACGCTCAGGCATCTCGGTTCTTCTTGTTGTCAGGGCGCGCAAGGAATGGCGGGGATGGATACTAAACTGGCTGCAGGGGTCATCTGCAAGTCACCGGCCGCCTTCGTAGACTGCGGCCATCACAACAACAGGAGGTGCGCCATGGCCACCGACACCGCCGAGCGTTTCCACAGCTTCGCCGAGTTCTACCCCTATTACCTGCAGGAACACAGCAACCCCACCTGCCGCCGCCTGCACTACGTGGGCAGCCTGCTAGTGCTGGCGATCCTCGCCTACGCCATCGCCAGCGGCAACCTGCTGTGGCTCATCGCCCTCCCCTTCGCCGGCTACGGCTTCGCCTGGGTCGGCCACTTCGTCTTCGAAAAGAACCGCCCGGCCACCTTCAAGTACCCGCTGTGGTCGTTCATGGGCGACTGGGTGATGCTCAAGGATGCCTTTACGGGGCGGATTCGGTTCTGAGGCGCTCTTTCGAGAAGCGTCAGTGAAGGAAAAGTAGCCCGGAGCACTACAACCTGTTGCAGGGAGTAGCGCTCCGTATGGATCATGAACCGATCCTAAAAACTATCCTTCTCGAGCAGATGAAGAATCTCACCTTCATCTAAAAGCTTGGCAAGACCTACAGGTGAAACCCCATCATCATTTAGAATTCCAGCATTTGCACCATGCTTTAAAAGATAATTGACTGCATCTATATGACCCTGCTCGACTGCATCGTGCAAGGCTGTATACCCATGTTCTCCCTTGCAATTTATATCTGCTCCCTGGCTCAATACCAAGTGAATCTCATCAATACTTCCCCGTGTTGCAGCAACGTGGATCGGCCTATCCCCGAATAGGCTAACACTATTAACATCAACACACTCCACCCCACTAAACTCGGGAAGACTAGAGTATTCTGCGAGCAGCAACGAAATTTTCTGTTGATCAATCATGTTGCTCACTGCCTCCCCAGAAATCCTTTCAGCGCCTCAACCTCCATTTAGCGCTATTGATCTCAGTACTTTTTCAACTGAGACCAGTGAGTGCTAAAGCGCTCACACAACGTCACAAGCAAGATCCTCTCACCTTTGTACTTTTGCTTTTCTAGGCACATCGAGCCAATCGAATTCACCTCAATCAATTCACTCCCTATCATGAAAAAGTCTTTTTAAGAAATAATCAGAAAACCCAGCCAGAATAAAAAACACTACAAACCCTACCCATCTAGCGTTAGAATGAAAAATAGACTCAAAAATTGGCCTACTCATATAGATAACAAGCGCAATCGCCACAAAAACCAAAACATAAACGACTCTAACCCTCATCGCATCACCAATATGCTAAAAAACTTCATATATAAAAATTTACCATATTTGATATTGTTTTTCTTTGGAGCGCTACTCCTGACGAATGAATCCGAACTAAATATATCCATACACAGCAGAATACTAGAGAAAAATGATCCTGAAACCCTCAAAATAGAGGGCCAGTACATCCTAGGATTACTGGCCTTATTTTTCTCAATTTACAAAACCCTAAAGAATCGATAATCAGCCATCAAGCGGGCAAGATTTTCTTTCCTCCAGGCTCTCACATTCAAAGGAGCACAGAGAGGACTGGTAAGCAAACTCACACCCCTGAGAAGCTGCCACACCTATTTTTTTCTTTTCTTGTAAGAGCCGCAACCCCTGCACCAGGCACAAGACAGACGGCCGAAACATTTGCTGGCGCATCTCCTCTCGCCATACAGGAGGAGTAACACTGGCTGTATCTTTCATTATTAAAGCTCGCCGAGCTCCAACTATTATCCCCTGTACTCCAAGAAGGTGCGTAAGGACTTCCACTATCACAGATATACTGTGTATTCCCCCATTCAGCCTTAAAGGCTGTACATTTCAGTCCCATTTGGTCAAACAGCGTTACCTATAGACTCGAACTCCAAAGCCTAAACGAATTGAAACGAGAGCGTCACACCCAAAAGACAGAGTTCTGCCAACGTAGAAGTTGATAAAAAACCTCCCTCCTGCTCCTCTGAACCCTTGATTGGTAAAACCAAATCAACCTCAAGACATTCAGGCTTGATCTTTTCTTTGATCTCACAAATGCGGTCCATACCTCCGAGATGAATCCAAAGCGCTGGAATCATTTCGTCCATCCGGCAAGAGTTTGGAAACATCAATGAGAACCTGACAAACGATCGCTTCAGTCGGGTTTTTACGGTAGGTCTAGCGAGCTCGCCACGGATACCTAACTCTGACGCCGCGACTCCAAACATAAGCTCCACCTGTTTCGGATTGAGCTCAATCCCACGCATGCATAGAGCCGCTGTTCTTGGGCTCATAGACATCGTATGCCCCGCACTACCACAGAATGCAAACCGTAGTCAAAAATCACATTACGGACTACGAATAGAAAACTACGGCTCAGATAAACCGAGCCGTAGCAATCCCCTCCAATAATTGAGCAATGGCATTCTCACATTTGCATTTTTTACTTTTTCCGGCACATAAAGCCAACCGAACTCCACTTCAACTAACTTTATTCCCTACACCCTGAACCGGATAGCCTGAACACCCTGTTGGGAAAATTGATACAGCAGTTCGCTAACTTCCAGGATCGATGTAAAGCTCCAACTGGCTCTCAGCCACTTCCGCTGAAGCACCGTCCTCAAACTCGATTACATATACAACCCCTTCCGGAAAGGACCTCAAAAACTCGCCTCTTCGAGTTTCAAATACCCCAACAATCCAAGCCTTATTTCCTGGGCGCGCATTTAAAGGAGCTGTGCTGTTAGCTGTAACGATGTCGTCGTAGTTAAACTTAGGCATAGTCAATATATCGGTAGGTGAGGATTGCCATCAGGAGTTGTCACTCCTGGCCTGTGTCCATGAGGCCCCTGAGCACGAGGGTCAGATTGATTCCGATGCCCTCCTCGATCTAGTCGGTCTCCCGTTGGTTTACCGTCTGCACCCACGACTTGTTGGTAGTCGCCATTCGGTGAGCTGTTAACACTCTGCCCAGGCTCAACGGGGATTGCGTTTCCGTTCCCATCAACAACGATTACCGGTTCATCGATGGGGCCTGCATACGGGTTAGTGTTGCCTTCGCCACCGCTTGCATCATCACCGCCAGCTACTTCGTTCCATACGTTGCTACAGGCTTCCGCAAATCGCTGACAGGTACCAGTGATATAGCAAGCTAGCCCAGCTATACCTGCTCCGGCAGCTGCTGCACCACATCCAACCCAGCCAACACCGGGGATAAAACACAACCCAGCGGCGGCAGGCGTCAAGCCTTCAGGATCCGAGTATTTCAGCGGGTTCCCGTAGACATACCCATACGTATTCAGCCCACCCCGCAACCCAATCGGATCACTCTCCACATACCGCCCGGTCTGCGGGTCGTAATCGCGGAAGTAGTTGTAGTGCAGGCCGCTTTCGGCGTCGTAGTACTGCCCGGGGAAGCGCAG
>NZ_FZPC01000026.1 GCF_900187975.1 Pseudomonas delhiensis | reverse complement strand
CTGGACGAACACGAGCGAAATGATCGATACCTGACGATGCGAGTGTCACCCATGTGACTGAACTCATTTGTTACCCATGTGCTTGTCCTCTACATGCCCCGCATACGGGCCCGATAAAGCCGGGCTACCCTCGCGAATTCCCCCGCCACGGAGGCCCGCCCCGACAGCACGTCCCTGTGCTGATCGGGGCTCTCGCGACATCCATGTCGCATGACCTCCTGAGCGCGGGTTTCGCTCGGCCTTCTGAAGGGGCGTTTCGGTGCGCTCGGATATTTCTCTGGAAATCCTGCTCTTCGTAGGAGCGAGCTTGCTCGCGAAGGGAGTTTCCCGGCAGCTGCGGTGTTTTGGATCGACTCCGCTCCCTCTCCCTAACCCTCTCCCTGAAGGGAGAGGGGACCGTTCGGAGCGCTTGGGTATTCGTGAGTCAGCCGGCAACGCCGAAAGCTTCCGGCTGAAACCATGCTTTCTCTCGGCACGGACAAGCCCCCTCTCCCTTCAGGGAGAGGGCTGGGGAGAGGGCTCTCTTTGCAGAGCCCAACCTCCGCCTCAACCCCATCGGAAGTCCGTAGGGCGGACTCCGTCCGCGATTGGATTCACCGGCCGCGCTGGACGCCCCGGTGGCACGGCCTGGGTTTTCGCGTCAGGGGGAGGTTGGCGTGTGCGGAGCAATATCCGCGAGCAAGGAGCGGGCGTCCCTCTCTCGCCCACAAAAAACGCCGTTTCCCCTCACCGGGAAAACGGCGTCCTGTCTTGCGGCGCAGGCCCTTACTCGAAGCGGTTGCCCGGCAGGTCGGCCTTGGCCAGGGTCTCCGGCAGCACGCGCTTGGCCGCCAGGTAATGGCGTTGCCAGTACTTGTCGTTGAGGTTGGCCACCTTCACCTTCTGCCCGCGGCGCGGGGCGTGGACGAAGCGGTCGTTGCCGACGTAGATGCCCACGTGGTCGACGTTGCGGCTGCGGATGCGGAAGAACACCAGGTCGCCGGGCTGCAGGTCGCGGCGCGCCACCTTGGGGTTGCTGCTCTGGTAGATGGCCCGGGCGGTGCGCGGCAGCTCGACGTCGTCGACGTCGCGGAACACGTACTTGACTAGGCCGCTGCAGTCGAAACCCTTGGGCGAGGTGCCGCCCCAGCGGTAGGGCGTGCCGATCATGCTGAAGGCACGCTGGGTGACCTGGTGGGCGTCACTGGGCTGCGGCTTCGCCGGCTGGGCGATGCTCAGCAGCTCCTTGCCCTGCACCGGGACACGGAGTTCGAGAGGGGCGGGCGCGTAGGAGCGCGTGGCCCGTGGGGAAGCTTCCACCCCGGTTACAACGGCGGCCAAACTGGCTGCCAAGCCTATGGAAAGGCATGTCAAAAGGGTACTGCGCATTCGGCATGTCTTCTTTCTGGTTGTGGATGTAACCCAGACTCCGCTGGATCGCCGTTGCTCTTCGGCGGGCGATGGTTTCCTTTGGTCCGCGAAAAATTCCGCGCATTCTGACCGACTTTTCGTGACTGTGTTTTGACCGTCCGTCGCTTGCGGGGAACGCCGTGTGACTCGGCGGGCATTCGATGACATGTGTCCGGAGCGCCCGGTCGGGCGCCGGCCTTATAGCTGAAAGCCCTATGCCAGGCGGCTTGCCGGGACATGGCCAAAGGCCGCGCGAGGGCGGGAAGAAGGGGGCGCGCGAGGCGTGGAGTAGGACCTCATGTCGCAGGGAAAAACCCGACGAAATGCAGGTCATCTGACGATTTTCGTCAGTCGGCGAGGTGTTCGCGCAGCGCCGGCAGGACTTTTTCGCGCAGCAGCGGCGCCAGTGGTTCGGGGTGGCGGTCGTGTTCCAGCCAGGCCAGTTCCTCCAGTTCGGCGGCGGCGCTCACCGGGTGCGGCAGGCTGGCGACGAAGACGTGGGCGTCGACGCGGGTGTCGGCTTCGTTGGCCGCGGCGGCCTGGAAGTTGCCCAGTGGCTGCAGGGCGCTGGCCGGCAGGACGAGGCCGAGTTCTTCCTGCAGTTCGCGCAGCAGCGCCTGCTGCGGGCTTTCGCCGGGCTCGCGCTTGCCGCCGGGGAGCATGAAGGCTCGGGTGCCGCGCTTGCGCACCAGCAGCAGGCGGCCGCTGGCGTCGAGCAGGCAGGCGGCGGCGATGTCGAGGGTGGTCTGGGGCATGCGCGGGCTCACTTGAGGACCTGGTAGCGCACCTGCACGATGCCGCTGGGGAAGCTGCGCTGTTCCAGCAGTTGCAGGCGCCGTTCGAGCCCGATGCCGAACAGCGGGATGCCGGCGCCGAGCAGGTGCGGAATGATGCTGACGATCACCTCGTCGAGCAAGTCCGCCGCCAGGCAGTTGCCGGCCAGGCTGCCGCCGCCCACCAGCCAGATGCGCTGGCAGCCGCGGGCCTCCAGGCTGGCCAGGGCCTCGCTGGGCGAGCAGTGCAGCAGTTCCACCTGAGGGGCTGCCAGCGGCAGATGGTTGGCGCGGGTGAGGACGATGGCCGGCTTGTCCGGGTAGGGCCATTCGCCGAAGTCGAGGCATTGCAGGTAGGTGCCGCGGCCCATCAGCAGGCCATCGATGCCGGCGTAGAAGGCGGCGTAGCCATGGTCGTCGTCCTGGCTCTGGAAATGCTTCAGCCAGTCGACGCTGCCGTCGGGGCGGGCGATGTAGCCGTCCAGGCTGCTGGCCACGTAATAGATGAGGGTGGCGGGCACGGCGTTTCTCCGGGAAAGGCGCGCGGAAGCGCGCGCCTGCATTGAGCATGGCATCGCCCCGGCCAGGCGGCCAGGGCGGCTGCTGTCGCCCGTCCGATCAGGCCTGCTCCGCTTCCAGCGCCGGATGGCGTTCGCCGCGCGTTGCTGCCGGCTGCAAGCCCTGCAGGCCGCCGCGCAGGTCCTGGCCGCTGGGCTGCTGGTAGACGCCCAGGCCGAATTCCGGCAGCACCGCCAGCAGGTAGTCGAAGATGTCGCCCTGGATGCGCTCGTACTCCAGCCAGGCGGTGGTGCGGGTGAAGCAGTAGATCTCCAGGGGCACGCCCTCGGCGGTGGGCTGCAGCTGGCGGACCATGCAGGTCATGTGCGGGTGGATCTCCGGGTGGGCCTTGAGGTAGGCCTCGGCGTAGGCGCGGAAGGTGCCGATGTTGGTCAGCCGCCGGCGGTTGGCCGACAGCGGCACGTTGCCGGCGTTGGCCTGGTTCCATTCGTTCAGCTCGTCCTGCTTGCGCTGCAGGTAGTCGGTCAGCAGGCGCACGCCGGACAGCCGGCGCGCCTCGGCCTCGTCGAGGAAGCGCACCTGGCTGGCGTCGAGGTACAGGCTGCGCTTGATGCGCCGCCCGCCGGACTGCTGCATGCCGCGCCAGTTCTTGAACGACTCGGACATCAGGCGCCAGGTGGGCACGGAGACGATGGTCTTGTCCCAGTTCTGCACCTTCACCGTGTGCAGGGTGATGTCCACCACGTCGCCGTCGGCGCCGACCTGGGGCATCTCGATCCAGTCGCCCACCCGCAGCATGTCGTTGCTGGTCAGCTGCACGCTGGCGACGAAGCTCAGCAGGGTGTCCTTGTAGACCAGCAGCAGGACCGCGGACATGGCGCCCAGGCCCGAGAGCAGCAGCATCGGCGAGCGGTCGATGAGGATGGAGACGATGACGATGCCGCCGAACACGAACAGGAACAGCTTGGCCAGTTGCACGTAGCCCTTGATCGAGCGGGTGCGGGCGTGTTCGGTGCGCGCGTAGATGTCCAGCAGGGCGTCGAGCAGGGCGCTCAGGGCCAGCAGCAGGAACAGCGCGGTGACCGCCATGGCCAGGTTGCGCAGGAAGGCCTCGGGCCGGCCGGTCAGGTTGGGGATCAGCGCCAGGCCGAACTGCACCACCAGCGACGGTACCGTCTGGGCCAGGCGCATGAATACGCGGTTGTCGCGCAGGTCGCCGAGCCAGCCCAGCGCCGGCTGGCGGGCCAGCAGGTCGGCGATGCGGCGCACCAGGTAGCGCGCCAGGCGGCCGAGCAGCCAGGCCACGCCCAGCAGCAGGGCCAGGCCGAGGCCGGCGCTGGCCAGCGGTTGTTGGTCGAGCAGGGCCCAGTAGCCCTGGAGGGTGGCGAGGGGGGAGGAAAGGTCCATAGGCCGGAAACATCCTTTGGATCGGGGCGCCAGTGCGGGGTGGCGCGTATTGCGGAGGCTACGGGGTAGCCGCGAAGGCCCGGCCGCGATGGCCGGGGTGAGCGCGACATTGTAGCGGCTGGGGCGGGGAGGAAATTTCCGAAATGTAACTTCAGCCTGCCAGCTCCTCCAGGGTGCGCCCGCGGGTCTCGATGCCGAAGCCCCAGACCACCGCGGCGGCCGCCAGGAAACACAGCGCGCCGAGGGTGAACACGCCGCCCTGGCCAGCCACCGGCAGCACCAGGCCGCTGATGGTGGGCCCCAGCAGCGAGCCGACCCGGCCCACCGCCGAGGCGAAGCCAGAGCCGGTGGCGCGCGCCGAGGTGGGGTACAGCTCCGGGGTGTAGGTGTAGAGCACCGCCCACATGCCGAAGAGGAAGAACTGCATGGCCAGGCCGAAGCCGATCAGCAGCGCCAGGCTGCCGCCGAACACCGCGGTCTGGCCGTAGGCGTAGGCCATGGCGCCGCCGCCCAGGAGCATCAGCACGCAGCTCGGCTTGCGCCCCCAGCGCTCCACCAGCCAGGCCGCGCAGAGGAAGCCGGGGATGCCGGCCAGGGAGATCAGTACCGTGTAGTACACCGACTGGGTCACGGCGAAGCCGGATTGCTGCAGCAGGGCGCTGAGCCAGGAGGTCAGGCCGTAGAAGCCGAGCAGGGCGAAGAACCACAGGCTCCAGACCGTCAGGGTGCGGCTGCGGTAGGCCGGCGACCAGAGTTCGGCGAAGGCGCTGAAGAAGCCCGGGCGGCTCGGTTCGGGACGCGCCAGCGGCTGCGGTTCGGGCAGGCTGGATAGCTTCAGCGAGGCCATCACCCGCGCCTCGATGCGCTGCAGCGAGCGTTCGGCCTTGTCCGCCAGCCCGGCCTGTTCCAGCCAGCGTGGCGACTCCGGCACCATGAAGCGGATGGCCAGCACGAACAGGGCGGGGAAGGCCAGCAGCAGGAACAGGCTGCGCCAGCCGGCGACCGGCAGCACGAAGTAGGACAGGCAGCCGGCGGCGATGAAGCCCAGCGGCCAGAAGCCGTCCATCAGCGCGATGTAACGGCCGCGGGCCCTGGCCGGGATCATCTCCGAGAGCAGCGACTGGGCGATGGGGAACTCCATGCCCATGCCGATGCCCAGCAGCACGCGGTACAGCGTCAGGCTCTGCACGTCGCCGGCGGTGGAGCACAGGTAGCTGGCCAGGCCCCAGAGCACGATGCTCCACTGGAACACCGGCTTGCGCCCGAAGCGGTCGGCGAGCATGCCCGACAGCGCCGCGCCCAGCACCATGCCGAAGAAGCTGGAGCTGGCCAGCAGCCCGGCCTGGGCGCTGGACAGGCCGAACTCGGCTTTGATCGAGCCGAGCAGGAAGGTCATCATCGCCAGGTCCATGGAGTCGAAGAAGAACGCCAGGGCGATGATCACGAAGATCAGGCGGTGGTAGGGGCTCAGCGGCAGGCGCTCGAGGCGCTCGGCGGCGGTGGGGCGATGCGGCATCTCGACACTCCTCGGGCTGTCCTGCGGCCAGTCTGGGATGGGCCCCGGCGGCGGACTTGCCCGAGGGCGACACGGGGCGTGCGGATCGCGACCGGCGAATAAAACCTGCGCGCGCGCGCGGCAACCGTTACGCTATGCAGCTGTTTGTTCCTTTCGTCTTCCCGAGGTCTGCCTTGTTCGCCCAATTCGCCCTCCACGAACGCCTGCTCAAGGCGCTGGAAACCCTGTCCTTCACCGAGCCGACCGCCGTCCAGGCCGCGGCCATCCCGAAGGCGCTGGAGGGCCGCGACCTGCGCGTGACCGCGCAGACCGGCAGCGGCAAGACCGCCGCCTTCGTGCTGCCGCTGCTGCACCGCCTGCTCAGCGAGGAGAAGCCCAGGAGCGGCGCCCGCGCGCTGATCCTGCTGCCGACCCGCGAGCTGGCCCAGCAGACCCTCAAGGAAGTCGAGCGCTTCGCCCAGTTCACCTTCATCAAGGCCTGCCTGATCACCGGCGGCGAGGACTTCAAGGTGCAGGGCGCGCGCCTGCGCAAGAACCCGGAGATCATCATCGGCACCCCCGGCCGCCTGAACGAGCAGTTCAACGCCGGCAACCTGCCGCTGGGCGACGTCGAGGTGCTGGTGCTGGACGAGGCCGACCGCATGCTCGACATGGGCTTCGCCGAGGACGTGCTCAAGCTCGCCGGCCAGTGCCCGGCGCAGCGCCAGACCCTGCTGTTCTCCGCCACCGCCGGCAGCGGCCTGCGCGAGATGATCGAGCAGGTGCTGCGCGAGCCGGAGCACCTGCTGCTCAACCGCGTCGGCGAGATCAACGAGGAAGTCCGCCAGCAGGTCATCCTGGTGGACGAGGGCGAGCACAAGGAAGCCGTGCTGTTCTGGCTGCTGCAGAACGAGCCCTATGAGAAGGCCATCGTCTTCACCAACACCCGCGTGCAGGCCGACCGCCTGACCGGCCGGCTGATCGCCGCCGGGCACAAGGTCTTCGTGCTGCACGGCGAGAAGGACCAGAAGGACCGCAAGCTGGCCATCGAGCGCCTGAAGCAGGGCGCGGTGAAGATCCTCATCGCCACCGACGTGGCCGCCCGCGGCCTGGACGTGGACAACCTGGACCTGGTGGTGAACTACGACGTGCCGCGCAAGGGCGACGAGTACGTGCACCGCATCGGCCGCACCGGCCGCGCGGGCGCCGCCGGCACCGCGATCTCGCTGGTGGCGCACACCGACTGGAACCTGATGTCGAGCATCGAGCGCTACCTCAAGCTGCGCTTCGAAGCCCGCAGCATCCCAGGCCTGAAGGCCGGCTACAAGGGGCCGAAGAAGCTCAAGGCCTCGGGCAAGGCCGCCGGCACCAAGAAGAAAAAGACCGACGCCGGCAAGAAGGCCGGCGCCAAGCCCGCCGCCAGGCGCAAGCCGGCGAACAAGCCGAAGGCGGCGCCGTCCGCGGTGGTCAGCAACGACGGCATGGCGCCGCTCAAGCGCAGGAAGCCGGCGGCCGAGTAAGTTCCCGGCACCGAGGCTCTTCGTAGGAGCGCGCCCTGCGCGCGAAATCGCGGGCAGGGCCCGCTCCTACAGGTGGGTTCGAAGCCCCGTAGGATGGGTTGAGCACAAGCTCAACCCATCCTACGAAGAGCGGCCTAGGCGTAGTTTGCGCCAGGGCTTTTCGTAGGAGCGAGCTTGCTCGCGAACAAACCCCGCGGCGGAATCCGTTCGCGAGCAAGCTCGCTCCTACAGCAACTCCCGGGGCTTGGCGGGCGTCCCGGATCACTCGAAGGCGAAATGCTCCGCCTTCAGCCCCATCACCGACCGCACCGGCTTGCCCATGGCCGCCGCGTGGCCCTTGGCGCGGGGCAGCAGGCGGGCGAAGTAGAAGTCGCTGGTGGCGATCTTGGCCTTGTAGAAATCGCCGGACTCGCTGCCGCCCTGGCGCAGGCGCCTGCGCGCCGTGGCTTCCTGCAGCGCCCAGGCGTAGGCCAGGGCCACGTAGCCGGAGAACATCAGGTAGTCGTGGCTGGCCGTGCCCACCAGGTCGCGCTCCTTGCGGGCGCTCAGGGCGATGCGCAGGGTCAGCAGGTTCCACTGCGCGCACAGTTTCAGCAGCGTCAGCGCGCGGCCGCGCATGGCCGGCTCCTCCCTGAGCAGCCCGGTGGCGAACTTCGCCACCACCCTGGTGAAGTCGCGCACCGCCTTGCCCTGGGTCATCAGCAGCACCTTGCGCCCCAGCAGGTCCAGGGCCTGGATGCCGGTGGTGCCCTCGTAGAGGGTGGCGATGCGCGCGTCGCGGACGATCTGCTCCATGCCGTGCTCGCGGATGTAGCCGTGGCCGCCGAACACCTGCATGCCCAGGTTGGCGCTTTCCAGGCCCAGTTCGGTGAGGCAGCCCTTGAGGATGGGGGTGAGGAAGCCGAGCTTGTCGTCCCAGCGCTGGTACTCGGCGTCGTCGTTGCTCAGCAGGCCCTGGATCATCTTGTCGGCATACTGCGTGGCCAGGTAGACCAGCGCGCGGCCGCCCTCGGCCACGGCCTTCTGCGTCAGCAGCATGCGCCGCACGTCGCCGTGGTGCATCAGGCTGTCGGCCACCTGTTCCGGTTCCTTGGTGCCGGACAGCGCGCGCATCGAGCGGCGCTCGCGGGCATAGGCCAGGGCGCCCTGGTAGGCCAGCTCGGCGGTGGCCACGCCCTGGATGGCAGTGCCGATGCGGGCGCTGTTCATGAAGGTGAACATGCATTCCAGGCCCTTGTTCGCCGGGCCGATGAGGAAGCCGCGGGCCTCGTCGAAGTTCATCACGCAGGTGGCCGAGGCCTTGATGCCCATCTTCTTCTCCAGCGCGCCGCAGCTGACGCCGTTGCGCGGGCCGAGGCCGCCGTCCCCGCCGGGCAGGAACTTGGGCACGATGAACAGCGAGATGCCGCGGGTGCCCCTGGGCGCGTCGGGCAGGCGGGCCAGGACGATGTGCACGATGTTCTCGGTGAGGTCGTGCTCGCCGGAGGAGATGAAGATCTTGGTGCCGGTGATGGCGTAGCTGCCGTCGGCCTGGGGTTCGGCGCGGGTCTTCACCTGGCCCAGGTCGGTGCCGCACTGCGGTTCGGTGAGGCACATGGTGCCGCCCCAGCGGCCTTCGGTGAGGGGCGCCAGGTAGGTGCGCTTCTGCTCCTCGGTGCCGTGCTGCATCAGGGTGTTCATGGCGCCCAGGGACAGCCCCGGGTACATGGAGAAGGGCCAGTTGGCGGTGCCGAGCATCTCCTGCTTGAGCGCGCCCAGGCTCATCGGCAGGCCCTGGCCGCCGTATTCCACCGGGTGCGACAGGCCCTGCCAGCCGCCGGCCACGTAGGCGTCGTAGGCCTCCTTGAAGCCCTTGGGCGTGCGCACCTCGCCGTTCTCCAGGTGGCAGCCTTCCTCGTCGCCGGAGTGGTAGAGCGGGGCGATCACCTCCTCGCAGAGCTTCGCGCATTCGCCGAGGATGGCGTCGACCATGTCCGGGGTGGCTTCGGCGCCGTTGATCAGGTTGCGGTAGTGCTCGGGAAAGTCGAAGACCTCGTTGAGCAGGAAGCGGGTGTCGCGCAGCGGGGCTTTGTAGACGGGCATTGGGGTGACCTCGGGGGGACTGTGGTCGCAGTTATACGGCCGCGCACCCCGCCTGGCCTTGGCAGCGGCAACAGCCGGCGCCTGGCAGATCGGACAATCGACCGTCATCGCGATTGACCGCCGCGGGTGTCGCGGGTATATACACGTATCATGCTGACCACCCAATGCCTCTGCACCCAGTTGCGCCGTGCCGCCCGTGGTGTCACCCGCGTCTATGACGATGCCCTGCAGGGCATCGGGCTGACGGTCGCGCAGTTTTCCCTGCTGCGTCACCTGGCGCGCCTGGAGCAACCGAGCATTTCCGAGCTGGCCGAGGCCATGGGCCTGGACCGCAGCACCCTGGGCCGCAACCTGCGGCCGCTGCAGGCCGAGGGCCTGGTTGTGCTGCAGGGCGATGCCGGCGACCAGCGCAACCGTCTGGTGCTGCTCACCGCCGCCGGACGCGAGCGCCTGGAGCAGGGCGCGCAGCCGTGGGAGGCGGCGCAGCGGCGGATGTACGAACGCCTGGGCGCGGAACGCCGCGAGCAGCTGATGGCCTTGCTGGGGGAGCTGGAAGCCCTCGATTGAGCCCCTTTGCCAAGGGCTCTTCTGGATAAATGCGGGTATATACCCCTGTTGGAGCGAGAAGAACAATGTCCAAGCTGTCGCGTGCGGGTTTCTGGATACTGCTGTCCGGCGCCCTGATCCTGGCCCTGTCCCTGGGCGTCCGCCACGGCTTCGGCCTGTTCCTCGCGCCCATGAGCGCGCAGTTCGGCTGGGGCCGCGAGGTGTTCGCCTTCGCCATCGCCCTGCAGAACCTCATCTGGGGTATCGCCCAGCCGTTCACCGGGGCCCTGGCCGACCGTTTCGGCGCGGCCCGCGCGGTGCTGGTGGGCGGCCTGCTGTATGCCCTGGGCCTGGTGCTGATGGGCTATGCGGACTCCGCCGCCAGCCTCTCGCTGTCAGCCGGGTTGCTGATCGGCATCGGCCTGTCCGGCACCTCCTTCTCGGTGATCCTCGGCGCCGTCGGCCGCGCCGTGCCGCTGGAGCGGCGCAGCATGGCCATGGGCATCTCCGCCGCCGCCGGCTCCTTCGGCCAGTTCGCCATGCTGCCCGGCACCCTCGGCCTGATCGGCTGGCTCGGCTGGTCGGCGGCGCTGCTCGCCCTGGGCCTGCTGGTGGCGCTGATCGTGCCGCTGGCCGGGCTGATGCGCGACAAGCCGCTGCCGGTGCAGTCCCACGAGCAGTCCCTGGGCGATGCGCTGCGCGAGGCCTGCGGGCATTCCGGCTTCTGGCTGCTGTCGCTGGGCTTCTTCGTCTGCGGCTTCCAGGTGGTGTTCATCGGCGTGCACCTGCCGGCCTACCTGGTGGACCGCCACCTGCCGGCCACCGTCGGCACCACGGTGTTGGCGCTGGTGGGGCTATTCAACGTGTTCGGCACCTACATCGCCGGCTGGCTCGGCGGGCGCTTCAGCAAGCCGAAGCTGCTGACCGGCCTGTACCTGGTGCGCGGCCTGGTGATCCTGGCCTTCCTCTGGGCGCCGCTGACGGTGTGGACGGCCTACGCCTTCGGCATCGCCATGGGCCTGCTGTGGCTGTCCACTGTGCCGCTGACCAATGGCACCGTGGCCACGCTGTTCGGCGTGCGCAACCTGTCCATGCTCGGCGGCATCACCTTCCTCTTCCACCAGATCGGCGCCTTCCTCGGCGGCTGGCTGGGCGGCTACGTCTACGACCACACCGGCAACTACGACCTGGTCTGGCGCATCGCGATCCTCCTCTCGCTGCTCGCCGGCCTGCTCAACTGGCCGGTGCGCGAACGCCCGGTGGCGCGCCTGGGCGCCGCGGAGGCGGCATGAACCCGCTGGCCCTGCGCCTGGGGGCGGCCGTGCTGGCCGTGGCGCTGCTGGGCCTGGCCTGGTGGGGTTGGCGCCATGGCGGCCTGGCGCTGCTGCAGGCGGGCCTGGGCCACTGCTTCTGAGGATTGCCGAGCGCGGGGCAGGGGAGTAGCGTCCTCCGATCGAAGAAGGAGAATCGCCATGTCCCGCCATCTGTTCCTCGGCCTGCTGTGCTGCCTGCCGCTGGCCGCCCAGGCCGCCGACTGCCCGCCGCTGCTGGCGCAGCAGGGGCACCTGCAGAAGCTGCGCTCGAAGGTCGACCTTGACCTGTGCGGGCTCTACGCCGGCAAGCCGCTGCTGGTGGTCAACACCGCTAGCCACTGCGGCTTCACCCCGCAGTTCAAGGGCCTGGAGGCGATCTACCAGCGCTACAAGGGCCAGGGCCTGGAAGTGCTGGGCGTGCCCTCGGACGACTTCAAGCAGGAGGCCGACGACGCCGCCGAGACGGCCCAGGTCTGCTACGGCAACTACGGCGTGACCTTCAACATGACCCAGGTGCAGCCGGTGCGCGGCGACGACGCCATCCCGCTGTTCCGCGAGCTGGCGCGCCAGGCCGACCAGGCGCCGCGCTGGAACTTCTACAAATACGTGGTGGACCGCCAGGGCAAGGTGGTGGCGCAGTTCCCCAGCCTGACCAAGCCGGACGACCCGGCATTGCAGGCGGCCATCGAGAAGGCGATCGCCAGCCAGCCGTAAGGATGAAAAGCCGGACGATACCTGGCTCCGCTCCCTTGGGCGTGGGCGGTCAGCCGGCAAGTTCGTAGGGCGCATAACCGTTCGCGGTTATCCGCCGTTGGCCGTGCCACCGGGGCGTCCGGCGTGGGCGGTGAATCCAATCGCGGACGGAGTCCGCTCCTACGACCGTGCTTTCCTGGAACCGTAGGACTCTGTCCGCGATTGGTGGATAACGCCGTAGGCGTTATGCGCCCTACGAACTGGGAGCCCAGGGTTCGCGAGCAAGAACTAGGCGTCCCCCTCGATCCTACGAAGAGCAATGCCGTTCTTGATTGGAGCGCAGGGCCAGGGCAACAAACGAAGCCCCCATGAAAAATGCCGTTTCTCCCATGGGAAGAAACGGCATTCTTCAAGGGAACGGCATCAGGGCATCTGCCCGGCTTCTCCCCGTGCGCTCGCGCCTGTCAGAAGCGATAGGTGACTTGCGCGGTCAGGCCGTTGGCGCTGTTGTCGTACTTGGCGCTATAGGCCGGTTGCAGGCCGATGCCAGTGCCGTCCTTGACGTTGACGCTGGCGGTGTCTTCCCACAGGTAGGCGTAGGCGACGTCGACGGTCAGGTCCGGGTTCGGCGACCAGCCGGCACCGAAGGTGACGATCTGGCGGTTGCCCACCGGGATGCGCACGTTGCGGTAGTCGTTGTCGGTCGGCGACGGATCGTAGGCGTAGCCCGTGCGCAGTACCCATTCCGGGTTCAACTGGTAGGAGGCGCCGATGGAGGCCGACCAGGTGTCATGCCACTTCAGGTCTTCGCCGATGGTGCCGAAGCCCAGCGCCTGGCCCAGGGCCGGTACGCCGCTGTTGCGCACTTCGATGGCCTCCAGGCGGCTCCAGCGGGTCCATACGGCACCGACGTAGCCGGTCCACTTGTCGTTGAACTTGTGGGTGAAGGAGGTATCCACCGACTCCGGCAGGGTGATGTCGAGCTTGGCGTCGTAGCTGCCGTTCAGGCCCAGGGCGCCGGGGGCGTTCTTGACCTTGGTGCGGCCGCCCAGGTGGTAGTCGACCTTGGAGTGGTAGGTCAGGCCCCAGGTGGTGTCGTCGGTCAGGTCGACCATCACGCCGATGTTGTAGCCCAGCGCGGTGTCGTCGCCCTTGATGTCGATGTGGGTGTCGCCGCGGCCGCCATTCAGCGCATTGGTCGCCAGGTCGTTCTTCAACTGGCCGTCGATGCGGTTGAAGGTCGGGCCGAAGCCGACGGAGACCTTGTCGTTGATCTTGTAGGCGATGGTCGGCTGGACAGTGATCACCTGGACCTTGCTGTAGGAGCCGTGGTAGCTGCCCTGGAAGCCGTTCTCGTAGTCGTTGATGATGCCGTAGGGCACGTAGACGCCGAGGCCGACGGTGAAGTCCTCATTGATCGGGGTGGAGAAGTAGCCGAACGGGACGGCGGCCAGGGGGACGGAGTCGCCCTTGTTGGAGCCCGGGCCGGAGGCGCCGCTGATGTCGTCCTTGGCATCGACGATGGCCAGGCCGCCGCTGACCTCGGTGCGCTTGAGCTTGGACAGGCCGGCCGGGTTACCGTAGATGGTACTGGCATCGAGTGCCGAGGAAGCGCGGCCCGCGTAGGCGGTGCCGGCGCCGCTGGCGCTCTGTTCGTTGATCGCGATGCCGTTGGCCAGGGCCTGGGCAGAGGCAGCGCTGATGGTCAGAGCGAGGGTGGTTTTGAGCCATGTTGTTTTCATTGTAAGAGCAACTCCTGTGGTCAACGGCGCGCAAACTACCAAGATTCCCGGGCCTTTGGTAGTACCCCAAAGGGGCTCTACGTCGGGCTTTTGCGCGCAAAGTGCCGCCGTTGGGCGAGCCTTTAGCTTCGTTAATGTATGTAAATGAAAGCTGACTGATCGGTCATTGACCGAGGTCAGGCCGCGAGCAGCGGATCGCCGATGTATGCCTGCCAGGCGTCGAGAAAATCACGCAGGTGGCCATGGGGCCGGAACACCCGGCGCCAGACCCTGGCCTGGCCGAGGTGGTCGGTGGGGGCGGGCAGTGGCAGGCGCTGGGCCTCCACCAGCATCCAGGCGATGGCGGTGCTGTAGCGCAGGTTCACGGTCAGTTCCAGGTGCGGGGCGTCGAGGAAGGCGTGCTGGCTGGCCAGGCCGCGCACGCGGCTGGCAAGGTTCGGGTCCAGGGCCAGGTAGCGATCCCAGAGCTGTTGGTGGCGGTATTCGTCGATGCGGAACAGGCCGTGTCCGTGGCCGTTGTCCAGGCTGCTGCCAAGCGCCGATTGACAGGCCGCCGCTCCCAGCAACAGCGCCTCGGCCTCCCCGCTGTGACGTTCCAGGTACAGCAGGGTGGGCCGGATGACGTGCTGTCGCAGGTCGCAGGCGGCGATTCCCATGGTCTTGTCCCTCGATGAACGGCGGGGCTGGGCGTCTTGGCAGCTTCTGATGTTCTCCTGGGCCCCGCCGTAAGCGGACTTAGCCGCTCGATTTGAAGTGTAGTGCGACAAAACCACTGTAAAGGACTGTTTTTAAATTGTTTTGATTTTCTGCAGCCCAGGCATATTCCTCGATGTGATTAACCGGGAATGGGTTACCGCGTCGGGAAAGGAGCCCCAGGCCGCGCCAGATGCGGCCTGGGGCGGCGCGTCAGGCGCCGGTGGCCACCGGGTGCCGCGGGTCGGTGATCCATTCGCTCCAGGAGCCGGCGTAGAGGCGGCCCAGGGGGTAGCCGGCCAGGCTCAGGGCGAACAGGTTGTGGCAGGCGGTGACGCCGGAGCCGCAGTAGGCCACCAGCTCCTGGGCCGGGCGGCCGCGCAGCAGGCGGGCGAAGCGCTGGTGCAGCTGCGCTGGCGGCAGGAAGCGGCCGTCGCTGCCGAGGTTGTCGGTGAAGGCCGCGCACTGGGCGCCGGGGATGTGGCCGGCGACCGGGTCGATGGGCTCCACCTCGCCGCGGAAGCGCGGCTCGGCGCGGGCGTCGATCAGCGGCAGCTGCGGGTCGGCGAGCAGCGCCGAGAGTTCGCCGGCATCGATCAGCAGGCCGTTGTCCGGCTCGCCGTGGAAGGCGCCCGCCGGCACCGCCGGCTCGGCGGTGGTCAGCGGCAGGCCGGCGGCGCGCCAGGCGTTCATGCCGCCGTCGAGCAGGTACACGCCGTCGCGCTTGCCCAGCCACAGCAGCAGCCACCAGGCGCGGGCGGCGAAGGCGCCGGGGCCGTCGTCGTAGAGCACCACCTCGTCGCTGTTGTCCAGGCCCCAGGCGCGCAGGCGCTGGATCAGCGCAGCGGCGTCGGGCAGCGGGTGGCGGCCGGTCACGCCCTTGACCACCGGGGCCGAGAGGTCGCGCTCGAGGTCGGCGTACTGGGCGCCGGGGATGTGGTTCTCGGCGAACACGCGGGCGCCGTAGCCCGGGTCGTCCAGGGCGAAGCGGCAGTCGAGGATCAGCAGGCCGGGTTCGTCCAGGCGGGCTGCCAGTTGTTGCGGGCTGAGCAGGCGGGCGAGTGACATCGTTCGGGTTCCTGTGTCGTGACGGTTTCCTCGCGCATCATAAGGCTTGTGCAATGGAAAACGCCGGTTCGCGGCGGCTTTCTTCGATCCGATGGAGTTTTCGCCCATGTCCAGTCTGCAACCGGCGACCCAGGCGGCCTCGCGGGCGCGCGTCTGCGCCATCGCCCTGGCGACCGGCCTGATCACCTTCTACTACAGCCTGCTGGTGCTGTCCCTGGCCGCCATCGGCCGCCTGCGCCGCGAGCGCGTGGACCGCTACACCCGCCAGTGGTCCGGCCTGCTGCTGCGCCTGGTGCGCATGCGCCTGAGCGTGCACGGGGCCATGCCGGACTTCGGCGACGGGCGGCGCTACATGATCCTCTGCAACCACTCCAGCCACTACGACATCCCGGCCAGCTTCGCCGCGCTGCCCGGTTCGATCCGCATGCTGGCCAAGCGCGAGCTGTACCGCATCCCGGTGCTCGGCCGGGCCATGCGCGCCGCCGAGTTCCCCTCCATCGACCGGCACAACGGCCAGCGCGCCCGCGACGACCTGCAGCGTGCGCGGCAAATGATGGAGAGCGGCATCGTGCTGTGGGCGGCGCCGGAGGGCACCCGTTCGGACGACGGGCGCCTGCTGCCGTTCAAGAAGGGTTGCTTCCGCCTGGCGCTGGACACCGACGCGGTGATCATCCCGGTGGCCATCCGCGGCATCCACCGGGTGCTGCCGGCGCGCACCTTCGACCTCAACCTGGGCCAGCCGGTGGACCTGCTGGTGGGCCGCCCGGTGGATGCCGCGGCCTTCCGCGGGCAGGGCCTGGACGCCCTGATGGGCGAAGTCCGCGGGCGCATGCAGGAGCTGCTGGAGCCGGGCGCCGCGAAGTGCGCCGAAGCGGCCCGCGAGGAGCCGCTGGCGCTGGGCTGAGGCGCGTCAGCGAATCTTCAGGCGGCCGATGCGGTCGTTTTCCAGGCTGCCGAAGTAGAGGTAGTCGCCCACCGGCTTGGCCGAGGTGACCATGCGCAGGTGCTGGCCGCTGGTGTCGTGCAGGCTGCGTACGATCTTGCCGTTCTCGTCCAGGGCGATGACCAGCCCGTAGGGGACCGGCTTGGGCAGCAGCGCCCGCGGCAGCTTGGTCAACTGGCGCTTGAGCCAGGGCTGGCCGAGGATGAAGTCGGCGTCGGCCTTGCGCGGCGTCGGCATGGCCACCCAGAAGGTGCCCTTGCGGTCGCCCTGGAGGTTGTCCGGCAGCCCCGGCAGGTTGTCGATGAAGATGTCCTGCTGCCCGGCCTTCGGGCCCTTCAGCCAATAGCGGGCGATGCGGTAGCGGTAGGTCTCGTTGACCAGCACGAAGTCCTCGTTGGCCGACAGCGTCACGCCGTTGGCGAAGTACAGGTCCTTGAGCAGCGTCTCGGTCTTGCCGGTCGCCGGGTCGTAGCGCAGCAGGCGGCCGTGGGGGCGGGTCTCCAGGTAGTCGAGGATGTAGTCGGGCTGGCGGAAGCGGCTGGAGGCGTCGCTGAAGTAGATGTGCCCGTCGCTGGCGATGTCCAGGTCGTCGGTGAAGGCGAAGGGCACGCCGTCGGCCTCGGTGCTGAGCACCGTGATCTTGCCTTGCGCGTCGATCTTCAGCAGGCCTTTCCAGGCGTCGGCGACGATCAGGTTGCCCTGGGCGTCGAAATCCATGCCCAGCGGGCGGCCGCCGGTCTCGGCGAAGGTGCTGACCTGGCCGTTGTCCAGGCGCACCACGCGGCCGTCGTCCAGGCCGGCGTAGAGGCGGCCCTGGGCGTCCACCGCGGTGTCTTCCGGGCCCTTCACCTGGCCCAGGCCGAGCAGCTCGGCCTTCATCAGGGTGTCGTTGGGTTCCAGCACGCCGGTCATCGGCGGCGCCGGCGGCGGGTTCCAGGCCACGGGGTCGATGGGGCTCGGGGTGATGGCGAGGTAGGCCGCGGCGGCAGCGATCAGCAGTACCAGCAGGGTTGCGAGTTTCTTCATCATGAAGGCTTCTTGTCGGGGATCCTGGGGCGGGAAAGATAAGCCTTCGTCCGCATCTGTACAGCCTTGTAGGCAAAAGCGGAATGCTCGTACATCATCCGGCCCGATATAATGCGCCCCATGTGAAGCAAGGAGATGTTCGTGAGCGCCCTCGATATCCGGTGGATCCGCGACGATGCCAGCCTGGCGCAGCAATGCCGGGACTGGAAACAACTGCCGTACCTGGCACTCGATACCGAGTTCATGCGCGTCGATACCTTTTACCCCGGAGCCGGCCTGGTGCAGGTCGGCGACGGCGAGCGGGCGTGGCTGATCGACCCGCTGCTGATCCGCGACTGGACGCCCTTCGCCGAGGTGCTGGAGGCGCCCTCGGTGGTCAAGGTGTTCCATGCCTGCGGCGAGGACCTGGAAGTCTTCCAGCGCCTGACCGGCAGCCTGCCGCAGCCGCTGTTCGACACCCAGCTGGCCGCCGCCTACCTGGGCATGGCGCATTCCATGGGCTATTCCAAGCTGGTGCTGGAGATGCTCGGCCTGGACCTGCCCAAGGACGAGACGCGTTCGGACTGGCTGCAGCGCCCGCTGACCGACATGCAGGTGCGCTATGCCGCCGAGGACGTGCAGCACCTGGCCGAGGTCTACGTGAAGCTGGCGCCGCGCCTGCCCGAGCACAAGCTGGCCTGGCTGCTGGCCGATGGCGCCGACCTGGTCGCCAACCAGACCCGCGTCAGCGACCCGCGCGAGGCCTGGCGCGACGTCAAGCTGGCCTGGAAGCTGGCCCCGCAGCAGCTCGCGGTGCTGCGCGAGGTCTGCGCCTGGCGCGAGGAACAGGCGCGCCTGCGCAACCAGCCGCGCAACCGCATCCTGCGCGAGCAGACGCTGTGGCCGCTGGCGCGCCTGCAGCCGAAGGACAAGCAGGCGCTGGCGCGCATCGACGAGATGCACCCGCGCACCGTGCGCCAGGATGGCGACACCCTGCTGGCGCTGCTCGCCCATGCCGCCGCGCTGCCCGCCGAGCAATGGCCCGAGCCGTTGCCCGAGCCGCTGCCGCGCGAGGTGACGCCGCTGCTCAAGCGGCTGCGCGAGGTCGGCCAGCGCGAGGCCGAGCGCCAGGGCATGGCCCCGGAGCTGATGCTGCGCAAGAAGATTCTCGAGGCGCTGCTCAAGAGCGGCTACCCCGACGGCCCCTACCGCCTGCCCGATTCCCTGCAGGGCTGGCGCCGTGAACTGATGGGCCAGGCCCTGCTGGATTGCCTGGCCGCCCCGGAGAACCCATGAAACGCATCTGCTCCATCTACAAGAGCCCGCGCAAGAACGAGATGTACCTGTACGTCGACAAGCGCGAGGCCCTGAGCCGCGTGCCCGAGGCCCTGCTGGCGGCGTTCGGCGCGCCGCAGCACGCCTTCGACCTGGTGCTCGGCCCCGAGCGCAAGCTGGCCCGCGAAGATATCCACAAGGTGCTGGAGAACATCGAGAAGCAGGGCTTCCACCTGCAGATGCCGCCGGCGGAGGAGGAGTACATCGAGCACCTGCCCGAAGAGCTGCTGCGGATGAACGATCCCCTGTAAGGCGTCGAAAAGTCGACGCCTACGCGAATTGGTACGAAATAACTGTGCAAGTTGTAGGTGCAAGAGCATTATTGCGTCAGAAAATTCCTGATTAAGCGGAACGCCTGGACTTCCAGCCGGTCTACAGGCCTTCGTTCAACTCGCACAAAATCGCCGCTGCACGCAGGGACGATACCGACAATGCCAATCAACGTGCCTTCGCCTTGCCCCACGGGTGCGATTTAAACCATGCGCCTGCTCATCCTCGATCGCGAACATACCCTCTACGCCGCGCTGACCATGGCTGCCGAGCCCAGCCTCAGCGTGGTATCCGGCGACAAACCCGACAACCTCGTCGAGGCCGCCGCCGAATGCCCGGTGTGGCTGGGCGAGCCCGACCTGGTGGCGCAGCTGCTGCGCAAGGGCGTGCACCCCGTCTGGGTGCAGTCCACCTGGGCCGGCATCACCCCGCTGCTGGCCGACGACCTGCCCAAGGACTATGCCCTGAGCCGCGCGGTGGGCATCTTCGGCCAGGTGATGAGCGAATACCTGCTGACCTACATGCTGGCCCACGAGCGCCAGTTCCTCGGCCGCCTGGCCAGCCAGGTGGGCAGCCAGTGGGACGACCGCGCGCCCGGCAGCCTGCGTGGCCGCCACGTGCTGCTGGTGGGCACCGGCGAGATCGGCCTGGCCGTGGCGCACATGCTGGCGGCCTTCGGCGTCGAGCTGACCGGCGTGGCGCGCACCCCGCGGCCGCTGCAGCCGTTCCAGCGGGTGGGCTCGCTGGCCGAGCTGCCGCGCCTGGTGGAGACCGCCGACTACGTGGTCAACCTGCTGCCCGACACCCCGGACACCCAGGACATCTTCGACCTGGCGCTGTTCCAGCGGATGAAGCCCTCGACGCTGTTCATCAATGCCGGGCGCGGCGTCGCGGTGGTCGACGCCGACCTGGTCAGCGCCCTGGAAAGCAACCGCCTGGCCGGCGCCGTCATCGACGTCTGCCGCCAGGAGCCGCTGCCGCCGCAGCATCCGTTCTGGAGCGCGCCGCGCCTGCTGCTCACCGGCCACACTGCCGCGCCGACGCTGCCGGGGCCGATGGTGGAGCTGTTCCGCGAGAACCTGTCGCGCTTCTGGGCCGGGCAGCCCATGCGCGGCGAGGTGGACTTCACCCGTGGCTACTGACGTCGGGCGCTCCGCGCGGGGCGCCCTGTTCCTCACAGGCTGAAATCGCCCTCGGCGGCCAGCTGCTCCAGCGGCCGGCGCGGGCTGGGCGTCTCGCGCGCCTGCAGGCTTTCCGGGAGGATCGCCTTGTCGCCGAGCTTGCCGATGGCGATGGCAGCGTGGATCTCGTGGTCGTCCGGCACCTTCAGCTCGACGCGGGTGGCCTCGCGGTCGAAGCCGGCCATGCCGTGGCTGTGCCAGCCGGCCAGGCTCGCCTGCAGGGCCAGGAAGCCCCAGGCCGCGCCGGTGTCGAAGGTGTGCCAGAGCGCCGGTTTCTCCTCGCTGGAGCCGGGCGGGGCGAAGGTGGTCTTGGACAGCACTATCACCAGCGCCGCGGCGTTCTGCGCCCAGCCGCGGTTGAATTCGCCCAGCAGGTCCAGGTAGCGCTGCCAGTTCGGCGTGTCGCGGCGCGCGTAGAGGAAGCGCCAGGGCTGCGAGTTGAACGAGGAGGGCGCCCAGCGCGCGGCTTCGAGGAAGCCCAGCAGGGTTTCCTCGGGGATGCTCTCGCCGCTGAAGGCGCGGGGCGACCAGCGATTGATGAACTGCGGGTCGATGGGATAGTCGGCAACGCGGGGATTGGCGCTCATGGCGGCTCCTGCTGGCAAGGGGGATGGTGCCGTGGACGGCTGGGCATCGCGGATCATGGGGGAGGCGGCGGCCCGCTCGGGCCTGATGGTGGAGGAAAGCTACCCAGCCGCGCGGCCCCTGGCAAGCGCTCCGGTGGTCACCTGCGCTTGGCCGGCGCGGCGCCTGGGCATAGACTTGGCGCCCCGTGAAAAGCCTCACCTAGAAAAACGATGGCCGCCAAAGTCGAACCCTTCTGGAAACGCAAGACCCTCGAACAGCTCGATCAGCAGGAGTGGGAGTCGCTGTGCGACGGCTGCGGTTTGTGCTGCCTGCAGAAACTCGAGGACGAGGACGACGGCACCGTCTACTACACGCGCATCGCCTGCAAGCTGCTGGACCTGAAGACCTGCCGCTGCACCGACTACGCCAACCGCCGCGCCAGCGTGCCCGACTGCATCCAGCTCACCCCGGCCCAGGCCGACGAGTTCCGCTGGCTGCCGCCGACCTGCGGCTACCGCCTGGTGGCCGAGGGCAAGGACCTGCCGCTGTGGCATCACCTAGTCTGCGGCGACCCCGATGCGGTGCATCATGAGCGGATTTCACAGTCGGGGCGGATGCTCAGCGAGACCGCGGTGGCCGAGGACGACTGGGAAGAGCACCTGATCTTCCGGGCGGGGTGATATCGCCTGGGGGAATCGCGGACGCAGGCCGCTCCTACGCCGCCCCACCCACGTCATTCCCCTGTGGGAGCGGACTCCGCCCGCGATCGACCCGGCGCAGGCCGTAGGGCGCATAACCGTTCGCGGTTATCCGCCGCTGGCCGTAACACCGATGCCCGCGAATGACGGCGGATAACGCCGTAGGCGTTATGCGCCCTACGGTTATGGCTTGGCCGTAGCGCCGTAGGGCGAATAACCGTTCGCGGTTATCCGCCGCTGGCTGCAACGCCGGTGCTCGCGAGTGGTGGCGGATAACGCCGTAGGCGTTATGCGCCCTACGGTTATGACAGGCCCAGCACCTTGAGCACGAAGGCGTATTCCAGGGCCACGTCCTTGAGTCCCTGGTAGCGCCCGCTCATGCCGCCGTGGCCGGCGCCCAGGTCGGTCTTGAGCAGCAGCAGGTTGTCGTCGGTCTTGTTGGCGCGCAGCTTGGCCACCCACTTGGCCGCTTCCCAGTACTGCACGCGGCTGTCGTTGTAGCCGGCCACCACCAGCAGCGCCGGGTAGTCCTGGGCGCAGACGTTCTCGTAGGGCGCGTAGGCGCGGATGCGCTCGTAGACCTCGTGCTCCTGCGGGTTGCCCCACTCGTCGTACTCGGTGACGGTCAGCGGCAGGTCCGGGTCGAGCATGGTGTTGAGCACGTCGACGAAGGGCACCTCGGCGATGCAGGCGGCGAACTGCTGCGGGCGCTGGTTGAGCACCGCGCCCATCAGCAGGCCGCCGGCGCTTCCGCCGCTGATCACGGTCTGCGCCGGGGTGCTGTAGCCCTCGGCGCAGAGGTGCTCGGCGCAGGCGATGAAGTCGCTGAAGCTGTTCTGCTTGTGCGCCAGCTTGCCGGCGCGGTACCAGGCCTCGCCCAGCTCGCCGCCGCCACGCACGTGGGCGATGGCGAAGACGAAGCCGCGCTCCAGCAGGCTCAGGCGGGCGTGGGAGAACCAGGGATCGAGGCTCGCCCCATAGGCGCCGTAGCCGTACAGGTACAGCGGCGCCGGGCGGCCGGCGGCGATGCCTTGCAGTACCTCGCGGCGCGCCACCAGGCTGATCGGCACCTGCACGCCATCCACGCTGCCGGCCCAGAGCCGGCGGCTCTCGTAGGCGTCGGCGTCGAAGGGGCCTTCCACCGGGGTTTCCTTGAGCACCTGCTGGGCGCCGTCGAGCAGGCCCAGCTGGCGGATCTGCGCCGGGCGGTTGAGCGCCTCGTAGCGCAGGCGGATGACCGGGCTGTGGAATTCCAGGCTGTCCTGCACGTACAGGTTGTAGGCCGCGTCGGGCAGCTCCACGCGGCGCGGCGCCTGGCCTGCGGCATGGACCTCGACGATCGGCAGGCCGCCCTCGCGCAGGCTGAGGGTGAAGGCGTCCTGGTTGAGGGTGACGTCTTCGAGCATCACGCTGTCGCGGTGGGCGATCAGTTCGCGCCAGTGCTCGCGGTCGGGCTGCGCTTCGCTGGCGCTGTAGAGGGCGAAGTTGATGCCGCTCTGGTTGCTGCGGATGAACCAGGTCCATTGCTGGCCGAGCAGGCCATGGTCGACGTGGTATTCGTGCTCTTCCTGGCGCGGCGCCAGGCAGCGGAAGTCGCCGCGTGGCTGCTCGGCGTCGAGCACCCAGGCCTCGCTGGTGGTCTTGCTGCCCAGCAGCAGCACCAGCTGGCGCTCGGAGCTGGCGCGGTAGCAGTGCAGGAAGAAGCGCCCGTCGGGTTCCTCGAACACCAGTTCGGCGCCGGGCTCGCCCAGGGTGTGGCGGTACAGCTTGTGCGGGCGGTGGGTCTCGTCCAGCTCGCCGAAGAACAGGGTGCGGCTGTCGTTGGCCCAGGTCATGCTGCCGTCGCAGTCGTCGAAGGGCAGTTCCTCCACGGCGCCGCTGGCCAGGTCCTTGACGTACAGGCGGTAGATCTCGTCGCCGCTGGTGTCCAGGCTGTAGGCCAGGCGCGAATGGTCGGGGCTGATGCTGAAGGCGCCGAGGGAAAGGAAGCCGCCGGCGGCCAGTTCGTTGGGGTCGAGCAGCAGCTGCTCGGCGCTTTCGTCCACGGCCAGCGAGTCGCCGGCCGGGCGCAGGCAGCGGTAATGGCGCGGGTACTCGTCGCCGGCGGTGGTGCGCTGGTAGTACAGCCACGGGCCCCAGGGCGAGGGCAGCGACAGGTCGGTCTCGCGGATGCGGCCCTTGATCTCCTGGAACAGTTGCTCGCGCAGTTCGGCCTGCCCGGCCAGCTCGGTTTCGAGGTAGGCGTTCTCCGCCTTGAGGTAGTCGAGCACTTCGGCGCTGTCGCGCTGCTGCAGCCAGGCGTAGGGATCGGCGGCGGCTTCGCGGCGGGCGATGGGGGGCTGGCGGTGGGTCATGGCGGCTCCTTGGCGGGGCAGGGGTGACGCCCGGCTGCGCACCCGTGGGGAAAAGCGGCTATCATAAGCCCCCCTCTGCCGCCACCGCACGCACGCGCATGAACGAACACGATTATCAACTCGCCTGGGGCGTCTACCTGTTCGCCGCTTTCGGACTCCTGGTCGTCTGGTTCCTGATGACCGGCTGGATGTGGCGCTGGCTGCGCGAACCGCTGCGGGTGATCGTCCTCGTGCTGCTGTTCACGCCGACGCCGGTGGACCCGGCCAACAACGAATACGCCCCGGCCATCGCCATCACCGCCCTGGACGTGCTGTTCAAGGTGGGCAACAACGCCTGGCGCGCGGTTTCCGACCTGGCCCTGGTGCTGCTGGCGGCCTTCGTCGTGTACCTGATCTTCGTCGCCGTGCGCTGGCCCATCGAGCGCGCCGCGCGCAACCGCCGCCAGCGCGCCGAGGCGGAGAACGAGCCGACCATGCGCCAGCTCATGCAGCCGCAGCTGATGCCCGACGTGGACGACAGCCGCGCCGACGAGCGCGCCGGCAACCGCGGCATGCGCATCGAGCCGCGCCTCTGAGCGAAACCGGCGCCGCCCTTGCGCGGCGCCGGATGGGCGTTCAGCATGGCGGCATTGCCGTAGCGGAACGAGCCCGAATGCAGCCCCAGACCTTCGCGCCAGGCCGGCGCCTGATTTCCCTTGCCACCTTCCAGTCCGTGCCGGGCCTGTGCCTGCCACAGGAGCGCTGACCATGTGCGAACTGCTCGGCATGAGCGCCAACGTCCCCACCGACATCGTCTTCAGCTTCACCGGCCTGATGCAGCGCGGCGGCCGCACCGGCCCGCACCGCGACGGCTGGGGCATCGCCTTCTACGAGGGGCGCGGCGTGCGCCTGTTCCAGGACCCGAGCGCCAGCGTCGACTCGGAGGTGGCGCGCCTGGTGCAGCGCTACCCGATCAAGAGCGAGACGGTGATCGGCCACATCCGCCAGGCCAACGTCGGCAAGGTCTGCCTGTCCAACACCCACCCCTTCGTGCGCGAGCTGGGCGGGCGCTACTGGACCTTCGCGCACAACGGCCAACTGGCCGACTTCGCACCGCCGCCGGGGGTGTACCGGCCGGTGGGCGACACCGACAGCGAGGCGGCCTTCTGCGACCTGCTCAACCGCGTGCGCCGGGCCTTCCCCGAGCCGGTGCCGGTGGAGGTGCTGCTGCCGACCCTGGTGTCCGCCTGCGCCGAGTACCGGCAGAAGGGCGTGTTCAACTGCCTGCTGAGCGACGGTGACTGGTTGTTCACCTTCTGTTCCAGCAAGCTGGCGTACATTACCCGCCGCGCGCCCTTCGGCCCGGCGCGGCTGAAGGACGCCGACCTGACCGTGGACTTCCAGTCCGAGACCACGCCCAACGACGTGGTCACGGTGATCGCCACCGAGCCGCTGACCGACAACGAGCACTGGTCGGTGCAGCAGAGCGGCGAGTGGATGCTCTGGTGGCGTGGCGAGATTCTCGACCAGGGCCGCGTCTGAGAGGGGGACCCCCATGTTGCGCAGCTACATCCGCCTGGTGCTTTTCGCCCTCGGCCTGCTGGTCGGGGTGCAGGTGCCGGGCTTCATCAAGGACTATTCGATCCGCGTCGACGCCCACCGCCAGGAGGCGCTGCAGGCCCTGGAGGGCTACCGCAACACCGCCGGCCAGTACTTCCAGGGCGACCTCGACGCCCTGGTGGCGCACTACCGCGGCAGCCCGGACCCGGTGTTCCAGCGCGACGGCGACAACGTCGAGCGCCTGCTGCGCCGCGCCAAGCTGTTCGACAACGAATGGCAGGCCCTGCAGGGCCCCTGGTACGCCCGCGCCTGGCACCTGCTGAGCGCGCCCAACCGCGAGCTGCTGCGGGAAACCCTGGACGGCTACAGCTACCAGGTGGTGCTGGCGCCGGAAGCCATCGGCTGGGCCCTGGGCGGCGGCTTGCTGCTGGCCTGGATCGTCGAGCTGCTGATCGTTTCGGTCGGGGCCCTGGCGGGGCTGGGTGACAACCGCAATGTGGCGCGCCGGCATTGGAGTTGAACGCCGTGCGGGACGGGGAGTGCGGTCAGGCGGCGGATAACCGCGAACGGTTATTCCTACGCACCGGCAAGAGCTCTTCGTAGGAGCGAGCTTGCTCGCGAACCTGTTTCCCTGCGGAAACGGTGCCAATACGGTTCGCGAGCAAGCTCGCTCCTACAGGGTGTGTCTTCTCAACCCCGCGCCGCGAGGGCCCGTTGGTTGGAGGCGTAGATGTTGTCGCGCTCCAGGGCCTTGCCGCTTTCCACGGCCGCCAGCCATTGCGCCGTGCTGCCCACGGCGGCGAAGGACGACTGCAGCACCACGCTGAACACCCGGTGGATTTCCTCGGCGCTGGCCGCGCCCGCGCTGTTGGCGTAGGGCAGCGAGCCGCTGGCGTCGTCGAGGAATTCCACCTGCCAGCCTTCGTGGGCGGCTTGGCGGGCGGTGGAGTCGTCGCAGTTGTGCGTCATGTAGCCGACGATCGTCAGGGTGTCGACGCCGCGCTCGCGCAGCCAGTCGCCCAGCCCGGTGCCGCTGAGGGCGCTGGCCTTGCTCTTGTCCAGCAGCAGGTCGCGGGGACGCTCGGCCACCTGCGGGTGCAGTTCCACGCCGTGGCTGCCGGGGGCGAAGATGGGCGCGCCGGCCGGGGCCTGGTGGCGCACCACCACCACCGGGATGCCGGCGGCGTGGGCGGCGTCCATGGCGCGCAGGATGTTCGGCAGCGAGCCGCCGACCGGCGGGTATTCGATGCGCAGGTTGCCGCTGAAGTACTCGTTCTGCACGTCGACGACGATCAGGGCGCGTTTCGGGGCGTTGCTCATGCTGGGTGTCTCCGCTGGAGTGGGGATGGGACCATTCTGCGCAGGGGCCGGCGGTCGGCGTGAGTGGCCCGCAAGACAGCTTTCGCTAGAATCGGGCCAAACCCTTGCCCGGAGGATGCCCATGCAAACCCACCGCGTGGCCGTGGTGGCCTTCGACCAGATCAGCCCCTTCCACCTCTCGGTGCCCTGCCTGGTGTTCGGCGAGGGCGACCCGGGCGGGGCGCGCATGCGCTTCGAACTGCAGGTCTGCGCCGCCGAGCCGGGGCCGCTGAACACCACGGCCGGCTTCGCCATCGACACGCGCCACGGTCTGGAGGCGCTGGCGGGCGCCGACACCCTGATAGTGCCGAGCTGGCGCGACCCCGCGGAGCCGGCGCCGCCGGCCCTGCTCGATGCCCTGGTGGCCGCCGAGGCCCGCGGCGCGCAGCTGGTGGGCCTGTGCCTGGGCGCCTTCGTCCTGGCCGAGGCCGGCCTGCTCGACGGGCGCCGCGCCACCACCCACTGGTTGTGGGCGGAATTCTTCGCCCGGCACTATCCGCGGGTGCAGGTGCAGCCGGACGTGCTCTACGTCGACGATGGCCCGATCCTCACCTCCGCCGGCACCGTGGCCGGCATCGACTGCTGCCTGCACCTGCTGCGCCAGCGCTGCGGCGCCGGCCTGAGCAACCAGCAGGCCCGCCGCCTGGTGGTGGCGCCGCACCGCCAGGGCGGCCAGGCGCAGTTCATCGAGCAGCCGCTGCCGGCCACCGCGCGGGACAACCGCCTGTCCGGCCTGCTCGACTGGGTGCGCGAGCGCCTGGACCAGCCCCACGACCTGGACAGCCTGGCCGAGCGCGCGCTGATGAGCCGGCGCAGCTTCAGCCGGCACTTCCGCCAGCTTACCGGCAGCACCCTGGGCGACTGGCTGCGCGGCGAACGCCTGGCCCTGGCGCAGCGGCTGCTGGAATCCACCGAGCAACCGATCCCGGAGGTGGCGTGCCTGGCGGGCTTCGGCTCGGTGGCTTCGTTGCGCCAGCATTTCAGCGCGGCGCTGGGGGTGTCGCCAAGCGCCTATCGGCAGGCGTTTCGGGGGTGAGGCGGGTTTCGTGGGGGGCGAGATTGCTCGCGAATGGGGTTTGCCGGTTGCGTCGGTTCGGGGCTGGGCCACGCTCCCTCTTCCCAGCCCTCTCCCGCAAGCGGGAGAGGGGGCTTGTCCGTGCCGGTGGATAGCAATGGTTTCAACCTGAAACGTCATTTCCGGCTGACGCCGAAATATCCACATTCACCTAACGGTCCCCTCTCCCTTCAGGGAGAGGGTTAGGGAGAGGGAACGGAGTTCACCCGAAACACCATAGTCACCGGGAAACCCCATTCGCAAAAACAAGCGCCTACTCCGCCAGCGCCTTCTCCGGCAACTCGTTGCGCCGGTAGGGGAACACGTCTATCACCTTGCCCGCCCGTATCTGCGCCTGCAGGCCCTTCCAGTAGTCGGCGTCGTAGAGGTCGCCGTGCAGCTTGGCGAACAGCCGGCGCAGCTTCAGGTCGACGAACAGGAAGCGCGGGAACTCCTCGGGGAACACGTCCATCGGCCCCACCGAGTACCAGGGCTCGGACGACATCTCGTCCTCCTCGTAGCGCGGCGGCGGGATGTGGCGGAAGTTCACCTCGGTGAGGTAGCTGATCTCGTCGTAGTCGTAGAACACCACGCGGCCGTGGCGGGTGACGCCGAAGTTCTTCAGCAGCATGTCGCCGGGGAAGATGTTCGCCGCCGCCAGCTGCTTGATGGCCAGGCCGTAGTCGTACAGCGCCTCGTGCACCTGGGCCTCGGTGGCGTGCTCCAGGTAGAGGTTGAGCGGGGTCATGCGGCGTTCGGTCCAGCAGTGGCGGATCAGCACCACGTCGCCCTCCAGCACCACGGTGGAGGGCGCCACCTCCAGCAGCTCGGCCAGGCACTCGGGGTCGAACTTGCCCACCGGGAAGCGGAAGTCGGCGAACTGCTGGGTGTCGGCCAGGCGGCCGACGCGGTCGTGGTTCTTCACCAGCTGGTATTTCTGCACCACGGTGGCGTGGTCGACGGTCTTGGCCGGGTTGAAGTTGTCCTTGATGATCTTGAACACGGTGTTGAAGCCGGGCAGGGTGAACACGCTCATCACCATGCCGCGCACCCCGGGGGCCATGACGAAGCGGTCGTCGGTGGTCGCCAGGTGGTTGATCAGGGCGCGGTAGAACTCGCTCTTGCCCTGCTTGTAGAAGCCGATGGAGGTGTACAGCTCGGCGATGTGCTTGCCCGGCAGCAGGCGCTTGAGGAAGGCCACCAGCTCCGCCGGCACCGGCACGTCGACCATGAAGTAGGAGCGGGTGAAGGAGAAGATGATCGACACCTCCGCCTCGTCGGTGATCACGGTGTCGAAGCGGATGCCCTGGCCTTCGCGGTGGATCAGCGGGAACACCAGCGGCCACTGCTCGTCGGGGGTGTACAGGCGGCCCACCAGGTAGGCGCCCTTGTTGCGGTAGAACACCGAGCCGATCAGCTCCAGGGCCAGGTCCGGGTCCTTGCACACCCAGTCGGGCAGGTTGCTGTGCAGCAGGGCGTCCAGGCGCGCCAGGTCGCCTTCGGCGTCCTCGTAGGGCACCTGGAAGCGGTAGTCGGCGAAAACCTGCTGCAGCGCCCGCCGCAGGTGGCCCTGGGGCCGGTAGAGGCGGGTGTGCGGGTCGCGGGCGTGGGCGCGCAGCGACGGCCGCGTGGTGTGCACGAACATGGTGCCGTCGCTGATGTTGTCGTGGCTGAACAGCCCGCAGAAGATCGAGTTGAACCAGGTTTCCGCCAGCTCGTCGTCGTTGCGCGGGTCGATCAGGCCGATGTAGGCGCTCTTGATCAGCGGCCAGCGCTCCACGTCCAGCAATGCCCCCGGGTCGAAGTCGGCGGTGACGCGGGCCACGGTCTCGCCGACCTTTTCCTCGTAGAGGTTGATGCGCTCGGCGGAGGTGCGCTGGATTTCCTGCCACTGCGCCCGCTCGAAGCGCTCCTGGGCGCCGTCGGTGATCTGCTTGAAGCGCTCGCGGTAGACGTCGAAGCCGTCGAGGATGGTCTGGGCGATCTGGGCGTGGAGCATGGCGCGCCTCTCGTGCGTGTCCTGTGCAGCGAGCTTAGCCAGACTCCGTGGGCGGCGAAAGCGCCGTGGGTGACCGGGCGGTCGGGGAAACGGGGGCGCTGCCGCCCCCGTCCGTTCAGCGTCGCTCGGCCAGTGCCTCGGCGCGCTCCGGCCGTGGGCGGAACACCAGCAGCAGGCCGAGCACGATCAGCCCCATGCCCAGCAGGCTGAGGGCGCCCAGGCGGTTGCCGAAGGCCAGGTAGTCCAGCAGCGCGGTCACCGCCGGCACCAGGTAGAACAGGCTGGTGACCTGCACCAGGTTGCCGCGCGCGATCAGCCGGTAGAGCAGCAGGGTGGCGCCCACCGAGATCAGCAGGCCCATCCACAGCAGGCTGGCGATCAGCTCCAGGCTGCAGTCGAAGTGCAGCGGCTGCGTCGGCAGCAGCACCAGGCACAGCGCGAGGCCGGCCACGTACTGCAGCGGCAGGCTGCCCAGCGGGCTTTCGCTCAGGCCCTTCTGCAGGAGGGTGCCGAGGGTGATGCCCAGCAGCGCCAGCAGCGCGCAGCCCAGGCCGGCGACGGACAGGCCGGCGAGGCCCATGCCTTGCCAGACCACCAGTACCAGCCCGCCCAGGCCGAGCAGCAGCCCGGCCAGGCGGGTGGCGCCGAAGCGCCGTTCGGTGAGCAGGCCGGTGAGGATCGGCTGCACGCCGAGCAGGGTGGCGATCATCCCCGGGGTGACCTGCAGTTGCAGGGCCCAGACGTAGAAGATCGGGTAGAAGCCCAGCAGCACCAGGCCGGTGAGCAGGGCGCGGCGGCGCTCGCGCGGCTGCCGCGGCAGGCGCAGGCCGAGCAGCGGGCCGAGGGCCAGCAGGGCGGCCAGGGCGATGGCGAAGCGGCCGATGAGGAAGGCCAGCGGCGAGGCATGGGCCAGGCCCCACTTGGAGGCGATGGCGGCGCTGCTCCAGAGCAGCACGAAGAGGCTGGAGCTGGTCACGCCGACCAGGGTGGAAGCGTTGATTCGGGACATGTCGTCACCTGTCTTGCAAGCGGTGGCCGGCTGGCGGGCAGGCGGCCGGATGCAGTCCGCGGCGCGCGGGCGCGGCGGCGATGCGTTCAGGAAAGGCGCTGGGGCGCTGTCAGAAAGCGCTGGCGCCCGGCGGCGGGCAGGCCGCTACGCACGGGGGCGGAGGCGCTGCGACAGCAGCGACGACGGGAGGCGACAGGAGGGCGACGGCACCACGCGGGCGCGCACCGGCCTCGCCGCGGGCGGCGATGGAGAGGGCGAGGTTCGCGTGGGAGAGGGGCATGGCCGGGCTCTGGGTGGTGGTGGCGTCGAGGCAGACTATAGCGGCGCCTGTGGGCGAAGGCGAGGGGGAACGAGAGTTTCGCGCCAGGCGCGCGAGCCCGGCGACGATTCGCCAGGCAACGGGCCCCCGCCGCGGCGGGAGCCCGTGGGGCCTTACTTGCCGGTCTTGACGTTGGTCCAGATGCGGGTGCGCAGGCGGTCGATCTTCATCGGCATGGACTGCAGGGCGAACAGCTTGGCCATCTTGTCCTGCGGCGGGTAGATCGCCGGGTCGGCCTTGATCGCCGCGTCCACCAGCGGCTCGGCGGCCAGGTTGCCGTTGGCGTAGTGCACGTAGTTGCTGATGCCGGCCATGACGTCGGGGCGCAGCAGGTAGTTCATGAAGGCGTAGGCGGCCTTCTCGTCGGGCGCGTCGGCCGGCATGGCGACCATGTCGAACCACAGCGGCGAGCCTTCCTTGGGCGTGGAGTAGTGGATCTCGATGCCGTTGTTGGCTTCCCTGGCGCGGGTGGCGGCCTGCAGGATGTCGCCGGAAAAGCCGACGGCCACGCAGATGTTGCCGTTGGCCAGGTCGCTGACGTACTTCGAGGAGTGGAAGTAGGCGATGTAGGGGCGCACCTTCAGCAGCGCCGCCTCGGCCTTCTTGTAGTCCTCGGCGTTCTGGCTGTGGTGCGGCAGGCCCAGGTAGTTCAGGGCGATGGGCAGCAGCTCGGGGCCGTTGTCCAGCACGGCGACGCCGCACTTGGCCAGCTTCTGCATGTACTCGGGCTTGAAGAACAGGTCCCAGGAGTCGACCGGTGCGTCGGTGCCCAGCACTTCCCTGACCTTGGCCGGGTTGTAGCCGATGCCGGTGGTGCCCCACAGGTAGGGGAAGCCGTATTGGTTGCCCGGGTCGTTGACCTCCAGGGCCTTCATCAGCACCGGGTTGAGGTTCTTCCAGTTGGGTAGCTGGCTCTTGTCCAGCTTCTTCAGCGCGCCGGCCTGGATCTGCTTGGCCATGAAGTGGTTGGACGGCACCACGATGTCGTAGCCGGACTTGCCGGTCATCAGCTTGCCATCCAGCGTCTCGTTGCTGTCGTAGACGTCGTAGGTGGTCTGGATGCCGGTTTCCTTGCCGAAGGTGGCGACGGTGTCCGGGGCGATGTAGTCGGACCAGTTGTAGATCTTCAGGGTCTCGGCCTGTGCGCCGGCGGCGCCCAGGGTGAGGGAAAGCGCGAGGGCACTGGACAGCGGTGCGGTCGTTTTCATTGTTGTTTCCTGACGGCAAGCGGTAGTGGCGCGGCCGGGGTTGGGCCACGGCTGCTCAAGGAATAACCGGATTGCCGGAGGATGTGGAGGGGGCGCGGTTGCCCGCGGGTCCGCAGACAGTGGCAAAGGGCCGCGGGGCGGGGCGCCGCCCCGCGGCGGGGCGGCGCGCAGGGCCTACTGGACCATTTCCTGTTCTTCGAACACGCCCTCGAAGAGCATGCTCGACAGGTAGCGCTCGGCCGAGTCGGGCAGGATGACCACGATGGTCTTGCCCTGCATCGACGGCTCCTCGGCCAGGCGCACGGCGGCGGCCATGGCGGCGCCGCAGGAGATGCCGCAGAGGATGCCTTCCTCGTGCATCAGGCGCTGGGCCATGCTGCGGGCCTCGTCGTCGCCGACCAGCTCGACGCGGTCGACCATGGCCAGGTCTAGGTTCTTCGGCACGAAGCCGGCGCCGATGCCCTGGATCTTGTGCGGCGAGGGCTTGACCTCCTCGCCGGCGAGGGTCTGGCTGATCACCGGCGAGCTGGTCGGCTCCACCGCCACCGAGAGGATCGGCTTGCCCCTGGTGTTCTTGATGAAGCGCGACACGCCGGTGAGGGTGCCGCCGGTGCCGACGCCGGCCACCAGCACGTCCACCGCGCCGTCGGTGTCGTTCCAGATCTCCGGGCCGGTGGTCTTCTCGTGGATCGCCGGGTTGGCCGGGTTGTCGAACTGCGCCGGCATGAAGTACTGCCCGGGGTTCCCGGCCACCAGCTCCTCGGCCTTGGCGATGGCGCCCTTCATGCCCTTGGCCGGCTCGGTGAGGACCAGCTCGGCGCCCAGGGCCTTGAGCACCTTGCGCCGCTCCAGGCTCATGGAGGCGGGCATGGTCAGCACCAGCCTGTAGCCGCGCGCGGCGGCGACGAAGGCCAGGCCGATGCCGGTGTTGCCGGAGGTCGGCTCGACGATGGTCATGCCCGGTTTCAGCCGGCCGCTGGACTCGGCATCCCAGATCATGCTGGCGCCGATGCGGCACTTCACCGAGTAGCCGGGGTTGCGGCCCTCGATCTTGGCCAGGATGGTGACGCCGCGCGGGGCCAGGCGGTTGATCTGGACCAGCGGCGTGTTGCCGATGGACTGCGCGTTGTCTGCGAAGATGCGGCTCATGATGGGTGTCCTTGTGGATCGATGCTGACCCACCAGCCTATTCCCCGGCGCCCTGGCCGTAAAGCCGTGAAACCGGCGGAAAGATCGGTCCCGCGACGGCGGCGGGATGCGAGGGTGGAGCGGCGCCGACGGCGTTCGACGAATGGATTGGCGGCCGTGCATTCAGTGACTGAATGCCATGCCTGCGTTCACAGTCGCCCGAACTGCGCGGTATAGTCGCAGTCTGTCCCCCCTGTTCCCGCAGCCCGGGCCGCGGCCCGGCCGATACCGTTCGAGGATTCCCCGATGAAGTTCGAAGGCACCCAGTCCTACGTCGCCACCGACGACCTCAAGCTGGCGGTCAACGCCTCCATCACCCTGCAGCGCCCGCTGCTGGTGAAGGGCGAGCCGGGCACCGGCAAGACCATGCTCGCCGAGCAGCTGGCCGAAGCCTTCGGCGCCAAGCTGATCACCTGGCACATCAAGTCCACCACCAAGGCCCACCAGGGCCTCTACGAGTACGACGCGGTGAGCCGCCTGCGCGACTCGCAGCTGGGCGTGGACAAGGTCCACGACGTGCGCAACTACATCAAGAAGGGCAAGCTCTGGGAGGCCTTCGAGGCCGACGAGCGCGTCATCCTGCTGATCGACGAGATCGACAAGGCCGACATCGAGTTCCCCAACGACCTGCTGCAGGAACTCGACAAGATGGAGTTCTACGTCTACGAGACCAACGAGACCATCAAGGCCAGGCAGCGCCCGATCATCATCATCACCTCGAACAACGAGAAGGAGCTGCCCGACGCCTTCCTGCGCCGCTGCTTCTTCCACTACATCGCCTTCCCCGACCGCGAGACGCTGCAGAAGATCGTCGACGTGCACTACCCGGGCATCAAGGCCTCGCTGGTCAGCGAGGCGCTGGACATCTTCTTCGACGTGCGCAAGGTGCCGGGCCTGAAGAAGAAGCCCTCCACCAGCGAACTGGTGGACTGGCTGAAGCTGCTGATGGCCGACGACATCGGCGAGGCGGTGCTGCGCGAGCGCGACCCGACCAAGGCCATCCCGCCGCTGGCCGGGGCCCTGGTGAAAAACGAGCAGGACGTGCAGCTGCTGGAACGTCTCGCCTTCATGAGCCGCCGCGCTTCGCGCTGAATTTGACCGGCTCTTCGTAGGCGCGAGCTGGCTCGCGAAGCTCTTTGCGGGGTCGCAGGGTTCGCGAGCAAGCTCGCTCCTACAAGAGCAATGCTTCATGAGAGGGTGCAGCCATGCTGCTCAACCTGTTCAACGAAATGCGCGCGGCCAAGGTGCCGGTGTCGGTGCGCGAGCTGCTGGACCTGATCGATGCGCTCCAGCACCGCGTGGTGTTCGCCGACATGGACGAGTTCTACTACCTCGCCCGTACCATCATGGTGAAGGACGAGCGCCATTTCGATAAGTTCGACCGGGCCTTCGGCGCCTACTTCAAGGGCCTGGAGAAGCTTGACGACCACCTCAAGGCGCTGATTCCCGAGGAATGGCTGCGCAAGGAGTTCGAGCGCCTGCTGACCGACGAGGAGCGCGCGCAGATCCAGTCCCTGGGCGGCCTGGACAAGCTCATCGAGGAGTTCAAGAAGCGTCTCGAGGAGCAGAAGGAACGCCACGCCGGCGGCAACAAGTGGATCGGCACCGGCGGCACCAGCCCGTTCGGCTCCGGCGGTTTCAACCCCGAGGGCATTCGCGTCGGCGATGCCGGCAAGCGCCAGGGCAAGGCGGCCAAGGTGTGGGACCAGCGCGAGTACAAGAACCTCGACGACCAGGTCGAGCTGGGCACCCGCAACATCAAGATCGCCCTGCGCCGCCTGCGCAAGTTCGCCCGCGAGGGCGCGGCGGAAGAGCTGGACATCGACGGCACCATCGACCACACGGCGAAGGACGCCGGGCTGCTGAACATCCAGATGCGCCCGGAGCGGCGCAACACCGTGAAGCTCCTGCTGCTGCTGGACATCGGCGGCTCGATGGACGCCCACGTGAAGGTCTGCGAGGAGCTGTTCTCGGCTTGCAAGACCGAGTTCAAGCACCTGGAGTATTTCTACTTCCACAACTTCATCTACGAATCGGTGTGGAAGAACAACCTGCGCCGCACCAACGAGCGTACCGCCACCTTCGACCTGCTGCACAAGTACGGGGCGGACTACAAGGTGGTGTTCGTCGGCGACGCGGCCATGGCGCCCTACGAGATCACCCAGGCCGGCGGCAGCGTCGAGCACTGGAACGAGGAAGCCGGCTACGTGTGGATGCAGCGCTTCATGGAGAAGTACAAGAAGCTCATCTGGATCAACCCCTACCCGAAGGACACCTGGAACTACACCGCCTCCACCAACCTGGTGCGCGAACTGGTGAAGGACCAGATGTACCCGCTGACCCTGCGCGGGCTGGAAGAGGGGATGCGCTTCCTTTCGCGTGGTTGAGCCCACTGAGCTGCGCCAACCATCGCGCTCCCCTGTAGGAGCGCGCCCTGCGCGCGAATCGCGGGCAGGGCCCGCTCCTACAATTGCCGCCTTTGCCTTGCCAAATCCCGTGCCCGCGACGGTAACATCGCGGGCACGGCGCAGCGCACCGATGGGCAAGACATGATCGCAACCTTCTCCCGCAACACCTGGCTCAACTCCCTGCACATGACCACGCTGACGGTTTCCCTGCTGGAAGCCGAAGGCCATGGGCGCGATAGCATCCTCGAAGGCAGCGGCATCACCGCCGACGACCTGGTGGACCTGCGCCGGCTGGTCAGCCCCTGGCAGGAGCAGCAGGTGTTCGCCAACGCCGAGCGCCTGGCCGCCGAGCCCGCCCTGGGCCTGCGCCTGGGCCTGCGCACGCGGATTTCCGCCTACGGCCTGCTGGGCTACGCGCTGCTCTCGGCGCCGACCCTGGGCGAGGCCCTGCGCATCGGCCTGAGCTACCCGGTGCTGCTGGGCACCTACTTCCACCTGTCGCTGCAGGTGGAGGGCGAGGTGGCCTGGCTGGTGGCCACCGGCTACAGCGAGGACGAGGCCCTGCGGCCGTTCAACACCGAGCTGTGCCTGGGGTCGATGAAGGTCACCTGCGGCGACCTGCTGGGCCAGCCGCTGGAACTGCTGTGCGCCGAGTTCGACTATGCCGGCCCGCCCGAGCGCGAGGCCGCCTACGCCGAGGGCTTCGCCTGCGACCTGCGCTTCGGCGCCTCGCGCAGCGCCCTCGGTTTCCCCGCCGCCTGGCTGGAGCGCCGCCTGCCGCTGGCCGACCCGGTGACGCACCGCGAGATGCTCGAACAGTGCCGCCGCCAGAACGTCGACCTGGCCGCCCGCCGCGCCTGGCTGGACAAGGTCCGCGGCATCCTCGGCGAGCGCCTGCAGTCGCCGCCGGGCCTGGAGGAACTGGCGCGGCGCCTGAACTGCTCCTCGCGCAGCCTGCGCCGCCACCTGCAGCAACAGCAGACCAGCTACCAGCAACTGCTCGACGAACTGCGCTTCGCCCGCGCCAAGGAGCTGCTGCAGGACGGCGACATGCCCATCTACCGCATCGCCGAGGAACTCGGCTTCAGCGAAACCGCCAGCCTGCGCCACGCCTTCCAGCGCTGGAGCGGCCAGCCGCCGAGCCATTTCCGGGCCTGAGTGGCACCCACCCACGCCATTCCAACCCGTAGGGCGCATAACGCCTATGGCGTTATCCGCCGTTGTCGTCGGGCAGCGGTGTTTCGGCCAACGGCGGATAACCGCGAACGGTTATTCGCCCTACGCAATTCCACCTGCGCCATTCCCATGTAGGAGCGCGCCCTGCGCGCGATTCGCGGGCAGGGCCCGCTCCTACAGGAGGCACGGTGCCGGGAATGGCGTAGGAGCGGATCTTATCCGCGATAGCCGAACGTACCGGCGGGCACGGCTTCTCGTAGGAGCGAGCAGCCCGGCGCGGCCTGCAAGGCAGTTGTTCCTACGACCGACCCCTCATGGCCGCGCTTCGAGGATCAGGTTGAACGGCGTTTCCGCCGCCCGGCGGAAGCGGGTGAACCCGGCTTCCTCGAACACCGCGCGCAGCCTTGCCTCGCCGGCCTGGGCGCCCAGGCCCAGGCCCACTTCCTGGGACAGCGAGTTGGGCGTGCAGATGAAGGTCGAGGCGGCGTAGAACAGCTTGCCGATGGGCGTCAGGTTGTCCTCCAGGCGGTCGCCAGCGTAGGGCTCCACCAGCAGCACCGTGCCGTCCGGCGCCAGGTGGCGCAGGGCGTGGCGGGCGGCGCCCACCGGGTCGCCCATGTCGTGCAGGCAGTCGAAATAGCAGATCAGGTCGTACTCGCCCAGGTAGTCCTTGGCGCTGGCCCTGGCGAAGCTCACCCGGTCCTCGACGCCGGCCTCGCGGGCGCGCTGGCTGGCGGTTTCCACCGAGGGGGCGTGGTAGTCGAAGCCGGCGAAGCGCGAGGCCGGGAAGGCCTGGGCCATGATCACCGTGGAGGCGCCGTGGCCGCAGCCGATGTCGGCCACCTGGGCGCCGCGCTGCAGCTTGGCCACCACCTCGTCCAGCGCCGGCAGCCACTCCTCTACAAGATGCGCGCGGTAGCCGGGGCGGAAGAAGCGTTCGGTGCCGCGGAACAGGCAGGGGTGGTGGTCGCCCCAGGGCAGGGCGCCGTCGCCGCGCATGGCGGCCACCAGCTTGTCCTTGTCCTGGTACAGCGAGGCCAGCACGCCGGCGCCGCCGGCCACGTACACCGGCGAGTCCTCGACGGCCAGGGCCATGGCCTGTTCCTCGGGCAGGCGGAAGTTGCCGCCTTCGTGTTCCAGGTAGCCGGCGGCGGCCTGGGCGCTGAGCCATTCGCGCAGCAGCCGCGGGTTGCAGCCGGTGCGTTCGGCCAGGGCCTGCGGGCTTACCGGCTGGTTGTCGGCCATGGCCCGGTACAGGCCCAGTTCGTCGCCGAGGATGACGTTCGCCAGCATGGCCGCGCCGCCCATGTCGGCGACCAGGCGGCCCATGAAGTCGTTGAGTTTGGCTTCGTCCATGGTAGCTCCTCCGCTGTCGGGCGCCCGCGCGGCGGCGGGGGCTCCGGGTGGATGGCGGGAGGTGCCGGTTCTCCGTACGCGAGGCGAACGACGGGGCAGGGCAGGCGCCGGCCCGGGACGGGCGCGTGCCGGCAGCCGCGGTTCGCGCGTCATTGCCGGCCCGGGGCGGGCGGCCCCTCGGCGGGGCGTCGTTCCAGTCTAGCGCGGCGGCCGCGGCGGGTGGCGCCGGCCGACGCCCGGCGTCAGCGGGCGGCTTCGCCCAGGCCGCCGTTGCGCATGATCTGCGCGATGATCGGCACCGGCGTCATCAGGTGGTTGCGCATCATCTCGCTGGCGCGCGCGGCGTCGCGGGCGAGGATCGCCTCGACCAGCGCGGCGTGTTCCTGGCGCTTGAGCTCCAGGGCTTCCTCCGAGAACACCGTGTGCGTCAGCCACAGGTGGCGGTAGCGCTCGGCCTGGTCGAACAGGTAGGTGCGCGCCTGCAGCAGGTGCTTGGAGCCGCAGCCCTGGGCGATGGCCGTGTGGAAGGCCTTGTGCCGCTCGTCCCAGACGTCCAGGCGCTGCTCGCGGGTCTTCACCTCCACCACCTTGGCCAGGGTGTGCGAATGCGCCAGCACCTGCGCTTCCCAGGCGTCGTCGCCGCGCTGGATGGCCAGGCCGACGATCATCGCCTCCAGGTTGGCGCGGGCGTCGTAGATGTCCTTCATCTCCTCCAGCGACATGGGCGCGACGCGGTAGCCCTTCTGGCTGATGGCGACCACCAGGTGCTCGGCCACCAGTTGCGACAGGGCCTCGCGCAGCGGGCCCACGCCCAGGTCGTAGCGCTCCTTCAGGGTGCTCATCAGCAGCTTCTCGCCCGGTTTGAAGACGCCGCGGATGATGTCCTTCTTGAGCCACTCGTAACCGCTGACGGCGGAGTTCTGTCGGGGGGCGATCGCTTCCAAATCCAGCTCCTGTGGGGATTTGCGCTGGATCATACCCAAATGTCGTATGGACGAAAAACAATAGACAAGGCGAGTGTTTGTCGCTGAAAAATAAAAATGTAGACATTTTTAGTTTGTGGCGATATTTTTCTCCTGCCCGCCTGATCCAGGTCATTGCCGGACGGCGCCAACCCATCATTGCCAGGACACCGCCATGAACGCCTTCACCTCCATCCAGGACCTCGCCATGCCCCTGCCGCTGGAGACCCGCGGCTACTCGGTAGCGCCTTCGGCGCAGTCGCCGCGTCTGCTCGAGCTGACCTTCGCCCGCGAGACCGTGCAGGCCTTCGTCGAGGCGGTGGCGCAGTGGCCGGTACAGGCCCTGGAGTACAAGTCGTTCCTGCGCTTCCGCGTCGCCCAGATTCTCGACGAGCTGTGCGAAGGCACCCTGCGCCCGGTGCTGCTGAACAGCATCCTCGACCGCGCCACCGGCGGCATGCTGGTCAAGCCCCTGGGCCTGGACGACGTGGCCCAGGCCGAGGACATGGTCAAGTTCTCCACCGCCGTGGCGCACCTGGTCGGCCGCTCCAACTACGACGCCATGAGCGGCCAGTTCTACGCCCGCTTCGTGGTGGTCAACAGCGACAACTCCGACAGCTACCTGCGCCAGCCGCACCGCGTGATGGAGCTGCACAACGACGGCACCTTCGTGAATCAGATCACCGATTACGTGCTGATGATGAAGATCGAAGAAAAGAACATGGAAGGCGGCAACTCCCTGCTGCTGCACCTGGACGACTGGGCCGAGCTGGACGAGTTCTACCGCCACCCGCTGGCCCGCCGCGAGATGCGCTGGACCGCGCCGCCGAGCAAGAAGGTCAGCGAGGACGTGTTCCACGCGGTGTTCGACTGCGACGCCGAAGGCCGCCCGACCATGCGCTACATCGACCAGTTCGTGCAGCCGAAGGACTTCGAGGAGGGCATCTGGCTGAACGCCCTGTCCGACTCCCTGGAGACCAGCCCGGCCAAGCTCTCGGTGCCGGTGCCCCAGGGCTGCTTCCTGCTGATCAACAACCTGTTCTGGCTGCACGGCCGCGACCGCTTCACCCCGCACGAGGGCCTGCGCCGCGAGCTGATGCGCCAGCGCGGCTACATCGCCTACCAGAAACCGCTGTACCAGCGCGGCCAGTAATCCCCAACGCGTCACCCTTTCCACAGGGGAGGGCCGGCTGGCGAAGCGTCCGCGCACGACCTCCGCCGCCGGCCCCTCCTGTGGAGTTTTTTCAGCTGAGCCAGTGCGCGAGGTAATGGCTGTGTACGATTTCATCATCATCGGCGGCGGCATCGTCGGCATGTCCACCGCGATGCAACTCACCCAGGTCTACCCGGACGCGAAGATCCTCCTGCTGGAGAAGGAAGCCGGCCCGGCGCGCCACCAGACCGGGCACAACAGCGGCGTGATCCACGCCGGCGTCTACTACACCCCCGGCAGCCTCAAGGCGAAGTTCTGCCTGGCCGGCAACAAGGCCACCAAGGCCTTCTGCGACAAGCACGGCATCCGCTACGACGAATGCGGCAAGCTGCTGGTGGCCACCAACGAGCTGGAGATGGAGCGCATGAAGGCGCTCTGGGAACGCACCGCCGCCAACGGCCTGGAGCGCCACTGGCTGAGCGCCGGCGAGCTGCGCGAGCGCGAGCCGAACATCGTCGGCATGGGCGGCATCTTCGTGCCCTCCAGCGGCATCGTCAGCTACGCCGAAGTCACCGCCGCCATGGGCCGCGAGTTCCAGGCCGCCGGTGGCGAGATCCGCTACGACGCCGAGGTGACGGCGCTGGACGAGCGCGCCGACGAGGTGGTGGTGCGCACCACCGACAACGAGTTCCGTGGCCGCTACCTGGTCACCTGCTCGGGCCTGACGGCCGACCGCATCGTGCGCATGCTCGGCCTGCAGCCGGAGTTCATCATCTGCCCGTTCCGTGGCGAGTACTACCTGCTGCCCAGGCAGCACAACCAGATCGTCAACCACCTGATCTACCCGATCCCCGATCCGTCCATGCCGTTCCTCGGCGTGCACCTGACGCGGATGATCGACGGCACCGTCACCGTCGGCCCCAACGCCGTGCTGGCGATGAAGCGCGAGGGTTACCGCAAGCGCGACATCAGCCTCTCCGACCTGTTCGAGACCCTGACCACGCCGGGCATCCTCAAGGTGCTGGCGAAGAACCTGCGCCCGGGCCTGATCGAGATGAAGAACTCGCTGTTCAAGGGCGGCTACCTGAAGGAAGTGCAGAAGTACTGCCCGAGCATCGTCAAGGCCGACCTCACCGAGTACCCGGCGGGCGTGCGCGCCCAGGCGGTGTCGCGCGACGGCAAGCTGATCGACGACTTCCTCTTCGTGAATACCAAGCGCAGCGTCAACGTCTGCAACGCGCCGTCGCCGGCGGCCACCTCTTCCATCCCGATCGGCGCCTACATCGTCGAGAAGGTCCGCGAGCAGGTCGCCGCGCAGGGCGGCAACTTCGCCAAGGCCGCCACCCCGGACATCACCCTGGACAGCAACCTGCGGGCCGCCGGCTGAGCCGCCCGCCACCGATAACGAGGAAGACAGCGTGCAACTCAAAGACTCCAGCCTGTTCCGCCAGCAGGCCTATATCGACGGTTCCTGGGTGGATGCCGACAACGGCCAGACCCTGAAGGTCAACAACCCGGCCACCAACGAAACCATCGGCAGCGTGCCGAAGATGGGCGCCGCCGAGACCCGCCGCGCCATCGAGGCCGCCGACCGCGCCCTGCCGGCCTGGCGCGCGCTGACCGCCAAGGACCGCGCCAACCGCCTGCGCCGCTGGTTCGAGCTGATGATCGAGAACCAGGATGACCTGGCCCGCCTGATGACCATCGAGCAGGGCAAGCCGCTGGCCGAGGCCAAGGGCGAGATCGCCTACGCCGCCTCCTTCCTCGAATGGTTCGCCGAGGAAGCCAAGCGCGTCTACGGCGACATGATCCCCGGCCACCAGCCGGACAAGCGCCTGATGGTGATCAAGCAGCCGATCGGCGTCACCGCGGCCATCACCCCGTGGAACTTCCCTTCCGCGATGATCACTCGTAAAGCCGGCCCGGCCCTGGCCGCCGGTTGCACCATGGTGCTCAAGCCCGCTTCGCAGACTCCGTATTCCGCCCTGGCCCTGGCCGAGCTGGCCGAGCGCGCCGGCATCCCCAAAGGTGTGTTCAGCGTGGTCACCGGCAGCGCCGGTGAAGTCGGCGGCGAGCTGACCGGCAACCCGATCGTGCGCAAGCTGACCTTCACCGGCTCGACCGAAATCGGCCGCCAGCTGATGGCCGAATGCGCCAAGGACATCAAGAAGGTGTCCCTGGAGCTGGGTGGTAACGCGCCCTTCATCGTCTTCGACGATGCCGACCTGGATGCCGCCGTCGAAGGCGCGCTGGTCTCCAAGTACCGCAACAACGGCCAGACCTGCGTGTGCGCCAACCGCCTGTACGTGCAGGACGGCGTGTACGACGCCTTCGTCGAGAAGCTCAAGGCCGCCGTCGCCAAGCTGAACATCGGCAACGGCCTGGAAAGCGGCGTGACCACCGGCCCGCTGATCGACGCCAAGGCGGTGGCCAAGGTCCAGGAGCACATCGCCGATGCCGTGAGCAAGGGTGCCAGGGTCGTCGCCGGCGGCAAGCCCCACGCCCTGGGCGGCACCTTCTTCGAACCGACCATCCTGGTCGACGTGCCGAAGAACGCCCTGGTTTCCAAGGACGAGACCTTCGGCCCGCTGGCGCCGCTGTTCCGCTTCAAGGACGAGGCCGAGGTGATCGAGCTGTCCAACGACACCGAGTACGGCCTGGCCGCCTACTTCTACGCCCGCGACCTGGGCCGCGTGTTCCGCGTCGGCGAGGCGCTGGAGTACGGCATCGTCGGCATCAACACCGGGATCATCTCCAACGAGGTCGCCCCCTTCGGCGGCATCAAGGCCTCGGGCCTGGGGCGCGAAGGCTCCAAGTACGGCATCGAGGACTACCTGGAAATCAAATACCTGTGCATCGGCGTGTAACGCGCGTCCATCCACCCCATTCCTGACCTGGAGACAGCATGAACAGCAACCAGAGCCTGCAACAACGGCGCATGGCCGCCATCCCGCGCGGCGTCGGCCAGATCCACCAGATCTACGCCGAGCGCGCCGAGAACGCCACCATCTGGGACGTGGAAGGCCGCGAGTACCTGGACTTCGCCGGCGGCATCGCCGTGCTCAACACCGGCCACCTGCACCCGAAGGTGATGGCCGCCGTGCAGGCGCAGATGGCCAGGCTGACCCACACCTGCTTCCACGTGTTCGGCTACGAGGGCTACGTGGCCCTGGCCGAGAAGATCAACGGCATGGTCCCCGGCGACTTCGAGAAGAAGACCCTGCTGGTGACCACCGGCGCCGAAGCGGTGGAGAACGCCATCAAGATCGCCCGCGCCGCCACCGGCCGCAGCGGCGTGATCGCCTTCACCGGCGCCTACCACGGCCGCACCCACTACACCCTGGCGCTGACCGGCAAGGTGGTGCCGTACGCCGCCGGCCTGGGGCTGATGCCCGGCGGCGTGTTCCGCGCCCAGTACCCGAACGCGCTGCATGGTGTGTCGGTGGACGACGCCATCGCCAGCATCGAGCGCATCTTCAAGAACGACGCGCAGCCGCGCGACATCGCCGCGATCATCCTCGAGCCGGTGCAGGGCGAGGGTGGCTTCAACCCGGCGCCGAAGGACTTCATGCAGCGCCTGCGCGCCCTGTGCGACGAGCACGGCATCGTGCTGATCGCCGACGAAGTGCAGACCGGCGCCGGCCGCACCGGCACCTTCTTCGCCATGGAGCAGATGGGCGTCGCCGCCGACCTGACCACCTTCGCCAAGTCCATCGCCGGCGGCTTCCCGCTGGCCGGCGTGGCCGGCAAGGCTGAGCTGATGGACGCGGTGGCCCCGGGCGGCCTGGGCGGCACCTACGCCGGCAACCCGGTCTCCTGCGCCGCCGCCCTGGCGGTGATCGAGGCCTTCGAGCAGGAGAACCTGCTGGAGCGCGCCAAGGCCGTGGGCGAGATCCTCGGCGCCGGCCTGCGCCAGATCGGCGAGCGCCACGCCAGCATCGGCGAAGTGCGCATCCTCGGCGCCATGGTCGCGGTGGAGCTGTTCGAAGCCGACGGCCAGAGCCCGGCCGCCGAGCTGACCGCCAAGATCGTCGCCAAGGCCCGCGACAAGGGCCTGGTGCTGCTGTCCTGCGGCACCTACTACAACGTCCTGCGCATCCTCGTGCCGCTGACAGTCAGCGACGCCGACCTGCAGCGCGGCCTGGGCATCATCGGCGAGTGCTTCGACGAACTGGCCTGATTGCGCTTGCGCGTGCGCCGCGGCCCCTTTCCCTGGAGGGGCCGCGCCGAAGAGAACAAAGACGGACCCCGTACCCGCCCGTGCCCACGCACGGGCGGGCCGGGCCATTTCCGCCGCTGGGACGCAGCTCTACAAGGTGAGACCATGCAACAGCTCAACAAGAACAACCTGAGCCATGGGTTGAAATCGCGGCATGTGACCATGCTGTCCATCGCCGGGGTGATCGGCGCCGGCCTCTTCGTCGGCTCCGGCCGCGCCATCGCCGAGGCGGGGCCGGCGGCCATCCTCGCGTACATGCTGGCCGGCGCCCTGGTGGTGATCGTCATGCGCATGCTGGCCGAGATGGCCGTGGCGTCGCCCGACACCGGCTCCTTCTCCACCTACGCCGACCGCGCCATCGGCAAATGGGCCGGCTACACCATCGGCTGGCTGTACTGGTGGTTCTGGGTCCTGGTGATCCCGATCGAGGCGAACATCGCCGCCACCATCATCAACAGCTGGGTGCCGCAGCTGGACATCTGGGTGCTGTCCCTGGCCATCACCCTGCTGCTCACCGTGACCAACCTGTTCAGCGTGAAGAACTACGGCGAGTTCGAGTTCTGGCTGGCGCTGGTCAAGGTGATCGCCATCGTCGGCTTCATCATCCTCGGCGCCTGCGCCATCCTCGGCCTGCTGCCCAATACCGGGGTGAGCGGCGTCTCGCGGCTGTGGGACAACGGCGGCTTCATGCCCAACGGCTTCGGCGCGGTGCTCAGCGCCATGCTGATCACCATGTTCTCGTTCCTCGGGGCGGAGGTGGTGACCATCGCCGCGGCCGAGTCCGACGCGGCCGAGAAGCAGATCTCCAGGGCCACCAACTCGGTGATCTGGCGGATCACCCTGTTCTACATCCTGTCGATCTTCATCGTCGTCGCCCTGGTGCCCTGGACCGACCCGCGCCTGGCCGCCGACGGCTCCTACGTGACCGTGCTGGAGGTGCTGGGCGTGCCCAACGCCAAGGCGCTGATCGACGTGGTGGTGCTGACCTCGGTGACCAGTTGCCTGAACTCCTCGCTCTACACCGCCTCGCGCATGCTGTTCTCGCTGAGCAGCCGTGGTGACGCGCCGGCAGTCGCGCGGGTGACCAGCCGTGCCGGTACCCCGGTGGTGGCGGTGCTGCTGTCGACCGCCGCGGCCTTCGCCACGGTGATCGCCAACTACCTGGTGCCGGCCAAGGTGTTCGGCTTCCTGATGGCCAGCTCCGGCGCCATCGCCCTGCTGGTGTACCTGGTGATCGCCATCTCGCAACTGCGCATGCGCAAGCGCATGAACGCCGAGGGCCAGGTGCCGCAGTACCGCATGTGGCTGTTCCCCTGGCTGACCTGGGGCGTGATCCTGTTCATCGTCGGCGTGCTGGCGCTGATGCTGCTGCGCCCGGACCACCGCGTGGAAGTGACCGCCACCGCGCTGCTCAGCGTGCTGATCGTCTGCTCCGGCCTGCTGATCACCCGCCGCCGTGCGCGTAGCGAGCAGGGCGCCACACGCCTGAGCGTGGCTGAGCGCTGATGGCTCTTCGTAGGAGCGAGCTTGCTCGCGAACGGCTCCTCGCTCCTACAGGTTTCCGTGAGGCACGTAGCTCAACCGGAGCGGACCTTGTCCGCGATAGCCAGCCATCCCGGCGCGATTCGCGGATGAGATCCGCTCCTACAGGTTGCCCGTATGCCGTGCCCTTGTAGGAGCGCGCCCTGCGCGCGAAATCGCGGGCAGGGCCCGCTCCTACAGGTATCTGTTAGTCCCAAATGAAAACAGGGCGCCCCGTTTTCGTTCCGTCAGGCCAGCTTCAGCAGCACCATGCCCGCCACCAGCAGGCCCAGCCCGAGCCAGCCGCGCCACACCAGGCGCTGGCCGAACAGGGCCCAGCCCATGGCCACGGTGGCGAGGATGCCGAAGCCGCCCCACACCGCGTAGGCCACCGACAGCTCGATGCCCTTCACCGCCTGGGCCAGGGCCGAGAAGGCGCCCAGCACGCAGAGGATGGAGGTGGCGCCGAGGGCGCGCCTGCGGAAGCCGTCGGAATACTTCAGCAGCAGGTTGGCGATCACCTCCAGCACTATCGCCAGGCCCAGCCAGGCGAACGGAATCCAGTTCAGGCTCGGCATGCGACGGCCTCCTCTGCGGACGGCTCGCGCTTGCCGCGGGTGCCGGACTTGACCAGCAGGATGCCGGCGATCATCACGGCCAGGCCCAGGACCTTCTCCGGGGCCAGTTGCTCGCCCAGCCAGGCGACGCTGACCAGGGTGATGAGGACGATGCCGATGCCCTCCCAGAGGGCGTAGGCCACGCCCACCGGCACGCGCTTGATGGCCAGCGACAGGAAGTAGTACGACAGGCCGACCATGGCGTACATCAGCAGGTGGCCGTACAGCGGGGCCAGGGTGGTGGTGAGCTTCATCGAGGTGGTGCCGACCACTTCGAAACCGATGGCGGCGAACAGATAGATCCAGGAACGCATGATCGAGCCCTCCCTTGGGCAAGCCGCCGCCCTCGCGAATGGACGCGGGGCCAGGCGGAAAAGTCGGAACGGGGAGGTGACGCTGGGCGAGCGGCGAGACGCGCGTGCGCATCGTCACCAAAAACGTGACTTCGGGGAGGGCGCTAGAGGTCGCCGGTCCAGTGGCGCTCGCGGGAGACCACGCGGGAAGTGAAGCGGGTTTGGATCGTATTGTTCAACATAATGAACACTATATTGCCTGAGTTTAGGATGATTGGCAAATCGATAGGCTCAGACAATGGGTTGATGGCGATCGATTCCCTTGTTTCTTGACGTGGGCCGTATGTGGGATAGCGGGTGTTCAAAGTAGCTGTGCAATATTTTGTTCATTCGCCCGGCGCCCTCGTTCCCGCCATCCCGCTGGGCAAAACCGCCAGAAAGGAGTAGCTTTCATTTGACGGTTAGTTTTTCATCATTTGAGGAGGTCGCATGTTGGCCATCAAGACGGAAGATCGTCGTCGCAGCGACTCGCCGTCCCCGGTGTTCTGGAACCTGGTGCATGGCCATGCCAGCCTCACCGAGAGCCAGCGGCTGCAGCACATCCGCCACGGCTTGAGCTGGCGCTGGGTCGAATCGGTGAGGGACACCTTCCGCATCAGCGGCCCGGGCTTCGTCGAGCTGTTCAACATTTCCCTGTCCACCTACGAGCGCAAGAAGAAGGCGGACCAGGACCTGGACGCGGTGACCTCGGAACGCCTCGACCGCCTGGCCTCGGTGGCCGTGCTGGCCGAGCAGGTGTTCGAGGACAAGGACGCCGCGACCCAGTGGCTGGGGCGCCCCAACGACGCCCTCGGCGGCCAGACGCCGCTGAGCCTCTGCGATACCGAAATAGGCGCCAACCAGGTACGCCGCGTGCTGCACGCGCTGGAGTGGGGCGGGGTCGCCTGATGCGGGCCTGGCGAGTCGCGAAAGCGACGCGGGCCACCGACCTCTCCGGCCAGGGCGCGGCCATCCTCGGCGGGCGCTGGAACGATCGCGACCTGCCCGTGGTGTACCTGGGCCTGACGCCGGCCATCTGCTGCCTGGAAACCTTCGTGCACGCCAGCGGCCGGCCGACCTTCGCGCTGAAGATCACCGCCTTCCGGCTCCCGGAAGGCGACGACCTCTACCTCAGGCCCGACCCCCGCGAATTGCCCGAAGGCTGGAACAGCCTGCCGGCGGACCGCCCGAGCATGGACTACGGCACCCGCTGGCTGCGGGCCGGCGAGCAACTCGGGCTGATAGTGCCCTCGGCCGTGCTGCCGCTGGAGTGGAACATCCTGCTCAACCCGCGGCACCCGGCGATCGCCCAGGTGAAGGTCGAGGACAGCTACGACTTCCTCTATGACGAGCGGATGTTCCAGGGGCGTGCCTGAGCCGATGGGGAAGGCGAGTCAGCCGTCGTAGTGGTAGCGGCATTGCACGATGAAGAGTTGGCCGTCTTCGAACAGATAGACCAGCCGGTGTTCGTGGGTTATGCGGCGGGACCAGAACCCGGTGAGGTTACCCTTCAGCGCTTCGGGCTTGCCGGTGCCGCTGAAGGGGGTACGCAGGCATTCGCCGATGAGCCGGTCCAGGGCTGCGGATATCTTCGGATCCTGGCCCTTCCAGTACTGGTAGTCGTCCCAGCCGTGATCGGTGAAAGCCACCGAAACCGTCTTGCGGGCGCCGGCCTTGTTACGTTTCTTCTGCGTCGTCACTGATGCTCAATTCCCTTGGCGCGCTCTTGCCGGCTCGCAACTGCTCGATGGATTCATGCAGCCGTTGTGCGTTGGCCGAGGACTGCAGCAGGTACATGGTCTCGCGCATGCCGTTGTAGTCCTCCAGCGAAAGCAGGACGACAGGTTCGCCTCTTTGCCGGGTGATGACAGTCGGCTCATGGTCGCGGCATACGTCATCCATGGCCTGTTTCAGGCTGGCTCGCGCTTGGCTGAATGTCAGAATTTGCATGGCGGGTACCTCCTGGCGAAGCCAGGGCTGATTGAATCTTCCGACGGGAAAAGAGTGCGGAGGGCGGGTCCGGTGCTGGACGAAATGATTGTACAGAACGTTGTACTTTGATCAAGCGCAGCCATTGGCGCCGCCGGTATCGCCGCGTGCTATGGCTGATCCACCAGCCCCGCCGCCAGCCGCCCAACCTCCGCCAGCACCGCATCGCGCTTTTCCGCCGAGGCCGGGCTGCCGGTGAGGTAGGCCGCCACCAGGATAGGCGCGCGGCCCGGCGGCCGGAGGATGGCCACGTCGTTGCTGGTGCCGCGCTCGCCGGTGCCGGTCTTGTCGCCGACCTTCCAGAGCGGCGGCAGGCCGGCGCGGATGCGCTTGTCGCCGGTCCTGTTGGCCGCCAGCCAGGCGTCCAGCTGGGCGCGCGAGGTGCTCTGCAGGACGTCGCCCAGCAGCAGGCGCTGCAGGGTGGCGACCATCGCCCGTGGGGTGCTGGTATCGCGCGGGTCGTCGGGGAGGGCTTCGTTGAGCGTGGGCTCGTTGCGGTCCAGGCGGCTGACCTCGTCGCCCGTGCCGCGCAGCCAGGCGGTCAGCCCGGCGGGGCCGCCCAGGCTGGCCAGCAGCAGGTTGGCGGCGCCGTTGTCGCTGAGGGTGACCGCCGCCTCGCAGAGTTCGGCGATGCTCAGGCCCGGCTTGCCGACGTGGCGTTCGCTGACCGGCGAGTAGGGCACCAGGTCGCCGCGGCCGTAGACGATGCGCCGCGCCAGCTGCTCTTCGCCACGGTCGACGCGGGCCAGCACGGCGGCGGCGAGCAGCAGCTTGAAGGTGCTGCACAGCGGGAAGCGCTCGTCCTCGCGCAGGCCGAAGCGGCGGCCGTCGCCGCTGTCGAGCACGGCCACGCCCAGGCGCCCGCCGCTGTCGCGTTCCAGTTGCTTCAGGCGCTCCACGGCCGGCACGGCGCCAGCCCGCGCGCCGCCGGGGAGCAGCCCGGCCAGCGGCGCCAGCAGTAGCGCGCGGTTGATCTGTCTTCTGTTGAACATGCTGCCTCCTGGTCGAAGGGCGACTATCGGCCAGCCGGGCAGGGCGGGGCAAGCGGCCACGCCCATCGGTTTTTCCCGGCCGCCGGCGTAGCGCTTCTACCCTCAAGGGAGGCAGGCGCCGAAGGCAGATTCTTGCAACCTTTGCTCCGGGCCGTGGCTCGAACCCGATGACTGCCGTCGCAGCGGCGCCTTCTCCCCGGCGAAGGTCGACCGCCCGCGTGCCGAACCCGCCCACGGAAAAGGGGACCACCCCATGTCCAGCAAGGCCCCGTCGTCGCTCGACGCCTACCGCCAGGTGCGGCGGCGCAGCGAAGAACTGATCGCCCCCCTCAGCGCCGAGGACGCGGTCACCCAGTCGATGCCCGACGCCAGCCCGGCCAAGTGGCACATCGCGCATACCACCTGGTTCTTCGAGACCTTCCTGCTGCAGCCGCACCTGCCCGGCTACCAGCTGTTCGACGCCCACTTCGGCTACCTGTTCAACTCCTACTACGAGGCCCTGGGCGCGCGCCAGCCCCGGCCGCAGCGGGGGATGCTGACGCGGCCGCCGCTGCAGCGGGTGCTCGACTACCGGCTGCACGTCGACGAGCACATGCACAAGCTGCTGGCCCGGGCGCCGGATGCCGGGCTGGAGGCCCTGGTGCGCCTGGGCCTGGCCCACGAGGAGCAGCACCAGGAGCTGCTGCTGATGGACATCCTCCACCTGTTCAGCCTGTCGCCGCTGGCCCCGGCCTATGGCGGGGGGCATGCGCCCTCGGCCTGCGGGCCGCAGCGCTTCCTGGCGATCCAGGGCGGGCTGCTGGGCATCGGCCATGATGGCGAGGGCTTCGCCTTCGACAACGAGGCGCCGGCGCACCGCTGTTTCCTGGCGCCGTTCGAGATCGCCGAGTCCCTGGTGAGCAACGGCCAGTGGCTGGCGTTCATCGAGGATGACGGCTATCGCCGCCCCGAGCTGTGGTTGTCCGACGGCTGGGCGAAAATCCAGGAGGAGGGCTGGCAGGCCCCGCTGTACTGGCGCAGGCAGGACGACGGCTGGCACGAATTCGGCCTGGCCGGCCTGCGCCCGCTGGACCTGCAGGCGCCAGTGCTGCACGTCAGCTACTACGAAGCCTGCGCCTACGCCAACTGGGCCGGCGCGCGCCTGCCCACGGAAATGGAATGGGAGGTGGCCGCCCGCGACGGCCGCCTGCGCCAGCTCTACGACGCCGCCTGGCAGTGGACGCAGAGCGCCTATGCGCCTTACCCCGGCTTCCGCCCCGGCGCCGGCGCGGTGGGCGAGTACAACGGCAAGTTCATGGTCAGCCAGATGGTCCTGCGCGGCGGCGCCTGCATCACCCCGGCCGGGCACTCGCGGCCCAGCTACCGCAACTTCTTCCACCCGGAAAAGCGCTGGATGTTCGCCGGCTTGCGCCTGGCCCGCGACCTGCCGGAGCAGGCCGCGCTGGACCCGCGCGCCCGCGAGCTGGCCGAGGACCTGGAGGCGGGCTTCTCGCTGACGCCGCGGCAACTGTCGCCCAAGTACTTCTACGATGCCGCCGGCTCCGAGCTGTTCGAGGCCATCTGCCGCACCCGCGAGTACTACCCCACGCGCAGCGAGACCGCCCTGCTCAAGCGCATCGCCCCGGCCCTCGCCGAGCGCGTCCCGGCCGACTGCACCCTGGTGGAGTACGGCAGCGGCGCCAGCGAGAAGACCTGCCTGCTGCTGGACGCGGCGCCGCAGATCGGCCGCTACGTGCCCATCGACATCAGCCCGGCGGCCCTGGACAAGGCCGCCGCCCGCCTGCAGCGCGACTACCCGGCGTTGCGCGTGGAGCCGCTGTGCGCCGACTTCACCCGCCTGGAAGCGCTGCCCCCGGCGCTGGCCGACGGCCCGCGGCTGGGCTTCTTCCCCGGCTCCACCATCGGCAACTTCGACCCGCAGCAGGCCCTGGCCTTCCTCCAGGGTGCCCACGAACTGCTGGGGCCGGGCGCCGGCTTCATCGTCGGGGTGGACCTGCGCAAGGACGTGGCCGTGCTGGAGGCCGCCTACAACGATGCCGAGGGCGTCACCGCGCGCTTCAACCTCAACCTGCTGAGGCGCATCAACCGCGAACTGGGCGCCGACTTCCAGCCCGACCGCTTCGACCACCTGGCCTTCTGGAACGCCGAACACGGCCGCATCGAGATGCACCTGGTCAGCCGCGTCGAGCAGCGCGTGCGCATCGCCGGCATGGAGTACCTGTTCCGCGCCGGCGAACGCCTGCACACGGAGAACTCCTACAAATACGCCATCGACGACTTCCGCGAGCTGGCCGAGCGCGGCGGCTGGCTGGTGCGCGAGCAGTGGACCAGCCCCGAGCCGGCCTTCGCGGTGTTCCGCCTGCAGGCCTAGCGCTCCAGGCCCAGGCGCTGGTGCCAGTCGGCGATGGACTCCTCGGGATAGCCGTCGAAGTACCGGTCGCGCGGGTGCTTCTCCACCTCCACCCAGGGGGCCCTGGAGTCCAGCAGCAGGTGGGTGTGTTCCGGTGGCACCGGCAAGGGGGTGTCGATGGCCGAGGCGAAGGGGTGGATCAGTTCCGGCCACTCCGGGCTGAACAGCCACAGGGCGCTGCCGCACTCGCCGCAGAAGTTGCGCTCGGCGGTACTGGTGCGGGTGCGTTGGCCCGGCTCGCGCAGCTTGGCGTGGTACACGCGCAGGTGCTTGCGCCCGCGCACCTTGAGGCTGGCGGCGGCGCCGCCCAGGTTGATGGCGTAGCCTCCGCCGCCCTGGGTCTTGCGGCAGATCGAGCAGTAGCAGCGCTGGTAGGGGTAGGGATGGGCGCTCTCCAGGCTGAAGGTCACGGCGCCGCAATGGCAGGAACCTTCCAGTCGCATGGCGAATCTCCTCTATACGGATCGGGACCCGGGCAAGGGTGGTCGATCGCCTCCCGCCGCGCCGGGCGCGACGACGGATGGTCAGGTTGCCCGGGATGTTATATGTTGGTCGTAATTCAATGATGGCGAAGCCATCCTCAGGCAGGTGAAGTCATGGCCGTACAACGCATTGTGGTAACCGGGACCGGGGTGGTCAGCCCCCTGGGGTGTGGCACCGAGACGGTCTGGCAGCGCCTGCTGCAGGGGCGCTCCGGCATCGTCCGGCTGGCCGACGAATTCGTCCGCGACCTGCCCTGCGCGGTGGGTGGCCGGGTACCGGACATCGGCGAGGACGCCGAGGCCGGCTTCGACGCCGAGCGCGCCGCGCCGGCCAAGGAGCAGAAGAAGATGCACCGCTTCATCCTCTTCGCCCTGGCCGCCGCCGAACAGGCCCTGGCCCAGGCCGGCTGGGCGCCCCGGGACGAGCGCGGGCAGACGCGCACCGCCACGCTGATCGGCTCCGGCATCGGCGGCTTCAGCGCCATCGCCGACGCCGTGCGCACCACCGACGAGCGCGGGCCGCGGCGCCTGTCGCCGTTCACCATCCCGTCGTTCCTGGTCAACCTGGCGGCTGGCCACGTGTCCATCCGCTACGGCTTCAAGGGGCCGATAGGCGCGCCGGTGACCGCCTGCGCCGCCAGCGTCCAGGCCATCGGCGACGCCGCGCGGCTGATCCGCGCCGGCGAGGCGGACATCGCCCTGTGCGGCGGCGCCGAGGCCTCCATCGACCGCGTCGCCCTGGGCGGCTTCGCCGCGGCGCGGGCGCTGTCCAGCGGCTTCAACGACCATCCGCAGCAGGCCTCGCGGCCCTTCGACCGCCAGCGCGATGGCTTCGTCATGGGCGAGGGCGCCGGGCTGCTGGTGATCGAATCGCTGGAACACGCCCTGGCCCGCGGCGCGCAGCCGCTGGCCGAGCTGGTCGGCTACGGCACCAGCGCCGACGCCTACCACCTGACCGCCGGCCCCGAGGACGGCAGCGGCGCGCGCCGGGCCATGCAACTGGCCATCGCCCAGGCCGGCATCGACCCGGCGTCGATCGGCCACCTCAATGCCCACGCCACCTCCACGCCGGTGGGCGACAAGGGCGAGCTGGCGGCCATCCGCGCGCTGTTCGGCGACACCGGCTCGGTGGCGGTGAGCGCCACCAAGTCCGCCACCGGCCACCTGCTGGGCGCGGCCGGCGGGCTGGAGGCGGTCTTCACCCTGCTGGCCCTGCGCGACCAGTTGGCCCCGGCGACCCTCAACCTGGAGGAACCGGACGAAGCCGCCGCCGGCATCGACCTGGTGCGGGGTGCGCCACGCGCGCTGCAGACGGACTATGCGCTGTCCAACGGTTTCGGCTTCGGCGGCGTCAACGCCAGCGTGCTGTTCAGGCGCTGGACCGGCGCCTGAGGCGAACGCGAGGCGCCCGGCGCTGTCGGATCGTCACTGAAACCCCTTATCATTCAGCGACATCCTCCAGGGCCGGAGCCTTCCGATGCTGTCTGCCGTAAGGCGCTACAAACTGCTGCTGTCCGAATCCCTGGCGCGGTACTTCCCGCGCACCACCGCCTACCTGCGCGAGCAGAACGAGGTCGCCCAGGCGCCGGCGTCGAAGAAGCCGCGCGCCACGGCGAGGAAGCAGGGCGGCGCCGGGGCCAAGCCCCGCGCGCCACGCAAGCCCAAGGCCGAGGGCGAGAAGGCCCCGGCGAAACCCGCGGCGCAGGGCCCCGCCGGCATCTACCCGGCGCGCGCCCTGGCGGTGCGCCCGGAGCAGGTCGAGGCGATGCGCGAGCGGGTGCGCCAGGCGGTCAGCGCCGGCGTGATCAGCCCGCCGTCGGACGAGCAGTGGGCGATGATCCTCTGCCGCCAGCCGCTGGCGCGCATCTTCGCCGGCGCCGGCTCCGGCAAGTCGACCACCCTGGTGCTGCGCCTGGTGTTCATGCTCTGCCACCTGGGCATCGAGGCGGACAAGGTCACGGTGATCTCCTTCACCAACGCTTCCTGCGCGCAGCTGCGCGAACAACTGGTGCGCGTCCTGGCCTTCTGGCAGTACCCCTTCGACATGACCCGCGCCCGCGAATGCGTGCGCACCTTCCATTCGGCCATGGGCGTGCAGGCCCGCGAACTGCTGGGCAAGCAGCGCTGGTTCGAGCAACTGGAGGAGAGGAACCCCGACGAGCCGGACAACCCCCTCACCGGCGGCCGCCTGCGCCCGGCGCAGCAGCGCCTGCTGCTGGAGGCCTACGAGGAATGCTACGCGGTGAATGGCGCCTTCCGCGCCAAGGTGCACCGCCTGCTGGGCCTGGAGAAGCCGGAGGAAGTGCCGGGCCCCGCGCCGGTCCAGCCGTTCCGCCTGCCCGGCGAGTTCGTCGAGGCGCCGCTGGTGGAGGTCTTCCACACCCAGGCCGGCTTCATGGAAAGCCTCGGCCTGCGCCCGCAGGACCTGAAGGTGGCCGAGCTGGACTGCTCGACGCGCGAGAAGATCTTCCTCGAGGCCCTGGCCATCTACTGGAGCTTCTTCCTGGCCCTGCTCAAGCGCCAGCGCCTGACCACCTTCAACGCCGCCTTCCAGCAGCTCACCCAGCGCTTCGCCGAAGGCGAGGCGAAGCTGGAAGCGGCCGAGCCGATGACGCACCTGCTGATCGACGAATTCCAGGACATCTCGCCGCAGATCGTCCTCTGGCTGCAGGCCCTGCACCGCTTCCTGGCGCGCAGCGGCAAGGCGCCGAGCCTGATGGCCATCGGCGACGACTGGCAGTCGATCTACGGCTGGCGCGGCAGCTCGCCGGAGCTGTTCATGGACTTCGACAGGCACTTCCCCAGCAAGGGCCGCAACCGCCAGAGCACGGTGCTGCTGCTGGAAACCAACTACCGCAGCATCGAACCGGTGATCCGCGACGCCGAGGCGGTGCTGGCCGAGGTGAACTTCAAGCAGGCCAAGACCTGCCGCGCCTTCAAGCCGATGCAGCCGGGCGACCACGGCGTGCGCGTGGAAACCCGCTTCGACCTGGCCCGCGACCTGCCCAGGCTGGTGGCGGACATTCGCGCCCAGTGCGAACACGTGGCCCAGCGCGGCAGCCGCGAGAGCACCGCGGTGATGCTGCTGAGCCGGCGCAACGAGCCGCTGCAGCAGATCCAGGCGCAACTCGACGCCAAGCTGCCGGTGAAGGCCATGAGCATCCACCGCGCCAAGGGCCTGCAGGCGGAGGTGGCGATCATCGTCGACGACTGCGCGCCACCCGAGCGCCATCCGCTGCGCAACGTGCTGTATGCCCACAGCGGGTTCTTCCGCAACAGCTACGACCAGGCGATGCAGGACGAGAGCCTGCGCCTGGCCTACGTGGCGGTTACCCGCGGGGTGAGCCGGGTGTTCTGGTATTCGCGCAAGGCGCAGGGGGCGGCGGCGCTGTTGGCGAGGAAGGGGTAAAGGTTCTTTACGTGGGCCTGCTCCACCGCGGGGAGGCGGCGTGACCGTAGGGCGAATAACCGTTCGCGGTTATCCGCCGGTGCCTGGGCACGATGGCGGATAACGCCGTAGGCGTTATGCGCCCTACAAGGCTCGAGGGGGCGCCTGGCTCTTGTTGGCGAATGGTGTTACCCGGGGGTAACAGTGCTTCGGGTTTACTCTGCTCCCTCTCCCTAACCCTCTCCCTTCAGGGAGAGGAGGGGCTCTTGGGCTCTTCACCCGACCCACCCGCAGCGGGCTCTTCCACCAACCCCTTCCCATCCCCCACCAGGCGCAAGCTCCGCGGCGCCACCAGGTTGATGCCTTCCGCGCGCAGCTTGCCGAAGATGCTGAACAACAGGTCGCTGCGGGCGGCCGATACGCCGCGCGGGCTGCTGACGCTGCCGCTGGCCGCCAGGGTCAGGCCCTGGTCGGTGAGCTGGGTGAAGCTCACCGAGGGCCTGGGCGTCTCGAGGATCGCCGGGTGCTCGGCGTAGGCCGCCAGCATCAGTTCGCGGACCTTGTGCACGTCGGTGTCCAGCGGCAGCGTCAGGCTGATGCCGACGCTGCCCAGGGCGCCGCCCATGGTCACGTTGCGCACGTTCTGGGTGATCATCTGGGAGTTGGGCACTATCACCGTGGAATTGTCCGCCTGCTGGATTTCCGTGGCGCGCACGTTGATCCGGCGGATGTCGCCCTCCACGCCGCTCAGGCTGACCCAGTCGCCGACCTTCACCGGGCGCTCGGTGAGCAGGATCAGGCCGCTGATGAAGTTCTGCACGATGGCCTGCAGGCCGAAGCCGATGCCCACCGACAGGGCGCTGACCACCCAGGTCAGGCTGGTCAGGTTGATGCGCAGCGCCGACAGCGTCAGCAGCCCGAGCAGGACGAAGCCGAGGTAGCCCACCAGGGTCACCAGGGAGGCGCGCATGCCGGCGTCCATGCTGGTTTCCGGCAGCAGTTCCTCGGCCAGCCAGCGCTTGAGCAGGCGCAGGGCGAACAGCCCGCCGAGCAGGGTGAGCAGGGCCAGCAGGATGTCCTGCGGGACGATGTTGAGGTTGCCCAGGGCCTGGCCGCCCTGGGCCAGGCGCTCGACGCCGGCGAGCAGTTCGTCGGGGCTGCTGGCGGTGGGCGAGAGCACCACCATCAGCGTCATCAGCACCAGCAGGGTGCGGCCCACCCCGGCCAGCAGGGTGGCGGCCTGGGCCTGGTGCTGCGGCGCGAGGCCCAGGGCGCGGGCGAGGGTCTTGCCGGCGGCCTGGCGGGGCGACAGCAGGGTGTCGCAGAGGTCGCCGAAGAAGGCCGTGAGCAGGTAGCCGATCACCGCCACGGCGCTGACCCACAGCAGCTTGGTGGCGAGGAAGAAGGCCAGCGACAGGTAGCCGCTGAGCAGCGCCAGGACGATCAGCGCCACCACCAGCAGGGCGGCGAAGTGGATCACCCCGGCCAGCGCCGGGCGCGGGTGTTCCTCGTCCTCCTCGCCGCTGCGGCGCAGGCGCAGCAGGGCGATGCCGAAGAGCACGGCGATCAGCAGCGCGGTGAGCCCGTTGACCGCCACGGTCAGCGCCAGGCTGGCGCCGATGCTGCTGTTGATGCGGTCCTGGGCGCCGAGCAGCATGACCACGATGGCCAGCAGGCCGGGGAAGTGCGCCACCGCCTGGGCGGCCTGGTCCGGGATCGGCAGCAGGCGCCAGGACGGCCGCCTGACCATCAGCAGGGCGCGGCCGAGGCCGGTGATGAAGGCGCTGAACACCGCCAGGGTGACCATCTGGTCGGCCAGGGCGGCCAGGCCGTTGTCGAGGCTGCCGTTCCAGTCCAGGCCCTGGCGGGCCAGCGCGGCGGCGCCGCCGAGGGTGACCACGCTGGCCAGGGTCGTGGCCAGGGCCAGGCTGCTGCGGCGCAGGCGGCCCTCGGGGATGAAGCGGCTGACCAGGTAGCTGGCGAACCTTTCCAGCAGGCGCCGGCCCGGCGTCCACAGCAGCGCGGCGGCGACCAGGCAGACCAGCAGCGCCAGGCGCGCGTCGCGCCAGGTGGCGGCGAGGCCGGCGCCGAACCTGTCGCCCAGGTTGCGCAGGCGCGCCAGGTCGTCGTCGGTGGGGCGCGTCAGGGTGGACCAGAAGGTCGGGCTGAAGGGCGGCGGCGAGCGCATGGCGATCTGCGAGTTGAACAGGCTGCGGCGCAGGTTGACGATCTGCGCCGCCAGGTCCTGGGCCGAGCGCAGGATGTCCGCCGCCTGGGTGGCCTGGGCCTGCAACTCGGCCTTCTGCCGGCTCAGCTCGACGCGCTGCACCGCCAGCGCGGCGGCCTCGCCCTCGGCCGGCGGGCCGAGCACGTTGAGCTGGTCGGAGAGGCGGTCCAGGCGCGCCTGCAGTTCTTCGCCGTGCTGGCCGGCCAGCTTCTGCACGTCCAGGGTGGCCAGGCGCAGGCGTGCCAGGTCGTCGTCGCCGACCTGGTCGGAGACGCCCTGGCGGATGCTTTCCAGGCGTTCGGCCAGGGCCGGCAGGCCGGCGTCCTCGGCCAGCACCGGCAGTTCGGCCGGCACCTGCGGGGCGGGCGCGGCCAGGGCCCAGCCGGCGCAGAACAGGCTGAGGATCAACAGGCAACGGAGCAGGATCTTGCGGTCCCCCGACATCTTTCCTTCCTTGCGTTCAACAGGTGCACGCCGGCCGGCCGACAAGGCCGGCAGCCATTCTCCAGAGCATAGCGAGCCGATGGGAAATGGTAAGGGGCGCTGTGGTAAAGGGCCATAAATGTTGGCCATATCAATCCCCTTTTGGCCGCTGCCACCGTTCAGCCGAGGCCGCCCGAATGGGCAGAATCCCCCCACCAAGAACAACAAAGCCGAGAGGTTTTATTCATGTTGACCGTCTACAGCGACGATCATCGCCTGCATTTCGGCCAGTCCGAACTGGTCGATGGCAAGCTCCAGCCCTGCTTCGAAATGCCCAGCCGCGCCGACACCGTGCTGGCCCGGGTGCAGTCGCAGAACCTCGGCGAGATCATCGCGCCGAAGGATTTCGGCCTGGATGCGATCCACCGCGTGCACGATCCGAAATACGTCGCCTTCCTCAAGGGCGCCTGGGCCCGCTGGGCCGCCGAGGGCCACACCGGCGACCTGGTCTCCACCACCTTCCCGGGCCGCCGCCTGCGCCGCGACGGGCCCATCCCCACCGCGCTGATGGGCGAGCTGGGCCACTACAGCTTCGACACCGAGGCGCCGATCACCGCCGGCACCTGGCAGGCCATCTACAGTTCGGCGCAGGTCGCGCTGACCGCCCAGGACCACATGCGCCAGGGCGCGCGCACCGCCTTCGGCCTGTGCCGCCCGCCGGGCCACCACGCCGGCAGCGATTTCATGGGCGGCTACTGCTTCATCAACAACGCCTCCGTCGTCGCCCAGGCCTTCCTCGACCAGGGCGCCAGGCGCGTGGCCATCCTCGACGTCGACTACCACCACGGCAACGGCACCCAGGAGCTGTTCTACGATCGCGGCGACGTGCTCTTCGCCTCCATCCACGGCGACCCGCTGGTGGAGTACCCGTACTTCCTCGGCCACGCCGACGAGCGCGGCGAAGGGGCGGGCGAGGGCTTCAACCACAACTACCCGCTGGCCCACGGCACCGGCTGGGACGGCTGGTCCGCCGCCCTGGAGGATGCCTGCCGCAAGATCGCCGCCTACGCGCCGGACGCGGTGGTGGTATCCCTCGGCGTGGACACCTACAAGGACGACCCGATCTCCCAGTTCAAGCTGGACTCCCCGGACTACCTGCGCATGGGCGAACGCATCGCCGCCCTGGGCCTGCCGACGCTGTTCATCATGGAAGGCGGCTACGCGGTGGAAGCCATCGGGGTGAACGCGGTCAACGTCCTGCAGGGTTACGAGGGCGCCGCCCGCTAAGAACCTGTCTACGATCTGCTGCGCGTCGGCATAACTGCGTTAAAAACAGGCGAGTGATGCTCATTTAGCGGCCTAAACTCGAACGCGAGCCCGGTCCGTCCCTCGCCTGTTTTTGCCTTGTTCTGCTCTAGCTCGCGAGATCGTAAACAGGCTCTGAGGGCGCGCCATTTCGAGGAGCGAGTCATGCGCGAGAACAAGAAGACCATCCGCGGCCTGCTCGGCGTGGCATTGCTGGCTGCCGCCGGCCTGGCCAGCGCCGAGCCGGTGGTGCGCATCTACAACTGGTTCGACTACATCGGCCCGGACACCCTCAAGGGTTTCCAGAAGGACACGGGCATCGCGCCCAAGTACGACGTCTACGACAGCAACGAGGTGCTGGAGGCCAAGCTGCTCTCCGGGCATTCGGGCTACGACCTGGTGGTGCCCAGCGACAGCTTCCTGCCCAATTACCTCAAGGCCGGCGTGTTCCAGCCGCTGGACAAGAGCAGGCTGCCGAACTGGAAGAACCTCAACCCGGCGCTGCTCAAGGTGCTGGAGAGCAAGGACCCGGGCAACCAGTACGCCATGCCCTACATGTGGGGCACCAACGGCATCGCCTACAACGTCGACAAGGTGAAGGCGGTGCTCGGCGACAACGCGCCGGTGGATTCCTGGGACCTGATCTTCAAGCCGGAGAACCTCGCCAAGCTCAAGCAGTGCGGCGTGGCCTTCCTCGACTCGCCCACCGAGGTGATCCCCGAGGCCCTGCACTACCTGGGGCTGTCGCCGAACAGCCACGACCCGGCGGACTACGCCAAGGCCGAGGCGTTGCTGAGCAGCCTGCGCCCGTACATCACCTACTTCAGTTCCTCGAAGTTCGTCACTGACCTGGCCAACGGCGACGTCTGCGTGGCCATGGCCTGGTCCGGCGGCGCCATGCAGGCGGCCAACCGCGCCAGGGAGGCGAAGAACGGCATCCACATCGAATACCGCATTCCCAGGGAGGGCACCGCGGCCTGGTTCGACGTGCTGGCCATTCCGAAGGACGCGCAGAACGTCGAGCAGGCCCACGCCTTCCTCAACTACCTGCTGCGCCCGGAGGTGGTGGCGCCGATCTCCGACTACGTGGCCTACGCCAACCCCAACCTGGCGGCGGACAAGCTGATCTCCGCCGACCTGCGCGACAACCCCGACGTCTACCCGCCGGCCGAGGTGCAGGCCAGGCTGTACTCGGTGGAGATGCTGCCGCCCAAGCTGGAGCGCATCCGCACCCGTACCTGGAGCAAGGTCAAGACCGGGCGGTGAGTTGACGCTGTGACGGCCGGCGGTGTCGGATTTGTGCTGGTGCCGTTCGTCGCTTGGCTGGAATAATCGGCGGTACTACTTTTGAGTACCGCCGTTTTCCTTGCGAGTGGGTACCCGTTTCGCCATTGCCGAGCCTGCCATGAAACTGCCTGACCGCCGTTGCACCCTTCCTTCGTCCCGACAGCGGGGGTGCGCATGACGCCGCCGACGCGCAAGGGCGCCGACGCCTTCGCCCTGCAGGCGATGCTGGGGCTGTGCCTGATCTGGGGCATGCAGCAGGTGGCGGTGAAGTTCGCCGCCGGCGACATCGCCCCCATCATGCAGGCCTTCGGCCGCAACCTGGTGGCCGCGCTGCTGGTGGGCGCGCTGGTGCTCTGGCGCGGCGACTGGAGGGCCATGGGCCAGGGCACCCTGGCCGGCGGCGCGCTGGCCGGGCTGCTGTTCGCCGTGGAGTTCCTGTTCATCGCCCAGGGGCTGGTGTACACCAGCGCCTCGCACATGGCGGTGTTCATCTACACGGCGCCGATCTTCTCCGCCCTGGGCCTGCACTTCCTGCTGCCCAGCGAGCGCCTGCGGCCGCTGCAGTGGCTGGGCATCGCGGTGTGCTTCGGTGGCATCGCCCTGTGCTTCGGCGGCGGCTTCGACCTGCAGCACATGGACGCGCGCATGCTGCTGGGCGACTTCTTCGGCGTGCTGGCCGGGGCGGCGTGGGGCGCCACCACGGTGGTGGTGCGCACCACCCGCCTGTCGGAGGCGCCGGCCAGCCTGACGCTGTTCTACCAGCTGTTCGCCGCCGCGCTGTTGCTGCCGTTCCTCGCCCTGGCCCTGGGCGAGTTCGGCAACGTGCGCTTCACCGCGGTGGGCGTGGGCAGCGTGCTGTTCCAGGGCGTGGTGGTGTCCTTCTTCAGCTATTTCACCTGGTTCTGGCTGCTGCGCCGCTACCTGGCCTCGAACCTGGCGGTGTTCTCCTTCATGACGCCGGTGTTCGGCATCGCCTTCGGCGTGCTGCTGCTGCACGAGCCGCTGGCCTGGAACTTCGTCGCCGGCGCGGTGCTGGTGCTGGCGGGGATTTCCCTGGTCAGCGGCGAGGCGTGGATCCGCCGGACATTGCGCGGCAAGCGTGCCTGATCTTGATCCAGGTCAGCGGCCGGAGGCCGTCCGACGCGTAGTCTTTGTTGCAAGGAGTGAGTGGCACGGGCGGAGAGTGGGACGCCGGGCTACTCTACTCTGAGGGTGGCCCGGGTCAGTGGGCCGCCCGACCTCTTCCACCGCAAAGGAGGCATCCCATGAAATTCTGGCTGCAAACCCTGGCATGGAAACTGGGTGTAACGCTCGGCCTCATCGAGCCTCCGCGCCTGCAACCCATTCCCATTCCCAGCGACGAGCAAAGGCGTTACACGGAGCAACGCCGGCGCTGAGTGCTCCTGAAAGCTCCAGCTGCGACACAGCCTCTGCCCGCCTCGTGCGGGCAGATTGCATTCCGCGCCCGGCGTTTCAGCCGTGGGCCGCGAACCACTCGTCGATGATCACGCGCAGGCGTTCCCCGGAAAAGCTCGGGAAATGCTCGCCGTGCACGGTGCGCACCGGCAACTGGCGCAGGCGCTCCAGGCTGCGGGCGTAGTCGTCCAGGTTGGAGTGGTAGGCATCCTCGATCAGCGGGCCGTCATAGACGATGTCGCCGGAGAACAGCGTCTGCGTGCCGGCTTCCCACAGGCTGATGCCGCCCGGCGAATGGCCGGGGGTGTGCAGCACTTCCAGCACGCGGTCGCCCAGGTCCAGCACGTCGCCCTCGTCGATGGTGCGCGTGGCCGGCGCCGCCTTCACCCGGTACTCGGCGTAGCACAGCGGGCAGTCCGGGTGGGCCTCGAACATCTCGTCGCCGACGAAGGCCGTGGCCAGGGTGCGCTCGCCGTCGGGGCTGGCGAGGATGTCGGCCTCGGCCGGGTGGCACAGGCGCTCGGCGAACTCGTGGTGGCCGGCGATGTGGTCGAAGTGGGTGTGGCTGGCCACCGCCAGCAGCGGCCGCTCGGTGAGCCAGGGCAACTGCTCGCGCAGGCTGACCAGGCCGGAACCGCTGTCCACCAGCAGGTCGCGCTCGCGGCCCTGGATGTGCCACATGTTGCAGCGGTAGAAGGGGCGCACCCAGGGTTCGTGGATGAGGCTGACGCCGTCGTAGCAGTGGCGGACTTCGAACCAGCGGTCGCGGGTGACGATTTTCATGGTGGGGCCTGGTGTCTTTGTGCTTTGTGTAGGAGCGCGCCCTGCGCGCGATTTCGCAGGCAGGGCCCGCTCCTACAGGGTGGCATATCTGTGAGGGCGGTGCTGGGGGGGAGGCCTTTCCCTCTCCCTAACCCTCTCCCTGAAGGGAGAGGGGACCGTTGGGCAGACGCTGGTGCTCTGGAGTCAGCCGGCAACATCGACATCTACCGGCTGAAACCTGGCCTTCTCTCGGCACGGACAAGCCCCCTCTCCCTTCAGGGAGAGGGCGGGGGGAGAGGGCTGCTGGGCCTCACTCCATCACCTCAAGGCGCGAACGGCGCCGCCTCCATCACTTCCACGATCAACGGGCGGTCGCTCGGGGCATTGCGCAGCAGTTCCTGCAGGTGCCCGTGGTCGCGGGCGCGTTCGGCTTCGCAGCCGAAGCCACGGGCGATGGCGAGGAAGTCCGGGGTGTAGATATCCACACCCAGCGGGGTGATGTCGCGGCGTTCCATGTAGCGCTTGATCTCGCCGTAGCCGTGGTTGTTCCACAGCAGCACCACTATGCCCACCTTGGCTTCCACGGCGCTGGCCAGTTCGGTCAGGGTGAACTGCAGGCCGCCGTCGCCCATCAGGCTGATCACCGGGCGGCTCGGGTCGCCCAGCTTGGCGCCGATGGCCGCCGGCAGGCCGTAGCCGAGGGTGCCGTAGCCGGTGGAGGCGTTGAACCAGCGGCGGCCGCCGTCCAGTTCCACCAGGTGGTTGCCGCTGTACACGGTTTGCGTGGAGTCGCCGACGAAGCGGGCGTCCGGCAGCACTTCGAGGATCTTGCCGAACAGCGTGCGGTAGTGCGCCCAGCCGCCGAAGTCCTCGGCCAGTTGCGCGCGTACCTTGGCCGCGCGCTGGGCGCCGGGGCTGTCCGGGCTGGCCTCGCGGGCCGGCAGCAGCTCCAGCAGGGCGCGCATGGCGGTGCGGGCGTCGGCGTGGATGGCGATGCTCGGCGTGTAGTTGCGCATCAGCTGCTGCGGGTCGATGTCGATGCGGATCAGCTCGCCGCCGATGCGGAAGTTGCCATCGAACACCACGTCGTAGTCGGTCTCGCCCAGCTCGGTGCCGATGGCCAGGACCACGTCGGCCTCTTGCGCGAGTTCACGCACCGGGACCAGCGACTGGTTGCTGCCGATCAGCAGCGGGTGCTCCGGCTGCAGCAGGCCCTTGGCGTTGATGGTCAGCGCGGTGGGGGCATCCAGGGCAATGGCCAGGGCGCGGGCCTCGGCCTGGGCTTCCACGCAGCCGCCTCCGAGCAGCAGCAGCGGTTTCTGCGCCTTGGCCAGCTTGGCCGCCGCCTCGTGCAGCGGCGAGCGCGCCGGGGCCGGGCGGGCCAGTTGCACCCGCGGGCGTACCTGCATGTGGTCGGCCGGGGCAGTGATGATGTCCAGCGGCAGCTCGATGTGCACCGGGCGCGGGCGTTCGCTGTCGAACACGGCGAAGGCGCGGGCCAGCACCGCCGGCAGTTCCTCGACGCTCATCAGGGTGTGGCTGAAGGCGCTCACCCCGGCGGTCATGGCGCGCTGGTTGGGCAGCTCGTGCAGGTAGCCGTTGCCGTGGGCCAGGCGCGAGCGCTCGTTGACGCTGGAAATCACCAGCATCGGGATGGAGTCGGCGTAGGCCTGGCCCATGGCGGTGAGGATGTTGGTCATGCCCGGGCCGGTGATGATGAAGCACACGCCCGGCTTGCCGGTGACGCGGGCGTAGCCGTCGGCCATGAAGCCGGCGCCCTGCTCGTGGCGCGGGGTGACGTGGCGGATGGCGCTGCCCGGCAGGCCGCGGTACAGCTCGACGGTGTGCACGCCGGGGATGCCGAAGACGGTATCCACGCCCCAGGCTTCGAGTTGCTTGACGAGGAATTCGCCGCAGGTGGTCATGGCAGTTCCTTTTGTTCGTGGGTGAGGAAGTGGGGAAAACGAAGAGGGCGCGGAGATCGACTCGCCGCGCCCTTGTTCATCGCACCGTGCGCGTCAGGCGACGCTGGCGGCCGCCGCCGGGCGGCGCGACAGCAGGCTGACCACGACGAAGCTCACCAGGCCGATGGCCAGGCTGTAGTAGATCGGGGTGTTGGCGTCGAAGCCATCCTTGAGCATGAACACCAGGGCGGTGACGAAGCCCAGGCTCATGCTGCTGATGGCGCCGGCGGTGGTGGCGCGCTTCCAGTAGATGGCGCCGATCAGCGGGATCAGCATGCCGCCCACCAGCAGGTTGTAGGCCAGGGTCAGGGCGCTGATCACGTCGTTCACCACCAGGGCAATGACCAGTACCACCAGGCCGGTGAGGGCGGTGAAGAGGCGGTTGATGCCCAGGCTGGAGGTCTTGCCGCCACGCAGTTTCGGCAGCAGGTCCTCGGTCAGGGTGGTGGAGGCGGCCAGCAGGCCGGCGCTGGCGGTGGACATCATCGCGGCCAGGGCGGCGGCGATCACCAGGCCGCGGATGCCGTCCGGCAGCGAGGCCTGGACGATGGCGGCGAAGGCATTGTTGACGTTGTCCAGGTTGGGCAGCAGGACCTTGGCGCACATGCCGATCAGCGCGCCGACCAGGCCGTAGATCACGCAGTACACGCCGGCGGCGGTGCCGGCGTACTTGGCCACGCCCTCGCTGCGCGCGGTGAAAACGCGCTGCCAGATGTCCTGGCCGATGAGGATGCCGAAGAAGTAGATCAGGAAGTAGGTGATGATGGTGTCGTAGCCGATGGTGTGGAAGCTGAAGGCGCTGGCCGGCAGCTTGGCCACCAGCTCGTCCCAGCCGCCCACGCGGTACAGGCAGATCGGCAGCAGCAGGAACATCAGGCCGACGGTCTTGATGATGAACTGGACGATGTCGGTGAGGGTCAGCGACCACATGCCGCCGATGGTCGAATAGACCACCACCACGCCACCGCCGAGCAGCACCGAGACCCAGAACGGCAGGCCGAACAGCACCTGCATCACGGTGCCGATGGCCAGGGTGGAGACGGTGCCGATCATCAGCGCGTAGGCGAACATGATCACCGCGCTGGCCTGGCGCGCCATGGGGTTGTAGCGGCGCTCCAGGACCTGGGTGACGGTGAAGATGCGCAGCTTCAGCAGCGGCTTGGCCAGGAACAGGTTCAGCGCGATGATGCCGGCGCCCAGCGCGGCGCACAGCCAGAAGCCGGAGATGCCGTGGACGTAGCCCAGGCGCACGGTGCCAACGGTGGAGGCGCCGCCGAGCACGGTGGCGGCCATGGTGCCCATGTAGAACGACGGGCCAAGGTTGCGTCCCGCTACCAGAAAGTCCTCGTGGGTCTTCGCCCGGCGCATGCCGTACCAGCCCAGTACCAGCATGCCGGCGGCATAGATCAGAACGACGATTATATCCAAGGCCATGATCGGCTCCTCACACTCGAATTGTCATTGTTGCCGGCCGCGGGTGGCGGACGGTAGGCCTGCGGACCGGTGGCAACCGGCCCGTCGGCGTCTCACAGGTACTTGCTTGGTGCTGCGCCCCAGGCAGGGGGGCGCGGGTTCAGGCCGCCGGCTCGTTGATGCCGAGCACCGGGCGGTCGTGGCTGCCGACCCAGCGCGGGCCTTGCGGGCCGTACACCCCGGCGGATTCCGGGAAGGTGCGCAGCAGGGTCAGGTAGAGCAGGGCGGCCAGGCCGAGGGTCACCGGCAGGCTGATGTCGATGCCGCCGGCCAGGTCGCCCAGCGGGCCGACGAACTGGCCCGGCAGGTTGACGAAGCACAGGCCGAGGACAGCGCTGGGGATCCAGGCGCCCATGCCGCGCCAGTTCCAGCCGTGGTGGAACCAGTAGGCGCCGCCTTGCTGGCCGCGGGTGAACACCTGCAGGTCGTCGGCGTGGTAGAAGCCGCGGCGGGTGATCAGGCCGAGGATCATGATCACCATCCAGGGGCTGGTGCAGGTGATGATCAGCACGGCGAAGGTGGACACGCTCTGCACCAGGTTGGCGGCGAAGCGGCCGATGAAGATGAAGGCGATGGACAGCAGGCCGATGAACAGGGTGGCCTGCACGCGGTTGAGCAGCCGCGGGAACACGCTGGACATGTCCAGGCCGGTGCCGTACAGCGAGGTGGTGCCGGTGGACATGCCGCCGATGGTGGCGATCAGGCACACCGGCAGGAAGAACCAGCTCGGCGAGATGGCCAGCAGGCCACCGACGTAGTTGTTCGCGGCGATGTAGTCCGGTGCCTTGACGGCCACGATGGTGGCGGTGACCAGGCCGAAGAAGAACGGGATCAGCGTGGCCAGCTGCGACAGCAGCACCGCCAGCATGATGCGCTGCTTGGAGGCCTGGCGCGGGATGTAGCGGGCCCAGTCGCCGAGGAAGGCGCCGAAGGACACCGGGTTGCTCATGGCCAGCAGGGTGGCGCCGATGAAGGCGGCCCAGAAGCCCTCGCCACCCAGTTGCACGCTGCCGGCGTAGCCGGCGTCGAAGGGGCCGGCGAAGGCGAACACGCCCAGCAGGAACAGCAGGCTGGCGGCCCACACGGCGATCTTGTTGACCAGCAGCATGAAGCGGAAGCCATAGATGCACACGGTCAGCACCAGCACCGCGAACAGGCCGTAGGCCAGGCCCAGGGTCAGGTCGGTTTCCGGCAGGCCGAACAGGCGCTTGGCGCCGCCGACCAGGGCGTCGCCCGAGCTCCATACGGACAGCGAGAAGAAGGCGATGGCGGTGAGCAGCGAGAGGAACGAACCGACGATCCGCCCGTGCACGCCGAAGTGCGCGCCCGAGGAGACTGCGTTGTTGGTGCCGTTGATCGGGCCGAACAGGCCCATGGGCGCCAGGATCAGCGCGCCGACCAGCACGCCCAGGACGATGGCCCAGGCGCCGGCCTGGAACGACAGCCCGAAGAGCACCGGGAAGCTGCCGAGCACGGCGGTGGCGAAGGTGTTGGCGCCACCGAAGATCATGCGGAACAGGTCGGTGGGCGTGGCGTTGCGCTCGGCGTCGGGAATCTGTTCGACGCCGAAGGTCTCGATGGTCGTGATTGCGTGTGCGTTGTTCTTATTATCCATGACTTCCTCCCGGGAAAGTCCTGCCTCATGGCGTCGGCGACAGGTGCTCGTGGACGGCCAGCCAGCGGCCTTGTTGTTGTTCACGGCGGAAGACGATGGTCTCCCGCTCGTGGTTCAGGCTCTCCGTTCCCTGGATGCGCAGCCGCGTGGCGACGTCGTGGCTGAAGATCGCCACGTCCTCGCCCTGCAGGCTGACGAAAGCGTTGCTGGACTGGCAGTCGAGGACCTCGAAGCCGTCGTCACGCAACCAGCCCTCCCACACCTCGCGGTAGGCCGCGCGGGTGCGCAGCGGCTGCGGCCAGTTGTGGAAGATGAAGCTGGCGTCTTCGCTGAAGGCCGCGAAGTAGGCCTCGGTGTCGGTGCGCGCGAAGGCTGCCACGAGCGCGCGGGCAGCCTCCAGCACCTGTGCTACGCAGGCGTCGTTATGCATTTGGGCCACTCAGCGGCGCTGTACGCCCGGGAGGATGCAGAGCATTTCGTACAGCAGGTTGGCGCCGAGCAACGAGGTGTTGCCGGTGGTGTCGTAGGGCGGGGAGACCTCGACCAGGTCGCAGCCGATGATGTCCAGGCCCTGGCAGCCACGCACGATCTCCATCGCCTGGATGGTGGTCAGGCCGCCGATTTCCGGGGTGCCGGTGCCGGGCGCCCAGGCCGGGTCGATGCCGTCGATGTCGAAGGACAGGTACACCGGGCCGCCGCCGACCTTCTCGCGCACCTCGGCCATCAGCGGGGCCAGCGACTGGTGCCAGCACTCCTCGGCCTGCACCACGCGGAAGCCCTGCTTGCGGCTCCAGTTGAAGTCCTCGGCGGTGTAGCCCTGGGCGCGCAGGCCGATCTGCACCACGCGGTCGCAGTCCAGCAGGCCTTCTTCCACGGCGCGGCGGAAGGTGGTGCCGTGGGCGATCTTCTCGCCGAACATGTGGTCGTTGACGTCGGCGTGGGCGTCGATGTGGACCAGGCCGACCTTGCCATGCTTCTTGTGGATGGCGCGCAGGATCGGCAGGGTGATGGTGTGGTCGCCGCCGAGGGTCAGCGGGACGATGCCGTGGTCGAGGATCTTGTCGTAGGCCTCCTCGATGATGCGCACGGCCTCCAGCAGGTTGAAGGTGTTGATCGCCACGTCACCGATGTCGGCGATGTTCAGCGAATCGAAGGGCGCAGCGCCGGTGGCCATGTTGTACGGGCGGATCATCACCGATTCGGCGCGGATCTCGCGGGGCCCGAAACGGGTGCCGGAGCGCAGGGAGGTGCCGATGTCCAGGGGCACGCCGACGAAGGCGGCGTCGAGCTCGTTGAGCTCCTCGGGGGCCTGGATATGCGGCAGGCGCATCATGGTGGCGATGCCGCCGAAGCGCGGCATTTCGTTTCCGCCCAGGGGCTGGTGGAGTTTCTTGTCCATGGGTAGGCCTCACGGGATTCGCTGTTTTCGTGGAAACAGGCTTGTTGATACTGAGGCCGGATTCTGGTCATGCCCGGTAGTGGGAAAAATCGCTGGCTACAAATAATCAGTTCAGAGTTTTCTAAACTTACTTCCACGGCTAGACTGCGCTGTCCTGTCGCAGCGCCCTCGGCGCCGGGCCCGCCGCATGTGACCTGCAGGTCGGGCGACGACGAACGGTCTGGCCCGGTGCCAGTCCACGGACGGTTGAACTGGAGCCTCTTCACCCCGAATTCCGGAGCCCTTCATGAGCGCCAGCGCCCTGCCCGACGTCAAGCTTCTGCGGATTTTCGCCTGCGTGGTGCGCAACCAGGGCTTCGCCTCGGCGCAGCAGGAGCTGAACCTGTCCACCTCGGCCATCAGCACCTACATGAGCCAGTTGGAGAACCAGCTGGGCATCGTGCTCTGCCACCGCGGCCGCGGCGGCTTCGGCCTGACCAGCAAGGGCGAGCTGTTCCACCAGGAAACCCTGCGCATCCTCGGCGAACTGGAAGGCTTCGAGCGCTATGCGGCCACCCTCAAGGGCGAGTTGCGCGGCACCCTCAACCTCGGCGTGCTGGACTCCACCGTGAGCGACCCGGCGCTGCCGCTGGCCGACGTCATCGGCTCTTTCAGCGGCCTGCACCCGGCGGTGCACCTGCACCTGCAGGTGCAGAGCCCCTACGAACTGCAGCTGGCGGTGCTGGACAACCGCCTGGACCTGGCCATCGGCTCCTTCTTCAGCCGCATGAACGGCCTGGTCTACCAGCCGCTGTACCGCGAGCAGCACTGGCTGTACTGCAGCGACCGCCACCCGCTGTTCGACGGCCGGCGCATCCCCGCCGAGCTGATCACCCAGCAGCGCATGGTCGGCCGCGGCTACTGGAGCCAGGCGGAACTGGCGCGCCACGGCTTCAAGCACAGCGCGGCGACCGTGGAAAGTATGGAAGCGCAGCTGATCCTGATCCTCTCCGGCGGCTACATCGGCTACCTGCCCGAACACTATGCGCACCCCTGGGTGGAGCAGGGCAGGCTGCGCGCGCTGCTGCCGGCCACCTTCGGCTACCAGGCGCCGTTCTCGCTGATCCTGCGCCGCGGCCGCTCCCGCGAGCCGCTGATCCAGAACTTCCGCGACCTGCTGCGCACGCAGCCGGGCAAACCATGAGCCGCGCCCGCTGCGAACGCTGCCTGCGGCCGCAGGGCCATTGCCTGTGCGCGCTGATCCCGCATCTGGACAACCGCACCCGCATACTCCTGCTGCAGCACTCCAGCGAAGTTGGCCACGCCCTGAACACCGCGCGCCTGGCGGCCCTCGGCCTGGCCAACGCCGAACTGCGGGTGGGTGAGGATTTCAGCGGCCTCGACCTCTCCGCCGAGGACGCCTGGCTGCTGTTCCCCGGCGAAAGCGCCATCCCCCTCGCCGAACTGGCCACCCGCCCGGCCATCCAGCCGCGCCTGCTGGTGGTGCCCGACGGCACCTGGCGCAAGGCGCGCAAGCTGCTGCACCTCAACCCGCACCTGGCGGCCCTGCCGCGGGTGGCCCTGCCCGAGGGCCTGAGCTCGCGCTACCGCCTGCGCAAGGCGCCGGCCGAAGGCGCGTTGTCGACCATCGAGGCGGTGGTACATGCATTGAACGCGCTGGATGCACCGCAATCCTTCGACGCGCTGCTGCGCCCGTTCGAGGCGCTGATCGACGGGCAGATCGCGGCGATGGGGGAGGAGACTTTCCAGCGCAATCACCAGCGCGAGTTGAAACCCCGGCATGAATCGTAGGGCGCATAACCGTTCGCGGTTATCCGCCGACACACCGCGGCCACAGCCAACGCCAAGGTCGGCCCCGGAGCCGCCGGGAACCGAGGCCAAACGGCGGATAACGCCTCAGGCGTTATGCGCCCTACAAGACAGGACGCAACCATGCTCATTCGCCAGCGCTTCGCCGCGGACAACCCGACCCTGCTGGACATCTGGCTGCGCGCGGTGCGCGCCACCCACGACTTCATCAGCGAAGCCGACATCGCCGAACTGCTGCCCCAGGTGCGCGACCTCTACCTGCCGGCGGTGGAAGTGTGGGTCGCCGTCGACGGCGAGGACTGCCCACAGGGCTTCATCGGCCTGGACCAGGCCCATGTGGAAATGCTCTTCATCGCCCCCGAACGACGCGGCCAGGGCATAGGCACGTACCTGCTCGACTACGCGCGTGAACTGCGTGGCCGCCTCAGCGTCGACGTCAACGAACAGAACCTGCAGGCGGTGAGTTTCTACCGGCGCTATGGCTTCCATGACACCGGCCGCTCCGAGACCGATGGCCAGGGCCGGCCATTCCCGCTGCTGCACATGAGCCTGTAGGGGACCGGCCTGGCGGCCGGATCGCGGACGGAGTCCGCTCCTACGCCGTCCCACCCATGCTGTTCCCCTGTGGGAGCGCGCCCATGGGCAGGGGAAACACCCTCGTAGGATGGGTGGAGCGAAGCGATACCCATCGCCATGGCCGCATGGGTTTCGCCAAGGCTCAACCCATCCTACGAAGACCTCGGCGCGGTAACGGACGACGGCCCTCAGGCCAACCGCTTCGCCACCCGGAAGCTGTCGAAATGAATGCTCCTGGTCTCCCAGGTGCCGCAGTCCCCGATGGCTTCCCAATCCGGCGGCGCCAGTACCCGCACTGATTCCGTTCGTCTTGCTGGGGGCTGACAGCCGTGGCTGTCGCTCTTTATAGTGCGCACTTCATTCCCTTTTGCGAGGTGTTCGTCCGATGCGCAATTGATGCCGCCGTGCCCGCACGGCCCGTTTCCGTCCCAGGCTCTATGCCCTGGGGGATTCATGGCATCCATTGGAGTCGGTATGACGAGCCCCTTCACCCTGGCGCTGCAAGGCGTCACCTGCCAGTTGTCCACTGGCGAAATCCTCTTCCGCGATATTGACGAAAGCCTCGACGAGCGCCGCACCGGGCTGGTGGGGCGTAACGGCGTGGGCAAGTCGCTGCTGGCGCGCATCCTCGCCGGCGAACTGGCGCCCAGCGCCGGGCGTTGCCTGCGCCGGGGGCGTGTGCATTACCTGGCGCAGCACCCGGCGAGCACTGCCAGCGTGGCGGAGCTTGCCGGCGTGGCGGCTCCCTTGCAGGCCCTGGCACGTATCGAGGCCGGTGGCGTGGAGGCGGCGGACTACGAATCGCTCGATGGCCGCTGGGACATCCGTCAGCGCCTGGAGGCGGAGCTGGCCGCCAGCGGTCTCGGCCACCTGGACGCGGAAACCCCGGCGGCACGCCTGAGCGGTGGCGAAGCCACGCGGGTAGCTTTGCTCGGTGCCTGGCTCAGCGAGGCCGACTGCCTGATCCTCGACGAACCCAGCAACCACCTCGACCGGCCCGCCCGCGAGGCTCTGCACGAACAATTGCAGCGCTGGCGTGGCGGTTTGTTGCTGGTCAGCCATGACCGCCTGTTGCTGGAAGGGATGCAGCGCATCCTGGAGCTGTCGGCGGATGGGCTGCGCAGCTATGCCGGGGGCTATTCCGCCTATCGCGAGGCGTACCACCTGGAGCGCGATGGCGCGCTGCGCGAGTTGCAGCAGCGCAAGCTGGAGCGTGAACGCCAGCAACGCGCAATGCAGGCCCAGCGCGAGCGCCAGGAGCGCCGCCAGGCCAGGGGGCGGCATCAGGCTCGCGAAGCCAACCAGACGGCCATCTTGGTGGATCGCCAGAAGGAGCGAAGCCAGGCCAGCATTGCCAGGCTGCATGGCCAGCACGGCGAGCGCCGCGAGCGACTGGACGACGAGGTGCGCGAAGCCTTCGCACGGGTGCGCCAGGACGCCGAGGTAGTGCTGGATGCACCGGATTGCGAGCTGCCGGCGCAACGCGGGGTGCTCGTGCTGGAAGGGCTGCGCCTGCCCTTCGGCACCTGCCGTGCCCCGCTCGACCTGCAGCTCTGCGGGCCTCGCCGGCTGGCCCTGACCGGGGCGAATGGCTGCGGCAAGTCGACCCTGCTCAAGGTCGTGGCCGGCCACCTGGCGCCGCTCGCCGGCTACTGCGAGACGACGGTGCACACGGCCTATCTGGACCAACATCTGCACAGCCTGCGCGCGGATCGCTCGGTGTTGCAGTCATTGCTGGAGCGCAACCGCCGCATGGCGCCTTCCGACCTGCGCACGCGCCTGGCCCGGATGGGCCTGGGCGCCGCGCGCATCGAACTACCCGCGGCAATGCTCAGCGGCGGCGAGCGGGTCAAGGCGGCGCTGGCCTGCGAGTTGTATGCCGAACAGCCGGCGCAATTACTGCTGCTCGACGAGCCGGACAACCACCTCGACCTCCCGGCCCTGGAGGCCTTGGAAGCGTTGCTGCGACAGTACCGTGGCGCGTTGCTGGTGGTCTCCCACGACGAGGCCTTCCTCGCCGCCCTGGAGCTGGACGGCCGACTGCAGGCCGGTGCCGAGGGTTGGTGCTGGGCGGTGCCCTAGCGGCTCTACCCGGTCGCTGTGGCCAGCTCGCGGACTACATTGCAGGCGAGCACGGCTTCTCGTAGGAGCGAGCTTGCTCGCGAACAGACTCCGCTGCGGGGCTCATTCGCGAGCAAGCTCGCTCCTACGAAGAGCACCCCCGGATTCACCTGTAGGAGCGCGCCCTGCGCGCGATTCGCGGCCATGGGCCGCATACGCCACAGGGGAAACGCCATGGCCGCATGGGTTTCGCCAAGGCTCAACCCATCCTACGAAAAGCAGCTCGGCGTAGGACGGACGACGGCCCTCAGGCCAATCGCTCCGCCACCAGGAAGCTGTCGAAGTGGATGCTCCTGGCGCCCAGCCGCAGCAGGCTGTCGCTGAACAGCTCGCTGCGGGTGGCGCCGCAGTCCCAGGCGGCTTCCCAGTCCTCGCGGCTGCGCCAGTGCACGCAGCCGAGCAGGTGCCGGCCGTCGTCGCTGGCGCGCAGTTCCGCGCCCAGGTAGCCCGGGGCCTGGTGGAACAGCTCGCGCAGCTGTTCCAGGTAGCGCCCCAGGCGCTCGGCGATGTCGGCCTGCTGCGCCGTCGCCACCTCGATGTCGATCAGCAGGGCGAAATGCGCCGGGCTCTCGGCGTGTTCGGCGTTGGTGCTGCAGTAGGCGCTGGGAATGATCATGGGTGGCTCCTGGGCTTGAAGGCAGACGCAGGCGAGGGTAAAACCTCAACTTAACTTGAGGTCAAGCCCGCCATGCCGAGAAAACCTTCGAACCCGCACGTACCCCATGAGCTGAGCGTCGGCGAGCTGGCCAGGCGCGCCGGCGTGGCCGTGTCCGCGCTGCATTTCTACGAGGCCAGGGGGCTGATCCATAGCACCCGCAACGCCGGCAACCAGCGCCGCTACCCGCGCGACGTGCTGCGCCGGGTGGCGGTGATCAAGGTGGCGCAGCGCGTCGGCATTCCGCTGAACGAGATCGCCGAGGCCCTGGCCAGCCTGCCCAGCGCTCGCGCGCCCATGGCCGCCGACTGGGCGCGGCTGTCGGCGCGCTGGCGCGACGACCTGGACGAACGCATCGCCAGGCTGGTGCTGCTGCGCGACCAGCTCAACGGCTGCATCGGTTGCGGTTGCCTGTCGCTGGAGAGCTGCCCGCTGCGCAACCCCGGCGACAGGCTGGCGCAGGAAGGACCGGGGGCGCACTGGCAGGGGCCGGCTCAGCCGCCGGACAGTTCCCGGGCGTAGACCTCGCGGTCGACGTTGCCGCCGCTGAGCACCAGGCCCACCTTCAGCCCGCGCAGCGCCTCGCGCTCCTGCAGGGCGGCGGCCAGCGCAGCGGCGCCGGCGCCCTCGGCGACGTTGTGGGTGGCGGTGAACAGCAGGCGCATGGCCGCGCCGACTTCCGCGTCGCTGACCTGGACGAAATGGTCGGCGCCGCCGCGGATCATCGCCACCGCATTCGGCTCCGGCGTGGTGCAGGCCATGCCGTCGGCCAGCTGCGTGCCGGTGGCGTGGAACACCGGCTCGCCGGCGGCGAAAGACAGCGCGTAGGCCGGCGCGTGGCTGGAGACCACGCCGACGATGCGCGTCTTCAGGCCCAGGGCGTCGCGCGCGGCGATCATCCCGCAGATGCCCGAGCCCATGCCCACCGGCACGTAGCACACGTCCAGGCCGGGCAGGGCGCGCAGCAGTTCCAGGCTGTAGCTGGCCACCCCGGCCACCAGCCAGGGGTGGAACGAGGGGATCAGGTGCAGGCCGTCGCGCTCTGCCAGTTCACCGGCGTATTCGCGGGCGGCCTGGAAGTCCTCGCCGTGCTCGATCAGGTTGGCGCCCAGGGCGCGCATGGCGGCGTTCTTCTCGCGGCTGTTGCCGTGGGGCACGACTATGGTCGCCGGCATGCCCAGGCGCGCCGCGGCGAAGGCGATGGACTGGCCGTGGTTGCCGCGGGTGGCGCTGATCACCCCGGCCGGGCAGGGGGCCTGGGCCGCCAGGTGGTGGAAGTAGACCAGCCCGCCGCGCAGTTTGAAGGCGCCCACCGGCGAATGGTTCTCGTGCTTGACCCAGGTTTCGCAGCCCAGGGCTTCCACCAGCAGGGGCCAGCGGATCTGCGGGGTGGGCGGCAGGCTGCGGTGGACGATGGCGGCAGCGGCTTCGAGGGCGGGCAGGCTGAGCGGCATGGGGGTTCTCCTATGGGAAGAAGCCAGTCTAGGGCGGCGTGCCGAAGATGCGACAGGTACAGCTGGGAAGAGGATTTTTTTCCGGCCCGTAGCGGGGCTTCCGGCCGCGGGCGTCCGAGTGTGCCGCCGGACCGGTACAGTTGTGCCGCCGAACTGTTCCTGTCGAGCGCCCCCGGCGCTGGCATAGCATGGCTGACCGCACACGCGAAGGGTTGTCTTCCATGCACGTTTCCTCCGGCCGCTGGCAATTCGGCCTGTTCCTCTCCCTGGTCACCGCCGTGCTCTGGGGCATCCTGCCGATCAAGCTGAAGGAAGTCCTGAAGGTGATGGACCCGGTCACCGTCACCTGGTTCCGCCTGGTGGCCGCCGGCGGCGTGCTGTTCGTCTGGCTGGCCGTGCGCGGGCAGTTGCCGCGCTTCCGCCCGCTGGGCCGGCGCGGCGGCGGCCTGGTGCTGCTGGCGGTGCTGGGGCTGACCGGCAACTACGTGTTCTACCTGGTCGGCCTGCGCCTGCTCACCCCGGGGACCACCCAACTGGTGATCCAGATCGCGCCCATCCTGTTGCTGCTCGGCAGCCTGTTTGTCTTCAAGGAGAGCTTCAGCCTCGGCCAGGGGTTGGGCCTGCTGGTGCTGCTGGGCGGCTTCGCGCTGTTCTTCAACCAGCGTCTCGGGGAGCTGTTCGGCTCGCTGGGCGACTACACCCTGGGCGTGCTCATCGTCCTGCTGGCGGCCTTCGTCTGGACCTTCTACGGCCTGGCGCAGAAGCAGCTGCTGACGCAGTGGAACTCGCTGCAGGTGATGATGGTGATCTACCTCGGCTGTGCGCTGCTGCTCAGCCCCTGGGCGCAGCCGCAGCAGGTGCTGCTGCTGAACGGCGTGCAGGCCTGGCTGCTGCTGGCCTGCTGCCTGAACACCCTGGTGGCCTATGGCGCCTTCGCCGAGGCCCTGGCCCACTGGGAAGCCTCGCGGGTCAGCGCGACCCTGGCGCTGACGCCCCTGGTGACCATCGCCAGCGTGGCCGTGGCGGCCAGCCTGTGGCCCGGGCACCTGCAACCGGAAAGCCTCAACGGCCTGGCCTACCTGGGGGCGCTGCTGGTGGTCTCGGGCTCGGCGCTGACCGCGCTGGCGCCGTCGCTGCTGCGTAGCTACCGGGCGCGGCGGGCGAGGGCGGCGCTGTCGTCCTGAGCCGTCCCTTTAATTTTGCGAGTGATATGCATTATCATTTGCGAAATTGCAGCAGTGGTCCGGCGCGGATGAAGCCGGTGCGGGGACGTTATCGTGAATGCGGGAAGGGCGGCCGACAGGGCCGCGAGGCAGCGGGGGCGGGGCCGTGGATGAAGGCTTCCGCCACTCGGTGGCGCAGGCCTACCAGGCCTTCCATGGCGAGTTGCTGCGCTTTCTGCACCGCAACCTGGGCAGTTCGGCCGATGCCGCGGACCTGGCCCAGGACACTTTCGCCCAGTGGCTGAAGTCCGCCTCGCGCCAGCAGGTGCGGCAGCCGCGCGCGTTCCTCTTCCAGATCGCCCGTAACCTGCTGCGCGACCACTGGCGCCGCCAGGACGGCCGGCGCCCGTCCGCCGCCGACGGCCAGGCGCAGGAAACCGCCGAGCCGGCCAGCGAGGGCCGCGAACCCATGCAGCAACTGGAGCGCCAGCGCTACCTGCGCCACCTGGCCACGGCCCTGGACAGCCTGCCGCCGCGCCGCCGCGAGGCCTTCGTGCTGCACAAGTTCGACGGCCTGTCCCAGGCCGAGGTGGCGCAGCGCATGGGGATATCCCTGAGCATGGTGGAGAAGCACGTGGCTGCTGCCCTGCTGCATTGCAAGCGGCAGATGCAAGGAGAGGACGAGGCATGAGCCCGCAGCAGGAGCGACAGAGGATCATCGACGAACTGGCCGCCAAATGGTTCAGCCGCCTGCGTGCCGGTGCCGACGAGCGCGAGCGCCAGGCCTGGCGCCAGTGGCTGGCCGAGGACGCGGCGCACGAGCGCGCCTACCGCGCCATCGAAAGCCTGTGGGACGACTTCGATCTGCTGCCGCGCCCGGCCCTGGCGCCGGCTCGCCGTATGCCGCACTGGCGCGGCCTGGCGACTGCCGCGGCGGTGCTGGCTGCCGTGCTGCTCGGCGCCATGCCCTGGGGCCGGCCGCTGGTGGACCCGCAACTGAGCCAGGCCAGCGCCCCCGGGGAACAGCGCGAGCTGCGCCTGGCCGACGGCTCGCAGTTGTTCCTGGCCGGCGACTCCGCAGTGCGGGTGGATTTCAGCGGCGCCTATCGCGAGGTGCGGCTGCTGCGCGGCGAAGCCTATTTCGAGGTAGCCCATGACAGCGCCCGGCCGTTCCGCGTGCGCGCCGGCGACAGTCGCGTGCGCGTGGTGGGCACGCGCTTCGACCTGCGCCTGGCGGAGGACGGCCTGCAGGTGGCGGTCAACGACGGCAAGGTGGCCCTGCAGCCGCGGCTGGACCAGGCGCGGGAACAGCCCCTGGTGCGCGGCGACCTGGCGCGGGTGGCCGCCGACGGCGCGCTGCAAGTCGAACGCATCGACCCGAACCGGGTCGCCGACTGGCGCGACGGCCTGCTGCGTTTCCGCGAGCGGCCGCTGGGCGAGCTGGTGGAGGAACTCTCGCGCTACCGCGGGTCGCCCATCCGCCTGGGCGACCCGCGCCTGGCGCAGCGGCGGTTGTCCGGCAGCGTGCGCATCGCCCGCCTGGACGACTTCCTCGCCGCCTTGCCGGCGCTGGCGGACGTGCGCGTACGCCGGCAGGCCGACGGCAGCGCCCTGGTCCTGCCGCGCTGACGGAAAGGAGAAATATTTTCATTCGCAGGTGTGGGTTCTTCGCATTTTCGCGTCTTCCCCGTCGTTCGCCGCGATCATGCGGCCCTATCGTCCCCGGGGAGGACTCGTCATGTTGTCTCGCTTCACCCTTCCGCTTTCCCGCCCACTGGCCTGCGCGGCGCTGCTCGGCGGCCTGCTGCTGGCCGAATACAGCCGCGGCGCCGACCTGCAGCTGGCGCTGCCGGCGCAGCCGCTGAGCGCGGCGCTGGGCCAGCTGGCCGAGCAGGCGCAGGTCCAGGTGCTGTTCGACGAGGCCCAGCTGCAGGGCCTGCAGGCGCCGGCGGTGCAGGGCCGCTACGGCGTGCGCGAAGCCCTGGAGCGCCTGCTGCAGGGCACCTCGCTGGAGCTGGTGGAGGCCGGCCAGGGCTTCGTGGTGCGCCGCCGCGGCAAGGTCGATGCCTTCCAGGACAACGCCCTGCAACTGGACGCGCAGACCATCGTCGGCACCGGCCAGTCGGTGGACGCCAGCAGCGTCGGGCGCTCGACCCTGACGCGCAAGGACATCGAGCGCATCCAGGCCGACAACATCCCCAGCCTGCTCGACACCCTGCCCGGGGTGAGCCTGGGCGGCTCGCCCAAGCCCGGCGGGCAGACCGTCAACATCTGGGGCCTGGGCGACGCCGAGGACGTGCCCTTCACCCTCGACGGCGCGCCCAAGAGCGGCTTCGAGCGCTACCAGCAGGGCACCGTGTTCATCGAGCCGGAGCTGATCAAGCGCATCGAGGTGGAGAAGGGCCCGCACTCGGTGTTCAACGGCAACGGCGGCTTCGGCGGCACCGTGCACATGAAGACCAAGGACGCCGGCGACCTGCTGCGCGACGGCAAGGACGTCGGCGCCATGCTCAAGTACGGCTACCACTCCAACGACCAGCAGAAGATCTACAGCGGCGCCGTCTACGGCCGCAGCGAGGACCGCAAGGTCGACGCCCTGGCCTACTACACCGCGCGCGACGGCCGCGACATCAAGCTGGCCGGGCACATCCCCGACCCGGAGGGGCGCTACCCGATCAACCCGCAGCGCCTGCCCAACAGCGCCCAGGACCTGGACGCCGGGCTGTTCAAGCTGAACCTGCACCCCAACCCCGACAACGACCTGGGCTTCGCCTACAGCCGTTCGCAAAGCACCCGCTGGACGCCGTTCTCCTCGGCCAGCTACCCGACCCCGCCGACCCAGTCGAGCATCGACAAGTACGGCTACGAGGCGGCGCTCAAGCGCCTGCTGGCGCACCGCGACACCACCGACACCACCTGGTCCGGCAAGTACCAGTACCACCCCATCGACAACCCGCTGGTGGACCTGCTGCTGCAGTATTCCGAGTCCCACGTCGAGCAGACCGACGAGCGCAACCCGGATGCCTTCTTCCAGGTCGCCACCGGCGGGCAGAAGATGGACACCGACTACCGCGACAAGGTGCTGGAGCTGCGCAACACCAGCCTGTTCGACACCGGGCCGCTGCAACACGCCTTCACCGTCGGCGCGCAGCTGCACAAGCACACCCGCGACACGCAGATGTACATCCCCGGCTCCACCTACGACACCGCGCGCTACAACTACGGCCGCTTCCAGCCGGCCTTCATGCCCAGCGGCAAGCAGCTCGCCCGCAGCGCCTACGTGCAGGACGCGCTGACCTGGGGCAGCGTGACCGTCACCCCGTCGCTGCGCTTCGACCAGGTGCGCAACGCCGGCAAGGCCAATGACGCGCCGCTCTACGACAACCCGGCCCAGGGCCACGACTACAGCGCGCAGACCTACAGCGGTTGGTCGCCGCGCCTGTCGCTGTTCTGGACCGCCACCGAGCGCGTGGCCTTCTTCGCCGACTACTCGCGCACCTGGCGCGCGCCGGTGATCGACGAGCAATATGAGGTGCAGAACAGCAGCACCATCAGCGCCACCAGCCGCGGCCTCGACGCCGAGCGCATCCACGCCCTGCGCCTGGGCAACATCGTCAACCTGCCGGACCTGTTCGTCGCCGGCGACAACCTGCAGGTGCGCACCACGCTGTTCCAGAACAAGATCAAGGACGAGATCTTCCGCACCCGCAGCGTGGCCTGCGAGCAGCAGTCCATCGACGACGGCAGCATCGGCGGCAGCTGCGCCGGCATGCTGCCGCTGAGCAACTACCGCAACCTGCCGGGGGCGACCTACAAGGGTTTCGAGATCGAGAGCTTCTACGACAGCGAGCGGCTGTTCGCCGGGCTGTCGTACAGCTGGGTGGAAGGCAGGCACGACGGCGCCTACAGCAACCCCTGGGGTCCCAACGTCTGGGCCCGCGACGTGCCGCCGGCCAAATGGGTGGCGACCCTCGGCGTGAAGTTCCCCGACTGGGATGCGCAGATGGGCTGGCAGGGCGAGTTCGTCCGCCAGACCGACCGCCTGCCCAGCGACAAGTATTCCGGCGGCATGGGCACCCTGGCCGGCGACAGCTACTGGGACCAGACGGCCAACGACAGCTACGACACCCAGCGCGTCTTCGCCAGCTGGAAGCCGCGCCGCCTGGGCCTGGAGAACACCGAGCTGAACCTCACGGTGGACAACCTGTTCAACCGCGACTACCACCCGGCGCTGTCGGGGGACAACGTGTACAGCCAGGGGCGTAATGCGAAGTTCAGTGTGACTCAGTACTTCTGAGGTTGTGGTGGCGATGGGGATCGCTTTGCTCGGCCCGTCCTATGGGGCGTTGTGTTTGCCGGGGGAGGTGAGTTCCGAAGAGCACCCTCTCCCTAACCCTCTCCCTGAAGGGAGAGGGGACCGTTTGGCGTGCGCGGGTGTTTCGGCGTTAGCCGGCAACTGCGGGATTCCCAACTGACTCCATTTCCCTTCTCGGCACGGACTAGCCCCCTCTCCCTTCAGGGAGAGGGCTGGGGAGAGGGGAAAGCCCGAGCGCCGATGTCATTCCCTGTAGGAGCGCGCCCTGCGCGCGAATCGCGGGCAGGGCGCGCTCCTACATTCGCTGGGAATGCCGTATTTCTCCTATAGGAGCGGACTCCGTCCAGGGGCGCTCAACGCCCGCGGATCAGCCGCCAGGCCAGCGCGCCCAGCACCCCGCCGGCCAGCGGCGCGACCCAGAACGCCCACAGCTGCTGCAGCGCCCAGGGATCGGTGAAGGGGGCCACGCCCAGGCTGCGCGCGGGGTTCACCGAGGTGTTGCTGACCGGGATGCTGACCAGGTGGATCAGCGTCAGGGCCAGGCCGATGGCCAGCGGCGCGAAGCCGGCCGGGGCGTCGCGGTCGGTGGCGCCCATGATGATGAACAGGAAGACCGCGCTCATCAGCACCTCGCACAGCAGCACCGCCTGCAGGCTGTAGCCGCCCGGCGAGTGCTCGGCGTAGCCGTTGGCGGCGAAGCCCTTGAGCGGGTCGAAGCCGGCGGCGCCGCTGGCGATGCAGTAGAGCGCAGCGCCCGCCAGCAGGCCGCCGGCCACCTGGGCCAGCACGTAGGGCAGCAGTTGATGGGCGGGGAAGCGGCCGCCGACGCACAGCCCCAGGCTCACCGCCGGGTTGAAGTGGCCGCCGGAGACCGGCCCCACGGCGTAGGCCATGGTCACCACGGTCAGGCCGAAGGCCAGCGATACGCCGAGCAGGCCGATGCCGACATTGCCGAATTGCGCGGCCAGCACGGCGCTGCCGCAGCCGCCGAAGACCAGCCAGAACGTGCCGACGAGTTCGGCACCGAGTTTGCGAAACATGTTTCCCTCCCAGGAATCGGCGTGGCGCCGGGATTGGGCGACGCCGCGGGCTGGCATGCTAGGGAGGACGGGCGGGGATGGCTTTAGGAGAGGTCCTAAAAAGCCCTGGAACCAGGCTGTAGCGATCAGATAGTACACCTCGGGCCGGCGGCCAGACAGGCCGCCGGCCCAGGCTTTCACACCTGCGCGCCCAACTGCTCGGCGCGCTTGAGCCACGCCTGGCGCTGCTCTTCGCTGGCGCCGCGCATGGGGCTGAACTCCTCCAGGTGGCGGGTGGCGATGCCGCACGGGCCGAGGATGCAGCGCACCATCTGGCGGTGCGCCGGGGCGCCCTGGCGCAGGCGGTAGCGCCAGTGCGTCTGGTCGTGGGTCACCAGCAGGTCGGCGCTGCGCCCGCCCAGCAGCGGTTCCCACTCGCGGTCCTGCGGGGTGCGGTAGCGGAAGGCGAAGCCGGGCAGGAACACCCGGTCGAAGAAGCCCTGCAGCAGCGCCGGCAGGCCGCCCCACCAGATCGGGTAGACGAACGCCAGGTGCTGGGCCCAGTGCACCTGGCGCTGGGCCTCGAGCAGGTCCGGCTCCAGGTCCTGGCTGCGCTCGTAGCCGCCGCGCAGCACCGGGTCGAAGCGCAGTTCGCCGAGTTTCAGGGTGCGCACCACGTGGTCGCGGCTGCGCGCGCCGTGCTGGTAGGCGTCGGCCAGGGCATGGCAGAAGCCGTCGGCCTTGGGCGTGCCGAGGATCACCAGGATGCGCTTGCCGTCGCCCTCCAGGGGCGTGGCGCCGGATTTGCCGGATTCAACCATGCTGCCCGGCCTCCAGCATGTCCTGCGGGCGGACCCATTCGTCGAACTGCTGGTCGGTCAGGTAGCCCAGCGCCAGCGCCGCCTCGCGCAGCGAGGTGCCTTCCTTGTAGGCCTTCTTGGCGATCTCCGCGGCCTTGTCGTAGCCGATGTGGGTGTTCAGCGCGGTGACCAGCATCAGGCCGCGCTCCAGGTGCTCGGCCATGCGTTCGGCGTCCGGCTGCAGGCCGGCGATGCAGTGGCTGTTGAAGTTGCGGCAGCCGTCGGCCAGCAGGCGGATGGACTCCAGCAGGTTGTGGATGATCACCGGCTTGAACACGTTCAGCTGCAGGTGGCCCTGGCTGGCGGCGAAGCTGAGGGCGGCGTCGTTGCCCATGACCTGGCAGGCCAGCATCGACAGCGCCTCGCACTGCGTCGGGTTGACCTTGCCGGGCATGATCGAGCTGCCCGGCTCGTTGGCCGGCAGGCGCACCTCGGCGATGCCCGCGCGCGGGCCGGAGCCCAGCAGGCGCAGGTCGTTGGCGATCTTCATCAGCGCCACGGCGAGGGTCTTCAGGGCGCCGGCGAGGGTCACCAGCGGCTCGTGGCCGGCGAGGGCGGCGAACTTGTTCGGCGCCGAGACGAAAGGCAGGCCGGTGAGGCTGGCCAGCTCGGCGGCGATGTCCTCGGCGAAGCCCGCCGGGGCGTTCAGCCCGGTGCCCACCGCGGTGCCGCCCTGGGCCAGTTCGTAGACCGCCGGCAGCGTGGCGCGGATGGCGCGCTCGGCGTAGTCGAGCTGGGCGACGAAGGCCGACAGCTCCTGACCGAAGGTGATGGGCGTGGCGTCCATCAGGTGGGTGCGCCCGGTCTTCACCAGGTCGGCGTGGCGCGCCGACTGCGCGGCGATGCCGCCGACCAGCTCGGCGATGGCCGGCAGCAGGTCCTCGTGCACGGCGCGGGCGGCGGCCAGGTGCATGGCGGTGGGGAAGCTGTCGTTGGAGCTCTGCGCGCGGTTGACGTGGTCGTTGGGGTGCACCGGGGCCTTGCCGCCACGGGCGTTGCCGGCCAGTTCGTTGGCGCGGCCGGCGATCACCTCGTTGACGTTCATGTTGCTCTGGGTGCCGCTGCCGGTCTGCCAGACCACCAGGGGGAACTGGTCGTCGTGCTGGCCGGCGAGGATCTCGTCGGCGGCCTGTTCGATCAACTGGCCGATCTCCGCCGGCAGCTCGCCCAGGCGCACGTTGATGCGCGCGGCGGCCTTCTTGATCAGCGCCAGGCCATACACCACGGCCAGCGGCATGCGCTGCCCGCCGATGGCGAAGTTCTCCAGCGAGCGCTGCGTCTGCGCGCCCCAGTAGGCCTGCTCGTCGACCTCGATGGGCCCCAGGCTGTCGGTTTCGGTCCGTTTCATGAAGGCGTCCTCCCACAATGGTCTGAGGGAGTTTAGGCCTTGTACCGGGGTTCGGGTTCCGCGCTGCGTCAATGGCGCCGATAGCTTGCCGGCGGGCCTACCAGCGGGCGTGGGTGGCGCCTATCCAGCCCAGGGCGCGCTTGACCGGCACCTGCTCGCCGGCGGCGCTGCGCAGGAAGCCGTCGTAGTGGCCGAACCACTGGCTGGTGTGGGCGTAGAGCAGGCCCAGGCGCGGCGAGGCCTCGTGCAGCTTGAGCGGGGTGAAGGCGAGGTCCACCCGCTGGTCTTGCGTGGTCAGGCGCCAGGGGGCGAGCGGGTCGTTGGGCTCCTGGCGGATGTCCACCTCGCCGCGCAGGCGCTGCAACTCGCCGCCGAACCACAGGGCGTTCTCCTTGTGCTCGCTGTGGTCGGTCCAGCCCGAGCCGAAGTTGCCGGCGATGCCGCCGGGGGCGGCGAAGGCGGCGCGCGTCCAGAAGCTGCGGAAGGGCCAGACGCCGCGGCCGAAGTCCAGCGCGGCGAAGCTCTGCCCGGCCTGGGCCTGGTAGGTCTCGTCGCCCAGCTGCAGGGTGCCGGTGAAGGGCAGGCCCATCTGCCGGCTGCAGGCGTGGAAATGGTTGCCGCCCATGGGCACCACCAGGTTGACCGAGTCCAGGTGCGCCGGACGCTGCACGTCCAGCGCCAGGGACAGCGGCAGGCCGCCCAGGTCGCTGGCGTCGGCGTGGATGCGCAGGCGCGCGCCCTGGTCGTCGAAGCCCAGGTTGAGGCGCTCGTGGTGGAAGGCATGGCTCTGGTTGGGGTGGTCGGGCAGCTCGCAGCGCAGGCCCAGCGGGCAGATTTGCGTGCGGGCGTAGGCCTTGCCGGTGTCCAGGTCGAGGAAGTAGAGGGCGCCGTAGCCGAGGTAGTCGAGGTCGGCGATGGTCAGCGAGAGCATCCAGCCGGGGCTGATCAGGCACCAGTGGTTCCAGCGCTTGCGCCGGCCGCGCTGGCCGGGCAGGGCGCAGTCCAGCAGCGGCCGCGAAGACCAGCCGATGGCGCCCGGGTCCAGGTGGCCCCGTGCATCGCACAGCATCGGTAGGGCGGGAGGCAGCGTGAGGCGGGCCTGGGAGGTCATCGAACACGTCCATGTGACAATCTGACCCAGCATGCCGATTCGCCGCTGGCAGGACAAGAGCGGGCCGCAACTTTCAGCCATTTCTGCCATCGGGCTGGCATAAACGCCGTTGCTCGACTCCCGCTTGAGGGCATTCCGAACTTAGGCGCAGAATGGCGGGTCCCAAGGGACACACCAGACAGACTCAAGGACTGCCCATGACCGCCCTTCGCAAGCTTTGCACCGCCGCACTCCTCGTTGGTTTCAGCTCCATGGCCCTGGCCGATTCGGCCGCCGAGGCCGAGAAGTTCCTCAAGCAGGTCCACGCCGACAAGCTCACGGTGCCGGTCTACGCCCAGGTGCAGCAGATGTTCGCCCAGCACTTCGCCCAGTCGAAGGCGCCGGACAGCAAGAAGGCGGTGCTCGACCGCTACCAGGCCAAGGCCAACGCCGAGCTGGACCGCGCGGTGGGCTGGAACAAGATCAAGCCGGAGCTGGTCAAGCTCTACTCCGACAACTTCACCGAGTCCGAGCTCAAGCAGCTGAACGACTTCTATGCCTCGCCGCTGGGCCAGAAGGTCCTGCAGAAGATGCCGCGCCTGACCGCGCAGTCCGCCCAACTGACCCAGGCCAAGCTGCAGACCGCCGTCGACCCGGTGAACAAGCTGCTGGCCGACATGGACAAGGAACTGGGCGTGAAGGCCCCGGCCAAGAAGTGACGGAAACCGCGACATGAGCATGCAGGAACGTATCCAGTCCGCCCTGGCCGCCGGCCTCGAACCGCAGCACCTGCAGGTGCTGGACGAGAGCCACATGCACAGCCGCGGCCAGGAAACGCACTACAAGGCGGTGATCGTCAGCCCGGCGTTCGCCGGGCTGAATTCGGTCAAGCGGCACCAGAAGGTCTACGCCACCCTCGGCGAGCTGATGGGCCAGTTCCACGCCCTCGCGCTGCACACCTACACCCCCGAGGAATGGGCCGAGCAGGGCGCCGCGCCCGACTCGCCGACCTGCCGCGGCGGCAGCAAGCACGACCACTGACGCTGCCCGCGGCTTGCGGTAGAATGCGCCAACGCCGGCAACCGATGCCGGCGTTGTCTTTTCCGACCCGGTCCGCCCTTTACGCGGGCGACCACTGGAGGATGTACCCCATGACCCGCTCCATCGTCGTGGCGGCGCTGTACAAGTTCGTTTCCCTGCCGGACTACGTCGCGCTGCGCGAACCCCTGCTGCAGACCCTGCTGGACAACGGCATCAAGGGCACCCTGCTGCTCGCCGAGGAAGGCATCAACGGCACCGTGTCCGGCACCCGCGAGGGCATCGATGGCCTGCTCGCCTGGCTGCGCGGCGACCCGCGCCTGGCCGACGTCGACCACAAGGAGTCCTACTGCGACGAGCAGCCGTTCTACCGCACCAAGGTCAAGCTGAAGAAAGAGATCGTCACCCTGGGCGTGCCCGGCGTCGACCCCAACCGCCGCGTCGGCACCTACGTCGAGCCGCAGGACTGGAACGCCCTGATCAGCGACCCCGAAGTGCTGCTGATCGACACCCGCAACGACTACGAGGTGGCCATCGGCACCTTCGAGGGCGCCGTCGACCCGCGCACCAAGTCGTTCCGCGACTTCCCCGAATACGTGAAGACCCACTACGACCCGGCCAAGCACAAGAAGGTCGCCATGTTCTGCACCGGCGGCATCCGCTGCGAGAAGGCCTCCAGCTACATGCTCGGCGAGGGCTTCGAGGAGGTCTTCCACCTCAAGGGCGGCATCCTCAAGTACCTGGAGGAAGTGCCCGAGGCGCAGAGCCTGTGGCGCGGCGACTGCTTCGTGTTCGACAACCGGGTGACCGTGCGCCACGACCTCTCCGAGGGCGACTACGACCAGTGCCACGCCTGCCGCAACCCGATCTCCAGCGAGGACCGCGCCAGCGAGCACTACGCGCCGGGCATCAGCTGCCCGCACTGCTGGGACTCGCTGCCGGAGAAGACCCGCGCCAGCGCCCGCGAGCGGCAGAAGCAGATCGAGCTGGCCAGGCTGCGCAACCAGCCCCACCCCATCGGCCGCGACCCGCGGCAGGTCGCCCTGGAGGACTGACCCGTGGCCAACGCCCGCCTGCTCTACGTGATGGACCCCATGTGCTCCTGGTGCTGGGGCTTCGCCCCGGTGGCCCAGGCGCTGATCGAGCAGGCGGGCGCCGCCGGCGTGCCCCTGGCCCTGGTCATGGGCGGGCTGCGCACCGGCCACGGCGCGGCGCTGGAGCCGGCCACCCGGCGCTACATCCTCGAGCACTGGCAGGCGGTGCACCTGGCCACCGGCCAGCCGTTCCGCTTCGAGGGCGCGCTGCCCGAAGGCTTCGTCTACGACACCGAGCCGGCCTGCCGCGCGGTGGTCGCCGCCCGGCACCTGGACGAGGCCGCCGCTTGGGCGCTGGTCAAGGCCATCCAGCAGGCCTTCTACGTCGACGGCCGTGACGTCACCGAGGCCGCCACCCTGGCGCAGCTGGCCGAAGGCGCCGGCCTGCCGCGCATCGAGTTCGCCGAGCTGTTCGACAGCCAGGAGAACCACCTGGCGACCCAGGCCGACTTCTCCTGGGCCCGCGACCTGGGCATCGCCGGCTTCCCCACGCTGCTGGCCGAGCGCAACGGCCAGTTGGCCCTGCTGACCAACGGCTACCAGCCGCTGGAGGAGCTGGCGCCGATGCTGGAGCGCTGGCTGGAGCGCGGCCGCCAGGGCTGACGCCTGGTGATGGGTATCGCTTCGCTCAACACCATCCTACGGGCATGGTGCCTGCCGGAGAATGTAGGAGCGAGCTTGCTCGCGAACGGCACTCCCCGGCGGCAACGACACACCGGCGACCCCGCGTCCTCACCCCAGCCCTCTCCCGCAAGCGGGAGAGGGGGCCGTCCGGCGTGGCCTGATCGCTCGGCGACATCCTGAATCCGTATCGCTGCGCTTCGCGTTCGCGAACGGAATTGCCCTGCGGCAACGGCACGCCCACCACCGACGAAGTGCGGCACTGTCGCCCGTCGGCTGACCGACGGCTCTGGCGCAGGGGTTGGCGGCCGCGGAGGCGGCGGCCGCCGGTATCTTGTCGGACAATTTTGCGATTTTCCTCGGTGCGGGCCCTGTACCCCCGCCTTGTGGAATGGCTACCATGCACTAAGAGTAAGGAGGGGCCGTTGCGCTCCAGTCCGGCTACGGCGGGCTGCCGCAGCGGTAGGGACTCGAAAGGAATCCGACAATATCCATGGGTGCAACTGGGCAGAGCCGCATTCGCCATGATTCCCGGCTGTGGAAGCTGGTATGGCCGTTCATCGCCGTGGTCCTGCTGCAGGGATTGCTCGGCGTAGGCAGCCTTTACCTGATTTCGGGCGTGCGCGCCTACGTCGGCGGCGAAAGCCTCTGGTCCAAGGGCCAGAAAGACGCCATCCATTACCTGCAGCGCTACGGCGAGACGCGTGACGCCGACGACTACCGGCGCTACCGGGAAGCCATCGCCATTCCCCTCGGCGACCGCCTGCTGCGCACCGCCCTGGACAGCCCGCAGCCGGACTACGAACTGGCGCGCAAGGGCATCCTGGCCGGCGGCAACCATCCCGACGACGTCGACGCCATCATCTGGCTCTACCGCTACTTCCACGGCTTCAGCTACTTCAGCGAGGCGGTGCGCCACTGGAAGGAAGGCGACCGCTACCTCGACCAGCTCGAAGCCATCGCCCAGGAGATGCACCAGCGCATCCAGGCCGGCCAGGTCGGTCCCGGCGACATCAGCTACTGGGACCAGCGCATCCAGGCCATCAACGAAGGCGTGACCCCCGCCTCCATGGCCTTCAGCGCCGCGCTCGCCCAGGGTTCGCGGATGGTGATGCGCCTGCTGCTGGCGGCCAACATCGCCAGCGGCCTGGCCCTGATCCTCCTGGCGGCCTGGCGCACGCGCAAGCTGCTGCTGGCCCAGCGCGCCTTCCAGAACGCCCTGGACAGCGAGCGCGAGAGGGCCCAGACGACCCTGGCGGCGATCGGCGACGCGGTCATCACCATCGACGAGAACGCCAACATCGCCTACCTCAACCCGGCCGCCGAACGCATGATCGGCTGGGACAGCGAAATGGCCCTGGGCCTGCCGCTGAAGTCGCTGCTGCGCATGCTCGACGAGGCCTCCGAGGAAGAGGACCTGGCGCTGGTCGGGCAGGTCCTGCGCGGCGAGGTGGAGGCCGGCAGCGAAGTCAGCAAGCTGCTGCAGCGCCTGGACGGCAGCGGCGTGGTGGTGACCCTGGTGGGCACGCCGATCCGCGTCGACGGCCGCATCGTCGGCGCGGCGCTGGTGCTGCACGACATGACCCGCGAGCGGCAGTACATGGAAAGCCTGTCCTGGCAGGCCACCCACGACTCCCTGACCGGCCTGAGCAACCGCCGCGAGTTCGAATACCGCCTGGAGCAGGCGCTGGAGCGCTCGGCGCAGCGCAACGACCGCCACAGCCTGATGTACCTCGACCTGGACCAGTTCAAGCTGGTCAACGACACCTGCGGGCACGCCGCCGGCGACGAACTGCTGCGCCAGACCTGCAGCATCCTCGAGGGCTGCCTGCGCGAAGGCGACACCCTGGCGCGCCTGGGCGGCGACGAGTTCGGCGTATTGCTGGAGAACTGCTCGCCGGAGGTCGCCGAGCAGGTCGCCGAGAACCTCCGCCAGGGCGTCGAGGGTCTGCACTTCATCTGGGACCGGCGGCCCTTCAACATCACCGTCAGCATTGGCGTGGTGCACGTCTCGGCCATGCTGGTGTCGGTGGAGGAGGCGCTGCGCTGCGCCGACATGGCCTGCTACCTGGCCAAGGAAAAGGGCCGCAACCGCGCCCAGGTGTTCAGCCCGGACGACAGCGAGCTGTCCATGCGCTTCGGCGAGATGGCCTGGGTCCAGCGCATCCGCCAGGCCCTGGACGAGGATCGCTTCCGCCTGTTCGCGCAGCCCATCCGGGCGGTCGACCCGCAGGCCGAGGAAGGCTTGCACGTCGAGCTGCTGCTGCGCGTGCTGGACGAGAACGGCCGTCTGGTGCCGCCGAACGACTTCATCCCGGCGGCCGAACGCTATGGCCTGATGCCGCTGATCGACCGCTGGGTGGCCAACCGCGCCTTCGAGATCCTCGCCGAACGCCGCGAGGCCGGCTGCGAGCCGATCGCCACCTGCGCCATCAACCTGTCCGGGGCCACCATCGGCGACGCCAGCTTCATCCAGATGCTCCGCGAGCTGCAGCCGACCTACGGCCTGGCGCCGGAGAACATCTGCTTCGAGGTCACCGAGACCAGCGCCATCGCCAACCTGGTCAGCGCCACCCAGTTCATCCACGAACTCAAGGCCATGGGCTACCGCTTCTCCCTCGACGACTTCTGCGCCGGCATGTCCTCCTTCGTCTACCTCAAGCACCTGCCGGTGGACTACCTGAAGATCGACGGCAGCTTCATCAAGGACATGCTCGAGGACCCCATCGACCGCGCCATGGTCCAGGTGATCAACCAGATCGGCCACGTCATGGGCAAGCGCACGGTGGCGGAGTTCGTCGAGTCTAAGGAAATCCTCGACGTGCTGCGGGAAATCGGTATCGATTATGCCCAGGGCTACGCCGTGGGCCGCCCGCAGCCGTTCAGCCGCCACTATTCCGGGCAGGCGGAGCCGGCCCTGGCGGAGCCGGACACGACCTCCGGACGGTGACAGCCGGCAGGTTGTCATCTAGGCTGGCGGTCGATTTCATCGATGCACAGGGATGGGCAAGCATGAACGAAGCATTTCTCCGCGTCGGGCCCCTGAAGGACCTGACCAGCTACCCGCAGTGGGCACAGGACCTGGTGGCCGCCTGCGAAGGCGCCCGCCGCGCGGTGTCCGGGCACGAGTTCTACCGGCGCCTGCGCGACGGCCAGGTGTCCGCCGCGAGCATGCGCACCTACCTCATCGGCGGATGGCCGGTGGTCGAGCAGTTCCCCCTGTACATGTCGCAGAACCTGCTGAAGACGCGTTTCGGCCGCTCCCCCGGCGAGGACATGGCGCGGCGCTGGCTGATGCGCAACATCCGCGTCGAGCTGAACCATGCCGACCACTGGCTGCGCTGGGCCGAAGCCTATGGCGTGGGCCTGGCGGCGCTGCGCGCGCAGGACGTGCCCGAGGCGCTGCATGCCCTCGGCCACTGGTGCTGGCACAGCAGCGCCTCGGACGACCTGGCGGTGGCCATGGCGGCCACCAACTACGCGGTGGAAGGGGTGACCGGCGACTGGTCGGCGCTGGTCTGCTCCAGCGATGCCTACGAGCAGACGCTGCCGGCGGAACTGCGCAAGAGCGCGATGAAGTGGCTGCGCCTGCACGCCCACTATGACGACGACCACCCCTGGGAGGCCCTGGAGATCATCTGCACCCTGTGCGGCCAGGAAGTCTCCGCCGAGCGCTGGGATGCGCTGCGCGCGGCCGTCTGCAAGAGCTTCCGCTACATGGAGCTGTTCCTGGACCATTGCCTGGCCCGGGAACTGGCCGGCGGCACGCGCCGCCCGCAGGTGCGCGTGGCCGGCTGAAGCCCGCCTCAGGGCAGCAGGATGTGCTTGTCGCTGCTGCCCTCGTTCACCTCGCGGTAGCGCTGCAGGCCCTCGGCCAGCGGCGATTCGCGCAGTTCCCCGGGCAGCGGCAGGCTGCCCTCGTCGAACCCGCGGCCGAATTGCTCGAGCATGCGGGCGCAGGCCACGCTGTCGTACAGCAGCGAATTGACCCCCACCAGCGTTCCCCCGCGGCGGTACAGCGCCAGCGCCGGCAACTGCACGTGGCCGTCCGCCGGCGCGGCGATGATGGCGATGCGGCCGAAGGTGGCCAGGGCGGCGACCGACGCCGGCAGCCAGAAGCCGGTGGTGTCGAAGATCACCTCGGCGCCGCCGGGGAACACCGCGTCGACCTGCCCGGCCAGGCTTTCCGGCTGCTCCAGCACCAGGCTGGCGATGCCGCGGGCCTGCAGCGCGGCGGCCTGCCCGGCGCGGCGCACCCCGGCCAGCACCTCGGCGCCGCGGGCGCGGGCCAGGTCCAGCGCGGCCGAGCCGACCGCGCCGGCGCCGATCACCAGCAACCGGGTGCCGGCCTTCACGCCGCTGCGCTCCAGGGCATCCCAGGCCGTGGTGTAGGGCACCCCGCAACTGGCGGCCTGGGCGAAGCCCAGGCGCTTGGGCATCAACGCCACGCCGCGCGCCGGCAGGGCCAGCAGGCCGGCATGGCTGCCGTCGCGGAGGAAACCGAGTTCCTTGCCGGTGCCCCACACGGCCTGGCCAAGCAGCGCCTGCGGGCCCTTGACCACGACGCCGGCGAAGTCGCGGCCGGGCACGCGGGGCAGGGTGGTGTAGGGGAAGCGCCCGAGCACGTTCTTCACGTCGCTGGGGTTGAGGCCGGCGGCGCGCACCTCCACCAGCACCTCGTCGGCGGCGGGAACGGGGTCGGCCAGTTCGACCCGCTGGAGGGCATCGAGGTCGCCGGTACGGGCGAATTGCAGGGCTTGCATGGGAGTCTCCGTCGGAAGGGGATCAGTGGAACCAGCGCAACACCAGCTCGCGGCCGACCGGCAGCAGGCTCTCGCCCAGCTGCATGCCGAGCAGGCCGACCAGCGCCACCAGCGGCGGCGCCGGCGAGCGGAAGTCGAGCAGGTTGTAGAGCACGCCGACGGCGACGCCGATGGCCAGCGAGATCAGGTAGTTCATGGGGCCTCCGGGATGTTCGGCTGGGTGGAGGCAGTCTAGGGCGGGTGGCGGAGGGGGATCGGTCAAGGACTTCGGAATTTCGGACAGGTTGCGCCACCCATGCATCCGTGGCGATGGGGTTGCCGGTGCCTGTAGGAGCGGGCCCTGCCCGCGATGGCCGGAGGTATCGGCGCGATTCGCGGACAAGATCCGCTCCTACATTGCAGGCGAGCATGGCTTCTCGTAGGAGCGAGCTTGCTCGCGAACACACTCCGCTGCGGGCCCATTCGCGAGCAAGCTCGCTCCTACGAAGAGCACCCCGGCACGGCCTGCAAGACAGTTGCTCCTTGCCCCATCCGCGCCATTCTCCTGTAGGAGCGCGCCCTGCGCGCGAATCGCGGGCAGGGCCCGCTCCTACGGGAAGTGCCGGGGCGCGTAGGGCGAATAACGCGAAGCGTTATCCGCCGATCGGACCAGGTCCCGCCGCCCACGCCGAAGGCACCACCCCCAGCTCGCGGCGGAACATCTCGCTGAACGCCCCCGGTGTGTAGCCCAGCTCGTGGGCGATGCGGTTCACCGGGGTGCCGGCGGCCAGGGCGGCCACCGCGGTGGCCAGCTGCACCTGGCGGCGCCAGGCGGCGAAGCCCATGCCCAGGCTGCGCTGGAACAGGCGGGCGAGGGTGCGCACGCTGGCGCCGACGTCGGCGGCGTGCCGTTCCACGGGGATTTCCGCGCTGGGGGTGGCCATCACCGCCCGGCACAGGGCGAGCAGGCGGCGGTCGTCGTCTTCCGGCAGGGGGATGCGCGGCAGGCTGCTGCGGGCGCGGCGCAGCTCCAGCACGCAGAGGTCGGAGAGGGCGCGGTAGTACTCGGCGTCGGGCTGTTGTTCCTGTTCCACCAGGCGCAGGATCAGCTCGCGCAGCAGGGTGTCCACCTCGAACACCTGCACGCGCTCCTCCAGCACCCCGGCCAGGCTCGGGCGCAGGTAGATGTTGCGCATCTGCAGCTCGCTGACCACGCGGATGCCGTGGGGCACCCCGGGCGGCAGCCAGACCGCCCGTTGCGGCGGCAGCAGCAGGGCTTCCTGCGGGGTTTCCAGCCACATCAGCCCGGACATGGCGTAGAGCACCTGGCCCCACTCGTGCTCGTGGGGCTCGATGTACAGCCCGCGCGGGTAGCTGCGCGCCAGGCCGCGCAGGGGCACCTGGGTATCGCTGAGGTCGGGCGGGGCGGCGCGGGCCATGGCTCACCGGAAACGAAGGTCGATGCCGCGCATGGTAGCGGCGCCGCCGGCGCCTTGCATCTGCCCTGGAAAGCTGGCGAACCGTGGTGTAACGAAGGCTTTACGCGGGCGCCGACGCGATGCGCGGTCCGCCATGGCTGTAACGAAAAGCTGCCGGCCGAGGTGGTCGCGGGGCGCTTTCCCACAAGGGCTTCGGACTTGTTCCCATTGGCCGCAGCGGCTGATATGGCGCCAGCCCAGCGCCCGGCGGCAATTCGCCGCGGCGCGATGAGCCTTGCATGCCGCGCGGCCACGAACCGCGGGGTCCCATCCGTCACAGATAACAACAAAAGGTGACGCAATGACGCGTGATACCCAGCACGCAGGCCAGTTGCAGCGCGGCCTGAAGAATCGCCACATCCAGCTGATCGCCCTCGGCGGCGCCATCGGCACCGGCCTGTTCCTCGGCTCGGCCGGGGTGCTCAAGTCGGCCGGGCCGTCGATGCTGCTCGGCTACGCCATCGCCGGGCTGATCGCCTTCCTGATCATGCGCCAGCTCGGCGAGATGATCGTCGAGGAACCGGTGGCCGGCTCCTTCAGCCACTTCGCCCACAAGTACTGGGGCGGTTTCGCCGGCTTCCTCTCCGGCTGGAACTGCTGGGTGCTGTACATCCTGGTCGGCATGTCCGAGCTCACCGCGGTGGGCAAGTACGTGCACTACTGGTGGCCGGACGTGCCCACCTGGGCCAGCGCCGCGGTGTTCTTCGTGCTGGTGAACCTCATCAACCTGGCCAACGTCAAGCTGTTCGGCGAGGCCGAGTTCTGGTTCGCGATGATCAAGGTCAGCGCCGTGGTCGGCATGATCCTGCTCGGCTGCTGGCTGCTGTTCTCCGGCCACGGAGGCGAGCAGGCGAGCGTGAGCAACCTGTGGAGCCACGGCGGCTTCTTCCCCAACGGCGCCAGCGGGCTGGTGATGGCCATGGCCTTCATCATGTTCTCCTTCGGCGGCCTGGAAATGCTCGGTTTCACCGCCGCCGAGGCCGACCAGCCGAAGACGGTGATCCCCAGGGCGATCAACCAGGTGCTCTGGCGCATCCTGATCTTCTACGTCGGCGCCCTGGCCGTGCTGCTCGCGCTGACGCCCTGGGACAGCCTGCTGCAGAGCATCAGCGCGGCCGGCGACGACTACAGCGGCAGCCCCTTCGTGAAGGTCTTCGCGCTGCTGGGCAGCGACACCGCCGCGCACATCCTCAACTTCGTGGTGCTCACCGCGGCGCTGTCGGTCTACAACAGCGGCACCTACTGCAACGGCCGCATGCTGGTCGGCCTGGCCGAGCAGGGCGACGCGCCCCGCGCCCTGGCGCAGGTGGACAAGCGCGGCGTGCCGGTACGCGCGCTGCTGGTGTCGGCGCTGGTGACCTTCCTCGCGGTGGTGGTCAACTACGTGATCCCGCACCAGGCGCTGGAGCTGCTGATGTCGCTGGTGGTGGCGGCGCTGGTGATCAACTGGGCGATGATCAGCTACGCGCACCTGAAGTTCCGCCAGCGCATGGACCGCGACGGCGTGCGCACCGCCTTCCGCGCCATCTTCTACCCCTACGGCAACTGGCTGTGCCTGGCCTTCGTGCTGTTCATCCTCGGGGTGATGGCGCTGATCCCGGGCATCCAGGTCTCGGTGTACGTGATCCCGCTGTGGCTGCTGGTGATGTTCGCCTGCTACCGCCTCAACCGTTCGCGCGCCGCGCAGCCGGCACTGGCCCTGGCGGAGTGAAGGCCCGCCGCGCGCCCGACTTTTCGCCGGGGCGCGCGGCGTTGCCGCCGGCGGCGAACCTTGGCTAGAGTGTCCGGGCCATTTTTCGTCAGAGGGACACCCATGAAAAAAGCATTCTGGCTGCTGGCCGCCGCCGTTCCCGTGCTGCTGGTCGCCTGTGGCGGCGAGGAGAAGAAGGCGCCGCCGGTGGACGCGCTGGTCCTGCCCGGCGACGCCAAGCTGGATTCGCGCAGCGTCGACTACAAGTGCGACGACGGCCGCAAGTTCAGCGTCCAGTACCTGAACAAGGGCGACAACCACCTGGCGGTGGTGCCGGTCAGCGACAGCTCCAGCCTGGTGTTCGCCAACGTCATCTCCGCCTCCGGCGCCAGGTACGCCGCCGGCCAGTACGTGTGGTGGACCAAGGGCGAGGAAGCCACCCTGTACAAGGACTGGAAGGGCGGCGAGCCCGCCGACGGGGTTTCCTGCAAGGAGCGCTGAGTTCGCTCCTACGCAGCCCGAGTCGTGCCATTCCCCTGTAGGAGCGCGCCCTGCGCGCGATTCGCGGGCAGGGCCCGCTCCTACAGTTCCAGGGAAGCACGGTTTGTAGGAGCGGACTCCGTCCGCGATCACCCCGCCAACCGCTCAGGGCCAACCGGCGGCACGAACTTCAGAAACTGAACTCCAGGTTCACCGTCGGCGTCGAGGTGCGGCTGCCGGTGCCGCCGTCCACGCCGAACTTGTTGTGCCAGTACTCGTAGCCCACGCCGAGCCAGAGGTTCGGCTGGCGCCTGGCGCCCGGCAGGGCCGCCACCATCAGCGAGGTGCGCACCAGCGTCTCGGCGGCGGTGTCCTTGTCGTTGTAGTCCTCGCCCTTCTCGCCGACGTGGTTGAGGAAACCCTGGAACTTGGCCATGCGCTCGCCCAGCTGGAAGGGTTTCAGCCAGGTCAGGTTGACCATGTAGGTGCCGTCGAAGGTGTGGTCCGGGTGGCGCGCGCCGGGCACGCCGAAGTGGTTCTTCTCGCGGTAGTACATCAGGCTCAGGTCGAGCACCCCGGCGCCGTTGAACTTCACCGTGGGGCCGATCACCAGGGCGCGCTTCTTCGCCGAGGCCAGGTTGTTGTTGCGGCTGGCGTCGAAGCCGAAGGTGAGCGCGTGGTCCTTCACCAGGCCCTTGCCCAGCGGCAGGTCGAACACCCGCGAGGCGTACAGCTGGTGGCGGTACACCGCGTAGACCTCGCTGCCGCCGTGGTCGGTGCCCTTGCGCGGGTCGCGGCTGTCGGAGAGGAACACGTCCAGGTGGAAGAAGTTGCTGCCGTAGCGGTAGCCGTCGGCGTGGCTGAAGCTGTAGATGCGCTTGGCGAACTTGTCCGGGTTGTTCGGGTTGGTGAACTGCTGGCCGTAGCGGAAGCCCAGCGTGTTGCTGGTCCACTCGAAGAAGCGGTCGTCGTCGGCGACGGCCGCATCCAGGGGGAGGCCGGCCAGCAGCGCGGCGCTCAGGGCGATACGGCTGCCGCTGCTCAGGCGGCGGGACGTACGCGGATGGTGGCGGACGGCGCTGGGCGCCGGCACGGATGATACCGGGCGGAACATGCTGCACCTCGATCTTGTTGTTGTTATGGGGCCGGCTGCCGCGTGACTGCCCGCGGCCGGACAGGGACGGTTCTAAAGGTCTGTTGGATTCATTGCAAGAGATTTTTGTATACACAAGTGTATTCAAAAATTGATCCGCGAGTCAGGAATCGGCCTTGCGCCGCGCTGGCCCGCGTTCTGTGCCGGCCCGGGATTGCGCGTTATGCTGTGCTTTCCTTTCGCCCGAATCCCCCGCCATGCTCGTCATCTCCAACACCGTGCAACTGCCCGACGCCGAAATCGAGCTGAGCGCCATCCGCGCCCAGGGCGCTGGCGGGCAGAACGTCAACAAGGTGTCCAGCGCGGTGCACCTGCGCTTCGATATCCGCGCCTCGTCGCTGCCGGATTTCTACAAGGAACGCCTGCTGGCGCTGAGCGACCAGCGCATCAGCGGCGACGGCGTGGTGGTGATCAAGGCCCAGCAGTACCGCACCCAGGAACAGAACCGCGAGGACGCGCTGGAGCGCCTGGCCGAGCTGATCCGCTCGGTGGCCAAGGTGCAGAAGAAGCGCAAGCCGACGCGCCCGACCCTCGGCTCCAAGACCCGCCGCCTGGAAGGCAAGAGCAAGCGCGGGGCGATCAAGGCCGGGCGCGGCAAGGTGGATTACTGAAGGGGCCACCGCGCTTCGTAGGCGCGAGCTTGTTCGCGAACGGACTATGGGCGGTCTAGCGCGAATCTTCCACCGCGGCGGCCCAGGCCCGCAGGGCGTTGCGGGCGGCGAGGGCGATCTGTTCGTCGCTGCGCCCGGCGAACTGGCGCTCCACCGCGTCGGCGGCGATCAGCCCGGCGACCGTCGGCGTGCCCACGGCATCGGTGAGGTCCAGCCATTCGCCCCAGCTCGCCGGGCTGTCGTACCAGCGCAGGTAGCCCGAGGGTGAACGCGGCCACCAGCGCCGTTCGAACTGCAGCACCACCTTCTCCAGGCGGCCCATGCCCAGGTGGGCCAGGGCCTCCTGCTGCGCCGCCGGCAGCGCCGGGGTGAAACGCAGCGTCTTGAGCACGCCCAGCGGCACGCTGCAGATGCAGAAGTCGCCCCGCTCGTCGTTCACCCGGACCTGCTCGCCCGACCAGTCGATGTGCGTCACCGGCTGGCCCAGGCGGATGTCCAGGCCCTGCGCCAGGTGCTCGATGAGCTGGCCGTAGCCGCCGGGCAGGAAGCGGTCGCCATTGCCCACGCCATCCTCGTCCAGGGCGTCTGCCGACAGTTGCGCCAGCGGCAGGCAGGCTTCGAGGATCAGGTTGGCGTCGATGGCGAAGCGCGTGGCGCGGGCCTGCGCGCTGTCCAGGCCGGCCAGGTAGCGCTCGATGCCCTCGGCCAGCGGCAGTTGCCGGTCCAGCCCGCTGCGCAGGGCCTGCCAGGCCGCGTCTATGTCCGGCAGCGGGCCATCGCTGGCGGCGGCCAGCGGCTTGGCGAAGTCGGTTTCCACCAGCCTCAGCCCCAGGCGCAGGGCTTCGCCGGCCAGGGCGTTGTCGGCGAACTGCTGCAGCCAGGCGGCGCCGACGTCCAGGGTCACCGCGCCCAGGCGGATGCTGTGGGTGCGCCCGCCGATGCGCTTACGGGCTTCCAGCACCACGCAGTCGACGCCTTGCCCGCGCAGGCGCCGCGCGGCGGCCAGGCCGGCGCATCCGGCGCCGATGACGATCACCCGGCGGGCACCCGCGCCCAGGGCCAGTTTGGCGGCGCGCAAACCATCGTCCCAGGCGCCGTGGGTCATGGCTGGCGCCCGCGGGTTGCAGGCTTCGCCGGCGAGTACCAGGCGCCCGGCCAGGCAGGCGCCGAGGGTGGCGCGGTGCGCCGGCGTGCCGCCGGGCAGCAGGACGCTGTAGGCGCCGAGGCTGAAGGGGTCGTCGCTCCAGTGGGTGACGTGCCAGGCGGTGGGCTGGTGCATGGGGCTGTCCTTGGCCGGTTCGTAGGGCTTCCGATCCTGAACCCCCTGCGCCGTACGCACAAGGCGCCGGGCCTCAGGCGTGGCTCAGGCGGATCACCAGGCGGGCGATGGAGACGCCGCTGAACAGCACCACGAACAGCCGCAGGGTCTGCATGGCCAGCACCAGGCCGACGTCGGAGTGGGTGTCCACCGCGATGATCGCCATGGCGTCCAGGCCGCCGGGGCTGGTGGCCAGGTAGAGGGACAGGAAGTCCATGCCGGTGATGGCCGCCAGGGCCCAGGCGAAGAGCGCGCAGCTGAGGATCAGGGCGATGGCGCTGACCAGCATGGCCGGCAGGTGGCGGCCGACGTAGGCCAGGCTGGCGCGGTCGAAGCGCAGGCCGATGTAGCAGCCGATCACCCCGTAGGCCAGCACCAGCAGCCAGTGCGGCAGGGTGATCTGCAGCAGCCCGCCCAGCTGCAGCGCCGCGCCGGCCACCAGCGGCACCAGCAGCGGGCCGGCCGGCAGGCGCGCGCCCAGGCTGGCGCCGACGAAGATCAGCAGCAGGCAGTTGACCAGGCCGGGCAGGTGCCCGGCGTCGTCCAGCGGCGTGCTGTGGGCCGCCGAGGCGCCACCCTCGATGCCCAGCAGGCGGCCGACCAGGGCGCCGGCCATGACCACGCAGACCACCCGCACGTACTGCATGGTGGCCACCACCCGCGGATCGGCGCCGTGGGACTCGGCCATCGCCACCATGGCCGCCGCGCCGCCCGGCGCGGTGCCCCAGGCGGCGGTGCTGCCGGGGATGCCGCCGAAACGCACCATGGCGTAGCTGACCACGGCGCTGAGCAGCAGGGTGAGCAGGGTGGCGCAGAGCATCAGCGGCCAGGACGCGGCCATGGCCTGCAGCACCGACCAGTTGATGGCGTGGGCCACCAGCAGGCCGATGCAGCCCTGGCTGAGGCGGAAGGCCTGGCGCGGCAGGCGGATGCCGGCGCCGCCGACGCCGAAGGCGATGGCCACCAGCATGGGGCCGAGGAAGAGCGCGGCGGGGATGCCCAGCCAGGCGAGCAGTTGCCCGGCGCCGCCGGCCGCCAGGATCAGGGCCGGCCATTGCAGGCTGGCGGGGATGCGGCTGGGGCGCTGGGCTGGACGGCTGGACACGCGAGGACTCCGGACTGCGGACAACGCGGAAAATTATCGATAGCGCGATCCATCAAGTCCATTTTCTAATAGTCATGAATTCATTCCTGAAGTTTATCGGATGGCCGCCATGGACCTGCGCGATCTCGCCTACTTCGAAACCATCGCCGAGCTCGGCCACCTGGGCCGCGCGGCGGAGCGCCTGGGGCGCAGCCAGCCGGCGCTGACCAAGAGCATCCAGCGCCTGGAGCAGTCCCTGGGCACCAGCCTGTTCCAGCGCGAGGGCCGGCGTATCCGCCTGACCCCCGCCGGCGAGCTGATGCTGCGGCGCGCCCGCCAGCTGCGCCAGGACATCGAGGAGACCCGCCGCGAGGTGCGCGACTTCGCCAGCGGCCTGGTGGGCAACATCCGCCTGGGCTGTGCCGCGACCATGGCCGAGTACCTGCTGCCGCCGCTGGTGGAAGAACTGCTGCAGCGCGCCCCGGAGGTGACCATCAGCCTGTCCCTGGGCCAGGATGACGTGCTGCGCGAGGCCTTGCGCGGTGGGCGCCTGGACATGGCGATCTGCTCGCGCATCCTCGACGACCCGCACCTGGCCAGCGAGCCGCTGCTGCAGGACCAGGTGGTGGTGGTGGCCAGCCGCGAGCACCCGCTGTTCGACGGCCCGGTGGCCATCGCCGACCTGTGCCGCTACCGCTGGGTGCTGCCGGCGCCCGGGGTGTCGTCGCGGCGCTGGATGGACGCCACCTTCCAGGCCCACGGCCTGCCGCCGCCGCAGGTGCAGATCGAGACCAACGCCATCCCCATGCTGCCCAACCTGATCGCCCGCACCCGGCTGCTCAGCTTCGTCGCCCGCGAAACGCTGGACGGCGGGCTGCATGGGATGGGCCAGTTGCGCGAGGTGAGGCTGGCGGAAACCACCCTGACGCGCACCATGGGCCTGGCGGTGCGCCAGGGCGCCTACCTGTCGCCGGCGGCGCAGTTGTTGCGGGGGATGCTGCGGGAGCATGCGGGGCGGTTCGGCGGGTAGGGGGCAGGGGGTTTCGTAGGAGCGAGGGGACTCGCGAACGAGCTCCCCAGGGACTCCGCTGCCGGGCCCACCGCTGCTCCCTCTCCCTGAAGGGAGAGGGGACCGTTCGGTGTGTGCTGATACTTCGATGTTAGCCGGCTTGCATCGAGTCTCCGGCTGAAACCAGAACCCTTTTCGGCACGGACAAGCCCCCTCTCCCTTCAGGGAGAGGGCTGGGGAGAGGGGCGGAGTCAATCTGACGCACCAATGCCACCGGCAAACTCAGTTCGCGAGCAAGCTCGCTCCTACGAAGAGCAGCAAAGCAGCCATCTCTTACCGGCTAGGCACCTCACCCACCACCGTGGTGCGGTACATCTCACGCCGCATCCCATGGTAGTCCGACACCGGGTAGTGCCAGGTGCTGCGGTTGTCCCAGATCGCCAGGGTGCCCTGGCTCCAGCGCATGCGGCAGGTGAAGGCCGGCTGGGTGGCTATACCGTAGAGGTAGTCCAGCAGCGGCTGCGCCTCGGCCGGGCGCATGCCCTTGATGCCGCTGGTGTAGGCCGGGTTGATGAAGAGTATCTTCTTGCCGGTCTCCGGGTGGCGCGTCACCAGCGGGTGCGAGCGGGTCTCGCCGTCGGCGTTGCCGTAGCGCACCGCCATGTTCTCCATCAGGTCGTTGTGCTTGGCCTCGGCGCCATAGGCGCGTTCCGGGCTGTGGATGGCGTCCAGGCTCTCCAGTTGCGCGCGCAGCTTGGGCGACAGCCATTCGTAGGCCAGCGCCATGTTGGCGTACAGGGTGTCGCCGCCGAACGGCGGGATGTCGTGGCCGTAGAGCAGGGTGAAGGCCGGCGGGCGCTCCTGGAACGACCAGTCGCTGTGCCAGGCGCCGCCGAATACCACCGGGGTCTTCTCGTCGGCCTCCTTGACCACCCGCACCACGTGGGGGTGGTCGGGCAGGCCCTGGACGTAGGGCTCGCGGCCGAACTCGCCGAAGCGCAGGGTGACCGCCTCCAGGTCCTCGATGGCCAGCGACTGCCCGCGGATGAACAGCACCTTGTGCGCCAGCAGGGCCTGGCGCAGTTCGGCGAAGCTTTCCTCGCCCAGGCTGCGCAGGTCGACGCCGCTGACGTCCGCGCCTATGGCGCCGGTGGCGGGGACGATCTGGAAGTGGCGGTAGCTGGCGGCGCGGTTCTGGCTCGGCAAGGCATAGAAGAACTCGAACATGGGGTGCCCTCTTGTTGGTGTTGTCGGCCTGTTGAGGATGGTCGCCGCGGCGCGCTTGCGCCATGATGATCGGCGCCAGAAATTGATGATTCCCGCCACCTGCAGGAGCCCCCCATGGACTGGCGACAGACCCGCGACATCACCGGCGTGCGCCACCTGCTGGACTGCGCCCGCAGCGAGGGCCTGGCCGCGGAGGCCTGCCTGGTGGGCAGCGCCATCGAGCCGCGCGAACTGGCCGGGCGCCATGCGCAGATCCAGGCCTGGCAGGAACTGGCGGTGATCCGCAACCTGCTGCAGCAGGGCGCCCGCCCCGGCCTGGGCTTCGCCGCCGGGCGCCGCTACCACCTCACCTCGCTGGGGCTGCTGGGCTTCACCATGCTCGCCTGCCGCAGCCTGCGGGAGGCCTTCGAGACCTTCGGCCGCTACCAGGGCCTGGCCCTGACGCTCTGCCCGGTGAGCAGCGAGGCCGAGCCGCGCGGGCACTGGATGATCTTCGACGATCAGGTGCTGCCGCCGGACGCCCGCGCCTTCGTGGTCGAGCGCGGCATCGCCGGCTGCCTGCAACTGGCGGGCGAGTTGCTGCAGCGCCCGGTGCAGCCGCTGGCCCTGGAACTGCGCGCCGAGGCGCCGGGCGACCTCGACGCCTATGCCCGCGCCTGGCCCTACCCGGTGCGCTTCGGCGCCACCCGCAACGCCCTGCTGTTCGCCCGCGCCGACCTGGAGGCCAGCCTGCCGCAGGCCAACCCGGACAGCCGCAGCAGCGGCGAGCAGTTGTGCGAGAAGCTCTGCGAGGAACTGGCGCTGCCCCTGGCCGCCACGCCCACCGCGCGGGCGGTGCAGCGCCTGCTGGTGCGCGACGCCGCGAGCCTGCCCGGCTGCCGCGAGGTGGCGCAGCGCCTGGGGCTTTCCGAACGCACCCTGCAGCGCCGCCTGGCCGCCGAAGGCCAGCGCTTCCAGCCGCTGAGCGACGCCATCCGCCTGCGCCTGGCCGAGCGCCTGCTGCTGGAGTCGCGCATGGACCTGAACGGCGTCGCCCAGTGCCTGGGCTACGCCGAGGCGGCCAGCTTCTGCCGGGCCTTCCAGCGCTGGACCGGGACCACCCCGGGGCGCTGGAAGCGCCAGGCCGGGCCGTTGCCGGCAGGCTGAGCGCGGGCAAAAAAAGACCGGCCAGCGGCCGGTCGAGCGAGGGTGGAAAAAACTTTCAGGCGCAGACCGCGGCGATGGCCCGGGCCAGGTCGTCCAGGCGGTTGGCGTCCAGCCCGGCGACGTTGGCGCGGCCGCTGCCGACCAGGTACACGCTGTGTTCCTCGCGCAGGCGGCGCACCTGCTCCGGGCTCAGCCCGGTGTAGGAGAACATGCCGCGCTGGATGGCAATGTGCGCGAAGCGCTCGGCCAGGCCATGGGGCTGCAGGGCTTCGACCAGGCCCAGGCGCAGCGCCGCGATGCGGGTGCGCATGGCGGTCACTTCCTCCAGCCAGGCCTGCTTCAGCTCGGGATCGCCGAGGATGGTCGCCACCACCTCGGCGCCGTGGGCCGGCGGCGTGGACCAGAGGTTGCGTGCCAGGCTGGCCAGCTGGCTGCGCACGTTGCCCAGCTGTTCGGCGTTGGCGGCGCAGACGAGCAGGGCGCCGACGCGGTCGCGGTAGAGGCCGAAGTTCTTCGAGCAGGAGCTGGTCACCAGCAGCTCCGGCAGGCTCTCGGCGAACAGCCGCACGGCGCGGGCGTCCTCCTCCAGGCCGTCGCCGAAGCCCTGGTAGGCGAAGTCGATCAGCGGCAGCAGCTCGCGGCGGCGCACCACTTCCAGCACCTTCTGCCAGTCGTTGTAGGCCAGGTCGAAGCCGCTGGGGTTGTGGCAGCAGGCGTGCAGCAGCACCACGTCGCCGTGGGGCACCTTTTCCAGGGTGGCGAGCATGCCCTCCACGTCCAGGTGGTTGTCGGCGCCGACGTAGGGGTAGTGGTGCACCTTCAGGCCGGCGGCGGCGAACAGCGTCTCGTGGATCGGCCAGGTCGGGTCGCTGACCCAGATGCCGCGGCCGGGCAGGCAACGGGCGATGAAGTCCGCGGCCAGGCGCAGGGCGCCGGTGCCGCCGGGCGTCTGGCTGGCGTCGGCGCGCTGGCTGGCCAGTAGGCGCGAATCGGCGCCCAGCACCAGCTCGCACAGGCGCGCGGCGAACAGCGCGTCGCCGTGGCCGCCGACGTAGCTCTTGGTGGTCTCGCGCTCCACCAGCCGCTGTTCGGCGAGCTTCACCGCGCGGGGGATCGGCGTCAGGCCCTGGGCGTCCTTGTAGACGCCCACGCCCAGGTCCAGCTTGGCCGGGTTGGGGTCGGCGCGGTAGGCATCGAGCAGGCCGAGGATGGGGTCCCCGGGCACCCGGGGCACCTGGGCGAAATGGCTCATTTGCGGCCCTCGGCGACCTTGGCCAGCGCGTCGGTGCGCGCGGCCATGATGAAGTCGTTGCGGTGCAGGCCCTTGAGCTCGTGGCTCCACCAGGTGACGGTGACCTTGCCCCACTGGGTCAGCAGGTCCGGGTGGTGGCCTTCCTCCTCGGCGATGGCGCCGACGGCATTGGTGAAGGCCAGGGCGTGGCGGAAGTTCTTGAACAGGTACACGCGCTCCAGCTCCATGTGGCCGTCGCGCACCTCGATGTTCCAGTCCGGGATCTGCTTGATCAGTTCCGCCAGTTCCTCGTCGGAAACATGGGGGGCGTCGGCGCGGCAGGCTTCGCAATGGGCTTGGTTGAGGGCGGTCATGGGGTTCTCCTTGTAGTTCGCGGGCAAGGCATTGAGCTTAGGATTGTAGGAGCGAGCTTGCTCGCGAACGGGTATGCATCGACGGTTCGCGAGCAAGCTCGCTCCTACGAAAAGATGTCGGGCAGGCCTCGGGGGTTCAGGCCGCCTGCTTCGGCGGGAACTTCGGTGCGTGCAGGCCCAGCTGCATGGCCTGGCGGACCAGCGCCATGATGTCCTGGTGGGCCAGCTCGAACAGGCGCTTGAGCTCCGGCAGCACGAAATACAGCGGCTGCAGGATGTCGATGCGGTAGGGCGTGCGCATGGCTTCCACGGGGTCGAAGGCCTGGTGCTCGGGCTCGCCGGAGAGGCTGTAGACCGTCTCCTTCGGCGAGGAGAGGATGCCGCCGCCGTAGATGCGCCGGCCCTGCGGGGTGTCGAGCAGGCCGAACTCGATGGTCATCCAGTACAGCCGCGCCAGGTACACGCGTTCTTCCTTGCTGGCGGCCAGGCCGAGCTTGCCGTAGGTGTGGGTGAACTCGGCGAACCAGGGGTTGGTCAGCAGCGGGCAGTGGCCGAAGATCTCGTGGAAGATGTCCGGCTCCTGCAGGTAGTCCAGTTCCTCCGGGGTGCGGATGAAGGTGGCCACCGGGAACTGCTGGCTGGCCAGCAGCTCGAAGAAGGTCTGGAAGGGGATCAGCGCCGGGACGCGGGCCACGCGCCAGCCGGTGGCGCCTTGCAGTACGCGGTTGATCTCGCCCAGCTGCGGGATGCGCTCGTGGGGCAGGGCGAGTTGCTCGATGCCGTCCAGGTATTCCTGGCAGGCGCGGCCTTCGATCACCTTCAACTGGCGGGTGATCAGGGTGTTCCACACCTGGTGCTCGGCTTCGGGGTAGTGGATGAAACCGTCTTCGTCAGGTTGGCGGGCCACGTACTGCGTTGTCTTCATGGGTCCTCCGGCTTCGAGGCCTTTGTTGTTTTGATGCCTCAATCAATAGCCGCGTCGGCGTGCCCATGCAGCCCCTGCCTGCCGTGGGCGAGGGCTGCAAATCCCCTTCGCCTGTAAAGAAAAGGTTACGAATCGCGGCGAATCGCCAGGCATCGACTTGCTGATGACGCCGGCTGTCACATATTCTTGACGGAAATTTCCGCCCTGTCGGCGAAATCCGGCCGGGCGCCGCCCCGCACAACGACAATCACCGGGCTCGCCATGCGTATCAAAGTCCACTGCCAGAACCGCGTCGGCATCCTGCGCGACATCCTCAACCTGCTGGTCGACTACGGCATCAACGTCAACCGCGGCGAGGTCGGCGGCGAGCAGGGCAACGCCATCTACCTGCTCTGCCCGAACCTGATCAACCTGCAGTTCCAGTCGCTCAAGCCCAAGCTGGAGGTCATCCCCGGGGTGTTCGGCGTCAAGCGCGTCGGCCTGATGCCCAGCGAGCGCCGCCACCTGGAGCTGAACGCACTGCTGGCGGCGCTGGACTTCCCGGTGCTGTCCATCGACATGGCCGGGCAGATAGTCGCCGGCAACCGCGCCGCCGCGCAGCTGCTCGGGGTGCGCGTCGACGAGGTGCCGGGCATCCCCCTGGCGCGCTACGCCGAGGACCTCGACCTGCCGGAGCTGGTGCGCGCCAACAAGGCGCGGATCAACGGCCTGCGGGTGAAGATCAAGGGCGACGTGTTCCTCGCCGACATCGCCCCGCTGCAGGCCGAGCACGACGAAAGCGAGGCCCTGGCCGGCGCCGTGCTCACCCTGCACCGCGCCGACCGCGTCGGCGAGCGCATCTACAACGTGCGCAAGCACGAGCTGCGCGGCTTCGACAGCATCTTCCAGAGCTCGCGGGTGATGGCCGCGGTGGTGCGCGAGGCGCGGCGCATGGCGCCGCTGGACGCGCCGCTGCTGATCGAGGGCGAGACCGGCACCGGCAAGGAGCTGCTGGCCCGCGCCTGCCACCTGGCCAGCCCGCGCGGCCAGGCGCCGTTCATGGCGCTGAACTGCGCCGGGCTGCCCGAATCCATGGCCGAGACCGAGCTGTTCGGCTACGGCCCCGGCGCCTTCGAGGGCGCGCGCCCGGAAGGCAAGCTCGGCCTGCTCGAACTCACCGCCGGCGGCACCCTGTTCCTCGACGGCGTCGGCGAGATGAGCCCGCGCCTGCAGGCCAAGCTGCTGCGCTTCCTGCAGGACGGCTGCTTCCGCCGGGTGGGCAGCGACGAGGAGGTGTACCTGGACGTGCGGGTGATCTGCGCCACCCAGGTCGACCTGTCCGAGCTGTGCGCCAAGGGCGAGTTCCGCCAGGACCTCTACCACCGCCTCAACGTGCTCTCGCTGCACATCCCGCCGCTGCGCGAATGCCTCGATGGCCTGGCGCCGCTGGTGGAGCACTTCCTCGACCAGGCCAGCCGGCAGATCGGCTGCCCGCTGCCGCAGCTGGCGGCCCAGGCCATGGACCGCCTGGGCCGCTACCACTGGCCGGGCAACGTGCGCCAGCTGGAGAACGTGCTGTTCCAGGCCGTCTCGCTGTGCGAGGGCGGCACCATCAAGGCCGAGCACATCCGCCTGCCGGACTACGGCGCGCCGCACCCCTTGGGCGACTTCTCCCTGGAAGGCGGCCTGGACGCCATCGTCGGCCGCTTCGAGCGCGCGGTGCTGGAGCGCCTGTACCGCGAGCACCCCAGCAGCCGCCTGCTGGGCAAGCGCCTGGGCGTCTCGCACACCACCATCGCCAACAAGCTGCGCCAGCACGGCCTGGGGCAGGGTGGGGAGTCGTAGGGGGCCGCCCTACGCCAGGCTCGACCGTGACGTAGGGCGTATAACCGTTCGCGGTTATACGCCGCCACACCAGGCGGCAACTGTGCTTCGGATTGACTCCGCCCCCTCTCCCCAGCCCTCTCCCGCAAGCGGGAGAGGGAGCCGTCCGGCAGGGGCGGGAGGTTCGGCGTCAACCTGTAGGAGCGTTGTTCGCCCCACGCCAGGCTTGACCGTGACGTAGGGCGTATAACCGTTCGCGGTTATACGCCGCCACAACCAGGCGGCAATCCGCGCCAGGGTTGAACCTGGCCACCGCCTAGCCCCTAGCCGCGATCGGCGGCCCTTGAGGGCTTCGCGCGCTGCCACCATATTGGTGCCCATGAACCGACTCGCCAGCAGCGCGCCCCCCAGCGACGTCCTCCAGGGTTTCCACCCCGCCGTCGCCGCCTGGTTCGCCCGCCATTTCGCCGCGCCCACCCCGGCCCAGGCGCAGGCCTGGCCGTCGATCCGCGCCGGGCGCTCGACCCTGGTCGCCGCGCCCACCGGTTCGGGCAAGACCCTCACCGCCTTCCTCTCGGCCATCGACCAGTTGGTGCACGAGGGCCTGGCCAATGGCGGCGAGCTGCCGGACCGCACCTGCGTGGTCTACGTCTCGCCGCTCAAGGCGCTGTCCAACGACATCCGCATCAACCTCGAGGAGCCCCTGGCCGGCATCCGCGCCGAGCTGGAGCGCCTGGGCCTGCCGGCCGTGGACATCCGCAGCGCGGTACGCACCGGCGACACCAGCCAGGGCGAGCGCGAGGCCATGCGCCGGCGGCCGCCGCACATCCTGGTGACCACCCCCGAATCCCTCTACGTGCTGCTCGGCTCCGACTCCGGGCGGCAGATGCTGGCCGGCGCGCGCAGCGTCATCGTCGACGAGATCCACGCCCTGGCCGGCAGCAAGCGCGGCAGCCACCTGGCGCTGTCCCTGGAACGCCTGCAGGCGCTGTGCGCCGAACCGCTGGTGCGCATCGGCCTGTCGGCCACGCAGAAGCCTATCGAGGCGGTGGCGGAGTTCCTCTGCGGCCACGCGGACTGCCGCATCGTCGACATCGGCTACAGCCGCGCCCGCGACCTGGGCATCGAGGTGCCGCCGGCGCCGCTGGAGGCGGTGATGTCCCACGAGGTCTGGGACAGCGTCTACGACCGCCTCGCCGCGCTGGCCGAGGAACACCGCACCACCCTGGTCTTCGTGAATACCCGGCGCCTGGCCGAGCGCATCACCCGCCACCTGGGCGAGCGCCTGGGCATCGACAAGGTCGCCGCGCACCACGGCAGCCTGTCCAAGGAACAGCGCCTGGGCGCCGAACAGCGGCTCAAGGCCGGGCGCCTGAAGGTGCTGGTGGCCACCGCCTCGCTGGAACTGGGCATCGACATCGGCGACGTCGAACTGGTCTGCCAGGTCGCCTCGCCGCGCTCCATCGCCGCCTTCCTGCAGCGCGTCGGGCGTTCCGGGCACAGCGTCGGCGGCACGCCCAAGGGCCGGCTGTTCCCGACCTCGCGGGACGAACTGATCGAATGCGTGGCGCTGCTCGACAGCGTGCGCCGCGACGAACTGGACGCCCTGGCGATCCCCCGCGCGCCGCTGGACGTGCTGGCCCAGCAGATAGTCGCGGAAGTGGCCTGCCGCGAATGGCGCGAGGACGAACTCTACCAACTGCTGACCCATGCCCAGCCCTACGCCGGCCTGCCGCGCGAGCGCTTCGACGCCGTGCTGCGCATGCTCGCCGAGGGCTACGCCAGCCGCAACGGCCAGCGCGGCGCCTACCTGCACCGCGACGGCGTCCACGGCCTGCTGCGCGGCCGGCGCGGCGCGCGGCTGACCGCGGTGACCTCCGGCGGCACCATCCCCGACGCCGGCGACTACCAGGTGCTGCTGGAGCCCCGGGGCCTGGCCGTGGGCACGGTGAACGAGGACTTCGCCGTGGAGAGCCTGGCCGGCGACGTGTTCCAGCTGGGCAACGTGTCCTACCGCATCCTCCGCGTGGAACCGGGCAAGGTGCGCGTCGAGGACGCCCAGGGCCTGCCGCCGAACATCCCGTTCTGGCTGGGCGAGGCGCCGGGGCGCAGCGACGAGCTGTCGGTCAGCGTGTCGCGCCTGCGCGAGCGCCTGGATGACCTGCTGGCCGAAGGGCAGGGCAGTGCCGAACCCCTGGCCCCGGCGCTGCGCTGGCTGGAGGACGACCTCGGCCTGCAGGAAGCCGCGGCGCGCCAGCTGGTGGAATACCTGGCCCGTGCCCGCGCCGCTCTCGGCGTGCTGCCGAGCCAGTCGGCGCTGGTGCTGGAGCGCTTCTTCGACGAATCCGGCGGCATGCAGCTGGTGCTGCACTCGCCCTACGGCAGCCGCATCAACCGCGCCTGGGGCCTGGCCCTGCGCAAGCGCTTCTGCCGCACCTTCAACTTCGAGCTGCAGGCGGCGGCCACCGAAGACGCCATCATCCTCTCGCTGTCCACCAGCCACAGCTTCCCGCTGGACGAGGTGTGGCGCTACCTGAACGCGAAGAACGCCGAGCACGTCCTCGTCCAGGCCCTGCTCGACGCCCCGCTGTTCGGCGTGCGCTGGCGCTGGAACGCCACCACCTCGCTGGCCCTGCCGCGCTTCCGCGGCGGGCGCAAGGTGGCGCCGCAACTGCAGCGCATGCGCAGCGAGGACCTGCTGGCGGCGGTGTTCCCCGACCAGGTGGCGTGCCTGGAGAACATCGTCGGCGAGCGGCAGATTCCCGACCATCCGCTGGTCGCCCAGACCCTCGACGACTGCCTGCACGAGGCCATGGACTGCGAGGGCTGGCTGGCCCTGCTGCGGCGCATGGAGGCCGGCGAGGTGGCGCTGCATGCCCGCGACCTGCCGGCCCCTTCGCCGCTGGCGGCGGAAGTGCTCAGCGCCAGCCCCTACGCCTACCTCGACGACGCCCCGCTGGAAGAGCGCCGCACCCAGGCCGTGCTGAGCCGGCGCTGGAGCGACCCGGAATCGGCCGACGACCTGGGCGCGCTGGACCCCGAAGCCATCGCCGCGGTGCGCGCCGAAGCCTGGCCGCAGGCCCGCGACCCCGACGAGATGCACGAGGCGCTGACCGGCCTGGGCTGCATCCTCGCCGAGGAAGCCCGCGCCAACCTGGGCTGGGAGCTGCTGCTGGGGCGCCTGGCCAAGGCCGGGCGGGCAACGCGCCTGCGCAGTGGCGAGGCTGACCTCTGGGTGGCTGCCGAACGCCTCAGCCAGTTGCTGGCGGTCTATCCACAGGCGCGCTTGTCGCCGGCGCTGCAACTGCCGGCGGCGCTGCAGGAAGGCTGGTCCGCCGAGGACGCGCGCCTGGAACTGCTGCGCGCGCGCCTGACCGGCTTCGGCCCGCGCACCCAGGCGCAACTGGCCACCGACCTCGACCTGCCGGCCGCCGACGTCGCCTTCGCCCTGGCCGGCCTGGAGCGTGAGGGCTATGTGCTGCGCGGCCGCTTCAGCCCCGACGCCGACGGCGAGCAATGGTGCGAGCGCCACCTGCTGGCGCGCATCCACCGCTACACGGTGCGCCGCCTGCGCCGCGAGATCGAGCCGGTGGAGCGCGCCGACTTCATGCGCTTCCTGTTCGACTGGCAGCGGGTGTCCCGGGCCACGCGGGTGCGCGGCGCCGAGGCCCTGGCCGGCGTGCTGAGCCAGCTGGAAGGCTTCCAGGCCGCCGCCGGGGCCTGGGAAAGCGACCTGCTGCCGGCGCGGGTGGCCGACTACGGCATCAACTGGCTGGACGACCTGTGCCGCGCCGGCCGCCTGGTCTGGGCGCGCCTGCCGAGCCGGAGCACGGCGCGCGGGCGCAGCGGCGCCGGGCCGCTGCGCAGCACCCCCATCGTCCTGCTGCCGCGCCGCCAACTGCCGCTGTGGGGCGCGCTGTGCGCCGACGCGCCGGAGCCCGAGCTGTCCTCCAGGGCGCAGAAGGTGCTGCAGGCCTTGCAGGAGCAGGGCGCGCTCTTCTTCGACGAACTTTCCAGCGAGGCGCACCTGCTGCGCAGCGAACTGGAAATGGCCCTCGGCGAACTGGTGGCGGTGGGCCGGGTGAACGCCGACAGCTTCGCCGGCCTGCGCGCGCTGCTGCTGCCGGCGGCCAAGCGCAGCCGCCAGGAGCGCCGGGCCCGCACGCCGCTGTTCGGCATGGCCGACGCCGGCCGCTGGGCGCTGCTGCGCCGCCCGCGCAACGAACTGCTGGAGGGTCAGCCGCCACGCCTGCAGGCCGAAGTGCTGGAGCACGTCGCCATGACCCTGCTGCGCCGCTATGGCGTGGTCTGCTGGCGCGTGCTGGAACGCGAGGCCGACTGGCTGCCGCCCTGGCGCGACCTGCTGCGCGTCTACCACCGCCTGGAAGCCCGCGGGGAAATCCGCGGCGGGCGCTTCGTCGCCGGCCTCACCGGCGAACAGTTCGCCCTGCCCGAGGCCGTGGGCCTGCTGCGCGAAGTGCGCCGGCGCGAGAAGGACGGCGAATACCTGGTGCTCTCGGCGGTGGACCCGCTCAACCTCGCCGGCACCCTGCTGCCGGGCAGCAAGGTCCCGGCGGTGGCCGGCAACCGCGTGCTCTACCGCGACGGCGTCGCCCTGGGCGCGCTCATCGCCGGCAAGCCGGTGCTCTGGGCGGAGCTGCCGGCGGAGGAAATGGCGAAGGCGCGGGAGTCGCTGATCCGACGCCTTTAGGCGCATTCGTCAGCGAGGGAGTTCTGCCGGTAGGCGGAATCCTCGATTGGCGTGGGATGCTTTGCTGATGCCCGGAGTGGCTAGGCGTTAACGTTTTTCGCCTGCCGCCATCGCTTGACTGGAGCCTCCACTGTTCATGGAGGACCCAGCATGCACCCTCGTCCATTTCTGCATTGCCTGCTCCCAGGAGTGGGAGCCCTGTTGATCAGCCAGGCCTGCCTGGCGGAATACCAGTGGCGCGACGCGACCCGTACCCCCTGGCCCTCGGCCGAAGCCGCCTGCGAGCAGGGCGAAAGCCTTCGCAAGCTGCTCCAGAAGCGCGAGCAGAGCCCCGGCCAGCAGTGGCGCATCAACAACTACTCGCTCACCGACCTCGACGGCACGGAGTCCCTTTGCCGCTTCGTGGTCGAGCGCCGGCTGTTCGGCCTCTGGCTACCCGACACCTACCACCTTTCCTCCGTCTACCGTTCCGGCGAGGCGGACCTTTGCCCCAGCGGCGTGCTGGATGGCAGCGGCCAATGCTGCGCGCAATGCCAGAGCAACGAGTGCAACGACAGCAACCCCATCCTCGGCGCCACCGGGCAGAAGGTGCAGGTCGAGGTCGATCTGAGCGTGCCCGGCTCCAGGCTGGGGTTCAGCCGCAATTACTGGAGCAGCCGTAACCAGGCCGGCGACCTCGGAGTCGGCTGGAGCCATGGCTGGAACCAGCGCATCGCCAAGCTCACGGCCGACACGCTCAAGGCCTATCGCGAAGACGGCCGGGCAGTCGCCTTCACCCGCGTGGCGGGCAAGTGGACAGCCAGTGCCGACGAGCGACTCACGCTGGTCGAACTGCCCGAACAGGGCGGCTGGAGCCTCACCGGCGCCGACGCCAGCGTCGAAACCTACGATGCGCTCGGGCAACTGCGGCGCCTCGACCCGGTGATCGGCAGCAGCCTGCAGTTCACCCGGGATACCGGCGGCCGCCTGGTGCGGATCAGCGATGCCGGCGGCCGCCAGATCAGCCTCGGCTACGACGGCGAACGGCTGGCGAGCCTGCAGTTCGGCGACTGGAGCGTCAGCTACCGCTACGACGACCGCGGCCGCCTCGCCAGCGTCATGCGGGGTGACGAGGAGCAGCGCTACCACTACGAAGTCGCCGAGCGCCCGCACCTGCTCACGGGGATCACCGATGCCCGCGGCCTGCGCTTCGCCACCTGGACCTACGACGCCCAGGGGCGCGCCACCTCCAGCAGCCATGCCGGCGAGGCCGGCAGCGTGCAGTTCGCCTACCTCGATGCCAACCGCGTGCGAATCACCAACCCGCTGGGCAAGTCGACGCTCTACCACTACCAGACCTTCGACCAGCGCCGCCTGGTCACCCGCCGCGACGGCGAAGCCAGCGCCCACTGCCCGGCCGCCAGCCAAGAGGTCACCTACCTGGCCAATGGGCTGCCGGCCAGCCGAACCGACTGGAACGGCAACCTGACCACCTACCAGTACGACGCGCGCGGCCTGGAAACCTCCCGTACCGAAGCTGCCGGCACTGAGCAGGCTCGCACCATCAGCACCACCTGGCATCCCACCCTGGCCCTGCCGCTGAGCATCACCGAGGCGGGGCGGGTCACCCGCTACCAGTACGACGGGCGTGGGCGCGTCATCGCACAAACCACCGAGGCGCTTTGAGCAAGGAGGCAGTCATGAAGACGAAACTATTCGGCGCCCTGTCCCTGGCGGTGCTGCTGGCCCAGCCCGGCCAGGCCGCCGAGCGCAGCTGGTCCTATAGCTACAACGCCCTGGGCCTGGTCGAGAGCGCCGACGGTCCGCGCACCGACGTGCAGGATGTCACCCGCTACAGCTACGACGCCAAGGGTAACCTCACCGCGGTGACCAATGCCCTGGGCCACGTCACCCGCCTGGGCGGGCACGACGAGCGCGGCAACCCCGGTACCCTCACCGACGCCAACGGCGCGGTCAGCACCCTGACCTACAGCGGCATCGACGCGCGCCTGGCCTCCATCAGCCGCGCCGGCAGCACCACCCGCTTCGACTACGACGCAGTTGGGCAGATCACCCGCCTGACCCGCGGCGACGGCAGCTGGCTGGCCTACACCTACGACGATGCGCGGCGCCTGGTGGCCATCGCCAACAACCTCGGCGAACGCCTGGAATACGACGTCGACGCCCAGGGCAACCGCACGGCGCAACGGCTGAAGGACGCCAGCGGCAGCCTGGTGCGCCAGCAGCAGTGGGTGTACGACGAACTCGGCCGGCT
>NZ_FZPC01000025.1 GCF_900187975.1 Pseudomonas delhiensis | reverse complement strand
AGCTTGACGCTGTACAGGCCGAGCACGTCCATGCCGAGGCCGACGGTGCCCTGGGTGAAGCCGGACTTGAAGTCGAGGATGAAGTTCTGCGTCCATTCCTCGGCCTTGCCCTGGGCGGTGTCGCCGACGTAGTTGCGGTTCATGTAGAAGTTGCGCAGCGTCAGGCTCGACTTGGCGTCCTCGAGGAAGCCGTCGGCGAAGGCGGGGAGGGTAGTACCGGCCAGGGCCAGGGCGGCGGGCAGGTAGCGGGGAAAACGACGGATGCAGGGGTAGCCCATGACGATCTCTCTGGAGTCATTGTTGTGGGGAGAGGCTTGTCTGGCGCCGGCTGTGGCGCCGGAAACGACGGCGCGGCGCTAGGCGGCGACCTGGCCTGGCGACGGCGGTGCGAGAGAGGGATGGGCGGCGTGCAAGTGCGACATTGCTCTGGACCTTCTTGTAATTGTTGGTGTGCTTTCGCGTCCGAGGGCAGCGGGCGCTGCCGGGGTTTCGGTACGCCTCGATAGTGGAAGGGCGGCGGGCGGCGGACAATCGGTGAAAACGCTTCCTGTGCGAATATCGAACATTAATTAACCGGTTCGAACATTTAGGCGCGCCCTGCAAGCCACCCCCGGCGGTTCCCCGGCCCGGTCGATCTCATTAGAATCCGCCGATCCTCGTAGTGGACGACACCCATGGCCGGTAGCCAGATCGAACGCGCCTTCAGCCTTCTCGAAAGCCTCACCAGCGAGCCCCGTGGCCTGCCGATGCAGACCCTGGCCGAGCGCCTGGAGATACCCAAGAGCGCCACCCACCGCATGCTCGCCGAGCTGATCCGCCTGGGCTACGTGCGGCAGAACCCGGAGAACGCCCGCTACCAGCTGTCCACCAAGCTGGTGGCGCTGGGCTTCCGCTACCTGTCCTGCAGCGGCGCCGACATCGTCCAGCCGATCCTCGACCGCCTGGCCCAGGACAGCGGCGAACTGGTGCGCCTGGGGGTGATCGACGGCAGCCGCCAGACCTGGATCGCCAAGTCCCAGGGCGCCCGCTCGGGCCTGCGCTACGACCCGGACATGGGCCGCGACGCGCCGCTGTTCTACACCGCCTCCGGGCACGCCTGGCTGGCCAGCCTGGACGACGCGCAGGCTCTGGAGCTGGTGCGCCGCCAGGGCGTGGGCGACCCCGCGCAGTTCGGCCCGCGCGCGCCGCGCAGCGAGGATGAGCTGCTCGGCTACCTGCGCCGCGCCCGTGAGCGCGGCTATGCCTGGGTCGAGCAGACCTCGGCGCTCGGCACCTCGGCCCTGGCCGCCGTGGTGCACAGCCCGGTGGACCGCCGGGCGATCGGCGTGCTGAGCATCGCCGGGCCCAGCGCGCGCCTGCCGGAGGCGCGCCTGCACGAGCTGGCGCCGCTGCTGCTGGCCGCCGCTGCCGAGCTGTCCGCGGCGAGCCAGGCCTCCGACCTCTTCGCCTGATTCCCCTTGCTGCCTGGCCTTCCTCCCCGCGGAGGAGGGCCGCTCGCGCCTGCCCGGACGCAACGGTGGTCGATAATCGCCCGCTGCCTGCCGTGCTGCACTTGAGTAAAAATGGAACTGAGTTCTAAATTCTCTCATGCCATTCCATGGAGCCCTGTGTAGCGGGCCCCAGCACAACAAGCAGAAGAGGAATCCCGCGTGACCGCTCCCTTGCGCATTGCCCTGATCGGCGCCGGCATCATGGGCCGCCAGCATCACCAGCACCTGCTTCATGTCCCCGCCCTGCAACTCTGCGCGGTGGCCGACCCGGGCCCCGGCGCGGCCGGGTTCGCCGCCGAGTGCGGCGTGCCGTACTACGCCGACCACCGGCGCATGCTGGAAGAGGCGCAGCCGCAGGCGGCGATCATCGCCAACCCCAACAACCTGCACGTGGCCACCGCCCTGGACTGCCTGGCCGCCGGCGTGCCGGTGCTGCTGGAGAAGCCGGTGGGCGTGCACCTGGACGAGGTGCGCGAGCTGGTCGAGGTGAGCCGGGGCAGCGGCGTGCCGGTGCTGGTCGGCCACCACCGCCGGCACAACCCGCTGATCGGCAAGGCGCGGGAAATCCTCGCCACCGGGGCGCTGGGGCGCCTGGTCAACGTCACCGCGCTGTGGCAGCTGCAGAAACCCGACAGCTACTTCGAGGTGCCCTGGCGCCGCGAGCCGGGCGCCGGCTTCCTGCTCACCAACCTGATCCACGACCTCGACCTGCTGCGCTACCTGTGCGGCGAGGTGGTGCAGGTGCAGGCTTTCACCGGCAACTCGGTGCGCGGCCTGGTCAACGAGGACAGCGCGGCCATCCTGCTGCGGTTCGAGAACGGCGCCCTCGGCAGCCTGACCGGCTCCGACGGCGTGGCCGCGCCCTGGAGCTGGGAGCTGGACTCCGGCGAGAGCCCCATTTACCCGCGCCAGGTCGACCAGCCCTGCTACCTGCTGGCCGGCACCGAGGGCGCGCTGAGCATTCCGCAACTGCAGCGCTGGCACTACGCGCAGCCGGGCGCCGGCTGGCACCAGCCGCTGCTGCGCAGCAGCGAGCCCTTCACCCCGGGCGAGGCGCTGCGCCGCCAGCTGGAACACTTCGTGCGGGTGGTCCGCGGCGAGGAGCCGCCATTGACCGACGCCCTGGACGGCGGCCGCACCCTGGCGTTGATCGAGGCCATTCGCGAGGCCGCTGCCACGGGCCGGGCGTGTGCGCCGGTGCGGGTTGGTTGAATGAGACTGTGCAGCTTTGTCTGCGATAACCGAAGGTGCTGACGCGGATCTCGGACAAAGTCCTACCCCGCCACCGCTGTCCCACCTGTAGGGGCGCGCCCTGCGCGCGATTCGCGGGCAGGGCCCGCTCCTACAGGTTGACGCTGAGATTCCCATCTACGCCGGACAGCCCCCTCTCCCGCTTGCGGGAGAGGGTTGGGGAGAGGGCGCACCGTTCGCGAGCAAGAGCTAGGCGCCCCCTCGCTCCTACGACAAGCGCCTCGGCGCGACCTGTAAGCCACGAGATTCGCGCCCAGGGCGCGCTCCTACAATTCACCTGTGACCCGGATACCGATACCCATGACCGACCGAATCTTTTCCCTCGCCGCCCTGACCGTACTCGAGCTGTCGCCGCCGGAGATGGTCGAGGTCGCCGCCCGTGCCGGCTACAGCCATGTCGGCCTGCGCCTGGTGCCGGCCACCGCCGAGGAGCACCACTTCCCGCTGGTGGCCGATGCCGAGCTGCGCCGCCAGACCCAGGCGCGCCTGCGCGACACCGGCATCCGCGTGCTGGACCTGGAGATCCTGCGCCTGAAGCCGGAAACCCGTGTGGCCGACTTCGAGCCCATCCTCGCCGTCGGCGCCGAGTTCGGCGGCACCGAGTTGCTGGTGGCGGGCAACGACGCGGACGAGGCGCGCATGACCGAGCGCTTCGCGCAGCTGTGCGAGCTGGCCGCTACCTACGGCATCCACCCGCACCTGGAATTCATGCCCTGGACCGACGCCCCCGACCTGGCCACGGCCTGGCGCGTGGTGAAGTACGCCGGGCAGGCCAACGGCTGCGTGCTGGTCGACGCCTTCCACTTCGACCGCTCCGGCTCGTCCCTGCAGGACCTGGCGCAGGTGCCGGCCGAGCGCATGCGCTATGCCCAGCTGTGCGACGTGGCCGGCCCGCGCCCGGACGACATGCAGGAAATCCTCCGCCAGGCGCGCAACGAGCGGCGCTTCCCCGGCGATGGCGACTGCGACCTGGCCGGCCTGCTGCGCACCCTGCCGGCGATGGTGCCGCTGAGCCTGGAGATTCCCACCCGGCAACTGTTGGAGCAGGGCGTCAGCGCCCTGGAGCGCGCCAACCTGGCCCTGGACAAGGCACGAACGGTGCTCGCCCGGCTCTGATCCGGCCGGGTCAGCCGCTGAAGCTGCGCGCGGTCACGTAGGCCCGTTTCCAGTAGGGCGAGTCGAGGGAGTCGATGCGGATCGTCCTGCCGCTGCTGGGGGCGTGGATGAAGCGGTTGTCGCCGATGTACAGGCCCACATGGCTGGCACGGCCACTGCCGTTGTGGCTGAAGAACACCGCATCGCCCGGTTGCAGTTCATGGCGGGCTATCGCCGCGTCGCGCTGCGCGATCATCGACCTGGTGGTGCGCGGCAGGCGCAGGTCGGCGACGTGGCGGTACAGGTAGACCAGCAGGCCGCTGCAGTCGAACCCGGTTTCCAGCGAGTCGCCGCCCCAGCGGTAGCGCTGGCCGATGAGCTGGTGCGCGCGGGCGACGATGAGCCGGCGCGTGGTCGGGCTGACGGCGCCGTTCCGCTCCATCGGCGCTGGCTGGACGGTTGCCGGGGAGTAACGGCGCCATTGCGGGGAATCGAGATCGTCGGCGTGGGCGAGGGGAACGATCAGGGCAAGCAGTGAAAGAGCAAGTAACCAATGAAAAACACGCATTTCGGAACACTACAGGGTGGAGTTTGAGTCGTGGCGCAATCCTTCTGCTGGCAAGCCCGCACCAGGCCCCCGGTCTACGCGGACGGGGGGCGGTGTGGCTGAGGTGGGGTTGGCCGCTACTTCCCTGGTAGCGGCTGGCTCTCCAGCATTCCTGCAGGCCGGCCATGGCCCGGCTCCGCAGCGGGGCGGGCAGGCGTTCGGCCGGGTGCATCGCGGAACAGGCCAGTGGCCTTTCCGTTCTGCGGCCTATCCGGGCCTGGAACTCCGGAGGCAAAGGGGATGTCGCAGCGAACGGGGCCGGTCCGATGGCGGGAGCGGTCGTTCGCACTGGAGCGCGGCGAGCACTGTAGCGGCGCGGGGCGGGCGGCCATATGGGATTAGTCCTGAATCCGCCGTGCATTCATCTGACCCCTGCCCGTTCCGGCGAAAGCGGCATGGCGCTGCGGCCCCGGCCGCGAGCCGCAAGCAGCCCGCCTACCTGGCGTATACGAGGATGCAGCTTCGTCGAAATCCCGGCACACTGCCGGGCGCCTTGCTTTTCCACCCACCGAACCGGAAGACCCGATGACCGCCGCCTCCGCGCTGTCCGGCAGCAGCCAGCCCCTGAAGGGCATCCTTCTGGTGATCCTGGCCACCTCGCTGTTCTCCACCCACGACGCCCTGTCCAAGTACCTCTCGGGCTTCTATCCGATCCTCCTGGTGGTCTGGGCCCGCTACGTGGTGCACACGCTGCTGATGGCCGGCATCTTCCTGCCGCAGTCGGGCCTGCGCGTGCTGCGCACCCGCCGGCCGGGGCTGCAGGTGCTGCGCGCGCTGTGCCTGCTGGGCACGAGCCTGCTGTTCACCACCGGCCTGCAGTACATCCCCCTGGCCGAGGCCACGGCGGTCAACTTCCTCGCCCCGCTGATGGTCACCGCGCTGTCGGTGCCGCTGCTGCACGAGAAGGTCAGCGCCGGCCAGTGGGCGGCGGTGAGCCTGGGCTTCGCCGGGGTGCTGGCGATCGTCCACCCCGGCGGCGAGCTGTTCACCCCGGCGGTGCTGCTGCCGCTGGGCTCGGCGCTGTGCTTCTGCTTCTACCAGTTGCTGACGCGCAAGCTGGCGGCGGTGGACAGCCCGACCACCAGCAACTTCTTCGCCGGCCTGCTGAACACCGCCCTGACCACGGCCATGGTGCCCTTCGTCTGGCACACCCCGAGCTTCGGCCATGCGCTGCTGATGCTCGCCCTGGGCACCTGCGGCATGTCCGCCCACCTGTTCCTCACCCAGGCCTTCCGCCACGCCGCCCCGGCGCTGCTGGCGCCGTTCGGCTACTGCCAGATCGTCTTCGCCGGGCTGATCGGCTGGCTGGTCTTCAGCCACGTGCCGAGCGCCAGCGCGCTGGTGGGCATCGCGGTGATCTGCCTGAGCGGGCTGGCGGCGGCGTGGATGCAGCGGCGGGGTTGAGGGGGCGGGGTTCCTGGCGCTTGCTCGCGAAGGGGTAGTCCGGCGCGGCCGGCGGAACCCATCGCGGATGGAGTCCGCTCCTGCAGGATAAACACCGTGCCCCACGGCAACCTGTAGGAGCGGGCCCTGCCCGCGAAATCGCGCGCAGGGCGCGCTCCTACATGGGCACAGTGTGGTGGCGCGGCGTAGGCGCGGATCTTATCCGCGAATCGCGCCTATACCTCCGTCCGCGATTTTCCGTCGTGGTTCGCGGCCGGGTTGGTCGCGGCATATCGGACCTGGGTATTCGCGGCGTAGGCGGCTTCCGATTCTTCTCGAAGGCTCTATCCGGGTGTGCAGCAGCGCACCCCGGGCGGGCGCCCGGCAACCGTACTTTCTCCCCTCGCACAGACGTGGGCGAGGGGACTCCATTTCCCCGGAGCATTCCTCACCTCGTTTGATACCTATTGGTAAATGGTAACGAGGAGGTTACTATGGCGGCCATAGAGGTGGTCGAGTATGTCCGGGAAGACGCGTCCTGCCCCTATCGGGAGTGGTTCGACTCCCTGCATTTCCAGGCGGCGGCCAAGGTTGCCACCGCCAAGGTGCGCATGGCGGTGGGCAACACCTCCAACGTCAAATGGTTCGATGGCATCGGCGAATACCGCATCGACTGGGGGCCGGGCTACCGGATCTACCTGGCGAGGGACGGTGAGGCGCTCATCGTGCTGTTCGGTGGTGGCAGCAAGGCCGGCCAGGCAGCGGATATCCGCAAGGCGAAGGCGCTGCACGCCGAGTACAAGCAACGCAAGAAGGCCCGGCTCGGGCCGCAGATGAGAGGGTGATTCCAATGGCACTGACCAGGGATTTCAAACAGACCGTCGTCGCGCGCGTACAGCGTGAACCGGCATTCGCCACCGCGCTGCTCGACGAGGCCGCTTCGCTGTTCCTCAACGGCGAGCCGGACGCCGCGCGCCTGATCCTTCGCGATCTGGTCAACGCCACCCTGGGCTTCGAGCGCCTGGCGGTCGAAACCGAGAAGCCGAGCAAGAGCCTGCATCGCATGCTTTCGCCCGCGGGCAACCCGGGCATGGACAACCTGGCGGCGATCTTCGATGCCATCCGCCGCAACCTGGGGGTGGAATTCCAGGTGCGGGTGGTGCACAGCAGCTGATGACACGAAGAAGCAAAGAAAAAGGCCCCGCATGGGGCCTTCTTCATTTCAGGCGTTCAACCCCCTTCAGTGGCTGGCCACCCGCAGGCTGTTCTGCCGCGCATTGTCGTACTCGGCTTTTTCCAGCGGCTTGGCGTCAGGCTTTCCCAGGTCTTCCATCGGCAGGCGGTGGGTTTCCGGGGCCAGGTAGGCGGCGAAGGCGCACAGGCAGGTGATGAGGAAGGCCAGGCTGCCGATCACCCACGGGATGTTGTCCGAGCCGGGCGGGGCGACGGCGGCGAACAGCGCCGGCAGCATGGCGGTGAGCATGGTGCCGATGTTCTGCGCGATGGCCATGGCCGAGACGCGGTAGCGGGTCTGGAACAGCTCGGGGTAGAAGGACGGGAACACCGCGTTGTAGCCCTGGTACACCAGGCCCCACATCAGCAGCGACATGAGGAAGGCCAGCGGCACGTTCTGGATGCTGATGGCGTACAGGTAGCCGAAGGCGAGCAGGCCCGAGCCCAGGGCGCCGACGATCATCGTCGGGCGGCGGCCGATGCGGTCGGAGAGGTTGCCGACGAAGGGAATGGCCAGCACCGCGACTATGTTGCCCACCACCGGGATCCACAGGTACACGCTCTTGTCGAAGCCGATGCCGTAGGCCGGCTGCACCGCGTAGGCCGCGCCGAAGATGGTGGCCACCACCGGGATCACGTTCATCAGCGACATGACCATGACCAGCAGCATCTGCTTCCAGCTGTTGCGGAAGGCCTCGGCGATCGGCGACCTGGCCACCTGCTGCCTGGCTTCCTCGTTGACGAAGGCCGGGGTCTCGTGCACCTCGCGGCGGATGATCAGGCCGGCGATCAGCACCACGGCGCTGAGCAGGAAGGGAATCCGCCAGCCCCAGGCGTTGAAGGCGTCGTTGGGCATGAAGTAGGCCAGCGGCAGGAACACCGCGGCGGCCATCACCTGGCCGGCCTGCACGCCCTGCAGGGTGTAGCTGGCGAAGTAGCCGCGGCGGCCGAAGGGGGCGTGTTCGAGGATCATCGAGCTGGCCCCGGAGATTTCCCCGGCCACGGCGAAGCCCTGCACCAGGCGCAGCACCACCAGCAGCGCCGGGGCGAGGAAGCCGACGTCGTGGTAGGTCGGCAGCAGGCCCACGGCCATGGTCGACAGGCCCATCATGAACATGCACAGCAGCAGCACGTTCTTGCGCCCGCGGGTGTCACCCCAGTGGCCGAGGAAGAAGGCGCCGACCGGGCGGGCCAGGTAGCCCACGCCGTAGGTCGCGAGCGACGCGACGATGGCCATCTTCGGGTCGGAGGAGGGGAAGAACAGCTGCGGGAAGATCAGGGCCGCGGCCTGGGCGTAGATGAAGAAGTCGTAGTACTCGAGAGCCGAGCCGATCCAGCCACTGGCGGTGGCTTTCTTGGCTTGGGAGCTGGAGGAAGTCGCCATCGTTGTCTCCGGTTCTTGTTGTTGTCGGTGCCTGCCCGGGCGCCGCGCCCTTCAGGGGCGTGTGCGCTGATCGAACAGGGGCACTGAGGTCGTCGCTAAGGCCCCTGGCCGGGGCCCGTGTCGGAAATGCGCCGGACGGCGCGGCTCAGGGCTGGGGGCGAGCCGGCGTTCGCGGTGGGCTGGAGACGGCGGCGGTGGGGAGGCGTGCAGTCAACATGGGCAGGGACTCTTGTTGAAATTGTTATGGGGCAAGGCGTCTCGCGGACCAGGGGAGGCATGGCCCTGGTGTGTCGCGGTGAATCCATGGTCGGCCACTGGACGAAAAACCGTCAATTCGCTGATCGGCCTTTTGTTCGCTGATCGAACACAAAACTAACTGGTTCGTACAATTTGCCTTGCCGCTGGAAAATACCCTGCGAATAATCCAATGACCAGCCGTGCGTCCCACGGCTGGCGCTATTTCCGAAGGTCGCCGACAGCCGGCGGCCAGGCCATGGCTCGCAGAAGCCAGCAGCACAGGAGCCCCAGCATGCAGCGCTCGATCGCCACCGTCTCCCTGAGCGGTACCCTGCCCGAGAAACTCGAAGCCATCGCCGCCGCCGGCTTCGACGGCGTGGAGATCTTCGAAAACGACCTCCTGTACTACGACGGCAGCCCCCGCGACGTGCGCCAGATGTGCGCCGACCTGGGGCTTGCGATCACCCTGTTCCAGCCCTTCCGCGACTTCGAGGGCTGCCGCCGCGACCGCCTGGCGCGCAACCTGGAGCGCGCCGAGCGCAAGTTCGACCTGATGCAGGAACTGGGCACCGACCTGGTGCTGGTGTGCAGCAACACTGCCGCCGATTCCCTGGGCGAGCGCGACATCCTCGTCGACGACCTCCGTGAGCTGGCCGGGCGCGCCGGCAAGCGCGGCCTGCGCATTGGCTACGAGGCCCTGGCCTGGGGCCGCCACGTCAACACCTGGCAGCAGGTCTGGGACCTGGTGAAGGCCGCCGACCACCCGGCCCTGGGCGTGCTGCTGGACAGCTTCCACACCCTGTCGATCAAGGGCGACCCCCGCGGCATCGCCGACATCCCCGGCGAGAAGATCTTCTTCGTGCAGATGGCCGACGCGCCGATACTGGCCATGGACGTGCTGGAGTGGAGCCGGCACTTCCGCTGCTTCCCCGGCCAGGGCGAGTTCGACCTGGCGGGTTTCCTCGCGCCCATCCTGCGCAGCGGCTACAAGGGCCCGCTGTCGCTGGAGATCTTCAATGACGGCTTCCGTGCCGCGCCGACCCGCTCCAACGCCGCCGACGGCCTGCGCTCGCTGCTCTACCTGGAGGAGAAGACGCGCCGCCTGCTGGAGCAGGACGCCGCGCCCGCCGGCGACCCCGGCATCCTCTTCGCGCCGCCGCCGGCCAGCCGCTACGACGGCGTCGAGTTCCTCGAGTTCGCCGTGGACGAGGACCTCGGTGCGCGCCTTTCCGGCTGGCTGGAGAAGCTCGGCTTCGCCCGCGCCGGCGAACATCGCTCCAAGGCGGTGAGCCTGCTGCGCCAGGGCGACATCAACATAGTGCTCAACGCCGAGCCGTACTCCTTCGCCCACAACTTCTTCGAGGCCCACGGCCCCTCGCTGTGCGCCACCGCGCTGCGGGTGCGCGACGGCAACCGCGCGCTGGAACGCGCCCAGGCCTTCAGGGGCCAGCCGTTCCGCGGCCTGGTCGGCCCCAACGAGCGCGAAGTCCCCGCGGTGCGCGCCCCCGACGGCAGCCTGATCTACCTGGTGGAGCAGGGCGGGCCGGGGCAGACCATCTACGACAGCGACTTCCGCCTCGACCCCCAGGCCCGGGCCCCCGGCAACCTGCAGCGCATCGACCACATGGCCATGGCGCTGCCGGCCGACAGCCTGGACAGTTGGGTGCTGTTCTACAAGGCGTTGTTCGACTTCGAGGCCGACGACGAGGTGGTCCTGCCCGACCCCTACGGCCTGGTGAAGAGCCGCGCCATCCGCAGCCGCTGCGGCAGCCTGCGCCTGCCGCTGAACATCTCGGAGAACCGCAACACCGCCATTTCCCACGCGCTGTCCAGCTACCGCGGCTCGGGCGTGCACCACATCGCCTTCGCCTGCGAGGACATCTTCGCCGAGGTCACCCGCGCCAAGGAGGCCGGGGTGCCGCTGCTGGACATCCCGCTGAACTACTACGACGACCTGGCGGCGCGCTTCGACTTCGACGACGAGTTCCTCAGCGAACTGGCCTACTTCAACGTGCTCTACGACCGCGACGCCCAGGGCGGCGAGCTGTTCCACGTCTACACCGAGCCGTTCGAGGGGCGCTTCTTCTTCGAGATACTCCAGCGCAGGAATGGCTACGTCGGCTATGGCGCGGCCAACGTCGCCGTGCGCCTGGCCGCCATGGCCCAGGCGCGCAGCGGCGCTGCGCGCAAGCCCAAGCTCTGACGGGCCGCGGCGGAGGGCGGCGCGCGGTGCCTTCCCCCGCCGCGCGCCACGGCCCATAATCGGCGGATTCCAAAGGGCAGTGAGCCAACCATGCCGAATCTCGCCGAACCCCTGGACCGCGTCACGGAAGTGCGCGGCAAGGGGCGCAAGAACAATCCCGAAAAGACCCGCGAGGGCATCCTCCAGGCGGCCATCGCCGAGTTCGTCCAGCAGGGCCTGTCCGGCGCCCGGGTGGACGCCATCGCCGAGCGCACGCACACCTCCAAGCGCATGATCTACTACTACTTCGGCAGCAAGGAGCAGCTCTACGTCGAAGTCCTGGAGAAGCTCTACGGCGACATCCGCAACACCGAGGACAAGCTGCACCTGGCGGAGCTGGCGCCACTGGAGGCGATCCGCCGCACCGTGGAGTTCGCCTTCGACCACCACGACCGCAACGTCGACTTCGTGCGCATCGTCAGCATCGAGAACATCCACCATGGCGAGTACGTGAAGAAGTCCTCGGCGATCCGCTCGATGAGCAACAACATGCTGCTGTCGCTGGCCGAGATCCTCCGCCACGGCGCCGAACAAGGGCTGTTCCGCGACGGCATCGACCCGCTGGACCTGCACCTGTTCATCAGTTCCTTCTGCTTCTACCGCATCTCCAACCGGCACACCTTCGGCGAAATCTTCCAGATCGACCTGACCGACGAGCAGGTCAAGCAACGCCACAAGCAGATGATCTGCGAGGCGGTGCTGCGCTACATCCAGCGCTGAGCCCGGCCAGCTCCAGGCCGGCGAGGTAGCCGAAGGTCATGCCCGGCCCCAGGGTGATGCCGCCGCTGGGGTAGTGGCCGGCCATCACGCTGGCCATGTCGTTGCCCACCGCGTACAGCCCCCCGATGGCCGCGCCGCTGCCGTCCAGCACCCGCGCGCGGGCATCGGTGCGCAGCCCGGCGAAGGTGCCGAGGCTGCCGGGCAGCAGTTTCACCGCATAGAAGGGGCCTTTCCCCAGGGGCCGCAGCGACGGGTTGGGCCGCTGCCGCGCTTCGCCCTGGGCCTTGTTGTAGGCCGAGCGGCCGCGCTGGAAATCGGCGTCCTCGCCGAGGGCGGCGTGTTCGTTGAAGCGCTTCACCGTCGCCTGCAACTGCGCGGCGTCGATGCCGCAGCGCGCCGCCAGCTGCGCCAGGCTGCGGGCCTTCACCAGGTAGCCGCGGCGCTCGTAGGGCAAGTCCGGGAAGGGCAAGGGCTTCACCCAGCCGATGCCGTAGCGCCGCCGTGCCCGGGCGTCGGCGATCAGCCAGGCCTCGTGGGGCTCGCCCGCTGGCGTGGCGGCGAACAGGGCGTTCATGAAGTCGTGGTAGCAGTCGGCCTCGTTGGCGAAGCGCCGGCCGTCGCGGCGCACGCAGAGAAAGCCGGGCTTGGCCCGTTCGACCAGGTGCGGGAAGTGGCCGACGCTGCCGTCGCGGCGTGGCACCAGCGACACCGGCACCCAGGCGCCGGCGTGGGCCAGGTCGGTGGCCACCCGGGCGCCCACGGCTTCGCCCAGGCGCAGGCCATCGCCGCTGTTCTGCGGCGGCGCGGCGGAGCGGTGCTGCCAGCCGTCCGGGGCGTGGGGCATCAGCTGGGCGATGCGCGCGCGGTCGTGGGGGAAGCCGCCGCAGGCCAGGACCACGCCACGGCGGGCGCGGATTTCCAGGGTGTCGCCGCGGGCGCCGGTAACCTGGCCGCCTTCGTGGAGCAGTTCGCGGATCGGCGTTTGCGTCAGCAGTTGCACCTTCAGGTCCAGGGCGCTGCGCAGCAGGCGGGCCACCAGGGCGTTGCCGTTGACCAGTTGCGTGCCGCGCCCGTGGCGCAGGCGCCCGTACCAGTGCCGGGCGATGCGCTTGAGCACGTAGAGCGCGGCCCTGGGCGAGCGGGTGGCGTCGAGGAAGCTGGCCAGGTCGGCGCCGCCGGCGATGCCCATGCCGGCCAGGCTGACGACGTCCAGCGGCTCGCGCAGGTGGCGCAGCCAGGGGCCGAGTTCGCGGCCGTCGTAGGGCAGGGCGCACAGCGAGCGGCCGCCGCGGGCGGCGCCCTCGCCGTCGCGCATGTCCGGCATGCGCGTGCCGGAGAAGAACCGCACGGCGGTATGGCGCTGGAAGAAGTCGACCATTTCCGGACCGTGGCGCAGGAAGGCGGCCTGGCGCTCGTCCAGTTGCTCGGCATGGACCTGGGCCTTCAGGTAACGCTCCGGCGCATCCTCCGGTTCGATGCAGCCTTCGGCGATGGCCAGCGGGTTGCGCGGGATCCACAGCCAGCCGCCGGACCAGGCGCTGGTGCCGCCGAGTTGCGCGGCTTTTTCCGCGACGACCACGCGCAGGCCATGGTGCGCGGCGGTGACCGCGGCGGCCAGGCCGGCGGCGCCGGAGCCGACCACCAGCAGGTCGCAGTCGAGGGTTTGCAAGGTGGGCATGGGGTTTCTCTTGTCGTCATGGGGCGCGCGGAACGGCTCCGCGCGCCTTGGGGCTCACTGCAGCGGGGAGAAGCCGGTAGGCTTCATCAGCCGCGACTCCAGCCTGAGCACCGCGCCCAGCTCCCTGTTGCGCTTGCCGAACTCGGCCCAGCGCGGGTCGGCGGCCATGCTGGCGCGGCGCTGCATGCGCTCGTCCAGGCTCTCGTAGGCCCACAGGTGCACCACCTGGCTGCATTCGCCGAACTCGGTGGTGAAGAAGCCCACCAGCTTGCCCAGGTGCTCGGTCTGCACCGCGTAGGCGTGGCTGTGGTAGAGGGCCAGCCAGTCGGCCAGTTTCAGCGGGTCGATGCTGTAGGTGCGCAGTTCGTAGTACATCGTCAGTGCTCCAGGGTTGCTTGTTGCGAGGCCGGCGTGGCGAGGCGCGCGGCGATATGGTTGGCGGCCAGCCAGGCGAAGGTCAGGCCGGGGCCGAGGGTGATGCCGGGGCCGGGGTAGGTGCCGTCCATCAGCGAGTTCATGTCGTTGCCGGCGGCGTAGAGGCCGGGGATGGGCCGGCCGGCCGCGTCGAGCACCCGCGCCTGGCCGTCGGTGACCAGCCCGCGGGCCGAGCCGAGGTCGCCGGTGTGGAGGCGGATGGCGTAGTAGGGCGCCTTCTCCAGCGGCGCCAGGCAGGGGTTGGGGCGGTGGTCCGGGTCGCCCATGTAGCGGTTGTAGCTGTTGCCGCCCTTGGCGAAGTCCGGGTCGATGCCGTTGCGCGCGTTGGCGTTGAAGCGCTCCAGGGTCTGGCGCAGGCCGCCGGCGTCCACGCCGATGGCGCGGGCCAGGGCTTGCGGCGAGTCGGCGCGGAACAGGTAGCCGGCTTCCACCAGCGCGCGGTTGTCGACCGGCTTGGGCCGCGCCAGGCCCAGGCCGTAGCGGTTCATGGCGGTGGCGTCGCAGACCAGCCAGCATTCGGTGTTGCCCGTGGCGAACATGGTCTGCACGAAGTGGTGGTAGGAGTTGGATTCGTTGACGAAGCGTTTGCCCGCCCGGTTCACCGCGATGACGCCCGGCTTGGCGCGGTCGGTGACCAGGTGCGGGAAGCGCTCGCGGCTGCCGTCGGCGCGGCGCAGCTCGGAGACCGGCGCCCAGAAGAAGTTCGCCGCCAGCCCTTCGCCTGCCGCCGCGCCGACGCCTTCGCCCAGGCGCAGGGCGGCGCCGTCGTTGCATTCCGGCGACATGCTCAGGTGCTCGCCGTCGCTCGCCGGGCGGAAGCGTTCGGCCAGCTTGCCGGCGGCGAAGCCGCCCATGGCGCAGACCACCCCGCCATGCACGCGGATGCGTTCGATGCGGCCTTCGTGCAGCACCTGCGCGCCCACCACGGCACCGTTCTCGACGAGCAGTTGCTGCGCCTCGCTGTTCAGCCACAGCTCCACGCCCTTGTCGAAAGCCGTGGTGGCCAGGCGCGCGATCAGCGCATTGCCGGTGGTCAGGCGCGTGCCGCGGTGGTGCCCGAGGCGGTCGATGCCGTAGCGGGCCAGCAGCTTGAGGCAGTGCCAGAGCGACTTCGGCGAGCGGCGGAAGCTGAGGAAGTGCTGGATGTCGACGCGGTTGACCATCATGCCGCCGAACAGCAGCATGCCCGGCGGCGGCATGCGCAGGTCGCGGAAGCGCTCGCCCAGGCGGCGGCCGTCGTACTCGACCATCTCCAGCGCGCGGCCGAACTCGGTGCCGCCTTCCTCGTCGGGGTAGTAGTCCGGCGAATGCGGGCGCAGGGCGTAGCGCAGCTCGGTGTTGGCCTCCAGCCAGCGTAGCGCCGCGTGGCCATTGCCGATGAAGCTGTCCACCAGCTCGGGCTTGTAGCCCCGGCCGATGGTGCGCTGCAGGTAGGTGCGCATGGCCTGTTCGGAATCCTTCGCGCCGGCCGCGCGGGCCTGGTCGGTGCCGTAGATCCACACCGCGCCGCCGGAGATGGCCGAGGTGCCGCCGAAGCTCTCGGCCTTCTCCAGCATCAGCACGCGCAGGCCCTGGCAGGCGGCGCTGGCCGCGGCGGCGAAGCCGGCGGCGCCGCTGCCCAGCACCAGCACATCGCACTCGCGGCTCCAGGCCGGGGCGTTGAGGCTGGTCATGGCTGGATCTCCAGCGGGGTGACGCCCATGAAGGCGCCTAGGTTGCCCAGTTGCGCGAAGGCCATCTCGGCGCCGGTCTGGATGCGGCAGCCGGCCTCGCGGGCACGCTCCAGCAGCGGGGTGATCTCGGGCTTGGTGACCACGTCGGCCACCAGGGTGTGGGCCTGCAGGCCGTCGAGCAGCATGCCCGGCAGCGGCAGCTCGCCGGTGCCGCCCATGCCCACGGGGGAGGCGTTGACCAGCAGGTCGAGGCTGGCGATGTCGTCGCCGCCGACGCCGATGCGCACGTCCGGGAAGAGGGCGCCCAGGCGTTCGGCCAGCGCGCCGGCGCGGACCTGGTCGAGGTCGCGCAGCCGCAACTCGCCGATGCCGGCTTCGCACAGCGCATAGGCGATGGCGCTGCCGACGCCGCCGGCGCCGACCACCAGCGCGCGTTTGCTGGCGGGTTGCAGGCCATGGCGCCGGGCGGCGTTGAGGAAGCCGGCGCCGTCGACGTTGTCGCCCAGCAGGCGGCCGTCGCGCTCGCGGCGGATCACGTTGACCGAGCCCAGCGCCTCGGCGCGGGCGCTCAGGCCGTCCAGGCGCGGCGCCAGGGCCTGCTTGTAGGGCACGGTGACCACGCAGCCGCGCAGGTTGTGCCAGCCACGCAGGGTGGCGACGAAGGCATCCAGGGCATCGGCGCCCAGGTCGATGGCGATCATCGCGAGGTCCTGGCCGTTGTGGGCGAACCAGGTGTTGAAGTTCTCCGGCGATTTCACCTGAGCGATGGGCGTACCGAGGATGGCGACCAGTTCGGTCGAACCACGAATCATGCTGACCTCCAGGGTTCTTGGCGTTGTTCTGCTGGCCAGGGTGCGGCGGCGGGCTCTTGCGCTCAATGCGATTGACGGCGCTTTAGTGCGCTATTCGCAGTGGTAATGCGATAATCGCAATATTCGGCCGAATTACCCGGAGCCCGTACCTTGGAAACCCCCGGCGTCCACCCCCGCGACCTGATCGCCGGCCTGCAGAAGGGCCTGGCGCTGATGCAGCTGTTCAGCGCCGAGCGCCCGCGCCTGAGCGTGCCCGAGGCGGCGCGCCTGTCGGGCCTCACGCCCAGTGCCGCGCGGCGCTTCCTGCTGACGCTGGTGCACGAGGGCTTCGCCGAGACCGACAGCCGCCACTACTGGCTGACGCCCAAGGCCCTGCGCATCGGCCAGGCCTACGTGGACTCGGCGCAGCTGCCGCGCATGCTGCGGCCGATCGTCGAGCAGGTGGCGCGGCAGACCCAGGAGCACGTCTCGGTGGGCACCCGCGACGGCGACGAGATCGTCCACGTGGTGCGAAGCCGCTACAGCCACATCGCCTCGCTGTCGATCCGCCCCGGCTCGCGGGTGCCCATGTACTGCACCGCCAGCGGCCGCCTGTGGCTGGCGGCGCTGGATGAGCAGGCGCTGGATGCCTACTTCGAGCGCAACCCGCCACGGGCGCTGACGCCCTATACGCTGACGGACCTGGCGGCATTGAAGGCGGAAATAACCAAGGTCGCCCAGCAGGGCTACTGCCTGGTGGACCAGGAGTACGAGATCGGCATGCGGGTGATCGGCGTGCCGCTGCCGGACCGCAGCGGGCGCCTGCGCGCCAGCCTGGCGATCACCACCCACGCCTCGCGCCTGGGCCTGGACGAGATGCGCCTGCGCTACCTGCCGGCGCTGTACGAGGCCCAGGCGCTGCTGCGCCCGGTGCTGGACTGAGCGGGTGCTGATCGCCCCAAAGGCCTGGCGCAGACGCGCCGACGCGGCATAATCGGCGGCTCCGCTTGCCGACGAGTTCCACGATGACCCTCGAATTCCTCCTGGTGGCGATCCCCGCCGTGCTGCTCACCGGCGTCTCCAAGGGCGGCTTCGGCGGCGCCCTGGGCGGCATCGCCGTGCCGCTGATGGCCCTGGCCATGCCGCCGACCCAGGCCGCCGCGCTGATGCTGCCGATCCTCTGCATGGCCGACGTCACCGGCCTGCGCCGCTTCTACGGCAAGTGGGACGTGCGCAACCTGAAGATCATGCTGCCCGGCGCGCTGCTGGGCGTGGCGGTGGGCGCGCTGAGCTTCGGCCTGCTCAGCGAGCGCTTCATCGCCCTGCTGATCGGCGGCATCGCCATCGCCTTCGTGCTGCTCAACGCCCTGGTGTCCCGCGCCGCGGCCCAGCCGAAGCCGGCGGCGGTAGGCAAGGGCGTGGTGCTCTCGGGCATCGCCGGCTTCACCAGTTTCGTCGCCCACGCCGGCGGCCCGCCGGTGATGATGTACCTGCTGCCGCAGCAACTGGAGAAGGTGCGCTACATCGCCACGGTGAACTGCTTCTTCCTGCTGACCAACGCCATCAAGCTGGTGCCCTACGCGCTGCTCGGCCAGTTCACCTGGCACAACCTGGGCACCAGCCTGCTGCTGGCGCCCATCGTGGTGCTGGGCGTGTGGCTGGGCATCTGGCTGCAGGACAAGGTCAACCATCTGTGGTTCTACCGCATCGCGCGGCTGGGGCTGCTGGCGACCGGGGTGCAGCTGCTATGGGAGAACTGGCAGGGATAGGGGCGCTTTTCGTAGGAGCGAGCTTGCTCGCGAACAATGGCGTCAGGTTTGACTCCGGAGCTGGGGTGGCGTCCGCAACCCTCTCCCCAGCCCTCGGCTGCGCGCCCCGCCCTGAAGGGAGAGGGGGCTAGTCCGTGCCGAGATAAGTGATGGTTTCAGCCTGATATCGCCGAGATTGCCGGCTAACACCATGACATCCAACTCTGCCCAACGGTCCCCTCTCCCTTCAGGGAGAGGGCGCTCTTCAACGCAAACACCATGGACCCAAGGAGCGTAGGGCGAATAACGCTCCGCGTTATCCGCCGCCTGACCATGGTCGAGCGCCCGCTGGCTGTAGAACAGGGCTCCGCCAGGTGTAGCAGCGTATAACCGCGAACGGTCATACGCCCTACGCTCAATCCAGGCTGCGGAAGTGGGCCTGCATGCGCTGTGCATCGGCCGGGCGGCCGCTGAAGAGTTCGAAGGCCTTCACCGCCTGGAACACCGCCATGGTGCCGCCGTCGAGGGTGCGGCAGCCGAGGCTGCGGGCATGGCGCAGCAGTTCGGTTTCCAGCGGGAAGTAGATGATCTCCGCCACCCACAGCTCGGCGCGCAGCAGCTCCACCGGCAACGGCGTGCCGGGCAGCTTGGCCATGCCCACCGGGGTGGTGTTGACCAGGCCGTCGGCCACCGCCATGGCGGCCGGCAGGTCCTCGCAGAGCAGGGCGCGGCCGTTGCCGAAGTGGGCGTTGAGGTTGTCCACCAGGGCCTGGGCGCGGCTGGCGTCCACCTCGTAGACGCTCAGTTGTTCCACGCCTTCGCTGAGCAGTGCGTGGGCTACCGCCGCGCCAGCACCGCCGGCACCCAGTTGCACCACGCGGTTGCGCTTCACGTCCGCCAGGCCGCGCCGGAAGCCTTCGGCGAAGCCCAGGCAGTCGGTGTTGTGGCCGACGCGCTTGCCGTCCTTCAGCACCACGGTGTTCACCGCGCCTATGCCGCGCGCTTCCTCGGACAGCTCGTCCAGCAGCGGGATGATCGCCTGCTTGCACGGGAAGGTGATGTTCAGCCCGGTGAAGCCCAGGCGCTGGGCGCCGTCGAGCAGTTCGGGCAGGGCGTCCAGGTTCAGCTTCAACTGGTCCAGGTCGATCAGCCGGTACAGATAACGCAGGCCCTGGGCGTCGCCTTCGTGCTCGTGCAGGGCGGGGGTGCGCGAGGCCTGGATGCCGGCGCCGATCAGGCCGGCGAGGATGGAGGCTTTCTGGCTCATGGCGTCAACCCCGCTGCAGGTGGGCGAAGTGGTCGAGGGCCAGGCGGTAGCCGTTGCTGCCGAAGCCGGCCAGCACGCCCACGGCGATGCCCGAGACGAAGGAGTGGTGGCGGAATTCCTCGCGCTTGTGCACGTTGGACAGGTGCACTTCGATCACCGGCAGCTCCACGGCGGCGAGGGCGTCGCGGATGGCCACCGAGGTGTGCGTCCAGGCCGCCGGGTTGATGACGATGCCGGCGCAACGGCCGCGGGCCTCGTGGATCCAGTCGATCAACTGGCCCTCGTGGTTGGTCTGCTTGAAGTCCACCTGCAGGCCCAGTTCGTTGGCGCGGGCGTGGCACAGCGCCTCGACGTCGGCCAGCGTCTCATGGCCGTAGGTGGCTGGTTCGCGGGTGCCGAGCAGGTTCAGGTTGGGGCCGTTGAGGATCAGGATCGGGAGGGGCATGCGGGTGTCTCTTGTAGGTCTTGTCGCCGCTGGAGTGCGGTCATCAGAAAATGTACTAAGCAGTTACTTTCGTCAATCGACCCCCGCGACGCCTGTCGAAAGCCCTGGAAGCCAGGCGCGGCAAGGCCCGGCGCGGTTTCTGGCCGGGCCGGACGGAAGGAGGGGAGCGCGGAAGTGTGCGATCAGCGAACGGTCAGTCCCATTGCGGGGCGAATTCCGGGCTGACCAGGCGGACGTTCTTCGGCAGGGCGGCGATCTGCGCGCGGTCCTCGTCGTCCAGGCGCAGGTCGAGGGCGGCGAGGTTGGAGCTCTGGTTGGCCAGGCTGGCGGCCTTGGGAATGGCGGCCACGCCGTCCTGCTCCAGCAGCCAGGCCAGGGCCACCTGGCTGGGCAGCACGCCGTGGCGCCGGGCGATGGCCTGGATCGCCGGCTCTTCCAGCATGCGCCCGCGGCCCAGCGGGGTGTAGGCGGTGAGGGCCATGTCGTGGGCGCGGGCGTAGTCCAGCAGTGGCTGCTGGTCGAGCATCAGGTGGTACTCCACCTGGATGGCCGCCAGCGGCGCGCCCAGGGTTTCCACGGTCTCGCGCAGCAGCGCCAGGGGGAAGTTGGCCACGCCGATGGCGCGCGCCTTGCCGCTGTCGCGGGCGGCCACCAGGGCCTCGACGCTGCGCTTGAGGTCGTCGCCGGCCAGGCTGCCGTTGCGGCCCGGCCAGTGGATCATGAACAGGTCCAGGTAGTCGCTGCGCAGCGCGCGCAGGCTGTCGTCCAGGGACTGGGCGAGGTCGGCCGGGGCCAGGCGGTCCCACCAGACCTTGCTGGTGACGTGGATGTCCTCGCGGGGCAGGGCGCTGTCGGCCAGCGCCTGGCCGACGGCATCCTCGTTGTGGTAGCCGGCTGCCGTGTCGATGTGCCGGTAGCCCAGCTCCAGGGCCTGGAGCACGGCGGCGGTGCACTCGGCGCCGGTCATCGGCCAGGTGCCCAGGCCGAGCCTGGGCAGGTTCAGGCCGTGGCGGTTGCGGATGCGTGCTTGCATGGGGTGGCTCCTGCTTGGGGTTCGTAGTCGTGGGCGCCGGCGGCATGGCGGCCGGCGACGTAGCCGAAGGTCAGCGCCGGGCCGAGGTTGATGCCGCCGGAGGGGTAGTGGCCGCCGAACACGCTGGCCATGTCGGTGCCGGCGGCGTACAGGCCGGGGATGGGCTCACCGTCGGCGCCGAGTACGCGGGCCTGGCCGTCGGTCTTCAGCCCGGCGAAGGTGCCGAAGCAGCCGGGTTGCACTTTGACCGCGTAGAAGGGGCCGTGCTCGATGGGGGCGACGCACGGGTTGGGGCCGGGGTTGGCCGCATCGCCCTGCTTGCGGTTGAAGGCCGTGCTGCCGCGGCCGAAGGCCGGGTCCTCGCCGTTGCGGGCGTGGCGGTTGTACTCGGCGACGGTGGCGGCCAGGCCCTGCGGGTCGATGCCGCAGACCTGTGCCAGTTGCTCGATGGTCGCGCCGCGCCTGAGGTAGCCGCTGCGCAGGTGCGCGCCGATGGGCAGCGGCGCCGGGCGCACGTAGCCCAGGCCGTAGCGGCGCAGGAAGCGGTGGTCGCAGACCAGCCAGGAGCAGGCTTCCTGGTCTTCCGGCAGGGCAGCGATCATCGCGCTGACGTAGTCGTAGTAGCCGTGGGCCTCGTTGACGAAGCGCCTGCCGTTGGCCAGCACGCCGATGATTCCGGGCTTGCCGCGCTCGATGATGTGCGGGAAGTGGCCGACGCTGCCGTCGCGGTGCGCCACCTTCGACACCGGGGCCCAGGCCACCGGCGAGCGCAGGTTCGTCTCGACGCTGCCGCCGGCGGCTTCGCCCAGGCGCAGGCCGTCGCCGGAGCAGGATTCCGGCGGCAGGGCCAGGTTGTCGTGGCCGCTGGCGTCGCGGGGGAACAGCTGGCGGCGGCGCTCGGCGTCGTTGGGGAAGCCGCCGGCCGCCAGCACCACGGCTTTGGCGCGGATTTCCAGTTCGCCGCGCGGCGTCTGCACCACTGCGCCGCGCACGGCGCCGTCCTCCAGCAGCAGGCGCCTGGCCGGGCAGGATTCCATCAGGCGCACGCCCAGGTCCTCGGCCGACCTGGCCAGGCGCGCCACCAGGGCCACGCCGTTGACCAGGTGCATGGCACGGCCGTAGCGGGCCAGGTGGTAGAAGTGGGCGAGCACGCGCCTGGCCACGTGGACGAAGGCGCGGGGCGAGCGGGTCATGTTGAGGAAGGCGGCCAGGTCGGCGCCGGCCATGATCGGCATGCCGAGGAAGGAGGTTTCGCGCATTGTCCTGCGCAGGCGCGGCAGCAGGTCGCCGACCTCGCGGGCGTCGTAGGGCGCGGCTATCACCTGGTGCCCGCCGGTGGCGGCGCCGGGAGTGTCGCCATGCATGTCGGGGATGCCGTTGCCGTCGGCGAACTGCAGACGGGTGTGCTGCTCGAAGAAGGCCACCATGTGCGGCGCGGCTTCGAGGAAGGCGTCCACCCGCGCGGCGTCGTAGTGCTCGCCCAGCTCGTTGCGCAGGTAGGTGCGCGGCTGCTCGATGTCCTCGACGATGCCGGCGCGGCGCGCCAGCGGGTTGCGCGGCACCCAGGCCCAGCCGCCGGACCAGGCGGTGGCGCCGCCGAACACCGCTTCCTTCTCCACCAGGATGACCTTCTGGCCATGCCAGGCGGCAGTGACCGCGGCGGCCAGGCCGGCGGCGCCGGAGCCGACCACCAGGAGGTCGCAATCGGTGGGTGGGAGGTTCGAGGCAGGGGACATGGGCAGGGGACTCCGCGAGATTGTTTTTGGAACCTGGTTCCATAATCTTGTTTGGGGCGGAGAGAAGGCAAGCTGTCGGGAGTAACTACTGGTCGATAATCGGCCGGGGGGCGAAGCGATACCCATCATTCATCGGGGCGCGCAGCCGAGGGCTGGGGAGAGGGTTACGGACTTCGGCTCCACTCCGGAGCAAGGCTTGGCACCGCTGTTCGCGAGCAAGCTCGCTCCTACAGAGGTTTCCCGTCTTCTCTGAAAACCGGGAACGCTCGGGCGTGAGTCTGCGCTACTTCGGATTGTTGCCCCCGAGTTGCTCTCGCTAGGGTTCGGCCGTCATGACTTATGGCGGGCACCACGGCGGCTAGGCACAAGTATTAGTGGAGGTGCATTGTGAGCAAGATCATTGAGTCGCTACGTGGCGACCTGGCTGTTCTCCATGAGGCGGGCGCGATCAGCAAGGTGACGATGCGCGAGTTCGACACGATCTGCCCGCCGCCGGTACGGGAGTTCAGTGCTGCCGACATCAAACGCCTTCGCGAAGGGCTGAAATTCAGCCAGCCGGTGTTCGCGCTTCACCTGCACACCACTGCTTCGACCGTGCGCAAGTGGGAGCAAGGCGAAACCCATCCGACGGGGCCTGCGCTCAAACTGCTCAATGTCATTGCCGACAAGGGTTTGCAGGCGATTCTCTGATAAAGGCACTTGGGCGTCCCCGGTCGAGCGGCGTTACCAGCTAACATCAGACTTCTCCGCTGCACGGACAAGCCCCCTCTCCCCGAAGGGAGAGGGGGCCGTTGGGCGTCTGCGGGATACCCTGGGGCTCAGATATGCAACGCGTGCCCCAGGGCGCGCAGGGCGGCTTCCTGCACCGCTTCGCCGAGGGTCGGGTGGGCGTGGATGGTGCCGGCGATGTCTTCCAGGCAGGCGCCCATCTCGATGGACTGGACGAAGGCCGTGGACAGTTCCGAGACCGCCTTGCCCACCGCCTGCCAGCCGAGGATGAGGTGGTTGTCCGCGCGGGCCACCACGCGGACGAAGCCGTCGTGGGCTTCCAGGGTCATGGCGCGGCCGTTGGCGGCGAACGGGAAGTTCGCCGTCAGCACCTCGTGCCCGGCGGCCCTGGCCTGGTCCGGGGTGAGGCCGACCACCACCACTTCCGGGTCGGTGAAGCACACCGCCGGAATGGCCGCGGGGGTGAAGGCGCGGCGCTTGCCGGCAATGAGTTCGGCGACCATCTCGCCCTGGGCCATGGCGCGGTGCGCCAGCATGGGCTCGCCGGCGATGTCGCCGATGGCCCAGACGTTGCGCATCGAGGTACGGCACTGCTCGTCGATCCTGAGCGCGCGGCCGTCCATGTCCAGGTGCAGGCTCTCCAGGTTCCAGCCTTCGGTGTTGGGCCGGCGGCCGACGGCGACCAGCATCTGGTCGGCCTCGATCACCCGCTGCTGGCCCTGGCCGTCGCGCAGGCGCAGGCCCTTGCCGTCGGGTTCCAGGCCCATCACGCTGTGGTTCAGGTACGTCTCCACGCCGAGCTTGCGCAGGGCTGCCGCCACCGGCTTGGTCAGTTCCTCGTCGTAGCCCGGCAGGATGCGCGGCTGCGCTTCCACCACCGTCACGTCCACGCCCAGCTTGCGGTAGGCGGTGCCCAGTTCCAGGCCGATGTAGCCGCCGCCGATCACCGCCAGGCGCCGGGGCAGGGCCTTGGGCGCCAGGGCTTCGGTGGAGGAGATGACCTTGCCGCCGACCGGCAGGAAGGGCAGTTCCACCGAGCGCGAGCCGGCCGCCAGCAGCAGGTGCTCGGTGTGGATGCGCTGGGTGCCGCCGTCGGCCAGGGCGACTTCCACGGTCTTGCCGTCGACGATCTGCGCCCAGCCGTGCACCACGCTCACGCCATGCTTCTTCAGCAGGGCGGCGACGCCGGTGGTGAGGCGGTCGACGATGCCGTCCTTCCATTCCACGGTGCGCTGGATGTCGATGGCCGGCGCCTGCACGCTGATGCCCAGCGCGGACTTGCCGGCGAACTCGCGGGCTTTCAGGTATTCCTCGGCGGCGTGGATCAGCGCCTTGGAGGGGATGCAGCCGATGTTCAGGCAGGTGCCACCCAGGGCCGCGCCTTCCACCAGCAGGGTGCGGATGCCCAGCTGCCCGGCGCGGATGGCGGCGACGTAGCCGCCGGGGCCGCCGCCGATGACCAGCAGGGTGGTTTCCAGGGTCTGGTTGTGCTTCACGGCGGTCACTCCAGGAACAGGGTGGCGGGGTGTTCGAGCAGGGCGCGCACGGCCTGGATGAAGGCCGCCGCGTCCATGCCGTCGACCACCCGGTGGTCGAAGGAGGAGGACAGGTTCATCATCTTGCGCACCACGATCTGGCCGTTGACCACCATGGGCCGCTCGACCATGCGGTTGACGCCGACGATGGCCACTTCCGGGTGGTTGATCACCGGCGTGCTGACGATGCCGCCCAGGGCACCGAGGCTGCTCAGGGTGATGGTCGAGCCGGAGAGTTCCTCGCGGCTGGCCTTGCCGTGGCGCGCGGCCTCGGCCAGGCGCGCCACTTCCGCGGCGTTGCCCCAGAGGTCGCGGGATTCGGCGTTGCGCAGCACCGGCACCATCAGGCCGCTGTCGCTCTGGGTGGCCACGCCCAGGTGCACCGCGCCGTAGCGGGTGATGACCTCGGCCTCGTCGTCGTAGCGGGCGTTGAGCTGCGGGAACTCGCGCAGGGCCACCACCATGGCGCGGGCGATGAAGGGCAGCAGGGTGAGCTTGCCGCGGCTGGCGGCGTACCTGGCGTTGAGGTGTACGCGCAGCGCTTCCAGGTCGGTGACGTCGATTTCCTCGACGTAGCTGAAGTGCGGGATGCGCCGCTTGGCCTCGGCCATCTTCTGGGCGATCCTGCGGCGCAGGCCGATGACCTGGATCTGCTGCTCGTCGTGGCGCGCGGCGTAGCCGGAGGCGACCACCGCGCCGCCGTGGGCCAGGTACTGGTCGAGGTCGTCATGCAGGATGCGCCCGGCCGGGCCGCTGCCCTGCACGAACTGCAGCTCGACGCCCAGGTCGCGGGCGCGCTGGCGCACCGCCGGGGAGGCCAGCGGTTTCTCGCCGGGGGCGCGGCGCGGGGCCGGCGTGGCGGCAGCGGGGCGTGGCGCGGGGGCTGCCTTCACCTCGGCCCGGGGGGCTTCCTTGGTCGGCTGGGCTTTTGCTTCGGGTTCTGCGGCGGGCGCGCTTTCATGGGGCTTGGCCGCGGCTTCGCGGTGGTTGCCGGCGCCTTCCACTTCCAGGCGCACCAGTTCGCCGCCCACGGCCATGACCTGGCCGGGCTCGCCGCCCAGGGCGAGGATGCGGCCGGAAACCGGCGAGGGGATTTCCACGGTGGCCTTGTCGGTCATCACTTCGGCCAGCACCTGGTCCTCGTGGACCTCGTCGCCGACCTTGATGTGCCATTCCACCAGTTCCACTTCGGCGATGCCTTCCCCGATGTCCGGCATCTTGATCACGTGAATGCCCATTCAGACCTCCATGGCACGCTTGAAGGCGGCGCCGACGCGGGCCGGGCCGGGGAAGTAGTCCCATTCCTGGGCGTGCGGGTAGGGGGTGTCCCAGCCGGTCACGCGGGCGATGGGGGCTTCCAGGTGGTGGAAGCAGTGCTCCTGCACCAGCGACATCAGCTCGGCGCCGTAGCCGCAGGTGCGGGTGGCCTCGTGGACGATGACGCAGCGGCCGGTCTTCTTCACCGATTCGACTATGCTGTCCAGGTCCAGCGGCCAGAGGCTGCGCAGGTCGATGATCTCGGCGTCGATGCCGGTTTCCTCGGCGGCGGTCTGCGCCACGTAGACGGTGGTGCCGTAGGTGAGCACGGTCAGCTCGGAGCCGGCGCGGGCGATGGCCGCCTTGTCCAGCGGCACGCGGTAGTAGCCTTCGGGCACCTGGCTCTGCGGGTGCTTGGACCAGGGCGTCACCGGGCGCTCGTGGTGGCCGTCGAAGGGGCCGTTGTACAGGCGCTTGGGCTCCAGGAAGATCACCGGGTCGTCGTTCTCGATGCAGGCGATCAGCAGGCCCTTGGCGTCGTAGGGGTTGGACGGCATCACCGTGCGCAGGCCGCAGACCTGGGTGAACATCGCCTCCGGGCTCTGGCTGTGCGTCTGCCCGCCGTAGATGCCGCCGCCGCAGGGCATGCGCACCACCATGGGCACGACGAAGTCGCCCACCGAGCGGTAGCGGATGCGCGCGGCCTCGGACACCAGCTGGTCGGTGGCCGGGTAGACGTAGTCGGCGAACTGGATTTCCACCACCGGGCGCAGGCCGTAGGCGCACATGCCCACGGCGGCGCCGACGATGCCGCTCTCGGAGATCGGCGCGTCGAACACCCGCGAGGTGCCGTACTTCTTCTGCAGGCCTTCGGTGCAGCGGAACACGCCGCCGAAGTAGCCCACGTCCTGGCCGAACACCACCACGTCGTCGTCGCGTTCGAGCATCACGTCCATCGCCGAGCGCAGCGCCTGGATCATGGTCATGCTGGTGAGCGCCTGGGCGTTCTCGTGTTGCGGATTCATGGCGTTCATACCCCGAGCTCCTGGCGCTGCCGGCGCAGGTGCTCCGGCAGGTCCTTGTAGACGTCGTCGAACAGGTTGGCGGCGCTGAAGACGTGGCCGTCCACCAGCGAGCCGTGGCGTTCGGCCTCTTTCTGCGCGGCCATCACTTCGGCTTCCAGCTCCTTGTGCAGCGCCTCGTGCTGTTCTTCGCTCCAGATGCCGAGGGCCAGCAGGTGCTGCTTCAGGCGGGCGATGGGGTCGCCGAGGGGGAAGTTGGTCCAGTCGTCGGCCGGGCGGTACTTGGACGGGTCGTCCGAGGTGGAGTGCGGGCCGGCGCGGTAGGTGACCCACTCGATCAGGCTCGGCCCATGGCCGCGGCGGGCGCGTTCGGCGGCCCACTGCGAGGCGGTGTAGACGGCCAGGAAGTCGTTGCCGTCCACCCGCAGCGAGGCGATGCCGCAGCCCACGCCGCGGTTGGCGAAGGTGGTGCCCTCGCCGCCGGCGATGGCCTGGAAGGTGGAGATGGCCCACTGGTTGTTGACCACGTTGAGGATCACCGGGGCACGGTAGACGTGGGCGAAGGTCAGCGCGGTGTGGAAGTCCGACTCGGCGGTGGCGCCGTCGCCGATCCAGGCCGAGGCGATCTTGGTATCGCCCTTGATCGCCGAGGCCATGCCCCAGCCCACCGCCTGGATGAACTGGGTGGCCAGGTTGCCGGAGATGGAGAAGAAGCCCTTCTCGCGGCTGGAGTACATGATCGGCAGCTGGCGGCCCTTGAGCGGGTCCTGCTCGTTGGAGAGCAGCTGGCAGATCATGTCCTTGAGCGGGTAGTCGCGGGTGATCAGGATGCCCTGCTGGCGATAGGTGGGGAAGCACATGTCGCCGTCGCGCAGGGCCATGGTGTGGGCGGTGGCGATGGCTTCCTCACCCAGGCACTGCATGTAGAAGGACATCTTCTTCTGGCGCTGCGCGGTGAGCATGCGGGCGTCGAAGATGCGCGTCTTGAGCATCAGCCGCAGGCCGCGCAGCAGCTGTTCGTGGCTGAGCTGCGGGTCCCAGGGGCCGAGGGCGTTGCCCTGGTCGTCGAGCACGCGCACCAGGCTGTAGGCCAGGTCGGCGGTCTGCGCCGGCTCGACGTCGACGGCGGGCTTGCGCACTTCCCCGGCGGGGGACAGGTGCAGGTAGGAGAAATCGGTCTTGCAGCCCGGGCGCCCGGTGGGCTCGGGGACGTGCAGGCGGAGGGGGGCGTAGTCGGTCATGGTGGGTCTCCAGTTGTGATCGGGGGTGGGGATCAGCAGACGGAAGACGCCGTGCCCGGCGGGTGCGGCTGGCCTGGTTGGGCGACGGTGCGGGTGCCGCGCGCGGTAGCGCGGCGGGTGCTGACATCACTCATGGTGAGGTCCTCGTTCGTTGTTCTTGTGATTTCAGTATAGGTGTGACCGGCTGGTTTTTTGCTCCAATTTGACTAGCTTGAGACAGAAGATTTAGTGTCTTTGAACTACAAAAAACCTCTTCCGTAGAAGTGAGCGCCATGGCCGACATCGACCGCACCGACCTCAAGATCCTCCGCGCCCTGGCCGACGACGGCCGCCTGAGCTGGCGCGACTTGGCGCAGCGGATCGGCCTGTCGCTGACGCCGACGCTGCGCCGGGTGCGGCGCCTGGAGGAGGAGCAGTACATCCAGGGCTATTTCGCGCGGCTGGACGAGGAACGCCTGTCCGGGGCCATGAGCGTGTTCGTTTCGGTGACCCTGGAAAAACAGACCGGCGACTACCTGGCGCGGTTCGAGGAAAACATCGTCCAGGCCCCGCAGGTGATGAGCTGCTTCCAGATGACCGGCGACGCCGACTACATGCTGCGCGTGGTGGTCAAGGACCTGGCGGCCTACCAGGCCTTCCTCACCACCACCCTGACGCAGATACCCGGGGTGGCCGGGATCAAGTCGGCGTTCGCGCTGAAGTCGGTGCTCAAGCGGGCGGCGCCGCCGATTTGAGGGGGTAGGATTTATCCGCGATTGCGCCGGCAGGGCCGGCGCCCATGCCATCGCGAGCGTTACGAGCCAACCTGTAGGAGCGGGCCCTGCCCGCGATTCGCGCGGGGGAATGGCGTGGGTGGGGCAGCGTAGGAGCGGATCTCATCCGCGAAGCGCGCCGGTGGTTCCGGTTATCGCGGACAAGGTCCGCTCCTACGGGAGCGGTATGGCGCGCGCCAGCGGCGGATAACCGCGAACGGTTATGCGCCCTACGGTTTCGGGGGGCGCACGGCTGTGGGGAATGGCCTTACTGCTCGTCGAGGGCGAAGGCGGTGAGGCTGTAGGTGGGGATGCCGGCATCGGCCAGCTTGGCCGAGCCGCCGAGTTCCGGCAGGTCGATGATGGCGGCGGCCTCGAGGACCTTGGCGCCCATGCGCCGTACCAGCTGGGCCGCGGCCAGCAGGGTGCCGCCGGTGGCGATCAGGTCGTCGAAGATCAGCACGCTGTCGCCTTCGCACAGGCTGTCGGCGTGCACTTCCAGCAGGGCCTCGCCGTACTCGGTCTGGTAGGCCTGGGCCAGCACGTCGGCCGGCAGCTTGCCCTGCTTGCGGAACAGCACCAGCGGCTTGTTCAGTTCGTAGGCGATGATCGAGCCGATCAGGAAGCCGCGCGCGTCCATGGCGCCGATGTGGCTGAAATCCGCTTCGACGTAGCGCTGGATGAAGCTGTCGGCGACGAAGCGCAGCGCGCGCGGCGACTGGAACAGCGGGGTGATGTCGCGGAACATCACGCCCGGCTTGGGGAAGTCGGGGACCGCGCGGATCACGGATTTCAGGTCGAGCTGGTTGGGGATCATGCTGGCTGGGCACCTGGTGACTGCTTTCGAAGCCCCGAAGTATAACGGGCCCGCCACAAGGCGAGCCCGTTTTACGCGATGACCGGAGGGTCGTGCCTTCAGCTTTCCATCTGGCCGCCGGCCAGGGCGCACAGCTCGATGGAGTCGAGGATGCGCACTTCCTTGCCTTCGGCGGCGATCAGGCCGTTCTGCTGGAAGCGGGTGAACACCCGCGACACGGTTTCCACCGCCAGGCCCAGGTAGTTGCCGATCTCGTTGCGCGACATCGCCAGGCGGAACTGCTGGGCGGAGAAGCCGCGGGCGCGGAAGCGCGCCGAGAGGTTGACCAGGAAGGTGGCGATGCGCTCGTCGGCGGTCTTCTTCGACAGCAGCATCATCATCTGCTGGTCGTCGCGGATTTCCCGGCTCATCACCCGCATCAGCTGGCGGCGCAGCTGCGGCAGCTGCTCGGACAACTCGTCCAGGCGCTCGAAGGGGATCTCGCACACCGAGGTGGTTTCCAGGGCCTGGGCCGACACCGGGTAGGCCTCGGTGTCCATGCCGGACAGGCCGACCAGCTCGCTGGGCAGGTGGAAGCCGGTGATCTGCTCCTCGCCGCCGTCGGTGATGCTGAAGGTCTTCAGCGCGCCGGAGCGCACCGCGAACACCGAACCGAAGGCGTCGCCCTGGCGGAACAGGAACTCGCCCTTCTTCAGTGGCCGGCCGCGCTTGACGATTTCGTCGAGGGCGTCCATGTCGTCGTTGTTCAGCGACAGGGGCAGGCACAGGGGCGCCAGGCTGCAGTCCTTGCAATGCGCTTGGGGCAGGGCGCGCACCTTGATGGTTTCGGCCATGGGGAATCCTTGGGTGGAAAGGCACAAGAAACGCAAGGGTAACGCACCCAAGGGGTCGGCTGCCAGCATACCGGGGGGATTTCGGAATTTTCCGGCGTTTATTCCGAAACCTTATGTAAAAAAGGCCGGATTCGTACTTCTTCGATAGGTCTTTTCCTTCAGATAACCCGCGAGAACCGCTGCAGGTTCTGGTGCGGCAGGTAGTGGTCGAAGAGCATGCACAGGCTGCGCACCAGCAGCCGCCCGGCGGCGGTGACGTCGATGCCGCGGGGGTTCAGCTCGATGAGGCCGTCCCGGGCGAAGCGCTCCAGTTCGCTCCAGATGTCGGCGAAGTAGCCGTGGAACTCGATGTTGAAGCGTTCCTCGATGTCCTCGAAGTCCAGTTGGAAATGGCAGATCAGCTGCTGGATCACCGCGCGCCGCACGCGGTCGTCGGCGCTGCAGTAGAGGCCGCGGCGGGTGGCCAGTTGGCCGTTGTCCAGGCTGCTCTGGTAGGTGTTGATGTCGGTGCTGTTCTGGCAGTAGAGGTCGCCGATCTGGCTGATCGCCGAGACGCCCAGGCCCACCAGGTCGCAATGGCCGTGGGTGGTGTAGCCCTGGAAGTTGCGCTGCAGGGTGCCGTCCTCCTGGGCGCTGGCCAGTTCGTCGTCGGGCAGGGCGAAGTGGTCCATGCCGATGTAGCGGTAGCCGGCGGCGCTGAGCTGCTCGATGGTGCGCTGGAGCATGTCCAGTTTCTGCGCGGGGGAGGGCAGGTCCTGGGCGTTGATGCGCCGCTGCGGCATGAAGCGCTCGGGCAGGTGCGCGTAGTTGAACACCGAGAGGCGGTTGGGCTGCAGGCCGATGACCTGTTCGACGGTGCGGGCGAAGCTGTCGGGGTTCTGCTTGGGCAGGCCGTAGATCAGGTCGATGTTGATCGAGCGGTACTGCAGGGTGCGCGCCGCGTCCATGATGGCGCGGGTCTCGTCGAAGCTCTGCAGGCGGTTCACCGCCTGCTGCACTTCCAGGTCGAAGTCCTGCACGCCGACGCTGACGCGGTTGAAGCCCAGCTCGCGGAGCAGGCCCATGGTGGACCAGTCGGCCTCGCGTGGGTCGATCTCGATGCCGTAGTCGCCGGAGTCGTCTTCCACCAGGTTCAGGTGCTCGCGCAGCTGGCCCATGAGTTCGCGCAGCTGGCCGGGGCTGAGGAAGGTGGGGGTGCCGCCGCCGAAGTGCAGCTGTTCCACGCACTGGTCCTTGCCCAGGTGGCGGCTGACGATCTCGATCTCGTGGATCAGCCGGGCGAGATAGGGCGCGCTGCGCCCGCGGTCCTTGGTGATGACCTTGTTGCAGGCGCAGTAGTAGCAGATGTTGGCGCAGAACGGGATGTGCACGTACAGCGACAGCGGCCGGTCGGCCTTCTGGCTGTTGCGCAGGGCATGCAGCATGTCGAAGGGGCCCACGCCTTCATGGAACTGCACGGCGGTGGGATAGGAGGTATAGCGCGGGCCCGACAGATCGTATCGACGGATCAGATCTGTGTCCCAGCGGATATTGTCGAGCATGCCGCAGTCCCCGAATCAGGCGAGCTTTTCGGCGCAGTCTAGGGAGACTGCGGGAAAAGCCTCTTGACCTGCATCAAGCGGTCGCAGGGGGTACCTCGTTGGAGGGGGGGGCTTGCAGTGGTGTTGGGGTTGGCTCTGGAGTTGGGGTGGTGTCCGTTGCCCTCTCCCTAACCCTCTCCCTTCAGGGAGAGGGTTAGGGAGAGGGAGCTCTTCGGGCCGGGCACCAGGCTGAAGCCTGTTCGCGAGCAAGCACGCTTCCACGAAAAGCGGGGGCTTCAGTGCATCGCATGGCCCATCAGCCAGGCCTGGTGCGGGCCGGGCAGTGTCCACAGGCCGAAGAGGATCACCAGCAGGCCGCCGGCCATGCGTACGCTGCGTTTGCGCAGCAGCGCCGTGATCCGCTCGGCGGCGAGCCCGGTGGCCAGCAGCACCGGCCAGGTGCCCAGGCCGAAGGCGAGCATCAGCAGCGCGCTCTCCAGCGCCGAGCCCTGGCTGCTGGTCCACAGCAGGGTGCTGTAGACCAGGCCGCAGGGCAGCCAGCCCCAGAGCGCGCCGAGCAGCAGCGCGCGCGGCATGCTGGCCACCGGCAGCAGGCGGCTGGCGAAGGGCTGGATGTACTTCCACAGGCCGCGGCCCAGGGCTTCGATGCGCGTCAGGCCGCTCCACCAGCCGGCCAGGTACAGGCCCATGGCGATGAGCAACAGGCCGGCGACCACGCGCAGCGCCGAGGCGAAGGGGGTGCTGGCGATCGCCCAGCCGGCCAGGCCCAGCAGCAGGCCGGCGGCGGCGTAGCTGAGGATGCGCCCGAGGTTGTAGGCCAGCAGCAGCTGCAGGCGGCGCCCGCGCTGCTCGGGGGGAATGGCCAGGGTCAGCGCGCCCATCAGGCCGCCGCACATGCCCAGGCAGTGGCCGCCGCCGAGCAGGCCGAGGATCAGCGCGGACGCCAGCATGGGCGCCAGGTCAAGCATCGCGCGAGTCCTTGTCCCGGGCTTCGGCCTGCGCGTCCCTGGTGCCTTCGGCCTCGTCGATGCCGGCCTGGTGCCTGGGGTCCTCGTCGTCGAACAGGATGCTGTGGGCCGGACCGTCCATGTCGTCGTACTGGCCGCTGTTCACCGCCCAGAAAAAGATCCAGACGGCGATGGCGACGATGATCAGCGCCACCGGGATCATCACGTAGAGAGCGGGCATATCGACTCCGTTGAAAAGGCCTGCGCGCCTTCAGCGGGCGGCGAGCGGGATGGCCAGCGGCGCGGCTTCGGGGGCCGCCGGCAGGCCGCGCACGCGGGTCAGGCGCAGGGCGTTGAGGACCACGGTCAGCGAGCTGACCGACATGCCGATGGCCGCCCAGGCCGGGGTGATCCAGCCGAGGGCGGCGAAGGGCAGCATCAGCCCATTGTACAACCCCGCCCAGGCCAGGTTCTCGATGATCACCCGGCGCGTGCGGCGGGCCAGGGAGAAGGCCTGCACCAGGCTGTCCAGGCGGTTGGACAGCAGCACCGCGTCGGCGCTGGTCTTGGCCAGGTCGGTGGCGCTGCCCATGGCCACGCTGATGTCGGCGGCGGCCAGCACCGGCACGTCGTTGACGCCGTCGCCCAGCATCAGCACGTGGCGGCCTTCGCCGTGCAGCTGCCTGAGGATCGCCAGCTTGTCGTCCGGGCGCAGGCCGCCATGGACTTCGTCGATGCCCAGTTCGGCGGCCACGCTCTGCACCATCGGCGAGCTGTCGCCGGACAGCAGCAGGGTGCGCCAGCCGCGCTCGCGGCAGGCCTGCAGCAGGGCCGGGGCGTCGTCGCGCAGGCGGTCGTCGAGCACCAGCCAGGCCAGCGGGCCATGTTCGTCGCCCAGCAGCAGCCACTGGCCGTGCTCGCGGGGCATGACCGGTTCCGGCTGGCCGCTCAGGGCGCAGACGAAAGCCGCCTGGCCGATGCGCAGGCGCTGGCCGTCGACCACGCCTTCCAGGCCCAGGCCGGGGTGGCTCTCCACCGCTTCGGCGGGCTGCGGGGCGCGGCCGAAGGCGCGGGCGATGGGGTGTTCGGAACGGTTTTCCAGGGCCGCGGCCAGGCCCAGGCAGCGCTCGCCGTCCAGGGCTCCCAGGGGCTGCACGGCGCGCAGGGTCAGGCGGCCCTCGGTGAGGGTGCCGGTCTTGTCGAAGATCACCGTGTCGATGCGTTTCAGGCCTTCCAGCACATGGCCGCGGGTGAGCAGCAGGCCGAGCTTGTGCAGGCTGCCGGTGGCCGCGGTGAGGGCGGTGGGCGTGGCCAGGGAGAGGGCGCAGGGGCAGGTGGCGACCAGCATGGCCAGCACCACCCAGAAGGCCCGCGAGGCGTCGTGCTGCCACCAGAACAGACCGACCACCACGGCCAGCACCAGCAGCACCAGCAGGAACCACTGCGCGGCGCTGTCGGCGACCTGCGCCAGGCGCGGCTTGTCGGCCTGGGCGCGTTCCAGCAGGCGGACGATGGCCGACAGCCGGCTGTCGTCGCCCAGGGCCTGTACCTGCAGGGTCAGCGGGCCCTCGACGTTGAGGGTGCCTCCGGTGACGTTGTCACCGGCCTGGCGTGGCTGCGGCAGGTATTCGCCGGTGAGCAGGGATTCGTCGACGCTGGACTGCCCGGCGAGGATCAGGCCGTCGGCCGGCAGCACCGCGCCCGGCGGCACCAGCACCCGGTCGCCGACGCGCAGCTCGCTGAGCAGGATGCGCTGGCCGTTGCCGGCCTCGTCCAGGCGCAGGCAGGAAGCCGGCAGCAGGTTCACCAACTGCGCGGTGGCCGCCGCCGTGCGCTCGCGGGCGCGGCGTTCGAGGTAGCGGCCGGCGAGCAGGAACAGGGCGAACATGCCCACCGCGTCGAAGTACAGGTCGCCCTTGCCGGTGATGGCGGTCCAGATGCCGGCCAGGTAGGCGCCACCGATGGCCAGGGACACCGAGACGTCCATGGTCAGGTGGCGCGTGCGCAGGTCGCGCAGGGCGCCGCGGAAGAACGGCTGGCAGGAGTAGAAGACGATGGGCGTGGTGAGGAACATCGCCACCCAGCGCAGGATCTCGTGCATCTCGGCGCTGAGGTCGATGTTGAATTCCGGCCAGGTGGCCATGGTCGCCATCATCGCCTGGAACCACAGCAGGCCGGCCACGCCGAGCTGGCGCAGGGCGCGGCGGTTCTCTTCGGCGAGCTGTTCGGCGGCCTTGTCCGGGTGGTAGGGGTGGGCGGCGTAACCGATCTTGCGCAGCTCGGCGAGCAGGGCGCTGAGCGGCAGCTGGCTGTCGGCCCAGCGTACGTGCAGGCGGTGGTTGGACAGGTTGAGGCCGGCCTCGGCCACCGCCGGCAGGCGCCGCAGGTGCTTCTCGATCAGCCAGCCGCAGGCGGCGCAGCTGATGCCTTCGAGGATCAGGGTGGTCTCGGCCAGCTCGCCCTGGTGCTGGACGAAGGGTTGCTGCACGTCCGGGCGGTCGAGCAGGGCCAGTTCGTCGTTCAGCTGGGCCGGCAGCGCCTCGGGGTTGGTGGCCGTCTCGGTGCGGTGCCGGTAGTAGCCTTCCAGGCCGCCGGCGACGATGGCCTCGGCCACCGCCTGGCAGCCGGGGCAGCAGAATTCGCGGGTCTCGCCGAGGACCCGGGCGGTGAAGCGGCTGCCGGGCGGAACCGGCAGCGCGCAGTGGTAGCAGGGCAGGGGGGCGCTCATGGGCGCTGGACTTCATCCCCCTTGAGGGGTTCGTCGCCGAGGAGGATCTCGCCGTCGGCAACCAGCTTCTCTTCCTCGAACAGGCGCCAGGCGCGGCCGTCCTGTTCGCCGAGCAGCTCGACGAAGCGGCGCCCTTCGACGGCGCTGTCCAGGCGGCCGGTGTAGCGGCCCGGCTCGTTGGCCGGCAGCAGGCTGACGTGGCGGTCCTGGGATTCCAGGGTGGGGGAGATCAGGTTGAGGGTCAGCTGCGCCGGCTGGCTATTGCCTTTCAGGCGCACCTCGACCTCGCCGGTGAGCCTGTCCAGGCGTACCCGCGCCTGCATCTGCAACTGCTGGGCCAGGTGTTCGCGGTCCAGCGAGCGGTTGATGCCCTTGCCGGCCTCGTAGTAGTTGTCGTTGACCAGGGTGTCCTGGTTCTCCACGGCGATGCGCACCATCGTCAGGCTGAGGAACACCGAGGTGGCTAGCATGCCGATGATGATCCAGGGCCAGAGGTGCTTGTACCAGGGTTGTGCGGGAGCCGACTGCATGGCTTTTCTCTCTCGTGGTCCGCGGGGCGGAAGCGGCCTGCCCGAGGGGTGGGCGGCTCGCCGGGGTGGTGCGGATTCTACGTGCTCCGGGCGCCGCTGGCATCCCGCCGCGGGGGCGGGATGCGTTGCGGTTCAGCCGGGGTTCAGCGTACGACAGGGCCGATGAAGCGGCTGTCGGCTTCCTTGCTGATGGACGGCTCGTCCACCGACTGGATGGTGAAGGTGATCTTGTTGGTGCTGGACGGCAGCTTGTCCGGGTCCACCGCCAGTTCCACCGGCATGGCGAGGATGTCGCCGGCGGCCACCTGGACTTCCTTGCGGCCTTCCAGGGTCAGGCCTTCCAGGCCCTTGGCGCCGAGCACGTAGGTGTGGTCGCGCTGGTCCTTGTTCATGATCTTCAGGCTGTAGACGTTCTCGATCCGGCCTTCGGCGTTCTCGCGGTAGAGCACGCGGTCCTTGCTGACGTCGAAGCCCACCAGCGGGCGGATCACCACGGCGGTCGCCAGCAGGCTCATCATCACGCACAGGGCGATGGCGTAGCCGATCAGGCGCGGGCGCACCAGGTGCGTCTTCTGCCCGGACAGGTTGTGCTCGGTGGTGTAGCTGATCAGCCCGCGCGGGTAGTTCATCTTGTCCATGATGCTGTCGCAGGCGTCGATGCAGGCGGCGCAGCCGATGCATTCGATCTGCAGGCCGTCGCGGATATCGATGCCGGTGGGGCAGACCTGTACGCACATGGTGCAGTCGATGCAGTCGCCCAGGCCCTGGGCCTTGTAGTCCAGGGTCTTCTTGCGCGGGCCGCGCTTCTCGCCGCGGCGCGGGTCGTAGGAGACGATCAGGGTGTCCTTGTCGAACATCACGCTCTGGAAGCGCGCGTAGGGGCACATGTAGATGCACACCTGCTCGCGCAGCCAGCCGGCGTTGCCGTAGGTGGCCAGGGTGAAGAAGCCCACCCAGAAGTAGGCCCAGCCGTCGGCCTGGCCGGTGGCCAGGTCGGCCAGCAGCTCGCGCATGGGGGCGAAGTAGCCGACGAAGGTCAGGCCGGTGACCAGGCCGATCAGCAGCCACAACGAGTGCTTGGCGGCCTTGCGCAGCAGCTTGTTGGCGCTCATCGGCGCCTTGTCCAGCTTCATGCGCTGGTTGCGGTCGCCTTCGGTGACCTTCTCGCACCACATGAAGATCCAGGTCCATACGCTCTGCGGGCAGGTGTAGCCGCACCAGACGCGGCCGGCGAACACCGTGATGAAGAACAGCCCGAAGGCGCAGATGATCAGCAGGCCGGAGAGGAGGATGAAGTCCTGCGGCCAGAAGGTGGCGCCGAAGATGTAGAACTTGCGCTCGGGCAAGTCCCACCACACCGCCTGCCGACCGTTCCAGGTCAGCCAAACGGTGCCGAAGTAGAGAAGGAACAGGAAGGCGCCGCCGACACGGCGCAGGTTGCGGAAGAACCCGGTGAAGGCCCGGGTGTAGATCTTCTCGCGGGAGGCATAGAGGTCGACGTTCTCTCCACCCTTCTTCGCGGGCGGTGTGACGTCTTGCACGGGAATCTGTTTGCTCATCAGTGCGTACCACGGCAGTGGGAGGGTGCCCCGTCGATACATGCCGAAAGGGTCAGGATATGGCTGCACGCCTAAACATGATACGACTTGGCCCTGCGTGCAACGGTGCGACCGTTGGTCGCGTCAGACAAATCCTAAAATTTTTCGTCCCCCCGAAATAGAGCGGCGCCGGTGGTAGCCGGCGCCGCTGGGTGGTGCGAGGGGAGGGCGGAAGCGCTTATTCGCTCTTCTGCGCATCACCCTGGGACAGGCTGTACACGTAGGCGGCCAGCAGGTGCACCTGGTCACCGCCGAGGCGCTCCAGCTGGGCCGGCATCTGGCCCTGGCGGCCGTAGCGGATGGTCTGCTGCAACTGGGAGAAGCTCGAGCCGTAGATGAAGGCGGCCGGGTGGGTCAGGTTGGGCGCGCCCATGGCGGCGGTGCCCTTGCCTTCGGGGCCGTGGCAGGCGACGCAGGTGGTGGCGAAGATCTTCTGGCCGTTGGCGACCTGTTCGTCGGTCACGCCTTCGGGCAGCTTGCGGCCGTCCAGCTTGCTGGTGACGAAGGCGGCCACGTCATGCACGCCCTGGTCACCCAGCACCTCGCCCCAGGCCGGCATGGCGGCGTGGCGGCCACCCTTGATGGTGGTCTCGATGTCCGCGGTGCTGCCGCCCCAGCGCCAGTCCTGGTCGGTCAGGTTGGGGAAGCCGTAGGCGCCCTTGGCGTCGGAGCCGTGGCAGACCGAGCAGTTGGAGGCGAACAGGCGGCCGCCCATCTTCAGCGCCAGCGGGTCCTTGGCCACCTCTTCGATGGGCATGGCGGCGAATTTGGCGAAGATCGGCCCATATTTCTCGTCGGCCTTGGCCATTTCCTTCTCCCACTGGTGCACGCCGGTCCAACCCGGCTGGCCATTGGCGAAGGGCTTGCCGTCGCTGACTTCCTGGTAGCCCGGCAGCAGGCCTTTCCAGTTGCCCAGGCCCGGGTACAGGACCAGGTAGCCGAGGGCGAAGACGAAGGTGGCGACGAACAGCATGAACCACCACTTCGGCAGCGGGTTGTCGTACTCCTCGATGCCGTCGAAGGAGTGGCCGACGGTCTCGTCGGTGGCTTCGCTGCGCTGGCCGCGGCGGGTGGCGAACAGCAGCCAGGCCAGGGCGAAGATGGTGCCCAGGGTAAGTACGGTGACGTACAGACTCCAGAAGGTTGTCATTCTTTGTTGCTCCTAGAAGCTTGCTCTTGCTCGACGTGCTTCATGGCTGCCGGGTCGTCCGCGAAGGGCAGCAGGGCGTCCTGGTCGAAGCGCTGCTTGCGCTTGCCGCTGTAGGCCCAGAGCAGTACGCCGATGAAGGCCACCATCACCACGACGGTGCCGAGGCCGCGAATCGTCCCGATATCCATCTGCTGTCACCGTTTGCTCTTGATGATGGTGCCCAGGCTCTGCAGGTAGGCCACCAGGGCGTCCATCTCGGTCTTGCCCTTGACGGCATCGCGAGCACCGGCGACGTCTTCGTCGGTGTAGGGCACGCCGAGGGTGCGCATGGCCTGCATCTTGGTCTCGATGTCCTTGCCGTCGAGCTTGTGCTCGACCAGCCAGGGGTAGGCGGGCATCTTCGACTCGGGCACCACGTTGCGCGGGTTGTACAGGTGCGCGCGGTGCCAGTCGTCGGAGTAGCGGCCGCCGACGCGGGCCAGGTCCGGACCGGTACGCTTGGAACCCCACAGGAAGGGGTGGTCCCAGACGCTCTCGCCGGCCACGGAGTAGTGGCCGTAGCGCTCGGTCTCGGCGCGGAACGGGCGGATCATCTGCGAGTGGCAGCCGACGCAGCCTTCGCGGATATAGATGTCACGGCCTTCGAGCTCCAGCGCGGTGCGCGGCTTCATGCCTTCCACCGGCTTGTTGGTCACGTCCTGGAAGAACAGCGGGACGATCTGCGTCAGGCCGCCGATGCTGACGGCGATGACCATGAAGAAGGCCAGCAGGCCGATGTTCTTCTCGACTGCTTCGTGCTTCATCAATGAGCTCCTACAGCGGGAATGCGGGCAGCGGCATCGACTTCAGCAGCGTTGTAGCCACGCACGGTACGGAAGGTGTTGTAGGCCATCAGCAGCATGCCGAAGGCGAAGAAGAAGCCGCCCAGCGCGCGGACCATGAAGCCCGGGTGGCTGGCCTGCAGCGCTTCCACGAAGGAGTAGGTGAGGGTGCCGTCGGTGTTGACCGCGCGCCACATCAGGCCCTGGGTGATGCCGTTGACCCACATCGAGGCGATGTAGAGCACGGTGCCGATGGTGGCCAGCCAGAAGTGCGCGTTGATCAGGCCGGTGCTGTGCATCTGCTCGCGGCCGAAGACCTTCGGGATCATGTGGTACAGCGAGCCGATGGAGATCATCGCTACCCAGCCCAGGGCGCCGGCGTGCACGTGGCCGATGGTCCAGTCGGTGTAGTGGGACAGCGAGTTGACGGTCTTGATGGCCATCATCGGGCCTTCGAAGGTGGACATGCCGTAGAAGGCCAGGGATACCACCAGGAAGCGCAGGATGGGGTCGGTGCGCAGCTTATGCCAGGCGCCGGAGAGGGTCATCATGCCGTTGATCATGCCACCCCAGGACGGGGCCAGGAGGATCAGCGACATCACCATGCCCAGGGACTGCGCCCAGTCGGGCAGGGCGGTGTAGTGCAGGTGGTGCGGGCCGGCCCAGATGTACAGGGTGATCAGCGCCCAGAAGTGGACGATGGACAGGCGGTAGGAGTAGACCGGGCGCTCGGCCTGCTTGGGCACGAAGTAGTACATCATGCCGAGGAAGCCGGTGGTCAGGAAGAAGCCCACGGCGTTGTGGCCGTACCACCACTGGACCATGGCGTCGGTGGCGCCGGAATAGATGGAGTAGGACTTGAACCAGCCGACCGGGATCTCCAGGTTGTTGACGATGTGCAGCATCGCGGTAACCAGGATGAAGCCGCCGTAGAACCAGTTGCCCACGTAGATGTGCTTGGTCTGGCGCTTGACGATGGTGCCGAAGAACACCACGGCGTAGGTGACCCAGACGATGGCGATCAGGATGTCGATCGGCCATTCCAGCTCGGCGTACTCCTTGGAGGAGGTGTAGCCCAGCGGCAGGGTGATGCCGGCCAGCACGATCACCGCCTGCCAGCCCCAGAAGGTGAAGGCGGCCAGGCTATCGGAAATCAGGCGGGTCTGGCAGGTGCGTTGCACCACGTAGTAGGAGGTTGCGAACAGAGCACAGCCGCCGAAGGCGAAGATCACCAGGTTGGTGTGCAGCGGGCGAAGTCGCCCGAAACTGGTCCACGGCAGCCCGAAGTTCAGCTCGGGCCATACCAACTGTGAGGCGATGAAAACACCCATCCCCATTCCTAGTATCCCCCAGACCACCGTCATGATGGCGAACTGGCGGATTACCTTATAGTTATAAGCAGTCGGACTGATTGCTGTGCTCATTCTAAGGTTCCACGGTTTTTTTGCTATTTAGGGACAAAAAACGGCGGCAAGTATGTAGAAAGCCAGTAGGCAATGCAACGCGCCGGGATAAGCCCCGGAGCCGCTGCGCATGCCGCTTTGAAGGCATTTCTGCCAATGTTTTTCAGGCTCTCTCTCGGCGCGTAAACCCTGATAAGCGTAGGGCTTCCCCGAATTACCGCCGACTCACGGATGGAATGAGCTTAGTCTTGATCTAGAGCAGTGTGAAGGAATGGCGCGCGCCAGGTGCGACACTTGGTCGCGTAACTGCGCGGAAGTTGCTCGCGCCCGGACGGGCGCGAGCGGCAGGGGGTCAGTTGGCGTTCTCCGGGCGGGAAATGTTGTAGATGTATGCGGCCAGGACGTGGACCTTGTCCTTGCCCAGGTAGGCTTCCTGGGCCGGCATCTGGCCCTGGCGGCCATGGCGGATGGTCTGCTGCAGCTGGGCGAAGCCCGAGCCGTAGATGAAGGCACCCGGGTGGGTCAGGTCCGGCGCGCCCAGGGCGGCGGTGCCCTTGCCTTCGGGGCCGTGGCAGGCGACGCAGGTGGTGGCGAAGAGTTTCTCGCCATTGGCCACCTGGGCATCGGTCACGCCTTCGGGCAGCTTGCGGCCGTCCAGTTTGGTGGTGACGAATGCAGCCACGTCATGCACGCCCTGGTCGCCCAGCACCTCGCCCCAGGCCGGCATCACCGCGTGGCGGCCGCCCAGGATGGAGGTCTGGATGGTCTGCGCGTCGCCGCCCCAGCGCCAGTCCTGGTCGGTCAGGTTGGGGAAGCCCATGGCGCCCTTGGCGTCGGAGCCGTGGCAGATCGAGCAGTAGGTGGCGAACAGGCGCTCGCCGGTCTTCAGCGCTGCCGGGTCCTTGGCCACCTCTTCGATGGACATGGCCGAGTACTTGGCGAAGATCGGCGCATATTTCTCGTCGGCCATGGCCTGCTCGCGTTCCAGCTGCTTCACCTGGGTCCAGCCGTCGGTGTAGCCCGGCAGGATGCCCTTCCAGTTGCCCAGGCCCGGGTACAGGGCCAGGTAGCCGGCGGCGAAGACGATGGTGCCCACGAACAGCAGGAACCACCAGCGCGGCAGCGGGTTGTCGTATTCCTCGATACCGTCGAAGGAGTGCCCCATGGTCTGGTCGGTGGCGCCCTTGGTCTCGCCGCTGCGGGTGGCGAAGACCAGCCATAGCAGGGCGATCAGCGATCCGACGGTCAGTACGGTGATGTACAGACTCCAGAAGGTAGTCATGCTTTGTTGCTCCCAGAAGCTTGTTCATGCTCGGCGTGGCGCAGAGCCTGCGGGTCGTCGGCGAAGGGCAGCAGGGCGTCGGCGTCGAAGCGCTGCTTGCGCTTGCCGCTGTAGGCCCAGAGGGTGACGCCGATGAAGGCGAGCATCACCACGACGGTGCCGAGGCCGCGGATGGTTCCGATGTCCATGGCCATCACCGCTTGTTCTTGATCGCTGTGCCCAGGCCCTGCAGGTAGGCCACCAGGGCGTCCATCTCGGTCTTGCCCTGGACGGCCTCGCGGGCGCCGGCGATGTCCTCGTCGGTGTAGGGCACGCCGAGGGTGCGCATGGCCTGCAGCTTGCCCTCGATGTCCTTGCCGTCGAGCTTGTGCTCGACCAGCCAGGGGTAGGCCGGCATCTTCGACTCGGGCACCACGTTGCGCGGGTTGTACAGGTGCGCGCGGTGCCAGTCGTCGGAGTAGCGGCCGCCGACGCGGGCCAGGTCCGGGCCGGTACGCTTGGAGCCCCACAGGAAGGGGTGGTCCCAGACGCTCTCGCCAGCCACGGAGTAGTGGCCGTAGCGCTCGGTCTCGGCGCGGAACGGGCGGATCATCTGCGAGTGGCAGCCGACGCAGCCCTCGCGGATGTAGATGTCGCGCCCTTCCAGTTGCAGGGCGGTGTAGGGCTTCATGCCTTCCACCGGGGTGTTGGTGACGTCCTGGAAGAACAGCGGGACGATCTGCGTCAGGCCGCCGATGCTCACGGCCACGGCCATGCACAGGGCCAGCAGGCCGACGTTTTTCTCGAGTACTTCGTGTTTCATCAGTGGGCTCCTACGACGGCGGGAATCCGGGCGGCCGCTTCAGCGTCCTCCGCCTTGGAGGAGGCGATGGTGCGCCAGGTGTTGTAGGCCATGATCAGCATGCCGCTGAGGAACACGGCGCCGCCGATCATGCGCACCACGAAGCCGGGGTGGCCGGCGGCGAGCGCTTCGACGAAGGAGTAGGTGAGGGTGCCGTCGGCGTTGACCGCGCGCCACATCAGGCCCTGGGTGATGCCGTTGACCCACATCGAGGCGATGTAGAGCACGGTGCCGATGGTGGCCAGCCAGAAGTGCGCGTTGATCAGGCCCACGCTGTGCATCTGCTCGCGGCCGAAGACCTTCGGGATCATGTGGTACAGCGAGCCGATGGAGACCATGGCGACCCAGCCCAGGGCGCCGGCGTGCACGTGGCCGATGGTCCAGTCGGTGTAGTGGGAGAGGGCGTTGACGGTCTTGATGGCCATCATCGGGCCTTCGAAGGTGGACATGCCGTAGAAGGCCAGGGATACCACCAGGAAGCGCAGGATGGGGTCGCTGCGCAGCTTATGCCAGGCGCCAGAGAGGGTCATCATGCCGTTGATCATGCCGCCCCAGGAGGGCGCCAGGAGGATCAGCGACATCACCATGCCCAGGGACTGCGCCCAGTCCGGCAGCGCGGTGTAGTGCAGGTGGTGCGGGCCGGCCCAGATGTACACGGCGATCAGTGCCCAGAAGTGCACGATCGACAGGCGATAGGAGTAGACCGGGCGCTCGGCCTGCTTGGGCACGAAGTAGTACATCATCCCCAGGAAGCCGGCGGTGAGGAAGAAGCCCACGGCGTTGTGGCCGTACCACCACTGGACCATGGCGTCGGTGGCGCCGGAGTAGATGGAGTACGACTTCATCAGGCCGACCGGCAGCTCCAGGTTGTTGACCACGTGCAGCAGCGCCACGGTCAGGATGAAGCCGCCGAAGAACCAGTTGCCCACGTAGATGTGCTTGGTCTTGCGCTTCACCAGGGTGCCGAAGAACACCACGGCGTAGGCGACCCAGACGATGGTGATGAGGATGTCGATCGGCCATTCCAGCTCGGCGTACTCCTTGGAGGAGGTGTAGCCCAGCGGCAGGCTGATGGCGGCCAGCAGGATCACCAGCTGCCAGCCCCAGAAGGTGAAGGAGGCCAGGGTGTCGGAGAACAGGCGGGTCTGGCAGGTACGCTGCACCGCATAGTAGCTGGTGGCGAACAGGGCGCAGCCACCGAAGGCGAAGATCACGGCATTGGTGTGCAGCGGGCGCAGGCGTCCGAAGCTCGTCCACGGCAGGCCGAGGTTGAGTTCCGGCCACACCAGCTGGGCGGCGATGACGACGCCGACCAGCATGCCGACGATTCCCCAGATCACCGTCATCACGGCGAACTGGCGGACCACCTTGTAGTTATAAGCGGTCTGATTGGTTGTGCTCATGGTATATGGGCTTCCATCCACGGTTATGGGCTAGCCCATCCCGGCGGGTTCCTTACGGCGAACGCCGCCCCTCCCCCAGGGACAGGTACTAATTACGCAACTAGCGGAGCGAAGAATGGATAAACCCCGGAAACCGAATATTGATTTTGATCAATCGCCGTCGGCGGCCGGCCCGGCGGGGGAGTGTGGCGCTTTGTCGCTGCTGTGGAACCGGCCCGTCGGCGCGCTGTCGGCGACCCTCGTCCTGGCCCATGGCGCCGGCGCGCCCATGGACAGCCCGTTCATGGACGAAATGGCCCGGCGCCTGGCCGCCCGCGGGGTGGCGGTGGCGCGCTTCGAGTTCCCCTACATGGCCGCCCGCCGCGAGGACGGCCGCCGGCGCCCGCCGAACCCGCAGAAGCAGCTGCTGGAGTGCTGGCGCCAGGTGTTCGCCGAGATACGCGGGCAGGTACCGGGGCCGCTGGCCATCGGCGGCAAGTCCATGGGCGGGCGCATGGCCAGCCTGCTGGCCGACGAACTCGGCGCCGACGCCCTGGTGTGCCTGGGCTACCCCTTCTACGCCGCCGGCAAGCCGGAGAAGCCGCGGGTGGCGCACCTGGCCGGGCTGCGCACGCCGACGCTGATCGTCCAGGGCGAACGCGACGCCCTGGGCGACCGCGCGCACGTGGCGCAGTACCTGCTGTCGCCGGCGATCCGCGTCCAGTGGCTGGCGGCGGCGGACCATGACCTGAAGCCGCTGAAGGCCTCGGGTTCGAGCCATGGGCAGCATCTGGACAGCACCGCCGACGCGGTGGCCGCCTTCCTCGCCCGTTGAACCGGCCTAGCGGCGTGCGGCCAGCAGGTCGAGCACGCCGCCGCCTTCCTTGATGGTCTGCAGGATGATTTCCGAGCGGATGTCGGTCACGCCGTTGGCGCGGTTCAGGCGGTTGACGATGAAGTCGGAGAACTGCTTCAGGCTGCGCGCCTGTACCCGCAGCACGTAGTTGCTGTGCCCGGTGACAATGTAGGCGCCGACCACCTCGGGCCAGCCTTGCACCCGCTCGACGAAGCGATCGTGCCAGTCCGCCTCGTCCTGGCGCATGGACACATGCACCAGCGCCTCCAGCTCGATGCCCAGCCGCTCGGCATCCAGCACCGGGCGATAGCCGCAGACGATGCCTTCCTCCTCCAGATTGCGCAGGCGCCGCAGGCAGGCCGACGGCGACAGCGCGACCTTCTCCGCCAGCTCCTGGTTGCTGATGCGGCCGTTGTGCTGCAGGCAGAGCAGGATGCGCAAGTCGGTGCTGTCGAGAATCATCTGCAGGATATTCTGTAAAAGGTTTGGTTTGAGAAATTATCTGCGAATACGTGACGCATTCGCGACGAAGATAGCACGAAACTGCACCGGGCGTTGCAGCATCATCCTCCCATCTGCCGAGGAGACCGAGCATGCCCGACGACCGCGCCCTGTGGGACATCAGCCCGCCGCTGGACACCAGCACCCCGACCTGGCCGGGCGACACGCCCTTCCAGGAAGAGCGCTGCTGGCGGATCGATGAACAGTGCCCGGTCAACGTCGGGCGCATCACCCTGTCGCCGCACACCGGGGCGCACGCCGACGCCCCCTTGCACTACGACGCCGACGGCGCCGCCATAGGCGCGGTGGACCTGGCGCCCTACCTCGGCCCCTGCCGGGTGATCCACTGCCTGGATGCGCTGCCTTGCGTGCGCCCCGGGCACCTGCTCGGCCACCTGGCCGGGGTGCCGCCGCGGGTGCTGATCCGCACCTGGCGCAAGGCGCCGCTGGACGCATGGCCGGAGCGCTTCGCCGCCGTCGATCCGGCCTGCATCGAGCTGCTCGCCGCCCATGGCGTGCGCCTGGTGGGGACCGACACCCCATCGCTCGACCCGCAGGACAGCAAGCGCCTCGACGCGCACCGCGCCGTCGCCCGCCAGCGCATGGCCATCCTCGAAGGCCTGCTGCTCGACGAGGTGCCGCCCGGCGACTACGAGCTGATCGCCCTCCCGCTCAAGTTCACCCATCTCGATGCCAGCCCGGTGCGCGCCGTGCTGCGTCGTCTTTCGCACTAGGAACCGACATGACAACAAGAGAAGACTGCCTGGCCCTCGATGCCCGCGACCCCCTGGCCGCGCTGCGCGACGACTTCGCGCTGCCCGAAGGGGTGATCTACCTGGACGGCAACTCCCTCGGCGCCCGCCCCTGGGCGGCGCTGGAGCGCGCCCGCCAGGTGCTGGCGCAAGAGTGGGGCGAAGGCCTCATCGGTAGCTGGAACAGCGCCGGCTGGCGCGCCCTGCCGGAGCGCCTGGGCAACCAGCTGGCGCGCCTGATCGGTGCCGGCGAAGACGAGGTGGTGGTCACCGACACCACCTCGATCAACCTGTTCAAGGTGCTGGTGGCGGCCCTGCGCGTGCAGGCGGGCCGCGATCCCGCGCGCAAGGTGATCGTCACCGAGCGCAGCAACTTCCCCACCGACATCTACATGGTCGAGGGCCTGGCCGACATGCTCCGCCAGGGTTACCAGCTGCGCCTGGTGGATCGCCCGGAGGACGTGCCGGCTGCCGTCGGCGCCGATACCGCGGTGCTGCTGCTCACCCAGGTGAACTACAAGACCGGCCACCTGCACGACATGGCCGCGCTCACCGCGCTGGCCCATGAATGCGGCGCGCTGACCATCTGGGACCTGTGCCATTCGGTCGGCGCCGTGCCGGTCGACCTCACGGCGGCCGGTGCCGACTACGCCATCGGCTGCACCTACAAGTACCTCAACGGCGGCCCCGGTTCCCCGGCATTCGTCTGGGTGTCGCCGGCGCTGCGCGAGCTGGTCTGGCAACCGCTGTCCGGCTGGTGGGGCCATGCCCGCCAGTTCGGCATGGAACCGGCCTACGCGCCGGCGCCGGGCATCGGCCGCTACCTCTGCGGGACCCAGCCGATCACCTCCATGGCCCTGGTCGAATGCGGCCTGGACAGCTTCGCCAAGACCGACATGCAGGCCCTGCGCGCGAAGTCGCTGGCCCTGACCGACCTCTTCATCGAACGCGTCCAGGCCCGCTGCGCGGCCCACCCGCTGACCCTGGTGACGCCGCTGGAGCACGCCCGCCGCGGCAGCCACGTCAGCTTCGAGCACCCCGAGGGCTACGCGGTGGTGCAGGCGCTGATCGACCGCGGGGTCATCGGCGACTACCGCGAGCCGCGGATCATGCGCTTCGGCTTCACCCCGCTGTACACCCGCTACAGCGATGCCTGGGACGCCGCGGAAATCCTCGGCGAAGTGCTCGACAGCGGCGCCTGGCGCGCAGAGCGCTTCATGACCCGCAAGCAGGTGACCTGATCCGGCCCGCCAGGGCCTTGCCCGGGCGCCGGCTGGCGCCCGCCTTGACTGACAAGTACAACAAAAAGGTCGATCCCCTCCATGAAGCTGCATCCCTTGCCGATGTGTCCCTTGCTCGCGCTCGTCGCGCTGAGCGCGCCGCTGCTGGCGGACGAAGCCGACGGCGGATTCCTCGCCGGCAGCCAGCTGCTGCTGACCCAGCGCAACTTCTTCTTCCATCGCAACCTGCTGAACAACCCGGGCGGGCAGAACTATCGCCAGGAATGGGCCCACGGGATGCTGCTGGACTACCGCTCCGGCTATACCCCGGGCACCGTCGGCGTCGGCGTGGACGCCTACGCCAACCTGGGCCTCAAGCTCGACAGCAGCCGCGCCCGCACGGGCACCGACCTGCTGCCGGTGGACTCCCGGGGCGAGCCGGAGGACGAGTATTCCGAAGCCGGCGCCGCGGTGAAGCTGCGGGTCTCCCGCAGCGAGCTGAAGTATGGCAGCCAGGCACCGATGAACCCGGTGTTCGGCACCGGCAACGCGCGCCTGTTCACCCCGATGGCCATCGGCGTTTCGCTCAACAGCCGCGAGCTGGACGGCCTGCTGTTCGACGCCGGGCACTTCACCGCCGGCAACGACGGCAACTCCAGCAACGCCGACGGCGCGCTCAAGGCGCTCTACGCCCAGGTGGAAACCCGCGCGGTCGACTATGCGGGGCTGGCCTGGACTCCGCGCGAAGGCACCCGCCTGTCCGCCTACAGCTCGCGCTTCGACGACATCTGGCGGCAGTACTACGCCAACGCCGGCCAGCGCCTGGAATTGGGCGGCGGCCGGGCGCTGAACCTCGACTTCAACCTCTACCGCACCCTCGACGACGGCCGCCGGCTGGCCGGCGACATCGACAACACCACCTGGTCCGCCGCCGTGCGCTACAGCCAGGGCGCCCAGGCGCTGACCCTGGCCCACCAGCGCGTGCACGGCGACGAACCCTTCGACTACCTGGGCTTCGACCGCCAGAGCGGCACCTCGATCTACCTCGCCAACTCGGTGCAGGTGCTGGACTTCAACGGCCCCAACGAACGCTCCTGGCAACTGCGCTACGACCTCGACCTGGCCGGCCTCGGCGTGCCCGGGCTGACCTTCATGAGCCGCTACGTCAGCGGCGACCACATCGACGACAGCCATTACCAGGGCGGCCCCAACGGCGCCTACGGACGCTATGGCGACCACGGCAGGCGCTGGGAGCGCGATATCGAGCTGGGCTACGTGGTGCAGTCCGGCGCGGCGAAGGACCTGTCGATCCGCGTGCGCCAGGCCAGCGTGCGCTCCAGCGCTCAGGTGGCCCGCGCCGACACCGCCGACAACGACGAAGTGCGGGTGATCGTCGAATACCCGCTGCAACTGCTCTGACGCCCGCCATAACGACAAGACCCCAGAGGCACAAGATGAACGACAAGACTGGATTCGCCGCCATCGCGGCACGCGAGCAGGGGCTCAAGCGCCAGCTCACCTCGGCGCAGATGAGCATGATCGCCATTGGCGGCGCCATCGGCACCGGGCTCTTCATGGGCAGCAGCTTCGCCATCGGCTTCGCCGGCCCGGGCGTGCTGCTCAGCTACGCCATAGGCGCGCTGATCGCGCTGTTGCTGATGGGCTGCCTGGCGGAGATGACCGTGGCCCATCCCACCTCCGGCTCCTTCGGCGCCTACGCCGAGTTCTACGTCGGCCCGCTGGCCGGCTTCCTGGTGCGTTACGCCTACTGGGCGTCCATCGTCCTGGCGGTGGGCACCGAGGTCACCGCCATCGCCCTGTACATGAAGTACTGGTTCCCCGGCGTGGCCAGCTGGGTGTGGATCCTGCTGTTCTCCTCGGCGCTGATCCTGACCAACGCCATCAGCGTCAAGGCCTTCGGCCACTTCGAGTACGCCTTCTCGGCGATCAAGATCAGCGCCATCCTCGCCTTCATCCTGCTCGGCGCCTGGCTGGTGTTCGGCGGCACGCACCCGGAGTACGGCTTCCATCACTACGTCGCGCACGGCGGCTTCCTGCCCCACGGGCTGTCCGGCATGTGGGTCGCGGTGATCATCGCCATCTTCAGCTACCTGAGCATCGAGATGATCGCGGTGGCCGCCGGCGAGGCCGAACAGCCCGAGCGCGCGGTGAAGCAGGCCTTCCGCGTGACCATGGTGCGCCTGCTGGTGTTCTACCTCCTTACCCTGGCGCTGATCCTCGCCATGCTGCCCTGGGACCGGTCGGGGCAGGGCGCCGAGAGCCCCTTCGTCAGCGTCATGCAGCAGGTCGGGATTCCCGGCGCCACCGGGCTGATCAACTTCGTCATCCTGGTGGCGGCGCTGTCGGCGATGAACAGCCAGCTCTACACCACCACGCGGATGATGTTCAGCCTCTCGCGCGCCGGCTACGCGCCCCGCGCCATGGGCCAGCTGAGCGGCGCCGGGGTGCCGCTGAACGCGCTGGCGCTGTCCTGCACCGGCATCGCCCTGGCGACCCTGGTCAACGTGGCGTTTCCCGAGCAGTCCTTCATGCTGATGATGGCCATCTCGATCTTCGGCGCGCTCTTCGCCTGGATGATGATCTTCTTCACCCACTACCGCTTCCGCCGCTACCACCAGGCGCGCGGCGGCCTGCAGCTGTCCTTCCGCATGTGGGGGTTCCCCTGGGCGACGCTGCTGGGGCTGGGGCTCATGCTGGCGATCCTGCTGACCACCGCCTTCGTCGATGCCTTCCGCATGACCCTGGTCTTCGGTATCCCGTTCCTGGCGCTGCTGACGGCCGCCTACTGCCTGTTCGTGCGCAAGGCCGCGGCGGCGGTGGCGGCGGACCCGGCGCAGTCGCTGTAGCCCAAGGCACCTCGGCCAGGTTCGGCTTCGGAGCTGCGTTGGCGTCCGTAACCCTCTCCCCAGCCCTCTCCCGCAAGCGGGAGAGGGAGCTTGTCCGTGCCGAGAAGGGGAATGGTTTTAACCTGCTACTTCGGTACTAGCCGGATGACTCCTGGCTACCCGCTTGCGGGAGAGGGTTAGGGAGAGGGGGCGGAGTCAAGCCATGCACCGAAACCGCCGGGAGCGTAGGGCGAATAACCGTTCGCGGTTATCCGCCGCCTGACCTTGGTTGCGCAACGCTCGGGTTCGACCACGAAGCGCCTGTTCGACGGCACTCCGTTCCCGGTCGCGAAGCCGGATAGATCAGAGGGGTGTATCGGCGTACAACCGCGAACGCTTGTACGCCCTACGCCCGGGCGAGCCCCGGTGCTCAGCGGTTGAACCGCTCCACCAGCGAATACTGGCTCTGCGCCGTGCCGGTCAGTTCCTCGCTCAGCTGCGCGGTGCGCTGGGCCTCGTCGGAGGTCTGGTCGGCGAGCTGGGCGATGGTGGCGATGTTGCGGTTGATCTCCTCGGCCACCGCGCTCTGTTCCTCGGCCGCCGCGGCGATCTGGTTGGCCATGTCGGCGATGTTGGCCACCGAGTCGCTGATGCCGGACAGCGCCTGGTCGGCCTCCAGCACCCGCTCGACGCCTTCGTCGGCCTGGCGGCGGCCGACCTCCATGGCACTCACCGCGCCTTCGGCGGTGGTCTGCAGCTTGGCGATCAGGCCGTGGATCTGCTCGGTGGACTCGGCGGTGCGCTGGGCCAGCGAGCGCACCTCGTCGGCCACCACGGCGAAGCCGCGGCCCATCTCGCCGGCGCGGGCGGCCTCGATGGCGGCGTTGAGCGCCAGCAGGTTGGTCTGGTCGGCGATGCCCTTGATCACGTCGACCACGCCGCCGATCTCGTTGCTGTCCTGGGCCAACTGGCTCACCGCAAGGCCGGTCTCGCCCACCGAGGCGGACAGGCGCTGGATGGCTGCGCGGGTCTCGCTGGCCACGCTGCGCCCGCGGCGCGTCAGCTCGTTGGCCTGGCGGGTGGCGTCGGCGGTGCGCTGCACGTTGTTCGCCACTTCCTGGGTGGTGGCGGCCATCTGGTTGACCGCCGTGGCCACCTGCTCGGTCTCCACGCGCTGGCGTTCCAGGCCGGAGGAGCTGTGGTGAGCCAGGGTATCGGCCTGGCGGGCCTGGGCGGTGAGCTGTTCGGCGGTGTCCTGCAGACGTGTCAGGCAGGTCTTCAGCCGCGCTTCCTGGCTGAGGATGGACATTTCCAGGCGCGCCTGGGCGCCGCGGCTGTCGGTGTACATCTGTGCGATCAGCGGGTCCGAGGTGGTCTGCTCGGCCAGGCGCAGCAGGCGCTTGAGGCCGCGCTGCTGCCAGCCCAGGCCGGCCAGGCCGAGGGGGATGGCGAGCAGGGCGGCGAGGGCGAAGCCCCAGTGCGAGTCCAGCCAGACGCCGATGAGGAAGGCCACCTGGCTGATCAGGATGAACGGCAGCCAGTCCAGCAGCACCGGCAGCCACAGGTCGCGGCGCGGGATCGCCGGCTTGCCGGCGTTGATCCGCTGGTACAGGGCCTGGGCGCGCTCGACCTGCTCGGCGCTGGGGCGCACGCGCACCGACTCGTAGCCGACGATCTCGTTGCGCTCGAAGATGGGCGTGACGTAGGCGCTGACCCAGTAGTGGTCGCCGTTCTTGCAGCGGTTCTTGACGATGCCCATCCACGGCTTGCCGTTCTTCAGCGTGGCCCACATGTGGGCGAACACCGCCGGCGGCACGTCCGGATGGCGCACCAGGTTGTGCGGCGAGCCCTCCAGCTCGTCCCGGGCGAAGCCGCTGATGTCGACGAAGGCATCGTTGGCATAGGTGATCACGCCACGGCTGTTGGTGGTGGAGATCAGGCGTTGTTCCGCCGGGTAGGTGCGTTCACGCTGGGTGACGGGCTGGTTGTTGCGCATTCAGGGCAATGTCCACGAAAAAGGCATGTGACGGTTTTGTTATCGGCCGGGATCAACGAAAGTTGAAGCCTTGTTCGATATTTGACGTAGGAATATTGACGTGGACGATGGCAAAACGCTACCTGTCACATGGTCGTAGGTAATTTTCCTGTGGATTTATAGGTTTTGTCTGCTGGACAGCGGGTGTCGCGCAGGAATCGCGGGCAGGGTCCGCTCCTACGACAGACTCCGAATCCCGCATGGGGCGTAGGGCGTATAACCGTTCGCGGTTATACGCCGTTTCACCTATCTCCCCACCGGCTCCGACCTCGAGCCGGGCGACTGCTCAGATCAGGCTGCGCAGCACGTAGTGCAGGATGCCGCCGGCCTTGAAGTACTCCACCTCGTTGAGGGTGTCGATGCGGCACAGCACCTCGAAGCCATCCTGCTTGCCGTCCTCGCGGGTGACTTCCACCTTCAGCGTCATGTGCGGCTTCAGCTCGCCGTCCAGGCCGCGGATGTTCAGCACTTCCTTGCCGGTCAGGTTCAGCGCCCCGCGGTCCTGGCCGCCGGTGAACTGCAGCGGCAGCACGCCCATGCCCACCAGGTTGGAGCGGTGGATGCGCTCGAAACTCTCGGCGATCACCGCCTTGACCCCCAGCAGGTTGGTGCCCTTGGCCGCCCAGTCGCGGGACGAGCCGGTGCCGTACTCCTTGCCGGCGACTATCACCAGCGGCGTGCCCTCGGCCTGGTAGCGCATGGCCGCGTCGTAGATCGCCAGCTTCTCGCCGCTGGGCACGTGGAGGGTGTTGCCGCCTTCCTCGCCGCCGAGCATCTCGTTCTTGATGCGGATGTTGGCGAAGGTGCCGCGCATCATCACCTCGTGGTTGCCGCGCCGCGAGCCGTAGGAGTTGAAGTCGGCGTAGGCCACGCCGTGCTCGCTGAGGTAGCGCCCGGCCGGGCTGTCCTTCTTGATGTTGCCGGCGGGGGAGATGTGGTCGGTGGTCACCGAGTCGCCCAGCACCGCCAGCACCCGGGCCTTCTCGATGTCGGCCAGCTTCGGCGGGGCCTCGGCGATGTGCTCGAAAAACGGCGGATGCTGGATGTAGGTGGAGTCGGCCTGCCAGGTGTAGGTCTGCGCCTGGGGCACTTCGATGGCGCGCCACTTCTCGTCGCCCTGGAAGACCTCGGCGTATTCCTTGTGGAACATCGCGGTGTCGACCTTCTGGATCGCCTCGGCGATCTCCCGCTGGCTCGGCCAGATGTCCTTCAGGTACACCGGCTGGCCGTCCTTGCCGGTGCCCAGCGGGTCCTTCGACAGGTCCAGGCGCACGCTGCCGGCCAGGGCGTAGGCCACCACCAGGGGCGGGGAGGCCAGCCAGTTGGTCTTCACCAGCGGGTGCACGCGGCCCTCGAAGTTGCGGTTGCCGGACAGCACCGAGGCCACCGTCAGGTCGGCCTGCTGGATGGCCTTCTCGATGGGCTCCAGCAACGGCCCGGAGTTGCCGATGCAGGTGGTGCAGCCGTAGCCCACCAGGTCGAAGCCCAGCTCGTCCAGGTAGCGCGTCAGGCCGGCGGCCTTGAAGTAGTCGGTGACCACCTTGGAGCCGGGGGCCAGCGAGCTCTTCACCCAGGGCTTGCGCTGCAGGCCCTTCTCCAGCGCCTTCTTCGCCAGCAGCCCGGCGGCCATCATCACGCTGGGGTTGGAGGTGTTGGTGCAGGAGGTGATGGCGGCGATGACCACCGCGCCGTCCTGCAGGTGGTGGCTCTTGCCCTCGTGCTGGTACTCGATGCCCTGGCTCTCGGCGCTGCCCACCGCGGCGCCGCCACCGCCCTCGTTGAGCAGGCGCGAGACTTCCGGGCTGCGCGCGGCCTTGGGCTGCAGCGCGAGGAAGTCGGCGAAGGCCTTGCCCACCTGGCCCAGGGGCACGCGGTCCTGCGGGCGCTTGGGCCCGGCCAGGCTGGCCTCGACGTCGCCCAGGTCCAGCTGCAGGGCGTCGGTGAACACAGGCTCGTGGCCCTTTTCGCGCCACAGGCCCTGGGCCTTGCAGTAGGCCTCCACCAGCTTGACGGTCTGTTCCGGGCGGCCGGACAGGCGCAGGTAGCCCAGGGTGATCTCGTCCACCGGGAAGAAGCCGCAGGTGGCGCCGTATTCCGGGGCCATGTTGGCGATGGTGGCGCGGTCGGCCAGGGGCAGGTCGGCCAGGCCGTCGCCGTAGAATTCGACGAATTTCCCCACCACGCCCTTCTGCCGCAGCATCTGGGTGACGGTGAGCACCAGGTCGGTGGCGGTGATGCCTTCCTTCAGCTTGCCGGTGAGCTTGAAGCCGATCACCTCGGGGATCAGCATCGACACCGGCTGGCCGAGCATGGCCGCTTCCGCCTCGATGCCGCCGACGCCCCAGCCGAGCACGCCCAGGCCGTTGATCATGGTGGTGTGCGAGTCGGTGCCGACCAGGGTGTCGGGGAAGGCGTAGGTGCGGCCGTCCTCGTCCTTGGTCCACACCGTGCGGCCCAGGTACTCCAGGTTGACCTGGTGGCAGATGCCGGTGCCCGGCGGCACCACGCGGAAGTTGTCGAAGGCGTTCTGGCCCCAGCGCAGGAAGGCGTAGCGCTCGCCGTTGCGCTGCATCTCGATCTCGACGTTCGCGGCGAAGGCGGCCTGGCTGGCATAGCGGTCGACCATCACCGAGTGGTCGATGACCAGGTCGACGGGGGACAGCGGGTTGATCTTCTGCGGATCGCCCCCGGCCTTGGCCATGGCGTCGCGCATGGCGGCCAGGTCGACCACCGCCGGCACCCCGGTGAAGTCCTGCATCAGCACCCGCGCCGGGCGGTACTGGATCTCGCGCTCGGAGCGGCGCTCCTTCAGCCAGCCGGCCAGGGCGCGCAGGTCGTCGGCGTTGACCGTATGGTTGTCCTCCCAGCGCAGGAGGTTCTCCAGGAGCACCTTGAGCGACTTCGGCAGCCTGTCCAGGTCGCCGAGCTGCTTGGCGGCTTCCGGAAGGCTGTAATAGTGGTAGGTCTTGCCGCCCACCTCTAGGGTGCGCAAGCTGTTCAGGCTGTCCACTGCGGGCATGACGTTCTCCTCAGGCTGGATTCTGCCGGTGATCGACGGCACAGTTCCGATACTGCTGGTCCGATACTGCTGGAAAGCCCGGGCGGATTTCCCGGCTTGGCACGAAAGGAACGCAGATTGGCAGTCATCTTCTGCATATCGGGCGGCATCCTGGCGATTTCCGGCATGCGCTCCCCGGGGCACGGCAAGCCCTGGATCGCGACTTCGGAACTCTCAAACTAGACCGCTGCGCGCGGTCTTGCCATGGGTTCTGGACCTTTTGCCGCAGCCGGGGGTTCCCCTGGCGTGCGGCGAATCCGGGTGAAAGCCGGCCGCGCAGCGACTATAGTGCGCGGCCAAGGAGACACCCCGATGAACACCCTGCTACTGCATTGCCGTCCGGGCTTCGAGAACGAGGTCTGCGCGGAGATTTCCGACCTGGCCGCGGGCCTGGACGTGGCCGGCTACGCCCGCGCCAAGCCGGCCACCGCCTATGCCGAGTTCGTCTGCCAGGAGGCCGACGGCGCCGACCGGCTGATGCGCCACCTGCGCTTTTCCGAGCTGATCTTCCCGCGCCAGTGGGCCCGAGGCACCGGCTTCGTCCCGTTGCCCGAGCAGGACCGCATCGGCGCGCTGCTGGAGGAGCTGGGCCCGTACCCGCTGTGCGGCAGCCTCTGGCTGGAAGTCTTCGACAGCAACGAAGGCAAGGAATTGTCGACCTTCTGCCGCAAGTTCGAGAAGCCCCTGCGCGCCGCCCTGGTCAAGGCCGGCAAGCTGCGCGAGGACCCGAGCCTGCCGCGCCTGCTGCTGACCTTCCGCTCCGGCCGCGAGGTCTTCGTCGGCCTCGCCGAGCCGCGCAACAGCGCCATGTGGCCGATGGGCATCCCGCGCCTGAAGTTCCCCCGCGAGGCGCCGAGCCGCTCGACCCTCAAGCTGGAGGAGGCCTGGCACCACTTCATCCCGCGCGCCGACTGGGACAAGCGCCTGGCGCCGAACATGCTCGCCGTGGACCTGGGCGCCGCGCCCGGCGGCTGGACCTGGCAACTGGTCAACCGCGAGATGCGGGTGATCGCCGTGGACAACGGGCCCATGGCCGAGAACCTGGTCTATTCCGGCCTGGTGGATCACCAGCGCGCCGACGGCTATGTGTTCCGGCCGCGGCAGACGGTGGACTGGATGGTCTGCGACATCGTCGAGAAGCCGGCGCGCACCGGCTCGCTGATCGAGACCTGGATCGGCGAGGGCCTGTGCCGCGAGGCGGTGGTCAACCTCAAGCTGCCGATGAAGCAGCGCTACGCCGAGGTGCGCAGGATTCTCGAACGCCTGCGCGAGAGCTTCCGCGAGCGCGGCCTGCGCGTGGCCATCGGCTGCAAGCAGCTGTACCACGACCGCGAGGAGGTCACGGTGCACCTGCGACGCCTGTAGGCGCCTGCGACCCACGACCTTCGGCGACTTGCCGTGGCGCCGCGCAGCGACCATGCTGTGCGGCGCACCCCCTCCCGGAGCCGCTCGTGAAGCGAAAGTTGCCCTCGCTGCTGGGCAGTTACAGCCGCATGTTGTTGCCGCGCCGTGGCCTGGACCGCGGCGAGCGCCTGCCGAACCTGGCCATGGACAGCCGCGGCCTGCGCTTCGACGCCCGCCACCTGCGCGCCTACCGCCAGCACTTCGGCCTGGACCCGGCCCTGGGCGTGCCCCTGTTGTACCCGCAGGTGATCAGCCTGCCGCTGCACCTGCGCCTGCTCAGCCGTTCGCGCATGCCGCTGTCGATCCTCGGGCTGATCCACCTGCGCAGCCACATCCAGCGCTACCGGCTGCTGGAAGAGGGTGACCAGCTGCAGCTGGACTGCCGCATCCTCACCAGCCGGCGCAGCCCGCTGGGGCTGGAGGTGGACGTGGCGACCGAGGTCTGGCACCACGACATGCTCTACTGGCAGTCGATCACCACCTACCTGCGCCGCGGCGACTTCCTCGACGACCACGCCGAGCCCGACGCGCTGCCCGAGCGCGCCCAGTGGCACACCCTGGAAGTGCCTGCGCACCCCGGCGTGCAGTGGCGCGTGCCGAAGATCGCCGGCTGGCGCTACGCGGGCCTGAGCGGCGACTTCAACCCACTGCACCTGTCGCGCCTGATGGCCTCGCGCTACGGCTTCGGCAAGCCCTTCGCCCACGGCATGTGGAGCCTGGCGCGCAGCCTCACCGGCCGCCGCCTGGCCGAGCAGGTGCGCCTGGACGTGCACTTCAAGGCGCCGCTGCCGCTGGGCAGCCAGGTGCGCCAGAGCCACCGCCGCCTGGGCCACAAGGAACAGTGGGCGCTGCTGCCGTTGGACGGCGACGGCGAGCCGATGCTGCTGGCCCAGCTGGACGAGGCGCCCGCCGGGCCGCTGCGCTGAGTCAGCGGCCGGCCGCCAGGCGCGGCTGCAGCGGCAGCAGGGCGGGCAGTTGCACCTCGCCCTGCAACGCCACCGTGCGAAGCTGCCAGGAACCGTTGAACAGGTACTGGCCGCTGAAGCCGCTGACCAGCAGGCCGATCTCGTCCCCCGCCGCCAGGCGGGCGCTGACCGCGTTGAGCCGCGTCGTACCGCGGTTGAGCAACGGCTTGACCTGCTCGTCCAGCACCCGGGTGCGGCCGTCCGCGCCGCGAATCGCCAGCGAGGCGAACAACCGCGCCTGCTCGCCCGCGCCCAGCGGCCGGGAAAGGCGTACCTCGGGGCTGCCGAGCAGGGCGCCGGGCTCGGCGACCTGGTGCAGCGGGATGAAGGTACGGGGCTGCAGCAGCCCGCTGCTGGCCGGGCGTACCGGTGTCGGCGGCAGGGCCACGGTGGGGCCGGGGGCGGGCAGTTCGTCCAGCGCCAGGCCCTGGTCCAGGTCGAGGCTGACGCACAGCGAGGGCACGCTGTCGGCGGCGCCGGGGCGCCGGCGCAGCTTCTCCTCGTACCAGGCGAGGATGCCCTGGTAGAGGTTGATGGCACGCCCGCCGCAGTGGATCACCGGCTCGTTGTTGAACGGCGGCAGGCCGCTCCAGGCCTGCAGCGGCGGCGGCAGGATGTGCCCGCCCTGCATCCCCAGCAGGCGCACGTCGGCGCTGCCCTGGCGCAGGCACTGGCGGATCTGCAGGCCCTGGTCGAGGGGGAACAGGGTGTCGCGCAGGCCCTGGATCAGCAGGGCGTCGGCATGCGGGCGGCGGCCCTCGGCGCAGTAGCGCGCCGGGCTGTGGGCGGCCAGCTCGGCCCGCACCGGTGCGGCCATGCGCCCGCTGGCGCTGTGCAGGTAGTCGGCCTGGACGAACTTGCCCAGGTCGTAGCCGGTGGCCAGGCCCAGGCTGACCAGCACGCCGCCCCAGCCCATCTTCAGTTGGCCGTCGGGGGCCAGGGCGTCGCTCAGGTCGTACCAGGTGGCGATGGGCACGATGGCGTCGATGCGCGGGTCCTGCGCCGCGGCCAGCAACTGCACGGCGCCGCCGTAGCTCTCGCCGAGCATGCCCAGCCGCGGGTCGCCGGGGCCGTCCATGCTCAGCCGCGGCAGGTGCGCGGCGGCCCAATCGATCACCGCGCTGGCGTCGCTGACCTCGAAGCGTGGGTCCATCATCTCGATGCGCCCGTCGCTGCCGCCCCAGCCGCGCTGGTCGTAGCTGACCACCCAGTAGCCGGCCTTCCAGGCCTTGAGCGCGGCGCGCCCGGACATCATCTGCCTGCCGTAGAAGCCGTCCGGCCCGGTCACCCGCCAGCCGCCCCAGCCGTGGGTGTGCACGACCAGCGGCGCCGTCTCGCCGGCCCTGAGCGCCGGCTGGAACACGGTGGCGGACAGCCGCGTGCCGTCGCGGGCGGTGATCACCGCCTCGTACCAGGTGGCCGGCAGGTCCTGCCCGGCGCTGGCGGCATAGTCGGGCAACTGGTCGCGGGCGGCGCAGGCGGTGAGCAGCAAAGCGAGGCAGAGCAGGGCGGGCAGGCGCATGGGCGGGGGGCATCCGCTGTCGGGGAAGGCGCCGAGCTTAGCCCAGCGCGGCGCAGCGGGGGCCCGACGAAAGATTGGGCCATTGCCGTTCGCCCGCGACGCGTGACCCTGCGCCCCGCTTTGGGCGACAATGCGCCATTCGTTTTGCGGAGCCTCTCCATGTCCCAGCCTGTCGACGCCATCCTCGACGCCACCGGCCTGAACTGCCCCGAACCGGTCATGATGCTGCACAACAAGGTGCGCGACCTGCCGGCCGGCGGCCTGCTCAAGGTCATCGCCACCGACCCCTCCACCCGCCGCGACATCCCCAAGTTCTGCATCTTCCTCGGCCACGAACTGGTGGAGCAGCAGGAAGAGGCGGGCACCTACCTGTACTGGATCCGCAAGAAGCTCGACTGAGCCGTCGCCGTCGCCGATGTTTCCTGGGCGTAGGGCGAATAACCGTTCGCGGTTATCCGCCGCTACACCTCGGCTCAACCCGAGTTCACGGCCAACCCTGGTGATCTGATCGGCGGATAACGCCGGAGGCGTTATGCGCCCTACGTCGGCCACAGGGAAAACGCCTCGCCCGCTTGACCCTCCCATGGCAAAGTCGAATGCTGTCCGCTCTTGGTCATTGAAAGTGGACATCATGAAAGCCCTGGACATCGAGGCCGTGCAGGCCTTCGTGCTGGTCGCCGAGCTGAAGAGCTTCACCCGCGCCGCCGAGGCCCTGGCCAGCACCCAGTCGGCGGTGAGCCTGAAGATCAAGCGCCTGGAGGACGGCCTCGGCCGCCGCCTATTGGAGCGCACGCCGCGCCTGGTGCGGCTGTCCGCCGACGGCGGGGTGTTCCTGGAAGCGGCCCGCGCCCTGGTGGCGGCGCACCGCCAGGCGCTGGGCGCGTTCGCCGGCGGCCAGCCCAGGCGGCTGGTGGTCGGCATCAGCCACCACATCGTCGGCGCCGAACTGCCCGGGTTGCTGCGCCAGCTCACCCGCAGCGAGCCGGGGCTGCTGCTGGAACTGCGGGTGGACAGCTCGCGGGAAACCCTGGAGCGCTTCGACCGCGGCGACCTGGACGTGGCCCTGGTGCTGCAGCAGGGCCCGCCACGCCAGGACGGCGAGGTGGTGCTGCAGGAACCCTTCGCCTGGATGGGCGCCGCCGACTTCCAGCCATTGCCCGGCCAACCGCTGCCCCTGGCCACCCAGGCCGAACCCTGCAGCGTGCGACGCATGGCGGTGGACGCCCTGGACCAGGCCGGGGTGGCCTGGCGCGAGGTGTTCGTCGGTGGGGGGTTGATGACCATAGGAGCGGCAGTGAGCGCGGGCATAGCTGTGGCAGCCCTGGGCCGCCGGGTGGCGCCGGCGGGCTGCGAGGATGTGGGGGCGCGGCTGGGGCTGCCGGCGTTGCCGGGGCGCGATGTGCTGTTGTTCTCCCATCCCCGGGATGCGCAGGCGCAGGGGATGTTGCGCACCTTGGTGGCGGCGGTGCGGAGTACGGCGGGGTAGGGAATGGTTATCCGACCTGGAGGCTTTTCGTAGGAGCGAGCTTGCTCGCGAACGAGGCTTCCCGGGACTTCGGCGCCAAGATTGGAGCACCCTCTCCCCAGCCCTCGGCTGCGCGCCCCGCCCTGAAGGGAGAGGGGGCTAGTCCGTGCCGAGAAAGGATTTGGTGTCAGCCGGCTACTCGGTGCAAGCCGGCTAACGCGGAAATACCAGCGCACGCCGAACGGTCCCCTCTCCCTTCAGGGAGAGGGTTAGGGAGAGGGGGCGGAGTCAAGCCGAAACACTGTAATTGCCGGGAAACTCCATTCGCGAGCAAGCTCGCTCCTACGAAAAACCCCATCCTTACCCCACCAGCACCCGGGCCACCCGCACCACACCCCAGGCCATCCCCAGCACCATGAAGGCGCCGAAGGCCAGCCCCGCCAGTTGTGCCGCCAGTTCCCGTTTCTGCCTGTCGTTCATGGCAGTCGCTCCAGCCCTGGCCGTGCCAGGTACAGGACTTCGTAGCCGAGGCTGCCCGCGCGTGCCTCCAGTGCCTCGGCACTGAGGCTGAAGCGCAGCAGCGTCCAGCGCTGCAGGTCGGCCACGACCCAGGCCGCCAGCACATCCTCCCGGCCCGGCAGCGCCGCGCCGGCGGCCAGCGCGCCGTCGCGCAGGGCGGCGGCGCCTCTATCGGACAAGGGTAGTTCCTCGCGGTACAGCGCGCGGGCCGGGCGATCGAAGGCGGGGCCGCGGCAGGCGTCCAGCGGCAGCCAGGTTTCCACCGCGGGCCGGCCGAAGCTGTCGATCACCCCCTGGAAGGCCTCGCTGGCCAGGAAGGCCGCGGCGGCCGCCGGTTCCTGCCAGAGGTAGACTGAGGCGTAGAGGTTGCCTTCGGCGCCGTGGCGGCCCTTTTCCTGGAGGACGAAAGCCTTGCACTCCAGGCCCGGCCAGGCGTCCCAGTGCGGGCCCTTGCTGGCGGCGCGCTGGCGGATGGCGCCCATGTCGTGTGCCGCCGGCAGGCGGTGGCTGTATTGCATGGCGAACATGGCGGACTCCTTTATCCGTGGGCCTGGAAGGAGTCTGAGCGGCCGTAGCCATGCGAAACAGATATGAACGATTGTTTTAGTGATTCGATCTAGAAATCATTGAAGCCCAGTTCGCCCTGGGCCTGCTCCGGCTTCGGCCGTGCCGGGCGCTGGCGGGTGGGCGGCGGTGCCGGTTTGCGCGGCGCGCTGGCTTGCGCCTCCGGCTCCGGCGGCGGCAGGGCCAGCCGGCAGCTGCGCACGGTCCACCAGCGCGGCAGCAGTTGGCGCACTTCGCTGCGGCCGAAGCGGTCGTCGATCAGCCAGACCACACCTTCGTCCTGCTGGGTGCGGATCACCCGGCCGGCCGCCTGCACCACCTTCTGCAGGCCGGGGTAGAGGTAGGTGTAGTCGTAGCCGTCGCCGCCGCCATTTCCAAAGAGGGCATACATGCGCTGGCGGATTTCCTCGTTCACCGTGTTCACCTGGGGCAGCCCCAGGGTGGCGACGAAGGCGCCGATCAGGCGGTCGCCGGGCAGGTCGATGCCCTCGCCGAAGGCGCCGCCGAGCACCGCGAAGCCGATGCCACGCCCGCCGTTGCGGAACCGTTCGAGGAAGCCTTCGCGCTCGCTCTCGTCCATGTTGCGCGCCTGCACCCAGACCGGCACCCCGGGCTCGTCGCGGACGAAGCGTTCGCGCACCTGCTCCAGGTAGGCGTAGCTGCTGAAGAAGGCCAGGTAGTTGCCCGGCCGCTCTCGGTACTGCCGGGCCATCAGTTCGCAGATCGGCCGCACCGACTGGGCGCGGTGCTGGTAGCGGGTGGACAGGTTGCGCACCACCTGCACCTCCAGCTGTTCGGCGCGGAACGGCGATTCCACGTCGATCCAGGCGGTGTCCTGCGGCAGGCCCAGCAGGTCGCGGTAGTAGTGCGCCGGCGTCAGGGTGGCGGAGAACAGCGTGCAGCTGTGGGCCTCCTCGAAGCGCGGGGCGAGGAAGGGCGCGGGGATGACGTTGCGCAGGCACAGGGTGGAGTAGACCCGGCCGCTTTCGGTCTGGCGGCGGGTGATGTCGAACAGCGAGTGCTCGCCGAAGGCCTCGGCCAGGCGGCAGAAGGCCATGGCGTCGAGGTAGAAGCCCAGCAGCTCAAGGCTGTTGCCGTCGGGCTGCTCGCTCAGGTGGTCGGTGATGGCGGTCACCGCCTTCTGCAGCGCGAGGATGAACAGCTCCGGCGCCAGCGGGTAGACCTGGTATTCCAGCTCCTGGTCGCGGTGCAGCTGGTTCCAGTGGCGGCCGACGCGCTCCAGCGCGCCCTTCAGCTTGGCCGGGGCGACGCGGCGCAGGTCCTGGAAATCGGCCTGGTCGAGTTCGCCGGTGTACATCTTGCGCCCGCGCTCCACCAGGTTGTGGGCCTCGTCCACCAGCAGAGTCACCTTCCACTCGTTGAGCACGGTGAGCGCGTATAGCAGGGCGCTCATGTCGAAGTAGTAGTTGTAGTCGCATACCACCACGTCGGCCCAGCGGCTCAGTTCCTGGCTCAGGTAGTAGGGGCAGATGCCGTGCTCGCGGGCCACCTCGCGAATCCGCGCCTGGTCCAGCCAGGCGCCGTCCAGGGCGGCCAGGCGGGCGGCCGGCAGGCGGTCGTAGAAGCCCTTGGCCAGCGGGCAGGAGTCGCCGTGGCAGGCCTTGTCCGGGTGTTCGCAGGCCTTGTCGCGGGCCACGTGTTCCAGCACCCGCAGCGGCAGCTCGGGTTCGTCCTGGCGTAGGCTGGCCAGGGCCTCCAGGGCCAGGCGCCGGCCGGGGGTCTTGGCGCTGAGGAAGAACAGCCGGTCCAGGCCCTGGCCGGGCATGGCCTTGAGCTGCGGGAACAGGGTGCCGAGGGTCTTGCCGATGCCGGTGGTGGCCTGGGCCATCAGGTGGCGGCCGTCGCGGGCGGCGCGGTACACCGCCTCGGCGAGCTGGCGCTGGCCGTGGCGGAACTGCGGCCAGGGGAAGCGCAGGCTTTCCAGGGCTGTATCGCGCGCCGCGCGGTGGGCCATCTCGCGTTCGGCCCAGGTCACGAAGCGCTGGCAGTGTTCCTCGAAGAAGGCGTGCAGTTCGTCGGCGCTGAAACGCTCCTGGAATACCGTCTCCTTCTGCGTCATGACGTTGAAGTAGACCACCGCCAGGTCGATTTCCTCCAGGCCCTGCAGGGCGCAGAGCAGCCAGCCGTAGACCTTGGCCTGGGCCCAGTGCAGCTGGCGGTGGTTGTCGGGGATGCGGGCGATGTCGCCGCGGTGCGTCTTGATCTCTTCCAGGCAGTTGCGCGCCGGGTCGTAGCCGTCGGCGCGGCCGCGCACCACCAGGTTGCGGTAGGCGCCGGCCAGCGGCAGCTCGGCGAGGTAGCCGGGGCCGCGGCGGCCGACCACGGTGGCGTGGCCGGCCATGCCTTCCTGGACGGTGGGCGAGGGGGTGAAGCGCAGGTCGAGGTCGCCGACCTTGGCGGTGAACTCGCAGAGCGCGCGCACCGCGACCTGGTAGTTCATGCGGCCGGCTCCCCGGCCCAGGTCACGTAGCAGACCTCCACCGGCATGCCGTGCGCGGCGCAGAAGGCCAGCCAGCGCTTCTGGTTGTCCTGCAGGCGGTCGCCGGGGCCCTTCACCTCGATCATCCGGTAGCGGCCCTCGGCGGGCCAGAACTGGATCAGGTCGGGCATGCCGGCGCGGTTGGCCTGCAGGTCTTCCAGCAGGCGGCCGAACCAGGCCTTCAGGTGCGCCGCCGGCAGGCAGGCCAGGGCCTGTTCCAGCAGGTTCGCGTCCAGCAGCTCCCAGAACACGAAGGGCGATTGCAGGCCCTGTTTCTCGCGGTGGATGCGGCGCATCTCGTCGGCGTAGGCGCCGCTGTCGAGCAGTGCCAGGCGCGCTTCGAACAGCCCGGCGCGACGGGCGCGGAACTGGCTGTCGTAGAGGTCCGCGGGGCCTGCGTGGAAGGGGTGGAAGAAGGCGCCGGGCAGCGGGGTGAAGATCACTTCCCAGCAGAGCAGGCCGAACAGGCCGAGGACCAGGGTGTTCTCCACGTAGTGCACCGGCGCTTCGGGGCGGGCCAGGTGCAGTTGCACGCACTGCTCGACGCTCAGGCCGGGCTGCGGCTCCAGCTCCAGGTCGATACGGGGCGGCGGCGCGGCCCTGGCCTTCGCCGGCCGGGCGTGGCCGAGCTGGCGGCGCAGGCGCACCAGGGCGCGCTCGATCAGCTGCGCCTCGGCGGCGTCCTGGGGCTGGGCCGCGGCCTGCAGGGCCAGGTCGTAGGCATCGGCATGGCGTTCCAGGCGCTCCAGCACGCGCACCTGGCGTTGGCGGGCGCTGGCGTGTTCGCTGGCGGCATAGACCTGCAGGGCGCCTTCCCAGTCGGCTTCGCGCTCCAGTTGCTGGCCGATGTGGAACAGCACGCGCCCGCGACGGCGCTGCAGCTGGGCGGTGCCGCAGTCGACGCTGGCGATCAGCGGCAGCAGTTCCTGGGCCGCGGCGCCCAGGTCGAAGGCTTCGCGGCAGCGCTGCAGGAACAGGTGTGCGTCGATTTCCTCGCGGCTGGCGAAGCCGCGGGATTCGCGGGTCAGCGGCACCGCCTCGTAGCGCAGGATGCCCAGGTCGGTGAGGACGAATTCGGTCCAGTCCTGGTACAGGTTGCCGAAGAACATCAGCCGCAGGCGCTCCACCAGCGCGCCTATGGCCAGGCTGTAGACGGGCTCGTCCAGCTGCGGGCACCAGATGGCGAAGGGCCGCGGCTCGGCGTCGACCGCGGCCAGTTCGGCCAGCAGCTCCGGCTTGCGCAGCTGGCGGCTGGACAGGCGGGCGCCGAAGCAGTCGAGGATTTCGTCCTTGCGCAGCAGGCCGAAGAGTTCCTCCAGGTCCAGCGCGGCGGCGCCATCCAGCCAGCCGGCCTCCAGCAGCGGCGCGGCGGCCCGGCGCGGGCAGCCGATCTCGGCGTAGTCCAGCTTGCTGGCGCGAAAATGCGGGCCCTTGCGCATGATCAGCCGCACCAGCAACGCCCGGGCCTCCAGCGGCATGGCCTGGAAGTCGCGGAGGAAGGCGCGCTCGGCGGCGTCGAAGAGGTCGTCGTAGCGTTCTTCCAGCCAGGCGAGGGCGCGGTGGAAGTTGGTCAGGTAGTAGAAGCGCGGGTCGGTCTGGAAGGGCATGGGCGAGGGCAGGGGCTGTATCTTTATACAGATATCAGCCGGAGCGCGGATTGGCAATCGGTGGGGGATGGGTGGGGGGATTTGTTGGTTGGGGGCTTTTGGGCTTTTCGTAGGAGCGAGCTTGCTCGCGAACGGGAGTCACCTGTGGCGGCGGTGTTTCGGGGCGATTCCGCTCCCTCTCCCCAGCCCTCTCCCTTCAGGGAGAGGGCTGGGGAGAGGGTTACGGACTTCGGCCCTGCTCCGGAGCCAGGCTTGGCACCGCTGTTCGCGAGCAAGCTCGCTCCTACAGTTCCAACGCAGGCCTTAAGGTTTCCCGCGCCCCGGTCGCTTTGGGTTTCAAATCCCCCGCACGACGAGGTCGGGCATGCGCCAGCACAACCGTATCGTATTCCGCTCCATGTTCCGCATTCGCGTGCTAGACGCCGGCGGCAAGCTGCTCGGCTATGTCGCCGACCTCTCCGAAAGCGGCCTGAAGATTCGCTGCGACCTGCTGCTGGCGCCGGACAGCCTGCACGACCTGCGCCTGCGCATGCGTGACCGCGAGGACCGCCTGCGCGAGGCCGAGGTGAAGGTGCGTTGCGTGTGGTCGGGGGAGAATGCCCAGACCGGCCAGTACGAGGCCGGCCTGGCGCTGGAGCAGCCGTCGGTTTCCTTCCACGCGCTGATGGCCGAGCTGCGCGCCGGGCGCCGCAGCGCGACGCCCGGCTGATCAGCCGAGGGTGCCCAGGACGTTCACCGCCACCCGCTCGGGGATCTCGTTCTGCGACAGTACGTGCAGCCCCGGGCTGAAGACTCTTGCATAACGCGCGAGCAGCGGGCGCAGCTGCGGCATCACGGTGAGGATCGGCGGGTGGCCTTCCTTGCGCAGCTTTTCCTTCACCACCGGCATGGTGTTCTGCAGCTGGTTGAGCAGGTTGGGCTCCACCGGGATGTTGTCCAGGCTCACCGGGCCGGCCTGCTGGGCGATGGCCAGGGCGCTGAGCAGGGTGTTCTCCAGGTTGTTGTCGAGGATGAACACCGACAGCTCGCCGCGCTCCCCGGCGATGCCCGAGACGATGCTGCGGCGCAGCGCGTAGCGCACGTCCGAGGCCAGCAGCAGCGGGTCCTTGGTGGTCTCGGCGGCTTCCACCAGGGTGGTGGCGATGCTCACCATGTCGCGCAGCGGCACCTGTTCCTGCAGCAATTGGCGGTATACGCGGTGCTGCAGGCTGAAGCTCAGCTGCGCGCGCAGGTGCTCGGCGAGCTTGGGCGCCTGGGCCGCCAGGCGCTGCATCAGGTGCTCGACGTCGTCGTGCTTGAAGATGTCCGGCAGGTGCTCGCGGATCACCTTGTTCAGGTGGGTGGCGATGACGCTGGCGCAGTCGATCACCTGGTAGCCGAGGTTGAGCGCGCGCGGCTTGTCCTCCGGGCGGATCCACACCACCGGCATCTGGTAGGCCGGGTCGTGGCCGAGGATGCCGTCGACCTCGCCGTAGGTTTCCGCCGAGGGGATGGCCATCAGGCGGTCGGCGTGCAGCTCGGCACCGTCGATGCGCTCGCCGCTGATGTGGATGGCGTACTGCGAGGCCTTCAGCCGCAGGCTGTCGCGGATGTGGATTTCCGGCAGCAGGAAGCCCAGGCTCTCCGACAGCGTCTGGCGCACCCCGCGCACCCGCTGCACCAGGGGCGCGCCGCCGGCCTCGTTGACCAGCCCGACCAGCTTGTAGCCCAGGGAGATGGACAGCCGCTCCACCAGCGGGATGTCTTCCCAGCCCAGCTGCTGGGCACGCTCCTGGTCCATGGCCTTGCCGATGGCCTCGGCCTGCTCCAGGCTCTGCGCCTCGCCCGGCGGCTCGGCCAGGGACACGCGCCAGGCGACGAAGGCGATCAGCGCGGCGAAGCCGAAGAAGGCCAGGTGCGGCATGCCGGGGACGATCGCCAGTACCGTGACGATGCCCGCCACCGTGTACAGCAGCGAGGGCGAGGCGAGCATCTGCCGGCGCACCAGCGCGGTGATCTCCGCCGACTCGTTGACCCGCGTGATGATGATGGCCGCGGCGGTGGACAGCAGCAGCGCCGGGATCTGCGCCGCCAGGCCGTCGCCGATGGTCAGCAGGGCGTACTGGCGGAAGGCGTCGGCGCCGGCCATGGCGTAGACGAACACGCCGATGGCCACGCCGCCGAACAGGTTGATCAGCAGGATCAGGATGCCGGCGATGGCGTCGCCGCGGACGAACTTGCTGGCGCCGTCCATGGCCCCGTAGAAGTCGGCTTCCTTGGACACCTCGGCGCGCCGGCGCTTGGCCTCGGCCTGGTCGATCAGGCCGGCGTTGAGGTCGGCGTCGATGGACATCTGCTTGCCCGGCAGGGCGTCCAGGGTGAAGCGCGCGGTGACCTCGGAGATGCGCTCGCCGCCCTTGGTGATCACCATGAAGTTGATGATGGTGAGGATCACGAAGACGATCAGGCCGACGATGAAGTTGCCGCCGATGACCACGTGGCCGAAGGCCTCGATCACCTTGCCGGCCGCCGCAGAGCCGGTGTGGCCGTCGAGCAGCACCACCCGCGAGGAGGCGACGTTCAGCGACAGCCGCAGCAGGGTGGTGACCAGCACCACCGTGGGCAGCAGCGAGAAGTCCAGCGGGCTGCGCGAGGACACGCTGACCATCAGCACCAGCAGGGCGATGCCGATGTTGAAGGTGAAGAGCACGTCCAGCAGCAGCGGCGGCAGCGGCAGGATGATCATCGCGAGGATGGAGAGGATGACCAGCGGGATGCCGATCCGCCCGCTGCGCAGTGTCGGCAGGAGCTGCTCGAGGAAGTTCATGGTTGGCCTCTGCTTGCCAGGCTGTCGGGGATGGGGAGGTTCTTGGCCAGTTCCGGCTTGCGCAGCCGGCGCCCCTGGCGGTAGGCGCGCAGCTGCAGGATGTAGGTGAGGACGTGGGCCACGGCGGTGTAGAGCCCGGCCGGGATCTGCTGGTTGACCTGGGTGCTGAAGTAGATGGCGCGGGTCAGCGGCGGCACCTCCAGCACTTCCAGGTCGTGTTTGGCGGCCATCTGGCGGATGTACAGGGCCATCTCGTCCATGCCGCGGGCCAGCACGTAGGGGGCCTGGGCCTTCTTCGGGTCGTACTTGAGGGCCACGGCGAAGTGCGTCGGGTTGGTCAGCACCACGTCGGCCCTGGGCAGCACGCGGTTGATCTGGCGCTGCAGCATCTGCCGCTGCACCTGGCGGATGCGTGCCTTCACTTCCGGGCGGCCTTCCTGGTTCTTGTGCTCCTCGCGGCGCTCCTGCTTGGTCATGCGCATGCGCTTGCGGAACAGGAAGCGCTGCAGCGGGATGTCCAGCAGCGAGAAGAACACGAACACCGCCAGCAGGCCGACCAGGGTGTCGAACAGCAGGCCCAGGGCGCCGCCGATGGCGCTGCGGATGTCGCTGCGCTGCAGTGCGATCAGCTGCGGCAGGGCGTCCAGCAGCAGGTACCAGGCCACGCCCAGCAGCACCGCCATCTTCAGCAGCGACTTGAGCAGCTCGGTGAGGTTCTGCATCGAGAACATCCGCGCAAGGCCGGCGATGGGGTTGAGCTTGCCGGCCTTGAAGGCCAGGTTGGCCGAGGCGAAGATCCAGCCGCCGGGCACCATGCCGAAGGCCACCACCAGCAGCGGGGTGAGCAGCAGCGGCAGCAGCAGCTGGACCATCAGCCAGATGTGCTGGCCGAGGATCAGCGCCAAGTCGTCCAGGCCCACCTCGCTGCGGTTCAGGTCCAGGTAGGCGAAGCGGAAGCTTTCGGCCAGGCCGTCGAAGAAGCGCCCGACGCAGGCCTTGAGCACCAGCAGGGTGCACAGCAGCGCCACGGTGCCGGCCAGGTCCCTGGAGCGCGGCACCTGGCCCTTCTGCCGGCTCTGGCGCAGCTTGTGCTCGCTGGCCTCTTCGGTCTTTTCCTGGGAGCCGCCCTGTTCAGCCATGGCTGGCGCCTCGCAGCAGCTGGCCGAGGTTGTCCAGCAGCGCGCGGGTGAGCTGCAGGTAGGTGTCGGGCAGGTCCGGCAGGGTCAGGCGGATGCACGCCAGCCCGGTGAGGATGGCCATGGGGAAGCCCAGGGAAAACAGGTTCATCGCCGCCGAGATGCGGTTGAGCAGGCCGAAGCAGAACTGCACGAGGAACATGCAGAAGGCCAGCGGCAGGCTGATCAGGGTGGCGGCGGAGAACACCCAGGCCAGGGCGTAGGCCAGGGTGGCGAAGCCGGCGTAGGCCAGGCCGCCGCCCACCGGCCAGTAGTGAAAGCTCTGGTAGAGCACGCTGACCACCAGCAGGTGGCCGTCGCTGGCGAGGAACAGCAGGGCCAGCAACAGGAAGTACAGCTGGCCGACCACCGAGGACGAGGACACGCCGTTCACCGGGTCGTTGTAGCGCGCCATGGCCATGCCCATCTGGGTGGACACCACTTCGCCCACCAGGCTGAAGATCACGAACACCAGCTGCAGCGCAAGGCCCAGCACGGCACCCACGGCGATCTGCTCCAGCGCCGCCAGCAGGCCCTCGGCGGAAAGCGCCTGGATGGCCGGCGGGCGGGGCAGGGCGCCGGCCAGCGCGAGGGTCAGGCCCATGGCCAGGAGGATGCGCACCTGGCGCGGCAGCGAACGGTGGTTGAGCAGCGGCGCCATGGCGAGCATGGCCATGATCCGGCAGAACGGCCACCAGTAGCGCTGCAGGTCCTGCAGGTACTGGCTGGCCTGCAGCAGGGACGCGTCGGCGTGCATCGTTGCGGGCCTAGCCGACCAGGTGCCCGGCCTGGCGGAAGGTCTCGATGAACAGGTCGCTGAGCGTGCGCAGTATCCAGTGCCCGGCGAACACCAGCATGCCCAGGGTGATGAGCAGCCGCGGCAGGAAGCTGAGCATCTGTTCGTTGATCTGCGTGGCGGCCTGGAAGATGCTCACCAGCAGGCCGCCGAGCAGGCTCGGCACGACCAGCACGCAGACCACGACGGCGGTGATGTGCACGGCGTTGGCGATGATCTCGACGGCGTATTCCGGGGTGAGCATGGCGGCCTCAGAACGGCTGGATGCTGGAGGTGAGAGTGCCCATCAGCAGCGCCCAGCCATCGACCAGGACGAACACCATGAGCTTGAACGGCAGCGAGATCATCATCGGCGAGAGCATCATCATGCCCATGGCCATGAGCACGCTGGCCACCACCAGGTCGATGACCAGGAAGGGCACGAAGATCATGAAGCCGAGCTGGAAGGCGGTCTTCAGCTCGCTGAGCACGTAGGCCGGCAGCAGCAGGGAGAAGTCCAGCTCGGCCTTGTCCGCCGGCATCTTCTCGCCGGCCAGGGCCAGCAGGGTGTCCAGGGAGGTCTTGCCGGTCTGCGCGAGCATGAAGCGGCTGAGGCTGGCCTTGGCCTTGCCCAGGCCTTCCTCCAGGGTGATGGCATCGCGCTGGAAGGGCTCGTAGGCCTCGGTGTAGACCTCCTTCCACACCGGGCGCATGACCAGCAGCGTCATGCACAGGGCGATGCCCACCAGCACGTTGTTCGGCGGGCTCTGCTGCAGGCCCATGGCCTGGCGCAGGATGGCCAGCACGATGATGAAGCGGGTGAAGCAGGTCATCATCAGCAGCATGGCCGGCAGTAGCCCGAGCAGCGTCATCACCACCAGGATCTGCAGCTTCACGCTCAGTTCCTGGCCGTGGCCGGTGTCGTTCAGGCTCAGCAGGGAAATCTCGCCGCCGGCGGCCAGCACCACGCCGGGCAGCATGCCGGCCAGCGCCAGGCCCAGGGCCAGCCAGTGCCGCGCGCGCCTCATCGGGCCAGGTCGTCCAGGCCGGCGCCGCACAGCTCCAGCACGCGCAGGCCGTAGTTGCCGTTCATCACCACCACCTCGGCCTTGGCGAACAGGGCGCCGTTGACCTTCAGGTCCAGCGGCTCGCCGGCCAGCTTGTCGAGGACGATGACGCTGGAGGCGTCGACTTCCATCAGCTCCTTCAGGGAAATCTCGGTGGAGGCCACTTCCAGTGTCAGGTTCACCGGGATCTTGCCGAAGAAGCTCAGGTCCTGGCGCGGCGTCGGATTGTCCTGGGCGGCGGCCGGGGCGGCCTCGTCGAGGGCCAGGCCGGCGTCGTTGAGGAGGTTGTCCAGTTCGCTGTCGGTGACTTGGCTCATGGGCTTTTCACGCTCTCGAGGGAGGTCAGGAAGAGGCCGCCGTCTTCTTCGAAGAGGGTGCCGCGGAAGAGTTTCTGCTGGTTCACCTGCACCTCGCAGCGCTCCAGCAGGCGCACCGGCAGGATGTCGCCGGGGCGCAACTCCAGCGCCTGGGCCAGCGGTAGCTGCAGGGCGGCGATGACGCAGTCCAGGCGCACCGGCAGGTGCACCAGGTGCTGCGCCGGGCTGCCGTTCAGGCGCGCCGGCGGCGGGCCGGCCAGGCGGGTGGTGAGGGCGTCGGCCAGTTCGGCGTCCAGGTAGATGAACAGCGAGGCCTGGCTGCCGGTGATGTGGCTGAGGAAGTGGAACTCGGCCACGTACTCCCAGCTCGCCAGCTCGTAGTCGTTGTCGTGGGGGGTCAGCTCGCCGAAGGTGTCGCCCAGCAGCAGCGAGCGGGCGAACAGCTGGGTCACGTCCACCCCCAGGCGCTTGCGCATGCGCTGCTCGGAGGTGCTGATGGGCGGGGTGTCGTGGCTGGGCAGCGAGGTGCCCCCGTAGTAGCACTCCAGGGCCTCGGTCAGCAGCGGGCGGTCGATGGCGAAACCGACCTTGCCGAAGGGGCAGCGGAAGATGCATTCGGCCGGCCGCGGCGCACTTTCCTGGACCTCGACTTTCTGCAGTTCCAGGTTGATGCGGTAACTGCGCAGGAAATAATCGCTGATGATGCGCGGATGCTTGTGGGCGATCTCGCGAATATATTGCGGAACCCTGTGGTAATGCCGGCCCAACTTGTGCGGCTGCAGGCGCACGAGTCTTTCCGAGGGCACGCCGTGGTGGACTTTGGATTGGCCAGTCATGGGTTGGGTCGACTTCCGGAAGTGGGGCTGCGAAGGCGTTCGCCGGGGCGCGGCCGGGGGCGGCGCGGGGCGAACCTGGGGCGCTCGCCGCTGGCGCGGGTTTTACGCGCAGCAGAGCCTGCAGATGGGGCGGGAGTCTAGGGAGGCGGGGGCTTGCGGTTAAATCAATAGATATCAAATGATGTTTTTGATCGTCATTTCCGGGCGCCTGAGCGGATTTGACGAAAACTGACTCGGTGGTCTGCGTGTGATCTGGTTAACGTTGCGCCTGTGACGGGGTTCTGCTGGAAAAGTTCCCTCGCACAGTTGAAGGGCGACAGGAAAAAGCCATTCCTTAAAGCCCCCTTCGTAATAAAAGGGAAGGTGTTCGGTCATTCCTTCCTATAGCGGCCGGAAGTTCATACGGCCACTGCCTGCCGGCAAATGAAAGTTCATCGCCGCCATGGCTTGGATGGAATAACCGAGTGCTGTCCCGTGGGCGGCCCAGACGCAGGAAAGTTGCATTGAAACAGTTCAGTCAATTGGCCAGTTGCAATGAAGAAGCAAGCCTGGCGGAGCAGCAGGTGGTGATCGTCGGCGGCGCCGGCGAGATCGGCCTGGACCTGCTCAATGACGGCCTGGCGCGCCTGGGCCGGCGCGTGCTGCGGGTGAAGAGCGCGGCCGGGCTGGACGGCGTCGACCTAGCGGCCTGCGGCCCGGTCTTCGTCTTCGCCGAGCGCCGCCCACAGCGCAGCTTCCCGCAGATCGGCGAGCTGCTGCAGCGCGTGCCGCAGCTGAGCCTGGTGCCGGTGGTGGAATACGCCGACCAGGAAATGGCCGCCCAACTGCTGGAAATGGGCTGCATCGACTACCTGCTGGCGCCCTTCAGCGAGAGCCAGCTGGCCGCGCTGCTGCACCGCCAGGAGCAGGCGGCGGTGGCCGGCGAGGGCTTCGTCTCGCAGTCGCGCGCCGGGCGCCGCCTGCTGGCCCTGGCCCAGCGCGTGGCGCAGACCCGCGCGCCCATCCTCATCAGCGGCGAGACCGGCACCGGCAAGGAGCTGATGGCGCGCTACATCCACCGCTTCTCCGCCGAGCCGCAGGCGCCCTTCGTGGCGGTGAACTGCGCCGCCATCCCCGAGCAGATGCTCGAATCCATCCTCTTCGGCCATGAGCGCGGCGCCTTCACCGGCGCGGTCAGCGCCCAGCCGGGCAAGTTCGAGCAGGCCAACGGCGGCACCCTGCTGCTGGACGAGATCGGCGAACTGCCCCTGGGCCTGCAGGCCAAGCTGCTGCGCGTGCTGCAGGAACAGCGCGTGGAGCGCCTGGGCGGGCAGCGCGAGATCCGCCTGAACGTGCGCATCATCGCCGCCACCAACCGCGACCTGCAGGAAGAAGTCAGCGCCGGCCGCTTCCGCGCCGACCTGATGTTCCGCCTCGACGTGCTGCCGCTGCACATCAGCCCGCTGCGCGAGCGCAAGGACGACATCCTGCCCCTGGCGCAGCGCTTCATCGGCCAGTACGCGCCCCAGGAGCGCCATGCCGAGCTGCTCACCGAGGCGGCCCGGCAGGCCCTGCTGGCCCACGACTGGCCGGGCAACGTGCGCGAGCTGGAGAACGTCATCCAGCGCGCCCTGGTGCTGCGCGCCGGGCTGTTCATCCAGCCGCGCGACCTGGGCCTGGCGCCGCCGGCCGAGCAGGCAGTGAGCGTGCCGGCGACCCCGCCGCTGCCGGGCGAGGGCGGCAAGGCGGCCCTGCGCGCCAGCGGCAAGTGGGCCGAGTACCAGCACGTGATCGACACCATCCGCCGCTTCGGCGGGCACAAGACCAAGGCCGCGGAAAGCCTCGGCATGACCCCCCGCGCCCTGCGCTACCGCCTCAACGCCATGCGCGAGCAGGGCGTGAACCTGTCCTTCTGACGCGAGAGTCGCCATGAACCCCATCGAGCAGGCCCGCAGCGAGATGCTCGGGCAGATGCAGCAGTTGCGCGAGCTGTCGGCCGCGCCCATCCGCCCGGCCAGCCCGGCGCCCGGCGGCGCCGCCGAGCCCGGCTTCGGCAACGCCTTCGAGGACGCCCTGCGCGCCGTCGACGCCCAGCAGCACCAGGCCAGCCAGGCCATGGCCGCGGTGGACAGCGGGCGCAGCGACGACCTGGCCGGCGCCATGGTCCAGAGCCAGCAGGCCAGCGTGTCCTTCAGCGCGCTGCTGCAGGTGCGCAACAAGCTCGCCACCGCCTTCGACCAAGTCATGAACATGCCGCTGTGACGGCGCACAAGGGCTGAACCGTGCTGCACAAGATCAAGAACCGCCTGCCCCTGGACAAGCTGCGCCTGGACCCGCGCCTGAGCCTGCTGGGCCTGGCCGGCGCCGCCGCGCTGCTGGCCCTGGGCAGCACCTGGTACCTGTGGCGCGACCAGGGCGCCTTCCACCCGCTGTACGGCGCCGGCGAGGCCTACCCGGCGGCCGAGGTGATGCAGGTGCTGGACGCCGACAGCATCGCCTACCGCCTGCACCCGCAGAGCGGCCAGGTGCTGGTGCGCGACGACCAGTTGGCGCGGGCGCGCATGCTGCTGGCGGCCAAGGGCGTGAAGGTCGCGGTGCCGGCCGGCTACGAGCTGTTCGACAAGGACGAGCCGCTGGGCACCAGCCAGTTCGTCCAGGATGTGCGCCTGAAGCGCAGCCTGGAAGGCGAGCTGGCGCGCACCGTGATGGCCATGGAAGGAGTGCAGCAGGCCCGCGTGCACCTGGCCATCGACCAGCAGAGTTCCTTCGTGGTCAGCCAGCGCGAGCCGGCCAAGGCCTCGGTGATGCTGCAACTGGCCCCCGGCAGCCGGCTCAAGCCCGAGCAGGTGGCGGCGGTGGTCAACCTGGTGGCCAACAGCGTGCCGCAGCTGCAGCCGGAGAACGTCAGCGTGGTCGACCAGCACGGCGTGCTGCTCTCCCGCGGGCTCGCCGCCTGGGGCGGGGCGCAGCAGAACGGCCAACTGGTGGACGACTTCCAGCAGAAGGCGGTGGCCAACGTCGAGCAGGTGCTGGCGCCCATCGTCGGGCCGGGCAACTACCGCGTCAGCGTGGCCGCCGACATCGACTTCAGCCAGAAGGAAGAGACCCTGCAGCGCTACGGCGATACGCCGCGCCTGCGCCGCGAGACCCTGCGCGACGACAGCACCGTGGACGAACTGGCCCTGGGCGTGCCCGGCTCGCTGAGCAACCGCGCCCCGGCCAAGCCGCCGGAGCCGCAGCCGGGCGCGAACAACGCCCAGGCCCCGCAGGCCCAGGGCAGCCAGGACAAGGCGGCCACCTCGCAGCGCAAGGAGTCCAACCGCCAGCTCGACTACGACCAGGACATCACCCACGTCAGGCACGCGCCCTTCAACCTGCGCCAGCAGAGCGTGGCGGTGATGATCAACGCCGCCGCCGCCCCCGAGGGTGGCTGGAGCGAGGAAACCCGCAAGCAGCTGGAGCAGGCGGTGAAGAACGCCGTGGGCTTCAACGCCGCGCGCGGCGACAGCCTGTCGCTCGGCGTGCTGCCCTTCGTCGCCGCCGCGCCGCTGGACGAGCCGGCGCGCTGGTGGGACGACGCCCAGCTGCAGGGCTGGGTGCGCCTGGGCGTGTTCACCCTGGTCAGCCTGCTGTTGCTGCTGCTGGTGGTGCGCCCCGCGGTGCGCAGCCTGACCCAGCGCAAGCCGGCGCCGGCCGGGGGCGAGGAGGGCGCGGGCACCCTGCTGGCCAACGAGCACGGCGAACGCCTGCTGGCGCGGGTCGGCGATGCGCCGCGCGCCCTGGGCCTGTTCAGCGAACTCAACCCGCTCTCGGAAATCCGCCTGCCGGCGCCGGGCTCGGGCCTGGAGCACCAGATCGAGCACCTGCAGATGCTGGCCAAGAACGATCCCGAGCGGGTCTCCGAAGTGATCAAGCAATGGATAGGGCGCAATGAGCGAGACCTCAACCCCGTCGGCTGACGAAGCACGCGTGCCGGTGCGCCGGCGCGTCATGAGCTCCATGGAGCAGGCGGCGATCCTCATGCTGAGCATGGGCGACGAGACCTCGGCCGGGGTGCTGCGGCACTTCTCCCGCGAGGAGATCATCAGCATCAGCCAGGCCATGGCGCGGCTGAACAACGTCAAGCTGCCCATGGTGTCGGATGTGATCGGCCGCTTCTTCGAGGACTACAAGGAGCAGAGCAGCATCAAGGGTGCCTCCCGCGGCTACCTCGCCGGCATGCTCGGCAAGGCCCTGGGCAGCGACATCACCCGCAGCCTGCTGGACAGCATCTACGGCGAGGAAATCCGCGCCAAGATGGCCCGCCTGGAATGGCTGGACCCCAAGCAGTTCGCCGCGCTCATCGCCAACGAGCACGCGCAGATGCAGGCGGTGTTCCTCGCCTTCCTGCCGCCGTCCATGGCCAGCCAGGTGCTGGAGTGCCTGCCGGCCGAGCGCCAGGACGAGCTGCTGTACCGCATCGCCAACCTCAGCGAGGTCAGCAGCGAGGTCATCGCCGAGCTGGAACAGCTGATCGACCGCAGCCTGGCGGTGCTCTCCACCCAGGGCTCGCAGGTGCGCGGCATCAAGCAGGCGGCGGACATCATGAACCGCTTCAAGGGCGACCGGAACCAGATGTTCGAGCTGCTGCGCGGCCACGACTCCGGCCTGGTGGAGCGCATCGAGGAAGAGATGTACGACTTCTTCATCCTCTCCCGGCAGAGCCAGGACACCCTGCAGGCGCTGCTCGAGGCCATCCCCCTGGAAGAGTGGGTGGTGGCGCTCAAGGGCGCGGAACCGGCGCTGGTCAAGGCCATCCAGGGTGCCATGCCCAAGCGCCAGGCGCAGCAGATGGACGCCATCAAGCGCCGCCAGGGCCCGGTGCCGCTGAGCCGCGTCGAGCAGGTGCGCCGCGACATCATGGCGATGGTCCGCGAGCTGGCCGCCGAAGGCGAGATCCAGCTGCAGCTGTTCCGCGAACAGACGGTGGAGTGAGGAAGCCATGACGGTCAAGGTGATCCGCGGCGGCGCCCGCGACTGGCGGCCGTACCGCTTCCCGCCGCGCTGCAGCGGGGCGTTGCAGGAGCAATGGCACGGCGGCGACCCCGCCGAGCTGCAGAAGGCCGTGGCCGAGGGCTACCAGCAGGGCAGCGACAAGGGCTACCGCGAGGGCCTGGAGCAGGGCCGCGAGGCCGGCCACGACGAGGGCCTGCGCCAGGGCCGCCAGGAGGGCCTGCGCCTGGGGCGCGAGGAAGGCCGCGAGGAGGGGCGCCGCGTCTTCGAGACCGCCGCCCAGCCGCTGGACCGGCTGTGCGGGGAGTTCCGCCGCTTCGCCGAAACCTTCGAGGCGCAGCGCCGCGAGCAATTGCTGGAACTGGTGCAGAAGGTGGCCCGGCAGGTCATCCGCTGCGAGCTGACGCTGCACCCCACGCAGCTGCTGAGCCTGGCCGACGAGGCCCTGGCGGCCATGCCGGAACAGCCGGACAGCGTGCAGCTGCAGCTCAATCCCGAGGAGTGCGCGCGCATCCGCGAACTGGCCCCCGAGCGCGCCGCCGCCTGGCGCCTGGTGCCCGACGAACGCCTGGCCATGGGCGAATGCCGCCTGCTCACCGCCGAGGAAGAAACCGACATCGGCTGCCAGCAGCGCCTGGACAGCTGCATGCAGGTGCTCGGCGAACACCTGCTGGGCGACGACTGACGATGGCCCTGGGCGAAAGCTTCAGCCTGGACTTCGACCAGGCCCTGCGCTCGCTGGATTCGGTCCAGCTGGCCAAGGTCAGCGGGCGCCTGGTGCGGGTTTCCGGCATGCTGCTGGAAAGCCTCGGCTGCCGCCGCGCCACCGGCCAGCGCTGCCTGGTCGAACAGGCCGACGGCAGCCTGCTGGATGCACAGGTGGTCGGCTTCAACCGCGACACCACCTACCTGATGCCGTTCAAGAAACCGGTGGGCCTGGCCGCCGGCTCGCGGGTGTTCCCGGCCGAGGAACAGGCCGCCCTGCGCATCGACGAGTCCTGGCTGGGGCGGGTGGTCAACGGCCTCGGCGAGCCGCTGGACGAGCGCGGCCGCCTGGGCGGGCGCGATGCGCTCTCGGCGCAGCTGCCCAGCGTCAACCCGCTCAAGCGCCGCCCGGTGACCGAGGCGCTGGACGTCGGCGTGCGCGCCATCAACGCCCTGCTGACCCTCGGCAAGGGCCAGCGCGTCGGCCTGTTCGCCGGCAGCGGGGTGGGCAAGAGCGTGCTGCTGGGCATGATCACCCGGCAGACCAAGGCCGAGGTGGTGGTGGTCGGGCTGATCGGCGAGCGCGGCCGCGAGGTGCAGGAGTTCATCCAGCACTCCCTCGGCGAGGAAGGCCGGCGCAAGGCCGTGGTAGTGGTGGCGCCGGCCAACGAGTCGCCGCTGATGCGCCTGAAGGCCACCGAGCTGTGCCACGGCATCGCCGCCTACTTCCGCGACCAGGGCCGCGACGTGCTGCTGCTGGTGGACTCGCTGACGCGCTACGCCATGGCCCAGCGCGAGATCGCCCTGGCCCTGGGCGAGCCGCCGGCGACCAAGGGCTACCCGCCGTCGGTGTTCGGCATGCTCCCGGAACTGGTGGAAAGCGCCGGCAATGGCGTGGCCGGCAGCGGCAGCCTGAGTGCGCTGTACACGGTACTGGCCGAAGGCGACGACCAGCAGGACCCGATCGCCGACAGCGCGCGGGCCATCCTCGACGGCCACATCGTGCTGTCGCGCCGGCTGGCCGACGTCGGCCACTACCCGGCCATCGACATCGGCGCCTCGGTGAGCCGCTGCATGGCCCAGGTGGGCGAGCCGGCGCACCTGCGCGCGGCGCGGCAGTTCAAGGAACTGCACGGCAGCTACGAGAAGATCCGCGAACTCATCCCCCTGGGCGGCTACACCGCCGGCCTGGACGCCCGCACCGACCGCGCGGTGCAACTGGCCCCGGCGCTGGAGCGCTTCCTGCGCCAGGAGGTCAACGAAGGCGCGGACCTGGCGGCCAGCCTGGAAACCCTGCAACAGGTGCTGCGGCAATGAAGGAGCAGATCGACACCCTGCGCCGCCTGGCCAGCGTGCGGCACAACCGCGTGCGCGAGATGCTCGGCCGGGTGAACTACCAGCGTGGCCTGTGCCAGCGCTACCGCAACAACATCACCGGCCTGACGCGCCTGTGCGGCTTCGTGGTGCCCACCAGCACGTCGCTGCAGCGCGGCAACCAGCAGCAGTACAAGGCCACGCTGTTCAGGATGCTGGCGCTGCAGAAGCGCGAGCTGGAGGTGGCCGAGCAGGCGCTGGAGCGCATCCAGGGCGAGCTGCTGCAGGCCATGCGCGGCGAGAAGGTGCTGGAGCACGTCATCGAATCGCGCCTGGAACAATGGCAGGCGCAACTGGCGCGCCAGGAGCAGAAGATCCAGGACGGCCTGGCGGCGCAGACCTGGTGGCGGAGCCAGGGCGCATGAGGCAGGATTTAAGTTCTTCGCCGAGCCGGTCGCCTGAGGCTCGGTAGACACCTTTTTTCTGGACGCGAACATGGAAATCACCCGGCAACTCAAGCCCGTCATCGGCGCCCCCGTGCAGAGCGCCGCGCCCCAGCGCAGCCAGCGCGAGGAAGCGGCCCGCCCCGCCGCCCAGGCGCCGGCCGCCAGCGGCGCGCTGCCGCTGGAGCAGGTCCAGGAAGCCCTGGGCGCGCTGCCGGAAGTGGACCTGGACAAGGTCGCCGCGATCCGCGACGCCCTGGCCCGCGGCGAGGTCTCCCTCGACCCCGAGGCGCTGTCGCGCAGCATGCTCGACTTCCACGGCGGCGGTGCATGAGCGAAAGACGCGCCCGCCTGCTGCAACTGATCGAGGCCGACATCCGCCTCGACCGCGTGGACTACCTGTACCTGCGCACCGCGCTGCTGGACCTGCACGACCAACTGATGGCCCGCGACAGCGAGGCCATCGCCCGCTGCAACACCCGCATCGGCGAACTGGTGGAATCCGTCCGCCAACGCGCCGAACGCCGCGCCAGGGTGCTCCAGGCCTTCGGCCTGGACATCGGCCGCGCCGGCATGCAGCGCCTGCTCGAACACTTCCCCGGCGCCGGCCGCCAGATCCTGCAGCGCGACTGGCAGGCACTGGCCGAACAGGTCGAGGAATGCCGCCTGCTCAACGAGCGCAACGGCCGCCTGCTGGCGATGCACAACGAGATCATCGGCCAACTGCTGGCGGGGCAGGGCGAGCACGGGGTGTATTCGCCGGAGTATTGAAGTTTGCCTTTCACGGCGCCTTCGGGCGCCGTTTTTTGCCTGTGGGGTGCGAGAGCGTAGCTGTTTCGTCGGCTCCAGCATTACTCCGGTTGGCTTTGGCCTCGATATTCAGCCCGCGATTTTTAACGGCGGCCGCGATGATCAGCACGCCGGGTATTACTCCTCACTGAGGCCCTGCTCGGCGCGAAGTCGTTTCTCTAGGTCGCGCAGACAAAAAGCTTTGATCTTGCCGCTAAAAGTGTTGATGCTCAGCTGCTTTTGTTCTTCTGTTTCATGTACAGGGTCACGCTTTACACCTTCAAGGAATATTTCCAAAGCCCTGGGGACTTCGTGGTTGCTATGGAGAGGGGGAGGGAGTTCACCGTACTGTCTGAACCACATGGCGCGACCTGCCTCCATCGCGTAGAGCTCGCAGGGCAGTTTGTCGTATGGTCCGAACCGGACCTCTTCCTTGCCTGCCGCAATACCTGCCATCATCATCCCTGCCGCTATCAGCAAGTTTCGCATGACTATCAAATTCCCTTGTTTGAGTGGTGCCGAGCCTGCCAGGCGGTGCATAGGCGTCAATTGGCTATCTCATTCCGAGCCAGGACCGACTTGTCCTTCCACTCCAAATGTCCGCTTTCTATCGAGAGTGGCTCTCAGGGCCAGTGCTGTTCAAGATCAGGCATAAGTCTGAAGAACATCATCCACTTCGATACTTGATGCCTGATATGTCTTCTAGCTGCAGATGGGCGAGCAATAGTCGTATCTCTGCGGAGCGTATGGATCCCATTTGAGGGTGTTCGGCGAGTGTCTTCGCGCTGCAGGGCTAGGTAGGTTCCGGCCAGGGTAGCGTAGCCGAACTCCATCCATGGAGAGCGACGTGTCCGAATCGCGCCGATGCCAGCCTTCGTCAGTTCTTCCAGCACTCGGTATAGCGATCGCAAACGGCGTAGCGCCGGTCCAGATCCGCCAAGCGCGCCAGGTTGTTGCTCAGGCTTTCCTTCAGTACCTGGTTCTTTACGTGGTAGTAAAACTGCAGCATCGAGTTGTTGACTGCCAGGGCTCTGGACTCATCGGCTGAAGCGCTATCGGGCAGCAGTTTCCGAATCTCATCGGTTTCGGTCCGGCGCAGTCGTGCGCGATATTCATCCGTGTAAAGCTGCAGGGCGCGGTCCTTGAGATGTGTGGCGTCGTCGCTGAACAGACTGAGACTCCGGCGATACTCATCCCAATAGGCGTCAGGCAGCGTGAAGCCTATGCGCTTCTTGCGTTCTTCTATCATGCGCTCGACCGCCTTCGCCTGGTCGGCCGGTGGCGCTGCCTGGGGGGATGGTCGCATTTCCGGAATGATGCTCTCGGCGATGACCCGCTCGATCATCGCTGTGCGCTCGGGCGTGTCCGGTTGTGCCGGAAGGGGCTTCGGGAAGAGCGCATTACTTCCTGCACAGGCCGGCAACCCCTGATTGATCATGGGGAGCGGCGAACGCACGACCTTGTTGCCAACTTGGCGCAGGAGTTCGAGTGATGCCCGGCAACGATTGCCGACATAGTCGAAGGTCACCTCGTACTCCGAACTTGCTTGCGGCGTAAAGTTGAAATAGACAGTGCAGACACTACCGGTAGAAACTGTGTTGGTTTGCACGAAGACTTCGTTGCCAGGCTTGAGTCGTATTTCCAGATAACCCCTGGTGTTGGCCGGGGGCGCGATGCTCATGTCGACCCGCCTCCGGGTGTCCGTCGTGAATAGGTTATTGAGCAGTCCGGTGTTCTGACCCTCGCAGTGCTTGGCGTCGAACAATGTCATGGTCGTGTTTTCGACGTTGCTGATGAAGCGCAGTTTGGCCGCATCCGGCTCGGTGGCGTCTGGATAAGTGCCGTTGAAGTTGCACCCACTGAGCACGGAGAGGACGGCCAGCATGATGGCGGCACGCAGTGAGGGAAAGTCGAACATGACAGAATATCGTCCTTGATCCGGGGATAAGCGCTAGGCGACGATGCTAATGAACGAAGATGTGAGCGTCCAGCATGCGAGGCGCGCCTGGAAATCTATTAATTCTTTTCGATGGGCCGAGGTGTTGAGTGTTCCACATGCATCGACTTCTTGTGGGTTGTGTTATGGGGCTGATAGCCGGTTGCGCGCAAATGCCTGAAGACATGACGCTGGACTCAAAGGTCAATTCCGCGCAGAACGCTGGCTTGGTGGTAGGGGCGTTGGTTAATAACGACGGCGGCGCCTTCGGTACCTGGCTGGAGTTTCGCGATACCAGAACGGGCAAGAGCTATGGCTGGGGCGCCAAGGATTATTACTCCGCATGGCTGCCTGCCGGGGACTACGAGCTTTATAAGGTGGGTGCCCGCCGAGGTGTCATGGGGGCCTTTGGCAAACCGCTGCGTTTCACGGTTAAACAGGGCGATATCAATTATCTGGGCGAAATACTCTACGGCTGTCCGCTCGACGCTCGACCCACAGCGTTCTACGGTGTGATGAACTGCGGATTCCTGGCGCTTGGCAACTGCTCGGTACCTTCGCCCACCGCGAGCCTTTGCGTGGTGGATCGACAGGAACAGGTGATCAAAAACTTCCTGCGCAAGAATCCCGGGTATGCCGACATGCCCGTACGCTCGTCGCTGATGTCCACCCATTGATTGGTGGTGTCTGGTGAGTCAGGACGCGGCAACGTTACCTGAGGCCCGCCTTTAAATTCAATTCAGCAATTTCATTGTCGGGTACGATCCAGGCAATCTGATCTACTGGCCCTGGCCATGTTTTCGGCCACGGAGGGAGCCCATAGGTGCAGGCTCGGAGCTGACGGCCACTTCATCGTCTGCTGAAGCGACCTGTTTCATCGGGTACATAGGCCTTCGCGATTATCCGCCGTTGGCCGCGTCGTCGGGCATCTGGCGTGGCTGGTGAATCCAATGGCTCCTGCGACCGTGCTTCCCGGGATCGTAGGAGCAACTGTCTTCTGGGTTCCCTCGTTCGCGGGAGTGACTGGATCGAAATTCGCGTCCCCCATGTCGCCCCATTGTAGGAGCGGGCCCTGCCCGCGAATCGCGCGCAGGGCGCGCTCCTACAGCTGGGACAGCGGTGGAGGCGTAGGACTCCGTCCGCGATCATCCGTCGTTGAAAACGGCGGATAACGCCTGGGGCGTTATCCGCCCTGCGCGCCTTAACCCCACCCCGTACACGGTCGCCTTGGGAGGGAAGCAACACCCTCCACGCAGGCGGAAATGCCGTTTCCGGCGAGGCTTCCGTCCCGCCCGTGCGGAAGTGTCCTTTCACCTCGCTCTTGCCCGAAACGCCCGGAATACGGGCCTTCCGGGCGTTGGCACCGAACTTGCTCCCAGGCTCGCAAAGGGGTATCCGACCATGGCAACCATAGATTCCGATTACGTCCAGCAGATGGCGACCCAGCTGGCCCAGTACGACATCCAGGCGTCGCAGACGCGGCTGAACCGCAACAAGACCAGCTACAACAGCGAGCTGTCCGCGGTCACCCAGCTGAAGTCGGCGCTGAGCAGCTTCGCCTCGGCGGTGACCGGGCTGCGCAGCAGCTCCAGCAGCGCCAGCAACATGCTGGTCAACAGCGCCACCTTCAGCGCCGACGGCTATGCCACCGCCAGCGTCGGTTCCACCGCCGTTTCCGGCAGCTACCAGTTCTTCGTCAAGCAGCTGGCCTCCAAGGACCAGGTGGCCCTGCAGGGCCTGAGCGACGGCGACCTGGGCAGCGGCGAGCTGACCATCGGCCAGGGCAGCGACAGCTTCAAGGTCGACATGAGCGGCATCACCAGCCTCGGCGCCCTGGCCTCGGCCATCAACGGCGCCGCCGACAACACCGGCGTCAAGGCCACCCTGGTGCGCAGCGACGGCACGGTGAACCTGGTGCTGACCAGCGACGAGAGCGGCGCCGACCAGGCCATCAGCCTGTCCAGCAGCAATGCTGTGGTGCAGGGTTCCATCGACGCCCGCAAGCAGCTTTCCAGCGCCCAGGACGCCATCGTCTACCTGGGCGGGCAGGGCGGCATCGAGCTGCGCAACGCCAGCAACACCTTCGACAAGGCCATCGACGGCGTGAGCCTGACCTTCACCAAGGTCAGCGACCCGGCCGAGGCGCCGCTGAGCCTCGACATCGGCCGCGACAAGGACGCCACCACCAAGAAGCTGCAGGGCTTCCTGGATGCCTACAACACCCTGATGGGCAGCATCGGCACGCTGACCGCCAGCGGCAGCGGCACCACCAGCCGCGGCGCGCTGGCCGGCGACTCGGCGGTGCAGGCGATCAGGTCGGCGGTCAACGGCCTGATCCGCACCAGCTTCGGCGGCGCCAACCTGATCGGCTACGGCGTCAGCGCCGACAGCAGCGGCAAGCTGACCCTCGACAGCAGCAAGCTGGAGAAGGCCCTGGCGCAGAACGCCGACGGCTTCGAGCAGCTGTTCAGCGGCAAGGGCAACCTGATCGACAGCCTGGACAGCGCGCTCAAGGCCTACACCAGCTCCACCAGCGGCCTGCTGACCTCGCGGGTGAACAGCCTGAACGACAAGCTGGCCGACATCGACGACCAGTTCGATGCCCTGCAGACGCGCTACGACAACGCCTACTCGCGCTACCTCAAGCAGTACACCAACCTCATGCAAGTCATGAATTCCATGGACCAGACCTCCAGCATGTTCACATGACCTATTCGATGAACGAAGGCTACGACAGCTACCGCACCACGGACCTGGAGGCGCGCGCCGCCGCGGCGTCGCCCTACGAGCTGGTGCTGGTGCTGTTCGACGGCCTGCTCGACGAACTGGCCCGCGCCCGCGGGCATATCGAGGCCAGGCGCTTCCAGCAGAAGGGCCGTTCCCTGGACAAGTGCATGAACATCCTCAACGGCCTGTCCAGTGCCCTCGACTACGAGGCCGGCGGGGCGGTGGTGCAGGACCTGGCGCGGCTCTACGACTACTGCATCTACCGCCTCTCGGACGTCAGCGTGAACCTGTCGCTGGAGGGCCTGGACGAGGTCGCCGGCCTGCTCGGCACCCTGCGCGAAGGCTGGGCCGGTGTCCATGCCGCCCGTGGCTGACCCGCGCGTGCACGCGCTGCGCAGCCTCCACGCGCGCCTGGGCGAGGTGCTGGCGCGCGGCGAGTGGGCGCGCCTGGGCGAGGTCGACGGCGCCATACGCGCGTTGCTCGAACGCCTGGCCGCCGGCCCCGCGCTGGATGCCGCCGGCGTCGAGGCCAGGCGCCGCTTGCAGCAGTTGCACGACGAGGCGCGGCGCGCCTGCGCGCAGGAGGTGGAACGCCTGCGCCAGTTGCTGGCGAGCCACCTGGAGTACGCCGAAGGGCGCTCCGCCTACATGCAGATAGACCGCTTGCTGGCCGGGAGATGACAGTGTTGCAGGTGAATACCCGCCTGGCCGCGGACGCCGCGCCGGGCAAGGACACGCCGCTGCCGGCCGTACCCGCCATGGGCGCCGGGCAGCAGGCCGCGGGCACGGCCGCCAGGGGTGGCTCCGAGGCGGCGGGCGAGGTGCTGCCGGCCTTCGCCGCGCAACTGGCCAAGGGCGCGGAAGCGACCGAAGACGCGCCGGAGGCTCCCGCCACGCCCGCCGACCCGGCTGCGCCGCAGGACCTCCCGCCGCCGCCCGACCCGAGCCTGGGCGCCCTGCCGGGCGCCGAGCAGTGGCTGGCCAGCATGCTCGGCCAGCGCGAAGTGACCTTGCAGGCCCGCGACGCCGGCCAGGCCGGGGATGCCGCGAGCGCGCCGGTATCCCGCGCCCTGCCCGGCAACCTGCCGCTGCCGCAATTACCCCAGGGCATGGCCGAGGCCCCGCCGCCGCCGGCCCAGGGCCAGCCCCTGCCGAGCCTGGCCCTGCCGGCCAAGGCCGAGGAAGCGCCACCGGCGAAGGCCGCAACGGCTGCCGATGAATTGCTGCACAGCCAGCTCGACAAGCTCGCCGGCCAGGTGCCGCCGCCCAACGCCCCGGCCGTGGTGAGCGACGCCCAGACGCTGGCGGCCAGCCACATGCCCGAGCGCCAGTTGAGCCTGCAGGCGCCGGCCGAACGCTGGGGCGAGCAACTGCTCAACGCCCTGCGCGACAACGTCGAGCTGCAGCTGCGGTACAACCAGCAGAGCGCCGCCATCCGCCTGGACCCGCCGGAGCTGGGGCGCCTGGAGATCTACCTGAGCCGGGACAATGCAGGCCTGACGGTGCAGATCCACGCGGCCCAGGGCGACGTCGCCCGCCTGCTGCAGCAGGGCGCCGAGCGCCTGCGCCAGGACATCGCCGGGGCCAGCCAGCAGCCGGTGGAGGTGCAGGTCTCCGACGGCCGCGCCGGCCAGCAGCAGGCGCAGCAGCAACAGGCCCGGCAGGGGCGCCCGGCCGCCTGGCTGGACGACGCGCCGACCGGCGCGGCGGCGGAGCAGGGGGCGGCGGCGGACGCCGGCCTGCGCCCGCGCGACGTGCTGGTCACCGTGTAGCGCCGGGCAACCCATGGAAACCGAGGATCGGAAAACCGTCATGACGATGCGCCGCATCATGTTGTTGTTCACTGTTCTGAATCTGCTGATCGCCGCCGGCGGCGTGGCCGGCACCTGGTACCTGGCGCGCCCGCTGCTGGCCGCCCAGGCCAGGGCCGGCGAGGCCGCCGGCACCGAGCAGGGCGCCGCGGCGGAAGAGGAAGCGCCCGGCGAATACGAGTTCTTCCCGGTCAACAAGATCATCGTCAGCCTGCCGGGCGGCGACGGCCGCGAGCACTACTTCGTGCTCGACCTGGTGCTGCAGGCCGAGCTGGGCACCCAGCAGAAGAAGCTGCAGCAGATCGACCCCATGGTGCGCAACTCGGCGGTGGCGCACCTCTCCGCGCTGACCTACGAGCAGTTGCGGGCCAAGGCCATCCCTGCGCTGCAGGGCGAGCTGGAGCAGGTGCTGCTGGCCGACTTCGCCACGCGCAAGGTGGCCGCGCCCTTCCAGCACGTGCTGGTCAGCAAGCTGATCGTGCAATAGGGGCCCGCCCATGAACGCCCACTGCGCCCTCGACTACCGCAACCCCGCCGAGGCGGGCCACCCGGCCTTCGCCCCGGGCGCCGAGCAGCAATGGCTGATGCGCTACCTGCCGCTGGTGCGGCGGGTGGTCAGCCAGCTGTCGCTGCAGGCCAACCAGGTGCTGGACCGCGAGGACATGGAGCAGATCGGCCTGATGGGCCTGCTGGAGAGCCTGCGCCGCTACGGCACGCCCGACGAGCAGTTCGCCGGCTTCGCCGTGCTGCGCATCCGCGGCGCCATCCTCGACGAGCTGCGCCGCCAGGACTGGCGCCCGCGCCAGGTGCGGCTGCAGGCGCACAAGGTGCGCGACAGCATCCGCGAGCTGGCCCGGCGCCTGGGCCGCACGCCCGGCGACAAGGAAATCCTCGCCCACACCGGCCTCGACGAGCGCGGCTACCAGGACTACCTGCAGGCCGAATCCTGCGAGGCCATCGAGAGCCTCGACGCGCTGCTGGGCGAGGGCCTGGAGAACCTGGTGGACGGCGAGTCGGCGCTGGAGGCGCGGGTGCTGCGCGAGCGCATGCTGGCCCAGGCCCTGGCGCAGCTCAGCGAGCGCGAGCGCCTGGTGCTGACGCTGTACTACCAGCACGAGCTGAGCCTGAAGGAAATCGCCCTGGTGCTCGAGGTGAGCGACGCCCGGGTCTGTCAACTGAGCAAGCAGGCGCTGAACAAGGCCTGCCGCTACCTGAGCGAGAGAAGCTGAATCATGCAGAAGATCATAGGCGCGCTGATCATCGTCGCCTGCGTCCTGGGCGGCTACGCCATGGCCCATGGCGAGATGAGCGTGCTCTGGCAGCCGGCGGAGGTGCTCATCATCCTCGGCGCCGGCCTGGGCAGCCTGGTGGTGGCCAACCCGCGCGAGGTCCTGCTGGAGATGCTCGTGCAGATCAAGGGCGTGTTCGTCTACAAGCGCCGCGGCGAGGAGTTCCAGCGCCAGTTGCTGATGCTGCTCTACCAGCTGCTGGAGATGGTCGAGGTGGGCGGCCTGAAGGTGCTCGACGAGCACATCGAGGAGCCGGAGCAGAGCGAGCTGTTCGCCCGCTACCCGCTGATCCTCCAGGAAAGGAACCTGATGGCCTTCATCGCCGACAACTTCCGCCTGATGGCCATGGGCAAGATCAGCGCCCACGAGCTGGAAGGCTTCCTGGAGCAGGAGCTGGACGCCATGGAGCAGGCCCTGCTGCAGCCGTCGAAGTCGCTGCACAAGGTCGGCGAGGCCATGCCCGGCTTCGGCATCCTGGCGGCGATCATGGGCATCATCATCACCATGGGCAGCATCGGCGGCAGCATCGGTGAAGTAGGCGCCCACGTGGCCGCGGCGCTGGTCGGCACCTTCCTCGGCATCTTCTTCTGCTACTGCGTGCTCGACCCGCTGTCCAACGCCATGGCCCAGCGGGTGAAGACCGAGCTGTCGGCCCTGGAATGCGTGCGCACCACCCTGGTCGCCCACGTCGCCGGCAAGCCCACGCTGCTGGCGGTGGACGCCGGGCGCAAACTGATCGAGCAGGACGTCAAGCCGGCCTTCCGCCAGCTCGAGACCTGGGTCAACCAGTACGAGGATGAAAGGGAAGCGGCATGAGGCGGCGCGGCGAGCAGAACCACGAGGTCATCATCAAGCGGCGTGGCAAGAAGGGCCACGCCGAGGAGAACAGCTCCGCCTGGAAGGTGGCCTTCGCCGACTTCACCTTGGCGATGATGGCGCTGTTCATGGTGCTCTGGATCGTGCAGCCGCGCAGCGTGATGCAGAACCCGGCGGTGGGCGACCTGCAGAGCAACCCGCTGGTGGACGGCGGCGCCGGGGTGTTCGATGGCTCCAGCCGCACGCCGGTGGAGCTGGATGGTCTGCCCATGCCGGTGCAGCCGCAGAACCCGCCGCGCACCCCCGAGGGCAGCCGCGCCAGCGTCGACGGCAGGCAGCCGGGCGAGGCCAGCGAGCCGCGCCACTACGACTCCAGCGTCGACCTGCAGGAACTGGCGGCGCTGATCCGCGCGGTCTCCGCGCAGACCGACGCGCTGGCCAACATCGAGGTCAAGGTGGTGCCCCAGGGCCTGCGCGTGCTGATCAAGGACGACCCGCAGCGCTTCATGTTCCCCCGCGGCAGCGCCACCCTCGACGCGCATTTCCGCACTCTGCTGGCGGCCCTGGGCGGCGTGCTGGCGAAGGTCGACAACCGCCTGATCCTCAGCGGCCACACCGACGCGGTGCCCTACCGCGGGGCCAACGGCTACAACAACTGGAACCTCTCCGGCGACCGCGCCCTGCAGGCGCGCAACGTGCTGGTGGACGCGGGCCTGCCGGCGCGCAACGTGCTCCAGGTGACCGCCCAGGCCGACGGCATGCCGCTGCTGCCGGAGGACCCGCAGAACGGCGCCAACCGCCGCATCGAGCTGCTGCTGCTGACCGACAGCGCCGAGCAACTGTACCGCCAGCTGTTCAGCGATGACCAGGCGCGGGTGCAGGTCGGTTCCGACGGGGCGAAGTTCAGCGCGGGGCAGGGCGCTGCGGCCAAGCCTTGAGTGGTTATCGGGCTCTCAGGGCTCGCCGGCGAAGCGCTCGGCACAATACAGCTGGCGGGTTTCCTCGGCGAGCAGGCAGTCGCCGTGGGGCTGCAGGTTGAGCAGGCTGTCGTTCTCGCTGCCGTAGAGCAGGTTGAACAGCAGTTCGTTGTCCAGCTGCGCGGCCTGCTGCAGTTCGGCCAGCTCGCTCTTTTCCACCCGCAGGCGCAGGTGGCCGAGGAAGCCCGACTCGACGCTGCCGGAGGTCTTCTGCACGGTGTCGCCCTGGCGCGTCACGGCATAGAAGTGGCCGTCGCGCAGCAGCAGGCTGTGCTCCAGGCGCAGGCTGCGGCCGTCGGCGAGGACCAGTTGGCCGCTGCTGTGGTAGCGGCCATCGAACTCGCTGGCGGAACGGTAGCTGAGCCAGGTGGCGGCCATGCCGGCGAGCAGGCCCAGGCTCAGCAGGGCGCTGCCGGCGAACAGGTGGCTGCGCTTCATGGCAGGCAGCTCCGTAACTGGTCGTCGGCCAGGCGCGCGAGCTGGTCCTGGTGGATCAGCAGCAGGCGGGTGGACGCGTCCTCGGCACCGCAGGCCACTTCGTAGAAGCCGGCATGGCGCGACAGGGTGAAATGCGCAGGCCGTTCGCTCAGCGCGGCCAGGCGCGCGCTCAGGGCGCCGGTGCGCTCGCGCAGCTGGGCCAGGCCCTGGGGGCGCGCGTCGAGGTAGGTGAAATGCTTGTTGCCGATGTCCAGGTCCGCGCGCAGGTCCTGGGTTCGCTGCAGGCCATAGTGGAGCGTGGCGGCCAGGGCCACGCCGGCCAGCAGCACGGGCGCCGCCACGGCCAGCAGTTCGGGCCTGCACCAGTGTCGCTGCGGGTTGGCGGGCATGGGGGGCGTGGCCGGCACTTGCCCGGAGGTGGCCGTTTCTTCGGCCTCTACCGGTGCGCACACGGCGAAGCGCGGGTTGAGCATGTAGCCGCGGCGCGGCAGGGTCTGGATGATCTCGCGGCGCTTCTCGTCGCCGAGGATCTGGCGCAGGGTGTAGATCTGCTGGTTGAGGCTGCCCTGGCCGACCACCCGGTCGCTCCAGGCGTGGGCCAGCAACTCGTCGCGCGCCACCACCTCGCCGGGCTGGCGCAGCAGGCGCTCGAGCAGGCGGCTGCCGGAGAACCCCAGTTCGACCTTTTCCTCGAAGCCCTCGCGCTGCAGCACCAGCTGGTACAGCTCGGGCTGGAAGTGGGCGAGGCAGCCATCGGCCAGGCCGGTACGGATGATACGGACGGGAAGGGGGCGGGCGTCGGCGACGGGCGTGATCTGAATCATGTCCATGTAGGGGCCGGCAGTCCGTCCTTGTACGAATTCGTAAGGGGTTCGTTGCAGAGGGGCGACATTCTGGCGTCAATAAAATATAGAGACAAGTCCCATTCCTGTACCTTTCTTGCTTGACAGATTGCCCGCACCGTCTGAGCCACGGGATTTCCCGGCCCAACGACAAACGCCCCGAACGGGTCGGGGCGTTTGTCGGCGGTCAGCTGCGAGGGGCGGATCAGCCCAGCAGGGACATGACCATGCCCGGCATCTGGCCGGCCTGCTTGAGCATGGAAATGCCGGACTGCATCAGCATGCTGTTCTTGGTCATGGCGGCCGATTCGGAGGCGAAGTCGGCGTCCATGATGGTGCCCTTGGCCACGTCGGTGTTGTCCTTCATGTTGGCCAGGTTGTTGGCGGTGTGGTTCAGACGGTTGATGTTGGCGCCGAACTGGGCGCGCAGGGTGCCGATGCTGTCCAGGGCGGTGCTCAGCTTGTCGATCATGCCGTTGGCGTTGGCGGCGCTGAGTTCGCTGCCGCTGGCGGCGGTGGCTGCGCCGCTGGCGGCGTAGACCGAGGAAATGTCGCTGAGCTTGGTGGCGACGTCGGTCAGGTTGGTGGCGGCGTCCACCGCCAGGGTCTCGGCGCTGCTGGAGCCGATCTGGAAGCTGATGGAGGCGGAGAACTTGCCCTTGCTGCCGTCGACTTCGGTGCCGTCGCTGAACAGCTTGTCGCCGGCGTAGCTGGTGTTCTTCATGATGTTGGCCAGCTCTTTGCCCAGCTCGTCGTACTCGGCCTGCATCGAGTCCTGGTCCTTGGAGCTGTTGGTGCCGTTGGAGGACTGGGTGGCCAGGTCCTTCATGCGCTGGACGATGTCGGTCATCTCGCTGAAGGCGCCTTCGGCGGTCTGCAGCAGGGACACGGAGTCGTTGACGTTGCGGGTGGCCACGGCCATGCCGCGGGACTGGGCGTCCAGGCGGGTGGCGATCTGCAGGCCGGCGGCGTCGTCGGCGGCGCTGTTCACGCGGTAACCGGTGCCCAGGCGCTGCTGGTTGGTGGCCAGCTTGGCATTGGTCTTGTTCAGGTTGGTCTGGGTGGTCAGGGCGGAATAGTTGGTATGGATCGACAGAGCCATGGAATGAATCCTCGGATTGGGCTTGTGTAAAGCCGGCTTTGATCGCCTGCTGAAGGGGTAGGGCGACCGGGCCGGAAAATCGCTTAAGGGCCGGTTCGAGAAATTCTTTCGGGGGAGGTGGTGTTTGGCTCTTGATCGCTAACCTTGGGCTTGCGCACCTCTCTACCAATCGTCATTCCCGCGAACGCGGGAACCCAGAGACTTTTGCGTTGGGCTCGGTGTAGCGCGCCGCTCCGAGTGCGTTGATGTCTCTTGTTTCGCCCCCTCGGGCGAGTCCCTTTTGTCAATCGCCACAAAAGGAACCAAAAAGGCTTGCCCGACATACGGGCCCGATGGAGCCGGGCTACCCTCACGAACTCCCCCGCCACGGAGGCCCGCCCCGACAGCACGTCCCTGTGCTGATCGGGGCTCTCGCGACATCCATGTCGCATGACCTCCTGAGCGCCGGTTTCGCTCGGCCTTCTGAAGGGGCGTTCCGGTGCGCTCGGTTGTTTCTCTGGAAGTCCAAACGCCAGAGCAAAAGCGCTTTTGCTTTTCGTAGGATCGAGGGGGACGCCTAGTTCTTGCTCGCGAACCCTGGCTTCCCGCGTTCGCGGGAGTGAGGACGGCGGTGAGGACTATCAGGATGACTCCGGACGCTCCGGCAGCTCGGGACAGCCCCCTCTCCCTTCAGGGCGGGCCGCGTAGGCGAGGGTTGGGGAGAGGGGACGGACTTCGCCCACGCACCTCTGCCAACCCTGACGCCGCACCCCCTCCCTAACCCTCCCCCGCAAGCGGGAGAGGGGACCGTCCGGAGCGATGCGAAACCGCGAAGCTCCCGGGGGCGCATAACGCCTGCGGCGTTATCCGCCAAATCACGGACAAAGTCCGCTCCGGTTCCAGGACACACCGTCGTAGGAGCGGACTCCGTCCGTGATTGGGTTCACCGGCCACGCCGGACGCTCCGGTAGCACGGCCAACGACGGATAACCGCGAACGATCATCCGCCCTGCGCGCGCTTTCATTCGAATGTGCTGCTGACCACCCCCGCCTCGATCACCCGCGCCTGGATCACCTTCTCGCTGCTCAGGTTGCGCACCTTGATCACTTCCCCCTGCCGCCCGTTGGCCAGGGCCTCGCCCGGGGTGCTGGCCTGGATGCCGTCGCGGCTGGCGCTGATGCGCACCTGCTGGCCGCGCCTGACCAACTGGGCGCTGGCGAGCACCTGGGGGGTGAGCAACTGGCCGGCGCGCAGACGGCGGCGGGCGCCCTGGCCGATGACCTGTTCGGGGCGGGTGAAGAAGCCGTGGTGGGCGCGGGCTATGTTCTGCGCTTGCAGCTTCAGGTCAGCGGCGGCCAGGACCTGGCCGCGCTCGACCATGCCGGCGGTCACCAGCACCGGCAGGAAGGCGTCGGCCTGGCTGCTGACCGTCACCGACCAGCTGGCGCCGTCGGTGCAGCGGGCTTCGTAGCGCTGGCGGGCCAGGGCCGAGGGCTCGTCGCTGCGCCGCTGCAGTTGCAGCGGCTGGCTGCAGGGCGCGGGCGGCAGGCTGCCGAGCAGTTCGTGGCTGAACTGGCTGCGCAGGCCCTGCCAGCCGTTGCGCCGGGCCTCGTCGCGGAGCTGGGCGTCCAGTTGCGCGCTCACCGCCCGCTCGATCTGCGCGCGGACCTCGCCGGCCGCCTCGGTGGCGGGGCTGGCCAGGCTGCCGGCGAGGACCAGGAAGAGGGCGGAAAGGCTTTTTCCGCCCCGGCCCGCCAGGCGACGCGAAAGCGGAAGCCGAGGGGCGGCCGGGGGTTGCCGATGCTGGCTGCAAGTCAATGAAATCAAGGCTTTGCTCGCTGTTCTCAAGTTAGGCACGGTTCCTGCTGAAGGGGACGCCAGCAAGAGTCAGGCCGGAGACAGCCACCGATGAGCATACGGGTAGAAGAATCCCTCGCCGTGCACGTGCGCGCACTGCAGGTCCGCACCCAGCGCAGCGAAATCCTCGCCGCCAACCTGGCGAACCAGGACACCCCGGGCTTCCTCGCCCGCGACATCGACTTCGCCGGCGAGATGCGCCGCCTCGACCCGCAGGCCGAGGACGCCGGGCTGGCTTTCGCCGACGACAGCGCGCAACTGAAGTACCGCATTCCCAACCAGCCGTCGGAAGACGGCAACACCGTCGAGCAGGGCGTGGAGCAGTCGGAGTTCGCCCGCAACGCCATGGGCTTCCAGACCAGCCTGACCTTCCTCGGCATGAAGTTCCGCGGCCTCAGGCAGGCCATCGAAGGACGTTGAGCATGGCACTGGACTCCATCTACCGCATCGCCGGTTCCGCGATGACCGCGCAGACCGTGCGCCTGAACACCGTGGCCAGCAACCTGGCCAACGCCGATTCCGCCGCCTCCAGCGCCGACGCCGCGTACAAGGCGCGCAAGCCGATGTTCGCCGCCGTGTACGGCAACGACGAGCTGAGCCGCGACGCCGGCATGGGCGGCGCCCGCGTGCAGGTGCTCGACGTGGTGACTTCCGGCACCGCGCCGCAGCGCCGCTACGAGCCGGACAACCCGCTGGCCAACCGCGACGGCTACGTCTACTACCCGGACGTCAACGAGATCGAGGAAATGACCGACATGATGTCGGCCACCCGCAGCTTCGAGACCAGCGTCGACGTCCTCAACCGCGTACGCAGCATGCAGCAGGGCCTGCTGAAGCTGGGAGAGCAGACATGACCAGCAGCGTCAACGGCACCAACTCCGCCAGCGGCAGCAGCGCTGGCGGCGACAGCGTCGGCGTCAACCTGACCGACGTGTCGCAGCTGCAGAACAACTTCATCACCCTGATGGTCGCGCAGATCCAGTACCAGGACCCGACCGACCCGGTGGACAGCACCCAGTTCGTCAACCAGTACTCGCAGCTGTCCCAGGTGCAGAGCCTGGAGAACCTCAACACCATCCAGAAGAACAGTCTGGTGCTCGCCGACAACCTGCAGAACCTCACCGCCGCCGGGCTGGTGGGGCAGAAGGTGATGGTCTCGGTGGACAGCCTGCAGCTGGACGGCGCCGCGGTCGATGGCCAGGTGCAACTGGAGCACGCCTCCACCAGCACCACCCTGAAACTGACCAGCGCCGCCACCGGCGAGGTCACCAGGCTCGCCCTCGGCCCGCAGGAGGCCGGCAGCGTCGGCTTCAGCGTCGACCCGCAGAAGCTCGGCCTGGCGCCGGGCAAGTACGCCGTCGAGGTCGAGACCAGCAGCGGCGAGAAGCCCAAGGTCGAGGTCGGCGGCAAGGTCAGCCACGTGCGCGTCAGCGACAGCGGCCCGGTACTGGAAGTGGAGGGCGCCGGTTCCGTGCCCTTCTACAACATCGTCGAATTCGGCAGCGCGGCTGCCTGATCCCGCCCAGGAGCGAACCCGATGAGCTTCAACATTTCCCTGACCGGGCTGAACGCCGTCAGCGAGCAGCTGGATACCGTCAGCAACAACATCGCCAACGTCGGCACCGTCGGCTTCAAGTCCTCGCGCACCGAGTTCGGCAGCGTCTACGCCGACAGCCAGGCGATGGGCGTGGAGGTGCTGGGCAACACCCAGAGCATCAGCCTCGGCGGCAGCCTCACCAACACCAGCCGCAATCTCGACCTGGCCATCTCCGGCGCCGGCTTCTTCATGGTCAAGAGCGCCACCGGCGAGACCCAGTACACCCGCGCCGGGGTGTTCAACACCGACAACGCCAACTACATGGTCAACGCCTCCGGCCAGCGCCTGCAGGGCTACTCGGTGGACGCCGCCGGCAACCTGCAGGCCGGCGTGCTCGGCGACCTGCAGGTGAAGACCGCCAGCCTGCCGGCCAAGCCCACCGACAGCCTGGCCTTCGTCGCCAACCTCGACGCCGACGAGGCCGTGCCGGCGCTGGCCTTCGACCCGGCCAACGCCTCCACCTACAACTCCACCTACACCACCAAGGTCTACGACTCCCAGGGCAAGGAACACACCCTGACGCAGTACTTCGTGAAGACCGCCGACAACGCCTGGACCAGTCACTACTACGCCGACGGCAACGCCGTGGGCACCCAGGCGCTGAGCTTCGACAGCGCCGGCATGCTGACCTCGCCGAATGCGCCCTTCACCCTCAACGTCGGCGGCCTGGCCGGCGGCGTGAACGCCCTGGCGGTCAGCGTCGACTACACCGGCACCACCCAGTACGGCTCCGACTTCGCCGTCACCACCAACAAGGCCTCCGGTTATGCCTCCGGCGACAAGACCGGCCTGACCGTCGACGACGACGGCATGGTCTACGTCAACTACAGCAACGGCCAGCGCCTGCTGCAGGGCCAGGTGGTGCTGGCCAGCTTCGTCAACCCCGAGGGCCTGCGCGCGGTCAGCGGCACCGCCTGGACCGAGACCTCGGCCTCCGGCGGCCCGCTGGTGGGCGCCCCCGGCGGCGGCCAGTTCGGCGACCTGGTGGCCGGCGCGCTGGAAGGCTCCAACGTCGACCTCACCGCGCAACTGGTGAACCTGATGGAAGGCCAGCGCAACTACCAGGCCAACACCAAGGTGCTGACCACCGACAAGGAACTCACCCAAGCGCTGTTCAGCGCCATCTGAGGCTGACCCATGGACCGCCTGGCCTACACCGCGATGAGCGCCGCCAGCCGCACCCTGCAGTCGCTGCAGGTGCGCGCCAACAACCTGGCCAATGCCAACACCCCGGGCTTCCGCGCCGACATGGAGCGCGTCAGCGCCGTGGATGTCAGCGGCTACGGCTACGACAGCCGGCACCTGGCGCGCCTGGAGAACAACGGCGTCGACATGGCCCCCGGCACCCTCACGGTGACCGGCCGCGACCTCGACTTCGCCATCCGCGGCCAGGGCCTGATCGCCCTGCAGGACGGCGAGGGCGAGGCCTACACCCGCCACGGCAGCATGCTGGTGGACAGCGAAGGGCGGCTGACCATCAACGGCCGCCAGGTGCTGGGGGAGGGCGGCCCGATCGTCCTGCCCGAGTACGACAGCGTGAACATCGGCGAGGACGGCACCGTCTCGGTGATGCCCCGCGGCGACTACCTGATGACCGAGGTGGACCGCATCAAGCTGGTCGACGCCCCGGCCGCCGAGCTGCAGAAGAACGCCGCCGGCCTGCTGGTGCGCAAGGACGGCCAGCCGGCGGAGGCCGCCGAGAACGTGCGCCTGGTCAGCGGCTACCTGGAGGCGAGCAACGTGTCGTCCATCGACCAGCTCACCGCCACCATGAGCCTGAACCGCATGTTCGAGACCCAGGTGAAGATGATGAAGGCGGCCGAGGACATGGCGTCCGCCGGCGACCGCCTGCTGCGCGACTGACGCGCCCCGTACAACCCGGCCGCGCCGCGCGCGGCCCGCTAAGGAGATACCGCATGAGTTCGGCACTGTGGGTGAGCAAGACCGGCCTGGCCGCGCAGGACACCGCGCTGTCGGCGGTGGCCAACAACCTGGCCAACGTCAACACCACCGGCTTCAAGAGCGACCGGGTGGTCTTCGAGGACCTGTTCTATTCCATCGACCGCCAGCCCGGCGCCCAGGCCGACCAGGTCAACACCGTGCCCTCGGGCATCCAGCTGGGCAGCGGCGTGCGCGTGGCCGGCACGCAGAAGGTGTTCACCGAAGGCAGCATGCAGACCACCGGCCAGCCGATGGACCTGGCCGTGGTCGGCCGCGGCTTCTTCCAGGTGGAAGCGCCCAACGGCGACACCCTGTACACCGAGAACGGCCAGCTGCAGCTCAATTCCGACGGCGTGGTGGTCAACGCCCAGGGCCTGCCGCTGGTCCCCAACATCGAGGTGCCGGCCGGCAGCAGCAGCTTCACCGTGGGCAGCGACGGCACCGTCACCGCGATCATGGCCGGCGAGACGCAGCCGACCCAGCTGGGCCAGATCACCCTGGTCAACTTCACCAATCCGGCCGGCCTGGAAGCCCTGGGCGGCAACCTCTACCGCGAGACCGTGGCCAGCGGCCAGCCGGTGGAGGGCGTGCCCGGCGAGGATGGCCTGGGCACCCTCAAGCAGGGCGTGCTGGAAGGCTCCAACGTGCAGGTGGTGGAGGCGATGGTGAACATGATCGCCATCCAGCGCGCCTACGAGGCCAACGCCAAGGTGCTGGACGCCGCCTCCGGCATGCAGCAGTTCCTCAACCAGACCGTATGACCGCCATGAGCCGCCTGCCGACGCTGCTCGCCCTGCTGCTGCTGCTGGGCGGCTGCGCGAGCTTCAACGAGATGCTCCCGGACGAGGACTCCAGCGCCTACCAGCCGCCGACCCTCGACTACAGCCTGCCGCCCACCAGCGGCGGCGGGCTGTACCGCCCCGGCTACTACGGCGGCCTGGTGCAGGACCAGCGCGCCCTGCGCGTGGGCGACGTGCTCACCGTGGTGCTGGAAGAGCAGACGCAGTCGAGCAAGAGCGCCGGCACCAGCTTCGACAAGAGTTCCAGCCTGGGCATCGGCATCCCCACCATCCTCGGCCACGGCTACGACCGCCTGGAAAGCTCGGCGGACAGCTCGCGGGACTTCAAGGGCGACGCCAAGAGCGAGCAGCAGAACTCCCTGCGCGGCGCCATCGCGGTGACCGTGCACCAGGTGCTGCCCAACGGCACCCTGGTGGTCCGAGGCGAGAAGAACCTGCGCCTGAACCAGGGCTCGGAGTTCATCCGCCTCACCGGCCTGGTGCGGGTGGAGGACATCAACCGCAACAACCAGGTGTCCTCGCAGAACGTCGCCAACGCCAACATCTCCTACGCCGGGCGCGGCGTGCTCAACGACAGCAACTCGGCCGGCTGGCTGACGCGCTTCTTCACCCACCCCCTGTTCCCGTTGTGAGGCGCTGCCGGCCATGCGAGCCATCCTGAAGTACCTGCTGCCGCTGGCGCTGTCCTGCTGGCCCCTGGCGAGCCGCGCCGTGCCGCTGCTGGAACTGGTGGACGTGGAGGGCATCCGCGGCAACCAGCTGATCGGCTACGGCCTGGTGGTCGGCCTCGACGGCACCGGCGACAAGACCCAGGTGAAGTTCACCAGCCAGTCGGTGGTGAACATGATCAAGCAGTTCGGCGTGAACTTGCCGGCCAACATCGACCCCAAGCTGAAGAACGTCGCCGCGGTGAGCATCACCGCCGAAGTGCCGCCCTCGTACAGCCCCGGGCAGACGGTGGACGTCACCGTCTCCTCGCTGGGCGACGCCAAGAGCCTGCGCGGCGGCCAGCTGCTGCTCACGCCGCTGCGCGGCATCGACGGCGAGACCTACGCCCTGGCCCAGGGCGCGGTGGCCGTGGGCGGCCTAAACGCCAGCGGCCAGAGCGGCTCCAGCGTCACCATCAACACCGCCAACGGCGGGCGCATCCCCAATGGCGCGACCATCGAGCGGATGATCCCCAGCGACTTCGCCAGCCGCCCGGACATCATGCTCAACCTGCGCCAGCCCAGCTTCCAGACCGCCGCGCACATCGTCACCGCCCTGGACAACCTGCTCGGCGCCGGCAGCGCCCAGGCCCTGGACGGCACCAAGGTCAGCGTGCGCGCGCCGGTCTCGGCCAACCAGCGCACCAGCTTCATGGCCCTGCTCGAAGGGGTGGAGGTGCAGGAAGGCCGCGAACGGCCGAAGGTGGTGTTCAACAGCCGCACCGGCACCGTGGTCATCGGCCAGGGCGTGCGGGTGAAGGCCGCCGCGGTGTCCCACGGCAGCCTCACCGTGACCATCAGCGAGAACCCCCAGGTCAGCCAGCCGGCGCCGTTCTCCGGCGGCCGCACCACGGTCACGCCGCAGTCCGACGTCAACGTCGCCCAGGACAAGAAGCCGATGTTCCGCTGGCCCGAGGGCGCCAGCCTGCAGGGCATCATCGACACCGTGAACAGCCTCGGCGCCACCCCGGACGACGTCATGAGCATTCTCCAGGCGCTGGAGAAGGCCGGCGCGCTGAACGCCGAACTCATCATCATCTAGGGCGCGCGCATGAGCATCGTTTCACTCCCCACCGCGCTGAACGCCGCGCGCGGCCAGGACGGCAACCCCCAGGCGCGCCTGGAGGCGGCCGCCGAGCAGTTCGAGGCGCTGTTCCTGCAGCAGATCCTCAAGCAGATGCGCAAGGCCGGCGACGTGCTCTCGGCCGGCGGCATCACCCGCAGCCGCGACCTGGACACCATGCGCGACTTCTACGATGGCGTGCTCGCCGACAACCTGGCCGAGCGCAAGCAGACCGGCATCGCCGCGCTGCTGGTGCGCCAGCTTTCCGGGCACGACGCCGACGGCCGCGGCGAGATGCTCGCCGGCGGCGACCGCATGGGCCTGCCGCGCAGCCTGCAGCAGGCCGTGGCGGCCGACTGGCAACGCGGCGTGCAGAGCGCCGGGCGGCTCTGGCAGCGTGGCAGCGCGGCCTTCGGCGAGCTGGTGGACAGCCTGATCGACCACGAGTCCGCCGGCGACATCGCCGCCGTCTCGGCCAAGGGCGCCCGCGGCCTGATGCAGCTGATGCCCGACACCGCGCGGGAAATAGCCGCCAAGCTGGGCCTGGACTTCGACGAACAGCGCCTGACCCGCGACGGCGCCTACAACCGCCAGCTCGGCAGCGCCTACCTCGACCAGATGCTGCAGCGCTACGACGGCCACCGCGCCCTGGCCCTGGCCGCCTACAACGCCGGCCCCGGCCGCGTCGACGAATGGCTGAAGAGCAACGGCGACCCGCGCCGCGGCGAGATCAGCGGCGAGGCCTGGATCGAGCGCATCCCCTTCGAGGAAACCCGCCGCTACACCCGCGGCATCCTCGACGACCTGGCCCGCCGCGGCCAGGCCACGGCACCGGCGCCGCTTAAGCCGGCGGCCGAACCGGTCGCCTATCAGCAGCAGGGCACGCAACACCAGGCCATGTCTGCCGCCTTCGCCCAACCGATCCGCCTTCAGCCCAAAGGGAAGCAGTCGTGAGCAATTTGACGCAGATCGCCTACAGCGGCGTGCGCGCCTCGGAGATCGGCCTGTCGATCACCGGGCAGAACACCTCCAACGTCAACACCCCCGGGTTCAGCCGCCTGTCGGTGCTCACCAGCTCCCTTGGCGGGCAAGGCTCGCTGAGCCCTGGCGGCGGGGTGAAGGTGACCGGCATCCGGCGCATGTCCGACGACTTCCTCAACCAGCAGCTGTGGCGCGCCACCACCGCGCAGAACTACTACAGCAACGCCCAGCAGTACCTGGGCGCGCTGGAGGACCTGATGTCCAGCGATGGCGCCAGCATCAGCGTCGGCCTGGACAACTTCTTCGCCGCCCTCAGCGAGGCCAGCGCCACCCCGGATTCCACCGCCCTGCGCCAGCAGATCATCGCCGAGGCCGGCAACCTGGCGCAGCGCTTCAACACGCTCTCCGGCAACATCGACACCCAGCTCAAGTCCCTGCAGGAACAGCGCGGCACCATGGTCGGCGAGATCAACGGCCTGACCTCGAACATCGCCCTGCTGAACAAGAAGATCGTCGCCGCGCAGTCCGCCGCCGCCGACCCCTCGGCCCTGCAGGACCAGCGCGACGCCCTGATCACCCAGCTCAGCCAGTACAGCAGCATCCGCACCTCGGCCGCCGCCGACGGCTCCATCTCGGTGTCCCTGGCCAACGGCCAGCCGCTGGTGGCTGGCGCCTCCGCCGCGCAGCTGAAGGTCAGCCTGACCAGCAGTGGCGAGCAGGACGTCAGCCTGGCCTTCGCCGGCACCCGGTTCGCCATCGACCAGCAGGACCTGGGCGGCGCCATGGGCGCGCTGTACGACACCGAGTACCAGACCCTGCGGCCGAACCTCGACAGCCTGGCGCAGATGGCCACCCAGGTGGCCGACCTGGTCAACTCCACCCTGGCCGGCGGCTACGACCTGAATGGCAACCCCGGCCAGGCATTGCTGCAGGCCAACGCCGGCAGCACCGGCAAGCTGCTCAGCCTCACCGGCCTGCAGCCTTCCGAACTGGCGCTGTCCGACAGCGCCGGGGAGAAGGGCAACAACGGCAACCTGCTGAAACTGATCGACCTGAAGAGCCAGGTCATCACCGTCGACGGCAACGCCGTGACGCTCAACGACGCCTACGCCGGGCTGATCGGCCGGGTGGCCAGCGACAGCCGGCAGAACCAGGCCGACCTGGACACCGCCAAGGCCGTGACGCAGCAGGCGCAGAACCAGCGCGACAGCGTCAGCGCGGTGAGCCTGGACGAGGAGGCGGTCAACCTGATGACCTACCAGCAGGCCTACCAGGCCAACATGAAGGTCATCAGCACCGCCAAGGACCTGTTCGACAGCATGCTCGCGGCCTTCTGAACGCCGTAGCCCGCCACCCGACGAGACGCCCCATGCGCATCACCAATTCGCAGAGCACCGCCATCCTCCTGGACTCGATGAGCCGCAACACCGAGAAGATGTCGCAGCTGATGCAGCAGATGTCCAGCAGCAACCGCATCCAGCATCCCTCGGACGACCCCATCGCCGCGGTGCGCATCCTGCGCATCCAGCGTTCGGAGGCCAGCCTGGCCCAGTACGGCAGCAACATCGCCGGGGTGTCGAGCAACCTGTCGATCCAGGAAACCAACCTGCAGTCCACCTCCGACACCCTGCTGGACATCCGCGACCTGCTGCTCTGGGCGGCCAACGGCTCCAACGCCAGGGAGCAGCTCGGCGCCATGGCCGGCGAGCTGTCGAACCTGGAGAAGACCCTGGTCAGCTACCTCAACGTCAAGGACGAGGAGGGCCGCTACCTGTTCTCCGGCACCCTCACCGACCAGCCGGCGGTGACCTACGACGCGGCCAGCGGCACCTACAGCGCCAGCGGCAACGACAAGACGCGCCAGGCGGTGGTGGCCAACGGCGTGATGGTCGACGAGAACGTCGCCATCCGCCCGCTGTTCGGCAACGGCATGGACCTGCTCAACGGCCTCCACGCCCTGGTGGCCAAGCTGCAGGATCCGGCCCTGGACAGCAGCGACCCGGCCATCCAGCAGAGTATCGCCGCCACCATCGACCAGCTGGACGACAGCCACGGCAAGCTGCTGGCGGCCATCACCGACCTGGGCGGGCGGCAGAACACCCTGACCCTGCTGGACAACAGCAACCAGGACATCTCCCTGGTCAACCAGAAGGTCGAGGGCGACCTCTCGGCGCTGGACTACGGCAAGGCCAGCATCGACCTGGGCAACTACAAGCTGGCCCTGCAGGCGACGCAGAAGACCTACCTGACGGTCAACGGCCTGTCGCTGTTCAGCCTGCTCTGAGGAGCGCGACGCGATGAAGGTCGAGAACCCCTTCCCGGCGGTCGCCGCCATCGATGGCCAGCCGCGCCAGGCGCCGCCGGCGGTGGGCGAGCGCAACCTGCGCCAGCGCAAGCGCAGCGCCACGGCCCCGGCCGGCGAGCGCGGGGTGGGCAAGGCCGCCGGCTTCAGCATCCAGCTCAACCAGCAGCTCAGCGCCATGCAGAGCGCCGAGGGCTACCTGGGCGAGCTGGCCGAGCGCCTCAACCAGCTCAAGCTCAGCCTGGGCCGCGAGCTGGGCAGCGGCCAGGGCGGCAACCGCAAGCAGCTGGAACAACCGCTCAGGCAGGCCACCGAGCTGCTGGCGCAACGCCGCGAGCGCAGCGCCGGCGGGCTGGACGCCAACCTCGACCTGCACCTGCACGAACCGGCGCGCACCCGCTTCGCCATCGACGGCCTGGCCACCCTGGACGAAGCCCGCAGCGGCGGCCGCGAGACGTTGCTGTTCAGCGCCGGCCGCGCCCAGGGCGAACCCGGCGTGGTGGTGCTGGACGACGCCATGAGCGACCAGCAGCTGTTGCGCAGCTTCAACATCGGCCTGGCGTCCAGCGGCATCCGCGCGGAACTCGACGCCGACGGCAAGCTGACCTTCTCCATGGCCGAGGCCGACTGGCGCAAGCAGGGCGGCCAGCTCAGCGTGCAGGGGGAGGGCAAGCGCTTCGCCAGGGACCGCGCCAGCCGCGCCCAGACCCGCGAGCAGCGCCTGCTGGACCTGCCGCAGAGCCTGGCCGGCAGCGACCAGCGCGAGCTGCGCCACCTGCTCGACCAAGTGATAGACGCGCTGGACCGCATCGGCACCCTGCGCGACCAGTTGCGCCAGCGCCAGGGCGAGATCCGCGAGTTCCTCGCCCGCCAGGCCGACCGCGACGAACAGCAATGGGCGCAGGACTACGCGGCGTCGGTGTTCAACCTGGTGCGCGACAGCGGCTCCAGCTACGCGGCGGTGACCCGCACCGTGGTGGCCCAGGCCAACCTGAGCCGTTTCGCGGTGGTCAGCCTGCTTTCTTGAGCCGACCTTGTTAAGCTGCGCCGAACCCCGGGGCCGATCGACGGTCCCAGGTAGCTGACGACGGACGGGAGCGGTCCGTCCGCACCCTTGACAATGACGGTTAGGTTGATCCGCATGGTTTACGTACAACGCGATGGGCAGGGAAGGCTGTTGAGAGTGGAGACCCAGCCCTTCGAGGGCATGAACGACACGCTGGCCTACCAGAGCGAGGAGCTCGGCCAGTGGCTGGACGCGCGCACCGAGGTGCGCAGCCGGCTGGACCTGCTGCGCCATTCCGACCTGGAAGTGATCCGCGTGCTGGAAGACGTGGTCAACGTACTGGTCGAGCGCGGCGTGATCCGCTACACCGACCTGCCCGAGGCGGCCCGCCGCAAGCTCGACGAACGCGCAGTGGCACGGGCCGAGCTGGAAGGCCTGGCGGACCATCCCGGCGACGATTGAACCGAGCGTCGCACCGAGGCGCTTTTCGTTGGGTGGCGTTGAGCCAAGCGCCGTTCCCTGTAGGAGCGAGCTTGCTCGCGAACCCCGGGTTTGAAAGTCGGCATCGGGGCGCACGCCGGCGTGCCGCTTGCCTAGACTGGCGGCATCGCCCCTCGGAGCCCGCCCATGCCCTCACTCGCCGAGCGCATCGCCGCCCTGGACTGGCCGGCCCTGGCCGCGCAGCTGGATAGCGACGGCCACGCCCGGGTCCCCGGCCTGCTCGACCGGCGCCAATGCCAATGGCTGCGCGCCCTCTATGCCCGCGACCAGCCCTTCCGCAGCCGGGTGGTCATGGCCCGCCACGGCTTCGGCCTGGGTGAGTACCGCTACTTCGCCTATCCCTTGCCGGCGCCGCTGCAGACCCTGCGCGAAGCCTTCTATCCGCCCCTGGCGGGCATCGCCAACGCCTGGCAACAGCGCCTGGGCCTGGCCCCGGCCTACCCGGCGCGGCACGCCGAATTCCTCGAACGCTGCCACGCCGCCGGCCAGCTGCGGCCCACGCCCCTGCTGCTGCGTTACGGCGCGGGCGACTACAACTGCCTGCACCAGGACCTGTACGGCGAACTGGCCTTCCCGCTGCAGGTCGCCATCCTGCTGTCGCAACCGGACGAGGAATTCACCGGTGGCGAATTCGTCCTCACCGAGCAGCGCCCGCGCATGCAGTCGCGGGTGGAGGTGGTGCCGCTGCGCCAGGGCGATGCGCTGGTGTTCGCCGTCTCGCAGCGGCCGGTGCGGGGTGCGCGCGGGGATTACCGGGTGAACATGCGGCATGGGGTCAGCCGGTTGCATTGGGGGGAGCGGTTTACATTGGGTGTCATCTTTCACGATGCGCTTTGAGGGCTGCCCTGCGTACCATCGCCTGCCGTACAGCAGACGAAGGAGCGCGCAATGCACTACGAGGTCATGGTGGCCCACCGTAGCGAGTATCCGGAGCCAATTGCTTTTACCAGGGGCGCCTCGCTGAAGGTAGGCGAGCGCTACGAGGGGCCCGAGGGCTGGGACGACTGGTATTTCTGCGCGGTTGCCGGGCGGGAAGGCTGGGTGCCGGCGCAGGTGTTCGAGCGGGTGGACGAGGGCGTCGGGCGGGCGCTGGAGGACTATACGGCGCGGGAGATGGATGTGGACGTGGGGGAGAGACTGGTGGGTGGCAGGGTTCTCGGCGGATGGGCCTGGTGTTGCCGGGATGGGGATTCGGGATGGGTGCCTCTGGAGTGCCTGCGGGAGCTGGGTTGAGCCTGCTCAAGAGCCCCTCTCCCTAACCCTCTCCCTGAAGGGAGAGGGGACCGTTGGGCAGATGCTGATGTTCTGGAGTTAGCCGGCTAGCACAGAGATTGCCGGCTGAAACCATTCCTTCTCTCGGCACGGACAAGCCTCCTCTCCCTTCAGGGCGGGGCGCGCAGCCGAGGGCTGGGGAGAGGGCTGCCGGACCTGAAGCCACACAGAAACTCACTCCGGATACCATAAAAAAGCCCCAGCCTGGCGTCGGGGCCGGGCCGTCGCCTGCGGCCCAAGGTCGGAGGTCAGGCCGCCCGTGGCGTTACTATGATCTTCACGTTGTGCTCCTTGTTGTTCACCAGTTCCTCGAAGCCCTTCTCGACGATCTGCTCCAGCTCGATGCGCCCGGTCACCAGGGGCGCGATGTCCAGGCGGCCGTCGGCGATGAAGGCGATCACGTCGGCGAACTCGCCGTTGTAGGCCAGGGAGCCGAACACCTGCTTCTCGGTGGCCACCAGCTCGAAGAAGTTGAACGCGCTGGGCTCCTCGAAGATGCCCACCAGCACGCAGGTGCCGGCCTTGCGGATGGCGTCGATGGCCAGCTTGGCGGTGTGCTTGTTGCCGATGCACTCGAAGCTGACGTCGGCGCCCAGGCCATGGGTGAGCTTGCGCAGCTCTGCCAGCACGTCGCACTCGTTGGGGTCGAGCACGTGGCTGGCGCCGACCTCACGGGCCTTGGCCTTGCGCGCCGAGGACATCTCCAGGGCGATCACCTGGGCCGCGCCGGCGGCTTTCGCGCACATGATGGTGCACAGGCCGATGGTGCCGGCGCCGACCACCACCACGTTGCGCCCCAGCAGGCTGCCGGCCTTCTTCACCGCGTGCATGCCCACCGCCAGCGGCTCGATCAGCGCGCCGGCCTCGGCCGGGAAGCCGTCGGGCAGCTTGTACAGCAGGTTGGCCGGCACGTTCACCCATTCGGCGAAGGCGCCGTTGTTCATCAGCCCGGTGAAGGCCAGGTTCTCGCAGATGTTGTACAGGCCGTGGCGGCAGTAGTAGCAGGTGCCGCAGTGCTGGCAGGCGTCGGCGGCCACCACCTCGCCGGCGGCGAAGCCCTCGACGCCCTCGCCGAGCTTGACGATCTCGCCGCAGAACTCGTGGCCGAGGATGCACTGGCCCTTGATGCCGGTGAGCGGGTGCGGCGCCTCCACCGGGATGAACACCGGGCCTGCGACGTACTCGTGCAGGTCCGAGCCGCAGATGCCGCACCAGTGCACGCGGATCTGCACCCAGCCGGGCGGCGGCTCGCCGGGCAGCGGCACGCTTTCCACGCGGATGTCGTTGCGCCCGTGCCAGACCGCCGCGCGCATGCTGTTGGGGGTGATTGTCATGGTCGTCTCCCGGGGCCCGGCCGCGCGGCCGGGCCCTCGTCGGTCAATGGCGTTCGAGGAAGTCCAGCAGCAGGGCGTTGACCGCCTCGGCTGCCTCCATCTGCAGCATGTGCGCCTGCGCCGGCAGCACGTGGACCTCGGCGCTCAGGCCCTGGGCGTGGCTGGCCGGGATGATGGCGTCGGCCTCGCCCCAGATCACCAGCGCCGGGTACCCGCCGGCCTCCAGCACGCCGCGCAGGTCCACCTGCTGGCGGCCGTCGGCGAACAGCTTGCCGGTGAGCTGGCGCAGCGCGGCGTCCACGCCTTCCAGGCGCTTGAACCTGAGCATGTCTTCCAGCATCTGCCGGGTGACCAGCGACGCGTCGGAGAACAACTGCACCAACTGCGGCTTGAGGGCGTTGCGGTTGCCGGCCTCGACGAAGCCCTGCAGGTAGCCGCCGTTGATCTCGGCACCCAGGCCGGCGCTGGCCAACAGGCTCAGCGAGCGCACCCGCCGGGGCGCCAGGCGCGCGGTGTTCAGCGCCACGGCGCCGCCCATGGAATGCCCGGCCAGGTGCGCCTGCTCGATGTCCAGGTGGTCGAGCAGGGCCAGCACCGCGCCGCTCAGCTCGTCCAGGTCGCCGCGCTCGAGCGCCTTGCCCGACTCGCCGTGGCCCGGCAGGTCGAGGGCGATGACGCGGCGCCCGGCGGCCAGCGCCTCGTGGTTGAACAGCCAGTTGTTGAGGTCGCCGCCGAAGCCATGGATCAGCAGCAGCGGGACGCTGCCTTCGCCGCGCTCGAAGTAGCGCAGCACGCGGCCGTCCAGCTCGACCTTCCGCGGCGCCGGGCCGCTGTCGGCCTCGCCGTCGCCGCCGGGGACGAATTCGGCCTGGAAGCGCTCCACCACCGCGTCTATCTCTTCCTCGCTGGCCCCGCCCTCGACCACCACGCCCAGCAGCGCGCCCACCGGCAGCGTCTCGTCCTCGCGCGCCACCTGGCGCCGCAGCACGCCGGAGAAGGGCGCCTCGACGCTGCTGCTGATCTTGTCGGTCTCCACGTCGAGCACCGCGTCGCCTTTCTCGATGGTGTCGCCGTCCTGCTTGAGCCAGGCGTCGATGCGGCCTTCGGTCATCGACAGGCCCCACTTGGGCATGGTCAGGGTATGGATACGGCTCATGCCACCTTCCTCCCTTGCACCAGCTCCAGCACCGTGGCCTCGATCTTCGCCGCGCTGGGGATGTACAGGTCTTCCAGGGCGTCGGAGAAGGGCACCGGGGTGTGCGGCGCGGTGACCTGGCGGATCGGCCCCTTGAGGGCGTCGAAGGCCTGTTCGGCGACCAATGCGGAAATATCGGTGGCCAGCGAACAGCGGGGGTTGGCTTCGTCGATCACCACCAGGCGCCCGGTCTTCTCCACGCTTTCGAGGATGCTGTCGGCATCCAGCGGGCTGGTGGTGCGCAGGTCCAGCACCTCGCAGGACACGCCCTGGCGCGCCAGGCTGGCGGCGGCGTCCATGGCCAGGTGGACCATGCGCCCGTAGGTCACCAGGGTCACGTCGTCGCCGTCACGGAGGAAGTTGGCTTCGCCGAAGGGCACGCTGTACAGCTCCTCCGGCACTTCGCCCTGCATCGAGTAGAGCAGCTTGTGCTCGCAGAAGATCACCGGGTCGTTGTCGCGGATGGCCTGGATCAGCAGGCCCTTGGCGTCGTACGGCGAGGACGGGCAGACCACCTTCAGCCCGGGGATGTGCGTCCATAGCGCGGTGAGCATCTGCGAGTGCTGGGCGGCGGCGCGCAGGCCGGCGCCGACCATGGTGCGGATCACCAGCGGGGTGACCGCCTTGCCGCCGAACATGTAGCGGAACTTGGCGGCCTGGTTGAGGATCTGGTCCAGGCAGCAGCCGGCGAAGTCGACGAACATCAGCTCGCACACCGGGCGCAGGCCGCGGGTGGCGGCGCCCACGGCGGCGCCGACGTAGCCGATCTCCGACAGCGGGGTGTCCAGCACGCGGCCGGGGAACTGGTGGTAGAGGCCCTTGGTGACGCCGAGCACGCCGCCCCAGGCGTCGTCCTCGCCGGGCGCGCCGGCGCCGCCGGCATTGTCCTCGCCCATGATGAACACCGTCTGGTCGCGGCGCATTTCCTGGGCCAGGGCTTCATTGATGGCCTGCTGGTAGCTGATCTTTCTGGCCATGATGGCTCTCCTCTCATTGTTCTTCTGGGCCGAGTCGCTGGGCCCCCGCGTTCGCGGGGGTGACGGGGAAGCGCTCGGTGCGGGAATGTCAGGGATAGGCGACGTACACGTCGCTGAGCAGGTCGGCGGGCGAGGGCTTGGGATCGGCCTTGGCGCGCGCCACGGCTTCCTCGATGCTCGCTTCCACTTCCGCGTCGATGGCGTCCAGGGCCGCGGCCTGGAGCAGGCCGGCGCGGGTGGTGCGCTCGCGGAACTGCATCAGGCAGTCGCGCGTCTCGCGGTAGTGCTTGACCTCGTCGGGCGCGCGGTAGGTCTGGGCGTCGCCTTCGAAGTGGCCGTAGTAGCGGGTCAGCTTCACCTCGATCAGGGACGGGCCTTCGCCGGCGCGGGCGCGCTCGATGGCGGCGCCGGCGGCCTCGTGCACGGCGAAGAAGTCGAAGCCGTCCACCGTCACCCCGGGCATGCCGAAGCCGGCGGCGCGGTCGGCGATGTGGTCGCAGGCCACCGACCAGTTCGAGGCCGTGGCCTCGGCATAGCCGTTGTTCTCGGCGACGAAGATGCACGGCAGGTTCCACACCGAGGCCAGGTTCATCGCCTCGAACACCGCGCCCTCGTTGGAGCCGCCATCGCCGAAGAAGGCCACCGCCACCGCGCGGTTGCCCTTCAGCTTGGCGGCCAGCGCCGCGCCCGCCGCCAGGGGCGCGCCGGCGCCGACGATGCCGTTGGCGCCGAGCATGCCCTTGGACAGGTCGGCGATGTGCATGGAGCCGCCCTTGCCCTGGCAGACGCCGGTCTTCTTGCCATAGATCTCGGCCATCATCCCGTACACGTCCACGCTCTTGGCGATGCAGTGGCCGTGGCCGCGGTGGGTGGAGGCGATGCAGTCCTCGTCGTCCAGATGCGCCATGACCCCGGCGGCGGAGGCTTCCTCGCCGGCGTACAGGTGCACGAAGCCGGGGATCTCGCCGGTGGCGAATTCCACGTGCAGGCGTTCCTCGAAGGCGCGGATGGTGCGCATCACACGGTAGGCGTGGAGCAATTGCTCAGTCGATAGCGTGGACATCTTGTTGTTCTCCAGGGTGGTTCACGGGCTTGCCAGGAACGGCCAGCAGGCGATGGCAGGCGGCGAAGGCCAGGGCGGCCTCGACGTCGATGCTCAGCGGGCCGTCGAGTTCGAGGGTGATGCCGGGGCGGTCGCTGGCGGCGAACTCGATCTCGCGTTCGCCGTCCAGGGCCAGGGTGCCGGCGCTCAGCAGCGGCAGGCGCGGCACGCCGGGCTCCAGGCTGCCGCTGGCGACGATGCCGCAGGCCTGCAGCAAGCCGGGGGCCAAGGGCGCCAGCAGCGCCTCGCCGGCCTGCGGGTGCAGGCGCAGCCAGCTGCCGCGGGGGCAGCGCCGCGACGCCGGGCTCCACAGCCCGCACAGCGACGACAGGCCGATGGCGTGGGGCTCGGCGAAGGCGGCGTAGATTTCCGCCAGGTCCTCGGCGCGGCTGATGGCGCGGGCGCCGGTGAAGGTCAGCGGGGAGACCGCGACCTCCACCAGGGCGATCTCGTCGATGCCCCGCGCCGGCAGCCGCACCCGCAGGCGCTTGTTGCGCCGCAGGGCGATTTCCGCCGGGATGCGCCCGCCGGCGTAGAGCCCGCCGGCCAGGCCGGCGCCGGTGGCCTCGCGCAGTTCCGGGAAGGCGTTGTTGGTGCCGGTGGACAGGCACAGCAGGGGAATGTCGCCGACCTCGGCGGCCACCGCCTTGTGCGTGCCGTCGCCGCCGAGCACGGCGACCAGGCCGACGCCGCGCTCGGCCAGCATCCGCGCGGCCAGGCGGGTGTCCTCCACGCCCTGGCGCAGCGGCATGTCGAGGAACTCCAGGCGCGGCCAGCGGCTGTCGCGGGCGTGGCGGCCGGCGCTGGCCTTGAGCACGGCGGCGGCGATGCCGGTCATGTCCGGCGGCATCAGCACCTCGTCCACCCCGGTGGCGCCGAAGGCACCGAGCAGGCGCTGCACCACCGCGGCCTTGTCGGTGCTGGAGTAGAGCCCGGCGTTGGCGGTCAGCCGGCGCAGGTCGCGGCCCGAGGCCGGGTTGGCGATGATGCCGACGCGCAGGGGCATGGCCGCGCTCACAGCGAGAAGCCGCCGTCGACGGCGATGGCCTGGCCGATGCCGCGGCCACCGCCGGTGACCAGCGCGACCTTTCCGGCCAGGGAGAATTGCGAAGGGGCAGTAACGGACATGACGCACCTCTGGTTGTTGTTGTGGGGTGCGGGACGGCGTCCCGGTGTCGCCAGGGCTGGAGCAAGGGCGGTGCCAGGGAGCGGCCCGCGGGGCGGAATGGCGCGTGCCAGAGCGGCCCGCCCGAGCTTGCGGGGTGGTTTCGCGGGGCGCGGGGTGAGACGCGCCATGTCAACCTGCACGGCGCCCCGGCGAGACGCCGAGACGCTGCGTCTCACCCGGGGGCCGGCCGTCCGCGGCGCTTGTGGTGCCGGCGGCGCGGGGCTTAAATGACCGGCACAAGAACAAGGAACGAGCCGTGGAGGCCCCATGCTGCCTGCCTACTCGAAAGCCCACGTGGACTGCGTCAGCCGCGTGTTGCGCCACGCCGGGCGCCAGCCCGAAGCCCCGGTGCCGAACCTGATCCTCGACTCCTGGCGGCGGTCGATGGAGCAGCACCACCTCGACCCGGGTTCGCTGCAGGGCCCGCGCATCCTCAGCCAGAGCGTGCTCAGGGAATGCCGCGAGCGCGCCGAGAGCTTCCTGCGCATCGCCGGCGAGGAGGTCTCGCGCCTGCACGGCCAGGTGCGCGACGCCGACTACTGCGTGCTGCTCACCGACGCCCAGGGCCGCACCATCGACTACCGCGTGGAATCCGCCATCCGCGGCGACTGCCGGCGCGCCGGGCTGTACCTGGGCACCTGCTGGTCGGAAGGCGAGGAGGGCACCTGCGGGGTGGCCGCGGTGCTGACCAACGGCGTGCCGGTGACAGTGCACAAGCGCGACCACTTCCGCGCCGCCTTCATCGGCCTGACCTGCTCGGCGGCGCCGGTGTTCGACCCCTGGGGCGAACTGCTCGGGGTGCTCGACGTGTCCGCCGTGGAATCCCCGGACGACCGCCGCAGCCAGCACCTGATCCGCCAGATGACGGTGCAGAGCGCGCGGCAGATCGAGAACGCCTTCTTCATGCACAGCACCCGCGGCCAGTGGGTGCTGCGCGCGCACGCGGCGCCCGGCTACGTCGACAGCCAGCCGGACTACCTGTTCGCCTGGGACGCCGACGGCCGCCTGCAGGCGCTGAACCCGGAGGCGCGGCGCTACCTGCAGGCGCGCTACGGGCAACTGCCGCAGCACATCGGCGAAGTCTTCGACCTCGACCTGCTGCGCGCCGCCGCCGACGAAAGCCCGCGCCACGTCGCCGAGCACGGCCTGCACGTGCGCCTGAGCGCGCCGAAGCGCGCGGTCAGCGTGGCCATGCCGGCCACGGACGCCACCCGGCTCGACCCGCGCGTGGCCGAGAGCCTGCGCCTGGCGGTGCGGGTGAAGGATCGCAACCTGCCGGTGCTGGTCCACGGCGAGACCGGCGCCGGCAAGGAAGTCTTCGCCCGCCAGCTGCACGAGGCCAGCGCGCGGCGCGACAAGCCCTTCGTCGCACTGAACTGCGCGGCCATTCCCGAGAGCCTGATCGAGAGCGAGCTGTTCGGCTACGTCGCCGGCGCCTTCACCGGCGCCGAGCGTAAGGGCATGCGCGGGCTGCTGCAGCAGGCCGACGGCGGCACCCTGTTCCTCGACGAGATCGGCGACATGCCCCTGGCCCTGCAGACGCGCCTGCTGCGGGTGCTGGCCGAAGGCGAGGTGGCGCCGCTGGGCGCGGCCCGGCGGCAGGCGGTGGACATCCAGGTGATCTGCGCCAGCCACCGCGACCTGGCGGCCCTGGTGGCCGCCGGCGAATTCCGCGAGGACCTGTACTTCCGCCTCAGCGGCGCGCGCTTCGAACTGCCGCCGCTGCGCGAGCGCAGCGACAAGCTGGCGCTGATCAACCGCATCCTCGACGAGGAAGCCTCACGCTGCAGGCTGCGCCTGGGCCTGGGCGAGGCCGCGCTGGAACGCCTGCTGGGCTACCGCTGGCCGGGCAACGTGCGCCAGCTGCGCCACGTGCTGCGCTACGCCTGCGCCATCTGCCCCGGCGAAAGCATCCGCCTGGAAGACCTGCCCGAGGAACTGCGCGGCGCCACCGCCCAGCCGGCCCACGAAGCTCCCGCCAGCCCGGAACGCCAGGCCCTGCTCGACGCCCTGGTGCGCCACCGCTGGCAGCCGGGGCCCGCGGCCCAGGCCCTGGGCATCTCGCGGGCGACGCTGTACCGGCGGGTGAAGCAGCACGGCATCGAGATGCCGCGGGCGAAGCGCGAGCCCGGCTGCTCTTCGTAATGGGGTGGGCCTTTGCGAAACCCAGGCGGCCATGGCGATGGGTATCGCTTCGCTCAACGCCATCCTACGGCGCCACAACCTTTCTCAGCCCATGCGGGAGAGGGGGCGACATCGATCCAAGGCACAGCCGCTGCCGGGAGATACGTTCGTAGCGGACCTTGTCCGCGATAGCCGGATCCACCGGCGCCATTCCCATGCAGGAGCGCGCCCTGCGCGCAAATCGCGGGCAGGGCCCGCTCCTACAGGTCGACGCCGGATTTCCCGCCCATGCCGGACAGCCCCCTCTCCCGCTTGCGGGAGAGGGTTGGGGAGAGGGAACGGCGTCGATCCAAGGCACAGCCGCCGCCGGGAGATACGTTCGTAGGAGCAACTGTCTCGCGCCCGCGCCGAGATGCTCTTCGTAGGAGCGAGCTTGCTCGCGAACCTTGGACTCGCACTCCGCCCTCAACCTCGTCATGCCCGCGAACGCGGGAACCCAATTGGCTTGGGGGCTTGGTGTAGCGCGCCGCTCCGAGTGCTCGGATGTCTCTTGTTTCGCCCCCTCGGGCGAGTCCCTTTTGTCAAACGGTGGAAGGCCACCCCCGCAAAAAGGAACCAAAAAGGCTTGCCCCGCATATGGGCCCGATGAAGCCGGGCTACCCTCACGAATTCCCCCGCCACGGAGGCCCGCCCCGAGGGTACGTCCCTGTAGCCCATCGGGGCTCTCGCGACATCCATGTCGCATGGCCTCCTGAGCGCCGGTTTCGCTCGGCCTTCTGAAGGGGCGTTCCGGTGCGCTCGGAGGTTTTTCTGGAAACCCGTAGGGCGCATAACGCCTACGGCGTTATCCGCCGAATCGCGGACAAGGTCCGCTCCTACGGTTCCAGGTAGCACGGTCGTAGGAGCGGACTCCGTCCGCGATTGGCCCACCGACCGCACCGGACCCTCCGCTGGCACTCGGTTCGTGGGTATCGGTGCATCGGTTCACCCCCGGGAAGAACACCTCAACACCCGCGCCGCGGGGTAGAGGCTGGCGGCCACCCGTTGCAGCTCGGCGGGGCAGGTCAGTTCGCTGATCCAGGCCAGGCGCCGCACCGGGCCGGGTTCGTCCATGGATTGCAGTTCGGCGGATTCGAGCATGGCCTTCATGCGCCAGGCCAGGGCGAAGAGTTCCTCGATGAAGGGCGGCGCCACGCTGCCACGGTGCTCCAGCGACAGGTCGCTGGGGTGGTGGCGGATGGACAGCTGGTAGTGGCTGGCGCCGCCGGCGGCGAGGGTGGCGGTGAAGTGCGTGCCGAGGATGCGTTGCAGCTGCTGCTGCACGTCGTGCAGCAGTTGCAGCGGTACTTCCTCGCGCAGCGCGCCGTGGTCGGTCTGGCCCATGGTCGTCCCCGGGGTCGAGTGGCAGGGCGGCGGCCGCGGGGCCGCCGGAACAGGTGCCGCCAGCATAGGGAGGGCGACTGTGAACTTGGGTTAAGCCAGGGTAAAGGCGGGTAATTCCGGGCTCAGAAGGTCTGCCCGAGGGAGAACTGGAACACCTCGGTCTCGGCGCCGTCGGGTTTCTTCAGCGGCGTGGCCAGGCTGAAGCTCAGCGGGCCCAGCGGGCTCTGCCAGGTCAGGCCGACGCCCATGGACATGGCCATCTGGTCGAGGCTGACGCTGCCGCAGCCCTGGGTGGTGGACAGGTAGCACTTGTCGGCGAAGACGCTGCCGGTGTCCCAGAACAGCGTGCTGCGCAGCTGGCTCTGGTCCTTGATGAAGGGCAGCGGGAACAGGTACTCGACGCCACCGGTGATGAGGATGTTGCCGCCGAACACTTCCGCGTCGCGGTCGGAATAGTAGGCCTGGCCTGCGCTGGCGTAGTCGCCGGTGGCCGGGGTGCTGCGCGGGCCCAGGGTGCCGTCCTTGAAGCCGCGCACCGAGCTCAGGCCGCCGGCGGTGTAGTTCTCGTAGAACGGCAGGCCGTCGGTGGAGCCGTAGCCGTTGCCGTAGCCCAGCTGGGTGTGCAGGCGGATGGCGGTGCGGTCGCTCACCGGCAGGAAGGCCTGGGCGCTGTAGTCGACCTTGTAGAAGCTCAGGTCGCTGCCCGGCACCGTGGCCATCAGCGTGAGGCTCTGGGAATGCCCGCGGGTGGCCATCACGCCCTTGTTCAGGGTGGATTCGGACCAGCCGATGGAGGCCTTGAGGTTGTTGAAGGTGCTGCCCTCGCGGGAGATGAAGTCGTAGATCTCGTCGGCGCTGTAGGTGCCGGGGGTGATGTCGTCGTGCTGCAGGGTCAGGCCGTAGGTCAGGCGCGAGGTCTCGCTGATCGGGTAGCCGATGCTGACGCCGGCGCCGAAGCTGTCGATGGAGTAGTACGACACTTCGTCATCGTCGTCGTAGTACTTGCTGTAGTCGGTGCTGCGGTAGAACAGGTTGTAGCCCAGGCTGACGCCGTCGCTGGTGAAGTAGGGGTTGGTGAAGCCGAAGTTGTACCTGGTCTGGTAGTCCGAGCGGGTCAGGCCGATGCTGGTGTAGTTGCCGGTGCCGAGGAAGTTGCTCTGGCTGATGGAGCCGCCGAGGATCAGCCCGGAACTCTGGGAGAAGCCGACGCTGGCGCTGATGGAGCCGGAGGGCTGTTCTTCCACGCTGTAGTTGACGTCCACCTGGTCGTCGGTGCCGGGCACCGCCGGGGTCTCGACGTTGACCGTCTTGAAGTAGCCCAGGCGCTCCAGGCGCTGCTTGGACTGGTCGATCAGGTAGGTGCTGGCCCAGCCGCCTTCCATCTGGCGCATCTCGCGGCGCAGCACCTGGTCTTCGGTCTTGGTGTTGCCGCGGAAGTTGATGCGGTT
>NZ_FZPC01000024.1 GCF_900187975.1 Pseudomonas delhiensis | reverse complement strand
GGGGAAAACCCTTCCCCTGTAGGAGCGCGCCCTGCGCGCGAATCGCGGGCAGGGCCCGCTCCTACAGTTACCCTGTGCGCCATGTACCCGTAGGACTCCGTCCGCGATCCGGCCGGCAGGCCGGCGATGCTTGCTTCCGGTCTTTCCGATATCTATCCGGCCCATTGCCCGATTCCGGGCGTCTCCCATCGTTTCGCCCGCCGCTAGTGCATAGGCAAGCGGAAAGCGCCTCTATATCATGCGTGCCTTATTGTGGCGGGACGCGATATGCAGACATTGCTGAAATTGCTGGGCGATGGTCGATTCCATTCCGGCGAGGAGCTGGGGGCGGCGCTGGGTGTCAGTCGCAGTGCCGTCTGGAAGCGCCTGCAGGGCCTGGAGAGCGAGTTCGGGCTGGAAGTGCAGTCCGTACGCGGTCGTGGCTATCGCCTGGCGGAGCCGCTGGTGGCCATCGAGCCGCAGCGGGTGGGGGCGCCCTGGCCGCTGGACGTGCTGTTCTCGGTCGACTCGACCAATGCCGAAGTCATGCGCCGCCTGGATGCCGGTGCCGCTACGCCCTTCGCCGTGGTGGCCGAGCGGCAGACGGCGGGGCGGGGGCGGCGCGGGCGCGCCTGGGTGAGCCCGTTCGGTGCCAACCTCTATTGCACCCTGGGCATCTCCGTGAGAGGCGGGCCCAAGGAGCTGGAGGGGTTGAGCCTGGTCGTCGGCCTTGCCGTGGTGCGCGCCATCCAGTCGTTCGGCATTGCCGGTGTCGGCCTGAAGTGGCCGAACGACATTCTGCTCGACGGCAAGAAGCTGGCCGGCATCCTCCTGGAGCTGACCGGCGACCCCGCGGACCTGTGCAGCGTGGCCATCGGCATCGGCATCAATGTGAACATGCGTGCCGCGGAAGGTATCGACCAGCCCTGGACGTCCTTGCGCGAGGCCGCGGGGCGTCCGGTGGATCGCAACGAACTGCTCGCCGCGCTGAGCAGGGAGCTGGAGTGGCACCTGGCTCGCCATCGCGAACAGGGCTTCGCGGCCAGCCAGCGGGAGTGGGAGTCCTTCCATCTGTGGCAGGGGCGCGATGTCGTGCTTTCGACCGCTGCCAGGCGTGTCGTCGGCCGTGCGTTGGGGATCGACGAGCAGGGGGCGTTGCGCCTCGAGGTCGATGGCGTGGAAAGCCGCTTCAGCGGGGGCGAGTTGAGCCTGAGGTTGTCTGATGATTCTTGAACTGGACTGTGGCAATAGCCTGATCAAATGGCGGGTGATCCGCATCGCGGAGCTGACGACCGTCGCCTCCGGCGTCGCGGACTCCGACGCCGCGCTGCTCGAGCGGCTGCGTGGCTGCGAGGGGCTCGCGCTTCGTCATTGCCGCCTGGTCAGCGTACGCAGCGAGCAGGAGACGGCGTCGCTCGTGCAGGCGCTGAATGACGCTTTCGGCATCGCCGCCAGCATCGCGCAACCGGCCGAGATCCTGGCCGGTGTCCGCAATGGCTATCGCGAATACCAGCGGCTCGGCCTGGATCGCTGGGTGGCCCTGGTGGCCGGCTACAAGCTGGCGGGCGGTGCGTGCCTGGTGCTGGACCTGGGCACCGCGGTCACCTCCGACCTGGTGGACGCGGCCGGGCAGCACCTGGGGGGCTATATCTGCCCGGGCATGCCCTTGATGCGCAGCCAGCTGCGCACCCATACCCGGCGTATCCGCTACGACGACGCTGCGGCTCGCGAAGCCCTGCAGGGATTGTCGCCGGGGCGTGAGACCGCCGAAGCGGTAGAGCGGGGCTGCCTGTTGATGCTGCGTGGCTTCGTGCGCGAGCAATATCACCTGGCCTGCGAGCTGCTCGGCGGCGACTGCGCCGTGTTCCTCACCGGCGGAGACGCCGAACTGGTCAAGGACGAACTGCCCCAGGCGCGGATCCTTCCGGACCTGGTCTTTACCGGGCTGGCCATCGCCTGCCCGCTGGAGTAGTGCCTCTCATGCGTTGGTTCTTTCTGTTCCTCCTGGTACTGAACGCCTTCTACTTCATCTGGCATCAGCAACAGGCGCCCCTGCGGGCGAAGGAGATCGCGCCCCTGAGCCTGTACCGCAGCGAGCAGAAGAACATCCGCCTGCTCAGCGAGTCGCCGGAGTCCGCGCAGCGGCGGCAGTCGGAGGCGGCCGCGCCGCCGCCGGCGCAGGAGAGCGCATGCCTCTATTTCGGCCCCTTCTCCGACGAGAACCGGGCCAGGGCGCTCGAGCAGCGCCTCACCAGCCTTGACATGCACGTGAGCCGGCAGAAGGTCGACGCCGCCGCCGGAACCGACTACTGGGTCTACCTGCCGCCCCTGGCGTCGCGCCAGGCCTCGCTCTGGCAACTGCGCGAACTGCAGGCGCGCAAGATCGACAGCTACATCATCACCGAGGGCGACCTGGCCGACGGCATTTCCCTGGGCATCTTCCAGAACAAGGATTCGGCCGACGGGGTCGTCGAGCGTCTGAAGACCGCCGGCTACGACGCCCTGGTGCGGGAACTGGGGCGCAACCGCCATGAGTTCTGGGTGCAGGTCGCCCCCGAGAGCCGGCGCCTGGCGGACGACAGTCTGCTGCGTCAGCTGGTCGTGGACTTCCCCGAATTGCAAAGGCAAACAATGCCGTGCAAAAGCGTTGCAACCTCCGAATAGTTTGCATAGAATGGCGCCCGCTTCGAAGGGGGGACCTGAAAGGGGAATTTCTAGAAGCCGTTGTCGAAGAGCTAAGCTCAAGTTTTTAAAGAAAAAACTGTTGACAACGCGGTGGCACTCTGTAGAATGCCGCCTCACTCGGAGGGGTTCCCGAGCGGCCAAAGGGATCAGACTGTAAATCTGACGTCTCAGACTTCGAAGGTTCGAATCCTTCCCCCTCCACCAGTTTCAAGCGTGAGCGTCAGGCTCCGCGGGTATAGTTCAGTGGTAGAACCTCAGCCTTCCAAGCTGATGATGCGGGTTCGATTCCCGCTACCCGCTCCAGACTTGCTGCTTATGTTTGCTCATGTAGCTCAGCTGGTAGAGCACACCCTTGGTAAGGGTGAGGTCAGCGGTTCAAATCCGCTCATGAGCTCCACTTAACAAAGGCAGATATGAAAGTATCTGCCTTTGTTTTATCGGTGATACGGCTTTCTCAATTCCTAGTGGGAGACGGTCAAAATGGCTAAAGAGAAGTTTGAACGTAATAAACCGCACGTCAACGTCGGCACCATCGGCCACGTCGACCACGGTAAGACCACTCTGACCGCTGCTCTGACCAAGGTCTGCTCCGAGACCTGGGGTGGCTCCGCTCGCGCCTTCGACCAGATCGACAACGCGCCGGAAGAGAAAGCCCGTGGTATCACCATCAACACTTCGCACGTCGAATACGACTCGCCGGTACGCCACTACGCTCACGTAGACTGCCCGGGCCACGCCGACTACGTGAAGAACATGATCACCGGTGCTGCCCAGATGGACGGCGCGATCCTGGTTTGCTCGGCTGCCGACGGCCCCATGCCGCAGACCCGCGAGCACATCCTGCTGTCCCGCCAGGTAGGCGTTCCCTACATCGTCGTGTTCCTGAACAAGGCCGACATGGTCGACGACGCCGAGCTGCTGGAGCTGGTCGAGATGGAAGTTCGCGACCTGCTGAACACCTACGACTTCCCGGGTGATGACACCCCGATCGTCATTGGTTCCGCGCTGATGGCCCTGAACGGCCAGGACGACAACGAGATGGGCGTTTCCGCCGTGCGCAAGCTGGTGGAAACCCTGGACTCCTACATCCCCGAGCCGGTTCGTGCCATCGACCAGCCCTTCCTGATGCCGATCGAAGACGTGTTCTCGATCTCCGGCCGTGGCACCGTGGTGACCGGTCGTGTCGAGCGCGGCATCGTCAAGGTCCAGGAAGAAGTGGAAATCGTCGGCATCCGTCCGACCACCAAGACCACCTGCACCGGCGTGGAAATGTTCCGCAAGCTGCTCGACGAAGGTCGTGCTGGCGAGAACGTCGGCGTCCTGCTGCGCGGCACCAAGCGTGAAGACGTGGAGCGTGGCCAGGTTCTGGCCAAGCCGGGCACCATCAAGCCGCACACCAAGTTCGAGTGCGAAGTGTACGTGCTGTCCAAGGAAGAAGGCGGTCGTCACACCCCGTTCTTCAAGGGCTACCGTCCGCAGTTCTACTTCCGTACCACCGACGTGACCGGCAACTGCGAGCTGCCGGAAGGCGTCGAGATGGTAATGCCGGGTGACAACGTCAAGATGACCGTCACCCTGATCGCCCCGATCGCCATGGAAGACGGCCTGCGCTTCGCGATCCGCGAAGGCGGCCGTACCGTTGGCGCCGGCGTGGTTGCCAAGATCATCGAATAATCGATTGATCTTTCCCTCTCAGGCCGGCATAATGGTCGGCCTGACTTTGTTCTAGGCCAGTAGCTCAATTGGCAGAGCGGCGGTCTCCAAAACCGCAGGTTGGGGGTTCGATTCCCTCCTGGCCTGCCAAATTTCTCGACGGAATTTGGCATTTCTTCAACGGGATTCCCAGCAGATGAATGCGAAGGCAGAAGCCAAAGAGTCGCGTTTCGATATCTTGAAGTGGCTCTTGGTCGCAGTGGTTGTCGTGGTCGGCGTCGTCGCCAACCAGTATTACTCCGCTCAACCGCTCCTTTATCGCGTGCTCGGTATCCTGGTTCTGGCGGCTGTCGCTGGTTTCGTGGCCCTGCAGACCGTCAAGGGTCGTGCCTTCTTCACCCTGGCGAAAGAAGCGCGTGCCGAGATTCGCAAGGTCGTATGGCCGACTCGCCAAGAAACGACTCAGACCACCATGATCGTGGTCGCGGTAGTGCTGGTTATGGCGCTGCTGCTGTGGGGGCTCGATTCCCTGCTGGGTTGGTTGGTTTCCATGATCGTAGGTTAAGGGTGTTCCGTGGCTAAGCGTTGGTACGTTGTGCATGCCTACTCGGGTTACGAGAAGCATGTCATGCGCTCGCTGATCGAGCGGGTCAAGCTGGCCGGCATGGAAGACGAGTTCGGCGAGATTCTGGTTCCCACGGAAGAAGTCGTGGAGATGCGTAACGGCCAGAAGCGCAAGAGCGAGCGCAAGTTCTTCCCCGGCTATGTGCTGGTCCAGATGGAGATGAACGAGGGTACCTGGCACCTGGTCAAGGACACTCCTCGCGTCATGGGCTTCATCGGCGGTACCGCCGACAAGCCGGCTCCGATCACCGACAAGGAGGCCGAGGCCATCCTGCGTCGCGTCGCCGACAGTGGCGACAAGCCCAAGCCGAAGACGCTCTTCGAGCCGGGCGAAACCGTTCGCGTCATCGATGGTCCCTTCGCGGACTTCAATGGCGTGGTCGAAGAGGTCAACTACGAAAAGAGCCGGATCCAGGTCGCGGTGCTCATTTTCGGTCGCTCCACCCCGGTGGAGCTGGAGTTCAGCCAGGTCGAGAAAGTCTGACCGGCACAACGCATCCCTCACCCCGCAGCCAAAGGCTGCGGGGTTTTGTCGTCATTGGGATAAACGCGAAAGCAACCGGGGAGCCCTTGGGGCGTTCGAACCCGTAACTGGAGTAGCAAATGGCTAAGAAAATTCAGGCTTACATCAAGCTGCAGGTCAAGGCTGGTCAAGCCAACCCGTCGCCGCCGGTTGGTCCGGCTCTGGGTCAGCACGGCGTGAACATCATGGAGTTCTGCAAGGCGTTCAACGCCAAGACCCAGGGTATGGAACCCGGTCTGCCGACTCCGGTGATCATCACCGTTTACAGCGACCGCAGCTTCACCTTTGAAACCAAGAGCACCCCGGCCTCCGTGCTGCTGAAGAAAGCTGCTGGCATCAGCAGCGGTTCCAGCCGCCCGAACAGCCAGAAAGTGGGCACCGTTACCCGTGCTCAGCTGGAAGAGATCGCCAAGGCCAAGCAGGCCGATCTGACCGCAGCTGACCTGGATGCGGCCGTGCGTACCATCGCCGGTTCCGCGCGTAGCATGGGCCTCAACGTGGAGGGTGTGTAATGGCTAAGCTGACCAAGCGCCAAAAGGCTATCGCCGAGAAAATCGAGGCCGGCAAGCAATACGGTTTCGAAGACGCCGCCAAACTGCTGGCCGAGCTGTCGACCATCAAGTTCAAGGAGTCCGTGGACATCGCCATCAACCTGGGCGTCGATCCGCGTAAATCCGACCAGGTCGTTCGTGGCGCCACCGTTCTGCCGAACGGCACCGGCAAGAGCGTCCGCGTCGCCGTCTTCACCCAGGGCCCGGCTGCCGAAGCCGCTCTGGCTGCAGGCGCCGACAAGGTCGGCATGGACGAGCTGGCTGCCGAGATGAAGGCTGGTGACCTGAGCTACGACGTGGTCATCGCCTCCCCGGACGCGATGCGCGTCGTTGGTCAACTGGGCCAGGTTCTCGGCCCGCGCGGCCTGATGCCGAACCCGAAGGTCGGTACCGTGACCCCGGACGTAGCCACTGCCGTGAAGAACGCCAAGGCTGGTCAGGTTCGCTTCCGTACCGACAAGAACGGCATCATCCACGCCTCCGTTGGCAAGATCGATTTCGAGCCGGTCAAGCTGAAGCAGAACGTCGAAGCTCTGCTGGCTGACCTGAAGCGCCTGAAGCCCGCCTCCTCCAAGGGCGTGTACGTTCAGCGCGTGACCCTGAGCACCACCATGGGCCCGGGTCTGCAGATCGATCAGGCTTCCCTGGAAGGCTGATAAGACAAAGTCGGGTGGTGGGCCTGGCCCATCGCCCGCAGGTATTGGGGTCCCTGCCTGGCGGGGGCTGTCCAAGACCGTAGGCGGCGCAAGCCTTAAACCACAAGCCTACGCAGATGGTGCTCCCGATTCGTTGACCGAATCAGACACCAAAACGCCGTCCGGCTCCGGCTGGACGTATCGGTAACATCCAGGAGTAAACCCGTGGCAATCAAACTCGAAGACAAGAAGGCCATCGTCGCTGAAGTCAACGAGGCTGCCAAAGCCGGTCTGTCCGCTGTCGTGGCTGATGCCCGTGGCGTGACCGTCGGCGCAATGACCGGACTCCGTAAAGAGGCCCGCGCAGCTGGTGTGTACGTGAAAGTCGTACGTAACACCCTGCTCAAGCGCGCCGTTGAAGGCACTCAGTTCGAAGTGCTCAACGACACGTTCAAGGGCCCGACCCTGATCGCTTTCTCCAACGAACATCCGGGCGCTGCCGCTCGTATCTTCAAGGAGTTCGCCAAGGGTCAGGACAAGTTCGAGATCAAGGCGGCCGCGTTCGAGGGTCAATTCCTCGCAGCCAATCAGATCGACGTTCTGGCAACCCTGCCGACCTACAACGAAGCCGTTGCACAGCTGATGAGCGTGATCCAAGGCGCTACCAGCAAGCTGGCTCGTACTCTGGCGGCAATTCGTGACCAGAAAGAAGCCACCGCAGCCTAAGGCAACCGGTAGCTTTCAAACCTTTTTTGTTTAATCGATGGCGCGAGCGCCGTCACCCAATACAGGAATTAGAGTCATGGCTCTGACCAACGAAGACATCATCAACGCCGTATCCGAAATGTCCGTCATGCAGATCGTTGAACTGATCAAGGCGATGGAAGAGAAGTTCGGCGTTACCGCTGCTGCCGCTGTTGCCGCTGGCCCGGCTGTTGCCGCTGCCGCTGCCGAAGAGCAGACCGAGTTCACCATCGTCCTGGCCGAAGCCGGCGACAAGAAAGTGAACGTGATCAAGGTCGTTCGTGAACTGACCGGCCTGGGCCTGAAAGAAGCCAAGGCTGTCGTTGACGGCGCCCCGGGCGTGGTCAAGGAAGGCGCTTCGAAAGAAGAGGCCGAAGCTGCCAAGAAAGCCCTGGAAGAAGCTGGCGCCAAGGTCGAGCTCAAGTAAGCTCGCCCCTTGCGTCTACAGCCCGAGCGTCAAGCGACAGGCTGATGGCTGGTGGCTTTTGCCACCGGCCTTTTTCCGTTCTGGGTGGGGTGCCGACAGGCCCCCCCATAACGGGAAACTCCCACCCTCAGGGGTGGCGCAAACGCCAGGTTTGCACGATTTTTCGGCTGCTCCCGTGGGAGAGGCCAAACAAGCAGGTGACCAAGCTGGGGAACGCTGATGGCTTACTCATACACTGAGAAAAAACGTATCCGCAAGGACTTTAGCAAGTTGCCGGACGTCATGGATGTGCCGTATTTGCTGGCCATCCAGCTGGATTCCTATCGCGAATTCCTGCAGGCAGGTGCAAGCAAGGATCAGATCCGCGACATCGGTCTGCATGCGGCCTTCAAGTCCGTTTTCCCGATTATCAGCTATTCCGGCAATGCTGCCCTGGAATACGTCGGTTATCGCCTGGGTGAGCCGGCCTTCGACGTCAAGGAGTGCGTGCTGCGCGGTGTGACCTTCGCCGTCCCGCTGCGGGTGAAAGTGCGCCTGATCATCTTCGACAAGGAGTCGTCGAGCAAAGCGATCAAGGACATCAAGGAACAGGAAGTCTACATGGGGGAAATCCCCCTGATGACCGAGAACGGTACCTTCATCATCAACGGTACCGAGCGCGTCATCGTTTCCCAGCTGCACCGTTCCCCGGGTGTGTTCTTCGACCACGACCGTGGCAAGACCCACAGCTCCGGCAAGCTGCTGTACTCCGCGCGCATCATTCCCTACCGCGGTTCCTGGCTGGACTTCGAGTTCGACCCGAAGGACTGCGTGTTCGTCCGTATCGACCGTCGCCGCAAGCTGCCGGCGTCCGTCCTGCTGCGCGCGCTGGGCTATAGCACCGAGGAGATCCTCGATGCCTTCTACGCGACCAACGTCTACCACATCAAGGGCGAAGGTCTGCGCCTGGAGCTGGTGCCGCAGCGTCTGCGCGGCGAAATCGCCAGCTTCGACATCAAGGACGCCAGCGGCAAGGTCATCGTCGAGGCGGGCCGCCGTATCACCGCGCGCCACATCAACCAGCTGGAAAAGGCTGGCATCAAAGAGCTGGAAGTGCCCTTCGACTACCTCATTGGCCGTACCGTGGCCAAGGCTGTCGTGCACCCGGCTACCGGCGAGATCATCGCCGAGTGCAACACCGAGCTGTCCGTCGACGTCCTGGCGAAGATCGCCAAGGCCCAGGTCGTGCGCCTGGAAACCCTGTACACCAACGACATCGACTGCGGCCCGTTCATCTCCGACACCCTGAAGATCGACTCCACCGGCAACCAGCTGGAAGCCCTGGTCGAGATCTACCGCATGATGCGCCCGGGCGAGCCGCCGACCAAGGAAGCCGCCGAGACCCTGTTCGGCAACCTGTTCTTCAGCGCCGAGCGCTACGACCTGTCCGCCGTCGGCCGCATGAAGTTCAACCGCCGTATCGGCCGCACCGAGATCGAAGGTCCGGGCGTGCTGAGCAAGGAAGACATCGTCGACGTCCTGCGTACCCTGGTCGACATCCGTAACGGCAAGGGCATCGTCGACGACATCGACCACCTGGGCAACCGTCGCGTGCGCTGCGTCGGCGAAATGGCCGAGAACCAGTTCCGCGTGGGCCTGGTGCGCGTCGAGCGCGCGGTCAAGGAACGCCTGTCCATGGCCGAAAGCGAAGGTCTGATGCCGCAGGACCTGATCAACGCCAAGCCGGTGGCTGCCGCGATCAAGGAGTTCTTCGGCTCCAGCCAGCTGTCGCAGTTCATGGACCAGAACAACCCGCTCTCCGAGATCACCCACAAGCGCCGTGTCTCCGCACTCGGCCCGGGCGGTCTGACCCGTGAGCGCGCGGGCTTCGAGGTGCGTGACGTACACCCGACCCACTACGGCCGCGTATGCCCGATCGAAACCCCTGAAGGTCCGAACATCGGCCTGATCAACTCCCTGGCGACCTACGCCCGCACCAACAAGTACGGCTTCCTGGAAAGCCCGTACCGCGTGGTGAAGGAAGGCCTGGTCAGCGACGAGATCGTGTTCCTCTCCGCCATCGAAGAGGCCGACCACGTGATCGCCCAGGCGTCCGCGACCCTCGACGAGCAGGGCCGCCTGATCGACGAACTGGTCGCCGTACGTCACCTGAACGAATTCACCGTGAAGGCGCCGGAAGACGTCACCCTCATGGACGTTTCGCCGAAGCAGGTCGTTTCCGTTGCTGCCTCGCTGATCCCGTTCCTCGAGCACGACGACGCCAACCGTGCGCTCATGGGTTCGAACATGCAGCGTCAGGCCGTTCCGACCCTGCGCGCCGACAAGCCGCTGGTGGGTACCGGCATGGAGCGCAACGTCGCCCGTGACTCCGGCGTCTGCGTCGTGGCCCGCCGCGGCGGCGTGATCGATTCGGTCGACGCCAGCCGTATCGTGGTGCGCGTGGCGGACGACGAAGTCGAGACCGGCGAAGCCGGCGTCGACATCTACAACCTGACCAAGTACACCCGTTCCAACCAGAACACCTGCATCAACCAGCGTCCGCTGGTCAGCAAGGGTGACGTGATCGCCCGCGGCGACATCCTCGCCGACGGTCCGTCCACCGACATGGGTGAACTGGCCCTGGGCCAGAACATGCGCGTCGCGTTCATGCCCTGGAACGGCTTCAACTTCGAAGACTCCATCTGCCTGTCCGAGCGCGTGGTCCAGGAAGATCGTTTCACCACGATCCACATCCAGGAACTGACCTGCGTCGCCCGTGACACCAAGCTCGGCCCGGAAGAAATCACCGCGGACATCCCGAACGTGGGTGAGGCCGCGCTGAACAAGCTGGACGAAGCCGGCATCGTCTACGTCGGCGCCGAAGTGCAGGCCGGCGACATCCTGGTCGGCAAGGTCACCCCGAAAGGCGAGACCCAGCTGACCCCGGAAGAGAAGCTGCTGCGTGCGATCTTCGGTGAGAAGGCGTCCGACGTGAAGGACACCTCCCTGCGCGTGCCGACCGGCACCAAGGGCACCGTGATCGACGTCCAGGTCTTCACCCGCGACGGCGTGGAGCGCGACAGCCGCGCCCTGTCCATCGAGAAGATGCAGTTGGACGAGATCCGCAAGGACCTCAACGAAGAGTTCCGCATCGTCGAAGGCGCCACCTTCGAGCGTCTGCGTTCGGCCCTGGTCGGCGCCGTCGCCGATGGCGGCCCGGCGCTGAAGAAAGGCACCGAGATCACCGACGAGTACCTCGACGGCCTCGAGCGCGGCCAGTGGTTCAAGCTGCGCATGGCCGAAGACGCCCTGAACGAGCAGCTGGAGAAGGCCCAGGCCTACCTCAGCGACCGCCGTCAGATGCTCGACGACAAGTTCGAGGACAAGAAGCGCAAGCTGCAGCAGGGCGACGACCTGGCGCCGGGCGTGCTGAAGATCGTCAAGGTCTACCTCGCCATCAAGCGCCGCATCCAGCCGGGCGACAAGATGGCCGGCCGTCACGGTAACAAGGGCGTGGTCTCGGTGATCATGCCGGTCGAAGACATGCCGCACGACGCCAACGGCACGCCGGTGGACATCGTTCTGAACCCGCTGGGCGTACCCTCGCGGATGAACGTCGGCCAGATCCTCGAAACCCACCTGGGCCTCGCGGCCAAGGGCCTGGGCGAGAAGATCAACCGCATGCTCGAAGAGCAGCGCAAGATCGCCGAGCTGCGCCAGTTCCTGAACGAGATCTACAACGAGATCGGTGGCCGCCAGGAAAGCCTGGAAGAGCTGTCCGATAACGAGATCGTCGCTCTGGCCAACAACCTCAAGGGCGGCGTGCCCATGGCTACCCCGGTGTTCGACGGTGCCAAGGAGCGCGAGATCAAGGCCATGCTGAAGCTGGCCGACCTGCCGGAGAGCGGCCAGATGCGCCTGTTCGACGGCCGCACCGGCAACCAGTTCGAGCGTCCGACCACCGTCGGCTACATGTACATGCTCAAACTGAACCACCTGGTCGATGACAAGATGCACGCACGTTCCACCGGCTCCTACAGCCTGGTCACCCAGCAGCCGCTGGGTGGCAAGGCGCAGTTCGGTGGCCAGCGTTTCGGGGAGATGGAGGTCTGGGCGCTGGAAGCCTACGGCGCCGCCTACACCCTGCAGGAAATGCTGACCGTGAAGTCGGACGACGTGAACGGCCGTACCAAGATGTACAAGAACATCGTGGACGGGGATCACCGCATGGAGGCCGGCATGCCCGAGTCCTTCAACGTGCTGATCAAAGAGATCCGCTCGCTCGGCATCGATATCGAACTGGAAACCGAATAACACGTGACGCTAGAACGGTGCGGCGGTCAGCCGCCGCACCGGGTCCGTGAGGAGGAAAGGCCTTGAAAGACTTGCTCAATCTGTTGAAAAACCAGGGTCAAATCGAGGAGTTCGATGCCATCCGTATTGGTCTGGCGTCGCCCGAGATGATTCGTTCCTGGTCGTTCGGCGAAGTTAAGAAGCCGGAGACCATCAACTACCGTACCTTCAAGCCGGAGCGCGATGGCCTGTTCTGCGCCAAGATCTTCGGCCCGGTGAAGGACTACGAGTGCCTGTGCGGTAAGTACAAGCGCCTGAAGCACCGTGGCGTGATCTGCGAGAAGTGCGGCGTGGAAGTCGCGCTGGCCAAGGTGCGCCGCGAGCGCATGGGCCACATCGAGCTGGCCTCGCCGGTCGCCCACATCTGGTTCCTGAAGTCCCTGCCGTCCCGTATCGGCCTGCTGCTGGACATGACCCTGCGTGACATCGAGCGCGTGCTCTATTTCGAGAGCTACGTGGTGATCGACCCGGGCATGACCACCCTGGAGAAGGGCCAGCTGCTGAACGACGAGCAGTACTTCGAAGCCCTCGAAGAGTTCGGTGACGACTTCGACGCGCGCATGGGCGCCGAGGCCGTCCGCGAGCTGCTCAACCAGATCGACCTGGACCACGAGATCGGCCGCCTGCGCGAAGAGATTCCGCAGACCAACTCGGAAACCAAGATCAAGAAGCTGTCCAAGCGCCTGAAGCTGATGGAAGCCTTCCAGGGCTCCGGCAACCATCCGGAGTGGATGGTGCTGACCGTCCTGCCGGTGCTGCCGCCGGACCTGCGTCCGCTGGTTCCGCTGGATGGCGGCCGCTTCGCGACTTCGGATCTGAACGATCTGTACCGCCGGGTGATCAACCGTAACAACCGTCTGAAGCGCCTGCTCGACCTGGCCGCGCCGGACATCATCGTGCGCAACGAAAAGCGCATGCTGCAGGAAGCCGTCGATGCCCTGCTGGACAACGGCCGCCGCGGCCGTGCCATCACCGGCTCGAACAAGCGCCCGCTGAAGTCCCTGGCCGACATGATCAAGGGCAAGCAAGGTCGCTTCCGTCAGAACCTGCTCGGCAAGCGCGTGGACTACTCCGGCCGTTCGGTGATCACCGTAGGCCCGACCCTGCGCCTGCACCAGTGCGGTCTGCCGAAGAAGATGGCCCTCGAGCTGTTCAAGCCGTTCATCTTCGGCAAGCTCGAAGCCCGTGGCATGGCCACCACCATCAAGGCCGCGAAGAAGATGGTCGAGCGCGAGCTGCCCGAGGTCTGGGACGTTCTCGCCGAAGTCATCCGCGAACACCCCGTGCTGCTGAACCGCGCGCCGACCCTGCACCGTCTGGGCATCCAGGCGTTCGAGCCGGTGCTCATCGAAGGCAAGGCGATCCAGCTGCATCCGCTGGTTTGCGCGGCGTACAACGCCGACTTCGACGGTGACCAGATGGCCGTCCACGTCCCGCTGACCCTCGAGGCCCAGCTGGAAGCGCGCGCGCTGATGATGTCCACCAACAACATCCTCTCGCCCGCCAACGGCGAGCCGATCATCGTGCCGTCGCAGGACGTGGTGATGGGTCTGTACTACATGACCCGTGAAGCCGTGAACGCGAAAGGCGAGGGCATGGCCTTCGCCGACCTGCAGGAAGTCGACCGCGCCTACCGCAGCGGCCAGGTATCCCTGCACGCCCGCGTGAAAGTGCGCATCAACGAGAAGGTCAAGGGCGAGGACGGCCAACTGGTCGCCAACACCCGCATCGTCGACTCCACCGTCGGCCGTGCCCTGCTGTTCCAGGTCGTGCCGGCAGGCCTGCCGTTCGACGTGGTCAACCAGCCGATGAAGAAGAAGGCGATCTCCAAGCTGATCAACCACTGCTACCGCGTGGTGGGTCTGAAGGACACCGTCATCTTCGCCGACCAGCTGATGTACACCGGCTTCGCCTACTCGACCATCTCCGGTGTGTCGATCGGCGTGAACGACTTCGTCATCCCGGACGAGAAGGCGCGCATCATCAACGCCGCCACCGAGGAAGTGAAGGAGATCGAGAGCCAGTACGCCTCCGGCCTGGTAACCCAGGGCGAGAAGTACAACAAGGTGATCGACCTCTGGTCGAAGGCCAACGACGAAGTTTCCAAGGCGATGATGGCCAACCTCTCGAAAGAGAAGGTCATCGACCGCGAAGGCAAGGAAGTCGACCAGGAGTCCTTCAACTCCATGTACATGATGGCGGACTCCGGCGCGCGGGGTTCCGCGGCCCAGATCCGTCAGCTGGCCGGCATGCGTGGCCTGATGGCCAAGCCGGACGGCTCGATCATCGAGACGCCGATCACCGCGAACTTCCGTGAAGGCCTGAACGTACTCCAGTACTTCATCTCCACCCACGGTGCGCGTAAAGGTCTGGCGGATACCGCACTGAAGACCGCGAACTCCGGTTACCTGACCCGTCGTCTCGTCGACGTGGCCCAGGACCTGGTGGTGACCGAGATCGACTGCGGCACCGAGCATGGCCTGGTCATGTCCCCGCACATCGAAGGCGGCGACGTCGTCGAGCCGCTGGGCGAGCGCGTGCTCGGCCGCGTGATCGCGCGTGACGTGTTCAAGCCCGGTGGCGATGACGTCATCGTCCCGGCCGGCACCCTGATCGACGAGAAGTGGGTCGACTTCCTCGAGCAGATGAGCGTCGACGAAGTCGTGGTGCGTTCGCCGATCACCTGCGAAACCCGCCATGGCATCTGCGCCATGTGCTACGGCCGCGATCTGGCCCGTGGCCACCGCGTCAACATCGGTGAAGCGGTCGGCGTCATCGCCGCCCAGTCCATCGGTGAGCCGGGTACCCAGCTGACCATGCGTACCTTCCACATCGGTGGTGCGGCCAGCCGGACCTCCGCCGTGGACAACGTCCAGGTCAAGAACGGCGGCACCATCCGCCTGCACAACCTGAAGCACGTCGAGCGTGCCGACGGCGCGCTGGTGGCGGTATCGCGTTCCGGCGAGCTGGCCGTGGCCGACGACTTCGGTCGCGAGCGCGAGCGCTACAAGCTGCCGTACGGTGCGGTGATTTCGGTCAAGGAAGGCGACAAGGTCGACCCGGGCGCCATCGTCGCCAAGTGGGACCCGCACACCCACCCGATCATCACCGAGATGGACGGTACCGTTGCCTTCGCCGGCATGGAAGAGAACATCACCGTCAAGCGCCAGACCGACGAACTCACCGGCCTGACCAACATCGAGGTGATGGATCCGAAGGATCGCCCGGCTTCCGGCAAGGACATCCGTCCGGCCGTGAAGCTGATCGACGCCGCGGGCAAGGACCTGCTGCTGCCGGGTACCGACGTACCGGCCCAGTACTTCCTGCCGGCCAACGCCCTGGTCAACCTGAACGACGGTGCCAAGGTGCGTGTCGGTGACGTTATCGCGCGTATCCCGCAGGAAACGTCGAAGACCCGCGACATCACCGGTGGTCTGCCGCGCGTTGCCGACCTGTTCGAGGCTCGTCGTCCGAAAGAGCCTTCGATCCTGGCGGAAATCAGCGGCACCATCTCCTTCGGCAAGGAAACCAAGGGCAAGCGCCGCCTGGTCATCACCCCCACCGACGGTAGCGATCCGTACGAGGAGCTGATTCCGAAGTGGCGTCACCTGAACGTGTTCGAAGGTGAACAGGTAAGCCGCGGCGAAGTGATCTCCGACGGCCCGAGCAACCCGCACGACATCCTGCGTCTGCTCGGCGTCAGCTCGCTGGCCAAGTACATCGTCAACGAGATCCAGGACGTGTACCGCCTGCAGGGCGTGAAGATCAACGACAAGCACATCGAGACCATCCTGCGGCAGATGCTGCGCAAGGTCGAAGTGGCCGAGTCGGGCGACTCCTCCTTCATCAAGGGCGACCAGGTCGAACTGGTCCAGGTGCTGGAAGAGAACGAAGTGCTGGCCACCGTGGACAAGTTCCCGGCCAAGTACGAGCGCGTCCTGCTGGGTATCACCAAGGCCTCTCTGTCGACCGAGTCGTTCATCTCCGCGGCCTCCTTCCAGGAGACCACCCGCGTCCTCACCGAGGCGGCGGTCACCGGCAAGCGCGACTTCCTGCGCGGCCTGAAGGAAAACGTGGTGGTCGGTCGCCTGATCCCGGCCGGTACCGGCCTGGCCTACCACAGCGAGCGCAAGCGTCAGCGCGAACTCGGCAAACCGCAGCGTGTGAGCGCCAGCGAAGCCGAAGCAGCACTGGCCGAAGCGCTCAACCTGAGTGGCAACTAAGCCTTGACCGAAGCCCTGGCTGTCTTGACAGCCGGGGCTTTGTCTTGACGGGGTGCTGGAAGCTCTTTAGTATTTTGTACCCCGAAAATTGGCAGGGCGCTTGCTCTGCCATTTCGTTTAAGTGTCGTAAGACAATCAGTGGAGCTATAGATGGCAACTATCAACCAGCTGGTGCGTAAGCCGCGCAAGCGCATGGTCGACAAGAGCGACGTGCCGGCGCTGCAGAACTGCCCGCAACGTCGTGGCGTATGCACCCGCGTATACACCACCACGCCGAAAAAGCCGAACTCGGCACTGCGTAAAGTGTGCCGTGTGCGTCTGACCAACGGCTACGAAGTCACTTCGTACATCGGTGGTGAAGGTCACAACCTGCAAGAGCACAGCGTAGTGCTGATCCGTGGCGGTCGTGTAAAGGACCTTCCGGGTGTGCGTTACCACACCGTGCGCGGTTCGCTGGACACCTCGGGTGTCAAGGATCGTAAGCAGGGTCGTTCCAAGTACGGCGCCAAGCGTCCGAAGTAATCGTTTTTTCCTATTTGCTGAGTCGATAAGAGTAAGGTCGGGCGCGTAACCAAAGTGTTGCAGTCCCGGGCTAACCTGAAGACCGTTTGAGGGCTTATCAATGCCAAGACGTCGTGTAGCGGCCAAACGTGAGATCCTGGCCGATCCGAAATACGGAAGCCAGATTCTGGCCAAGTTCATGAACCACGTGATGGAAAGCGGCAAGAAAGCCGTTGCCGAGCGTATCGTTTACGGTGCTCTGGACAAGGTCAAAGAGCGCAGTAAAGGTGACCCCCTGGAACTCTTCGAGAAAGCTCTCGACGCCATCGCTCCGCTGGTCGAAGTGAAGTCCCGCCGTGTCGGCGGTGCTACCTACCAGGTTCCGGTCGAAGTACGTCCGTCCCGTCGTAATGCCCTGGCCATGCGCTGGCTGGTGGACTACGCGCGCAAGCGCGGCGAGAAGTCCATGGCCCTGCGCCTCGCCGGCGAACTGCTGGATGCCGCCGAAGGCAAAGGCGCCGCCGTCAAGAAGCGTGAAGACGTGCACCGTATGGCTGAAGCCAACAAGGCCTTCTCCCACTACCGCTTCTAATCGCGGCTTCCATTCTTTTGCGAGGGCTTTATGGCTCGTACCACAGCAATTAACCGCTACCGGAACATTGGTATCTGCGCCCACGTCGACGCGGGCAAGACCACCACTACCGAGCGGATCCTGTTCTACACAGGTCTCAGCCACAAGATGGGTGAGGTACACGACGGCGCTGCTACCACCGACTGGATGGTGCAGGAGCAGGAGCGTGGCATCACCATCACCTCCGCTGCGATCACGACCTTCTGGGAAGGTTCGCGCGGCCAGTACGACAAATACCGCGTAAACGTCATCGACACCCCCGGCCACGTGGACTTCACCATCGAGGTGGAGCGTTCCCTGCGCGTGCTGGACGGTGCTGTCGTGGTGTTCTGCGGCACCTCCGGCGTTGAGCCGCAGTCCGAAACCGTATGGCGTCAGGCCAACAAGTACGGCGTTCCGCGTATCGTCTACGTGAACAAGATGGACCGCGCCGGCGCCAACTTCCTGCGCGTCGTCGGTCAGATCAAGAACCGCCTGGGGCACACCCCGGTTCCGGTTCAACTGGCCATCGGTGCAGAAGATGACTTCCAGGGTCAGATCGACCTGATGAAGATGAAGGCCATCTACTGGAACGAAGACGACAAGGGCACCAGCTACCGCGAGGAAGAGATTCCCGCCGAGCTGCTGGACCTGGCCAACGAATGGCGCAACAACATGGTCGAGGCTGCTGCCGAGGCCAACGAAGAGCTGATGAACAAGTACCTGGAAGAAGGTGAGCTGTCGATCGAAGAGATCAAGGCCGGCCTGCGCCAGCGTACCATCGCCTGCGAAATCGTTCCGGCGGTCTGCGGTTCGTCCTTCAAGAACAAGGGCGTGCCCCTGGTTCTGGACGCCGTCATCGACTTCCTGCCTGCTCCGACCGAGATTCCGGCCATCCAGGGCGTCCACCCGGACAGCACTGATGACAACGAAATCCACGACGAGCGTCCGGCTGACGACAACGCTCCGTTCTCCGCCCTGGCGTTCAAGATCGCTACCGACCCGTTCGTCGGTACCCTGACCTTCGTCCGCGTCTACTCGGGCGTCCTGGAGTCCGGCCAGTCGGTCATCAACTCCGTGAAGGGCAAGAAAGAGCGCGTTGGTCGTATGGTGCAGATGCACGCCAACCAGCGTGACGAGATCAAGGAAGTGCGCGCTGGCGACATCGCGGCTCTGATCGGCATGAAGGACGTCACCACCGGTGACACCCTGTGCGACATCGAGAAGCCGATCATCCTCGAGCGCATGGACTTCCCGGAGCCGGTCATCTCGGTAGCTGTAGAGCCGAAGACCAAGGCTGACCAGGAGAAGATGGGCATCGCCCTCGGCAAGCTGGCCCAGGAAGACCCGTCGTTCCGCGTCAAGACCGACGAAGAAACCGGCCAGACCATCATCTCCGGCATGGGTGAGCTGCACCTGGACATCCTCGTCGACCGCATGAAGCGCGAGTTCGGCGTCGAGGCCAACATCGGCAAGCCGCAGGTTTCCTACCGCGAAACCATCTCCAAGGACAACGTCGAGATCGAAGGCAAGTTCGTTCGTCAGTCCGGTGGTCGCGGTCAGTTCGGTCACTGCTGGATCCGCTTCTCGACTCCGGATGTGGACGAGAAGGGCAACATCACCGAAGGTCTGGTGTTCACCAGCGAAGTCGTGGGTGGTGTGGTTCCGAAGGAATACATCCCGGCGATCCAGAAGGGCATCGAAGAGCAGATGAAGAACGGCGTCGTTGCCGGCTATCCGCTCATCGGTCTGAAGGCCACCGTGTTCGATGGCTCCTACCACGACGTCGACTCCAACGAGATGGCGTTCAAGATCGCTGCTTCCATGGCGACCAAGCAGTTGGCCCAGAAGGGCGGCGGCAAGGTGCTCGAGCCGATCATGAAGGTGGAAGTGGTGACTCCTGAGGACTACATGGGCGACGTGATGGGCGACCTGAACCGTCGTCGCGGTCTGATTCAGGGGATGGAAGACTCGGTTTCCGGTAAGGTTATCCGTGCCGAGGTTCCGCTGGGCGAGATGTTCGGTTATGCGACCGACGTACGTTCCATGTCCCAGGGTCGCGCGAGCTACTCCATGGAATTCTCCAAATACGCCGAAGCTCCGTCGAACATCGTCGAAGCGCTGGTTAAAAAACAAGCTTGATTCAGCCCTTTAAGTAAGAGGTTACTGTCGTGGCTAAGGAAAAATTTGAACGTAACAAACCGCACGTCAACGTCGGCACCATCGGTCACGTTGACCACGGTAAGACCACTCTGACCGCTGCTCTGACCAAGGTCTGCTCCGAGACCTGGGGTGGCTCCGCTCGCGCCTTCGACCAGATCGACAACGCGCCGGAAGAGAAAGCCCGTGGTATCACCATCAACACTTCGCACGTCGAATACGACTCGCCGGTACGCCACTACGCTCACGTAGACTGCCCGGGCCACGCCGACTACGTGAAGAACATGATCACCGGTGCTGCCCAGATGGACGGCGCGATCCTGGTTTGCTCGGCTGCCGACGGCCCCATGCCGCAGACCCGCGAGCACATCCTGCTGTCCCGCCAGGTAGGCGTTCCCTACATCGTCGTGTTCCTGAACAAGGCCGACATGGTCGACGACGCCGAGCTGCTGGAACTGGTCGAGATGGAAGTTCGCGACCTGCTGAACACCTACGACTTCCCGGGTGATGACACCCCGATCGTCATTGGTTCCGCGCTGATGGCCCTGAACGGCCAGGACGACAACGAGATGGGCGTTTCCGCCGTGCGCAAGCTGGTGGAAACCCTGGACTCCTACATCCCCGAGCCGGTTCGTGCCATCGACCAGCCCTTCCTGATGCCGATCGAAGACGTGTTCTCGATCTCCGGCCGTGGCACCGTGGTGACCGGTCGTGTCGAGCGCGGCATCGTCAAGGTCCAGGAAGAAGTGGAAATCGTCGGCATCCGTCCGACCACCAAGACCACCTGCACCGGCGTGGAAATGTTCCGCAAGCTGCTCGACGAAGGTCGTGCTGGCGAGAACGTCGGCGTCCTGCTGCGCGGCACCAAGCGTGAAGACGTGGAGCGTGGCCAGGTTCTGGCCAAGCCGGGCACCATCAAGCCGCACACCAAGTTCGAGTGCGAAGTGTACGTGCTGTCCAAGGAAGAAGGCGGTCGTCACACCCCGTTCTTCAAGGGCTACCGTCCGCAGTTCTACTTCCGTACCACCGACGTGACCGGCAACTGCGAGCTGCCGGAAGGCGTCGAGATGGTAATGCCGGGTGACAACGTCAAGATGACCGTCACCCTGATCGCCCCGATCGCCATGGAAGACGGCCTGCGCTTCGCGATCCGCGAAGGCGGCCGTACCGTTGGTGCCGGCGTGGTTGCCAAGATCATCGAGTAATCCTTGATCTAGCGCATGAGGAAAAGGGGCCCTTTGGGGCCCCTTTTTCGTTGGATTGGTTAAATATTGACACCCTCCAGGGGCATCCGTACAATTGCGCCTCCTTTTAACGGGCGGAGTCCGCCCGTTGGGAATGGCAACTTGGAGTCTGAGGTCAAATGCAAAATCAACAAATCCGTATTCGGTTGAAGGCTTTTGACCATCGCCTGATCGACCAATCTACCCAGGAAATCGTGGAAACCGCGAAACGTACTGGCGCTCAGGTGCGTGGTCCGATTCCTCTGCCGACCCGCAAGGAACGTTACACCGTGCTGATTTCCCCGCACGTCAACAAGGACGCTCGTGACCAGTACGAAATTCGTACCCACAAGCGTGTGCTCGACATCGTTCAGCCGACCGACAAGACCGTCGACGCGCTGATGAAGCTCGACCTTGCTGCTGGCGTCGAAGTACAGATCAGCCTCGGCTAATGCCTTCGGCATTGGTCGTGTAACGCTCTGAAATGGGCGGCCATAGCGGGTGAAAGCCCCGTACACTAAAGAGGTTCTTAAGATGACAATTGGTGTTGTCGGTCGTAAGTGCGGCATGACCCGCATTTTCACCGAAGATGGTGTCTCCATTCCGGTCACGGTCATTGAGGTCGAGCCGAATCGCGTCACCCAGTTCAAGAACGAAGAGACCGATGGCTATCGCGCTGTGCAGGTGACTGCCGGCGAGCGTCGTGCTTCTCGCGTGACCAAGGCCCAGGCCGGTCACTTTGCCAAGGCGAATGTCGCCGCCGGTCGCGGCGTGTGGGAATTCCGTCTGGGCGAAGAGGAGTTCAAGGCAGGCGATTCCATCTCCGTCGATCTGTTCCAGGCGGGCCAACTGGTAGACGTTACCGGCGAGTCCAAGGGTAAAGGCTACGCCGGTACCATCAAGCGCTGGAACTTCCGTGGTCAGGACAATACCCACGGTAACTCCGTTTCCCACCGCGTCCCGGGTTCGATCGGCCAGTGCCAGACTCCTGGTCGAGTGTTCAAGGGCAAGAAAATGTCCGGTCACATGGGTGCTGAGCGCGTAACCGTTCAATCCCTTGAGGTCGTGCGTGTCGATGCCGAACGTAATCTGCTGCTGGTCAAGGGTGCCGTTCCCGGCGCTACCGGTGGTGACGTGTTCGTGCGTCCGGCAGCCAAGGCTCGCGGTTAAGAGGGGAAGCTGAGATGCAACTTAATGTGAACGGCGCTCAGGCTATCGAAGTCTCCGAGCGTACCTTTGGCAGCGAATTCAACGAGACTCTGGTTCACCAGGCTGTCGTCGCCTACATGGCTGGCGGTCGTCAGGGCACCCGTGCTCAGAAGACTCGTTCCGAAGTTTCCGGTGGCGGCAAGAAGCCGTGGCGTCAGAAGGGCACCGGTCGTGCTCGCGCTGGCACCATCCGCAGCCCCATCTGGCGTGGGGGCGGCACCACTTTCGCCGCCAAACCGCAGGATCACTCCCAGAAGCTCAACAAGAAGATGTACCGCGCAGCCCTGCGCTCCATCCTCTCCGAGCTGGTCCGTCTGGACCGCCTGGTTGTCGTTGCCGACTTCGCCGTCGATGCACCGAAAACCAAAGGTCTGGTCAGCAAGCTGGACGGCCTGGGCCTGAAAGACGTGCTGATCGTCACCGATGGCGTTGATGAAAACCTGTACCTGGCTGCGCGCAACCTGGCGCACGTCGATGTACGCGACGTCCAGGGTTCCGACCCGGTCAGCCTGATCGCCTACGACAAGGTGCTCGTCACCGTGTCCGCCGTGAAGAAGTTCGAGGAGCTGCTGGCATGAACCAGGAACGCGTATTCAAAGTGCTGCTGGGCCCGCATGTTTCCGAGAAAGCCACCGGGCTTGCGGACGGCAAGAGCCAATTCGTTTTCAAGGTTGCCACTGATGCAACCAAGCTGGAAATCAAGAAGGCCGTCGAAAGCCTGTTCGGCGTGAAAGTACGTCGCGTCACCACCCTGAACGTTCAGGGCAAGACCAAGCGTACCGTTCGCGGCCTGGGCAAGCGTAACGACTGGAAGAAGGCGTACATCGCCCTTCAGCCCGGCCAAGATCTCGATTTCGCAGCTGGCGCTGAGTAAAGGGGTGCATCATGGCAATCGTTAAATGCAAACCGACTTCCGCTGGTCGTCGCTTCGTCGTCAAGGTCGTGAACCAGAACCTGCACAAGGGTGCTCCGTTCGCTGGCCTGGTCGAGAAGAAGTCCAAGTCGGGCGGCCGTAACAACAACGGTCGTATCACCACCCGCCACATCGGCGGTGGTCACAAGCAGCACTACCGTCTGGTCGACTTCCGCCGCAACAAGGATGGCATCCCTGCCATCGTCGAGCGCGTGGAATACGATCCGAACCGTACCGCTCACATCGCTCTGCTGAAATACGCGGACGGCGAGCGTCGTTACATCATCGCCCCCAAAGGCGTGGTGGCTGGCGATCAACTGATCTCCGGCATCGGCGCTCCGATCAGGGCCGGCAACAACATGCCGCTGCGCAACATCCCGGTGGGTAGCACCATCCACGGTATCGAGCTGAAGCCGGGCAAAGGCGCCCAGCTGGTTCGCTCCGCTGGCGCCTCGGCCCAGCTGGTAGCCCGTGAAGGCGCTTACGTAACCGTGCGTCTGCGTTCCGGTGAAATGCGTAAAGTCCTGGCTGACTGCCGTGCGACCCTGGGTGAAGTCTCGAACTCCGAGCACAGCCTGCGTTCGCTGGGTAAAGCTGGTGCCAAACGCTGGCGCGGCATTCGCCCGACCGTTCGTGGCGTCGCCATGAACCCGGTCGACCACCCGCATGGTGGTGGTGAAGGTCGTACCTCTGCTGGTCGTCATCCGGTATCGCCGTGGGGTCTTCAGACCAAGGGTAAGAAGACTCGCGCGAACAAGCGTACCGATAACATGATCGTCCGTCGCCGCAAGTAAATAGAGGGATACGACAGTGCCGCGTTCTCTGAAAAAAGGTCCTTTTATCGATCTTCACCTGCTGAAGAAGGTCGAAGTGGCGGTGGAAAAGAACGACCGTAAGCCGATCAAGACCTGGTCGCGTCGTTCGATGATTCTGCCGCATATGGTTGGTCTGACCATCGCTGTCCACAACGGCCGTCAACACGTGCCGGTCCTGGTCAACGAAGACATGGTCGGTCACAAACTCGGCGAGTTCGCTGCTACCCGCACTTATCGTGGGCATGCTGCGGACAAGAAAGCCAAGCGTTAAGGGGTAAGGAAGATGGAAGTAGCCGCTAAGCTGTCGGGCGCTCGTATCTCCGCCCAGAAAGCCCGCTTGGTCGCCGACCAGATCCGCGGGAAGAAGGTGGGCGAAGCGCTCAACCTCCTGGCTTTCAGCAGTAAGAAAGCCGCCGAGATCATGAAGAAAGTGCTGGAGTCGGCTGTTGCCAACGCTGAGCACAACGAAGGCGCCGATGTGGACGACCTGAAGGTCTCCACCGTCTTCGTCAACGAAGGTCGTTCGCTCAAGCGCATCATGCCGCGCGCCAAAGGCCGTGCTGATCGCATCGTCAAGCGGTCTTGCCATATCACTGTCAAGGTTGCGGACAAGTAACGGAGTCGATCAGATGGGTCAGAAAGTACATCCCAATGGCATCCGCCTGGGTATCGTCAAGGAGCACACCTCCGTTTGGTACGCAGATAAGCGCAATTACGCCGATTATCTGTTCGCCGACCTGAAGGTTCGTGAGTACCTCCAAGACAAACTAAAAAGCGCGTCCGTAAGCCGTATCGATATCCATCGTCCGGCTCAAACCGCACGCATCACCATCCACACCGCCCGTCCCGGTATCGTGATCGGCAAGAAAGGTGAGGATGTCGAGAAGCTGCGTCAGGACCTGACCAAGCAAATGGGTGTGCCCGTGCACATCAACATCGAGGAAATCCGCAAGCCGGAACTCGATAGCATGCTGGTTGCGCAGAGCGTAGCTCAGCAGCTGGAACGCCGCGTCATGTTCCGTCGCGCCATGAAGCGCGCCGTGCAGAACGCCATGCGTATTGGTGCCAAGGGCATCAAGATCCAGGTGAGCGGTCGTTTGGGCGGCGCTGAAATTGCTCGTACCGAATGGTATCGCGAAGGTCGTGTGCCCCTGCACACCCTGCGCGCCGATATCGACTATGCCACCTACGAAGCGCACACCACCTACGGTGTGATCGGTGTCAAGGTTTGGATCTTCAAAGGCGAGGTCATTGGTGGCCGCCAGGAAGAGCTCAAGCCGGTAGCGCCCGCTCCTCGTAAAAAAGCTGCTAAGTAAGGAGTACGCAAATGCTGCAACCCAAGCGTACGAAGTTCCGCAAGCAAATGACCGGTCACAACCGTGGCCTGGCTCATCGCGGTAGCAAAGTCAGCTTCGGCGAGTTCGCCCTCAAGGCGACCAGCCGTGGCCGTCTCACCGCGCGTCAGATCGAGTCCGCACGTCGTGCGCTGACCCGTCACGTAAAACGTGGCGGCAAGATCTGGATCCGCGTATTCCCCGACAAGCCGGTTACCAAGAAGCCCCTCGAGGTTCGTATGGGTAAAGGTAAGGGCGGCGTCGAGTACTGGGTAGCCCAGATTCAACCGGGCAAGGTCCTGTACGAGATCGAGGGTGTATCCGAAGAGCTGGCGCGTGAGGCATTCGCCCTGGCTGCTGCAAAGCTGCCGCTCGCCACCTCCTTTGTTAAGCGGACGGTGATGTGATGAAAGCGAATGAACTTCGTGAGAAATCCGTGGAGCAGCTGAACGAGCAACTGCTCGGCCTGCTGCGCGACCAGTTCAATCTGCGCATGCAGAAAGCAACTGGCCAGTTGGCGCAGTCCCACCTGCTCTCGCAGGTGAAGCGCGACATCGCTCGCGTCAAAACTGTGCTCAATCAGCAAGCAGGTAAGTGAACATGGCTGAAGCTCAGAAAACCGTCCGTACGCTGACCGGCCGCGTCGTCAGCGACAAGATGGACAAGACCGTCACCGTTCTGATCGAGCGTCGCGTCAAGCACCCGATCTACGGCAAATACGTGAAGCGTTCGACCAAGCTGCACGCCCACGACGAAACCAATCAGTGCCGCATTGGTGACCTGGTCACCATTCGCGAAACCCGTCCGCTGGCCAAGACCAAGGCCTGGACCCTGGTTGATATCGTCGAGCGCGCGGTGGAAGTCTAAGGGTCGGAGATAGACAATGATTCAGACTCAATCCATGCTCGATGTCGCTGACAACAGCGGCGCGCGTCGCGTAATGTGCATCAAGGTGCTCGGCGGTTCCCACCGTCGCTACGCCGGCATTGGCGACATCATCAAAGTCACCGTCAAGGAAGCGATTCCGCGCGGCAAGGTGAAGAAAGGCCAGGTCATGACTGCCGTGGTCGTTCGCACCAAGCACGGCGTTCGTCGCACCGACGGCTCCATCATCCGCTTCGACGGTAACGCCGCCGTCCTGCTGAACAACAAGCAGGAGCCGATCGGCACCCGTATCTTCGGGCCCGTGACTCGTGAACTTCGTACCGAGAAGTTCATGAAGATCGTCTCGCTCGCCCCTGAAGTGCTGTAAGGAGTAGCCGTCATGCAAAAAATTCGTCGTGACGACGAAGTCATCGTCATTGCCGGCAAGGACAAGGGCAAGCGTGGCAAGGTGCTGAAAGTTCTCGCTGACGACCGTCTGGTCGTCGGCGGTGTGAACCTGATCAAGCGCCACACCAAGCCCAACCCCATGCTCAACCAGCAAGGCGGGATCGTCGAGAAGGAGGCGCCTCTGCACGTCTCCAACGTCGCCATCTTCAACCCGGAAACCAGCAAGGCTGACCGCGTTGGCTTCAAGGTAGAAGACGGTAAGAAGGTTCGTGTCTTCAAGTCGACCCAGAAACCGGTCCAGGCTTGAGGGAGTAGGTAGATACCATGGCACGATTGAAAGAACTGTACCGGAAGGAAATCGCGCCCAAGCTGAAGCAAGAGCTTCAGCTGGCGAACGTGATGGAAGTTCCGCGCGTTACCAAAATCACCCTGAACATGGGTCTTGGCGAAGCTGTCGGTGACAAGAAAGTCATCGAGAGCGCCGTGGCCGATCTGGAAAAGATCGCAGGCCAGAAGCCGGTCGTGACTTACGCTCGTAAGTCCATCGCCGGCTTCAAGATCCGTGAAGGCTGGCCGATCGGCGTGAAGGTCACCCTGCGTGGCGACCGCATGTACGAATTCCTGGACCGCCTGCTCGCCATCTCGCTGCCGCGCGTGCGTGACTTCCGCGGCCTGAATGCCAAGTCCTTCGATGGCCGCGGCAACTACAGCATGGGCGTGAAAGAGCAGATCATCTTCCCGGAAATCGACTACGACAAGATCGATGCTCTGCGCGGCATGGACATCACTCTGACCACCACCGCCCGTACGGACGATGAAGGTCGCGCTCTGCTGCGCGCCTTCAACTTCCCGTTCCGCAACTGATTGGAGTAGGACCATGGCCAAAGAGAGCATGAAAAACCGTGAGCTGAAGCGTCAGCGCACGGTAGCCAAGTACGCCCAGAAGCGTGCCGAGCTGAAAGCGATCATCGCTAATCCGAACTCCTCCCAGGAAGAGCGTTGGAATGCGCAGGTCGCCCTGCAGAAGCAACCGCGTGACGCGAGCGCCAGCCGCCTGCGTAACCGTTGCCGCCTGACCGGTCGTCCGCACGGCTTCTACCGCAAGTTCGGCCTGAGCCGTAACAAGCTGCGTGAAGCCGCCATGCGCGGCGACGTACCGGGCCTGGTGAAAGCCAGCTGGTAAGTCGGTCGAGACGGGGCCGGCAACGGCTCCGTTGATCGCTTTGCGAATCAAGCCCCCTCGTGGGGCTTGATTCGTTTTTGAGCGATCTCTAGAATACCCGGCTCCCCTGAGCCTGGGTTTTTCTCGCCCTGTGTTTTGAGGGTGAGTATCGTTGAAGGCTTATCTTTTGTATCAGGAGCATTAAGCCCATGAGTATGCAGGACCCGTTAGCAGACATGCTAACTCGCATCCGTAATGCCCAGATGGCTGAGAAGACCGTCGTGAGCATGCCGTCTTCCAAGCTGAAGGCAGCAGTAGCCAAAGTCCTGAAGGACGAAGGTTACATTGCGGACTATCAGGTCAGCGCCGAGGCCAAGCCTCAGCTGTCCATCGAGCTGAAGTACTTCGAAGGCAAGCCCGTCATCGAAGAAGTGAAGCGAATCAGCCGTCCTGGCCTGCGCCAGTACAAGTCCGTAGATCAGCTGCCGAAAGTCCGCGGCGGTCTGGGTGTGTCGATCGTCTCCACCAACAAGGGTGTGATGACCGACCGCGCTGCCCGTGCCGCTGGCGTTGGTGGCGAAGTGCTCTGCACTGTGTTCTAAGGGGAATCAGCATGTCTCGCGTTGCTAAGAACCCCGTCAAGCTGCCCGCCGGCGTCGAAATCAAGCTGGCCGGTCAAGAGCTCTCGGTCAAGGGCGCCAAAGGCTCCCTGGAACTGAAAGTCCACCCGTCCGTAGAAGTCATCCAGGACAACGGTGAGCTGCGTTTCGCCGCCCGTAACGGCGACCAGCAGACCCGTGCCATGGCCGGTACCACCCGCGCCCTGGTCAACAACATGGTGATCGGCGTCAGCCAGGGCTTCGAGCGCAAGCTCCAGCTGGTCGGCGTTGGTTACAAGGCGCAGGCCAAAGGCCAAGTGCTGTCCCTGGCCCTCGGCTTCTCCCACCCGGTCGATTACGAACTGCCCGCCGGCATCGTCGCCGAAACCCCCAGCCAGACCGATATCCTGATCAAGGGCATCGACAAGCAGCTGGTCGGCCAGGTTGCCGCGGAGATCCGCGATTTCCGTCCGCCGGAGCCGTACAAAGGCAAGGGCGTGCGGTATTCGGACGAAGTCGTACTTCGTAAAGAAGCCAAGAAGAAGTAGGGCATAGCAAATGAGCGTCAAGAAAGAAACCCGTCTGCGTCGCGCTCGCAAGGCACGCCTGAAGATGCGCGAGCTGGAAGCCGTACGCCTTTGCGTGTACCGCTCCTCCCAGCACATTTACGCCCAGGTCATCGCGGCCGACGGCGGCAAGGTCCTGGCCAGCGCCTCGACCCTGGACAAGGAACTGCGCGAAGGTGCCACCGGCAACGTCGACGCAGCCAAGAAAGTTGGTCAACTGGTCGCCGAACGCGCCAAGGCTGCCGGCGTCACTCAGGTGGCGTTCGACCGTTCTGGCTTCAAGTACCACGGCCGTATCAAGGCCCTGGCTGATGCCGCTCGCGAAGGCGGTCTGGAGTTCTAAGTTATGGCAAACAACGATCAAAAGCGCGACGAAGGCTACATCGAGAAGCTGGTTCAAGTTAACCGCGTCGCCAAAACCGTAAAAGGTGGCCGTATCTTCGCCTTCACCGCGCTGACCGTGGTTGGCGATGGCAAGGGCCGTGTCGGCTTCGGCCGTGGCAAGGCGCGTGAAGTGCCGGCCGCCATCCAGAAGGCCATGGAAGCTGCCCGCCGCAACATGATCCAGGTGGATCTGAACGGCACCACCCTGCAGTACCCGACCAAGTCCGCCCATGGCGCCTCCAAGGTGTACATGCAGCCGGCTTCCGAAGGTACCGGCATCATCGCCGGCGGCGCCATGCGTGCCGTCCTGGAAGTGGCCGGTGTGCAGAACGTTCTGGCCAAGTGCTACGGTTCGACCAACCCGGTCAACGTGGTATACGCCACCTTCAAGGGCCTGAAGAACATGCAGTCCCCCGAGTCGGTAGCGGCCAAGCGTGGCAAGAGCGTCGAGGAGATTCTCTAACCATGGCAACTGTCAAAGTTACCCTGATCAAAAGCCTGAACGGCCGTCTGGCCAATCACAAGGCTTGCGTCAAAGGCCTGGGCCTGCGTCGCATCAATCATACCGTCGAAGTTCAGGACACTCCTGAGAACCGCGGCATGATCAACAAGGCCTACTACCTGCTGCGTGTGGAGGGTTAATCCATGCAACTGAACGATCTGCGTTCCGCGCCGGGTGCCCGTCGCGAGAAGCTGCGTCCGGGCCGTGGCATCGGTAGCGGTCTGGGCAAGACCGGTGGCCGTGGTCACAAAGGTCAGACCTCTCGCTCCGGCGGCACCATTGCCCCGGGCTTCGAGGGTGGCCAGCAGCCGCTGCACCGCCGTCTGCCGAAGTTCGGCTTCAAGTCCCTGAAAGCCCTGGATCGCGCCGAGGTTCGTACCTCCGAGCTGGCCAAGGTCGAAGGCGAAGTCGTCACCGTGCAGGCCCTGAAGGATGCCAACGTGATCAACCGCAACGTACAGCGCGTCAAAGTCGTGCTGTCCGGTGAAGTTGCCCGCGCGGTCACCCTGAAAGGCATCGGCGCCACCAAGGGCGCTCGTGCGGCTATCGAAGCAGCTGGCGGCAAAATCGAGGACTAAATGGCTAAGCAAGGTGCTCTCTCTGCGCTGAGCAACGGTGGCGGTCTGTCCGAGCTCTGGGCACGTCTGCGTTTCCTGTTCCTGGCGATCATCGTCTATCGGATAGGTGCGCACATCCCGGTTCCGGGCATCAACCCCGATCGCTTGGCGGCACTGTTCCGGCAGAACGAGGGGACCATTCTTAGCCTCTTCAACATGTTTTCCGGCGGCGCGCTGGAGCGCATGAGCATCTTCGCACTGGGGATCATGCCGTACATCTCGGCATCGATCATCATGCAGCTCATGACCGCTATCAGCCCGCAGCTGGAGCAGTTGAAGAAAGAGGGTGAGTCTGGGCGTCGCAAGATCAGCCAGTACACCCGCTACGCAACGCTCGTCCTGGCACTGGTCCAGGCCATCGGCATGGCCGTTGGTCTGGGCAGCCAGGGCGTGGCCTTCTCCAATGACTTCGGCTTCTACTTCGTGGCAGTCACCACCTTCGTGGCGGGTGCGCTGTTCATGATGTGGCTGGGCGAGCAGATCACCGAGCGGGGCGTCGGCAATGGTATCTCCATGCTGATCTTCTCCGGGATCGTCGCCGGCCTGCCGCGCGCCATCGGGCAGTCCTTCGAGTCCGCCCGCCAAGGTGACATCAACATCTTCGCCCTGATCGCCGTAGGCCTGCTGGCCGTCGCGATCATCGCGTTCGTGGTGTTCATCGAGCGCGGTCAGCGCCGCATCGCCGTGCATTACGCCAAGCGCCAGCAAGGTCGCAAGGTGTTTGCCGCGCAAACCAGCCATCTGCCGCTGAAAGTGAACATGGCGGGCGTGATCCCGGCCATCTTCGCCAGCAGCATCCTGCTGTTCCCGGCGTCCCTGGGCGCCTGGTTCGGTCAGTCGGAGGGCCTGGGGTGGCTGCAGGACGTCGCGCAAGCGATCGCGCCGGGGCAGCCGCTGAACATTCTGCTGTTTAGTGCAGGGATCATCTTCTTCTGCTTCTTCTACACAGCGCTGATGTTCAACCCCAAGGACGTGGCGGAAAACCTCAAGAAGTCCGGTGCATTTATTCCGGGTATTCGTCCGGGCGAACAGTCCGCTCGCTACATCGATGGCGTGCTGACCCGTTTGACCATGTTCGGTGCCCTGTACATGACGGCGGTGTGCCTGTTGCCCCAGTTCCTGGTGGTGGCTGCTCACGTTCCGTTCTACCTCGGCGGGACCTCGTTGCTGATCGTGGTCGTGGTTGTGATGGACTTTATGGCCCAAGTACAATCGCACCTCGTTTCTCACCAGTACGAATCCCTCATGAAGAAAGCCAACCTGAAGGGTTATGGCGGCAGCAGCATGCTGCGCTGACCGGCCCGTAAGGTTAGTAGGAGTCACTGATGAAAGTTCGTGCATCGGTTAAGAAGCTGTGCCGCAACTGCAAGATCATCCGTCGCGAAGGCGTCGTTCGCGTGATCTGCAGCGCGGAGCCGCGTCACAAGCAGCGCCAAGGCTGAGTGTGAACCACGCGTTATAGCCCGGCAGCTAGTGCGCTGCCGGGTTGATTATTTGTTATTACAGCGCTAATATCCGCGCCCTTTCTTGGCTTCCTGGGCGCCGGGTAGCTGTCAATTGGAGTTTTTCTGAATGGCCCGTATTGCAGGCGTAAACATTCCGGATAACAAGCACACTGTTATCTCGCTGACCTACATCTATGGTGTAGGTCGCACCACCGCACAGAGCATCTGCGCTGCCACCGGCATCAGCCCGGTAGTGAAGATCAAGGACCTGAGCGAAGAGCAGATCGATTCGCTGCGCAACGAGGTGGCCAAGCTGACCACCGAGGGTGACCTGCGCCGCGAAATCAACATGAACATCAAGCGTCTGATGGACCTCGGTTGCTACCGCGGTCTGCGTCATCGTCGCGGTCTGCCGGTTCGCGGTCAGCGTACCAAGACCAACGCGCGCACCCGCAAGGGCCCGCGTAAGCCGATCCGCAAGTAATCGCTTAGGAATATAGTCATGGCAAAACCTGCTGCTCGTCCTCGTAAGAAAGTCAAAAAGACGGTGGTTGACGGGATCGCGCATATCCACGCGTCCTTCAACAACACCATCGTTACCATCACCGACCGTCAGGGCAACGCCCTGTCCTGGGCCACTTCCGGTGGTTCGGGCTTCCGCGGCTCGCGTAAGAGCACCCCGTTCGCTGCCCAGGTAGCGGCCGAGCGTGCCGGCCAGGCTGCTCTGGAATACGGTCTGAAGAACCTTGACGTCAACGTCAAAGGCCCGGGCCCGGGTCGCGAATCGGCTGTTCGTGCGCTGAATGCCTGCGGTTACAAGATCGCCAGCATCACCGACGTAACCCCGATCCCGCACAACGGCTGCCGCCCGCCGAAAAAGCGTCGCGTGTAATAGGAGACAGTGAGAAATGGCTCGTTACATTGGTCCCAAATGCAAACTGTCTCGCCGTGAAGGCACCGACCTGTTCCTGAAGAGCGGCGCTCGCGCTCTGGACTCCAAGTGCAAGGCCGAACAGGTTCCTGGCCAGCACGGCGCCCGTCGCGGCCGTCTGTCCGACTATGGTCTGCAGCTGCGTGAGAAGCAGAAAGTCCGCCGCATCTACGGCGTTCTGGAGCGTCAGTTCCGTGGCTACTACCAAGAGGCTTCCCGCCGCAAGGGCTCCACTGGTGAGAACCTGCTGCAACTGCTGGAATGCCGTCTGGACAACGTCGTCTATCGTATGGGCTTCGGTTCCACCCGTTCGGAATCCCGTCAGCTGGTGTCCCACAAGACCATCAGCGTGAACGGTCAGACCGTCAACATCCCGTCCTATCAGGTGAAGGCCGGCGACGTGGTTGCTGTTCGCGAGAAATCGAAGAACCAGCTGCGTATCGCTCAAGCCCTCGAACTGTGCGCCCAGCGCGGTCGCGTTGAGTGGGTCGAAGTGGACACCGACAAGAAGGCCGGTACCTTCAAGAGCGTTCCGGCTCGTGCCGACCTGTCCGCCGACATCAACGAAAACCTGATTGTCGAGCTCTACTCCAAGTAAGGGCTAGAAAATAGGTGCATCCATGCAGAGTTCGGTAAATGAGTTCCTGACCCCCCGCCACATCGATGTGCAGGTGGTCAGCCAAACCCGCGCCAAGATCACGCTCGAGCCTCTCGAGCGTGGCTTCGGCCATACCCTGGGCAACGCGCTGCGTCGCATCCTGTTGTCCTCCATGCCTGGCTGTGCAGTGGTCGAGGCCGAGATCGACGGCGTACTCCACGAGTACTCGGCGATCGAAGGTGTGCAGGAAGACGTCATCGAGATCCTGCTCAACCTGAAAGGTCTGGCCATCAAGCTGCACGGCCGTGACGAAGTGACGCTGACCCTGGCGAAAAAGGGCTCGGGTGTGGTGACCGCTGCCGATATTCAGCTGGATCATGATGTCGAGATCGTCAACGGTGACCATGTTATCGCCCACCTGGCCGATAACGGTGCGCTGAACATGAAGCTGAAAGTCGCTCGTGGCCGTGGCTACGAGCCGGCCGATGCCCGCTCGAGCGATGAAGACGAAAGCCGCAGCATCGGCCGTCTGCAGCTCGACGCCTCGTTCAGCCCCGTACGTCGTGTTGCCTACGTGGTCGAGAACGCCCGTGTCGAACAGCGTACCAACCTGGACAAGCTGGTCCTCGATCTGGAAACCAACGGCACCCTGGACCCCGAAGAGGCTATCCGTCGCGCCGCTACCATCCTGCAACAGCAGCTGGCAGCGTTCGTGGACCTCAAGGGCGACAGCGAGCCCGTCGTTGAAGAGCAGGAAGACGAGATCGATCCGATCCTGCTGCGTCCGGTCGATGACCTGGAGCTGACCGTTCGTTCGGCCAACTGCCTGAAGGCGGAGAACATCTACTACATCGGTGACCTGATCCAGCGCACCGAAGTAGAGCTGCTGAAAACTCCGAACCTGGGCAAGAAGTCCCTGACCGAAATCAAGGACGTTCTGGCCTCTCGCGGTCTGTCCCTCGGTATGCGCCTCGACAACTGGCCGCCGGCAAGTCTTAAGAAAGACGACAAGGCTACTGCCTGATCGTCGTAGCTACCGAACGTAAAGTTTGGAAAGGAATTGAACCATGCGCCATCGTAAAAGTGGTCGTCACCTGAGCCGTACCAGCTCGCACCGCAAGGCCATGTTCCAGAACATGGCTGTGTCGCTGTTCGAGCACGAGCTGATCAAAACCACCCTGCCCAAAGCCAAGGAACTGCGCCGCGTTGCCGAGCCGCTGATCACCCTGGCCAAGGAAGACAGCGTCGCCAACCGTCGTCTGGCTTTCGACCGTACTCGTTCGAAAGAAGCCGTAGGCAAGCTGTTCAACGAGCTGGGCAAGCGCTATGCCAACCGTCCGGGCGGCTACCTGCGCATCCTCAAGTGCGGTTTCCGCGCTGGCGACAACGCCCCCATGGCGTACGTCGAGCTGGTTGATCGTGCTGTAGGCGGCGAAGCGGTTGAAGCTGCCGAGTAAGGCGAAAGCCACTCGTGAAAAACCGGGCCCAGGCCCGGTTTTTTATTGCCCGCCGGAAATGTATCTCGTTCCCTTCGGCCCCCTGGTCCACGTGCCTGGTGAGGCGCTGCCGCGCCGTCGGGGCTATCCTCGACTTGACGCGGATCATGGTCGTCGAGGAGCCAATTCTCTTCAATTCCTCATCGGATTCATGGAGCTGACTGATGCAAGGCCATGCTGAAGTAATCGACTACCTCAATACCCTGCTGACCGGCGAGTTGGCTGCGCGCGACCAGTACTTCATCCACTCGCGCATGTACGAGGACTGGGGCTTCGCCAAGCTCTACGAGCGCCTCAACCACGAGATGGAAGAGGAAACCCAGCACGCCGATGCCCTGATCCGCCGCATCCTGCTGCTGGAAGGTACGCCGCGCATGCGCCCCGACGATATCCACCCGGGCCGTACCGTGCCGGAGATGCTCGAGGCCGACCTCAAGCTGGAGCGCCAGGTGCGTGCAGCCCTGGCCAAGGGCATCGCCCTGTGCGAGCAGCACAAGGATTTCGTCAGCCGCGACATCCTCAAGGCCCAACTGGCCGACACCGAGGAAGACCATGCCTACTGGCTGGAACAGCAACTCGGACTGATCGCCAAGATAGGCCTGGAGAACTACCTGCAGTCGCAGATATGAGCTTCCACCGGCACTGAAAGAAGCCCCTCGCGCCCACCGGACGCAGGGGCTTTTTTGTTGCCATCACGTTTTTGCCGGGAGGGTTGCAATGGCGTATTTCCGCTGTTCGGGGCGCTATCAGGCGCGGTTCCGATAAGAGATAAAAACTATCGTGCCGTTGCTTTTCATAAATTGGTCCCTTCAGCGGAGCGGTACTAGTCTTAATCCACCGTCGGCAAGCTGTCGATCAGACCGACCCGATGAGGACAAAGGAGAAAGCAATGTCGAATGAAGCGAAATGCCCGTTCCATTATGTTGCTGGTGGCGGCACCACCAACCAGGACTGGTGGCCGAATCAACTGAAGCTGGAAGTGCTGAACCAGCATTCGGAAAGATCCAACCCGTTGGGCGAGAAGTTCAACTATCGCGACGAGTTCAAGAAACTCGACTACTCGGCCCTGAAGGCCGACCTGAAACACCTGATGACCGACTCCCAGGAATGGTGGCCGGCCGACTGGGGCCACTACGGCGGCCTGATGATCCGCATGGCCTGGCACGCCGCCGGGACCTACCGCATCGCTGACGGCCGTGGCGGCGCCGGCCGTGCGCAACAACGCTTCGCCCCGCTGAACTCCTGGCCGGACAACGTCAGCCTGGACAAGGCGCGGCGCCTGCTCTGGCCGATCAAGCAGAAGTATGGCCAGAAGATTTCCTGGGGCGACCTGATGGTGCTCGCCGGCAACGTGGCCCTGGAAACCATGGGCTTCCGTACCTTCGGTTTCGGCGCCGGCCGCGAGGACGTGTGGGAGCCGGATACCGACGTCAACTGGGGCGACGAGAAGGCCTGGCTGGTGCACCGCGACCCCGAGGCCCTGGCCAAGAACCCCCTGGCCGCCACCGAGATGGGCCTGATCTACGTGAACCCGGAAGGCCCGAACGCCAGCGGCGACCCGCTTTCGGCCGCGCCGGCCATCCGTGCCACCTTCGGCAACATGGCGATGGACGACGAGGAAATCGTCGCCCTGATCGCCGGCGGCCATACCCTCGGCAAGACCCACGGCGCCGGCCCGGCCGATAACGTCGGCGCAGCGCCCGAAGCCGCGGGCCTGGAGCAACAGGGCATGGGCTGGGCCAGCAGCTACGGCTCCGGCGTCGGTGCCGACGCCATCACCTCCGGCATCGAGGTGGTGTGGACGCAGACCCCCACCCAGTGGAGCAACTTCTTCTTCGAAAACCTGTTCAAGTACGAATGGGAGCAGACCCGTTCGCCCGCCGGGGCCATCCAGTGGGTCGCCAAGGACGCGCCGGAGATCATTCCCGACCCCTTCGATCCGTCGAAGAAGCGCAAGCCGACCATGCTCACCACCGACCTGACCCTGCGTTTCGACCCCGAGTTCGGCAAGATCTCGCGGCGCTTCCTCAACGACCCGCAGGCCTTCGCCGACGCCTTCGCCCGCGCCTGGTTCAAGCTGACCCACCGCGACATGGGGCCGAAGGCCCGCTACCTCGGCCCGGAAGTGCCGAAGGAAGAGCTGATCTGGCAGGACCCGCTGCCGCCGGCCACGCACAACCCGAGCGCCGCGGACATCGCCGAGCTGAAGGCGAAGATCGCCGAGTCCGGCCTGTCGATCGCCGAGCTGGTGTCCACAGCCTGGGCCTCGGCCTCCACCTTCCGCGGTGGCGACAAGCGCGGCGGCGCCAATGGCGCGCGCATTCGCCTGGTGCCGCAGAAGGACTGGGAGGTCAACAACCCGCCGCAACTGGCCAAGGTGCTGGCCAAGCTCGATGAGATCCAGAGGAGCACCGGCAAGGCCTCGCTGGCCGACGTGATCGTGCTGGCCGGCAACGTGGGCGTCGAGCAGGCTGCCCGGGCCGCCGGCGTGAACATCGACGTGCCCTTCGCCCCGGGCCGCGTGGACGCCCGCCAGGACCAGACCGACGTCCAGTCCTTCGAGGTGATCGAGCCCATCGCCGATGGCTTCCGCAACTACAAGAGCGCCAACCCCGGTACTTCCACCGAGGCGCTGCTGGTCGACAAGGCCCAGCTGCTGACCCTGACCGCGCCGGAAATGACCGTGCTCCTCGGCGGCCTGCGCGTGCTGGGGGCCAACTACGACGGCAGTGCCCACGGCGTGTTCACCGACAAGCCCGGCGTGCTCAGCAACGACTTCTTCGTCAACCTGCTGGACATGGGCACCGTCTGGGCGCCTGTGGACGGCTCCGCGGAAGTCTTCGAAGGCCGTGCCCGCAAGGGCGGCGAACTGAAGTGGACCGGCACCCGCGCCGACCTGATCTTCGGTTCGCACTCGGTGCTGCGTGCGCTGGCCGAGGTCTACGCCAGCAGCGATGCCAAGGAGAAATTCGTCAAGGACTTCGTCGCCGCCTGGACCAAGGTGATGAACCTGGACCGTTTCGACCTGGCCTGATGTTCGTCAGCTGAAAAGAGAAAGCCCCGCTTCGGCGGGGTTTTTTCCTGTCAGGCCCGATCGCGCTCCAGCAGCGGCTTGAGGAAGCGCCCGGTGTGCGACGCCTCCATCTCCGCCACCTGCTCCGGCGTGCCGCTGGCGATGATCTGGCCACCCTTGGAGCCGCCCTCGGGGCCGAGGTCGACCAGCCAGTCGGCGGTCTTGATCACGTCCAGGTTGTGCTCGATCACTACCACTGTGTTGCCGTGGTCGCGCAGGCGGTGCAGCACGTCGAGCAACTGCTGGATGTCCGCGAAGTGCAGGCCGGTGGTCGGCTCGTCGAGGATGTACAGGGTCTTGCCGGTATCGCGCTTGGACAGCTCGCGGGACAGCTTCACCCGCTGAGCCTCGCCGCCGGACAGGGTGGTCGCGCTCTGCCCCAGCTTGATGTACGACAGGCCCACGTCGATCAGCGTCTGCAGCTTGCGGGCGATGGCCGGCACGGCGTCGAAGAACGCCCGGGCGTCCTCGATGGTCATGTCCAGCACCTCGGTGATGCTCTTGCCCTTGTAGCGGATCTCCAGCGTCTCGCGGTTGTAGCGCTTGCCCTTGCAGACGTCGCAGGGCACGTAGATGTCCGGCAGGAAGTGCATCTCCACCTTGATCACGCCGTCGCCCTGGCAGGCCTCGCAGCGGCCGCCCTTGACGTTGAACGAGAAGCGCCCCGGGCCGTAGCCGCGCGAGCGGGCTTCCGGCACCCCGGCGAACAGCTCGCGGATGGGGGTGAACAGGCCGGTGTAGGTCGCCGGGTTCGAGCGCGGGGTGCGGCCGATCGGGCTCTGGTCGATGTCCACCACCTTGTCCAGGTGCTGCAGGCCGTCGAAGGAATCGTAGGGCGCGACCTCCAGGCTGGTGGCGCCGTTCAGCGCGGTGGCGGTGATCGGGAACAGGGTGTTGTTGATCAGCGTCGACTTGCCCGAGCCGGACACGCCGGTGACGCAGGTGAACAGGCCGACCGGCAGCTCCAGGTTGACGTTGCGCAGGTTGTTGCCGCGCGCGCCCTTGAGCTTTAGCAACTGCTTCTTGTTGCGCGGCGTGCGCGTGGCCGGCACCACGATCTTCTGGCGGCCGGAGAGGTACTTGCCGGTGACCGAGTCCGGGTGGCTCATGACCTGCTCGGGGGTGCCCTCGGCGACGATCCGCCCGCCGTGCACACCGGCGCCGGGGCCGATGTCCACCACGTAGTCGGCGAGGCGGATGGCGTCCTCGTCGTGCTCCACCACTATCACCGTGTTGCCCAGGTTGCGCAGGTGGGTGAGGGTGGCCAGCAGGCGCTCGTTGTCGCGCTGGTGCAGGCCGATGGAGGGCTCGTCGAGGATGTACATCACCCCCACCAGGCCGGCGCCGATCTGGCTGGCCAGGCGGATGCGCTGGGCCTCGCCGCCGGACAGGGTGTCGGCGCTGCGGTCGAGGGTCAGGTAGTCGAGGCCGACGTTGACCAGGAACTGCAGGCGCTCGCGGATCTCCTTGAGGATCTTCGCCGCGATCTCGCCGCGGCGGCCGGTCAGGGTCAGGCCCGAGGCATAGTCGCAGGCCTCGCCCACCGGCATGGCGGTGACCGCCGGCAGGGTCCTGTCGCCCACCCACACGTGGCGCGCCTCGCGGCGCAGGCGGGTGCCGTGGCAGTCCGGGCAGGGCTGGGTGCTGAGGAACTTGGCCAGCTCCTCGCGCACGGTCATGGACTCGGTCTCGCGGTAGCGGCGCTCCAGGTTCGGCAGGATGCCCTCGAAGGGGTGGGCGCGCTTGACGATGTCGCCGCGGTCGTTGAGGTAGCGGAACTCGACGTTCTCGCGGCCCGAACCGTTCAGGATGAACTTCTGGTGCTCGGCGGAGAGCTCCTGGAAGGGCACCTCCAGGCTGAAGCCGAAGTGCGCGGCCAGCGAGCCGAGCATCTGGAAGTAGTAGACGTTGCGCCTGTCCCAGCCGCGGATGGCGCCCTCGGCCAGGGTCAGCTCGTCGTTGACCACCCGGCGCGCGTCGAAGAACTGCTTCACGCCCAGGCCGTCGCAGGTGGGGCAGGCGCCGGCGGGGTTGTTGAAGGAGAACAGCTTGGGTTCCAGCTCGCTGATGGAGTGGCCGCACACCGGGCAGGCGAAGCGCGCGGAGAAGATCATCTCCTCGCCTTCCTCCCCTTGCTTCTTGTCGTCTTCGTCGGGGAGGGGCGCCACCAGGGCGATGCCGTCGGCCAGGTTGATGGCCGTCTCGAAGGACTCCGCCAGGCGCTGCTGCAGGTCGCCGCGGACCTTGAAGCGGTCCACCACCACGTCGATGGAGTGCTTCTGCTTCTTGTCCAGCTTGGGCAGCTCGTCCAGCTCGTAGAGCTTGCCGTCGACCCGCGCGCGGACGAAGCCCTGGGCGCGCATCTCCTCGAATACCGCCAGGTGCTCGCCCTTGCGTTCGCGGATCACCGGGGCCAGCAGCATCAGCCGGCGGCCCTCGGGCAGCGCCAGCACCTGGTCGACCATCTGGCTGACGGTCTGCGCCTCCAGCGGGATGTCGTGGTCCGGGCAGCGCGGGATGCCGACGCGGGCGTAGAGCAGGCGCAGGTAGTCGTAGATCTCGGTGATGGTGCCCACGGTGGAGCGCGGGTTGTGCGAAGTGGACTTCTGCTCGATGGAAATCGCCGGCGACAGACCCTCGATGGTGTCGACGTCGGGTTTTTCCATCATCGAGAGGAACTGCCGGGCATAGGCCGACAGGGACTCCACGTAGCGGCGCTGGCCCTCGGCGTAGAGGGTGTCGAAGGCCAGGGAGGACTTGCCGGAGCCGGACAGGCCGGTGATCACGATCAGCTTGTCGCGGGGCAGGGTCAGGTCGATGTTCTTCAGGTTGTGGGTACGTGCCCCACGGATGAGGATCTTGTCCACAGCGGCCTCGCATGGCGGGCGAAAACCGCTGAGTATACGTTTCCCCGCCGGTACGCGGCAAAGTGGCGCGTCTGTGCCGTCGGGCGGCAGGGCTGCTAGAATGCCCGGCTATTTTTCGGCGTCGGCGGCAGCCGGCCATCCGGGAACGGATGGGCACGCCATTGCGGGAGCAAGAAGCACAAGCCCGCTCCAGTCATTCCCCTGAGGGACTTATGCACGATACCCACACTGAGCGCATGAGTGGCACCGAAACCCGCGCGGCCGTCGGCCTTTCCCTGGTCTTCGCGTTCCGCATGCTCGGCATGTTCATGGTCCTGCCGGTCCTGGCTACCTACGGCCAGGACCTGACCGGCGCGACCCCGGCGCTGATCGGCCTGGCCATCGGCGCCTACGGCCTGACCCAGGCCATCCTGCAGATACCCCTGGGCACCCTGTCCGACCGCATCGGCCGCCGGCCGATCATCGTCGTCGGCCTGCTGGTGTTCGCCCTCGGCGCGGCCGTGGCGGCCAACGCCGACGGCATCTGGGGCGTCATCGCCGGGCGGGTGATCCAGGGCGCCGGGGCGATCTCCGCCGCGGTCATGGCCATGCTCTCCGACCTCACCCGCGAGCAGCACCGCACCAAGGCCATGGCCACCATCGGCATGAGCATCGGCGTGTCCTTCGCCGTGGCCATGGTCGCCGGCCCGGTGCTGACGCACCTGTTCGGCCTGCACGGGCTGTTCTGGTTCACCGCTGGCATGGCCCTGGTCGGCCTGCTGATCATCCTGTTCTTCGTCCCTAGCCCGGACCACCGCCTGCAGCACCGCGAATCCAGCGTGGCCGCCCAGGCGCTGATCCCGACCCTGAAGAATGCCGACCTGCTGCGCCTGGACGCCGGCATCCTGGTGCTGCACGCCATCCTCATGGCCAGCTTCGTGGCCCTGCCGCTGGCCCTGGTGGAGCGCGCCGGGCTGCCCAAGGAAGAGCACTGGTGGGTCTACCTGACCGCGCTGCTGGTGGGCTTCTTCGGCATGGTGCCGTTCATCATCTACGCCGAGAAGAAGCGCCAGATGAAGCGCGTGCTGGCCGGCGCGGTGGCCACCCTGCTGCTGTGCGAACTGTTCTTCTGGGAGTTCGGCTACAGCCTGAAGGAACTGCTGTTCGGCATCGTCGTCTACTTCACCGCCTTCAACCTGCTGGAGGCCTCGCTGCCGTCGCTGGTGAGCAAGGTGTCGCCGGCCGGCGGCAAGGGCACGGCGATGGGCGTGTACTCCACCAGCCAGTTCCTCGGCGCCGCTGTGGGCGGCATCCTCGGCGGCTGGATGTTCCAGCACGGCGGGCTGGACGGTGTGTTCATCGGCTGCGCGGCGCTGGCTGCCATCTGGCTGGCGATTGCTGTTACCATGCGCGAACCGCCGTATGTAACGAGCATCCGCCTGCCCCTGTCTGACGAGGCGCTGCGCGATGCCTCGTTGGCCGAGCGTTTCAAGGCATTGCCCGGTGTGAGCGATGTGATGGTGGTCGCCGAAGAGGCCGCCGCTTATGTCAAAGTAGATTCCCAACAAGTGGATCGCACGTCCCTCGAGCGCCTGGCAGGCGCCGAGCCGGCGACGTGCTGAAGCCTTTAGGAGAGCGTCATGGCCCGTGGGGTTAACAAAGTCATTCTGGTTGGTAACGTCGGTGGCGATCCGGAAACCCGCTACCTGCCCAACGGCAACGCGGTGACCAACGTCACCCTGGCCACCAGCGAGAGCTGGAAGGACAAGCAGACCGGCCAGCAGCAGGAACGTACCGAATGGCACCGCGTGGTGTTCTTCGGCCGCCTGGCGGAGATCGTCGCCGAGTACGTGCGCAAGGGCTCGCAGATCTACGTCGAAGGCAGCCTGCGCACCCGCAAGTGGCAGGGCCAGGACGGTCAGGACCGCTACACCACCGAGATCGTGGTGGACATCAACGGCAACATGCAACTGCTCGGCGGCCGTCCGGGCGCCGGCGGCGACGACGCCCCGCGCGCGCCGCGCGAACCCCAGCAGCGCCCGCAACAGGCCCCGCGCCCGGCCCCGCAACAGCAGGCCCCGGCCCCGCAGCCGGCCGCCGACTACGACAGCTTCGACGACGACATTCCGTTCTAAGCGTCGGACTGTTCGCAAAGAAGCCCGGCATTCCCCCAGGGGATGCCGGGCTTTTTCATGCCTGCCTGCAAAGCGTCCGCTCCTACAGGTTGACACCGAACCTTCCGCCTACGCCGGACGGCCCCCTCTCCCTTCAGGGAGAGGGTTGGGGAGAGGGGGCGGAACCAACCCCAAGCACCGTGGCCGCCGGGAAACGCCGTTCGCGAGCAAGCTCGCTCCTACGATTCCAGGAAGCACGGTCGTAGGACCTTGTCCGCGATTGGATTCACCGGCCATGCCGGACATCCCGGTGGCACGGCCAACGGCGGATAACCGCGAACGGTTATTCGCCCTACGGCATGGGAGGGCTTGGCGTAGGGCAGAGAGGGGCTCGCGTTCCCCACGCTTTTCGCAAAAAACCTTTGCTGATTCGGCTATTTCGTTAGCTGGCTAATTAAGTGAATCTGACTCCGCCTTGATGCAAGTCAAACAACGGAGAAGAACGATGAGCGTAGTTGTCACCGAGCGCGACGAAGACCACAAATCCCGCGAATTCCGCGCCCTCGGCCGGCGCTGCTGGGACGTGCACCAGCAGGGCCTGCTGGTCGGCGTGTTCTACAGCGAGCAGGAAGCCCACGCCTACCGCCAGAGCCTGGAGCAGGACGAGGCGCGGCGCCACGCCCAGGCGGCGGAGCGCTTCTGAGGGCCGGCGGGGCCAGGCGCGAGCCCGGCCCCGCCGCCCGGCTCAGAAGTAGTAGCCGATGTTCAGGTTGGTGCGGAAATACCAGTCGTTGCTGCCCGAGGAGGTGGTCGAGGTCCAGCCCGTGCCGTTCTCCGCGCCGCCCCAGGGGTTGGCGTTGCGCGCCCAGGTGAAGTCCAGCCAGACCATCACCGGCAGGGCGAAGAACTGGATGCCGGCGGTGTACATCTGCGAGTCGTCCCAGCCGCGTTTGTCCTTCCACAGCCGGCTGTAGTCGTTGTACAGCTTCACCTTCTTCACCGGCCCCAGCCAGGGCGTGGCGACGTCGTAGCCGACGTTGAGCCCGCCGATGCTGCCCTTGGCCGCGATCAGGAAGGCCGGCGTCAGGCCGTTGCCGCCCATGAGCACGGCATCGTCGCTGACGCCGCTGGGGTTCTTCGGGTCGTACTCGTAGCGGATCGCCTGGGTCGAGATCGTCCAGGGCCCGTTCTTGAATACCCCGTGGGCGCCGGCGGCCCAGAAGCTGCCGTTGTTGTCGGTGGTGGCGTTGTACAACCGCGAGGCGGCCAGCGAGGCGCCCAGCTCGTTGTGCCAGTCGCCGGCCTGGAAGCTGCGCGCCAGGCGCAGGTTGACCTGGTCGCGCTTCTCGTTGTCCTGGCGGCCGTGCAGCGCCGGGATGGCGTTGTCCTTGAGGTCCGCGTAGCGCCCGACTTCCGGGGCGTAGCGGATGCTCGAGGGCAGCATCCGCGGGTAGTAGGCGGCCTGGAAGTCCCAGTCGCTGTCCTTGTAGCCGTACTTCAGGCCGGTGCCGGTGTTGACGCCGAAGCCGAGGAAGAACGGGATGTGGTAGCTCCAACCGAACTGGGGGTAGGGCAGCAGGCCGAAGGGCCTGGCCGGGGCGCCCACCTGCAGGTCGGAGCGCTCGTCGAAGCGGTAGCCGAGGTAGGCGCGGTCCACCGCGCGCTTGTTGCGGTCCTGGAACCAGTAGCCGGCGTCGACGCTGAACCGCTCGTAGCGGCCCTGCACGTCCAGGCGGAAGGTGTCGAACAGCCAGCGCGCCGGGCGGTTGATGCTGCTGTCCCAGTCCTCGTAGCGGTAGTTGGCGCGCAGCGCGCCGCCGATGTCCAGGCTGGCGTCGCCGTCCTCGCTGCGCCAGGAAATGTGCGGGAAGGGCTTGTCCTTCATGCCCTGGCTGATGGTCGGCGCCGGGCCGGGCTCGGTGGCGAACAGCAGGGGCGTGTACGCCAGCGCGAGTGCGGCCAGCAGGGTAGGTCTCGACATGGAAGCATCACCTCGGAAAAGGCGGCCCCGGAAGTGGGTCCTGGCGGACCGCACGCAGCTTCGCGAAGGCCGGTTGTCTTGTTTCTTGTATGAATCAACGTTTCAATTTCCAGCTCGAGGAAGGGAGCAGTTTCCATGCCATGGACGAGTGGCCGTTCGCTTGAATATTTTCTTTATCTATCAATGTGTTATCTGTGAAACGCTGACGTTTTGACCACCCGTGAAACGGCCCGGAGTCGGTGTTACACGGATGCACAGGCGCGGGGCGCTGGGGCCGAATCTGGTGCGTTGGGAAACGCCGGCGGAAACGAAAACGGCAGCCATGGGCTGCCGTTTCGTGCAGGGCGGGGAGGGCTACAGGTCGAGCACCAGGCGCCGGCTGCGGCAGCCCGAGACGCAGACCATCATCGACCGGTTGGCCGCGCGCTCGGCCTTGGTCAGCACACCGTCGCGGTGGTCCACCTCGCCTTCCAGCACCTTCACCTCGCAGGAGCCGCAGACGCCTTCGCGGCAGCTGTAGTCGAGGTCGCAGCCTTGTTCCAGCAGCGCGTCCAGCAGCACCATGCCGGCCTCCATGCGCAGGTGCTTGCCGCTCTTGCGCAGTTCCACCTCGTAGCTGTCCAGCGCATCGTCCGCGGCGGCCTGCTCGACGGCGGCGAAGCGCTCGATGTGCGCGTTGGGGTAGCCCAGGGCCTCGCAGGTGCGTTCGAAGGCATCGAGCATGGGCGTGGGGCCGCAGCAGTAGAAGTGCGCGTCGGCGGGGCGGCCGGCCAGGTAGGTGGCCAGGTCCGGCGGCACGCCTTTCTCGTCGTCGAAGTGCAGCTGCAGCCGGGCGTCGAGGCTGCGCAGTTCCTCCAGCAGCGCGGCCTCGCGGCGCGAGCGGGCGCAGTAGATCAGCTCGGCGGAGCGGCCGAGGGCGAGCAACTGGCGGAACATGCAGTAGATCGGCGTGATGCCGATGCCGCCGGCCACCAGCACGCTGTGGCTGGCGCTGGCGTCCAGGGCGAAGTTGTTGCGCGGCGCCGAGATCTGCAGCTGGGTGCCGACGCGCAGGTTGTCGTGCACCCAGCGCGAGCCGCCGCGGCTGTTGCGGTCGCGCAGGATGCCGACCACGTAGCGCCCCTGGTCGCTGGGCGAGTTGAGCAGCGAGTAGCTGCGCACCAGGCCGTTGGGCAGGTGCAGGTCGATGTGCGAGCCGGCCTCGAAGGGCGGGAGGCGGGTGTCGCCCCAGGGGCGCAGTTCCACGCTCATGATGCCTTCGGCCTCGTGGCGCAGGGTGTGCACCAGCGCCGGGATGGTTGCGTTGCTCATGGCAGTACCTCGGCGGTGCGCAGATCGACGTCCAGGCGCGCGCTGGCCTCGATCTCGACGCGCAGTTCGGGGAACACCAGGCCGCTGACCTCCACCAGGGTGGAGGTGGGATAGCAGGCCTGGCCGGCGAAGAAGTCGCGGCGGGCGCGGCCGACCTCGTCCTTGGCGGCGATGTCGGTGACGTAGACGTTCAGCCGGTAGAGATTGCCGACGTGGCCGCCGGCGGCCTCGACCAGGGCCTTGCACTTGCCCAGCACCAGCAGCGTCTGCTCGTAGGCGCCCAGCGGTTCGCCGCGCTCGGCGGCCTGGCGGGTGGCGGGGTGCCCGGTCATGCCGGACATCACCACCTCGTTGCCGATGCGCAGGGCGTTGGACCAGCTGGCGCCGGCCGGCTCCGCCAGCGCCTCGGCCTTCACGCGGACGATTGCGCTCATAGCTGGCGGGCCTCGATCAGCTCCAGTTGTTCCTTGGCCTTGCTCTTGAGGTAGCGGCGGATGCGCACCACGCCCAGGTCGTGCTGGTAGAGGTTCTCGCGCTGGTTGGCGTCCGGCTCCATGTGCTCCAGCAACACCCGGTCCTGCTCCAGCACCGCCCAGTGGCGCGCCTCCAGGCGGTTCTTGTAGAGGAAGCGCCAGGTGTCGCGCTGCCAGCCGGTGAGCGGCCGGCAGCGCCAGTGGAATACCGCGCACAGCTGCGGGCTGCTGGGCGTGTAGCTGCCGACGATGGTGAAGTTGCCGCCCGGGCCGCCGGTCTTCGGGTAGGGGATTTCCAGGCGCAGCCAGTGGCAGCCGTTGTCGACGAACTCGGTCCAGTCGAAGTTCACCCCGCGCTGGCCTTCCTTCTCGAAGACGAAGCCCTGCTCGGTGTCGCGGGTGACGAACTTCGCGCTGGCCGCGCCCTCGCTCATGGAGTGGGACATCTTGTGCAGGTAGGTGCCGTGCATCGGGTCCATGACGTTGTCGATGACGTAGCGGTAGTCGCCGCGCCACTCGGTGTAGCAGATGAAGCTGCTCCATTCGGGCGAGGTCAGCTGCTCGGGCAGCACCAGTTCCGGCGGAGTCTCCAGGTGCGGGTCGGCGGCGTTGTAGAGGAAGATCGCGCCGGCCGCCTCGCGGACGTGGAACATGCGCGTCGGGCGGCTGCCCTCGAGCTTGCAGCCGGGGCTGCCGGGGACCTTGGTGACGGTGCCGTCGCAGCGCACCTCGACGCCGTGGTAGGGGCACTGCAGGCGGTCGCCCAGCACCGGTCCGAGGGACAGCGGCGCGCCGCGGTGCGGGCAGTGGTCCTCAAGGGCGTGGACGCTGCCATCGTTGTCGCGCCAGAGGGCGATCTTGTAGCCCAGGCGGCGGACGGACACCGGTTTGTCGGCCAGCAGGTGCGAGGGGAGGACGGGGAACCAGAGGTTCTTCAGGCCATTGGCCAGGATCTTCTCGACAGGATCGACGGTCAGTTGCGCGGTCATTTTTCTCGTTCCTCGCCCGTTATTCGCCCAGGCGGGCCATCAGGGTCTTGTAGGCGTCTTCGGTCCACTCGCCGGTAGTCAGCGGGCATGGCGGGCCGGCCAGGTTCAGGTGCTCCAGCAGGCTCGGCAGGTCGTGCCTGCCGGCGGCGTAGGCGCGCTCGATGGAGTCGCCCAGCAGGTCCTCGAAGGGCGTGCTCGGGCGGCTGCGCGACTGGTGCGTCTCGTTGTAGGGCTCGGTCATTTCATTGGCCTCCATTGCGGACCCGTTCGCGGATGCTTTCGCGCACCGGGACGAAGTCGTAGGTCGGGTAGCATTCGGTGCGGAACACGCCCCAGGCGGAGCGCTCCAGTTCGACGTTGACGCGCGGCAGCAGCGCCGGCGGCAGACGCAGGGTGACGATCTGGCCCAGGCCCATGGCCACGGTCCAGGAGACGATCTCCACGCCTTCGCCGGGGAAGCGTTCCCACCAGTCCATCTTTTTCATGTGGGCCTGGATGTCCTCCAGGTTCTTCGACTGGTCGTGGCGCAGCAGCACGGTGAGCAGCAGGGTTTCGCTCATGCTCGTTCCTCAGGCCGCGTGGTCGACGGGGATGGCCCAGGCGTCGTAGCCATAGACCCAGTCGGCGTTGCCGCCGGCCTTGAGCCACTGGTTGCCGCGCGAGCCGATCTGGATCTGGCTGGTGCGCTCCAGGCGGGCGTCCTGGTAGGCCTTGAGCGCCGCCGAGACGCCGGCCGGGGCGCTGACACCGGCGAGCATGCGGCCGAGCACCACGGCGTCCTCGATGGCCTGGCCGGCGCCCTGGGCCATGAACGGCATCATCGGGTGGCAGGCGTCGCCGAGCAGCACCAGGTTGTCGCGGGTCCAGTAGGGCAGCGGGTCGCGTTCGTACAGCGCGGTCTTCAGGACTTCGTCGCAGGCTTCCAGCAGGGCGCGGGCGTGCGGGTGGTAGTGGGCGTAGCTTTCGCGCAGTTCCTCGACGCTGCCCTGGGTGGTCCAGCTTTCCAGGTGCCAGCTGTCCTGGGTGGTGGTGGCGAAGATGAAGATGTCGCGGCCGCGGTTGAGCGGGAAGGTGACGATCTGGCTCTGCGGGTTGGGCCCCCACCATTTGGTGAAGGCCTGGATGTGCGGCACCTGGGCGACCTTCACCGCCGGCACCACGGCGCGGTAGGCGACCACCCCGGTGAAGCGCGGGTGTTCCTCGCCGAACAGCGCGCTGCGCACCACCGAGTGGATGCCGTCGGCGCCGATCAGCACGTCGACGCGCTCCTGGCCACCGTCGGCGAACTCGATGTGCACGCCGTCGGCCGCCTGGCGCACCGACTGCGCGCGGTGGGCGAAGCGCACGCGCTCCAGGGGGAAGGCCGCGGCCAGGGCGGCCAGCAGGTCGGCGCGGTGGATGGTCAGCTGCGGCGCGCCGTACTTGCGCTCGGCGGCGTCGGCCATTTCCAGGCGCGAGGTTTCCTCGCCGCTGTCCCAGGTGCGGCTGATGCGGTGGGTGGGGCGCGCCGCGCTGGCGCGCACCGCTTCGCCGACGCCCAGGCCATCGATGGCCTTGACCGCGTTGGGCGTGAGGTTGATGTCGGCGCCGACGCGCAGGAACGCCTTGGCCTGTTCGTAGACGATGACGTCATGCCCGGCGCGCAGCAGGGCGATGGCGGCGCACAGGCCGCCGATGCCGGCGCCGAGCACGCCGATCTTCAGCTTGGACATGGGCTTTCTCCTCAGTTCTTGTTCTTTTCGGTCAGGAATTTGCCTTGCGGACCCTCGGCGCCTTTCTGCCGCCGGGTGACACCGTCCAGGCCGCCGGCGATGGCCCATTCGGCGAACACCGTGGGGCCGGGTTCGAAGCTGCGCGGCTGCCAGTCGCCGGTCAGCTGGTCCTCGTCGGCGTAGTACTCCACCAGCGCGCCGGCGGGATTCCTGAAGTACCAGAAGAACGCCGAGGACACCGGGTGGCGGCCCGGGCCGATCTCGGTGTCCCAGCCGCAGCGGGCGATGTGCATGCCGCCGCCGAACACCTCGTTGATGTCGCGCACGGTGAAGGCGACGTGGTTCAGCCCGGCGCGCGGGGCCGGCAGCTGGAGCATGAACAGGTCGTGGTGGCCGCCTTCCTCGGCGGTGCGCAGGAAGGCCCCGCGGCCGGGGTAGCGGTCCGAGGTCTGGAAGCCGAAGGCCTCGCGGTAGAAGGCCTCGCAGGCGTTGACGTCCTTGACGAAGAACACCACGTGGCCGACCTCCACCGGGGTGGCGCGCTCGTACACCGGGCTGGGCTTGTTGATCCGCGCCTTGCTGTTCCAGGTGTTGTGCGCGCCGCACTCCTCCAGCACCAGTTCGCGCTTGCGGGTGACCTGCAGGCGGATCGCCAGGCCGTTGGGGTCGGTGCAGCCGATGCGCCCGCCGCCCTCGACGAAGTCCGGCGCCGCGGCGATGCGGCTGGCGTAGCGCGCCAGGTCGTCGGCGCTTTCGACGCCCCAGACCACCTCGCGCACCGTCGAGCCGGGCTCGATGGCCGGCGGCAGGCCGGGCTTGTCCAGGGCGGCGAGCACCACGCGGCAGCCGTTGAGGGTTTCGAAGACCACTTCATCGGGCTGCTCGCCGACCAGGGCCAGGCCCCAGTCCTCGAAGAAGCGCCGGCAGCGCGGCAGGTCTTCCACGCCGTAGGTGATCTCGTCGATGCCAAGTACGCTCATGCTGTCGCTCCGGCCCAGGCGATGGGCTGCTGGTTGAGGCCCCAGTACAGGGCTTTCTGCTCCATGTACTGGAGGATGCCCAGGCGGCCTTTCTCACGGCCCAGGCCACTGTCGTTCCAGCCACCGAAGGGGGTGGCGATGGAGAACTGCTTGTAGGTGTTGATCCACACGGTGCCGGCCTGCACCGCGCGGCCCAGGCGCCAGGCGCGCTGGAAGTCGCGGCTCCAGATGCCGGCGGCGAGGGCATAGACGCTGTCGTTGGCCTGCTCGACGAGCTGGCGCTCGTCGTCGAAGGGCAGGGCCACCAGCACCGGGCCGAACACCTCTTCCTGGCACAGGCGCGCGCCGTTGCGCAGGCCATCAATGATGGTCGGGGTGTAGTACCAGCCGCGCTCGTACGCCTTGCCTTCCGGGCAGCGGCCGCCGGCGAGCAGGCGCCCGCCCTCGGACAGGCCGAGGTCGACGTAGCGCTCGACGCTTTCGCGGTGGCGCTCGCTGATCAGCGGCCCCATCTGCGTAGCCTCGTCGGCCGGGTCGCCGATGCGCAGGCGCTCGGCGCCTTCGACCAGGCGTTGCAGGAAGGGTTCGTACAGCGGCCGGGCGACGAACAGCCGCGAGCCGGCGATGCAGGATTCCCCCGAGCTGCTGAAGATGCCGTAGAGCACCCCGGCCACCGCGTGGTCGAGGTCGGCGTCTTCGAGGACGATGGTCGGCGACTTGCCGCCCAGCTCCATGGACACCGGCATCATCTTGTCCGCGGCGATGCGCGCGATGTGCTTGCCGGTGCGGGTGCCGCCGGTGAAGGACACGCGCTTGACCAGCGGGTGGCGGGTGATGGCGTCGCCGATCAGCGAGCCCTTGCCCGGCAGCACGCTGAGCAGCCCGGCCGGCACCCCGGCCTGGATGCACAGGCGCGCCAGGGCCAGGGCCGCCAGCGGGGTGATCTCCGCCGGCTTGATCAGCACCGCATTGCCGGCGGCCAGGGCCGGCGCCAGCTTCTGCGCCTCGGAGGCGATCGGCGAGTTCCACGGGGTGATGGCGGCGACCACGCCCATGGGCTCGTACAGGCTCATGCTCAGGTAGTCGCCACGCGAGGGGGTGATGCTTTCCTCCAGTGTCTCGCAGGCCGCGGCGAAGAACTGGAAGGTGGCGGCGGCGCTGGCGACCAGGGCGCGGGTCTCGCGGATCGGCTTGCCGTTGTCCAGGCGCTGCAGTTGCGCCAGTGCCTCGGCGTGCTCGCGGATCAGCTGCGCCACGCGGTACAGCACCGCGGCGCGTTCGTGGGGCTTGCGCTGCGCCCAGCCGCTGTGGAGGAAGGCGCGCTGGGCGCCCTGGATGGCTTCCTCCACGTCGGCCAGGCCGGCGGCGTGCAGGCGCGCGACCACCGAGCCGTCGGCCGGGTAGTGGCTGGCGTAGAGGTCGCCGCTGCCCAGGCGCCACTGGCCGGCGATGCAGATGGGTTGGATGGCGTCGAGATCGAGCATGGCGCTGTCCTCAGATGGAAACGGCGTGGGCGTGGTTGCCCAGCGCGCGGACGATGCTGAGCACGGTCAGCATCGAGGTCTTGGGGTTGGCCGCCAGCGGCTTGCCGCGCAGCGTCATCTCGAATTCGCCGAAGGCGCCGCGGGCCTGGTAGTGGTGCACGTTCTCCTCGCTGGTGGGGTCGGCGATCAGGCGCACGCGGGTGGCGTCCAGGCCCAGGCCGGCCAGCGACAGGGTGGCGGCGACGTTGGCGTTCTTCGGGTAGCGCGAGGAGGCCTCGCGGGCGCTGCCTTCGAAGATCACCGTGGGTTCGGTGAGGCCGTCGAGGTCGAAGCGCTCGTCGGCCGGCGTGCCCTTCCAGGCGCGGCTCGGCTTGCGTCCGCTGTAGACCACCGAGTCCAGCCCGGCGACCCGGGCCGCGGCCAGCGCGTCGATGCCGCCGATGGCCCCGGAGAGCAGTTCCACCCGGGTGCCGCCACGCCGCGCGGCGTCTTCCAGGCGCGCGGCCAGGCCGTCCTCGGAGAGCGCGCCGATGGACACCAGCAGGCACGGGATGCCGCGTTCCAGGGCCGGGATCACGTGTTCGGCCAGGGCCGCGTGGCCGGCGCATTCCACCAGCAGGTCGGGGCGCCGGGCGTAGTCCAGCGCCTCGCCGACGCGGGCCTGGGCGGCGATGCCGGCCAGGCGCTGGCGCGCCTGGTCGAGGTGGCCGGCGGGGACCACCACCTGGTCGAGCGCCAGGTCGCGGTCGTCCTTGAGCAGTTCCAGCACGCTGAGGCCGATGGCGCCGCAGCCGATCATGGCGATGTGCAGCATGGCAGGGTCCTCAGGCCGTGGCCTTCTGGTGGCGGGTTTCCATGTTCGGCGGGCCGGCGAAGGCCTTGGCGAAGTTGCCCACCGCGCACATGTCCACTTCCAGCAGGAAGGGGCCGTCGCTGGCCTGGGCGCTTTCCAGCACGCCGGCGAAGTCCTTGAGGTCGTTGATGCGCGCGTGGCGCAGGCCCACGGACTCGGCCAGGCGCGCGTAGTCCGGGGTGTGCAGGTCGACGTAGCAGTGTCGGCCGCCGTACACGGCGTCCTGGATGTTGCGGATCACGCCGTAGCGCTGGTCGTTCATCAGCAGGATCACCACCTTGGCCTTTTCCTGCACCAGGGTGGCGATCTCGCCCAGGTTGAGGATGAAGCCGCCGTCGCCGCAGAGGGCGAAGACCTTGCGCTGCGGGGCGTTCTCCGCCGCCGCGATGGCCGCGCCTATGCCCATGGCCAGGCCCTGGCCGATGCCGCCGCCGAGGGCGTGGATGCCGGCCTGGGGGTGGAACAGGTGGATCAGGCGGTTGCCCCAGATGCTGTTGGACAGGGTCACGTCGCGCACCCAGGTGAAGTCGCGGCCGGTCATGCCCTGCAGCTGTTCGACCATCGAGGCGTAGGGGCCCAGCTCGTCCATCAGTTGTGCGCGGGAGCGTTCGCGAATCCCGCGCAGTTCGTCGCGGAAGCCGGGCTCGACCTGCAGCCGCCCCTCCAGGCGGTCGGCCAGGCCGGCGAGGGCCAGCGCCGAGTCGCCGCAGATGAACAGCTCGCTGTTGTAGCAGCGGCCCTCGATGGCCGGGTTGGCGTCGATGCGGTAGGTCACCTGGGGCAGCTTCAGGGCGTACTTGAAGGTCTCGTTGCTGCGCAGCCGCGAACCGGCCACCAGCAGTGCGTCGCAGCCCTGCAGGAAGGCTTCCACCTGTTTGTTCTGGGAGAAGGCGCCGAGGCAGCGCGGGTCGTCCTCGTTGACCACGCCGCGGCCCTGGGTCGAGGTGATGACACCGATGCCCAGGTCCATCAGGCGCTTCACCTCGCGCCCGGCGTGGCGGGCGCCGCCGCCGAGCCAGAGCATCGGCCGCCGTGCGCCGGCCAGGCGCTCGGCGACGCGGTCCAGGGCCTCGGCGGTGGGCACGGCGACCGGCACCGGCAGCGGCGCCAGGTCTTCGGGCATGGGGATATGGGCGGACTGGATGTCGATCGGGATCTCCACGCTGACCGGCCCGGCCGGCGCGCTCAGGGCGGTCTGCACGGCGAGCTTGAGGGTGCTCAGGGCGGTCTCGGCGCTGCGCACGCGGAAGGCCGCCTTGGACACCGCCTTGAGCATGGCCAACTGGTCGCGGGCCTCGTGGATGTAGGCCAGGTCCTGGTCCAGGTAGGGCGTCTCGATCTGCCCGGTCAGGTGCAGCAGCGGGGTGCCGGCGGTGAGCGCCTCGACCAGGGCGCCGGCGGCATTGCCGGCGGCGGTGCCGGTGGAGGTCAGGCACACGCCCAGGCTGCCGTTGGCGCGGGCATAGGCGTCGGCCATGTTGGTGGCGCCGGCCTCGCCGCGGGCCATCACGAAGCGGAGGTTGCCGCGGCTGGCGAAGGCATCGAGGATCGGCATGTTGTGGATCGAGATCACCCCGAAGGCGGCCTTGACCCCGCACTGCTCGAGGAAGGCGGCGACGACGGCGCCCACGGTGACCGGGTTTTCGTTACGCATGGCGGGACAGGCCTCCGGATACATCGATGTGGCTGCCGGTGGTGTAGGCCGACAGCGGTGAAACGAGGAACAGCAGGGCATTGGCGGCTTCGCGCGGCAGGCCCAGGCGGCCGAGGGGAATCTGCTTCTGGCGGGCCAGTTGCGCGGTCCACTGCGCCCAGTCCTGCTCGCGCTGCTCGCGGGCCTCGAAGCGCCGGCGCCACTGGCCGGACTCCACCAGGCCGATGAGGATGCCGTTGACGCGGATGCCCTTGGGCGCGAACTCGCAGGCCAGCGAGCGCACCAGGTTCTTCAGCCCGGCGCGGGCCGCCGAGGTGCAGACCATGTGCGGCTCCGGCTGGCTGGCGAGCAGCGAGTTGGTGCAGACGATGGCGGCGTCGGGCTGGCCTTCCAGTTGTTCGAGGAAGGCGCGCACCGGGTGGATCACCGAGAAGAACTTCAGCTCCAGTTCCTCGCGCCAGGCTTCGTCGCTGGTCTGCGCGAAGGTGGAGACGCGGCCCTGCCCGGCGTTGCACACCAGCATGCTGGCGGCGCCCAGCTGTGCCTGGCAGCGCGCGGCGAAGCCGCGCACCTGGCCGGCGTCGAGCACGTCGCAGGTGGCGGCCAGCAGGCGCGCCTCGGGGAAGCGCTGGCGCAGCCCGGCCTCGGCCTGTGCCAGGCGCTCGCCGTCGCGGCCGCAGAAGGCCACTGCGGCGCCGGCTTCCAGCAGCAGTTCGACGGTGGCCAGGCCGATGCCGGAGCTGCCGCCGGTGACCACGGCGACGCGGCCGCTGAGGTCGCACAGGCTCATGGGTGGACCCTCTGCAGCGACAGCACGTTGGGGTTGGGCATGTGCCCGAGCAGGCCGGAGAGTTCCTCGGCGCTGTTGCGCACCTGGCGCACCAGCGGCTCCAGCAGGTGCTCGGCGATGCGCGTGGCGGGGATGGTCACGCCCATGGCGGCGCAGACCCGCCCGGTGTGGTCGCGCACCGGCGCGGCGACGGTGGAGATGCTCGCCTCGAAGAAGCCTTCGCTGAGGGCGTAGCCGCGCAGGCGGTCGTTCTGCACCAGGTCGAAGAGTTCCTCGGCGTTGCGCGGGGTGCCCTCGGAGAAGCGTTCCAGCTGTTTCTCCGGGTACAGCTCGCGCAGCGCGGCGAGGTCCAGGTCCTCCAGGAGGATGCGCCCGAGCACCGTGGCGTGGGCCGGCAGGCGGGTGCCGACGTTGACCGCGCTGGTGAGGATCGACGGCGGCGAGATCTTCGCCACGTAGACGATGTTGCGCCCGTCGCGTACCACCAGGTTGCAGGAGTAGCCGATGGCGTCGCACAGGCGCCGCAGGATCGGCTGGCCCAGCTCGGTGAGTTCCAGCGAGGCCAGGTACTCGAAGCCCAGGCGCAGCACCGCCATGCCCAGGCGGTATTCGTTGCCGCTGCGGGTGACGAAGCCCAGGGCCTCGAGGGTGGCCAGCAGGCGGAAGATGGTGGTGCGCGGCAACTGCAGGCGGCGCGCCAGCTCCGGGGCGGTGAGGGTGCGGTCGTGGCGGGTGAACTCGCCCAGCAGCGTCAGGCCGCGCTCCAGCCCCGGAACCATGTAGCGTTCCTGGGGTTCGTTGAGGGTGTCGGTACTCATGGTTTCAGTCCTTGGCAGTGCTCGAGAAGCCGGGCAAGCAGCCCGGCCAGGGCTTCGGGGCATTCGATGGGGCTGGCGTGGCCGGCCCCGGGTATGAGCTGGAAGGGCGCCGCCAGCGCTTCGGCGACTTCGCGGCAGGCGGCGGGCGGGGTGATGCCGTCCTCGCTGCCGCACAGCACCTCGCTGGGCACGGGCGGGCGGCCCAGGCGCAGCAGGTCGTCGCCGCACAGCAGCTCCACCGCCTGGCGGTAGCCGTGGGGCCTGAGCCGCGCCATGTTCCAGCGCACCCAGGCCAGCGCCGCGGCGCCCGGGTTGGCGCCGAGCATGGCCGGCGCGCGGCGCTCGGCGAGGCCGGCGATGCCTTCGCTGGCCAGCCCGGCGAGGCGCCGGCTGCGTACCGCCTCGCCTTCGCCCGGGCGTGCGCCGTAGCCGCGCGCGGGGCTGAGCAGCACCAGGCGGGCCACGCGCTGCGGCTCGGCATTGGCCAGGGCCAGGGCGGCCATCGCGCCCAGGGAATGGCCGAGCAGCAGGCAACGCCGCACACCCAGCGCATCCAGCAGTTCGCGCAGGCGGCCCATGTAGGCCTCCGCCCGCGGCGCGGCCTCGGCCAGCGGCGTCGACTCGCCGTAGCCGGGGGCGTCCCAGGCGATGATCCGCGCGCGGTCCTTCAGGCGTTGCGCCAGCGGCAGCCAGGAGGCCGCGCCGGAGCCGATGCCATGCAGCAGCACCAGCGCCGGTGCGTCGGTTGCGCCGGCCTCGCGCACAGCGGCGACGGTTTCGCCGTGGCGCACCAGGCGCTGCGGGAAGTCGCGTTCCAGGTCGGCCTGCCAGGCGGCCGCCGCGGTCATCGCCGTCATCGTCCGGCCCTCAGCGCTTGATGCTGGCCAGCGGATGCTGCGGCGGGTAGGTCGGGGTGACCGGCTTCTTCGCCCCGAGCATCACGCACATCAGCGCGTCCTCGTCGCCGATGTTGATTTCCTCGCGGTACACGCCCGGCGGCACCGAGATCACGTCGCGGTCGCCGAGGATGGTCTCGAAGCGCTCGCCGTCCTTTTCCAGGATCACCTTGAGCTTGCCGCGCAGCACGAAGAAGACCTCCTCGACGTCGACGTGCAGGTGCGGCGGCCCCTCATGGCCGGCCGGGATGACCATGGTGGAAAAGGTGAAGTGCTCGGACGGGATGGTGTTGTTGTCGGCGCTGACGCCGGTGCCGCCGGTGCCGATGTAGCGCATCTGCGCGCGGCGGTACTTGGGGTCGTAGTCGGCCTGGAACTTCAGCGCGTTCCAGTCGTACTGGCGGGTGGAATAGCGGGCGATGCGCGAGTTGCACCACTGCTCGAAGCTGGCGCCTTCGGGGCGGTCCCAGGTGCGGGGCTGTTGTTGCGCGTTGAGATCGGTCATCGGTTTTTCTCCTCAGAGCATGACGAACCCGCCGTTGACCGGCAGGGTCTGGCCAGTGACGAAGCGGGACAGGTCGGACAGGGCGAAGAGCACGGCGCCGGTCACGTCCGCCGGCAGCTGCGCTCGGGAAATGGCGCGCTGCCGGCGGTACAGCGCGTGGCGCTCGGCGGGGACGTAGGCGGTGGCCTCGACCTCCACCAGGCCGGGGGCGATGGCGTTGACGGTGATGCCGTCGGCGCCCAGCTCCCGCGCCAGGCTGCGGGTCATGGCGATGAGCGCGCCCTTGCTGGCGGTGTAGGCGAGCAGGTTGGGGGCGCCCCACAGCGGGGTGTCGGAGGCCAGGTTGACGACGGCGCCACGGCCGCTTTCGCGCAGCGCCGGCAGGCAGGCGTTGGTCATCAGCCAGGTGCCGCGCACGTTGACCTGCATGACCAGGTCCCAGGTGGCGATGTCCAGCGCTTGCGCGGGCTTGCCGCCGGAGTGGGTCACCGCGGCGTTGTTGACCAGGCCGTCGAGGCCGCCGAGGCGTTCCACGGCCCGGGCCACGCAGGTGGAAATGGATTGCGGCTCGCGCAGGTCGAGGGCCAGGCCGTCGACCGCGAGGCCCTGTTCGCGCAGGCCGGCGGCGGCCGCCTGGACCTCGGCGTCGCGGACGTCGGCGATCGCCACCCGGGCGCCGGCCCGTGCCGCGGCCTCGGCGAAGGCCAGGCCGAGGCCGCCAGCGCCGCCGGTGATGAGGATGCGGCGGCCTTGCAGGAGGGTATCGGTGCTCATGTTCGCGTCCTCAGGCCGTGGCCAGGTTGGCCTTGGGCAGGTAGTGGAGGACGCGCTTCTCGGCCCAGACCACGGCGGCATAGGCGAGCACGCCGATGACGGTCAGCGCGACTATGGTGACGAACACCCCGGCGGTGTTGCCCTGGCCCTCGGCGTCCACCAGCAGGAAGCCCAGGCCCTTGTTGCCGCCCACCAGCTCGCCGACGGTGACGCCGATGACCGCCAGGGTGGAGGCGATGCGCAGGCCGGAGAACAGGGCGCTCATGGCCGAGGGGAACTCCACCAGGCGGAACAGCTGCCAGCGGGTGGCGCTGAGGGCGCGCACCAGGTTGATCATGTCCGGGTCGACGGTGCGGATCGCCGAGAGCACGTTGATCATCACCGGGAAGAACACGATGAGGATGGCGATGAGGATCTTCGGGTACACGGTGTAGCCCAGCCACATCACGAACAGTGGGGCGAAGGCCACCTTGGGGGCGATCTGCAGCGCCAGGATGTAGGGCGAGAGCATGGCCTCGGCGGCCGGCGACAGGCCCAGGGCGACGCCGATGACGATGCCCAGCAGGGCGCCCAGGGCGAAGCCGACGATGATCTCCAGGGTGGTGATCAGGGTGTGCTCCAGCAGGTTGCCGGTCTGCCACATGGCCACCGCTTCCTGGGCCACGCGGGTGAGGTTGGGCAGGACGAACTCGGGCATGCCGAGCAGGCCGGGGCCCCATTGCCAGAGGGCGAGGAACAGCACCAGCAGCACCAGGCTGCCGGCGCTCGAACGGGAAAGCGTCATGTCGGACTCCGGGGGATCACTGTTGCGCCAGGCGGGCGGCGTTGGCCTCGACGAAGCGGTTGGTGTAGAGCTCGGCCAGCGGGGTGGCGCGCGGCACTATCTTCTCCTCGACGTAGAAGCGGGCGACGCTGGCCAGGCGCTGCTCGTCGATCTGCCCGGGGACCGCCTGGCCCGGGTACACGTGCTCGTCGTAGAGCTGGAAGATGCGCTCCAGCGAGGCTTCCTTGCCCTTGTAGGCCGGTACCGCGGCGGCGAAGGTGGCGGCGGCGCCCCTGGGGTCGGCCATGATGTCGGCCATGCCCCTGAGGGTGGCGCTGACCACGCCCTGGACCACCTCCGGGTGGTTGGCGATGGCGTCGTCGGAGGCGAGGATGGCCTGGGCCATGCTCTCGAACACCTGGTCCTGGGGCAGCAGCTTCGCCTCCAATCCGGCGTCCTCGGCGTTGACCACCCAGTCCGGCACCCCGGCCATGGCCTGGGCCTTGCCGGCGGAGAACAGCTGCCAGACGCCGGCCGGGCCGGCGGCCTGGATGTCCACGTCGTCGCGCCCCAGGCCGGCCTTGCGCAGCGAGGCGAGCAGGGCGTAGTAGGTGGTGTCGGAGTAGGACATCACCGTCATGGTCTTGCCCTTGAGCGCCTTCACCGAGTCGATGCCGCTGTCGCCACGGGCCGCCAGCAGGGTCACGCCGCCGCCGCCGAGCACCGCCACGGCCTTCACCGGCACGCCGTTGGCGCGCACCACGATGGGCGTGTCGCCGATGGCGCCGCCGACCAGGGCGTTGCCCGAGCCGATCTGCTTGGCCACGTCGACGCCGCCCTTGCCGGCGAGGAAGGTCACCTTGAGGTTCTCCCGGGCGTAGTAGCCCTTCTGCTGGGCGATGATCCAGGGCGCGAAGGCCGGCGAGCTGGGCGGCGCCGGCAGCAGGTAGGTGACTTCGGTGGGTGCGGCGCTGGCACCGAAGGCACAGAGGGCGAGCAGCGGCCCGGCGAGGCGGGAGAGCAGGGTCTTGCGCATGAGTGGGTCCTCGTGCGGGGTCAGTGGAGGGGGTCGTCGCCGACTTTCAGCAGGTCCATCAGGCGCCCGACCAGGGGGCCGGCGCCGGGCAGCTTGCGGCGTTCCAGGGGGTTGTCGCGGTGCGGCAGGTCGACCTCGATTTCCTCGATGATGTTGCCGGGGCGGGCGCTCATGACCAGGATGCGGTCGGAGAGGGCGATGGCTTCCATCAGGTCGTGGGTGATGAACAGCGCGGTCTTGCGCTGCTCGTAAAGCGTCTGCGCCAGGTCCTGCTGGAGGATCATCTTGGTCTGGGCGTCGAGGGCCGAGAACGGCTCGTCGAGGAACAGCACCTGCGGGTCGATGGCCAGGGTGCGGGCCAGGGCCGCGCGCTGGCGCATGCCGCCGGAGAGCTGGAACGGGTAGTGGTCGCCGAAGCCGGCCAGGTGGCACTTCTCGATCAGCCGCTCGGCCACCGGCCGCCGCCGCGCCGCCGGCACGCCCTGGATCTCCAGGCCCAGCTCGACGTTGCGGCGGATGCTGCGCCAGGGCATCAGCAGGTCCTTCTGCAGCATGAAGGCGACCTTGGCCACCGGCTTGACGACGCGCTCGCCGCCGACGAACACGGCGCCCTCGCTGGGCGTGTAGAGCCCGCTGCCCATGTTCAGCAGGGTGCTCTTGCCGCAGCCGGACGGGCCGATGATGGACACCACCTCGCCCTTGCGGATGCTGAAGTTGAGCCCGCGCACGGCGAAGGGCGCATCGCGCTCGCCCTTCTTGGGGAAGCACTTGCCGACGTTCTCGAAGACGATCTCCACGTCGGCCGGCCGCGCACCTTCCCGGGCCTGCAAGGCGGGGTTTCCCGGTTCGACGACGGCGTACAGCTCTTGGGTGGCAGCCATGTAATTCATCTCACCTTGTTTCATATACGGTGCGTTGATTTATGCATGAACAATGCCACGTGATTTTTCTTTCGAAGAGTTTTGTTTATTCCTTATTAATCAAATAGTTGTGCGTTCCCGGTGTGAAACGCCCGCTTGTTTCACCTGTGGAATGGTTTTTACGCAGCATTGGGAAATTTCTGCACAGCGAGGTAGCAGATCGGCTGCGGGTGCTACCTATCAGTGCGCCATCAGGGGACGCGGGGGAAAGGCGAGGGATTGGCGGGAGAGGCGGCTGGTGACGCGAGGGGATTTTGCAGGAGCGAGCTTGCTCGCGAACCGCTCCCGCAGCGGGGCCCGTTCGCGAGCAAGCTCGCTCCTGCAGGGAATGCCTGCCCGCGGGGCGGGCGGCGTGGGGTCAGAACTGGTAGTTGACCGTGGCGGTGACGTTGCGCTTCTCGCCGAAGTAGCAGTAGTCGAGGTTGTAGCAGGAGGCCACGTAGTCCTTGTCCAGCAGGTTGTTGGCGTTGAGGCTGACGTCCAGGCCCTTCATGCCGAGCTTGCCGAGGTCGTAGCCGATGCGGGCGTCGACCAGGGTGTAGTCGGGCACGCGCAGGGTGTTTTCCTTGTCCGCCCAGGTCTCGCCGACGTAGCGGGCGCCGCTGCCGATGCTCAGGCCGTCCAGCGGGCCGGCGTCGAAGGCGTAGTCGGCCCAGATGGAGGCCATGTGCTTGGGCGCCTGGTTCGGGGTGTGGCCCTGGTTGCCGTCCAGCGACTTGGTGTAGGTGATGTCGGTGTAGGTGTAGCTGCCGAGCACCTTGAGGTTCCGCGTCGCCTGGATGTGCGCTTCCAGTTCCAGGCCCTGGGAGCGGATCTCGCCCACCGAGGTGTAGAAGTTGTCCTGCGGCTCCTTGGTCGCCACGTTCTCCTGGGTGATGTGGAACAGCGAGGCGGTGTACAGGCTGGCGCTGCCCGGCGGCTGGTACTTCAGGCCCAGTTCCCACTGCTTGCCCTCGGTGGGCGCCAGCGGGGTGCCGTCCTGGTCGGAGTAGGCGTTGGGGTTGAACGACTCGGAGTAGCTGACGTAGGGCGCCACGCCGTTGTCGAACAGGTAGAGCACGCCGGCGCGGCCGGTGAATTTCTTCCAGTCGTCGTCGGCCTTGCTGCCGGTGCTGCGGTTCTTGTCTTCCACCGTCACCCAGTCCTGGCGCATGCCCAGGGAGAAGCGCCAGTTGTCCAGGTCGATCAGGTCCTGGGCGTAGACGCCGGTCTGTTCCAGGCGGCGGGTGTGGTTGTCGTCCGGGTAGTAGCTGATGGCGCTGTCGCCGTACACCGGGTCGAAGGCGTCGATGGGCGCCACCGAGCCCGAGGACCAGTCCACCGAGGTGTGCCGGCGCTGGTAGTCCAGGCCCATCAGCAGGGTGTGGCGGGCCGCGCCGGTGGCGAATTCGGCCTGGGCCATGTTGTCGATGATGTAGGCCTCCAGGCGCTCGCGGGCGCCGGAGAAGTAGCGGGTCAGCTCGTTGCTGTCCGGCGCGGTCCAGCCGTAGCCGTAGACCTGCGCCAGGCTCACGTCGGACTGCAGGTAGCGGAAGTTCTGCCGCGCCGACCAGGTGTCGTCGATGCGGTGCTCCAACTGGTAGCCGAACATGCGCTGGGTGCGGTCGAAGTCGTCGACGTCGGGTTCGCCGTCGAAGAACTCGCGGTCGATCTTGCGGCCGTTGTGGTGGTACAGCGCGCCGTCGGCCGGCACGCCGCTGTGGTAGCCGCCGTTGGGGTCGTGCTGCAGGTAGCCCTGGAGGGTCAGGGTGGTGTCGTCGCTGAAGTCGATGGCCAGGCTCGGGGCGATGGCGTAGCGCTCTTCCTTGGTGTGGTCGAACTGGGTGTCGGCGCCCTTGCCCAGGCCAACCAGGCGGTAGGCGATGCGCTTCTCGTCGTCCAGCGGGCCGCTGAAGTCGAAGCCCAGTTCCTTCTGCTGCATGTTGCCGACGCTGGCGGTGACCTGGTGGTAGTCCTCGTACAGCGGCTTCTTGCTGGTCAGCGCCACCAGGCCGCCGGGCAGGCTGCGGCCGTAGAGCACCGAGGACGGGCCCTTGAGCACGTCGATGCGTTCGAGGAAGTACGGGTCGATCTGCATCGAGCTGAAGGTGCCGCTGTCGCCCATGGCCTTGAGGCCGTCCAGGTAGATGTTGTCCACGCTGTTGTCGGCGAAGCCGCGCATGACGATGTAGTCGTAGCGGTTGGAGGCGCCGACCTGGCCGGTGAAGATGCCCGGGGTGTAGCGGATGGCCTGCTGCACGGTCTTCGAGCCCTGGTCGTCGATCTGCTCGCGGGTCACCACCGAGACGCTCTGGCTGGTTTCCAGCAGGGCCTTGGAGGTCTTGGTGGCGATCTGGCTATGGGTAGCCAGGTAGCCGTCCTCGCTGCCCAGCGCGTTGCCCAGGGCGAACACGCTGGTGGCGGGCAGGGCCAGGGCGTCCTTGGGCCCGGCGGCACGCAGCACGTAGCTGCCGTCGCCCTGGTCCTCGGCCTGCAGCGGGGTGTCGGCGAGCAGGCGGGTCAGGCCCTGGTCCACCGAGTAGGTGCCGTTGAGGCCCTCGGACTGCAGGCCGGCGGTCTGCTGCGGGGTGGTGGAGAGGGTGATGCCGGCTTCGCGGGCGAAGCTGTTGAGCACCTCGCCCAGGGGGCCGGCGGGGATGGCGTAGGCGCGGCTGCGGGTGATGCCGGCGGCGTCGGCGGCCAAGCCGGTCAGGGGCAGGGCGCTACCCAGGGCGGCGCAGAGCAGGGCACCGCGCACGGCGGTGGCGAGGCGGCTGGCGGGGGAGTTCGGGGCGGATGATCGAGCCGGGACTGCACGCATGGAGAGGTATCCGTCAGGGCGAGGAATGGGAGGGTTTATCTCCATGCCGGGCCAGCGCGGAAAACCCGACAAAAATAATTCTCATCCGCGAAAAATGTTTCCGATGGCGCCCATGCGGCTCTTCGTAGGAGCGAGCTTGCTCGCGAATGGAGCTCCCCGGTCGTGGCGGTGCCAGGCATGAGAGCGCCCTCTCCCTAACCCTCGACTGCGCGCCCCGCCCTGAAGGGAGAGGGGACCGTTCGGAGCGCGTGGGTATTCCAGAGTTAACCGGCAACACCGAAGGTTTCCAGTTGAAACCATTCCCTTTCTCGGCACGGACAAGCCCCCTCTCCCTTCAGGGAGAGGGCTGGGGAGAGGGGACGGAGTCAAACCAAAACACCTAAGCCACCTGGAAACTCCGTTCGCGAGCAAGCTCGCTCCTACAGGGGAGTCCGGTTCAGGCGCGGGCCTCGACGGTCACCCACCAGTCGCTGCGGCGCATGACGCGTACCGGCAGAGTGCGCGGCAGCAGGTCGAGCAGCTTGTCGGTGTCGTCCAGGCGGAACACGCCGGACAGGCGCAGGTCGGCCACCAGCGGGTCGCAGCCTAGGTGGCCGTGGCGGTAGCGGGCGACCTCGGCGAGGAAGTCGGCCAGGCGCATGTCGCGGCTGACGATCAGGCCCTCGGCCCAGGCGCTGCTGTCCATGCCGGTGGCGGCCAGGGGCGTGGCGCCGTCGGCGTCGACGCGGTAGCGATGGCCGGCCTCGACCACCGTGCGGGCCAGGCCGAGGCGGCGCGGGGCGATGGCCACGGCGCCCTGCTGCACGCTGAGCAGGCTGTCGTGCGCGTCCTGGCGCAGCACGAAGCGGGTGCCCAGTGCTTCGAACAGGCCATCGCGGTTGCGCACGCGCAGTGGCCGGGCGGGGTCCCTGGCGGTGCTGACGAGGATTTCGCCACGCTGCAGGACCAGCAGGCGCTGTTGCGGGGCGAAGAAGACGTCGACGGCGGTGTCGGTGTTCAGCAGCAGTTTGCTGCCGTCGGCCAGGACGAAGCGCTTGCGCTCGCCGACGCCGCTGGCGTAGTCGGCGCTCCAGCGCTGCCAGGGGCCGAGGTCTCGGCTCAGCCACAGCGCCGAGCCGCCCAGGGCGACCAGCGACAGTAGCTTCAGGGCCTGGCGCCGTTGCAGGCGCTGGCTGCCCTTCTCCAGGGTTTCCAGGGCCACGCGGCTGCCCGGCACGCTCTGCAGGCCGCTGCGCAGTTCCTGGTTCAGCGACTGCACGCGCTGCCAGGCCAGTTCGTGTTCGGCGCGCTGGGCGCGCCAGCGGGCGCAGGCTTCCTGCAGCTGCGGGTCGGCGCCGCCGGCCAGGCGCAGCGTCCACTGGATGGCCTGCTTGACCACCCGGGCGTCGGGCTGCAGTTCGGCGGTGGCGTTCATCCGGCGTAGCGCGCCTGGTAGCAGTGGAACAGCGCCTCGGCCACGTAGCGCTCCACCGAACGCACGGAGACGCCGAGCCGTTCGGCGACCTGGGCATGGGGCAGGCCTTCGCACTGGGCCAGGAGGAAGGCGGTGCGCACCCTGGGTTTCAGGCCGTCGAGCAGGCGGGCGATGCTTTCCAGCAGTTGCAGGAGCATTTCGCGGGTTTCCGCCGAGGGGGCTTCCGCTTCCGGCAGGTGGGCGATGGATTCCAGGTAGGCGCGCTCCAGTTCCTCGCGGCGCCAGTGGTCGATCACCAGGCCGCGGGCGATGGTGCGCAGGAAGGCGCGCGGGGTGCGCAGCTCCAGCAGCTCCTGCTTGAGCAGCAGGCGCAGGAAGGTGTCCTGGGCCAGGTCGGCGGCATCCGCGGCGTTGCCCAGGCGGCTGCGCAGCCAACCGTGCAGCCAGCCGTGGTGGTCGCTATACAGCCGGTCGATGTCGAGGGTGGAGGAGGCCATGGGCGCCGGGAAATATGAAGAATGATAATTCGTCGCATTTTCATCAACGCAATGGCCATTTGCAAGCGGGGCCGAACGTCCAGGGGCGTAGGGCGAATAACCGTCCGCGGTTATCCGCCGATACGCCGGGGTCATAGCCAATGCCCAGCCCAACCCCGGAGCCGCCGAGGATCACGGTCAAACGGCGGATAACGCCGTAGGCGTTATGCGCCCTACGCCAGGCCCGACCATGACGTAGGGCGAATAACCGTCCGCGGTTATCCGCCGATACGCCGGGGCCACAGTCAATGCCCAGGTCAATCCCGGAGCCGCCGAGGATCACAGTCAAACGGCGGATAACGCCGTAGGCGTTATGCGCCCTACGCCAGGCCCGACCATGACGTAGGGCGAATAACCGTTCGCGGTTATCCGCCGATACACCTGCCTCAGCGATACCAGCGCGGCGTGTACACCCAGTCGCCACCGCCGGCGCGGGGGAAGCGGCGGGTGAGCGACGAGCCGATGATCACCAGGGTGCGCATGTCCACCATCTCCGGCTGCAGTTCGCCGAGGGTGAGGCTGCGCAGCGCCTCGGCCGGGCGGCCGATGTCGCGGCCGAGCACCACCAGCGTTTCCGCCGCGCGGTGCTGGCGGACGATCTCCAGGGCGCGGCCCAGTTGCCAGGGGCGGGCCCTGGAGATGGGGTTGTAGAAGGCCATGGCCAGGTCGGCGGCGCCGGCGTGGTCGAGGCGTTTTTCGATCACCTCCCAGGGCTTGAGGTTGTCCGACAGCGAGATCAGGCAGAAGTCGTGGCCCAGGGGCGCACCGGCCCTGGCCGCGGCGGCCAGGGCGGCGGAGACTCCGGGCAGCACCTCCAGCTCGACGTTGTGCCACTCGGCATCGGCGCTTTCGTGCAGGGCCTCGATGACCGCCGCGGCCATGGCGAACACCCCCGGGTCGCCGGACGACACCACTACCACGCGCCGGCCGCCGGCCGCCAGCTCGAAGGCATGGCGGGCGCGCTGCATCTCTTCGCGGTTGTCGCTGCAGTGGCGCACCTGGTCGGCGCGCAACGGCTCGGCCATCTTCACGTAGGTCTCGTAGCCGAGCAGGTCCTGGGCTTCGTCCAGGGCGCGGCGCACGGCCGGGGTCATGTGCTCGGCGGCGCCGGGGCCGAGGCCTATCACGCTCAGGCGCCCGCGCGGGCGGCCGATGGCGGCGGCCTGCGCGGGGGATTCGGCGAGGCGCAGGTGGATGCCCTCGTGCGCGCCATGCACGGGTGGCAGTGGTTCACCGGCGACGAAGCGCAGCGGCACCCCGAGGGCCCGGGCGGCTTCCGCCAGGCGCGCGTCGGCCATGTGCCGGCGCGGGGCGAGCAGGGCGGCGAGGGCGGCCGGGGCCAGGTGGGCGTGCGCCAATGCCTTGTGGACAAGTGCGGCGAGGTCGTCGACCGGCGCCTGCACTTCGGCCAGGACCTGGCGCGGGTGGATCAGCAGTTCGTCGCGCTGTGCCGGGCGTGCCTCGCAGGTCACCCGCACGCGGCGCCGGGCATCCTCGGCCAGCGGCAGGCGCGCCGCGGCCAGCCAGGGGGCGTCGCCTTCGATGCGCAGGCTCTCGCCGCCGAGCAGGTCGGCGACGAAGCGCTTGCCCTGCTCGATGTCGGCCAGGGCATAGCCTTGTGGCGGCTCCAGCAGGCAGGCGCCGAAGCGCAACTCGCCGCTGGTGGTGATGGCCGGCGCCACCTCCAGGGCGGTGGCGATCTCGCGGGCCAGACGGTTGACCCCGGCCAGGCCGCCGAGCAGCGGCACCACCGCGCTGCCGTCCTCGGCCACGGCCAGCACCGGCGGCTCGGCGCCTTTTTCCTGCAGCGCCGGGGCCAGGCTGCGGATGACGATGCCCGCGGCGCACAGGGCGATGATCGGCGTGCCGGCGCGGTAGAGCGCGCGCAGGGTGTCGCCGAAATCCTGGTAGGGCTCGTCGGCACCCTCGACGCGGCCCTGCAGGCCGTGGATGCGCGCCCGTGGATAAAGCGCCTGCACGCGCCGGGCGGTGGCCAGGGCGCTGGCGCCGAGGATGACGATGGCGGGGGAGGCGTTCATCAACCGCGCCACCTCTGCCCGGGGATCACCACCATGGAGAAGTAGGGCGAAGCCATCGGGTCCACCTCGTCCAGCGGCACGATGCGCTGCTCGCGCATGGTCGCCCGCTCCACGTAGTGCGCGCCGCCGTCGCGGCCCAGCGCGCGGAGCACGCGGCGGACCTTGTCGAAGTTGCGCCCGAGCTTCATCACCACCGCCGCGTCGGCGCTGGCCAGGCGCTGCTTCAGCTCGTCTTCCGGCAGCACGCCGGAGAGCACCGAGAGGCTCTGGTTGCGGTACACCAGCGGTACGCCGAGCACCGCCGCGCTGCCCAGCATGGAGCACACGCCGGGCACCACTTCGCTCGGGTAGCGTTCGGCCAGGCGGTCGTGCAGGTACATGTAGGAGCCGTAGAAGAAGGGGTCGCCTTCGCAGATCACCGCGACGTCTCGGCCGGCGTCCAGGTGCCGGGCCACCTGCTCGGCGGCGGTGTCGTAGAAGTCGCTGATGACGGTCTCGTAGGTCAGCGGCGGCTCCAGCTTCTCGGTGGTCACCGGGTACACCAGCGGCAGGCGTTCCTGGGCCTGCCCCAGGTGCTGCTCGATGATGCCGAAGGCGTTGCCGCCCTGGCCCGCGTGGTGCTTGGCCTTGGCCACGAAGTAGGCGACCACGGGGGCCGACTGCAGCAGGCGCAGGGCCTTGAGGGTGATCAGCTCGGGGTCGCCGGGGCCGACGCCCAGGCCGAGCAGGCGGCCGCCCATCATTCCACCTCCGTGGCCAGGGCGTTCACCGCGGCGGCGGCCATGGCGCTGCCGCCGCGGCGGCCACGGACGATCACGTAGGGCACGCCGCGGCTGTCGGCGGCCAGCAGCTCCTTGGATTCGGCGGCGCCGACGAAGCCCACCGGGAAGCCGAGGATCAGCGCCGGCTTCGGCGCGCCGGCGTCGAGCATTTCCAGCAGGTAGAACAGCGCGGTGGGGGCGTTGCCGATCACCACCACGCTGCCTTCCAGGTGCTGGCGCCAGTGCTCCAGGGCCACCGCCGAGCGGGTGTTGCCCCGCTCGCGTGCCAGGGCCGGGACGTCCGCCTCGTTGAGGGTGCAGATGACTTCGTTGTGCGCCGGCAGGCGCGCGCGGGTGATGCCCTCGGCGACCATGCACGCGTCGCAGAGGATCGGCGCGCCGGCCGCCAGGGCCGCGCGGCCGGCGCTGCCGGCGCCGGCGGAGAAGCGCAGGTCCTGCACCACGTCGACCATGCCGCAGGCGTGGATCACCCGCACGGCGAGCTTCTCCAGGTCGGCGGGGATGGCCGAGAGGTCGGCCTCGGCGCGGATGGTGGCGAAGGACTGGCGGTAGATCGCCTGGCCGTCGCGGATGTAGTCAAGCATCGGGGAAGACTCCGGGGTCGCGCAGCCGGTCGGCCGCGGCGTCGAGGGACAGGTCGCGCGCCAGCGGCTGGCCGAAGCCGGCGTGGCCGGGGGCGCGGCGGTAGAGGTCGTAGCGGCCGTCGGCGACGGCCAGCAGCGTCAGGGGCGCCACCTGGGCGGCGGCGCAGGAGCGCGGGCAGCCGCACAGGTGCACGCCGGGCGGCAGCGGCGCGCCCAGGCGCTGGGCCAGGCGCAGGGCGTCGGCCTTGGTGTCGGCCAGGCCGCGGGCACAGCCGCTGGAGCCGCTGCAGGCGACCAGCCGGGACAGCGGCTGCTCCGCCGAGGTGGCCAGGCCCAGGCCGGCCAGGGCGGCGAGCACGGCGTCGGCTCGCTCGCGCGGCACGTTGGGCAGCAGCAGGCCCTGCCAGGGTGTCAGGCGCAGGGCGCCGTCGCCTTCGCGTTCGGCGAGGCCGGCCAGTTCGCGCAGCAGCCCGGCGTGCAGGCGGCCGAGGACGAAGCCGGCGCCGACGCTGCACAGGCCGTGCTGGCGCTGCGGGCGGATACCCAGATGGGCGAAGGGCGCGACGGCGGGGCGGCGCCAGTCGGCCACGTCCTGTTGCAGTGGCAGGTCGAGGCGCGCCAGCAGATCCTCGGCGGGAAGGCTTGTCAGCAACTGGCGCATGCGCGAGACGCCTTCGCCGGCCAGGTCGAGGAACAGGTTCAGCAGCGCCTCGACCAGGGCCGGCACCTGTTCGCTGGCGATGGCGGCGAGCGCGGGTCTGTCCTGCGCGCGCACCGGCGGGCAGCCGGCCAGGCCGAAGGCGAAGCGCCCGGCGTCCATGACCGACAGCCAGATGTCGTGGGGGTGTTCGAGCATCGCCAGGGACTCGCCGCCATCCAACTGCAGGGCGAACTTGGGCGACAGGCCATGGAAGCGCGGCTTGTCCTGCAGCAGGTCGAGCAGCGTGGCGGCCAGCGGCGAGACGTCCAGGGTTTGGGCCGGGTCGAGGCCGGCGGCGGGGCTCAGCAGCAGGTTGCGCACGTCATCGGCGGCGGCGACCCGCGGGCCCAGCCCGGCCTGCAGCAGCTCGGTGGACAGCGCCGCGCCGACGCCTGCGTGCACGCCGCGGATCTGCAGGTTGGCGCGGTTGGTCGCCTCCAGCACGCCGTCGGCATGGCGCTCGGCGGCGCGGGCGATGGCCCTGGCGCCGGTGGCGTCGAGGCGCCCGCCGGGCAGCTTGATGCGGCAGATGCCGCCATCGCCGGAGGCGACCACGCGCAACAGCCCCGGGCAGGGCGACGGACGGATTTCGACAGGGGGGACGGGCGGCTGGCTCGGCACAGGGTCACCATGGCTGGGTCGCGGTGACCTTGCGGATCGCCCCACATATGGGAAGACCTACAACATCGATACACCCCGCTCGATGCTTGCACGCGCGACTGGTCCCGTCGGCAGGTCTCCTGGCTGGCAGGTCGTCGCCCGACGCGGCCTTCCCGGTCTCCCAGTGGCCAATGACGCGTGGACTCGCTGCTTACAGTTGCGGGGGCAGCCGCGCTTGGATGGCTCCTGCGCGTTCCCTCTTCGGCCCTGATGGGCACCGACGAAGGCTGTATTATGCCCGCTTTGCCCGACCCCTTGAAAACCCTGCCCGTCGGAACGCCGGCGGCGCGGTGTCGCAACCTGCGAGGACTTCCCATGACGCCCTGGCTGACCATCGTCGGCATCGGCGAGGACGGCTACCCCGGCCTCGGCAAGACCGCCCGCCGCGCCCTGCTGGCGGCCAGCGAAGTGTTCGGCGGCGAGCGCCAGCTGGACCTGCTGCCGCCATGCATCGGCGCGCAGCGCACGCGCTGGCCGAGCCCCTTCGACATGGCCCCGCTGCTGGCGCGGCGCGGCACCCCGACCTGCGTGCTGGCCAGCGGCGACCCGCTGTTCTTCGGCGTGGGCGCGAGCCTGGCGCGGCAACTGCCGGCGGCGGAAATGCGCGTGCTGCCGGCGCCGTCCTCGGTGAGCCTGGCCGCGGCGCGGCTGGGTTGGGCGCTGCAGGACGTCGAGCTGCTGTCGCTGGTGGGCCGGCCGCTGGCGGCGCTGAACCTGCGCCTGCACCCGGGGCGCCGGCTGCTGGTGCTGAGCGCCGATGGGCGCAGCCCGGCGGCGGTCGCCGCGCTGTTGCGCGAACGCGGTTTCGCGCCGAGCCGGCTGAGCGTGCTGGAGCACCTGGGCGGCGAGCGCGAGCGGCGCATCGACGGCCTGGCCGCCGACTGGTCGCTGGAGGAGGCCGCCGCGCTCAACGTGCTGGCCATCGATTGCGTGGCTGGCGCCGATGCCCGGCGCCTGCCGCTGACCCCCGGCCTGGCCGACGACGCCTACCGCCACGACGGCCAACTGACCAAGCGCGACGTGCGCGCCGTGACCCTCGCGCGCCTGGCCCCGGAGCCGGGTGAACTGCTCTGGGACGTCGGCGCCGGCTGCGGCTCCATCGGCATCGAGTGGATGCGCGCGCACCCCGCGTGCCGGGCCATCGCCATCGAGGCCGACGAGGGCCGCCTCGGGCACATCGCCCACAACCGCGACGCCCTTGGCGTGCCCGGCCTGCAACTGGTGGCCGGGCACGCGCCCCAGGCCCTGGAAGGCCTGGAGGCGCCGGACGCCATCTTCATCGGCGGCGGCGTCACCGTGCCCGGCGTGCTGGCGCTGTGCTGGGACAACCTCAAGCCCGGCGGGCGCCTGCTGGCCAATGCCGTGACCCTGCAGAGCGAGGCGGCCCTGGTCGCCTGGCGCGAGCGCCACGGCGGCGAGCTGGTGCGCCTGCAGGTGGCCCAGGCGCAGCCCCTGGGCGGCTTCGACACCTGGCGCGCCGCCCTGCCGATCACCCTGCTGGCGGTGCGCAAGCCGTGAGCGGCAAGCGCATCCTGCTGCTGGGCGGCATCGGCGAGGCCCTGGCCATCGCCCGCCGCCTCGGCCCGCGGCACCTGTACAGCCTGGCCGGCCTGGGCAAGGTGCCCGACGACCTCGCCTGCCAGGTGCGCGTGGGCGGCTACGGCGGCGCCGAGGGCCTGGCGGCGTTCATCACCGCGCAGGGCTATGACCTGTTGCTCGACGCCACCCATCCCTATGCCGCGCGGATCAGCCGCAACGCCGTCCGCGCGGCGCAGCTGGCTGGCGTGCCCTGCTGGGCCCTGCGCCGCCCCGGCTGGCAGCCCGGGCCTGGTGACGACTGGCGCGAGGTGGCCGACTGGCCGGCGCTGATCGCGGCGCTGGCGCCGTTCGAGCGGCCGCTGTTTACCCTGGGCCGCGAGCCGCTGGAACACCTCGGTGAAATTCCCGAACATCAGTTCTGGACCCTGCGCTGCCTGCAGAGCCTGCCGGGCACCGAGCGCGCCGAGGTGCTGGGTGCCCGTGGACCCTTCAGCCTGGAGGGCGAGCGCGAGCTGTTCGCGCGCCGGGGCACCGATGTGCTGGTGAGCAAGAACAGCGGCAGCCAGGCCACCGAGCCGAAGCTACAGGTGGCGCGCGAGCGGGGTGTGCCGGTGTTGATCCTGGCGCGGCCGGAATTGCCCGAGGTGGATCGGCAGTTCGACAGCGTCGAGGCGTTGTGGGCGGCGTTGGCGCCGCTTCTGTAGGGCGGGGTTCGCGAGCCAGCTCGCTCCTACGAAAAGCACAGGTGCATCGCCTGTAGGAGCGAGCTTGCTCGCGAACCGCTCGCCGACACATTGCCGAAGCTGGAGCTGTCCGAGGTGGATCGATAGCGCCGATTGGCGCATGAGAGCCCCTCTCCCCAACCCTCTCCCGCAAGCGGGAGAGGGGGCCGGTCGGCGTGGGCGGCTTGTCCGGCGTCAGCCGGCGCGATCGACGCGGCGGGGGGCGCCGGCGTATAACCGAGAACGGTCATGCGCACGACGCGAACAGGGAGTGGCGGAATGTTGCGAATCCTCGGCAAGGCCTCATCGATCAACGTGCGCAAGGTGCTGTGGACCTGCGCCGAGCTGCAGCTTCCCTACCATAGGGAAGACTGGGGCAGCGGCTTTCGCGCCACCGACGCGCCCGAATTCCTCGCGCTCAATCCCAATGCGCTGGTGCCGGTGCTGGTGGACGGCGACTTCGTGCTGTGGGAGAGCAACGCCATCTGCAGCTACCTGGCCAGCCAGTACCCGCGCGACGACCTGCTGCCTTCCGCGCCCCGCGAGCGGGCGCGGGTGGAGCAGTGGATGGGCTGGCAGGCCACCGAGCTGAACAATGCCTGGCGCTACGTGTTCATGGCGCGGGTGCGCAACAGCCCGGCGCATGCCGATGCCGCGGCCATCGTCGCGAGCGAACGCGAGTGGAGCCGGCTGATGGCGCTGCTCGACCGCCAGTTGGAGCGCACCGGCGCCTATGTCGCCGGCGAGCGTTTCAGCCTGGCCGACGTCGCCATCGGCCTGTCGGTGCAGCGCTGGTTCATGACGCCGATGCAGCGCCCCGGGCTGCCGGCCGTGGCCGCCTACTACGAGCGGCTGGGCCGGCGCCCGGGGTTCCGCGAGCACGGGCGCAACGGCTTGCCCTAGGTTTCGACGAAGAACTCGTTCGGCCCACCCGCATCTTCCCAGGCATCCTGGGCCCTTTGCATGGTGGCTTGCAGCTGTCCCTGGCTGCGGTAGTCGTAGCGACTGCTATGGAAGAAGACGGCGACGAAGTCTTCGCCGTACTCACGCGTCTGCACTGGAATTTCCAGCAGCAGTACGCCATTGCCATTCTCGTCGCGCTCGCCGTCCAATGTCGCGGCCAGTCGTCGGCCTTCGCTGCGCATCACTGCGGGCAGCATCAATAGCTGATGCTTGCGTAACAGTTCGGATATTTCCTCGATATCGGTTTCCCGGTAGAGAATCGCTACTGTCGTCATGATGGTCTTCCTGGGCGCTGGAATATGTGGGTTTACGAGGGTAGCTGGGTCTTCCAGGGAAGTTCGCTGATGTGCCGGTAATCCGCTTCCAGTTCCGCGGCCAGGTGTTGCGCACGGCCCAGGCGCACGGGGCCGCTCTCGATGTCCACCAGCAGGCTGGCGCAGGGCAGGGGCGCCAGGGGAGGGCAGTCGCTCAGGCGGCCGTCGGTGACGATCAGCAGGCGCTGGCGCTCGCCGGGCTTGTGCCGCTGGCGCCGTTGCAACCAGTCGGCGGCCTGGGCCAGCGCATCGAACAGCGGCGTGCCGCCGCCGGCGCCCAGGTCGCGCAGCCAGTCGCGCAGTTGCGCCGAAGCCTTCTGCCCCTGCCACAGCCAGCGCGGCTGCTGCCCCGCGGCATGCAGCACGGCCAGGCGCGCGCGTTGCCGGTAGGCCTGTTCGAAGACCTCCGCCAGCAGGCCCTTGGCCTGGCCCAGGGCGCCATGCCGGCGGGTGCTGGCCGAAGCGTCGACGATTACCAGCCAGAGCTCGCGGGGCCTGGCGCTGCGGGCGCGCAGCACCAGTTCGTCACGCTTCTTCGGGCGCCCGTGCAGGAAGCTGGCAGGCCAGTCGACGCGCGACTGCGCGCCTTGCCGGCGGGCGCCGCTGCGGCCGCCGGCGGACTGGCCGGGTGTGGGGCTGGCATCCGCGCCTGGGGCCGGGCGCGGGCGGATGCTCAGGGCTTTTTTGGCCAGCGCGGCAGTTCGCGGGCGGCGCCGGCGGGCACGGCGCGGGGCGGCAGTTCGCCCCACTGGCCTTCGTTCTGTGTGCCTTGTTCGGGTTGGTTGGCGGCAGGGGCCTGAGGTGCGTGCGGCTGTGCCGGTGGGGGCGGTGCATGGCGGCGGCGGTGGGCGAGGGCGAAGGGCTCCAGGGCGTCGATATCCTCCTTCTCGATGCGCTCGGCGCCGCGCCAGGCGGCATGGGCGCGGGCGCCGCGCAGCCAGACCAGGTCGGCGCGCAGGCCGTCCACCCCGGCGGCGTAGCAGCGCTCGGCGATGGCCTGCAGCGCGGCGTCGTCCAGGGGGATGCCGGGAAGACGCTGGCGGGCCTGGGCGCAGCGCTGGCGCAGGGCGTCCCGTTCGGCCTGCCAGTGGCCGAGGAAGGCCTGTGGGTCGGCGTCGAAGGCCAGGCGGCGGCGGACGATCTCGGCGCGCTCGGCCGGCGCCGGCGTGCCGCCCAGCTCGACCTTCAGGCCGAAGCGGTCAAGCAGCTGCGGGCGCAGCTCGCCTTCCTCGGGGTTCATGGTGCCGATCAGCACGAAGCGCGCCGGGTGGCTGTGGGACAGGCCGTCGCGCTCGACGTGGTTGACGCCGCTGGCGGCCACGTCCAGCAGCAGGTCCACCAGGTGGTCGGGCAGCAGGTTCACTTCGTCGACGTAGAGTACGCCGCCGTCGGCATTGGCCAGGATGCCCGGGGAGAAGCGCGCGCGGCCCTCGCCCAGGGCGGCGTCGAGGTCGAGGGTACCGACGATGCGTTCCTCGCTGGCGCCCAGGGGCAGGGTGACGAAGCGCCCGCCGTCGAGCAGGTCGGCCACGCCGCGGGCCAGGGTCGACTTGGCCATGCCGCGCGGGCCCTCGATCAGCACCCCGCCGATGGCCGGGTCGATGGCGGCCAGGCACAGCGCCAGTTTCAGGTCGTCGGCGGCGACCACGGCGGCGAGGGGGAAATGCGGTTGCATGGGGCGTTACCTGCTGCGTGCCTGGGTGGGCTTGAACGGCGAATGGTAGCGAAGCCGGCGCGGGCGGGCGAGGCGCCATCGATGAAGGCGATAGGAAAGGATGATTGAAAGCCCGGCGCCGATGCGGTAGCTTGGCCGGCATCTTGTGGAGATAACCATGCCGTCCAGCCTGTCCATCCAGTCCCTCGCCCGCCCCGGTGCCCTCGGCTCCGCGGTCGCGCGCGCGCGGGTGCTGGCCGCTGCCGCCGGTTATTTCTTCCATGGGTATTGGTTTAGCCACAGGCGCGCCTGATACCCCACAGGCGCCCTAGCAAGCAGGGTCGCCAACCAGACAGCTTCACGAAACCCCGGTCGGCAACCCGACCGGGGTTTTTGTTTTTCCGGCCCACAAGGCCAAAGCACTTCAACCAGAGGATCGAAACATGACCGCCTACACCACCTACCGCTATTACCGCACCTCCGACTGGCGATTTAGCAGCCGTGCCGCTGCCACACCCGAACACCTCAGTCGAACACTCAGATAGCGCCGCGCGCGGCCACGACCGCGCCGGCCAAGGATGCCAGTCCATGAATTCCTCCGTTTCCGCCCTGATCCGCAACGACCTGCCGCAGTCCGCCGAAGTCCTCGAACTGCCGCGCCCCAGCCTCCGCCGCCGCGAACAGCCGCTGCCGAGCCCCGCCGAACTGCGCCAGCGCCTGCCGCTTTCCGCCGCCCTGGCCGAACGCGTGCAGCACGACCGCCAGGCCATCCGCGCCATCCTCGACGGCCGCGACCCGCGCCTGCTGGTGGTGGTCGGCCCCTGTTCCCTGCACGACGCCGATGCCGCCCTCGACTACGCCGAGCGCCTCGCCGCCCTGGCCCCCGAAGTGAGCGACCAGCTGCTGCTGGTGATGCGCGCCTACGTCGAGAAACCGCGCACCACCATCGGCTGGAAGGGCCTGGTGTACGACCCGCACCTGGACGGCAGCGGTGACATGGCCGAGGGTCTGGCGCTGTCGCGGCGGCTGATGCTGGGCATGCTCGAACGCGGCCTGCCGGTGGCCACCGAACTGCTGCAGCCGCTGGTGGCCGGCTACCTCGACGACCTGCTGGGCTGGGCGGCCATCGGCGCGCGCACCAGCGAATCCCAGGTGCACCGCGAGATGGTCAGCGGCTTGGACCTGCCGGTGGGCTTCAAGAACGGCACCGACGGCAGCCTGGGCATCGCCTGCGACGCCATGCGCTCGGCGGCGCACCCGCACCAGCACTTCGGCATCGACGGCCTGGGCCGCCCGGCGCTGGTGCAGACCCTCGGCAACCCGGACACCCACCTGGTGCTGCGCGGCGGCCACGGCGGCCCGAACTACGACGTGGCCAGCGTGCGCGCGGCCCGCGAGGGATTGGAGCAGCAGGGCATCCCGGCGCGGATCATGGTCGACTGCAGCCACGCCAACAGCAGCAAGGACCCGCTGCGCCAGCCGGCGGTGCTGGCCAGCGTGCTCGACCAGCGCCTGGGCGGCGATGCGTCGCTGCGCGGGGTGATGCTGGAGAGCCACCTGTTCGACGGCTGCCAGCCGCTGAAGGGCGAGCTGCGCTATGGGGTTTCCATTACCGATGGCTGCCTGGGGTGGAGTGGGACCGAGGCGTTGTTGCTGGATGCGGCGGGGCGGTTGCGGCGGGGGTAATCGCAACGATGGCGGGCTCCGCGTCATACGCCGTTCATCCGACGTTTCCGTGTGCTCCGGGGCCTGTCACGGAGTCGCTGTTTGGGGGCGCTTCGGGTTCGACCGGGAAGCCGGGCATGAGGTGGGTGTAGCGGCGTATAACCGCGAACGGTTATACGCCCTACGTTGCTGGATGTCTGTAGGCGCGAGCTTGCTCGCGAAGGGAGTTTCCCGGCCATGCCGGTGCCAGGGATGAGAGCACCCTCTCCCTAACCCTCTCCCTGAAGGGAGAGGGGACCGTTCGGAGTGCGTGGGTATTCCTGAGTTAGCCGGCTAGTACGAAGTTGCCGGCTGACGCCAAATCCATTCTCGGCACGGACAAGCCCCTCTCCCTGAAGGGAGAGGGGCTGTTCGGAGTGCTCGGGTATTTCGGAGCTAGCCGGCTAGTACGAAGTTGCCGGCTGACGCCAAATCCATTCTCGGCACGGACTAGCCCCCTCTCCCTTCAGGGAGAGGGTTGGGGAGAGGGGACGGAGCCAAACCTAGACACCTAAGCCACTTGGAAACTCCGTTCGCGAGCAAGCTCGCTCCTACGAAGAGCCTCAGCGTCACTGCTCCTCGCTGTCCACCAGGATGTTCTCCAGCGTCTCGCGGTACTCCCCAGGCTCCTGCCAGAGCCCGCGCTGCTGCGCTTCCAGCAGCCTCTCGGCCATGTCGCGCAGGGCCTCGGGGTTGTGCTGGCGGATGAACTCGCGGGTGTCGTCGTCCAGCAGGTAGGCGTCGGCCAGTAGCTGGTACTGGTGGTCTTCCACCAGTTCGCTGGTGGCGTCGAAGGCGAACAGGTAGTCCACGGTCGCCGCCATCTCGAAGGCGCCCTTGTAGCCGTGGCGCTTCATGCCGGCGATCCATTTCGGGTTCACCGCGCGGGCGCGCAGCACGCGGCCGAGTTCTTCCTTCAGCGTGCGGATGCGCGGGTTGTCCGGCTGGCTGTGGTCGCCGTGGTAGCTGGCCACGCGGCGCTCCTGGATGACCTCGGCGGCGGCCAGCATGCCGCCCTGGAACTGGTAGTAGTCGTTGGAATCGAGGATGTCGTGCTCGCGGTTGTCCTGGTTGTGCAGCACCGCCTGCAGGCCGTCCAGGCGCCGGGCGAAGCGCTCGCGGGCCGGGGTGCCGTCGTCGCCGGCGCCGTAGGCGTAGCCGCCCCAGTTCAGGTAGGCCGCGGCGAGGTCGGCGCGGTTCTCCCAGCTGCGTTCCTCGATCACCCCCTGCACGCCGGCGCCATAGGCGCCAGGCTGGGCGCCGAAGATGCGCCAGCCGGCCTGGCGCCGGGCTTCTTCCGCCGCCACACCGTTGGCCTGCAACTGGGCGCTTTCGGCGCGCACGCGGGTGGCCAGCGGGTTCATGTCGTCCGGCTCGTCCAGCGCCGCCACCGCCTGCACCGCCGCGTCGAACAGGCGGATGAGGTTGGCGAAGGCGTCGCGGAAGAAGCCGGACACGCGCAGGGTCACGTCCACCCGCGGGCGGTCGAGCAGGCTCAGCGGCAGTATCTCGAAGTCTTCCACGCGCTGGCTGCCGGCCTGCCACACCGGGCGCACGCCGAGCAGCGCCAGGGCCTGGGCGACGTCGTCGCCGCCGCTGCGCATGGTCGCCGTGCCCCACACCGAGAGGCCGAGCTGGCGCAGGTGGTCGCCGTGGTCCTGCAGGTGCCGTTCCAGCAACCGGCTGGCGGACTGGAAGCCCAGGCGGTAGGCGGTGGGCGTGGGCAGGTTGCGTACGTCGACGGTGAAGAAGTTGCGCCCGGTGGGCAGCACGTCCAGCCGCCCGCGGCTGGGCGCACCGCTGGGGCCGGCGGGGACGAAGCGGCCGTTGAGCCCGGCCAGCAACTGGCCGGTCTCGTTGGCGCCGCAGGCGTCGAGCAGCGGCGCCACGTTTTCGCGCAGTTGCTGCAGGACCAGCGCGCTGGCCGGGCCGGGGCCGTCGAGGCCGTCCTCGATCAGGTGCAGGGCGAGCAGTTCCAGGCGTTCGCGGGTGTCGCCGTTGCTGCGCCAGGGTTCGTCGCTGACGGCCAGCAGCGACTCGGGGCGCGGGCCGTCCCAGGGCTCGGCGAAGTTGCTGTCCAGCGGGTCGCGGCCCAGGCGCAGGTCCTCGGCCAGGGCGCGCAGCAGGCTGGCGTTGCCGCCCTTGCCGTCGCCGCGCGGGATGCGCACCAGCGACAGCAGGGTGTCGCGGCGCAGTTGGCCCTCCGGCGATTCGCCGAACACGTGCAGGCCGTCGCGGATCTGCGATTCCTTGAGGTCGCAGAGGTAGGCATCCAGTTGTGGCAGCCAACTGTCTTGGTCATCGTTGAGTTGCAGGCCCAGTTCGCGGTCGAGGGCGGCGGCGCGCACCGCGTCGAGGATTTCCCCGCGCAGTTGCACGGCGCGGCGCGGGTCCAGCAGCGAGGCGTCGTAGTACTCGTCGGCCAGGCGCTCCAGGTCGCGCAGCGGGCCGTAGTTCTCGGCGCGGGTCAGCGGCGGCATCAGGTGGTCGATGATCAGCGCCTGGCTGCGGCGCTTGGCCTGGGCGCCCTCGCCGGGGTCGTTGACGATGAACGGGTAGAGGTTCGGCAGCGGGCCGAGGATCGCGTCCGGCCAGCATTCCTCGGACAGGCCCACGCCCTTGCCCGGCAGCCATTCGAGGTTGCCGTGCTTGCCGACGTGGATCACCGCGTCGGCGCCGAAGGCCTCGCGCAGCCAGAAGTAGAAGGCCAGGTAGCCGTGGGGCGGGACCAGCGCCGGGTCGTGGTAGATGGCCGCCGGGTCGAGCTGGTAGCCGCGCGCCGGCTGGATGCCGACGAAGGCCAGGCCCAGGCGCAGGCCGGCGACCATCATCCGCCCGCCACGGCACATCGGGTCCTGCTCGGGCTCGCCCCAGCGCTCGCGCACGGCGCGCTGGTTGGCCTCGGGCAGGCGCGCGAAGCAGGCCAGGTAGTCGGCCAGCTCCAGGCTCTGGGCGCAGGGGCGCAGGTCGAGGCTGTCGAGGTCGTTGCTCACGCCGCCGAGCAGGCTGTGGATAAGCGCATCGCCAGTCTCTGGCAGGCCGGCCACCGGGTAGCCCGAGGCCTCCAGGGCGCGCAGGATGTTCAGCGCCGCCGCCGGCGTATCCAGGCCGACGCCGTTGCCGATGCGGCCGTCGCGGGTCGGGTAGTTGGCCAGGATCAGCGCCACGCGCTTGTCGGCGTTGGCCTTGCGCGCCAGCAGCACCCAGCGCCGCGCCAGCTCGGCGACGAAGTCCATGCCCGGGCGGTGCGCCAGGTAGCAGACCACGTCGCTCTGGCTGCGCTCGCTGCGCCAGGCCAGGCCCTTGAAGCTGACCGGCCGGGTGATCAGGCGGCCGTCCAGTTCCGGCAGCGCCACGTGCATGGCCAGGTCGCGCGGGCCCAGGCCCTGGGCGTTGGCGCGCCACTGCTCGATGTTGTCCAGCGAGCAGATGGCCTGCAGCACCGGCACGTCGCGGCGGAACGGGCGGGCCTGGGGCGCCTCCGGGTTGGACTGGGCGAAGCCGGTGGTGTTGATGACCAGCTCGGCGCAGGCGGCGTCCAGCAGTGCCTCGACCTGCTCCAGGCAGGCCGTTTCCTTGAGGCTGGCCACGGCGATCGGCAGGGGGTTGAGGCCTTGGGCCCCCAGGCGCTCGCAGAAGACATCGATGAAACCGGTGTTCGCCGCCTGCAGGTGGGTGCGGTAGAACAGCAGCGCCGCCACCGGCCAGTCGGGGTTCCACTCGGCCTGCCAGTGGCCGAGCCCGGCGCTGGCGTGCCGGGGATGGTGCAGCGCCACGCGGGGCAGGGCGCGCGGTTCGTTCCAGGGATAGGCGCGGCCCAGGTAGCGGCTGGCCAGGTTGGCGAAGAGCTGCCGGGCGTTGTCCAGGCCGCCCTGGCGCAGGTACTGCCAGAGGCGCTCGGCCTCGGCGGCGGGAACCGTGCACAGCGTGGTCAGTTCGGGGTCGGGCTTGTCGTCGCCGGGGACCAGGACCAGGGTGGCGCCGCGCTCGGCCAGGGCCACCAGTTGCTCGATGCCGTAGCGCCAGTAGCCGACGCCGCCGTGCACCGAGATCAGGATGACCTTCGCGTGCCGCAGCACCTCGTCGACGTAGAGGTCCACCGAGGCATGGTTCTGCAGCTGCATGGGGTTGGCCAGGCGCAGGCTCGGGTAGTCCGCCGGCAGTTCGCGGGCGGCCTCGGCGAGCAGCGCCAGGTGCGAATCGCCGCTGCAGAGGATGACCAGCTCGGCGGGCGTCTGGGCCAGGTGGGCGATGCCGTCGTCGGGGACGAAGCCGCCGGGTTGGGTGCGCAGCAGGTGCATGGGGGACCTCTTTCGCTCGGTCAGGAGCGCCCTCTCCCCAGCCCTCTCCCTGAAGGGAGAGAGGGCCGGTTCGGTGTGCGCGCGGACATTGTGCTTACCGATGGGCACGGCCCGTGCTCGTGCGCCGGCCTATCGGCGAAGCGCCGGATCAGCCTCCCTCTCCCTCCGGGAGAGGGGTTGGGGGTGAGGGTATTCACGCCAGCGCGGTGCGCAGTTCGTTGGCGATGCTGGCCTGGTCCAGTTCCTGGCCGATCACCACCAGGCGGGTGGCGCGCTGTTCGTCCGCCAGCCACTTGCGGTCGAAGTGTTTGTCGAAGCGCTTGCCGACGCCCTGCACCAGCAGGCGCATGGGCTTGCCGGGAATGGCCGCGAAGCCCTTGATGCGCAGCACCGCGTGGCGCTCTACCAGTTGTTCGAGGGCGTCGAGCAGGGCGCGCTCTTCCACTTCCGGCAGGTCGACGTGGAAGGAGTCGAACTCGTCGTGGTCGTGGTCCTCGTGCCCTTCATGGTCGTGGTGGGTCGGGCGGCTGTCGATGTGCAGCTCGGCCTCGGCGTTCAGCCCCAGCAGCACCGACAGCGGCAGCTTGCCGGCGCTGGCCTCGATGATCTTCACCGCCGGCGGCAGTTCCTCGGCGACGTGGGTGCGCACTTGCGCGAGGGTGTCGGCGTCGAGCAGGTCGGCCTTGTTCAGCACCACCAGGTCGGCGCTGGCCAACTGGTCTTCGAACAGTTCGTGCAGCGGCGATTCGTGGTCCAGGTTCGGGTCCTGCCTGCGTTGCTCGTCGACCTGCTCGGGGTGGGCGGCGAAGGTTCCGGCGGCCACCGCCGGGCTGTCGACCACGGTGATCACCGCATCCACCGTGCAGGCGTTGCGGATTTCCGGCCACTGGAAGGCCTGCACCAGGGGCTTGGGCAGGGCCAGGCCGGAGGTCTCGATGAGGATCTGGTCCAGCTCGCCGCGGCGCGCCACCAGTTCGCGCATCACCGGGAAGAACTCTTCCTGCACGGTGCAGCACAGGCAGCCGTTGGCCAGTTCGAAGACGCGCCCGACGGCTTCTTCTTCGCTGCAGCCGATGGAGCATTGCTTGAGGATTTCGCCGTCGATACCCAGTTCGCCGAACTCGTTGACGATCACCGCGATGCGGCGGCCTTCGGCGTTGTCGAGCATGTGCCGGAGCAGGGTGGTTTTGCCGGCGCCGAGGAAGCCGGTGACGATGGTGACGGGGAGCTTGGCCAGGGTTTGCATGGTCGCCTCTGCGCTGCGATGGCGGGAGGCAGAGGCGCGCGCACGGAGGTTCCGCGCGTCGGAAGCCGCCACCGGATCACCCCGCCCGGTTGTGGTAATGCTGGTTCGAGGCAGGTCTCCTGGCTCACGATCCGGCTTGCGCCTGGCCTTCGCCTTCCCGCCCGTGGGCAGTGGCATTCGAAGGGGTTTGGATCATTCACAGTTGCGGGGGCAGCCGTGGCCTTGACCACGTTCCCTCTTAGCTCCGGCGCCGGGCCGGAGAACCTCGAAGCGGCAAAGGCTACGCAGTGCCCGGCGGGTGGTCAATCGCCACCGGGCCGGTTGACGCTCTGCCTGGGCCGTGCTGTGCTGCCCGGCGATTGCCCGAGGAAGGATCGCCCGCGTGATACTGGTTGCCGGACTGGGGTGCCGCCGTGGATGCGGCGCCGACGAACTGCTCGCCCTGCTGCGCGCCTGCCTGCGCGAGGCCGGCCTCGATGAGGCGGCGCTGAACGCTCTGGCCAGCAGCGAGGCCAAGGCCCTGGAAGGTGGCCTGCGCGACCTGTCGCGGCAACTTCGTCTGCCCCTGGAACTGCTGGATGCGCAGCGCCTGGCGCCTTACGAGCAGCGCCTGACTTCCACTTCCGAGCGGGCTCGCCAGGTCACCGGCAGCGCTGGCGTGGCTGAGGCTGCCGCCCTGGCACTGGCCGAAGCGCTGGCTGAAGGCCCGGCGCGGCTGGTCGTGCCCAAGCGGCGCAGCGCCAACGCTACCTGCGCGCTGGCCATGGCTCCCTACGGGCTGGGGTAGACTTGCGCCTTTCCCGATCCGAAGCGAAACGCCCATGACGGTCTATTTCATCGGCGCCGGCCCCGGCGATCCCGAGCTCATCACGGTCAAGGGCCAGCGCCTGCTGCGCAGCTGCCCGGTGATCCTCTACGCCGGCTCGCTGGTGCCCGAGGCGGTGCTCGAAGGGCACAGCGCCGAGGTGGTGGTGAACACCGCCGAGCTGCATCTGGAGCAGATAGTCGCGCTGCTGGCGGAGGCCCATGCGAAAGGCCAGGACGTGGCCCGCGTGCATTCCGGCGACCCTTCGCTGTACGGCGCCATCGGTGAGCAGATCCAGCACCTGCGCCGGCTCGGCATTCCCTACGAGATCGTCCCCGGGGTCACCGCCACCGCCGCCTGCGCCGCGCTGCTGGGCTGCGAGCTGACGCTGCCGGAGGTGTCGCAGACGCTGATCCTCACCCGCTACGCCAGCCGCACGAAGATGCCCGAGGGGGAATCCCTGGGCGACCTGGCGCGGCACCGGGCGAGCATGGCCATCCACCTGGGCGTGGGCCAGCTGGAGAAGATAGTCGCGGAGCTGGTGCCGCACTACGGCGCGGACTGCCCGATCGCGGTGATCCACCGCGCCAGTTGGCCGGACCAGGACCGGGTCAGCGGCACCCTTGGCGACATACTGCCCAAGGCCCGCGCCAAGGGGTTCAAGCGGACGGCGCTGATCCTGGTCGGGCGGGTGCTGGCGGCGGAGGGGTTTGGGGAGTCGTCGTTGTATAGCGCGGGGCATGGGCATCTTTACCGGCCGGGCTGACGGCAGATGGCTGGGGGTTGTTTGTAGGAGCGAGCTTGCTCGCGAATGGTGCTTGCCGGATGCATCGGTGCATCAGGTCGACTCCGCTCCCTCTCCCCAGCCCTCTCCCTGAAGGGAGAGGGGGCTTGTCCGTGCCGAGAGGAGGCCCGGTTTCAGCCGGCAATCTCTGTGTTAGCCGGCTGACTCCAGAACATCAGCGTCTGCCCAACGGTCCCCTCTCCCTTCAGGGAGAGGGTTAGGGAGAGGGGCTCTCAAACCCGCCACCCACCATCAAGCCATCCAGTCATCCGACCCGCGCCCGGGCAGGCCGTGGCGGATGTACCAGCGCACGCCCAGGTGCAGGCCCAGGGCGGTGCCCACTGTCAGCAGGATCGTCAGGGTTTCCGCATCCATGGTCGCTGTCCTTCGTCCGGGGTCTGGTCTGACAGCGTATGCCTGCGGCAATCCGTCGCACAGATACAGATCGTGTCCGAATGTACGGAGCAGTGCTACAGCGACTGGATGATCCGCCCGAGCGTCGCCATGGCCTTCTCGCTGCGCACCGTCCAGGGGTGGCCGTAGTTCAGCCGCAGGCAGTTGCGGAAGCCGCGGGTGGCGGAGAAGATCGGCCCCGGGGCGATGCTGATGCCCTGGGCGTGGGCCAGCTGGAACAGCTTCAGGGCGTCGACCCGCTCGGGCAGCTCCAGCCAGAGGAAGTAGCCGCCGCCGGGGCGCGTCACCCGCGTCTGCTCGGGGAAGTGCCGGGCCACCGCGGCGAGCATGGCGTGCTGCTGGCTTTCCAGGGCGTGGCGCAGCTTGCGCAGGTGGCGGTCGTAGCCGCCGTGCAGCAGGTAGTCGGCGATGGCCGCCTGGGCCGGCACCGAGGCCGACAGGCTGGTCATCAGCTTGAGCCGCTCGACCTGCGCGTGGAAGCGCCCGCCGGCCACCCAGCCGACGCGGTAGCCCGGCGCCAGGCTCTTGGAGAAGCTGCCGCAGTGCATCACCAGGCCCTCGGTGTCGTAGGCCTTCACCGGCCTGGGCGCCTGCCGGGCGAAGTACAGCTCGGCGTACACGTCGTCCTCGATCAGCGGCACCTGGTGCCGGGCCAGCAGGCCGGCGAGGGCGCGCTTGCGGTCCTCGCCCATGCTCGCGCCCAGCGGGTTCTGGAAGTTGCTCATGAACCAGCAGGCCTTGATCGGCAGGCGCTCCAGGCTGTCGGCCAGCACCTGCAGGTCGATGCCCTCGCGCGGGTGCACGGGGATTTCCACGGCCTTGAGCTTGAGCCGCTCCAGCACCTGCAGGGTGGCGTAGAAGGCCGGCGCCTCGATGGCCACCAGGTCGCCGGGCTGGGTGACCACCTGCAGGCACAGGTTCAGCGCCTCCAGCGCGCCGTTGGTCACGACCAGTTCTTCCACCGGCAGCGGCGTGCCGTTGACCCTGTAGCGCAGGGCGATCTGCCGGCGCAGGGCATGGCTGCCCGGGGTCATGTCGGCCACCGCGGCGCGCGGCTCCATGTCGCGCACGGCGTGGGCCATGGAGCGCGCCAGGCGCGGCAGGGGGAACAGCTCGGGGGCCGGGAAGGCCGAGCCGAAGGGCACGGTGTCCGGGTCCTTGATCGAGCCGAGCACCGAGAACACCAGCTCGCTGACGTCCACCTCGGTGGTCTGCGCCGCGTGGCGGGCGATCTCCGGTTCGGCCAGGGCGCGGCGCACGTGCTCGCGGACGAAGTAGCCGGAACGCGCGCGGGCCACGATCAGGCCGCGATCCTCCAGCAGGTAGTAGGCCTGGAACACGGTGGAGGCGCTGACCCCGTAGGTGCGGCTGGCGTGCCGCACCGAGGGCACCTTCTGCCCGGGGGCGAGCACCCCGCTGCGGATCAGCTCGGCGATCTCGTCGGCGAATTTCTCGTAGCGCTTCATCGTGTCCCGGGGGCCGTTGGGGAGCTCCCACTCTAGGCGTTGCGCGGCGCCGCCGCCATGCCGCGGGGCCATCGCTCAGCGCCTCGGCGCGACGAAGGTGCTGGCCGCCTCGACCTGTTCGCCGCCCTGCTGCGCCGTCACGCGGAAGTGCAGGGGCGCTGGGCCGCCGCTGCCGCCCGCTTCGAGGCGCGCCACCGAGACGGCGAAGTCGCGGATCTCGCCCGGCTCCAGGCGCTGTTCGACGGCGCCCTGCAGGCGGTAGCCGCCGGCCTCGGCCAGGCTCAGGCGGTAGCGCTGCGCCTGCTGCGTCTTGTTGATCAGCTTGAGGTTGTAGACGTTCTCGATCAGGCCTTCGGCGTTCTCGCGGAACAGGCCGCGGTCGCGGGCCACGTCCAGGGCGATCAGCGGGCGCGCCTGCAGGGCCCATGCGAAGGCGCCGAACATGGCCAGCAGCACCGCCGCGTAGCCGACCAGGCGCGGCCGCAGCAGGTGGGTGCGGCCGCCTTCCAGGGCGCGTTCGGAGGTGTAGCGCACCAGGCCGCGGGCGTAGCCCATCTTGTCCATCACCGAGTCGCAGGCGTCGACGCAGGCGGCGCAGCCGATGCAGGCTATCTGCAGGCCGTCGCGGATGTCGATGCCGGTGGGGCAGACCTGCACGCATTGCTGGCAGTCGATGCAGTCGCCCAGGCCGAGGGCCCTGGGCGCGGCGTCCTTCTTGCGCGCGCCACGGGTTTCGCCGCGGGCGGCGTCGTAGGAAACGGTCAGGGTGTCCTTGTCGAACATCACGCTCTGGAAGCGCGAGTAGGGGCACATGTGGATGCACACCTGCTCGCGCAGCCAGCCGGCGTTGGCGTAGGTGGCGGCGGCGAAGAAGGCCACCCAGAAGGCGCTTTCCAGGTCCAGGTTCAGGGTGAAGAGGTCCGCCACCAGCGGCCGCACCGGGGTGAAGTAGCCGACGAAGGTCAGCGCCGTGGCCAGGCTGACCAGCAGCCAGAGCCCGTGCTTGGCTCCCTTGCGCAGGTACTTGGCGGCGCTGGGCGGGGCCTTGTCCAGCTTCATGCGCTGGTTGCGGTCGCCCTCGGTGACCTGCTCGGCCCACATGAAGATCCAGGTCCACACGCTCTGCGGGCAGGTGTAGCCGCACCACACGCGGCCGGCCAGCACGGTGATGAAGAACAGGCCGAAGGCGGCGATGATCAGTAGCGCCGAGAGCAGGATCAGGTCCTGCGGCCAGAAGGTCGCGCCGAAGATGTAGAACTTGCGCTCGGGCAGGTCCCAGAGCACCGCCTGGCGGCCGTTCCACTGCAGCCACAGGGTGCCGAAGAACAGCGCGAACAGCAGCGCGCCGCCGAGCCGCCGCAGGTCGCGGAAGCGCCCGCTGAAACGCTTGGTGTAGACCGTCGGGGTGACCGCCGAGAGCGGCCTGGGCGGCGGGGTGAAGGCGTGCGGGGCGGCGATCTCGACGATCTTCGCGGGGATTCTCTGGCTCATTGTCGTGGCCCATCAGGCTGGGGATGCGCCGCGACTATAGGAAGGGGCTGCTGGCCGAAACAGCTTCAGGTCCGCCGGAAAAAACCATATCAGATGGGCCGTGGCCGCTATTCCATGCGGTGTGGCGCCGGGACGTGACAAGCGGTCGCAGGGGGCCGCCGCGGCTGTCGGGCCGGTTTTCCGCTGGCCGTCCCCGCCGCCGCAGCCCGCGCTTTTTCGGACGCCCAGGCCGCGCCGCGCGTGGCGCCGTGCTTGACGCTGTTCCGGTGCGCAGGAAAAATGCCGGCAAAGCGTCGGCGAAACGCCGCCGGCCGTGGCCCACGATTCGAGTGACCCCCTGAAGATGCGTATGCGCCTGATGCTGTTGGGTGGCGGTAATGCCCTGGGACAGGCGCTGATCCGCCTGGGAGCCGAGGAAGACATCGGCTTCCTCGCCCCGCGCCCGCCCGAGCAGGGCTGGGATGCCTCCAGCCTGACCCTGCTGCTGGACGAGACCCGCCCCGACGCGGTGATCAACCTCGCCTACTACCACGACTGGTTCCAGGCCGAGCAGGTCGACGACGCCCGCCTGGCCGCCCAGGAACGCGCCGTGGAGCGCCTGGCCGAGCTCTGCCAGCACTACGAGATCCTCCTGCTGCAGCCTTCCAGCTACCGGGTGTTCGACGGCGCCCGCGCCACCGCCTACAGCGAGAAGGACGAGCCGCTGCCCCTGGGCCGCCGCGGCCAGGCGCTGTGGCGCATGGAGCAGTGGGTCCGCGCCACCTGCCCGCGCCACGTGCTGCTGCGCTTCGGCTGGCTGCTGGACGACAGCCCGGGCGGCAGCCTGGACCGCTTCCTCAGCCGCGCCCTGGGCGAGGAGGAGCTGTACCTGGCGGACGACCGCCGCGGCAACCCCACCCCGGTGGACGACGCCGCGCGGGTGATCCTCTCGGTGCTCAAGCAGCTGGACTGCCAGGCGCCGCTGTGGGGCACCTACCATTACGGCGGCCTCGAGGCCACCACCACCCTGGCCCTGGGCCAGGTGATCGTCGCCGAGGCCCGGACCCTCGCCGGCCAGGCCCTGCGCGACCCCGTCGCCCAGGCCCACGCGGCGCGCCCGGATGCCAGCGAGGAACCGCAGCACGCGGTGCTCGCCTGCAAGAAGATCCTCCACACCTTCGGCATCAAGCCGCGCGCCTGGCGCGCCGCGCTGCCGACCCTACTGGACCGTTACTACCGTCATGGCTGACATCTCCCCCACCTGCGCCCAGCCCGTCCTCATCACCGGCGGCGCGGGCTTCATCGGCTCGCACCTGGCCGACGCGCTGCTGGCGCGCGGCTACCGCGTGCGCGTGCTGGACAACCTGTCCACCGGCAAGCGCGAGAACCTCGACGCGGCGGTGGAGCTGCTGGTCGGCGACGTCGCCGACGCGGCGCTGGTCCGCCGTGCCCTGGACGGCTGCCAGGCGGTGGTGCACCTGGCCGCGGTGGCCTCGGTGCAAGCCTCGGTGGACGACCCGGTGGCCACCCACCAGAGCAACTTCATCGGCACCCTGAACCTCTGCGAGGCGCTGCGCGAAGCCGGCATCCGGCGCGTGCTGTACGCCTCCAGCGCCGCCGTCTACGGCCAGAACGGCCAGGGCACGGCGATAGTCGAGGACCTGCCGAAGGCGCCGCTGACGCCCTATGCCGCGGATAAGCTGGCCGGCGAGTACTACCTCGACTTCTACCGCCGCCAGCATGGCCTGGAGCCGGCGGTATTCCGATTCTTCAACGTCTATGGCCCGCGCCAGGACCCGTCCTCGCCCTATTCCGGGGTGATCAGCATCTTCACCCAGCGGGCCCTGAACGGGCAGCCGATCACCGTGTTCGGCGACGGCGAGCAGACCCGCGACTTCATCTACGTCGCCGACCTGGTGCAACTGCTGGTGCAGGCGCTGGAGGCGCGGCAGGTGCCGGAAGGGGCGGTCAACGTCGGGCTGAACCAGGTGACCAGCCTGAACCAGCTGCTCGGCGAGATAGACACGCTGGTCGGCGGCCTGCCGCCGGTGAGCCACGCCGAGGCGCGCCCCGGCGACATCCGCCATTCCCGTGCCGACAACGTCCGCCTGCTGGCGCACTACCGCCTGGAGCGGCCGACGCCGATCGGCGAGGGGCTGGCGCGCCTGCTCGGGCGCTGATCACCACCAGGGCTTGTTCAGCGCCAGGTAGAAGATGCCGCCCAGGCACGCCAGGGCCAGGGCGCTGAGCAGCGCCTTGGGCCCGCGCGCGGCGCTGCGCATGGCGAAGGCGGCGAGCACGATGTAGCCCAGCAGCAGCCCCAGCTTGGCCTGCAGCCACAGCGGCAGCGGCCAGGGCATGGCCAGGTGCACCAGGCCCAGGGCGCTGAGCAGCAGCAGGCTGTCCACCAGGTGCGGCGCCCAGCGCTGCCAGCCGGCCAGGCGCCGGCCCAGCCAGTTCAGCCCCAGGCGCCAGAGGAACAGCAGGCTGCTGAGGATCGCCAGGGTGATGTGCAGGTGCTTCAGCCAGAGGTACATGGGCGGCTCACTTGTATTCGGTGGTGTAGAGCACGACGAACTCGAAGGGCCCCGGCCGGACCTCGGCGCCCGCCAGCAGCTCGGCCTCGAAGGTGGTGTCGAAGCTCAGCGAGCGCGGCGAGCGTACCACGTGCTCGACGGGCTGGTTGAAGACTACGTACTGCTCGTTCAGCAGGTCCTTGATCTTCAACAGCAAACCGGCGCTTTCATGCAGCAGCGCGCTGCCGTTTTCCGCGAGCACGCCGCTGGCCGGCGACAGGGTGGTGCGGATGACCGCGCCGCCGTCGCACTGCCAATGGAACTCGAAGCGGCGCTGCAGCGGCAACTGGTTCTTGCTGAAGCTGCCGAAATCCACGCGGGTGGGGGCGTCGGTCATCTCGCAGGTGGTGGGCAGGAAGGTCAGGGCGACGTCCGGGAAGGGGTCGATGGGGTAGGCCGGCGGCGTGTTGTTCCAACGCGAGCCGACGAACAGGGCCGGCTCGCGGAAGTTGACCGGGTAGGTCCCGGGCGTGTCGATGTTGCCGTTCTTCAGCACCTCGATGAAGCTGTTGGACAGCGAGCCGCTGACGCACTGGCTGGGGCCCAGGCTGCGGTCGCCGACGACGCCCAGCTGGATGCGCTTTTCCACCCCGCCGACCTGCTTCACCCCGACGCCGTCCTGGCCGGAGGGGATGACGCGGTAGACCAGGCCGTCGATGTTGGTGGCGAAGTCGTTGCCCTGCCGGTGGCTGGCCTCGCTGGCGATGCCCAGCACTATGTAGCGCCCGGCCTCGCCGGCCAGGTACTCCTGCAGGCGGCAGGCATAGTCCAGGGACAGGTTCAGGGTGCCCAGCACGCTGCCCACCGGCAGCCCGGCGCTGATGTAGCGCTCGCCGTCGTAGGTGAACTGCTGGTTGGTGAAGTAGCACTGGTTGGGCTCCACCGGGCATTCGTCGGCCCGGGCCGGGAGCGCCTGCAGCAGGCAGGCGGCCAGGGCGAGGCCGTGGAGCAGGGTGGCGGGGCGGCGGATCATGCTTCCTCCTTGCGGGGCTGGCCGCTGGCGGCCTGGCAGTCGACCGGGATGGCCCGGTAGGTGTCTTGCTTGTCCTTCTTCGCGGGCATGGCGTAAGTGAAGCTGCATTGCTGCTCGTCCGCCTCGCCCCAGGATACCCGGTAGCTGTCGCGGCCCTTTTCCAGGTACAGGTAGACCAGGTTGTCCTGGCCGACGTAGGCCAGCACCTCGCCGTCGCCGCCGACCTCGGCGCCGAAGGGCACCTCCTGGCCGCCGGCGCGGCGCAGCTCGAGCAGCACCGAGATGCCGCTGCGGGTGCGGTAGGGCACCCGCACGATGGCGCCGTAGCGCGGCGCGGTCTTCTGGATGTTCTCGCGGATCTCGACGTCGTCGATGGCGCTCTTGGCGTCCAGCACTATCTCGTTGTGGCGGTAGGGCGTCAGCCCGGTGAGCAGGGCCTTGCCGTCGCCGTCCAGATGCACGCGCCCGCGCGGCAGCAGGGCGCCCGCCGCGCCTTCGGCCTCGACTATGGCCATGGTCTCGCCCTGGTTCGGCGACAGCGCCACGCCGCCGGAATAGGCGACCAGGCTGCCGCGGGCGGACAGGGACTCGCGGCTGAAGCCGTCGCCCCGCGCCAGGCTGGCGCCCAGCGAGCTGGCGGCGGTGCGCAGGTTGAGGTTGCCGCCATAGGACTGGCTGTTGCCGTCTTCGGCCTGGCTGTCGTTGCCGTACAGGTTGTAGTTCCACTGGCCCTGCTCGCCGGCGATGCCGCTGAGGCTGGTCTGCAGCGAGCGGTTGCGCGCGTCCTGCAGCGACAGGGTGCTGCTCAGGCGCGGCGCGCCGGCCTCGCGGCCCAGCGGGACGCTGACGCTCAGCAGGTACTGGTTGTCGTAGCCGTCGACGCTCTGGAAGCGCGTCGCCGACAGGCCCAGGCTGCCCCAGCCGAAGGTCCGGCTGAAGCCGCCGCTGAAGGTCAGGCTGCGGTTCTCCCCGGTCCAGTAGGTCTGCCCCACGCCGGACAGGTACAGGCTGCCGCCGCCCAGCGCCTGGCTGAGGTTGAGCTGGACGCGGTCGCGTTCGCGGAACAGGTTGGCGTTGTCGGTGTCCAGGGCGTCGGCCGCGGCGGCCAGCCCCAGGTAGCCCTTGTCCGAGCGGCGGTAGGACAGTTGCAGGTGGGTGCCGCCGAAGCTCTTGTTGTAGGCCAGGCGGTAGCTTTCGCCATTGTCGGGCATGCCCTGGGCGCCGGCCTCGCCGGGCAGCGCGTCGAAGCGCGAGACGGTGGCGTCCACCGAGAAGGCGCCCAGCGAGGTGTTCAGCGCGGCGCCGATCAGCGAGGCCATGTAGCTGTCGGCGAGCACCGCGCCGGAATAGGCGCTGAGGTTGTTGCTCAGGCCCCGGCGGTAGCCGCCCTGGACGAATTTCAGCGGGTTGCCGACGTCCTCGCCGCGATAGCTGCCCGAGGCGACCTGGTAGCGCGAGGCGCCGGGCCTGAGCAGTTCGGCGGCGTAGGAGTAGGGCACGCTGAAGGTCTTCTCGCGGCCGTCGGCCTCGATCACCGTGACCTGCAGGTCCTCGGTGTAGCCGGTGTTGTACAGGTCGTCGATGACGAAGGGGCCGGGCGGGACGCTGACCTGGTGGATCAGCTGCTGGCCCTGGTGGATCTTCACGGTGGCGTTGCTGTCGGCGATGCCGCGCACCACCGGGGCGAAGCCGCGCTCGCTCTCCGGCAGCATGCGTTCGTCGCTCTCCAGCTGCACGCCGGTGAAGGGGATGCTGTCGAACATCTCGCCGGCGGTGAAGTGCTGGCCGAGGGTCAGCTGCGAGGAAAGCCCGGTGAGGTCGCGCTGGGCGTAGTTGTTCAGCGTGCGGTAGTGGCTGCCCTGGCGGGTGGTGTCGCCATGGCTGAAGCTGGCGTTGTGGCGCAGGCGCCAGTCCAGCAGGTTGAGGCCGCCGTTGAGGCCGAGGAACAGGTCGTTGCGGGTGTCCTGGCTGTTGCTGGAGCGGTCGAGGTTGCCAGTGTAGCTGAGGAAGCCGGCGTTGATCCCCGAATCCCAGCTCGACGGCGGCGCGTAGTTGCGCGGGCGCTGCTTCACGTAGGCCTGGGGCAGGGTGAGGTGGATGGCCCCGCTGGCGCCGTCCAGGTCCACGCGGCTCTGCGGGACGCGTTCGAGCAGGTCGATGCAGTCGCCGCCGGCGGGCTCGGCGCCGGGAGCGGGCCCGGGCAGCAGCACGCCCCACTGTTCCAGCTGCTCCGGCCCGAAGCAGTAGACCTGGCGCTGCTCGGCGGTGTGCACGATGCGCACTTCCTGCTGGCCGAAGTACACCTTGTTCAGCGTCAGGTCCAGCGAGTAGGTGCCCGGCGGCAGCGCCGAGGGGTTCTTCTCGAACCCGGAAACGTCGGTGCTCATGCCCAGCGTCTCCAGCAGGCCGCGGTCGAAATGCACCTCGCCGGGGCCTTCGGCGGCCAGCGCCGGGGCCGGCAGCAGGGCGCAGCAGAGCCCTCCCAGGCAGCCGAGGCGCAGGGTGCGGGACAGTATCGAAGGGAACACGATGGACCTCGCGCAGGAGGGTTACTCGACGGTGGCTTCGGTCTCGATCAGGCCGCCGAAATCGTTGATCCAGGTGTAGCGGAGCTTGGCGCCGGCCCTGGCCCAGGCCGCCGCGTCCGCGGGCAGGGGGATGCCGTAGCTGCCCTTGGCCGGGACCATGTCCAGGTCGTCGTTGGCGTATTGCCTGGCCCCCGAGCGCAGGTGCAGGCGGGCCAGGGACACCGAGTAGGGCTGGTCGTTGACCGCGCGCAGGACGCGCTTGCCGCCTTCGGCGGCGATGCGCCACTTCAGTTGCTGCGCCGCATCGGCGGCCGCGCCCTTGAGCGCCGCGGGGCGGTAGAACAGCTTGAGCTGCGAACGGAAGGCCACCTGCAGCTTGCCCGCGCTGTTGCCGCTGGCGGCCGCGCCGGCCTTGTCCGGGCTGCTGGAGGGCACTTCCAGGACGTTCAGCCAGAACACCGACTCGCGGTCCTGGGGCAGCGTCCGGTCGATATTGGCGATGCGCAGCAGCAGGCCCTTGTCCGGGTCCACCCGCGATACCGGCGGCGTGACGATGAAGGGCGAGCGCCCCGGGCTGTCGGCGCCCGGCGTGCCCTTGCCGTGGTCCACCCAGGCCTTGATCAGCGAGGGCGTCTTGCCGGTGTTGCGGATATTGACGGTGATGTCCCGCTCGCTGGCCGGATAGACCACGCGGGTGCCGGTGATGACGATGCTGGCGTTGGCCTGCAGGGCCAGCAGGCAAATACCGATCAGCAGAACTAAGTGGGTAGCGGGACGCATCGGGGTCAACCTCCTTCTCCATATAAAGAAGGACTTTCGGTGGAGTCTAGGCGGGGCCGGGGTACTGGCAAGTTTCGTTCGGCGAAGTTGCCGGGGGAACTTGTAAGTGCGGTTCTTTATTCAACCCGCGTATGGACTTCTGTGGATAGGTTCATGCGCGTGATGGATAGGCCGGGTGCATCCCCCGATGGGGGAGGGGGATGCACCCGGGCGGCCGTCAGTCGTAACGGATGGAGTACAGCAGGGCGGTGTCGGCGGTACCGGCCGATACGATCTCCGAGGTCTGGACGTAACGGGCGTAGTAGGCGAACTCCAGCGGGCCGGCCTCTTCGAGGAGCTTGCTGGTGCTGTTGTCATTGGTACGCAGGTCGATGGCTTCCAGCTCCTCGTTGGCGATCTGCAGCTCGATGCCGGACATGCTCAGGGCTTCGCCGTTGAAGGTGAGGTTGCCGGTGCCCGGGTTGATGTTGGCCGAGCCGAAATCGACCTTGTAGGTCTGGCCGACGGAGCAGCCGTTGAGGGTGATGGTGAAGCGCTGCTCGCCGGCGGTGGAGCCGACGGTGTCGAATTCGCTGGTGGAGATCGACGGCAGGTTGATGGAGGCATCGGCGCCGCCGCCGTTCACGCTGACGTCGCAGGTGTCTTCCAGGACGTGGCCGGTGAAGCTGATCTGGCCGCCGGTTGCCGCCTGGGCGCCGCCGGCCACCAGGGCGAGGAAGACGGTTGCGGGAAGAGTGAGTTTTTTCATGGTGCTTTCCTTTGTTGCAGGTTTTTCGGTAGGTGAATTCTCCTTGCTTCCTGAGTTTTCGAATATTAGGAATCTTCTGATGGGGCGTAGGCCAATTCTTATCAGTGGGGTAGGTAACGGATAAAATTTGTTATTTCTTCAAAGAAAATAGGGGTGGGAAAATTTCGGGCGGAGAAGTTTCCATGAAACAGGCCTTGATATTCCGATCGGTGCTTGATGAAAGATGGAAATAAAAAAGCCCCCGGCAATTGCCGAGGGCTTTTTGTGGAACTTCCGACTTAGAACTTGTAGCCGAAACCGATCATGTACACCCAGGGGTCGACGTCGACGTCGACCTTGGTTTTCTGGATGCCCAGAGCACCGGGGCCGTCGACGCTGGCCTTGGTGTCGATGTCCATGTACCACACGGCGACGTTGACCAGCGCGTGTTCGTTGAGCATGTAGTCCATGCCCAGTTCCGCGGCCAGGCCCCAGGAGTCCTGCAGCTTCAGGTTGCTGAAGCCCTGGTCCTTGCGGAAGCCGGCGAGGTCTTCGTCGAAGAAGGTGGTGTAGTTCACGCCCAGGCCGCCGTAGGGCTGGAAGGCGGAGTTGGTGCCGCCCATGGGGTAGTACTGCAGCAGCACGGTCGGCGGCAGTTGCTTGATGTCGGCCAGCTTGCCGTCCAGGCCCGGGCCGAGGCCCTTGACGTCGACCTGGTGGTTGAACGGGGTGGCGGCCACCAGCTCGACGCCGATCTTGTCGGTGAGCAGGTAGCTGAAGGTCAGGCCCAGCTGGGTGTCGCTGTCCACGGTGGCCTTGGTGCCGCCGACCTTGGCGCCGTCGAGCTTGAGGTTGCCGCTGTCGTCGTTGGGGTCGACGGTGGCGAAGCCGCCGCGGACGATGAAGTCACCGGCCTTGTGGCCCTGGATGTCCGCAGCCTGTACGGCGAACGGCGTGGCGACGGCGGCGGCGAGCAGGGAGGCGGTGAGCCAGGACTTGCGCATGATGGTGATGCTCCATGATTTTGGAATAAGCGTTGGTGAGCATCATGGTAGACAGCGCTAAGCGATTCTTCTTGATTCAGCTCAATAAAGCCCCCCTGAGCCGTAGGGGTAATACCTGCGGCGGATGGTCGCAGGCTACTCGCCTTCGTATTCGTACGGCGTCACTTCGTCGGCCTTGAGCTGGTAGCCGGCCTGGGCCAGGTCGCTGTCGATGTGCTTCACCTGCAGGCGCCCGGTCACCCAGTAGGGCTGGTACAGCTCGTCCATCTTCACGCCGCGGGCCTGGTGCACGTAGACGATCTGGTTGGAAGGCGGCGGCGGCACGTGGATGCAGGCGCCGTAGTAGGGCACCAGGAGGAACTCGTTGACCTCGCCGTCCTGGCCCACGTCCAGCGGCACTATGTAGCCGGGCAGCTTCACCTCCTTGCCATCCAGCGCCTGGACCACCGGGGCCGCCGGTGATTGTTGCCTTGCCGCCGGGCCGCTTTCGGCGTTGAGCGCGTCGCTCAGTTGGGAAATGTCGTGCAGCGGCACCGGCGGCGGGGGCGGCGGCGCGCCCTCGGGGATCAGCTGCGGCCAGGTCAGGGTCTGCGGCGTGCCGGCCCAGGCCGCGCCGGCGGCGAGCAGGAGCAGGGCGAGGAAGGCGGAGACGGTGGTTTTCATGGGGCTACTCAGATTCGGATCGACAGGCCGTCGGCCAGCGACTGGCGGTACGCGCGCCAGGCCGGCACGCAGCCGATCAGTAGGGCGGCCAGCAGTATGCCGCCCAGCAGCGACCACTCATAGGCGCTTGGCGCCGCCAGCGGCAGGAAGATGCCGTAGTTGGCCTGCACGTAGCCCTGGGCCGCGGCGATGCCGGCGTACAGCAGGCCCAGGCCGAGGGCCACGCCGGCCAGCGCCAGGGCGAAGGCCTCGGCCAGCAGCAGGCTGAACACGTGCCAGGGCCGCGCGCCCACCGAGCGCAGGATGGCCATCTCGCGGCGGCGCTCGTTGAGGCTGGTGAGGATGGCGGTGAGCATGCCGATCAGGCCGGTCAGCACGACGAACAGCGAGACCACGAACAGCGCCTTCTCCGCCGTGCCCATCAGCCCCCAGAGTTCCTGCAGGGCCACCCCGGGGAGGATCGCCAGCAGCGGTTCGCCGTCGTATTCGTTGATCTGCCGCTGCAGGGCGAAGGTCGCCACCTTGCTCTTCAGGCCGAGCAGGAAGGCGGTGATGGCGGTCGGCTGCAGGTCCATGTGGCGCGCCTGGTCGGCGCTGATGCGGCCGGCGCCGCGGGCCGGCACGCCGTTCTTCCAGTCGACGTGCAGCGCCTCCATGCCGGCCAGGGAGATGTGCAGGGTGCGGTCCACCGGGGTGCCGGTGCGCCTGAGGATGCCGACCACGGTGAACGGCTTGTCGTCGTGCTGCACCAGGCTGATGGTGCTGACGCCGTGGCTGAGCACGATAGGGTCGCCGAGCTTGTAGTGCAGCGCCTCGGCCACCTCGGCGCCGAGCACCACGTCGAACAGGTCCTGGCCGAAGGGCCGGCCCTCGGCCAGCTGCAGTTGCTGGTCGCGGCCGTAGCGGTAGTGCTCGAAGTAGCCGGTGTCGGTGCCCATCACCCGGTAGCCGCGGTGCGAGTCGCCCAGGGAGATGGGGATGGCCCACTTCACCAGCGGGCTGGCCTTGACCGTCTGGAAACTCTCCCAGCGGATGTTGTTGGTGGCGTTGCCGATGCGGAACACCGAGTACAGCAGCAGGTTGATCGAGCCCGAGCGCGCGCCGACGATCAGGTCGGTGCCGGAGATGGTGCTGGCGAAGCTGGCGCGGGCCTCGCTGCGCACCCGTTCCACGGCCAGCAGCAGGCAGGCCGAGAGGGCGATGGCGAAGACCGTGAGCAACGCGGTGAAACGGCGGTTGGAAAGGCTGGCCAGGGCCAGGCGCAACAGGTACATGCTCAGATCCCGGGGGCGGTGGCGGCGCGGTTGAGGTCGGCCAGCGACAGGCTGCGGTCGAACAGCGGCGCCAGGCCCTGGTCATGGCTGACGAACAGCAGGCTGGCGCCGGCCGCGCGGCACTCGGCGAACAGCAGTTGGAGGAAGGCTTCGCGGGCGTCGGCGTCCAGCGCCGAGGTCGGCTCGTCGGCGATCACCAGCTCCGGCTGGCCGATCAGCGCGCGGGCCGCGGCGACGCGTTGCTGCTGGCCGATGGAGAGGTTGTCGGCGCGCCGCTGCAGCAGGCCGGCGTCGCCCAGGCCCAGGTGCGCGAGCAGGGCGCGGGCGGCCTCGTCGACGCTGCCGTGGCGCTCGCGGGCGCGCGCCGCGCGGCTGCGCGAGAAGTGGCAGGGCAGCTCGACGTTCTCCCGCACCGAGAGGAACGGCAGCAGGTTGAACTGCTGGAAGATGTAGCCGGTGTGGTCGACGCGGAAGTGGTCGCGGCGCGCGGCGGAAAGCTGCGCCAGGTCCTCGCCGAGCAGGCGGATGCTGCCGCGCTGCGGCCTCTGCACGCCGCCCAGCAGGCCGAGCAGGGTGGTCTTGCCACTGCCGGAGGGGCCCTTGAGGAACAGCGTCTCGCCGCGGCCGAGGGTGAACTGCGGAATGTCCAGCAGCTCCGCCTGGCCGGGCCAGGCGAAGCCGAGGTCGCGGAGTTCGAGCAGGGTGTCCATGGGGCGCGTCAGAACTTCAGCAGGCTGCTGGCCGGGGTCAGTTCGGCGCCCTGCTGGCCATTCGGGCCGATCAACTGCACCACCAGCTTCTGGGTACCGGGGAAGCGCTTGAACAGCGGGGCGAAGTCGAGGCTAGTCAGGGCCTCGGGTGCGGCGCAGGTCAGCTTGTAGTGGGCGTTGATGTCGCTGTGCTGGTGGCCTTCGTGCTCGTCGCCATCGTCGTCGTGGTCATGGGCCTTGGCGTTGCCGAACAGCGGGCTTTCCAGCTCCACCTCGGCGACGCCGCACTTGGCCGCGGCCGGTGCCTGGACCAGTTCCAGCGGCTTGCCCAGCTGGGCGCGGGCGGCGGCCACGGTGGCCTGGTCGGCGGCGCTGCTGGCCGGGTGCTCGAAGCCGACGAAGTTCATCGCCGGGCTGTCCACTTCCAGCTCCAGGGTGCTGCCGTCCAGCGCGACGTTGAGCTGGGCCACGCTATGCTCGTGCTTGCCGAGGCTGCCGTGCTCGTGTTCGTCGTGGGCCTGGGCGGCAGCGAAGGGGATCAGGGCGAGGGCGAGCAACAGCGGGCGCATGGACGTTCTCCGGTGGGGAAATCGAGGGTGCGTTACGTTATAACGAAATATTGCCGCTGGCTAGAGGTCCCCGGGGAGATTGGCGCGGCCGCGCCGGCATGGGAGCATGCCGCCATGCAGGAGGAGACCACCATGCGAATCCGTGGAAGCATCGGCGACTGGCCGGTGGACCTGACCCTGGAACTGGACGAGGCGGAATGGCAGCGCCTGGGCGTGGCGTTGCGCCATGCGCCGCAAACGGCCGCGGCCGCCCCCGTGGAAACCCCGCCGGCGGCCATGCCCAGCGGCGCCGACCGCCTCTGGCAGTCGGCCCGCGACCTGCTGCGCCAGGCTGGCAGCCGCGAAGGCCCGCAACTGCTGGACGAACTGGCCGCCCTGGCCGGCAGCGCCGGCGCGGCCAAGGGACTGCTGGTGCGCTTGCGGCACAGCCCGAACGTGAAGATCGAGGTGCGAGAGGGGACCCAGGTGTTCACCTGGGTCGGGGAATAGGGGGCTTTTGGATTTTTGCTTTTCGTAGGAGCGAGCTTGCTCGCGAACGGAGTTTCCCGGCCATGCCGATGCCAGGCATGAGAGCGCCCTCTCCCTAACCCTCTCCCTGAAGGGAGAGGGAACCGTTCGGAGTCTTCTGATAATTCGGCGTTAGCCGGGCACTGTGATAGCCGACTGAAACCTTACTTCCAACCGGCACGGACAAGCCCCCTCTCCCTTCAGGGAGAGGGCTGGGGAGAGGGAAAGGCGCCAAGCCCAGCATCGGAGCAGCCGGTTGGCACCGTTCGCACGAACCCCGCCACTCAATACAGCAGATTGGCCAGCTTCCGCCGATAGGCAATCACCAGCGGATGCTCGTTGCCCAGCAGGTCGAACACCTGCACCAGGGTCTTGCGCGGCAGGTCCTCGCCATAGCCGCGGTTGCGCTGGAACAGGCGCAGCAGGCCGTCCATCGCCGCCTCGTACTGCTGCCGGGCCAGTTGCTGCACGGCCAACTGGTAGGCCGCCTCGTCGTCGCCGGCGTCGGCCGCAAGGCGGCTCTTCAGGGTGGCGGCGTCGGGCAGGTCGGCGGCCTGGCGGAGGAAGGTCAGCTGGGCGCGGGCGGCGGCCAGGGCGGCCTTGTGCTCGTCGCTCTTCACCGCGTCCAGCACCGTCTCGGCTTCGCCCAGTTCGCCGCGCTCGGCCAGGCAGCGGGCGTAGAGGATCAGCGCCGCGGCGTTGCTGTTGTCTTCGCCCAGCAGGGCCTTGAGCTGCGACTCGGCCTCGGCGAAGCGGCCCTCGGCGAAGGCGGCCTCGGCGGCGTCCAGCGGGTTGCCGGCGGGGGCCGCCGGCGGCTGCACGTGCTGCTCCAGCATCTGCCGCACCGCCGATTCGGGTTGCGCGCCGGCGAAGCCGTCGACCGGCTGGCCGTCGCGGAACAGCACCACGGTGGGCAGGCTGCGGATGCCGAAGCGCATGACGATGTCCTGCTCGACGTCGCAGTTGACCTTGGCCAGCAGCAGCTCGCCCTGGTAGGACTCGGTGACCTGCGCCAGCATCGGCATCAGCGCCTTGCAGGGCGCGCACCAGTCGGCCCAGAAGTCGACCAGCACCGGCTTGTGGAAGGAGTTCTGGATCACCAACTGGTCGAAGTCGGCGCTGGTGACGTCGAAGATGTAGGGCGTGTCGCTCATGGGGGCTCTCGTCGGGCGAAAGGGGCGAAAGGATGCTGGTCACTATAAGTGGGGGCGCGGCGGACGGAAACAAGGCAATGCCGCGCCGCGCCCTGGGTTCCTGTAGGAGCGCGCCCTGCGCGCGAATCGCGGGCAGGGCCCGCTCCTACAAGGGGCGATTGGCGTGGTAGAGGCTGACCTTGCGGAATTCGTGGGGCTCGGCCAGGTCCGGCCAGGTGCAGGCGTCGAGGATGTCCAGGCGCCGGTACAGCGGGTGCTGGAAGTCGCGCACCCGCGAGTCGGCCACCAGCGCCTCGCGGCCCTTGCCGAGGAAGGCGTCGAGCAGCGGCAGGTTGGCGCGGTCGTAGAGCACGTCGGCCACCAGGATCAGGTCGTAGCGGTCCTCTTCGCCGAAGAAGTCTTCCGAGTAGCTCAGCCGCACGCCGTTCAGCTCGGCGTTGGCGCGGCTGGCGGCCAGGGCCAGCGGGTCCAGGTCGCAGGCCACCACCTCGGCGGCGCCGGCCCTGGCCGCGGCGATGGCGGCGATGCCGGAGCCGGCGCCGAAGTCCAGCACGCGCTTGCCGGCCACCCACTGCGGGCGTTCGGCCAGCCAGCGCGCCAGGGCCAGGCCGCTGGCCCAGCAGAAGCACCAGTAGGGCGGCTCCTCGAGGATGCGGCGGGTCTCGTCGGGGCTGAACTGGCGGTCCATGTTCTGCGCATCGATCAGCCACAGGGCGATGTCGGTGCCGGGCAGGCGCTCGGCGCCCAGGCGGGCGTCGCCGAGCAGCTCGCCCAGGGCCTGCTGCAGGGCGTGCGGGGCCTTCACGGCGCCGGCTCCAGGCGCAGCTCGCCCAGGGCCCGGGACTGCCCGGGGGCGATGGTCAGCGGGCGCAGGCGCCAGGCCAGCTGGCCGTTCTGTGCCACCCGCACGTGCAGTTCGATGCGGCCGCCGCTGGGAAAGTCGCTGGGGTCGTAGCGCAGGCTGAAGGGCAGGGCGCCGCCGTTGCCCACCAGCTCCAGGCTGGCCAGGGCGCGCTGCGGGCGGTCGCGCTCGTCCATCAGCAGCAGCGCCAGTTCCACCTCGGCGCCGTCGGGCAGGGCGCCGCGGCTGCTGGTGAGCACCCCGGACAGCTCGCGCTGGTTGGCCGGCAGGGGCGCCACGGCGGCCTTGGCCGGGGCGCTGGCGGAAGGCGGCTGCGGAGCGGGTTGCTTGCTCGAACAGGCGGCCAGCAGGGCCAGGGCGAACAGGCAGAGAAGGCGGAGCGGCATGGGCGAAATCCCTCGCGACGGGTTCCAGGGCGGCGCCTGTATAGCCTAAAGCGTGCGGCTTGTCTCGGGGAGGGGCGGATGGGCTACCATTGACATCCATTTCGTCGGGCCATTCCCTGCCATGCATTGTCCCTTCTGCGGTGCCCACGACACCAAAGTCATCGATTCGCGCCTGGTCGCCGAGGGCGACCAGGTCCGCCGCCGCCGCGAGTGCCTGGCCTGCGGCGAGCGCTTCACCACCTTCGAGACCGCCGAGCTGGTCATGCCGCGGCTGATCAAGCAGGACGGCAGCCGCCAGCCGTTCGACGAGGACAAGCTGCGCGCCGGCATGCAGCGCGCGCTGGAGAAGCGCCCGGTCAGCGTCGAGCGCCTGGAGGAGGCCATCGCCCACATCAAGCACAAGCTGCGCGCCACCGGCGAGCGCGAGGTGAAGTCGCGGGTGCTGGGCGAGCTGGTGATGGGCGAGCTGCAGAAGCTCGACGAGGTGGCCTACATCCGCTTCGCCTCGGTGTACCGGCGCTTCCAGGACCTCAACGAGTTCCGCGAGGAGATCGAGCGCCTGGCCCGGGAGCCGTCCAAGGAATGAGCGCCGTCGACCAGGCCCACATGGCCCGCGCCCTGGAGCTGGCGCGCAAGGGGCTGTACTCCACCCACCCCAACCCCCGCGTCGGCTGCGTGATCGTCAAGGACGGCCAGGTGATCGGCGAGGGCTGGCACGTACGCGCCGGCGAACCCCATGCCGAGGTCCACGCGCTGCGCCAGGCTGGCGACGCCGCCCGCGGCGCCACCGCCTACGTCACCCTGGAACCCTGCAGCCACTTCGGCCGCACCCCGCCCTGCGCCGATGCCCTGGTGAAAGCCGGCGTCGCCCGCGTGGTGGCGGCCATGCAGGACCCCAACCCGCAGGTCGCCGGGCAGGGGCTGCGGCGCCTGGCCGAGGCCGGCATCGAGGTGGCCTGCGGCGTGCTGGAGGCCGAGGCCCGCGAGGTCAACGGCGGCTTCATCAAGCGCATGGAGACCGGCCTGCCGTTCGTCCGCGTCAAGCTGGCGATGAGCCTGGACGGGCGCACCGCCATGGCCAGCGGCGAAAGCCAGTGGATCACCGGCGCCGCCGCGCGCCGCGCCGTGCAGCGCCTGCGCGCGCGCTCCAGCGTGGTGCTTTCCGGCGCGGATACCGTGCTGCTGGACGCTGCCCGCCTGACCGTGCGCCCCGACGAGCTGGGCCTGGACGCCGAGCAGACCGCCCTGGCCGCCGCGCGCCAGCCGCTGCGCGTGCTGGTGGACGGCCGCCTGCGGGTGCCGCTTGGCGCCGCCTTCTACCAGGCCGGCCCGGCGCTGGTGGCCAGTTGCGCCGAACGCGACGGCTTCGCCGGCGAGGGCCGCGAACTGCTGGTGCTGCCCGGTGCCGACGGCCACGTCGACCTGGCGAAGCTGCTCGCCGAGCTGGGCGCGCGCGGCGCCAACGAGGTGCTGGTGGAAGCCGGCCCGCGCCTGGCCGGGGCTTTCGCCCGCCTTGGGCTGGTGGATGAATACCTGATCTTCATCGCACCCAAGCTGTTGGGTTCCAGTGCCCGCCCGCTGCTGGAGCTGCCGCTGGAGAAGATGGCCGAGGCCCGCGCGCTGAAGATCGCCGACATCCGCGCCGTGGGCGACGACTGGCTGGTCACGGCGCGGCCGGTCTGACGGAATGGACTGTGCCCCCCTTGCGAATGCGACGGGGTGGCAAACTGAACCTTCCGACTTGCGCCGGCCTGTGGTAAAACGCCACACGCGGTCAACGCTGTAATGACCGCGATTGACGTTCTCAGGGCGGGGTGCAAGTCCCCACCGGCGGTGATGGCGCGCAATGCGTCTAGCCCGCGAGCGCTTGCCACGACCGGCCACCGCCGCAGCGGCAAGGTCAGCAGACCCGGTGCGATTCCGGGGCCGACGGTAACAGTCCGGATGAAGAGAGAACGGGATGAACCTGCGCAAGGTGCGTCTGCACGCCTGCGCGTCGTGTCCCTTCGATCGGTATGCCCTGTTTTTCCCAAAACAGGAGTTTCAGCACCATGCATCACCCCTTCGTTTCCACTGCGCTGGCTCACGCCGGCCGGCACGCCTGCGCGCAACCGCATTGCGCCGTCCGGGAGGCCCCATGTTCACCGGCATAATCGAAGCCATCGGCAGCATCCGCTCGATCACCCCCAAGGGCGGTGACGTGCGCCTCTACGTCCAGACCGGCAAGCTCGACCTTTCCGACGTCAAGCTCGGCGACAGCATCGCCGTCAACGGCATCTGCCTGACCGCCGTGGAGCTGCCCGGCGACGGCTTCTGGGCCGACGTCAGCCGCGAGACCCTGGCGCGCACCGCCTTCGCCCAGCTCAAGGTCGGCAGCCGCGTCAACCTGGAGAAGGCCCTGACCCCCACCACCCGCCTGGGCGGCCACCTGGTCAGCGGCCACGTCGACGGCGTCGGCGAGATCGTCAAGCGCGAGGACAACGCCCGCGCCATCCAGTTCACCGTGCGCGCGCCGCGCGAGCTGGCCAGGTACATCGCCCTCAAGGGGTCGATCACCGTCGACGGCACCAGCCTCACGGTGAACGCGGTGAACGGCGCCGAGTTCGAGCTGACCATAGTCCCGCACACCCTGGGCGAGACCATCATGGGCGACTACCGCGCGGGCCATCAGGTGAACCTCGAAGTCGACCTGCTGGCGCGCTACCTGGAGCGCCTGCTGCTCGGCGACAAGGCCGCCGAGCCCGCCGCCAGCGGCATCACCGAAGCATTCCTGGCCGAAAACGGCTTCATGAAGCATTGACAGGAGCTGCCCAGATGGCACTCAACAGCATCGAAGAACTGGTCGAAGACATCCGCCAAGGCAAGATGGTCATCCTCATGGATGACGAGGACCGCGAGAACGAAGGCGACCTGATCATGGCCGCCGAGTGCGTACGCACCGAAGACATCAACTTCATGGCCAAGTACGCCCGCGGCCTGATCTGCATGCCGATGACCCGCGAGCGCTGCGAGCGCCTGGGCCTGTCGCTGATGGTGCAGCGCAACGGCTCGGGCTTCGGCACCAAGTTCACCGTCTCCATCGAGGCCGCCGAGGGCGTCACCACCGGCATCTCCGCCGCCGACCGCGCCCGCACCGTGCAGGCCGCCGCCGCGAAGGAAGCGGTGGCCGCCGACATCGTCAGCCCCGGCCACATCTTCCCGCTGATGGCCCAGCCCGGCGGCGTGCTGGCCCGCGCCGGCCACACCGAGGCGGCCTGCGACCTGGCGCGCATGGGCGGCTTCGAGGCCTCCGGGGTGATCTGCGAGATCATGAACGACGACGGCAGCATGGCCCGCCGCCCGGAACTGGAAGCCTTCGCCGAGCAGCACGGCATCAAGATCGGCACCATCGCCGACCTGATCCACTACCGGCTGATCCACGAGCGCACCGTCGAGCGCCTCGCCGAGCAGCCGCTGGACACCGAGCTGGGCCAGTTCAACCTGATCACCTACCGCGACTCGGTGGAGGGCGAGGTGCACCTGGCGCTGACCCTCGGCAGCATCTGCGCGGAAGAGCCGACCCTGGTGCGGGTGCACAACATGGACCCGCTGCGCGACCTGCTGATGGTCAACCAGGCCGGGCGCTGGAGCCTGCGCGCGGCCATGGCCAAGGTGGCCGAGGCCGGCAGCGGCGTGGTGCTGCTGCTGGGCCACCAGATCGGCGGCGAGGACCTGCTGGCCCACGTGCGCGAGATCGCCGCCAGCGCGCCGGCGCCCAAGCCCACCACCACCTACAGCACCGTCGGCGCCGGTTCGCAGATCCTCCGCGACCTGGGCGTGCGCAAGATGCGCCTGATGTCGGCGCCGATGCGCTTCAACGCGATATCCGGTTTCGACCTGGAAGTTGTAGAATACCTGCCCGCCGAATGAACCCGCGCCGCCGTGCCCTGGCACGGTGGCAGTGTTCTTCTACCCTGATTTCGCGGAGCGTCGCCGACGCTTTAGCTCTTTAACAGACGAGACCTGTCCATGACCCTGAAGACCATCGAAGGTACCTTCATCGCCCCCAAAGGCCGCTTCGCCCTGGTGGTTGGCCGCTTCAACAGCTTCGTGGTGGAAAGCCTGGTGCAAGGCGCCATCGATGCGCTGGTGCGCCACGGCGTCGCCGAAGGCGACATCACCATCATCCGCGCCCCGGGCGCCTTCGAGATCCCCCTGGTCGCCCAGAAAGTCGCCCAGCGCGGCGAGTTCGACGCCATCATCGCCCTCGGCGCGGTGATCCGTGGCGGCACCCCGCACTTCGAATACGTTGCCGGCGAGTGCACCAAGGGCCTGGCGCAGGTTTCCCTGCAGTTCGGCGTGCCGGTGGCCTTCGGCGTGCTGACCGTGGACTCCATCGAGCAGGCCATCGAGCGCTCCGGCACCAAGGCCGGCAACAAGGGCGCCGAGGCCGCGCTGTCCGCCCTGGAAATGGTGAGCCTGCTGTCGCAGCTGGAGGCCAAGTGAGCAGCAACGACAACGGCGCCCCGTCCAAGCCGGCCAAGCCCAACAAGATCGCCATGCGCCGCAAGGCCCGCAGCCTCGCGGTGCAGGCCCTGTATTCCTGGCAGATGGCCGGCCAGCCGCTGAACGAGATCGAGGCGACCTTCCGCACCGACAACGACTTCGGCGACGTCGACGGCGCCTACTTCCACGAGATCCTCCACGGCGTGCCGCGCCTGAAGACCGAGCTGGACCAGGCATTCACCCCCTGCCTGGATCGCCCGCTGGAAGAGATCGACCCGGTCGAGCTGGCCATCCTGCGCCTGGCCACCTACGAGCTGCGCAACCGCCTGGACGTGCCCTACAAGGTGGTGATCAACGAAGGCATCGAGCTGGCCAAGACCTTCGGCGCCACCGACGGCCACAAGTTCGTCAACGGTGTGCTGGACAAGCTGGCGCCGCGCCTGCGCGCCGCCGAGCTGCGCGGCGCCAAGCGCTGAGCCCGCCGCAAGGCATGGGTGAGTTCGAACTGATCCGCCGCTATTTCGCCGCGGCCGCCTGTGCGGCCGCGGCCGATGGCGTGGCCCTGGGCATCGGCGACGACTGCGCCCTGCTGGCGCCGGCCGCCGGCCAGCAACTGGCGGTGTCCACCGACACCCTGGTGGCCGGCGTGCATTTCCCCGCGCTGTGCGATCCCTTCCTGCTCGGCCAGCGTGCCCTGGCGGTTTCCGCCAGCGACCTGGCGGCCATGGGCGCCACGCCCCTGGCCTTCACCCTCGCCCTGACCCTGCCCGAGGCCGACCCGGCCTGGCTGGAAGCCTTCGCCCTGGGCCTGAACCGCATGGCCGCGGCCTGCGGCCTGGCGCTGGTGGGCGGCGACACCACCCGCGGCCCGCTGAGCATGACCCTCACCGTGTTCGGCCAGGTCCCCGCCGGCCAGGCGCTGACCCGCAGCGGCGCCCGCCCGGGCGACCTGCTCTGCGTCGGCGGCGCGGTCGGCGAGGCCGGCGGCGCCCTGGAGCTGGTGCTCGGCCGCCTGGCCGCCGAACCCGAAGTGGCCGAGCCGCTGCTGGCGCGCTACTGGGCGCCGCAGCCGCAGCTGGCCCTCGGCCAAGCCCTGCGCGGCCGCGCCACGGCGGCGCTGGACGTGTCCGACGGCCTGCTCGCCGACTGCGGCCACATCGCCCGCGCCTCCGGCGTGGCCCTGGTCATCGAGGCCGAACGCCTGCCGGCCAGCGCGCCGCTGGAACGCCTGCTGGGCGCCGAGCGCGCGCTGCAGGCCAAGCTCGGCGCCGGCGACGACTACGTCATCGCCTTCACCCTGCCACCCGTCGAGTTGCCGGCCCTGCAGGCGCACTGGCCGCAGCTGGCGGCCGTCGGCCGCGTCGAGACCGGCAGCGGGGTGCGCGTGCTGGACGCCGGCGGCCACGACATCACGCCGCGCCAGGGCGGCTACCTGCATTTCACGGAGTGACCGCAGTGCCCGAACATCCCGACCAAGCCCCCGCCCAGCCCGTACCGCCGTCGGTCTGGCGCAACCCCTGGCATTTCCTGGCCTTCGGCTTCGGCTCCGGGACCCTGCCCAAGGCCCCCGGCACCTGGGGCTCGCTGGTGGCCATCCCGTTCGTCCCGCTGTGGCAGCTGCTGCCGGACTGGGGCTACTGGCTGATGCTGGGGCTGACCATGCTGTTCGGCTTCTGGCTGTGCGGCAAGGTCGCCGACGACCTGCGCGTGCACGACCACGAAGGCATCGTCTGGGACGAGATGGTCGGCATGTGGATCACCCTCTGGCTGGTGCCCGAGGGCTGGTGGTGGCTGCTGGTGGGCTTCCTGGTGTTCCGCTTCTTCGACATCCTCAAGCCCTGGCCGATCCGCTGGGTCGACCGCCACGTGCACGGCGGCGTGGGCATCATGCTCGACGACGTCCTCGCCGGGGTCTTCGCCTGGCTGGCCATGCAGGGGCTGGTCTGGGCCTGGGCCACCTGGCTGGTCTGACAACAGCCGACTGAATCACTGACGGCGCAGCGGCGCCGGTGTAACGTGGCGCCACCTTCGCGCCAGCCGACAAGGAGCCCCATCATGCTGCGCCTGCTGTCCGCCCTGAGCCTCGCCCTTGCCGCCAGCGTGGCCCTCGCCGCCCCGCAGGTGTGGGTGGTGGGGCTGTTCCCCAACGCCGCGGTGGTCAACATCGACGGCCAGCGCAAGTTCCTCCGCGTCGGCGAGACCGGGCCCCAGGGCGTGCAGGTGGTCAGCGCCGACAGCCGCAAGGCGGTGCTGCGCGTGGGCGGCGTCGAGAAGACCTACGAGCTGAGCCGCGAATACAACGCCAGCGGCTACTCGGCCCCGGCGCCGGTGCAGGAAATGAGCATCGCCCGCGGCACCGGCGGGCACTACTGGGTGTCCGGCTCGATCAACGGCCAGAACGCCCAGTTCCTGGTCGATACCGGCGCCACCACGGTGGCGATGAACGAAGGCCAGGCGCGCCGCCTGGGCATCGACTACCGGGTGGTCGGCAAGCCCATGGTCGCCTCCACCGCCAGCGGCACCGTCAAGGGCTGGCGCATCAGCCTGAACAGCGTGAAGCTCGGCGGCATCGAGGTGCTGGGCGTCGACGCCAGCGTGCTGGAAGGCGAGTTCCCCACCGAGATCCTGCTGGGCATGAGCTTCCTCAACCGCGTGGGTTGGCGGGAAGAGCAGGGGATGATGTACATCCAGTCCAAGCATTGAGCCGGTCATCGCGCCATCGACCTATCGATGGCTTCGATAGCCAAGTTGCGGATTTCGCAATGACGGTCGCCCCGGCACTGCTGTTACAATGCCGGCTCCTTACTACTGTCTGACTTTCAGGAGTTTCCGGTGTCCGTCGTGTTCGTCGCCGCCTCCAAGCTGCCCACCCCCTTCGGCGAATTCACCATGCATGGCTTCCTCGACGAGGAAACCGGCAAGGAACATGTCGCCCTGACCATGGGCACCCTCGACGACGGCCAGCCGGTGCTCGGTCGCCTGCATTCCGAATGCCTGACCGGCGATGCCCTGTTCAGCCTGCGCTGCGACTGCGGCTTCCAGCTCGAAGGCGCGCTCTCGGCCATCGCCCGCGAGGGCCGCGGCGTGCTGCTCTACCTGCGCCAGGAAGGCCGCGGCATCGGCCTGCTGAACAAGATCCGCGCCTATGCCCTGCAGGACGAAGGCGCGGACACCGTCGAGGCCAACCTCAAGCTGGGCTTCGGCGCCGACCAGCGCGACTACGCCATGTGCCTGCCGATGCTGCAGCACCTGGGCGTGTGCTCGCTGAAGCTGATGACCAACAACCCGCGCAAGGTGAAGGCGCTGGAAGGCTATGGCCTCACCGTGGCCGAGCGCGTACCCCTGCAGAAGGGCCTGAACCCGCACAACAAGCGCTACCTGGCGACCAAGGCCGGCAAGCTCGGGCACATGCTCGGCGAGCTGCACCAGGGCGAGGCGGAGATCGAGGCGCAGTGAACCGCGCCGCCGAGTTCGGCCGCCTGGGCAGGCTCTGGTGGCTGCACCTGGCGCTGGCCCTCGGGCCGCTGCTGGCGCTGCTGCTGTGGGGCTTCGAGGTGGATGCCCTGGCCGTGCTGGCCACCCCGCTGTACGTCGCCGCGCTGGTCTCGATGTACTTCACCCTGCCGCTGTTCCGCCGCTACAAGCTCGCCCTGATCGACGCCGGCAAGGCCCGGGACACGGCCGCAGAGCCCGCCGCCTGGGCGAAGCTGGCGCGCACCCGGCGCAACGGCGCCCTCGGTGCCAGCCTGCCGGCCTGGATCGGCGCGCTGGCCTGCTTCACCGACCTCTCCGGCGTGGCGCTGATCCTCCTCGGGCTGACCAGCCTGCTGATCCTCTGGCTGTACCGCCTGCCGCGCCAGTTGCTCTGATGCGCATCCTGCTCGCCGCCCTGCTGCTAGCGCTCGGCCTGCCCTCGCTGGCGGCGCAGCGGGTGGTGAGCCTCGCCCCCTCGATGACCGACAGCGTCCTGGAGCTGGGTGCCGGCGCGCGCCTGGTGGGCGTGCTCGACGGCGACGCGCGCCCGGCGCAACTGGCGGCGCTGCCGTCGCTGGGGCGCTACGGGCAACTGAACCTGGAACGCCTGCTCAGCCTGCGGCCGGACCTGGTGCTGGTCTGGCCCGGGAGCATTCCCGAGGCGCAGATGGCGCGGTTGAGGAATCTCGGGCTGACGCTCTACGTCGCCGAGCCGCACCGGCTGGACGACATCCCGAAGCAACTGGAGGAACTGGGCGCGCTGCTGGGCGCCGGGGAGAAGGGGGCTGCGCTGGCCGCGGACTTCCGCGGGCGGATCGCCGAGCTGCGCCGGGAATACGCCCGCGAGCGCCCGCTGCGGCTGTTCTACCAGGTCTGGAACCGCCCGCTCTATACCCTCGGCGGGCAGCAGGTGGTGAGCGACGCCCTGCAGGTCTGCGGCGCGCGCAACCTGTTCGACGACCTGCAACTGCCGGCGCCCCAGGTGGGCCTGGAGGCCGTGCTGGCACGCGATCCGGAAGTGATACTGGCGCCCACCGCCGAGCAGGCCGGGGAATGGCAGGCCATGAAGCAGCTCAGCGCCACCCGCCTGGGCCAGCTGTGGGTGCTGCCGGACCGCAACCTGGAGCGGCCGAGCCACGCCATGCTGGCCGCCACCGAAAAGCTCTGCCGCCTGCTCGCCAACGCGAAGACGGCTGACCGCCCGTAGGGCGCATAACGCCGCAGGCGTTATGCGCCGAGGCGGGTGTTCAGGTTGAATGCGGAGCGCGCCTGGGGCCAAGGTCAGGCGGCGGATAACCGCGAACGGTTATCCGCCCTACGCCAGCTCCAACCTCGTCGTTCGCCCGTAGGGCGCATAACGCCCCAGGCGTTATCCGCCGTTTCCGTCGGCCAGGCGCGGTCCCGCCGTTCAGAACCCTTCCAGCACGATCTTGCCCTTGGCCTTGCCGCTTTCCAGCAGCGCGTGGGCGCGGCGCAGGTTGGCGGCGTCGATGCGGCCGAAGTGCTCACCCAGGGTGGTGCGCAGCACGCCCTGGTCGACCAGGCTCGACACGCGCTGCAGCAGGCGGTGCTGCTCGATCATGTCGTCGGTCTGGAACATCGAGCGGGTGTACATGAACTCCCAGTGCAGCGACAGGCTCTTCTGCTTGAGCAGGCCCACGTTCAGGCTCGCCGGGTCGTCGATCAGGCCCAGGCGGCCCTGCGGGCGCAGGCTGGCGACTATCTGCTCCAGGTGGCTGTCGGTGTGCGTCAGGCTGGCCACGTGGGTGACCTGGCCGATGCCGATGCGCTGCAGTTCCTCGCTCAGCGGCTTGCCGTGGTCGATCACGTGGTGCGCGCCCAGGTCGCGCACCCATTGCTGGGTGTCCGCCCGCGAGGCGGTGCCGATCACGGTGGCGCCGGTCAGCCGCCGGGCCAGCTGGGTGAGGATGGAGCCCATGCCGCCGGCGGCGCCGACGATCAGCAGGCTCTGCCCGGTGCTGCCCGGGCCCTCGGCGATCTGCAGGCGCTCGAACAGCAGTTCCCAGGCGGTGATGCTGGTCAGCGGCAGGGCCGCGGCCTGGGCGAAGTCGAGGCTGGCCGGCTTGGCGCCGACGATGCGTTCGTCCACCAACTGCAGCTCGGCGTTGCTGCCCGGGCGGGTCAGGTCGCCGGCGTAGAACACCTCGTCGCCGGGGCGGAACAGGCTGACCTCGCTGCCCACCGCGCGGACCACGCCGGCGGCGTCCCAGCCCAGCACCTTGTACTCGCCGGCCTGCGGCTCCGCGCGCTGGCGCACCTTGGTGTCCACCGGGTTGACGGAAATGGCGCGGACTTCCACCAGCAGGTCGCGCGGGCCGGGGGTGGGCTCCGGCAGCTGGATGTCGAGCAGGGCGTCGTCGGCGGCGATCGGGCGGCTGTGGGTGTAACCGATGGCTTTCATGCGGGCGGCTCCTCAGTCGATGCGGTTCATCAGGCGGATGTCGAGTTCGGCCAGGTCGGCCCGGGACGCCGCGACGAAGGCCTGGAAGTGCTCGCTGGCCTCGTGCTCGGCGAGGGCGGCCGCGTCGCGCCACTGCTCGATCATGTAGATCAGGTCGGCGTCCTTGCGGTCGCGGTGCAGGTCGTACTGGATGCAGCCGGGTTCGGCCCGCGAGGGGATGCGCAGATCGGCCAGGCGGGCCTGCAGGGCGTCGCCGCGGCCGGGCTTGGCGCGGATGATGGCGATCAGGGTGAGGGGGCTGCTCATCGGGAGGTTTCCTTGCGGCAGTGGGGGATGGGCGCATCCTCCGCTCTTTCGTTGCGAAGAAAAACCGCGTAGGAAGAAAGTCTCTTTCAAAAGAATTTTGAAAATGCTGCGCTTCGACGACCTCCGCCTGTTCGTCCGTACCGCCGAGCGGGGCAGCCTGTCCGCCGCGGCCCGCGAGCTGGAAGCCTCGCCGGCGGTGGCCAGCGCCGCCCTCAAGCGCCTGGAGGCGGCCCTGCAGGCGCGCCTGTTCGCCCGCTCCACCCGCAGCCTGCGGCTGACCGCCGAGGGCGAGCTGTTCCTGGCCCATGCGCGGGCCTCGCTGCAGAGCCTGGAGGAGGGCCGCCAGCTACTGGCCGGCGGGCGCAGCGAGATCGCCGGGCCGCTGCAGGTCTCGGCGCCCTCGGACCTGGGGCGCAACGTGCTGCTGCCCTGGCTCGACGAGTTCCAGGCGCTGCACCCGCGGCTGAGCTTGCGCCTGCTGATCAGCGACCGCCAGGCCGACCTCTACCGCCAGCCGGTGGACGTGGCCATCCGCCTCGGCCTGCCGTCGGACTCCAGCCTGGTGGCGCTGCCCCTGGCGGCGGACAACCGCCGCGTGCTGTGCGGCGCGCCGGCCTACTTCGCGCGCCGCGGCCGGCCGCGCCAGCCGCAGGACCTGGCGCGGCACAACTGCCTGCTGTACATGCTCGGCGGCCGGGTGCACGAGCGCTGGAGCTTCGGCGAGCAGACGGTGGAGGTGGGCGGCGACCGTGTCTGCGACGATGCCGACGTGGTGCGGCGCTGGGCCGTGGCCGGCTGCGGGCTGGTCTACAAGTCCTGGCTGGACGTGGCCGCCGACGTGCGCGCCGGGCGCCTGGAAGTGGCCCTGGGCGACTACCCGGGCGAGGCGGCGCCGCTGAACCTGTTCTGCACCCACCGCGCGCAGCTGAGCCCGCCGGTGACCCTGCTGCGCGAGTTCATCCAGCAGCGCTGCGCCGAGCACATGCGCGGCGCGCCCTGGCATTGAGGCTCAGAGCGGACGGTAGCGCGCCACCGCGTGGCTCAGGTCCCAGCCGACCGACACCGAGAACACCAGCAGCAGGGCCGGCACCAGGCACCACCAGACGCGCCCGGGCAGGGCCTGCAGCGGCTGGCGCAGCTGGCTGGCCCAGAGCACGGCGGCGCACACGGCGGCGGCCAGCAGGGCGCCGGCGATCACGTCGCTGGGCCAGTGCGCGCCCAGGTACAGGCGCGAGCCGGCGATCCAGGCGGCCGGCAGCATGGCCAGCAGCAGCCAGGTCAGGCGCACCCGCGGCGAGCCCTCGCGGCTGGCCAGCACGCCCAGCACCAGGAAGCAGGCGAAGGAGGCCGAGCTGTGCCCGCTGGGCATGCTGAAGGCGCTCAGCGGGTCGGCGATCACCTCCGGGCGGGCGCGGCCGAAGAAATGCTTGAGGGTGGTGTTGAGCAGCGCCGTGGCCAGCAGGGTGCCACCGGCGAACAGCGCGTGGCGCCACTTGCCCAGGCCCAGCAGCAGCACGCTGACGATCACGCCGACGATCACCTGGGTGCGGAAGTCGCCCAGGCGCGTCACCGCCACCATGACGTGGTTCAGCAGCGGGCTGCGCTCCTGCTGGATCAGCGTCATCAGGCCGTGGTCGAGGGCGTCCAGGTGCGGCCAGCCGACCAGGATGCCTAGCAGCAGGGCGGCGCTAAGGCCCGCGGCGATCAGCGCGGTGCCGTGGCGCCGCCTGAGGCAGGCGTGGATCAGCGCACCGCCGAGCACCGCCAGGCCGCCGGCGATCACCGCCATTTCCGGCCAGAAGCCTTCGGGCAGCGGCAGGCGCAGGGCTGCGCCGGTGGTCCAGCCGGGCAGCAGGTAGGCCACCGACCAGCCGGCGGCGGCCAGGATGGACACCGCCAGGAAGCGCCCGAAAGGCATGTCGAGCATGCCCGCCACCAGCGGCAGGAAGGGCCGCAGGGCGCCGATGAAGCGGCCCACCAGCAGGCTGGCGACGCCGTAGCGGGCGACGAAGCCCTCGGCGCCGGCCAGCCATTCCGGGTGGTGGCGCAGCAGCGGCAGGCGGCGGATGTCCTGGTGGAAGCGGCGGCCGAGGCCGTACGAGCAGAGGTCGCCCAGCAGCCCGCCGGCGAAGGCCAGCAGCAGCGTCTGCCCCAGGCCCAGGGCGCCGCCGCCGGCCAGCACGGCGATGGCGAAGAGCATCACCACGCCGGGCAGCACCAGGCCGACCACCGCCGCGCATTCGATGAAGGCCACGAGGAAGACGATCAGCCCCAGCCATTGCGGGTGGCTGGCGATCCATTGGTTGAAGAGTTCCAGGCTCATGTGCGGTGGGCTTCCGAGCTGTCCAGCAGGTAGTAGTCGCGTCCTTCGACCTGGCCGCGGCGCAGCGGGTTTCGCGTGCAGAAGGGCGCGAAGGCGGCGTCGACGAAGCGGTACATCAGGTGCTCGTCGCGGCCGTGGGGGATGCCCAGCCGGGTGGTCTGGATGACCTGGGCCGGGGTGTCGCCGAGGTCGTCGACGAACAGCCGCTGCGGGTCGAACTGGCGGGCGTCCCAGTCCGGCACCTTGAGGCCCATGGCCTTGCACAGCAGGGTCTGGCCGGCGCAGAGCTTGCCCAGCGGGCGCTCGCCGCCATCGGCGGCGGGGTTGAGCTGGCGCATGCGGGCCAGGGCTGCGTCGCCGCTGACGCGGTCCAGCCACGGGTGGCCGGACTTGATCAGCACCGCGTTGCCGGCGCCGCCGGCGCTGAAGTTCAGCGAGTCGCCGCCGCGGGCGTAGTACATGTAGATGTGCCCGCCGTCGAGGAACAGGGCCTTTCGTTTCTCGGTGTAACCGAGGGACGCGTGGCTGCCTTTCTCGGCCAGGTAATAGGCTTCGGTCTCGATGATCCGGGCGGACAGCCAGAGGTCGCCGACGCGGTGGCGGATCACCTTGCCCAGCAGCTGGCGTGCCACCAGCAGGGCGTCGCGGTCGAAGAAGGCGTGGGGCAGCGGCCGTGCATCGGGCCAGGGCAAACCAAGGATGGGATCGGCAGGCATGGGATTGTCGTGGGTACCAGGACGCTCTTAGGCTGGCGGATGATAACAACAAGAGACTGAATCATGACTGAACGCGTCCGCAGCGACAGCGCGCACATCACCCCCAGTGCGCACTACACCGGTTATGTCTGGTTCCGTCACAAGCTCGCCGAGCCGGCCTTCGCCACCACCTTCGGGCGCTGGGTGCACGGCTGCGTGGCGCCGATCGCCTGGGGGGCGCGCCTGGGCTTCGGGCTGAACATCGAGGACTTCCTGCTGCAGCGCCACCTGCTAATAGACGTGCGCCTGCGCCAGGCCATCGAGCAGAGCGGCGTCACCCAGGTGGTGGAGATCGCCTGCGGCCTGTCGCCACGGGGAAGGCGCTTCCGCCAGCGTTATCCACAGCTGGACTACCTGGAGGCGGACCTGCCGCCCATGGCCGCGCGCAAGTCGGCGCTGCTGCGGCAGCAGGGCTGGCTGGATGAACGGCACCGGGTGCACCCCGTGGACATCCTCGCCGAGGACGGCCCGCACACCCTGGCTGCGCTCTTCGCCCAGCTCGACCGCCAGCGCCCGCTGGTGGTGATCACCGAGGGCCTGGTGAACTACTTCCAGCGCCCGCTGATCGAGGGCTTCTGGACGCGCCTGGCGGCGGCCCTGGCCGACTTCCCGGCGGCCACCTACCTCACCGAACTCTACCCCGACCTGCGCGAGCACCCGCGCTACCGGCAGATCCGCTGGGGCGTCGGCCTGATCGGCCGGCTGACCCGCGGCGGCTACCCGCTGCACTACCGCAGCGAGGCGGAAATAGCCGCGGCCTTCCGCGGCTGCGGCTTCAGCGGCGTAGAGGTGCTCGACCCGCAGGTGCACGGCGCCGAGCTGTGCCTGCCGCGCGGGCGCATGCCGAGCCTGGTGCGGGTGATAGAAGCTCGCATTTGAATTTGGACGAAACAGGAGAGGGCTGTCGCTACTCTAGGTATGGATATGATTTGAGGGAGTTTCCTACAGATTAAATCTGTTGTTCCCTTTGATACTTGCGACTCATGTATAGGGTTGCGTTCTGTTCTTTATTTTTCTTTTGTGCATGCGGAAATTCTTTGCTGCTGGCGTATGTAATTAATTATTTCTCTCTCCTTGGTTGCCTTTCTTGGTGAAAGATCAATTCAATCATTTTCTTCTGTTTTCCTTCTAATGAGCATTGTCTGTTCAGCGTGGCCTGATCTTTCGTCTTGAAATACTTCTTTACATGCGTCTGACATCGCTCCTTGGGCTGATGGATTTACCACTGTGTGGTCGGTCAATTCAGCACATGGAGGTAGGCGTATGCACAGGTTCACTCTGCTTGCGGTCGCGGTCATGGCGCCGTTCACGGCCCAGGCCTGTTCGTTGAGTTTCACCTCTCCAGGGGATGGCGCAACGGTTCGCAGTCCGGGTATTACCGTCTATGGCCAAGGCGGGGCGAATGCCCAGGAAGGCGATCAGGGAACGGTGACTGCCACGCTCAATGGCGTCCCCTTCTTCAGTTATTCCGGCTCATTTACCGCTGCGGTTTCCTTTCTCGAGAGTCGCGGTGTGCCGGTCAGGCTGAGGCCGGGGCAGAATTTTCTATTCGTCAGCGGTAGCGCGGGTAGTTGTTCCGCATCGGACACTATGACCGTGACCTACGATCCCGAGGTGACCCAGGCGAAGAACAAGGGGGCGCCACCTCCGGAAGCCTGCATCGGGAATCCGATCAACCTGGCCGTCGGGAACAAGTATCAGCGGGAGGTCGACTATCTCGACAAGTCTTCGCCGCTCATGGAGTTCGCCAGAGCGTACAACAGCTTCGACGGATACTGGCGGCATAACTTCTCGACGCGCCTGGTCGTGGGAAAGACCAGCATTCGCCTTGTCCATGCGGACGGAAGAGAAGTCGAATTTGCACTGGCCGGTAACGTGGCCACACCTCCGGCCGATGAGTTGGGCAGCTTGAAGCATGAGGTGGGAAAATGGCTGTTCGCCTCGGCTGACCAGGAGCAGGGCACGTTCGATGGGCAGGGGCGCCTGTTGTCCTGGCGGGACGCATCAGGGAGAGGCGTGGCGCTGGATTATTCGGCCGCGGAGATAACGGTCACGGATGATCATGGCAAAAGCTTCAGGTTCACCCAGGACGAGAAGTATCAGCCATTGTCCTTCGTGGCAGCGGATTCGACAGTGGATTATGCCTATGACTCGACCAGGCGCCTGATCGGCGTCAAGCGATTCGGCCAGGGTAGTACCGGGGAACGCCGCTATCTCCATGAGAACAAACTGTATCCCCGATTCCTGACTGGCATCGTCGACGAAAACGGAGTCCGCTACGCAACTTGGACATACGACAGCCAGGGGCGTGCCATTTCCAGCGAGCACGCCAATGGCGCCGAGAGAATCGTTCTGGCATACAACCAGGACGGCTCGACCACGGTCACCAACGAATACGGCAAGAAGGCCACCTACCGTTTTCAGGTGATCCAGGGGATTCGCAAGCTGGTAGCCGTTGAGGGCGAGCCTTCGCCGAACTGCCCTGCCAGCAACTCCACCTTCGCCTACGACGAGCGCGGTCTTTTGAAGCGTCGTACGGACAACAACGGCAACGTCACCACCTACGAATACAACGAGCGCGGACTGGAGACCTCGCGCCGCGAAGCCCTGGGCGCGCCCCAGGAACGCACCATCCTCACGCAGTGGCATCCCCGCTTCTACCTGCCGAGCCAGGTGGAGGAGCCCGGACGAACCATCCGCTACCAGTACGACGAACAAGGTCGGCAGACCAGCCAGACCTTCTCCACTCACTGAACAAGGATGTCGATCATGCGTAAGCCACAAACCTTCCGGCTTGGGGCGCTTGCCCTGGCCTGTTTCCTGAGCCTGGGTGTCCAGGCCGCCGAGCGCAGCTGGTCCTATAGCTACAACGCCCTGGGCCTGGTCGAGAGTGCCGATGGCCCGCGCACCGACGTGCAGGACGTCACCCGCTACAGCTACGACGCCAAGGGCAACCTCACCGCGGTGACCAATGCCCTGGGCCACGTCACCCGCCTGGGCGGGCACGACGAGCGCGGCAACCCCGGTACCCTCACCGACGCTAACGGCGTGGTCAGCACCCTGACCTACAGCGGCATCGACGCGCGCCTGGCCTCCATCAGCCGCGCCGGCAGCACCACCCGCTTCGACTATGACGCGGTCGGGCAGATCACCCGCCTGACCCGCGGCGACGGCAGCTGGCTGGACTACACCTACGACGATGCGCGGCGCCTGGTGGCCATCGTCAACAACCTCGGCGAGCGCCTGGAATACGACGTGGACGCCCAGGGCAACCGCACGGCGCAACGGCTGAAGGACGCCAGCGGCAGCCTGGTGCGCCAGCAGCAGTGGGTGTACGACGAACTCGGCCGGCT
>NZ_FZPC01000036.1 GCF_900187975.1 Pseudomonas delhiensis | reverse complement strand
CCTCTTATTCCGTCAAGCGTTATTTTCAGAATTTTTCGTTCCTACTCAACCGCTTGCGCTTTCGATCGGCCGAAGCTTCTCGTCAGCGGGAGGCGCATTCTACAGCGTTCAAATTCGCTGTCAAGCACCTCGGCGATCTTCCTTTTCGGCCCGCTGCCGGAGCAGCTATCGAACCGAAAGGCGGCAAGTGAATCACCCGCCTGACCACCACTCCCACCTTCGAACCCGCTTAAGTGCTTGATTTTCAAGCTCTTTCAGCGCTTCGTCGCTGGGAGTGGTGCGCATTATAGGGACTTAAAAAGGCCCGTCAACGACTTTTTGAAACTTTTATTTCGACGGCATTCTTTCCCGCAGCAGCGAGACCAGCGAATCGAAGTCGTTCATCTGATAGAGCGGCAGGTACAGCTTCCTGACCGCGCCCCTGACCTGCCCCGCCGCCCCCATGTCGCCACTGACCACCTTCCTCTTATAGGCGACCTGTTCGTCCTGGTGCCGGTACACGTCTTCCGCCGACATCCAGAACACACCCTTCACGCAGGGCAGGTCATACCAGTAGACGTAGGCGCACTTGTGCACCCCCGGGCCGTTGACCACCAACTGGCGCTGGGCGTCCAGCTTGCCGGCGACGTCCAGCGTCATCGAGTGGGAGTAGCACTCGTAGGCCGGGTTGACCTTCTTCGAGATCAGCAGGAAGGGCCGGAATATGACCTTGAACTCCATCAGCAGCAGGACTTCGCCACTTTGCACATGCCGTACCTGGAAATCCGGCATGTGCAGTTCCTGCTGGTCGGCCCTTTCGACCACGAGCCCCGGAACCAGGGTGTCCAGGACCTGCTGTAAGTAGGCTTCGAACACCGCCTCCAGTTCATTGCCCAGGTCGATGTCCGGGTTCTTGTCTATGTGCTTGAGCGTGGAGAGGTGGAAATGCTCGCACTCGCGGCAAACCCCGTCGCCGGGCCTTTTCCGCGCTGGCGAGCCCTGTGCCTGGTCGAGGTACATCGTCTGGTAGTAGTGCCGTGACTCCGGCTGCCAGGCGAGCAGCCTGGAGTGCGCCGCCGGGACGCGGGCGACCAGCCCCGGCGGCAATGATTCCAGCAGGTTCTGGTACAGGTTGCAGGCCTTCCATGGATTCGACATGCGAACATCAACTCCCTACAATCGACGCCCCTCAGCCATGCTACACGAAGAGATCACACGTTCTTCATGATCAAGCTGCTCAACACCTACGAAGACCGCGACGAGGCGGAAGCCGCCGCCGAGAAACTGACCGGCCCCAAGCGCCTGGCCAGCGAGCGCGACGATACCACCACCATCTACAACCTCTTCGGCGCCCCGACCTGGGGCAACTTCCTCCGCCTGGGCATGTACAACCTGGAGGAACTCAAGACCCTGCTGGCCAACCGGGAAAGCTGGAACGGCGCACAGCAGGCGCGCCACGCCGAAATCGCCGGGACCCTGGCCATCGTGGCCAAGAACTACGAGATCGAAGTTCCCGCCCACTGGCTGTAGCCCCCGGCCACAGCCAGCAGCTCCCTACCCTATCCTCGCGAACATCTTCTCCAGATAGCCGCCGGCGCCGTCCTCCATGAACAGGATGTGGCGGTCTTCCAGCTCCGCCTTCGGGCAGTGCTCCGCGACGTTCAGCAGTTCCGCATAGGGCGTCGGCGACAGCACGAAGGCGTTGAGCACCAGCGCCTGCTCGCCCGGCAGCGTGGCCTGGATCGATTTGACCTCCCTGTACAACCCCAGCTTCGGATGCGCCAGGTCCAGGTTGCGCAGCCCCTTGGGGTCGACGAAGGTCAGCCACTGCTGCCCCGTCGCGTCATCCACCAGCCAGAGCAGGAAATCGGGATAGAAGTTGCCCGCGGTGGCGAAGCCCAGTCCCTTGTCCTGGGTGGCGGCGTTGCGCAGCAGGTAAAGGCTGCGCGAGCCGATGGCCTTCCTGCCCGCGGGCGAGCCGTGGAAGGCCTCCAGGTCCCTGACGAACGCCCACTCGCTGGGCGCGTCGAACGCCAGCGGGCGCAGCTTGAACGGAACGGCGTCCTTGTCGTCCAGCGACAGCAGCGGGTAGTACAGGTGACGGTCGAAGCTGATGGCCACCATGTGCGGCGCGCCCCACTGGCCGGCCTGGTCGAGCCGCCCCTGCGCCACCAGCGCCTTCAGCTCTTCCAGCTTGCGGATGTACTCCAGGCCCTGCTCGCTGCCCTCGATCTCGAAACGATAGCCCTTGAGCATCGAGCCATGCCCGCCGTCCAGCTGGACCACGTCGTAGAACTGGCCTTCGTAGCCGCTCTTCAGGGCCTTGTAGAAGCGCTCGGTGTAGTCCACCAGCAGGCGCAGCAGTATGTCTTCCTGCTTGCGCACGTCGGCGTAGCCGGTGATCGCCAGCTCGCTGGCCGGGATCAGCAGCGTGTACCAGTCGGCCGGCCCCTGGCAGAAGTCCACCAGCTTCTGCCGGTCCAGGCGCAGGTTGCTCCAGCCCCGCTGCAGCTTGCAGTTCTGCAGCTCGATATAGATGCGGTCCCAGTCGAACAGGCCGAACAGCGCCGGGTCCAGCTTGCCCCTGTGCCGCGCCTGCGCCGCCGTGCCCGCCGTCGCCGTGGTGCTCAGCGCCTCGATGCGCGGATACAGGTCCAGCGTCACATGGGGCAGCTTGACCTTGCCGGCGAATGCCGCGGGCACTTCGTACAGCCAGGGGAAATGGGTGCGCTTGAAGCCTTTCTTCTGGTTGTCCTTGTAGCCGTCCTTGAGCGCCAGGGTCCTCAGCTTGCCCTGCGGCAGGTTGGCCCGGGTGGGGAGGTCCAGCTCGATCAGCTCGTCGCCGGGGGTGATCCCCTCCTCCTTCAGGTAGTCCTTGAAGGCCGCGATGTAGTTGGCGCGCACCCCGAAGATGTTCAGGGTTTCCAGCTTGTCCAGGTGCAGGCCCTTGGGGCGCTCCTGGGGGCTGGTGCGCTTCAGCGAGAAGCCCTCGCCCTTCAGCCGCACACCGCGGCCGAACAGCTGGATGATCTGCGAACCCTCGCCCTGGCCCATGTTGAGCAGGCCCATGGTGGATACGCGCCAGCTGCTCCAGCCCTCGGTGAACTTGCGCGAACCGACCAGCACGTTCAGCCGGCTGTCCTTGTGGTTCAGGGTGCCGAAGAGCGCGCCGCTGAAGTCGTCCGCCTCGCTGTCGAAGGCCGCGCAGGCCTCGGCCTGGCGGAAGAAGCCGGAGTCGTCGCCGATGTTGATCAGCGCGAAGGGTTCGCCATCGCCCACCCGCAGGGCCAGCTCGCCCTTGCTGTTGCGGATGTTGACCAGCTTCAGGCGCTGGCGGGCCGGGGCGTTGAACACCCGCTGGAGGATGTCGGCGTACAGCTCGTCGATCCTGTCGCTGTAGCCCAGCAGCGGGGCGAAGCGCCCCTGGAAGATGTTGTTGCCCTTGGCATCCAGCAGTTGCGCCTTGTCGTTCACCAGGTCCGCCAGCCAGGCCTTGATCTGCGCCTCGCGGTTGAGGAACTCGGCGAGGAAGGTCACCACCTCGAGAATGTCCGAATCCTCGTCCGCCACCTTGTTGCCGACGAACACCCACAGCGGCTTCTCGATGTTGAAGTCCTGCAGTTGCTCGCGATGGCGGCTCCACAGCCAGGACTGCTGGTAGAAGGCCAGCAGGCAGGCGGCGAAATACTTGTAGGCGTTGTCGCCCTCGGCGTAGGCCTCGCCGTTCATGTTCAGGATCAGCGAGTCCTTGCCGTAGCCATCCTCGTAGAAGAACTTGTACGAGTAGTCGAAGAGGATGCACTTGGCGTAGACCTCGCGGGTCGCGGTGATGCGCGCCTGGCGCAGCTCTTCCGCGGACAGCGCCAGCTGCGCCAGTTGCGCCTCGTCCAGCTTCTTCAGGCTGGCGGTCTGGAACAGCATCCTGGCGCGCTTCTTCTTCAGCTCGTCCTCCGCCGCGTCGACGGTCAGCCCCTTGGCCACCGCCTGGCCGAAGGTGGCCGAATACTCGAAGGCGAAGCCGCCGCGCACCAGGGCGTCGCGCCGGCTCATCCAGGCCCCCGCGGCGGTTCCGGTGCCGCGGTGGCCTTCGTCCACCAGCACCAGGTTGTTGCCTTCGAAGGCCTCCACCGCCACGGTCTTGTCGCCCATCTCGTCGCCGAGCTTGTTGATGTCGATGATCTCGATGGTGCCGCGCGGCGGCGTCTGGCTCTTGTTGAAGTACTGGGCGAAGCCGAAGCCGGACAGGTGCAGCTCTTCCAGGTGCTGGCGCGACAGGCCCTCGTTGGGCGTGAGCAGGATGACCTTGCTCGGGTAGCGGTCGGCGTTGCCGGCCTGGAAGTAATGCAGGTACTGCAGGATGTTGACGTGCAGCAGCAGGGTCTTGCCGCTGCCGGTGGCGTTCCAGAAGGCGATCTTGTTCAGGTCGTCGGCGTCGAAGTCGCGGAACGGATCGGCGCCGGCCTCCCCGCGGTAGGCCGCCAGGGTCTGGTTCAGGCCATCGAGCAGCGCCTCGCGGCGGTTGAAGTACCAGTCCAGGTAGATCTCGGTGAACAGCAGCGACAGGTACTGGAAGTACTTCATCTGCAGTTCGTGGCCTTCGCGCTTGTTGCGCTGGGCGGTGATGCGCTGCCAGTGTGCGACTATGTTCAGGTCGTAGCGGCGCAGCTCCGCCTCGCCGATGCGCTGCGGCTCGAAGAGGTTGCCGGCGAGCTCGTGGAAGAACAGCGTCTGGCCGTCGTCGTCGATGCCCTCGTGGCGGTCGTCGCCCAGGCGCAGCTTCAGCGCCCCCAGGCTGCCGCCCTTGAAGAAGCCCAGCATCCAGCGGTTGAGCACCAGCTCCTGGTGGAAGCTGCGCTTGCCGGCCGCGCCCCGTGGTGCACGCGCCATCAGAGCGCCTCCACGGCGAACATGCGTTCGAGGAATTCCGGTTCGATCTGGCGCAGCCTGAGCTCGCGGGTGGCGCCGCCCTCCGCAGCGGTCTGGGTGAGCACCGCGGGGATGTTGTGGTCGCCGTTGAGGTAGATGACGTCGAAGCGGCTGTCCGCCGGGTCGATCGCCAATTCCTCGCAGAGCCGGCTGACGCCTTCGTAGTCCAGGACCTCGCAGTCACGCCAGAGCACCAGGCAGCGCTCCCCGCCCGGCAGCGTGCCGGTGACCTTGACGAAGCCGCGCTCCAGCTGCGCATCGACCTGGCCGACGCGCAGGCCGAGTAGGTAGTTGAAGGTCTCGACCAGGTCCACCGGGCGCCGCTCGAAGGCGCCGGCGGAGTCCACCGCGATGTCCATGGCGTAGTCGAACGGCTTGCGGAAGTCGCCGATCGACAGCAACGAGGCGCGGCTCTCGACGTTCAGCATGTAGCGCAGCAGGTAGTCGTCCCGCGCGTGGTCCGGGAGGAAGCCGAACAGGTCGCCCACCGCCGGCGGCCGGGCGAGCTGGATGTTGTTCAGGGCGTCCTCGTAGCTCTCCAGCTTGAGCACCTTGAAGCAGCCGGACAGCCCGGTCTGCGGCGCCGTGGGCTCGCCGTCCTTCCATTGCGCGGAATAGATGGCCTTGATCGCCCGCGGCTTGGTCACGCTTTCGAAGTACTCGCCCTGCTCCACCAGAATGAAGCCGAGCCTGGGCTCCAGGCCGGCGGCCCGGGCCTCGCGCCGCAGCTCGATCACTGCGTGGGCGGTGGTGCCGCTGCCGCCGAAGTAGTCGAGCACCAGGGCCTGCTCGTCGGCCTGGACCGCCAGGGAGATGCACTTCTTCACCAGGTGGATCGACTTCGGGAAATCGAAGCGCTTCTCGCCGAGCATGTCGATGAGCAGGCTGTTGCCGTACTTGCCGGCATCGAATTCGCCGCCGCTCCAGACGGTCTTGGGCACGGTCTGCTCGTGGGTGACGAACAGGTCCCAGTCGTCGCCGACCTTGCGCGCGGCGATGCGCTCGAGGTTCTGGCGGATGGAGTCGAGGCCGAAGTTCCAGCGCCGCTCGACGCCGTCCTGGTCGATCGGCCACACCTCGACGCGCCCGTCCGCCAGCAGGACGTTCCTGCCGGCCGGGTGGAAGTCGTCGTCCGGCACCGTGCCGACGTCGACGACGCGGCCGTCCAGGACGTAGATCGGGTAGAACGACGGCCGCCGGTCGATGCGCCGGGAGTTCTCGCCCCAGCGCCGCATCTTGCGCGGGGTGTCGTTCTCTTCCAGGGTCCTGGCGATGCTCGACAGCCCGTCGCGGGTGAGGAACAGGGCGTACTCGTGGGTGCGGTTGAAGTTGCGGGTGATCGAGCCCTTGGGGTTGTGCACCACGGTGACGCGGGACAGCGTGTGCTCCGGCGCCACCTGCTCCATCACCTTGGACAGGTTGACCATCTCGGAGTCGTCGATCGCCACCGTCTTCACGCCGTCGTAGCGCAGCAGGCCCATGCCCTTGACCAGGCGGTCCTGCATCAGGCTCATCCAGGACGAGTGCTTGTACTCGTTCTTGTAGAGGATGGGCGTGGAGTTGGTGTTGTAGGGCGGGTCTATATAGATGTACTTGACCTGCTCGCGGTAGCGCTCCTGCAGGAAGCTCAGGGCCTGGAAGTTGTCGCTGTGGACGAAGATGCCGTCGACGCTGCCGTCCAGGTCGGAAAGGGAAGCCAGCAGCCGCGCCTTGAAGGCGGCGTCGTAGAGACTGGTGTCGAGCATCCGGAAGGGGGCGTTGCGCAGGTCCTGCTCGGTGCCGTTCGCCGCGCCCGTCCAGAGCCCCAGCTGGCGCCACTGCTCCCACTGCCGGGGGTTGGCGGCTATCGCCGGGTACAGCGCTTCCGGCACCCGGTCCAGGGTGATGCAGTAGTGGCTGGAGACCACGAACTTCTTCTTCAGCCACAGTTTCTTCTGGAATTCCTCCAGCTGTGCCAGGAAGTCGATCAGCTCCTGGGCGATGGCCCGAAGGCACTGCGTCATGCGCAGGCTCTTCTCGATGTCGGCGATGGCGGTGGCGTTCTGCAGGTCGTCCAGGTGCAGGACTTCGTTCTTGATGTAGAAGTCCAGCTCGCCGCGCAGGAAGCGGGCCAGGTCCTTGTGAATGAAATAGTCGGCGGTGTTCTTGCTGGTGTAGTCGGTGAGGTTCTTCTCCAGCAGCGTGCGCTGCGGGTTCTTCTCGGTCGGCTCGCGCCTGGCCAGCTCGGCCCAGCGCGCCTGGACCGCCGCGTCGCCCAGCACGGTCTCCACGGCCTTGCCGATCAGCGTCTCCTGCCTGGTGCCCTTGGCCACCGGCCGGTACTCGAAGCGCAGCGTCAGCAGCGGCTGGCCGTCGGCCCCGTCGCTTTCCTCGATGGGGCGCAGCGCTTCGTCGTACTCATGGCCATGCTCGTCGGTGCGGCTCACCGTCATGGGCTCGATCAACGCGAAGCGGCGCTCCTTGTCGTTGTCCTTGCGATTGTCCTTGGCGGTGTCGGCGGCCACCAGGCGGAAATGCACGGTACGGCCGTCTTCCAGGCGGAAGCTGTAGTTGGCGAAGTTCTCGCCGCTCTTGGTGTAGTACTGGTCCTTGTTGGCCCAGTGCAGCATGACTTCCTCGCCGGCGTAGGGGATGGCGTAGGTGTCCCCCTTGTAGCGGCGCTGGCTGACGAAGTCGCCGTTGTTGTAGTAGCGGCCGAAGAAGGTCAGCAGGTGGCTGAAGACGGCGTTCTCGTGCTCGCCGTCCCCCGCCAGGTGTTCCCGGATCTTCCGCGGCAGGCGCCTGTCCAGGTAATCGTTGATCTCGCCGGCACGGGCATTGAGGATGCGGTAGACGCCGAAGTCCAGCTCCGGGCGGTCGATCTGGAAGATCTCGCGCAGCTTGGCGACCAGGGCCTGGTGCTTGGGGTTACGGATGTCGCTCATGACTTGGCCTTTTTCAATACCGCTGTATCTGTCCGGGTTCACCGCCGGGGCAATGCACACCACGCCCGCTGCCGGGTTCGGCAGTGCGGGCGCTGACTATGCTCGGGAGGCACGCACCCGCAGGCCCGCGCCGCGGTGGCGAGGCATTTCGGCGGCATGACGACCGGGGTGGCAGGCGGAAATCGGGATTCAGCTCCCTCTGCGATCCGGCAGGCAGTGAATCTCAACTGACTTGCGATTGGCAACCTGGGCAGCGCCCTGCCAATCCAAACCGTTGATCTTACAAGAGAAGCGCAGCGTTCGCGACCGCTGGCGGGCGGCTGCCGCAGCGGGTACGGGCGCGGGCCCCGCCGTACCGGCATTGCGCCGGCCATGCCGGCGGACGAGCGGTCGGGGCGCCCGCCGGCCTGGCCATGCGGGGCCGAGGTTCAGGACTCCTGGGTACCCAGGGTGTCGCGGATGCTGTCGATCACGCCGCCGTCCTTGATCACGTCGCACAGCCAGGCGTCCAGGGGCATGCCGCCCCACTTGATGGCGCGCTCCACCAGGTAGGGGATCGGGCTGTGCGGCTCGTGCTGGCGGAAGTACTGGGCGACGTTGCCCAGCAGCGCCAGGGCCTCCTCGCGGCTGCGCGGCATGCCGTTGACGGCAGGGGCGGCGGCCGGCGTTTCGGCGGATGCGGGCCGGGCGGCCGGCGCGGCTTCGGGCTCGGCAGCCGGGGCGGGATTGGCGCTGATGTCCACGTTGCGCTCCTTGAGCAAGCGCTCCAGCAGTTGCTGGCAGCGGTGCAGCACGTCGTCGAGGTTGCGGAAGGAAGGCGCTTCCTGGCCGAACAGGCTGTCGGCCCTGGCGCCGAGGCCCTGCAAGGCGACGAGGCAGGCGCCGATCCGGGCATGCTGGGCCTGCAGGTGCGCGGTGTCGGTCAGCACCACGGCGCGCTGGAAGATCTCTGCATTGATCTTGCCGTCGGCCAGCGCGGCGCTGGCGGCATCGGCGTTCTGCCGGGCCAGGTTCTCCACCTGGCGCGACTCCTCGTAGGCCAGCAGGCTGTACGCCTGGCCCTGGGTCAGCGGCAGCTGGCTGGCCACCTCGGCCAGGGTGCTGTCGAGCCAGCCCAGGCGCGTGGCACGCTGCTCGATGCCCTCTTCCAGCTCGGGGAAGAGGCTGTCCCAGTACGTCTCCAGCAGCCGCGTGGCCAGCGCCAGGCCGTGCTCCACGCCGGCGAAGCCATGGCGCCGGGCCAGGCCCTCGGCCAGCCAGGCGACCAGCATCAGGTCCTTGCTGCGGCGGGCGATGCCCTCCCCGGCCAGTTCGATGACCTGCTCCCAGTCCGCCTGCTTGAGGTCGGTCTGCCAGTCGCCCTGGGACAGGTACTGCGGGTCGGCGCGGCGCGCTTCCTTGATCTGGTCGAACAGCTCGGAAAAGCTCAGGTCCTCGCCGGCGCCACCGTCGATGGGGGCGGCCAGGACGTCGAGGGACAATGAGGGAGGTAGCTGCATCATGGGCCTCGGTATCTCGATGCGATGAGGCTCGCCGCCGGCCGGGGCACGGCTTCAGGCCGGAAGGCCATGGCGACCCCGGCGGCGGCGCGAATAAAGACCTCCCGGCGGCCGAAACCGCCGGGAGGCACATTGCAGGCCTGTCCTATCAGGAATAGACCTTGTTCATCGAGCGGTCCCAGCCGCCGGCGACGTTGCCGCCGCCCGCGCCGTCGGCGCGCTTCTGCTGGGTGTAGGTGGTCTTGATGCGAGCGAAGTTGAAGGTCACCACTTCGGTCGGCAGGTCGCCGGACTCGGCGTCGTTGGCGGCGCCGGTGTGGTTGATCGAGGACACCACCACTTCTTCCAGGGTGATCTGGTAGTAGGTGACCTTGTCACCGCCGGCGCGGTTGACGTTCAGCACCACCTGCTTGAGGTGCTGGCCCTTGCAGCAGGCTTCGAAGAGCTTGGCCGAGGCCTTGTCGACGAACTTGCGCACGGTGAAGTCGCTCAGGTTGACGCGCTCGGAGGAGGCGCCGCCGGCGGAGCTGGCGGTGGCCGAGGTGGCCTGGGTGGCGCCGTAGTTGTAGCCGAGCACCTCGATCCAGTCCTTGTGCTTGTCGTCCAGGGCCTCGCCCGGAATGCCGTCGATCTTCAGGAAAGCATCAAATGCCATGTCGCATATCTCCATATCTAAGTGAATCGGGCTTCCATCGAACTGCTCAGATCGTCGCCCTACGTTGAAACCCCTATCCGTAGAGAGGCTCCGTCGGCACCGCGGCCATGCCCCGGGGCACGGCCATCGGCATTTCTTCCCGCCCGCCGTGGCGGCCCGGCTCAGTTGAGCGCACGGACCTCGATCTCCACGCGGCGGTTGGGTTCAAGACACTCGATCAGCCGCGCCCGCGGCATCTGCATGTCGCACTTCACCAGCGGCTTGGCGCTGCCCTCGCCCACCGCTTCCATGAGTTCCCCGGGCACGCCCTTGCCGGCCAGGTAGGTCTTGATGGTCTGGGCGCGCTGCAGCGAGACCTTCTGGTTGGAGTCCGGGTCGCCCAGCTGGTCGGCATGCCCGGCGATCACGATCTTGCCCACGCAGGGCGTGCTCAGGAGCTTGCCGGCGATGGCGTTGAGCTGCCGCTGGCCGCCGGCCTTGAGGCTCTGGAAGTCGGCGCGGGCGAAGGCGAACAGGGTGTCGGACTCCAGGGTGATGGTCTCGATGGCGCGCAGCGACTGCGAGCGCAGGCTGTTGATGTAGTTGCGCGAGCTGGACACCAGGAAGGCGTTGTCGAGGATCCGCGGCACGTCCGGCTGGCGGATCTGCTCGGCGTAGAAGTCGATCTGCCGGCTGGCGTACTGGTAGTCGGGCGCCTCGCGGTCGCTGCCGCCGACCTGCGCGGCGATGGCCGGGTACCAGTAGTCCGGCAGGTGCGCCTTGAGGAAGGCCGGCTCGGCCTTCTCGCGCTGGGAGCGCGAGAGCATCACGTAGGTGTCCAGCGCGGCCTCGCCGAAGTCGGCGATGGACTGGGCGCGGTTGTCCGCCGGCAGCGCGCGCGGCTCGACGCTGTCGACGCCGCTGACCGGCGCCAGCTCGCGGGCGTTGCGCTGGTAGACCTTGATGCCGGTGAGCAGGTACAGGGTGCGCGTCAGGTTCTGCGCGGTGGGCTCGAGCATCACGCTTTCCAGGCGGGCGAAGTAGCGCTCGCGCAGCAGCGGCTCCACGGCATGGCCCTGGTACAGTCCCAGGCGCATGGACAGCGGCACGCCGTCGTCGTGGTGCCGGTTGAAGTAGTGCGCGGTCCACTGGCGCAGGCCGTCCAGGCTGTGCCACTGGGTGAAGCGCCCGGCGTCGTTGCGGTCGGCCTCGGCGGCGCTGGCCAGCTCGCTGCCGATGGCGCGCAGCTGGGCGTGGTTGTTCCAGTACGACCAGCCCCAGGCGCCGCACAGCAATGCCGCCAGCGAGGCGGCCACGCCGACGCCGATGGCCTTGCGCCGGCGCTCGCGGCGGTTGCTGGTGTACAGCGCCACCAGGTGCTGGTCGGGAATGATCACCTTCTGGAACAGGCTCGGGATGAACAACGCCTGCGGCCGCGCCGTGGCGCCGCCGGGCTCGCCGTCGGCCTGCAGGGCGAAGCGCGCGGTGACCGCGCCGGCATGCACGCCATGGCGCAGCTCGCGGCTGTCCAGCGCCGAGGTGAAGTAGAAGCCGCGCAGCAGCTCGGCGCTCTGGTAGGGGTTGGCGCGCAGCAGGGTGGCGACGAAGGCCTGCAGGCGCGGGCGCAGCGCTTCCAGTTCCAGCGGCAGGCGGTACACCGACGGGTCCTCGCGGGTGAGGCGGATGTCCTGCTCCACCAGTTGCTGGTGCGCCACCTGCTTCCAGTACTGCACCAGGGTCGCCATGGCGTCGTCGAAGCGCCGGCCCCAGTCGGACTGCTCGAAACCCTGGTGGGCGAAGGTCTTGCCCATCACTTCCTCGCGCCGCGCCGGGTCCAGGCGCTGGTGGAACTCGCTGAAGCCCGGCAGCAGGTCGCACTTGGTGAACACCAGGTAGATCGGCAGGCGCGCCTCCAGCAGCTGGTGCGCTTCCTGGATGCGTTCGCGCAGGCGCTTGGCCAGTTGCTCGCGGTCGTCGTCGCCGCCCTGCAGCAGGTCCTCGATGCTCACGGTCACGATCAGGCCGTTCAGCGGCCGGCGCTGGCGGTACTTGCGCAGCAGGGCCAGGAAGCCGCGCCACTTGCCGGCCTCCTCGGGGTTGTGCATGTAGCGCCCGGCGGTATCCAGCAGCACCGCCTCGGAGGCGAAGAACCAGTCGCAGTTGCGCGTGCCGCCCAGGCCGGCGACGCGCACGCCCTCGCGGTCGGCATAGGGGAAGTTCAGCCCGGACTGCGCCAGCATGCTGCTCTTGCCCGCCGCCGGCTGGCCGATCACCAGGTACCAGGGCAGCGCGTAGAGCGCGTCGCGGCTGCGCCGGCCGCGGCCCTTGGCGCCGAGGCGCTCCAGGCTCTGCAGCAGGCGCTCGCGCAGCAGGCCGATCTCCTCGCGGTCCTGCGGGCTGGCCGCCAGCACGGCCTGGTCGGCGTCGTCGCGCAGCAAGGCCTCCAGGTCATGGGACGGCGCCGCCGCGCCGCGGTACAGCAGCAGCACGTAGAGCGCCGAGAGCACCAGGAACAGGGCAATGCCGGCGAGCAGGCTGGGCAGCGAGGCGAAGCCCAGCAGCAGGCCCAGGCGCCAGACCAGGAAGATGGCCAGGAAGAAGGCCACGCCAAGGACATAGGGTTGGTACTTGAGGAAGTAGTAGCGGATCTTGTTCATACCGGTTGCGCCTCCTCGGCCGGGGCGAAGCGCGCCAGGTAGTCGCGCAGCGCCAGGCCTTCGTCGGGCAGCTCCAGGGCTCGGTGGTGTTCGTTGAAGTCGGCGAAGCTCTCGAGCAGGTCGTAGCGCTCTTCGCGCCCGGCCACGCCGGTGAGCAGGCGGTACAGGGCGTCTTCGCCGCGGCCGGTGAAACACAGCAGCTCCGGGCGCATGAAGTCGTCGACCAGCAGGCTGGCCACGGGGATGGCGCCGCCGGCGAAGCGCGCCAGCCAGGTGCACCAGAGGTCGGCCACCGGGCGCTTGAGCCAGCGTTCGGCCGGCAGCGGCAGGCGCAGCACCAGCGCCCGGCCCTCGGCCAGGGGTGCGCGCAGGGCATGCAGGCGGTGCAGCAGCGCGCTGGCGACGAATTCCGGGTAGGTGTTGGCCAGCGCGGCGGCGATGTCGCGCAGGTTGAAGTCGGCGAGGAATTTCTCGTGCACCCGGCGGTACAGCGCCAGGTCCTGCTCGCCCCAGGGCCGCAGCGCCTCGATGCGGGCGAACAGCTGCTGCGCCTCCACGCCCTGGCGCGCCTGGTTGAGAAGGGGCGTGACCTGCCCGGCGAACAGTTCGCCCAGGGTGTGCGGGGCGACGAAGCCCTGGGCATGGCTGCCGCGGATGCCCTGGAAGACCAGGAACGGGTAGCGCCGGCCGCTGGCGTCGCGCGAGCTGGCCAGGCCGCCGAACAGCCAGTTGCCCGAGCGGGCGCGGAAGCAGAAATGGCACAGCGGCAGGCGGTCGAAGCGCTCGCGCCAGTCTTCCACGCCCTGCAGGCGACCCAGGCCGGCCTGCAGCCAGGCGTCGAACTCGCGCACCTCTTCCGCCGCGCCGTGCAGGCTGACGAAATCGGCCGCCGCCGGCAGCTTGCCGAAACAGCCGATCATGGGCGCGCCCCCTCGCCCACCATGGCCGGGCCCCTCACAGACGCCCCGCCTGGCCCAGCGAGCCGAGGCTCTTGACGTTGGCCAGGTCGGTCATCTTCACCCCGCCGTAGTTGCGCACCAGCAGGCTGACATTGCCGGCGCCGGTGTTCCAGGTGAAACGCTGCTGCACCTCGTCGACGTTGCTCACGCGGGCGCTCTCGCTCATCTTCAGCAGGCCCCAGCGGCCCGGGTAGTCGAACACCGTCAGGCGCTGCCCGGAGAGGGTCACCACGTCCAGGCGCGCGCCCGGGGTGCTGGTGCTGCCCGGCCAGGCGAAGCGGCTCCAGCTGCTGCGGCCGTTGCGGTAGTGCTGCTCCTGGCCGTCCAGGGTGAAGACGATGTCGGTGAAGGCGCCGGAGGGTTCGAGCATCACCTCGAAGCCGTTGTCGCGGTCGGACAGGCTGGCGATCACCTCGCCCAGCGAACTGGCGCGGTCGATGCCGCTGACCAGGCGCGGGTCCACCAGCGGCGCCTGCTGGCCGTTGCCCATGCCCAGGCCTTCGCCGCCGGAGAGGTTGCCGATCTCGTTGCGCTTGAAGGCCGGCAGCAGGCCGCTCTGCGGGTCGACGAAGCGCTGCAGGTCCTTGACCGAGGCCTCGTTTGCGCTGCCCGGGGCGATCGGGTAGCGGTGCGCCAGCACCTGGTTCCAGGGCCGCGCGATCTGCTGCGTCCAGGCCTGGGCGATCTGTTCGCCGGCCGGCTCGCGCAGGCTGTCCCAGCTGTACTGCAGCGGCGCGATGAAGAGCTTCTGCAGCGAGGCGGACAGGCCGCCCTGGCTGGTGTCGATGCTGGTCTCCACGTAGTTGCGCGCACCGGCGAACTCCGAGGGCCCGCCCTCGAGGGTCTCGCTGATCAGCGCCTTGCTGCTCTTGCCCACGTCCTGGGAGCGCTGGACGTTGGCCAGGCGCACCTTGAGCCGGCGCAGGGAGGCCAGGTAGCGGTCCATGACGGTGCTGTCGGCGCCTTCGGGGTTCTCCCGGGCGAACAGCCGCGCCACCGGCTCGAAGCGCTTGGCCAGGCTGCCGTCGTCGACCTTGGGCAGCGGCGTGCTCATCTGCTTGGCGGCGGCCTCGGCGTCATCGCCGAACACGCCCCTCACCCGCGTCCAGAAGCTGTCCTCGACGGCGCTGGCGACCTTCTGCGCCGGCTTCTCCGGCTGGTCCCAGGCGGTGTTGCGGTCCACCGCCGCGAGCAGCAGCTTGAGCGGCGAGTTCTGTACGTCGCTGTACAGCGACAACTGGCGGGTGGCGCCCTGCATGTCGCCGAACTGGCGCACCCCGGTGCCGGCCAGGAAGCGCATCCAGACCTCGGCGTAGTCGGCCTTGTAGCGGGCCATCAGCTCGCGCATGAAGTTGGCCTTCTGCACTAGGCCGTCGCTGCCCTCGCCGTCGAGCACCCAGTCGGATTCGTTGCGCAGGTCGCCGGAAAGCAGCTTGATCAGCTCCGGACGCAGGAACTGCTCCCAGCCCTGGCGGCTGTAGAGCGCCGGGATCGCCTCGCCGGAATACAGCAGGTTGCGCCCGGGCAGCGGCACCAGGTCGTTGAGGGTCAGCGCGGGGAACTGGCGGTCGGCTTCCAGTTGCAGGCGCAGGTATTCGCGGTCCACCAGCGAGCTGGCGCGCATGAAGGACTTGAGGTTCTGCCGCGCCTCGGCCACCAGCTCCTCGTTGCGGCGCAGCGCCGGCGCCTCGCCGGCACGCAGGTAGCGCACGTACATGGCGCTGTTGGCGCGCACCACCGCGGCGTCGAGCTTGTCGCCGCCCTCCCCGGCCTGGGCGCGCTCCCAGGCCCGCGGCAGCGCGGCGGCGACGAAGTCGGCGTCGGCGTGCTGTTCCGGGCGGGTGAGGATGAGGTAGAGCTTGAGCGCGTCGTAGGCCTCGATCAGCGAAGCCACCTGGTGTTCGTCGAGACGGTCGAGGACTTCCTCGGACAGGCTCAGGCCCGCTGCGGCGGCGCGCTCGCCGGAGGCGTCCGCGGCCTTGCCGGCGGCCAGCCCGGCCAGGGCGCCGCGGCGCGCATCGCGGGCGGCTTCGCGCAGGCGGCTGCCCGCTTCGCCACGCAGGCGCGAGCCCAGGTCGCCGACGCTGCGCGGCACACCGCCCAGGTTCGGGGCGGCAGCGGCATTGCCCTGGCGCGCCTGGCGCAGCGCCGCGGCGGCGGCATCGCTGCCACGGCCCTGGTCCTTCCCGGCCCTGCCGGCTTCGGCCGGCGCGCTGGCGGTGGCGCCCAGGCTCTGGGCGAAGTCGTCGAGGTTGCGCAGGCGCCGTTGCAGTTCCCGGCCCACCGGTTCCAGGGCCTGGCGCTGCAGTTGCTCCAGGTAGGCCCGTTGCAGCGGCGCGCGCAGGTCGTCGCCGGCATACAGGCCCGCACCCTGGCGCAGGGGCACGCCGTTCTGCCGCTGGTTGTCGACCTCGGCCAGGCGGGTGCGCAGCAGCTCCAGGTCCTGGGCCGGGTCCTGGCCGGCGCCGCCCAGCTGGGCGCGCAGGCCGTCGAGCCAGGCGCGGTTGTTGGCGAACGACCAGCCCTGCCAGGCGGCCAATGCCACCCCTGCCAGCACGGCGACGGCCAGCAGGCTCGGCGCCAGCGCCTTGCGCTTGCCCAGGCGCGAGTAATAGAGGCTGAGGTCGCGGTCGGGGAAGATCACCCGGCGGAAGGTGTCGGTGATGAAGTAGCTGCGCTCGCCGATGCGCCGCGCCAGGCTCTCGTCCGGGCGCTCGGCGGCGTCGGCGTCCAGGGCGAAGTGCTCGGCCAGCACTTCCTCCAGCAGCGGCGGCAGCACCTGGTCGGTCTGCAGGGCGCTGGTGAAGTACAGGCCGCGCAGCACCGCCGGGGTGCGCTGGCGCGCGGCGCTTTCGAAGCTCTCGAGGAAGTCGCCGAGCAGCCCGGACAGTTCGCCCAGGTAGCGCGGGAACTGCAGCAGGCTGGCATCGGCGCGCCCGCCCAGGCCGTCGATCTGCGCGCCGACGTGTCGTTCCAGGCTGGCCAGCAGCGCGCCGAACTTGTCCTGCAGGGCGCCGCGCAGGCCGCGCTGGCGCAGTTCGCCGAGGCCGAAGGTGATGCCCAGCGGCTGCTGGCGGGCGGTGGCGTCCAGGGCGTCGAAGGCCTGGGAGAAACCGGGCAGCAGGTCGACCTTGCTGAGCATCAGGTAAATCGGCGGGTTCACCCCCAGGCACTGGCTGTAGGTCTGGATGCGCTGAGCCAGGCGCTCGGCCAGCTCGCCGCGCTCGTCATGGGAGGCGGCCAGCAGGCCCGGCAGGCTGACCACCAGCACCAGGCCGTTGATCGCCGGCTTGCGGCGCTGGCGGCGCAGCAGCTTGAGGAAGTCGGCGAACTCCTGGGCCGACTGGTCGTCGGTGAGGTAGCGGCCGGCGGTGTCGATCAGCACCGCTTCCGGGCTGAAGTACCAGTCGCAATGCTGGGTGCCGCTTTGCGCCGCGCTCTGCCCGGCGATGCTGGCCGACAGGCCGGAGCGCGTCAGCAGCGAGGTCTTGCCCGAGGCGGACATGCCCACCACCAGGTACCAGGGCAGGTCGTACAGCGCCGCCTTGCCGCCGCCCCCGGCCGCGCGGGAGGCGCGCAGCAGGGCGATGGTGTGCTTCAGGCGCTGCTGCAGCACCTGGGAGTCGCGGAACTCGCCGCCGGCGCCGGCGCTGCGGTCCACCTCGAGCTGCACCAGGTTCTCGATGTTGCGCTCGGCGCGGATGCGCCGGTACTGGCGCAGCACCACCAGCAGCAGGCAGAAGGCGCTGAACAGCGCCATGGCCGCCAGCACGCTCTCGCGCTGCGGCAACCAGCGCGGCAGCACGAACCAGCACAGCAGCATGCCGACGAGCCACAGCAGCGGCAGGGCGAACCAGAAACTCTTGAGTGCGCGGAATATGACTTTCATGTCTTCCTGACCTGATCGATGAAGGCGGCGCTCACTGGCCGAACAGCGCGTCCAGTTGCCCGGCGAGCGTCGCCACGTCCTTGCCCAGCAGCCAGTCGAGGGTGAAGTAGAGGGCCGCGCAGAACAGCGCGATCAACCCGACGTACACCCACAGCGGCACCTCGTAGCGGATCATCTGCGAGACCTGGTCCGGCAGCGCCCAGTCCGGCGCCAGGGCGCGCGGGGCCTTGCGGTAGCGGGCGATGTCCTGGCCCAGGGTGTTGGCGATGTAGCGCAGCTGGTCCTTCTGCTCGAGGCTGAACTTGCCCTCGAAGCCCAGCGCCAGGCACAGGTGGTAGATCTCCAGCACGTCGAGGTTGGCCTTGACGTCGGCACGCAGCGCCTCGAGCTTGTCGAAGAAGCCCTCCCCGGCCAGGTGCACGCCGAAGTACTTGAACTGCAGCGGGTGCAGTTCGACGTGGCTGCGGATGTTGCTCTGGCCGGCGTTGAGCACGCTTTCGTCGAGGAAGGCGCACAGCGCGTACTGGGTGTCGCGCACCTGCTCGACGCTGTAGCCGGCGGCGCGGGCATTGCGCTCAAGGCCGGCGAAGAAGTCGTCGACGCTGGCCAGGAAGCGCTCGACGCTCTGCGCCTGGCGGCCGCGGCGAATCATCAGGGCCATGGACAGGAAGTCCCTGGCCAGGTCCTTGAGCGTGGGTTTCTCGCCCTGCTGCAGCAGGGTCGCGGGCATCACGGCTTCGTTCATTTGAGCACCGCCATCAGTTCGAGCTTGAGGTTGGCGAACGCGCTGGGCACGTAGAAGGCGATGGCCTGGGCGTCCATCATGCGCTGGTAGACGCGGCCGTGCGGTTCGATGGAGAAGTAGTGGTTGTCCAGGCGCACCGGAATGGCGTTGGGCAGGCGCGTGGCGTGGTTGAGGGTGGCGCCGGGCATGGCGGTGTTGACCACCACCTCGATGTCTTCCGGCGAGCCCACCTTGAAGGCCCGCGGCACCAGTTCCAGCAGGCTGGCGCCGGGCATGTCGGCGTGCACCGAGATGTAGAAGTCGGCCTCGGCCAGGCGCGCGTCGTGCAGGCGGCCGACGTAGTAGGACGGCTTGGTCTGCTCTACGGCGATGGGCACGTACTGGTTGGGCACCACGTTGTCCAGCAGCTCGCGCAGCAGGGCGTCCAGGCGCAGCAGCGAGGCCGCCGGGTCGTCGTGGTCGTAGGGCGGGATGTCCTTGAGCTGGATGCTCAGCGAGAAGGTCAGCAGGCTGCCGGCCAGCTCGGCGAGGAAGCGGTAGAGCTGCTCGGGGTGCAGCCGCGGGTGCTGCAGCAGGTGCGCCAGCGCCGGGTAGGCGCGGTTGACCGTGAACAGCAGCCAGAACAGGGTGACGTCGCTGGAGCCGAACTCGGCGATCTGGTCGGCGCGTTCGCGGCGCCGCCCCGACAGCGCCTCGCTCTTGGCCTGGAGCACGCCGAGCAGGCGCCGGGCGATGCCCAGCAGGGTGTCGTGGGCGCCCAGGTGCAGGCTGGGGTGGACGAAGTGGCTGTCGAGGTTGAAGCCGCCGGCATTGTTGCGCACCAGTCTGGCCAGCGGGCAATAGCTGAAGCCGTCGAGGTCGTCGCCCTCGATCAGCAGCACCACGTTCAGGCGCAGGCTGGTGATCTCGTTCTCCAGGTCGCCCTCGTTGAGGTCCGGCAGGGTGTCGAACTGCTTGCGGAAGCGCCGCGCCCCCTGTTCGGTGGCGCCGTCCTCGACGTAGTTCAGACCATAGGGCTCGGGCCGGCGCAGCGCCGCGTAGACCTTCAGATCGCTTTCGCGCAGCAGGCCCTTGAGGTCGCGGGCGGCCGGCAGCGGGTCCTGCTGCGGGGCGTCGTAGAGGGTGCCGTCGGGGAACACCAGCTTCAGCCGCGACAGTTGCAGCACGCCGCCGGCCAGCGCTTCCTCGTCCAGTTCCAGCAGCTGCACGCCCCAGTGGAAGGGCGTGCCGCGCAGGGTGGCCTGGGCCAGCTGGTGCTGGTGGAACTCGTCCTGGTACTGGAAATGCTGCGGCAGGAGGAACATGCCCTCCGACCACATCACCCGACTGCTCTTGCTCATAGACTGCCTTCCAGGGCTGAGTTGACCTTGCTTTCCAGCGCGTCGCGCGCGCCGTTCTCGACACTTTCGCCGGCGGCGCGCAGGGCGCTGTCGCCGGCCTTCTGCAGCAGTTGCGCGGTGGCGCCCTGCGGCTCCACCGGGGCGCCGGCGGCCAGCTGGCGCGCCGCCGGGTCGTCGAGCACGTCGGTGCCCCGGGCCACGGCCACGCGGCTGCCGTCGAGGTAGATGCGCGCCCCGTCGCCGGAGGAGAACAGCACGCTCTCCTTGCGCATGGAGTCGGCGGCCACGGCCACCTTCCAGCGCGTCTGGCGGGTCTCCCGGAAGAAGGCGGCGACGCCGATGTAGCGGGCCTCCAGGGCCATGGGCCACTGCTCCACCTGGCCCATGCCGGGCAGCAGCGTCAGCTCGCGGGCGTCCAGCAGGGTGTTGCCCAGCGCCACCTTGGGCTGGTCCCACAGGGCATCGGCATCGGCGCTGAGGAAGCGCTCCAGGGCGTTCAGCTGGTACACCCGCACCACCACCGACAGCGGCTTGCCGTCCGGGCCGGGGTTGAGGTCGTTGCCGCCGTCGACGGTGAGGGTCACCTTGTCGCGGTCGCTGAACAGCATGTCGCCGGCCCAGGTGTCGTCCATGCGCTTGCCCACGCGGTCCATCACCCCGCAGGCGGAGAGGCTGGCGGCGAGCAGCAGCAGGCCGGCGAGGCGCAGGTTTCGGGAAGCGTTAAAAGTCATGGTGGCGGCCCTCAGCGGATGCGGTAGGCGAAATCGCCATCCTTGCCCAGGCGCACGGACAGGCTCTGCAGGGGCTTGCCCTGGGCCATCCGCTCGAGGACGCGCTGGGCCAGTTCCGGCATCAGCGTCCCGGACAGGATGTTGTCGATGTTGCGCGCGCCGCTGTCGACCTCGGTGCAGCGGGCGGCGATGGCCGGGACCAGCTCGGCGTCGAAGCTCAGGGTGGCCTGGTGGTTGCGCTCGAAGCGCTGGCGCAGGCGTTCCAGCTTGAGCGCGACGATGCGCTGCAGCACGGCGTCCTGCACCGGGTAGTAGGGCACGATGTTCAGGCGGCCGAGGAAGGCCGGCTTGAACACCTGGTTGAGCGTGTCGCGCAGGCCCTCGACGATCTCCGCCGGCGCGGGGGCGGCCTCGGCGCCCAGGCACCATTGCATGATGCGATCGGTGCCGACGTTGGAGGTGAGGATGATCACCGTGTTGCGGAAGTTGATCTCGCGGCCCTCGCCGTCGTCCAGCACGCCCTTGTCGAAGACCTGGAAGAACAGCTCCAGCACGTCCGGGTGGGCCTTCTCCACCTCGTCCAGCAGCACCACGCTGTAGGGCTTGCGGCGCACCGCCTCGGTCAGCACGCCGCCCTCGCCGTAGCCGACGTAGCCCGGCGGCGAGCCCTTGAGGCTGGAGACGGTGTGCGCCTCCTGGTACTCGGACATGTTGATGGTGATCAGGTTGCGCTCGCCGCCGTAGAGGATGTCCGCCAGGGCCAGGGCGCTCTCGGTCTTGCCGACGCCGCTGGGGCCGAGCAGGAGGAATACGCCGATGGGCTTGTTCGGGTCCTCCAGGCGTGCGCGGGAGATGCGGATGCGCTTGCCGATCTCTTCCAGGGCGTGGTCCTGGCCCAGCACGCGTTCGCCGAGCAGGGCCGGCAGGCGCTGCACGGTGTCGATCTCGTCGCGCAGCATCTTGCCCAGGGGGATGCCGGTCCAGGCGGAGATCACCTCGCCGATGGTGCCGCCGTCGACGCGGGCGTGGACCAGCGGCGCCTCGCCCTGCACCTCGGCCAGCTCGGCGCGCAGTGCCGCCAGGTCCGCCCGCAGCGCCTCGCCCTCCCCCGCCTCGGCGCGGGTTTCCAGTTCGTGCAGGCGCTTGACCAGCTCCAGCTCGCGCTGCCACTGCGCCTTCAGCACTTCCTCGCGCTGGCGCGCCTGCTCCAGCGCGGCCTTCAGTTCGGCCAGGCGCGCGGCATGGTCGGCGCCGCTGGCGCTCTCCTTCTCCAGCACGGCGATCTCGGCGCGCAGGTTGTCGCCTTCGCGCAGGCAGTCTTCCAGCGCGCCGGGCTGCGCCGCCTGCGCCAGGGCCACGCGGGCGCAGGCGGTATCGAGCACGCTCACCGCCTTGTCCGGCAGCTGGCGGCCGCTGAGGTAGCGGCTGGACAGGCGCACGGCCTGGACGATGGCGTCGTCCAGCACGGCCACGCGGTGGTGCGCCTGCATCTTCTCCAGCAGGCCGCGGAGCATGTGGATGGCGCTGTCCTCGTCCGGCTCCTCCACCTTGACCACCTGGAAGCGGCGGGCCAGGGCGGCGTCCTTCTCGAAGTACTTCTTGTACTCGGCCCAGGTGGTGGCGGCGATGGTGCGCAGCTCGCCGCGGGCCAGCGCCGGCTTGAGCAGGTTGGCCGCGTCGTTCTGCCCGGCCTGGCCGCCGGAGCCGATCAGGGTGTGGGCCTCGTCGATGAACAGGATGATCGGGTGCAGGCTGCGCTTGACCTCTTCGATCACCTGCTTGAGGCGGTTCTCGAACTCGCCCTTGACCCCGGCGCCGGCCTGCAGCAGGCCCAGGTCGAGGGTGTGGATGGCCACGCCCTGCAGCGGCGGCGGCACCTCGCCCTGGGCGATGCGCAGGGCCAGGCCCTCCACCACCGCGGTCTTGCCGACGCCGGCCTCGCCGGTGAGGATCGGGTTGTTCTGCCGGCGGCGGGTGAGGATGTCGACCATCTGCCGCACTTCCGCCTCGCGGCCCAGCACCGGGTCGATGCGGCCTTCGCGGGCGTTGCGGGTCAGGTCGATGGTGTACTGGTCCAGCGCCGGCGTCTTGCCGCGCGACGCGCCCGGGGCGGCGCCGGCCGCGCCCTGCTGCGGCGCCGCCTGGGCCTGCAGCGCCTCGCCGCTGGCCTCGGTCAGCGCCACCAGGTTCAGGCGCAGGTCGTCGGGGTTGATCTTCTCCAGCTCGGGCGCGGAGCCCAGCGCCACCCGGCGCAGTTCGGCGTCGTCGAGCAGCGCCTGGAACAGGTGGCCGCTGCGGATCTGCGCCTCGCCGTACTCGATGGACGCCAGCACCCAGGCGCGCTCGATCAGCCGGGTGATGTGCGGCGACAGCGCCGGGGTACGGGCGTTGCCGGTCTTGAACCCGGCCAGCGCCTGTTGCAGCTGGGCCTGCAGGCGGTCGGGGCGCACCTCGTAGTGGCGCAGGATGGCCTGCAGGTCGTTGCCCTCGGCGTCCAGCAGTTGCAGCAGCAGGTGCTCGATGTCGACGTCGTAGTGACGCTCGGCGAGGCAGAGCGCGGCCGCCCCTTCGGTGGCGCTGCGGCAGCTGTCGTTGAGCTTGGCGAACAGGGATTTCAGGTTCACAGGCGGACCCCATCGTAAGGAATGCGGAACAGTGCGCAGCGCGAGGGCTCGGCGTGCGCGCCGGGACGTTTCAGCCAGCCGAGCCGGCCCAGGGACAGCTCCCCGCCACGCCCCAGGGTGGCCAGGGGCACCGCCTCGCGGCGCAGGCGCGGGGCGATCTCGAAATCCAGCTCGGCGCCCAGGTAGAAGCGCACCAGGTCCACCAGGCGCTGGTGGTCGGCGTGGCCGGGCAGGAAGCGCCGGTAGTCCTCCAGCGCCAGCGGGCCCAGCTCGATGCGCACGCAGGACTGGTAGTCCCAGGTGCGCCGGCCGGTCACCGCGCTCTGCCCGAGCACGGCGTTGGCGCGGCCCAGGCGCGTGCGCTGCGCCGGCTCGATGTCCAGCCAGCGGCCGTTGAAGGGGCGCACGCGGATCGGCAGGGCGAAGTAGAAGCCGAGCATGGCCTCCAGGTTCAGCGGGTTGCGCGGGCGCTGGGCGAACAGGCCGGAGAAGTAGCTGAACAGCGACTGGCGCAGCGGCTGCCCCTCGCTGAACCTGCGCGCCCGGGCCCGCGGGCCGAAGCCCACCAGCGCCAGCAGGTAGCGTTCGAAGTCGGCGGCGCCCTTGCGCTCGTACTCGATGTGGAAGCGGTACTTCTGCCAGGCCTCGTAGAACAGCGCGGTCATGCGGTGCGAGAAGATGTCGAGGAAGGCGTGGGCGGCATCGTCGCGGTGCTGCACGTGGCGCTCGATGAGCAGCTCGGTGTAGGGCTGCGGCAGCACGCCCGACGGCCCCACCAGGCCCATGAAGGTGACCTGCACGTCGGTCAGCGGCTGGTCGTTGGCCGAGCGCCGGCCTTCGCGCTCGAACTGCAGGTCGCTGACCTCGCTGGCGGGGAAGCACAGCGACAGCTGCGAGCGGAAGCGCAACGGGTCGTCGTGCGGCCGCGCCTCCGGGTCGATGCGCCCGGCGCGGCTGTAGTGCAGGCGCAGCAACCGCACGAGCTGGAAGAACTCGAAACGGTACGGCTCGGCCCGCGCCTGGTCGATCAGACCAGGGCTTGCGCGCCAGTTCTGGGAGGCCATTGCACGACTCGCTTCTCGCGCTGGCGGCTGCGCAGCGTGAGTTGAGTGAAGCTGTTGATGGAGCAGTACTGGCCGAAGAAATGGTCCAGCACCATGCCGAACAGGAAGATGCCGCTGCCGATGAACTGCTGTTCGTCCAGTTCCAGGGTGATGCCCACGCCACGCACGAAGCTCGGGCGGGGGTGGCCGATGCGTGCCACCACCGGCTCGCTGCGGACGGCGGCGATGCCGTTGATCTGCTTGCGCACCGCCGAGGCGTTGCTGTAGTCGTACAGCGCCAGCATCTCCAGCAGCGCCTCGCGGCCCTGGGACACCAGCGACATGTGGTTCAGCCCCAGGTGCGCCACCAGGCGCCAGATCAGCCCGTTGCCCAGGGGCGGCCGCGCGCTGGCGGTGGGCTTGCGCAGGCAGCGGATGCTCTGCACCACCGGGTTGCGGTCGAGGCTGAAATCGCCCTGGGCGCCGCCGTAGGGCAGCAGCATCGGCAGGTCGCGGTTGCTGCAGGTGAGGGTCATGCTCAGGGTGTCGGCGCTGGCGTCGATCAGCTCCAGCTCGCGGTCCACCAGGCGGATGAACATGTCGCTGCCGGCGTCCTGGCTGCGCTGCGACGGCCGGCGCCGGCCGATCCAGTAGGTGGCGCGGCTGTCCAGCTCGCCGCGCGGCTCGAAGAACGGGTGGCAGGTGCTCACCTGGTCCAGGTTGCCGACCTTGCGCACCCGCCGCACGCGGTCGATGGACACCACTTCCACCGCGGTCTGCTGGCGCACGTCCGGCACCACCGGGTACTCGTGGCGGGCGTGGGTCAGCTTGATCGGCTCGGCCTGCTGGCGGAACAGGTTGATCACCGGTGTGCAGCCGAGCTTGAAGTGGTTGCGGTTGATGGTCTGCGCCAGCCGCGCCAGGCGCTCGCCGAGGTCGTAGTCGGCGAAGTAGAAGTTGACCTCCACCGCGTGCAGCGGCTTGCCGGCCAGCACCCGGCCCAGCCCTTCGAGGTCGAAGAACATGAACTTGTCGGGGAAGGTGAAGTACTCGTGCAGCAGGCGGTAGCCGAGGAAGGAGCGCTCGGAGTAGTCCACCAGCCCCTCGTCCAGGGCATAGCCCACCGGCTTGAGCGCCCCCGTCGGCAGCGCCACCTCGCGACGGCGGCCGTCTTCCTCGAAGGCCAGGGTGACCTTCGCCAGGTTGTTGAACAGCAGTTCGTAGAGCGGCAGCATCAGGGTGCTTTCGCCGTCCAGGAAGAAGCGCAGGCGCTCGATGGCCAGCTTGCCGAAGGGCACTTCGGTGGTGCACTGCAGTCCGATGCGCAGGCGCGCCACCAGGTCGGCGCTGTGGCCGTTGAAGGCCGAGCGCTCCAGCTCGGCGAAAGTGGCCTCGCGCACCGCGATGGGCCACAGGTCCACCGGGTAGCAGGTCCTGAACTTGCAGGTCTGCCCGTCCACCACCCGCGAGTTGAGCTGGCTGTGCCGCTCGATGCGGTAGTGGCCGGTGATGGGGCTGCGTTCGCCGGCGCTGAACTCGACGATCGACAGCGAAGGCGTGGGCCGCAGGTAGTGCGGGTACAGCACCTCGAGGAAGGCCTCGACTATCTCGGGGAACTCGTCGTCCAGCTTCTTGTGCACCCGCGCAGCGAGGAACGCGAACGCCTCGATCAGGCGCTCGGTGTGCGGATCCTCGCAGTTGTCCCCCTCGATCAGCAGGCGCGAGGCGATCTTCGGATACTGCCGCGCGAACTCCTGGCCGAGGAAACGCAGATGCGACAGTTCCTTCTCGTAGTAGGGAAGCAGGTCGTCGAGCATCAGTTGAGGTTCTGCACTTTGTATTCCTGGGTATTCACCTGCAGCACCGCGTCGAACGAGACCTGCCGCGTGGCGTCGTGCAGGCGCAGCAGGGCGTCGACGCGGAAGGTCAGCATGCGCTGGCTGAGCTGCTGGTTGAGCAGTTGCACGCGGACGTTGCGGAAACGCCGGTCGCCGATCTCGATGGCCCGTTCCAGCTGGCGCTGGATCTGCAGGCGGTCCTCGGGGTTGAGCACGCCCTTGCTGGTGAAGTCCGGCATGCCGTACTCGAGGATCGAGCCGCGCAGTTGCGGGAACGCCTCCAGGCCGCCGGCCAGCAGGCATTGCCGGGTGTTCACCAGGATCTCCAGGTCGCGCACCACCCGCGCCTTGTACTCGGCGAGCGAGTAGAGGCGCTGGTCGAGGGCTTCCCGCGGTTGCTGGGGCTGGTCGTCGAGCAACCGGTCCAGCAGGGTCGGTATCAGCTTGTGCGAGCTGCTCATGCTGCCACTCCTTGGCAAGGGCTCGCGGTCAGCCGCGGGTGGACTGCGGCAGTTCGGCGACCAGGCGCAGCGACGCGGTCAGTTCGTCGAGCTGGTAGTGCGGGCGCAGGAAGGTCACCGCCTTGTACACCCCCGGCTTGCCCGGCACCTCGGCCACCTCGGCCTGGGCCTCGCGCAGCGGGAACTTGGCCTTGGCCTCCTGGCTGGCGGTGTCGTCCAGCAGCACGTAGCTGGCCAGCCAGTTGTTGAGGAAGGTTTCCACGTCCTTGCGCGAGGCGAAGCTGCCGATCTTGTCGCGCATGATCGCCTTCATGTAGTGGGCGATGCGCGAGGTGGCGAAGATGTACTGCAGTTGTGCCGACAGCCGCGCGTTGGCGTTGGCGATGTCGGTGTTGTACTGCTTCTGCTTCTGCGCCGACTGGGTGCCGAAGAAGGCCGCGTAGTCGGTGCCCTTGCAGTGCACCAGCGGGATGAAGCCGAGGTCCGACAGCTCCTTCTCGCGGCGGTCGGTGATGGCGATCTCGGTCGGGCACTTCAGGGCGATCTCGCCGTCGTCGGTGCGGAAGGTATGGGTCGGCAGGCCTTCCACCAGGCCACCGCCCTCTACGCCACGGATGGCCACGCACCAGCCGTAGCGGGCGAAGGCGTCGGTGATGCGGGTGCCCAGGGCGTAGGCGGCGTTCATCCACAGGTACTTGTTGTGGTCGCGGCCGTCGACGTTCTCGACGAAGTTGAACTCCTCCACCGGCGCGGTATCCGGGCCATAGGGCAGGCGCCCGAGCACGTGGGGCACGGTCAGGCCGACGTAGCGGGAATCCTCGGAGCTGCGGAAGGACTTCCACTTGGCGTACTCGACGGTGTCGAAGATCTTCGCCAGGTCGCGCGGGCCGGCCATGTCGGTGAAGGCGTCCCAGCCGAACAGCTCCGGCGAGGCCGCCGAGATGAAGGGCGCGTGGGCCGCGGCGGCGACGTGGGAAGCCTCCTCCAGCAGGTACATGTCCTCGGGGCTGCGGGTGAACTCGTAGTCGCCCAGCAGCATGCCGAAGGGAGCGCCGCCGAAGGTGCCGTACTCTTCCTCGTAGACCTTCTTGAACAGCGCGCTCTGGTCGAACTCCGAGGCCGACTTGAAGTCGCGCACCAGGTCCTTCTTGGTGGCGTTGAGCATCTGGATCTTCAGGTGGGTGCCGGTCTCGGTCTGGTCCACCAGGTACTTCAGGCCGCGCCAGGAGGCTTCCAGCTGCTGGAACTCGCGGGCATGCATGATCTCGTTCATCTGCTCGGAGAGCATCGAGTCGATCTCGGCGATGCGCGCGTCGAGCACCGCGATCAGGTCCTTGCTGGGGGTCATCTCCCCTTCCAGCACCTGGGAGACCAGCTCGCCGATCAGGTCGCGGGTACGCGAGCGCTCGGACTCCGAGCGAGCCACGCGGCTTTCCGAGATAATGCTGTCGAGCAGCGAGGCCTGCGGTGCGAAGGCCTCGACGTCCTCGACGGCGGTGGTGCGCTGGGCCGCGGTTTGTTGGTCGGTCATGTTCGAACTCCTGGTCAGGCCTGTTTGCCGTCGTCGCTGGGCAGCGCGGCCTCGCGGCCGAATTCCTTGCCGAGGGTCTTGAGCTTCTCGGTGTTCTGCAGCACGTCCATGAGCAGTTCCTCGAGCTTGTCGTTGCCGCCCATCTTGTTGCGCAGGTCGGCCAGCTTGTTGCGCACTTCCAGCAGCTTGCGCAGCGGCTCCACCTGCTTGACCACGTTCTGCGGCTCGAAGTCTTCCAGGGCGTTGAAGTTCAGCTCGACGCCGAGCTGGGTGCCGTCCTTGGCCAGGGTGTTGTCCACCCGGTAGGTCAGGCGCGGGCGCACGCCCTTGAGCACGCTGTTGAAGTTGTCGCGGTCGATGAACACGAACTTGCGGTCCTTCAGCCGCGGCAGCGGTTCCAGCGGGTTGCCGGAGTAGTCGCCGAGCACGCCGACGACGAAGGGCAGTTCCTTCTTCTCGATGGCGTCGCCGATGTCCACGTCGTAGGTGATGTGCACACGCGGCGCGCGGACGCGGTCGAGCTTGTGCTGGGTGCTTTCCTTCTTCGCCATGGCTGATTCCTCTCCGAATCCTGTCGCTGTCACTACGGCCGGGCGGCGGTCGCCGGGCCTTGTCCTCACAAGCCTTCGACGGTCTGCAGCAGTCGTTGGCGGATGTCGTCCTGCATGCCGAGGATGTCTTCCCGGCTCACCAGCTCCTCGAAGGTGGCGTTGCCGGAAATCTCGGTGGCGCTGCGGATCACCGACTCGTCCGGCAGGCTCGAGCGCACCGGCGAGCTGATCACGCAGAACGGCAGGTCGCCGAACTCCTTCAGGCGCTCGAAGCTCACCGGGAAACGCAGCCCCAGCAGCAGGCGGCCCAGGCCGCCGGACTTGCTGAAGCAGTAGAAGAGCACCAGGTAGTGGATGACGAACCGGTAGAGCTCGGCGTTGCTGCGGTTCGGGTCCTTGATGACCTTGCGGAAGCGCTCCAGTTCGAACGACTGGAAGCCCACCACCCAGCGCGTCGGACTGGTCACCCGTACCGTGCGCCCGGCCAGCGGCAGGTCGTATTCCAGGGCGTACAGCTCGGGGGTGGTGTTGAGCAGGTTGAGGGGCACCTCCAGCTCGTGGATCAGGCTGAAGGGCGCGGCGGAACCGATACGGTCGTACAGTTCCTTGAATTCCTTGAAGTGGTGCTGGGTCTCGCGGCCGCTGCTGCGCGGCGCGCCCTGCAGGTATTCGCCGAACAGGTGCTGCGGCCGCACCAGCATGGCGAGGGTGGCCAGGTAGTCGGCGGCCTGCGAACGCAAGGCATCGGAAATCGCCCGGGTCTGCTTGCGCAGGCGGATCAACGCCTCGATGTCGAGTCCCTGGCTCATGCGAATGCCTTCCCGTCCCTGTTTCGCGGCGCCCTTGGCGGGCTGCCCGCTGATGCTCGTCTACGCAAAGCAGCCGCTCGAGAGCGGCTGTATCGATGGTGTGAAACCCGCCGGGGCTGCCCCGGGTGCCGTCACTGAGGGTGACGTTCCTGGGTGGAACCGGGCGAATGACTACATGCGAATTATTCTTCGCAGCATCCCGGGAAGGCGGCAATGATGGCCACAAGACTCCTTTTTGATATCAATCATCCTGCCGCGACCAACGCCGCCAATGGCCAGAACCCTTGGAGAATGCGGGCTGCGCTGCAATAGTAATTTTCATGATAGTGATCCACTCCGCACTTTCCCGCCATTGGAATGGATCATCGCTGATACACCGAATAGCGAATTTCCTACACGCATTTGAGAGATAAGCGGTGGAAGCGGAAGGAACTAACCGCTGTGCGGCCCGTCTTAGGCCATACCGCCAAACCCTTTCAGGACGGGCCTTACAGCCGAAAAGAAAGGGAAGCCGGCAAAGCAAAATGCCACTACCCACGGTTATCAGCTGCCGCTTGACAGTTCGTTTCGATCGGTTTTTCCTTCGCACCCCATGAGTGGGGAAAGCTTTCTGCAGGATGCGCAACATGAATTCATTTCATGAATACGAAACGGAGTCCGGAACATCGCCAGGCATGGTCCTGCCCTGCTCTCGCACCATGCCCCGCCGCAATTACAGCGGCGCCATCTACCTCCCCTCGGGTAGCCGTCCATGAGCGGCCCGTTCTATCCCTGCACCAGAGAAGACCCCATGGGCCGGGGGCCGCAAGGCCTGCTCGGCGAGGGCGAACTGCCCTGGCCGGAAGTGGTGGCGGCACGGGCTTTCCCTTCGCAAATCAACATCGGCGGGGAATACGCCACTGATGACCTGAGCGGTGCCGCCTTCCTCATTTCCGAATTGGAAAATCCGGACAATGAGATGAGCGCAGAGGAAACCGAGGACTCCATAGCCCTACTCATCCTGTTGTTTGCCAGGCTGAAGCAATCTGCCAAGGTCAGTGCAAGCGAACTGGAGTCGCTTCGTAAACGCGCAGAGGCTATCCCTTACATCGGCTCTCCGCTGTTCGGACATGCCAATCTTCCAGGCACCCTTGCAGGCGTGGCTGGGGTCTTGCACGCCCGCCTTCTCAGCAAACGACTCATAGACTTGCTGGATATCCCCGACAAGCTCAAGAAGGAACTTCTCAACTGGGCGAAGAACCGCGGACAGTCAGGCAGCCGCTCAGCACGCAAGACTTTTCATCGACGTATCAAGCTGGTCTACAAGAAAGGTCACCTGCTATTCGAAATTCCAGCTACGGAGACAGCCAAACTATATCGAATCGCTGGAAAAACCGGCGCCGAGTTTGTCCATGTTCCCGCCTATAACTCCATGCAAGCGCTACGTAGCCGGACACCTATCGACGGGACGGCCTATGGCAGTCGTGGAGTCGGCAAGCTCCTGACCGGTACAGCTAGCAATGGTCTTCTTGCCTTCGGTCCGCAGGCCATCATCGATGCGTATGGGTCATCCAGTTGGGATGACTTCATGCACCGCTCGGCCTATTCGCAGCCGACAAACGCCGCCGCCTTCGTAGTAGGAACACTGGCTGCTACCGCCATAGGCGGAACGGCAATAGTGGGAATACTGATCGGACTCTCTATTGGCGTGGCGGTGCAGATCATCATGAGCGATGACATGACCGGTTGGGGGCGTGACATCGGTGACTCCTTGACGGGAAAGAATTAAATGCTCGCGCCTCATCCAGACCGTTTTTTCAAGCAATTGCTTTCCGGCATGCTCTGCTGGATCCTGATAGGAGGAGCAGCCGTCGGCCTGATGCCGCTTCTTCTGGCACCCTACCTATTGATTTGCGTGTGGGCCGTGGTGCGATTTCTGCGAGTATCCTGTATCAGCGAGCGCTTTCTCGACTTCGCCAATACCGCAATCATCAACTGGCTCGCTATCACCTCGATGCTAAGTCTGGTGATGGGAATCGCGGCGTTTCAGCGCTTGGGTGGACTCTCACAGTTACAGGCACTCGGTCTAGCCCTCGTCCCCTGTGGGCTGACAGCGGCGGCCTATTGGCTGACAAGCCATCGCAGCAGTTTCACTTCACCCTTTCAGGTTCGCTGCGATCAGGTCAGCTATTCCGAAGATAGCGGCAAAAGCATTGGCGCTCTGGCCGGCGGTGTCTTGGCCGCGCTTTCCGCCACGGCGATGACAATGCTGGGCGAAACCGTAAACAAGGTCCGTATGGCACTCTGGCTCTATGGATTCTTCGCCGTCGCCTCCCTGTATTACGTGTACTACCTGCGCAACGCGATTCCTGCGCTCAAGTCGCTGGCCAATCAGGAGCGCAGTAGCGGAAAGCCATTCACCTTCGACAACCTGCAGCAGATTCGTGAATGGCGCCAGCGTTCCTGGTTGGCCAGGTTACTTGCCTGGCTGTCCCATACCTTCGCTGGAAGGAGGCGCTGATAATGCTTCCCTCAAGCCTGCACTCCTTTACCAAGGTGACCAGAGACCGGCTATTTGTCCATATTGCTGGCATTGCTTTAACTGACACTGCCCGGCCATGGCTGGCCCTTCTTTCACTGCCTTCATCCTGGCGGTCTGGTAGCGCACCCGCGACCGCTATCCGAGCGACAGCTACAGCTCCTACTGCGGGTGCCGGAGCGGAAGAATGCTGCGCCCCACTTTTCGGGAATATCGAAGAATTCCATCCCTGTCGATTCCGGGTCGCGAGATTTTTCGCCGGCCTCGACGCCACACCGAACAGGAGCAAGGAGCGTTGAATGGCCCCCCTTGCTCACCGAAGCACCATGACGATTTGCAGAGACCAGCCCCAACGGCATACGGCATCGTCCTCCAATCATCATGGCTGGGCAGACTATTCGCTCAACTATCGCTTCTGCTCGACAGGGAAAGGCATTGAGATGATTTCCTCCGAGCCTCGTTTCGTCTTCAACACGACACGCAACTGGCTGCTCGTACTGGCCATGCTCTTAAGCATTCCCTGCCTGGCCTTCCCCTGGGTGACGACTCCCGCCATCGCACTGCTTGCTCTTTTCGCCTGGCAACGTGGGCAATGCGTATACGTCAGCGACAGTTACAGCCGCTACTGTGGAGTGGTTCTATTCCAATTGCTGTTCCTGATGCCCTACCTGGCAGCCCTGCTCATCTTCATCCTTGGCACCAGAAAGCTGGGCTGGCCTATGGGCTTGAGCCTGACAGCAGCTTTTTTTCCTGCAGCTCTAACACTTGTCGCCCACCACTTGGTACGCCGCTGCAAGATAGCGTCATTGCCCTATGAAATACGAAATGGGCGGGTATACCCGGTCGTCGAGCGAGAGAGAAGGGCCGGCAGTCTGCTCTGGACCGGCCTTGGGGTTGGCAGCATGAGCCTAATAACCCCTGCCCTTCGCGACAATGTCGCAGCCGGAACCGTCATGACCCTGGGCGCAAGTACATTGTCGGCAGTCATCGTCCTAGGTCTCTGGCGCAACATTGCCAGTCTGAGACAACTGCAAGAGGAAGAGCGGCGCAAAGGGGTTCGCTACACCTTCGCCAACCTCGAAGAGATCCATGCCTGGCGCTCCCGCTCCTACACCGCCCGGCTGTTCGCCCGGCTCGACAATGCCCTGGGCAAGAGGAGGGGCTGAATGGTCGACACCTCCCTCTGGAGAATCCGCCGCAGCGGGCTGGCATTCTTTCTGTACGTCGCCATGATGCCGGGGTTCATGACCCTGGCATTGCCGTTCCTGCTGGTGCCCTATCTGCTCAGCCTCGTCGCCGCCCTGGCCATGGCCCTGTACCAGACCTACGTCAACGAGAGCTTCACCCGCTATGCCCGCTGGTATCTTTTCCTCAACCTGTCCGTCGCCCCCATCTTGGGCATCACGTTGCTCTGCACCTACGGCGACAAGGATGCGCACTGGAGCGACGCGAAAACCTTCCTGCTCAGCGTCGCCGTCGCCCTTTTTTGCGTGCTGTTGTACGCAGCGATGAAGCGCATCGACTACCGGCAGCTCCCATTCGATTCGCGCCGGGAACGGGTGATCTGCTTCAACTCGCCCAACAGGCACGACCGGCTGGCCATGCTGGGTGCAGGGCTTTCCTGCACGCTCTACCCGTTGCTTCGCGACAAGGCGGAATTGCCGCTCTGGCTGATGGCCCTGAGTGCATCCTTCGGCCTGTACCAGTTCCTCCACTACCGGAAGGTCATCGCCGGGCTGCCACGCCTGCATGCCGAAGAGCGCCGGCTCAAGACCACCTACACCTTCGAGAACATCGAGGAAATCCGCCAGTGGCGCGCCCGTTCGCCACTGGCCCGGCTGTTCGCCCGACTGGCGCCGCCACCCCATTGAAAGGATGCCGCCGCACCGTTCCCGGCGCGGCCCCAGTGTTACGCAGGAGAACGACATGCTGATGGATCTCGCCGCCCTCTTCATCCCGCAGAACCGGCGCCTGGTGAAACTGACCACGCCGCTGCAGTCCGCCCAGGAACTGCTGCTCGATCACTTCACAGGCGGCGAAGGGTTGTCCCGGCTGTTCAGCTTCAACATGGGGCTGATCAGCCAGGACGCCCATATCGAGCTGAAGTCGCTGATCGGCAAGCCGGCGCTGCTGGAGATCGAACTGGCCGACGGCGGCACGCGACCGATCCACGGCTATATCACGCGCTTCGCCAGCAACGGCAGCGACGGTGGCCTGGCCCATTATTCGGCGACCCTCAGCCCCTGGCTGTGGATGCTCGGCCGGCGCTTCGACTCGCGCATCTTCCAGGACCAGACCGTGGAGCAGGTGATCACCCAGGTGTTCTCCCCCTACGGCGCGCTGCCCAAGTTCGAGTTCCGCCTGAGCAAGGCGCTCAAGCCGCACAGCTACATCACCCAGTACCGCGAGAGCGACCTCAACTTCGTCCAGCGCCTGCTGGATAACGAAGGCCTGTTCTACTACTTCGAGCACACCAACGAGCAGCACACCCTGGTGGTGATGGACGACTCCACCCTGCTCAAACCGCTGCCGGCGCAGCCGCGGATCCGCTACCACAGCGCCGCGGTCACCGAGAGCGCCGACTCCATCACCGGCTGGAGCGGTCAGCGCCAGTTGCAGTCCGGCCGCGTGGCGATGCAGACCTTCGACTACAAGCAGCCGGGCAACCTGCTGCAGGTGGGCCTGGACAGCGTCAACCAGCAGGGCGACGTCGAGGCCTTCGAGATCTTCGACTTCCCCGGCCAGTACACCCACGGCACCCACGACGACGGCGAGGCGCTGGTGCGCAACCGCCTGGAGGCGCTGGAGGTGCAGGCCAAGCTGTTCTACGGCGCGAGCAACTGCCGCGGCATGGGTCCCGGATACACCTTCGAGCTGCTGCAGCACTACGACCATGACAACGATAGTGCCGACGACCGCCAGTTCCTCCTGCTCGGCGTGCAGCACGGCGGCAGCAACAACTACCTCACCGGCGACGAGGCGCACTACACCAACGAGTTCACCTGCATCCGCCGCAAGATCCCCTATCGCCCGCAGCCAGCTGTCGAACGTCCGCGCATCTCCGGCCCGCAGACCGCCATCGTCGTCGGCCCGCCCGGCGAGGAGATCTTCACCGACAGCCTCGGCCGGGTGAAGCTGCAGTTCCACTGGGACCGCTACGGCCAGCGCGACGACAAGAGCTCCTGCTGGGTGCGGGTGGCCCAGGCCTGGGCCAGCGGCGGCTTCGGCAGCATCCAGATCCCGCGGGTGGGCGACGAGGTGGTGGTCTCCTTCCTCGACGGCAACCCGGACCGCCCGCTGGTCACCGGCAGCCTCTACAACAGCCAGAACATGCCGCCCTGGTCGCTGCCGGAAAACAAGACGCAGAGCGGCTTCCTCACCCGCTCGACCAAGAGCGGCGCGGCCGCGGCCAACTTCATCCGCTTCGAGGACAAGCAGGGCGCCGAGCAGGTGATCATCCACGCCGAGCGCTTCATGGACACCGAGGTGGAGCTGGACGAGACCCACAGCGTCGGCAACAACCGCAGCATCACCGTGGGCGGCACCCATACCGAGACCATCAAGAAGGACACCCTGGTCAACGTCCAGGAAGGCGCCTACACCCTGGTGGTCGGCCAGCAGCACATCCAGATCGAGGCCAAGACCCACATTATCCTACGCGTGGGCAACAGCAGCATCACCCTCACACCCGAGGCCATCGAGATCCAGGCCGACGCCATCCACACCCTAAGCAAGGGCGAGACCTTTGTCGAAGGCCAGCCGGTACGGATCAACAAGTGAGGGCACGCCCATGAGAAGCAGCAGCATCTACGACCGCCTGGCGCAGCGCCGGCAAACGCCTGAGCCCGCGCCGGAACAGCCGCCCCAGGCTCCCGAGGCCGCACCGCCCTGCCCTGCTCCGGCCGCCGGGCTGCTGCGTGAAGGCGCCAACGGCGTGACCCTCGCCGGCTTGCTGGTGGCCTTGCCCGAGGCCTATGGGGTGCGCGGCATCGAGGTGACCCTGGAGCGCAACGGCCGACCACTGGCCCTGGGCCTGAAGAAGCGCCCCGCCCCGGAACAGCTCGGCCTCGACCAGGCCATGGACAGCCTGTTGGCCAGCCTGGAGAAGCGCCATGCCGACCTGCGCATCGTGCGCCGCGCTCCCCGCCAGCTCGCCGGCCACCCTGCGCAGCAGGTCGACTACCTCTACCGCGACGGCCAGCAGGCGCGCCATGGCCGCGTGGTCGGTGCGCTGCTGCCGCTGGCCGGCGGCCCGCGCCAGTGGCTGAGTCTGTCCACCGTGCTCGATCCGAACCCGGCCGAACTGGCCGAGTGGCTGATCGACTTCGACGCCATGCTCGACGAACTGCGCCTGGCCTGACCTCCCCACCGCTTCACGACAGGAACACCCCATGGATTACCAACTCCAGGAAGGACAGATCACCCTCCCCGAAGGCTACCAGGACCGCAGCGTGAACATGTTCGTGCTCGGCAACAGCGTGCCGGCGCCATTGAGCATCACCGTCTCGCGCGACAACCTGCTGCCCGGCGAAACCCTCAAGCCCTACGTCGAACGCCAGGTCAAGCTGATCGGCGCCAAGCTGCGCGGCTACACCCTGCTCGGCAAGAAACCGGCCAGCCTGGGCGAGCCGGCGCTCGAAGGCATCCAGGTGGACGCCTACTACCTCAACGACGGCCGCCCGCTGTACCAGCGCCAGGCCGCCTTCGAGATCGAGCCGGGCCGTGCCCTGGTGTTCTCCACCACCAGCCAGGGCGACTTCAGCGCCTCGCAGAGCCAGGCCTGGCTCGACCTGCTGGCCAGCTTCCGCCTACGCCAGGCGCCCACCCTCCCGGAAGACGCCGCCGGCGACACGGAGTGAGCCGCCATGTACGAAGCCGCTCGCCTGCATGACGAGATCGCCCATACCAGCGCGCTGGCGGGCTTTCTCATCGGCGCCGCGCTGGGGATAGCGCTGGTCGCCACGGTGGCCATCGCCACCTTCACCTGTGGATTCGGCGTGGCCCTCCTGGCCGGTATTCTCGCAGGCGTCGGAGGTAGCCTGCTCACCGCCGCCGGCGAAGCCATAGGGCGGATGTTCACCTCGCCAGCGGGGATGATCGACAAGGGCTCGCCCAACGTCTACATCAACCAGCGCAACGCCGCCCACGTCGAACGCAGCACAGCCATCTGCGACAAGCACCCGCCGCTGATCCAGGTGGCCGAAGGCTCCAGCAACGTCTTCATCAACGACGTCGCCGCCGCGCGCAAGGGCGACAAGCTCACCTGCGGCGCCAAGATCGATGGCGGTTCCTCCGACGTCTTCATCGGCGGCGGCACCGTGCAGTACCTGCCGGTGGACGACGAAGTCCCCGGCTGGCTGCGCACCACCGTGGACATCCTCATGGCCGTGGCCGGCGCCGCCGGCGGCATCGCCCAGCTGATCAAGGCCGGCACCCAGGCCGGGATGAAGGCGATCATGCCCTGCGTGCTGAAATTCACCGCCGGCTTCGTCGCCGGCGAGGTGGCCAGCCGCTACGTTCTCGGTCCGGCGATCAACCGCGCGGTGGGCGGCCTGTTCGGCAACCCGGTGGACGCCACCACGGGGCGCAAGCTGCTCACCGAGGCAGGCGAAACCGACTTCAGCCTGCCCGGGCTGATGCCCATCCAGTGGTCGCGCTTCTACGCCAGCGACCTGGACCTGGACAGCGTGCTCGGCCGCGGCTGGGTGCTGCCCTGGGACCAGAGCCTGCGCCAGGCCGGCGAGTTCGTCTACCTGAGCGACAACCAGGGCCGCAGCGTGCCCTTCGTCGCCCTGGAACCGGGCGAGCGGGTGTTCGCCGCCAACGAGCAGGTCTACCTGGTGCGCAGCCAGGGTGGCCACTACCTGCTGCAGAGCCTCGACAACCAGTTCTTCTACTTCGGCGAACTGCCCGCGGACGGCAGCCCCGCCCCGCTGCAACGCCTCGAGAACGCCCTGGGCCACTACCTGCACTTCAACCGCGGCGCCGACGGCCGCCTGCTGGACATCACCGCCAGCGGCGGGCTGCGCCTGCACCTGCACTACGACCACCCGCTGCAGCGCCTCACCGAGGTGGTGCGGGTGGTCGGCGACCAGGCAGTGGAAAGCCTGGTGCGCTACCGCTACGACGCGCAGGGCCAGCTCAGCGAAGTGCACAACCGCAACGGCGACACCAGCCGCCGCTTCGCCTACCAGGACGGCCTGATGGTGCGCCACGAGAACGCCCTGGGGCTGCGCTGCGAATACCGCTGGGCGAACATTGGCGGGCGGCCGCGGGTGGTCGAGCACTGGACCAGCGACGGCGAGCACTACCACTTCCACTACGACCTCCAGGCCCGCGTCACCACGGTCAGCGACGCCCTGCAGCGCGAGGCGCGCATCCACTACAACGCCGACCACCGGGTGGTGGCCAGCCGCGACTTCGGCGGCGAGGAATACCGCATCGAGCTGGACGACGCCGGCAACATGACCGGCCTGCAGCTGCCCGACGGCAACCGCGTGCAGCTCAAGTACGACGAGTACTCGCGCCTGGTCGAGGAAATCGACCCGCTGGGCCGCAGCATCCGCTACCGGCACCACCTCGCCACAAACCTCGTGAGCGAAGTGGCCTACCCCGACGGCAGCACCTGGAAGGCCCGCTACGACGCCCGGGGCAGCCTCATCGAGGAAACCGACGCCGAAGGCCGCAGCACCGAATACTTCAACGGCGAGGACGGCCTGCCGCACACCATCGTCGACGCCCTGCGCAAGCGCAAGCACCTGTGGTGGAACGGCCTGGCCCAGGTGGAGCGCTACCAGGACTGCTCCGGCCAGCAGACCCGCTACGCATACGACGACCGCCAGCACCTGGTGGCCATCACCGATGCCCTCGGCCAGACCACCCGCCTGCAGCGCAAGCCCAACGGCGAAGTGCTGGCCATCGAGCACGCCGACGGCAGCCGCGAGGCCTTCAGCTACAACGCCCTCGGCCAACTGCTCGGGCACACCGACGGCAAGGGCCAGAGCACCCGCCTGATCCGCACCGCCCGCGGCCTGCCGCAGAGCCGCCAGGACGCCAAGGGGCAGATCGTCCGCTACGAATACGACCGCGCCCTGCGCCTGGCCGCGCTGGTCAACGAGAACGGCGCGGCCTACCGCTTCGCCTACGACGCCAGCGACCGCCTGGTGGAAGAGCAGCGCATCGACAATCTCACCCGGCGGTTCCGCTACAACGCCGGCGGCCACCTGGTGGAAGTCGAGGAAACCGGCTACGGCCAGCAGGGCGAACGCCCCACGCGATGCACCCGGTTCGAACGCGACGCCATTGGCCGGCTGCTGGCCAAGCTCACCGACGACGCCCGCTACGACTACCAGTACGACGCCGGCGACCGCCTGCAAGGCATCGACCGCCTGCCCAGCGAACGGGGCAAACGCCAGGGCCTGCAGGCCGAACGCCTGGCCTTCGCCTACGACGCCAACGGCCGCCTGCTCGGCGAAAGCACCCCGCTGGGCGAACTGGGCTACCAGTACGACGCCCTGGGCAACCTGCTCAGCCTGCAACTGCCGGACGGCCGCCACCTCAACCACCTGTACTACGGCAGCGGCCACCTGCACCAACTCAACCTCGACGGCCGCGTCATCAGCGACTTCGAGCGCGACGACCTGCACCGCGAAGTGCTGCGCACCCAGGGCCGCCTGACCAGCCGCTTCGGCTACGACGCCCTGGGCCGCAAGGCCTGGCAGTTCGCCTCGGGGCTGCCGGCGGAGAAACTCTCCAGCCTGCACAACCCGGGCATCGTCCCCGCCGACCTGCTGCTGCACCGCGACAACCCGATCCAGCGCCGCTACCAGTACGACGCCGCCGGCGAGCTGGTGCGCACCCAGGACAAGCTGCGCGGCGACACCCAGTACGCCTACGAGGCCAACGGCCAACTGCTCGGCCGCAGCGCCCCGGACCTGGCCAGCCGCGAACGCTTCGTCTACGACGCCGCCGCCAACCTGGTCAACCCCGAGGGCGACAGCCACCACGGCCAGATCCGCGACAACCGCCTGCGCACCTGGCAAGACCAGCGCTACGACTACGACCCCTGGGGCAACATGGTGGTGCGCAAGCGCGGCGCCCACCTGGAACAGCACTTCGAATACGACTGCGAAAACCGCCTGATCCGCGCCCGCACCTACCGCGACGGCAACCTGCTCAGCGAAGGCCGCTACCACTACGACAGCCTGGGCCGCCGGGTGGCCAAGGCCGTGGAGCGCGACGGCACGACGAAAAGCACCGGGTTCCTCTGGCAGGGCCTGCGCCTGCTCCAGGAACGCCGGGCCAACGGCGACAGCCTGTACCTCTACGAACCCGACAGCTACGCCCCCCTGGCCCGCGTCGACCGGGAAGGCGACGAAGAGCGCACCTACTACTTCCACACCGACCAGATCGGCACGCCGCTGGACGTCACCGACGAGGACGGCAAGCCGGTATGGCAGGCCACCTACAAGGCCTGGGGGGAAGTGGAACGCCATGCGGCAGAAGAGATCGAGCAGAACCTGAGGTTCCAGGGGCAGTACTTCGACGCGGAGACGGGGCTGCACTACAACACCTTCCGCTACTACGATCCGGTGGTGGGGCGGTTTGTGGGGCAGGATCCGATTGGGTTGGGCGGAGGAATAAACATATACCTATATGGACCAAATCCCTTTCAGTGGATAGACCCGCTGGGGTGGTGCTCTACTAAGCTTGGCAACAATATGGGGGCACGACCAGGGGATGGGATGGCCAATCACCATCTTATCCCTGAAGAGTTAATGAAACATGCAGACTATGCCCCTATGTTTAACCGTCTAAAAAGTATGGGCTTCGATGGAGACGGGGCATCCAATGGTATCTTCTTGCCGGGAAGCTCTGATTTAGCTAAAAAAACTGGACTTCCCGGCCACTGGTCAAATCACTCAAACTACACTGGCACAATAAAAACCGAACTGGACAAGCTAAATAGACTCTTTAGCACCGGGAATCTAAGTGACACTCAGCTAGCTTTGGGAGTAGGCAGAATTCAGAGCATGGCAAAAGAAGGGCTAGAGAGTGGAAAATTTGTCATCGACAAGATAACTGGAAGACTTCTATGAATAACCCCACTTACTACTTCATAACTTACGCTGCCAACAAAGGAACCTCTGAACACATCCCAATGGAGATAAACCATCCGGAATGGGAGTGGAACACGTACGAACCCCATCCAGACTCAATTACAATCCAAAAAGACTACAAAATAAAAATTACTGACAGACATATAAAAGAATTTAATGCAGACTTCTACGGAACCAATACTTATTTCGTATCAGAAAAATTCATAGAAGCCTGTAATGAACTGAACGTCAAGTACAGAAAAATCCCGATTGAAATAAAATTCTCCAACGGAGAGCGCCCTCCAAAGAATTATTACGTATTTCTTCCCGCCCAGAACCTCTCTCTTCTTGACACAGAGAGATCCATTTTCCAAGAAGAGAAGGACATAGAGACTGGAAGGCCGATGATAAACAATCTCTTCCCCCCAACACCGGTTTACAGCTGGATAAAGAAATTCTCTCCACTAAGCACAGAACTAGATCTATTTCGCTGCACAGAAACAATGAGCCTCGCCTGCAGCGAAAGATTTAAAAACAAACTAGAACAGCAACAAGCCTCAAACATAACATTCCAACCAATAGATGAAAAATATCGCTATGACCCATGGGGGGAAATCACTGACTAGAAACTGCCAACTCAGTTCAAAGCTATTTTTAAGAAAAGGATTTCATAATGAAATGCCCTCACTGCTCCACCTCAATCAGCCCCTTCTCCCCCGCCATCATGGGCCCGTCCAAGCCCGGCGGGGCAAGGGAATGCAAACAGTGCAACAACAAGTTCAGCATCACCGCTGACAAGAAAATCGCCGTGATTGCCGCCGTAGCCACGGCAGTAGTTGGTTTCTTCGTGCTGCGCCCCATTCCAACCGTAGGACCAGCCCTCTGGGGTTTCGCCACGGTACTGGTGACCTTCCTCGCCGCAGCGCGGCTGAAGAAGGCCTGAGCCACAGCCCCCACACGGATAACCACGACAGGAGGTCCCATGGAAAGCATCCCGCAAACCCAACCCAGCCAAGGCAACCTCAAGCCGAAATGGCAGGAACGCTTCGCCTTCTATGACCAGCACGGCGGCCCGCGCAGCGAAACCTACAAGCAGGCCCTGCGCGCCCTGCCCTTCGGCAAGCGCATCCTGATCAACGCCAGCATCCTGGCCTTCTTCTTCGGCCCCATCTACTGGTTCGTCCTCGGCCTATGGAAAAAGAACCTGGTGATGCTCGGCATCATCTTCGCGGTGGGCATCCTGGAGGCTCTGTTCGAGATACTGACCGGCATCGAGATTCCCCGCGCGCTGGATAACGGCATCGGCATGGGCTTCGCCGCCTGCTACGCCGTCATCACCAACTACGCCTACTACCTCAAGCAGGTCAAAGGCCAGCAAGGCTGGAATCCCTTCGAAGGCCAGCGGATGCTATAGCAAGGGCTTCTGAGTGATATCGGCGCTTTTAGCTCCAAACTCCGATCTGCCCCTCGGGGCAATCGTTTCTGCAGCCAATGAACCCAGCCCAATGCTTGATGAAGATCAGGATGCTTGTAGAAAGAGGAGTTTTTCCAATTTTTCAACCAACAGTTACTTATACAGCCAGCCATCATGAACAACAGAGATGAACTACTCTCCAAAATTGAGATTCTGCAAAAGCAGGTCAGGCTTCCACTGTTCCCTGGCGCTACACCATTAGAGATCGAACGCCTTCTGCTCATCTCAAAAAGACGGTTAGGCATTTATCCGCCGATAGATTATCTGGAGTTCCTGAAGATCCATGATGGGCTTACTGTCGAAGGTATATTCTTTTACTCCACTAGCCTCCTGGCAGACGCACCTGAAGAAAAAGGTCTATCTTTTATCTTGATGAACGTCGCACATCGAGAACTAGAGTGGAAATCTGATTATATTTTCCTAGGCGATGATGACCTGGATGTCTTCATATTCAACACAAAATCTTTGAAATATGAAGTCAGAGACAAGCAGTCACTCGACAATCTGTTTGAGGAGTTCGATAGCTTCTCCAAACTGTTGGATCATATCCTACGGAGAATAGAAGATCGAATCTAACCTGAGTCGACGAAGTTCATTATTACCAGTCAAGAGGAATTTCCACCCCAGCGACACAGCAGGGGTGCTTTATGGATATCCGATTGAAAGACAGGATGCTCACACCCGACCCGAACCGATTCTTCAGGCAATTGCTTTCCGGCTTGCTCTGCTGGGTGCTGATAGGTGGCGCAGCCGTCGGCCTGATGCCGATGCTTCTGCTGCCCTACCTGCTGATTTGCATGTGGGCCTTCGTGCGTTTTCTGCGAGTATCTTGCGTCAGCGAACGTTTCCTCGATTTTGCCAGTACCGCACTCATCAACTGGCTCGCAGTCTGCCCGATGCTGGGCCTGGTAATGGGGATCGCGGCTTTTCAGCGCCTGGGTGGACAACCGCAGTTGCAGGCACTCGGTATGGCCCTCGTCCCCAGTGGGCTGACGATAGCGGCCTACTGGCTGGTAGGGCTCCGCCGCAAGTTCACTTCACCGTTTCAGGTCCGTCACGAACAGGTCAGCTACTCCGAAGACGACAAAAGCCTTGGTGCTTGGACCGGCGGTATCGTAGCCGCGCTTTCCGCCACGGTGATGGCAATGCTAGGCGAACCCGCTGACAAGGCCCATGTCGCGCTCTGGCTCTATGGATTCTTCGCAGTCACCTCCCTGTACTACGTGTACTACCTGCGCAATGCCATTCCTGCGCTCAAATCACTTGCCAGCCAGGAACGCAGCCGCGCCAAACCATTCATCTTCGAGAACCTGCCGCAGATTCGCGCGTGGCGCCAGCGCTTCTGGCTGGCCAGGTTGATCGCCTGGCTGTCACGGACACTCGGCTAGGAAAGATTCGGACTCAATGCCAAGCCCCACGGCTCTGCCGTAACCACCCCCAACCACCTAGACACCAGGCGGCAACTTCGAGCGCATCGCCTTGCGCCGGTCCAGCATCTCGCCATCCACCACGAAGGTGCCATCACCGACCGCATGCAGGGTACGACGCTCCTCGCGCCTGGAATCGACATAGGCGGCGATGCCGTCGAGCACCACTATGTTGTGCCGCTCGACCACGTCGACCACCCGGCACTCGATGTTCGCCAGGCACTCGCCAATCAGCGGGGCGCCGACATGCCTAGCTGGCAGGGCGGTCAGCCCGAAGCGGGCGAACTTGTCGGTGTCGGCGCCGGAGCAGGTGCCTATGCCGACCACGGTGTCGAGCAGGTCCACGGTGGGAATGGCGATGACGCACTCGCGGGTCTTCTCCAGGGCGGTGTAGGAGTAGTTCCAGGGCCCGGTGGTAAGGGCGAAGCGTGGGGTGAAGTCGACCACCATGGTCCAGGACAGGGTCATGATGTTGCGCTGACCGTCGTCGCAAGTGGTGACCAATACCACCGGGCCGGGCTCCAGGAGGGTGAAGGCCTTCTCCAGCGTCAGCGCTTTCATGACGAGGGTTCCTCGTTGCGTGCTACGGCGAGGGATGGAGACCACTGGTGGTGTGGCCTTTCTTCCCCCCTCCCCAGGGGCGTGGGAAGTAATAGCGTAGGCGTTTTCCCCAAGCCACGTCACTGGACTCGCACTCAGCTTGCGGATACCTGCCTGGCACCCTGTCCGGGCCTGGAAGTGGAACCTTCATGCTTCAGGAAAAAACCTTCCGCGCAGGCACGCATTTCCGAATGTCGGCCGGCCAGCGCCAGCCGAATCATTGGCACCAGCTACACCGGCCTGAATACCGCCTGGCAGTTCAAGCGGGACAACCCCAACGCCCGAGTGGTGGTGCTCGAAGCCGCCGTCGTCGGCTTCGGCGCCAGCGGCCGCAACGCCGGCTTCAGCACCAGGATGTTCGGCCTGGAGCCCGAAATGGTGCTGCTGCGCTGGGGAAAGCAAAAGATGATCGAGGCGCACCGGTACCTGGAGAAGGCGGTGGCCCATACCAGGAGCCTGATCGAGGAAAACGGCCTCGACTGCGATTACCGCCACAACGGCCTGGTTCGCATGAGCTACTCGGAGCAGCAGGCCAATCGCCTGAAAAAGAGCTATCAGTTGTTCCAGGAACTGGGCCTCGACGGCGACATGCGCTGGCGGGAGAAGTCACAGGTTCAGCAGGACTTCCATTCCGAACGCTTCAACAGCGGCATCTATGAATCCGGCACCGCCTATCTCAACCCCTACAAGCAGGTGCACGCACTCAAGAGGCTGCCCGAGTCGGCGGGCGTCACGATCTACGAAACGACGCCCGTGACGAACATCGAAAGAACGGCCTCCGCCATCGGCCTCACAACACCACAGGGCAAGGTCACAGCCGACAAGCTAGTGGTGGCGACCAACGCCTACTCACGGCAGGTGCCGGATACCCGCGCGCTCAAGACCCGGCAGTTCCCGCTCTGGACCTACCAGATCGTGACCGAGCCACTCAGCGACCGACAATGGCAAAACATCGGCTGGAAGGACCGGCAGTCGTTCGGCGACAACCGACAGATGCTGCCTTACTTCCGCCCCACCGTGGACGGCCGGATCCTCATGGGCGGCGGCGACGCGATCGTCTACAGAACGCCGCCGATGGACGAGGTCCCCTCGCCCATGAGCTGGCAACACTGCGAAGCCCACCTGAAGTGGATCTACCCCCAGCTGAAGGACGTACGCATCGCCTACCGCTGGGGCGGCCCGGTCTCGGTGAACGTGGACATGGTCCCTGAAATCAGCTTCGTCGGCGACGAACGCATCATCTACTCGGGCGGCTGCTTCGGCCACGGCGTCGCACTGACCCACCTCAACGGCAGAACCATCGCGGACCTGCTCAACGGCGAGAAGACCGAACTGACGGACTTCTGGATCATGAACAGGAAATCCATCCCGATGGCCGGCGATACGTTCTTCTTCCTGGGCGGCCGGGTGGCTCGGCAGGCGCTCAAGACGCGGGATTGGTGGGAGGAGCGAAACCTGAAGGGGATGTGAGCTGGTAGCAATCCGCATCGCCGGTCTGAATACCAGACCGGCGATGCGATGCCAGCATCCTTTGAATTGAGCCGATAGCAGTCCTGTTGCTGACCATCAGTAAGGTTCGTCCTTAGCATGCGAACCATGGTCACCGGATCAGAAGCAACCTGTCGAAAGGGGCCGAAATCGGCCAGAAGCGGACGCTTAGAGTAGAGAAAGTCGGGTGGACCGGCCAGTTACCTGAGCCGGCCTCCCACAGATCCGGACGTGCGCAATTCACGCATCCGGCTCCTCAGTAACAGGGTTTGCTAATCCGTGGTGCTGGCACGGGAAGCAACTTTAATAGCTACGCTGCTTTCTCCCAATTCAACCTCCCGCGCTGCGACCTACGCGACAACCACTTGATCCAAATGCGCTCGACGCGAAAACGTAGAACACCCAGCGACCGATAGTTACCGCGAATCCCAAAGTAGGCGAAGTGCCCTCTCAGCTTGCGAACCAGTTGCACGTGTTGGTCTCGCACGAATTGATGCCGATTCGCACGGCACCATCGGCTGATCTGCCTGAGCATTCGCCGAAAGCGATCCTTGGCCGTTTTCCGATAAATCGTCCAACAGACTGACTTGGATCGCCCCCAGTAGTGAGTGAATCCCAGCAGATCGAAGCTTCTGCCTCGACCTGGGATTCCGGGCTTGAAACCCACCAACCGCGTCTTCTCCGGATGCAACTCCAGACCAAACCGGCCGAAACGCTTGGGCAGTACCTCCATTACCCGCCGGGCGTCCCGCTCGTTGGCGAAAACCAGCACCGCGTCATCGGCATATCGCAGCATAAAACTGCTGCCAACCAACCGCGGCTTCACTTCGCGTTCGAACCAGACATCCAACACATGGTGGAGATAGAGATTCGCCAGCAATGGCGAGATCACACCGCCTTGAGGTGAACCGGCCTCCATGCGTTGCCATTGCCCGTGTTCCATCACGCCCGCCTTCAGCCATTTGCCGATCAAGCGGTTGAGCACACCATCCTTTACCCGTCGCTGCACGAACTCCCGCAGCAGAGCGTGGTCGATCGTGTCGAAATACGACCGTATGTCCAACTCCAGCACCCAGCCACCGCCCATGGTCCTCAGACGCTGGTACAACACTTCCAAGGCCTGATGAGCCGAACGGCCTGGCCGAAACCCATAAGAGTCAGGATGGAAATCCTGCTCGTAGAGTGGCTCCAGCACCATAGCCACCGCCCGTTGGAGCAGTTTGTCCTCGAACGTCGAAATGCCGATGGGCCGCGTGCTTTTGCCATCGCCTTTCGGGATATGCACCCGACGTACCGCCGGGGCCTGGTACGTACCGCTCTTGGCACGCTCCAGCAGCCCTTGCAGGTTCGCCTCCAGATGACGGGCATAGTCTTTCGCGCTTTGCCCGTCGATACCGGTCGCCCCCTGCTTGCGGGTACGTCGATACGCCTCGTGCAACCAGGCAAGGTCGATATGTTGAGCCAGTGACGTGAATGCCCTGTCCGGGTGATTTCGTGCCTGCCGTGCTAGTCGCAGGTGTTTCGTGTACACATCCTCAGGTTCCTGGGCACCTGTCATGTTTCCCCCCTGCGATTCCTGTTACCGACGCCGCCTTCCCTCCACCGGCTCCAGTCGGGTCTGTTCCCCGGCTTCAGCGGTACTACGCAGCGTTCCGACTCCCGTTGCCTCTTCCGACCATGCTCCTTTCTCGTCGCACTGCCGTACCCCCACCATGTCGATTGTGTCGCTCCTGCGGCGGATCGACACCACCACCGCAGGCCTGGAAAGTTCGGTTCCGGTCTTTCCGGTACCGGTACTGGATGGAGGAACGCAACGGGCCTCCCAGGTTCCTGGGAAACCCCCATGCGCACATGCCCTGCTCTCTGACCCCGGTGGAACTTCAATGCCAAGCCATTGCAGCATCTCCATGCAGCCTTCCGCCATTTATAGGGCGTCGGCTTCCACGCTGCGGACATTTCGAGGCTCAATCACACGGCCTATACGCTCGCTGTCTACGCTTCGCAGCGCCGGTTACCCGGCCACCACGCAAGACTCGCTTCCGGTCGGTGGCTAACCTTTACCGGGCGGGGTTGGTACCCGCTGGGTTTCTTACGCCATTTCATGACGGCTTACGCCGTCAATCCCAAGGCGACCAAGCTTTGCCTGGCGCACATAAATCTATCTCCTTTCCGTGTACCTTTCTGGCTCCTGCCCTTGCGGCTTGAGCGGATGCGTACGCGGATCTGGACGATGGTCAAGACTGGGACGTGAGGGGGTTGGGATGTTGGGGGCCGATTTCTGCTGGGTGGGGGCTGGTGGGGGTCGGCTGGTTTTGCTGGGTAGTGGTTGCAATTCCATACCAGAGGCAAGGGTTAAGCTATCAGCGGGTATGGAGCAGACAGCGTGATAGGTCAACCAGATGGGCAGCCACAGCTGCCCTATTCCCAGCCTGGAAGTTCGCCTCCTTCGCAGCATCGGCCAGAGCCTTGGTCCCAGCGGCTTGCATGACCACGTCACCGACTTCTGCAGCGACACCGCCTGAATTCGCTTCTGGGTTACGTCCGAGCTTATCGAAGAGCACTGCCTGCCAGGCGGTCAAGCTGGGTGATCTGGACGGACGTGGTTCCAGACTTGGATATCAGCGTGTTCACTCGATGGTTTTGTGCGCGATTTGCGTCAACCAGAAACCCAAACAGAACGCTTCAAACACCCTACCCCTTGCACCCCATGCGCTTATTTGGTGGATTTCCATGGATGCCCATGGACGCTGCCGGAACGCCTACAGCCTAGTAAATACGGGGCATACAGGCTAAATTAGCGTCCATTACGATCCATGAGCATCCACCGACAGCCAAGCGATTCGGTGGGGCAAAAGTGGGGCAAAATTCCAAGGCAACCGAATCGGGCAAGGGGTAGAAGGTGGCAAAACTGACGGCGAAGCAACTGGAGGCACTCACCGCGGCCGACGACGGCAAGACACTGCGTGAAGACGGCGGGCTGGTCGCCAAGGTTCGCGCCGGGGTACGAGGCGTCACTGTCCTGTTTCGCTATGAGTTCAAACTGGACGGAGCCAAACGCGATCACCGCCTGGGCAGTTGGCCCAAGAAGTCGTTGGCTCAGATTCGCGCCGAGCGCGACGAAGTGAAAGCGATAGTCACCAAGGGGATTGATCCCACTGCCGCCCGCAAGGCTGCCAAGATCGAAGCCCAAGCTGCTATCGCGGCCACCATTGCCGAAGCTGAGCGCCAGGCAGCGGAGAACAAGACAGTCGCCGACCTCTTCGAGGAGTGGATGCGCGACGGCGTATCGCGCCAGGACGGCAACGCCGAACTGCGCCGAAGCTTCACCAAGGACGTGCTCCCACTCATTGGCAAGAAGCCGCTGCGCACCCTGACCGAGAAAGACCTGCTCAACGTACTCCGCTCGGTCAAAGCCCGCGGCCTGAACCGTACCGTGGTAATCCGCAGCAAGGACATCGGCCAGATGCTGCGCTGGGCCGAGAAACGCAAGCCGTGGCGGACCCTGATGGCCGACGGCAATCCAGCCGACCTGATAGACGTCAACAAACTGCTCGACCACGACTACCAGGAACAACGCGACCGACTGCTTTCCCCTGACGAAATCCGCGAGTTGCGCGACATCTTCGCCCGTTTGGAGCGCGACTACGACGCCCTCCCCGCCGGCCAGAAATACTCCGGCATCCGCCCAGTCAATCCACGTGTGCAATGCGCCGTCTGGATCTGCCTGAGCACTCTCTGCCGTATCGGCGAGCTGCTCAAATCAGAATGGCGGCATGTGGATCTGGAGAAAGGCACCTGGTTTATCCCCGCCGAGGCCACCAAAGGGCATAAGGGCAAGCGCCAGGACCATCATGTGTTTCTGTCGTCATTCGCGCTGAAGCAGTTCAAGCGCCTGAAAGAAGAAACTGGACACACGCCCTTCTGCTTCCCCAGCAAGGACGAAAAAAGCCATGTCGACACCAAGACAGTCAGCAAATTGATCGGTGACCGGCAGTGCCGCTTTAAGAACCGCAGCAAGCCCTTAGCTGGCCGCCACCACGACGACTCACTCGTGCTGAGCAGAGGCGCTAAAGGTGAATGGACGCCTCACGACCTGCGTCGCACAGGCGCTACCATGATGCAGGAGCTCGGTGTGACGCTGGAGATCATCGACCGCTGCCAGAATCACTTGCTAGGTGGCTCAAAGGTCCGTCGACATTATCTGCATCATGACTACGCCAAAGAAAAAACCCAGGCATGGTGCCTTCTGGGAGAGAGGCTAGAAACTATCCAGGCAGCATCCTCGATGAGGATGCTGCCTTAGTTAGACCAGCCAATAGCTAACGCTTGCAGTGGAAGACGTATGATCTAGAGCTGATGCCTTGGGACCGCCGACAAAACTAAGGGTAACTCAGCCCTCACTCAACTATCGAGCAATACGTGCTTTCAACTGCGCAATCAAATAAGGATCTCGCAGCTCTACACTAGTCTCCCGCCGTAACGATAAGCTCTGCCAATCAGGCATGGCGCAGTAGCGATAGTAACTGTGCGAAAGCCAATTCCAGCTTCCCACCGTTGCTACTTGTTCGTCGACTAGAAGGATCTTCTCGTGAGTTCCTCCGGGCAAACGAATGACATTCTCCTCCCCCAACTGACGGCGATAAGCCAGGATAAGGCCCGGGTCTCCATCATCTGCATCTGCCTTGTGAGCCCAGTCGTGACCGTAATAAACGGTGACCGCAACACCACGCTCCTGGGCTGCGCGAAGTATCTTCAATGGAGGATGATTGGAGCTAGATCCTTGACGAATCCAGGGGACGACTACCGTAAATGAATGCTGGCTTGAGGAGGCGAGCGATTCAAACGCCGTAATGTGCTCGCAGTCAAAATAGTGCTTCACACCGCGGGGACTGGCGCTCTCGAAGGAAGGGCTCTGATGCTCCATGTTGACGATGAACGATTCTGCACAGATCTCAGCCATTCGGGCCAGAGACTTGCCTGCAGCCAGAAGGCGCTGCTGGTTACCGACCACAATAAACTGTTGCTTGGCACGTGACACCGCAACGTTCAGAAGATTGGGCTTGCTGTTCTGGAAGGCATCACGGTCGGTGCGCTGGAAGATCACAGGTGAGTAGATGATCACCTCAAACCCAACGCCCTGGAACTGATGCACCGAACCGATCTTGAGTGTCTGGCGGTGCTTGAGGCGTTCACCATAGGCCTTGATGAGCAGATTCTTCTGGTTGGAGTACGGCGTGATGATCCCAACATCTCGGGTCAGGTCGTACCCGGCCGCCTCAAGTTTGTCCAACAACAAACCAATGGCGTCCACTTCATCCTGGTTGGTATTGGGCATAAGACCTCGACGCCCTTGAACCCCGTAGAACATCAGGTTGAAGCCACCCATGTTGGTACAGGCAGCCTGAATTCTGGGGTCAGCTGTTGCGGTGTGCACCTGCACCCCACTGTACTCGGCAATGCTCATAAACAGCGCGGCGATTGGCGACTGACAACGTCGGTGCTCGTCTAGAACTATGCCATTTCCAATATCGGCGACGCTGCCGGTCAAGGTACCAGCCGCTCGGTGATAGGCCGTGACTAGCATTGGCGAGACCGCTTCATAGAGAGTGTTGTTTTCGAAGTACCGGGCTCTCAGCTTTTCTGCCGCCACCTTATCCAACGAGCGTATGGGCTCGATCTGCAAGGGGTCACCTACAACGATTGCCCTTTGACTGCGGGCCAGCAGCGGAACCAGCGATTCCACCGAAATCATGCCCGCCTCATCCACAAGGCTTAGTTGGTACGGTGTGACCCCATTCAAGTCAGAGAGTTTGTAGCCGGCTAATTTATGCACCGACGCCAAGGTCGATGCCATCACCGGGTAGGCCAGGCTGATAAAGCGATAGAACTCCTCCAGCTTGTCCTTCCACCGGTAGTACCCACTGTCTTGCTTGCCACTGAGCATGCTGCTCCAAAGCGACAGTACCTGACGTACTGAGGCCTTCTGTCGCAGCAACTCCTGCCAGAGGTAGTCAATCGCACACTCGAACAGTACGCGCTGCTCCGCGATAAAGCGCATACGCAGCACTTCGAACCAATCGCCCTCAGGAAACTCGTCTTGCAGGGCACGTTTTGCCTCTTTATAGCGATGCAAATTAGCGATGCGAGATGCGAGCCCAGATAAGTCAGTTGAAAGCTGCTTTAAAGCCCGCTCTCTCTCCTTCTCTGCGTCGGTCTCCTCCCACCTCGCGGCTTTCAATAGCTGATCAATGTCAGCTGTTGCGAGTAGCTCCTTGCGGTTGCGTGCAAGCTTCGCCAACTGCACCTGATCGAGGCCGCTCAAACCGTAATTCGAGAAATCCTCAGGGTAGGCCTTGTGTAGATGCTTCCGTGCCGCTCGGTACTTGCCGCCGAACCACCTGGCCAGTAGTAGCCCCAATCCACTCGTTGGGTGCTCAGCAAAATGGTGCTGAAGGTTTTCGCTCAGTGAGCTGCTCAACCAGTCACGGTAATTCTCCAGAGGGAAAGGAGCACCAACCAATTTGCCATAGCCGCCAGACAGCCACCTTTGGGCGTGTGCATACTCAACCTTTTGGGCGTCGAGGCCGGAGAGAGCATCGGCACATTGCTGAGCAATGTCTACCCCCCGCTCAACGGAGAAACCCAACTCCGAGCACCGTCGAGATACATCACTTCCGAGCAGTCTTAATTGCGCCTCATAGGCTTCAGGCGACGCCCCCTTCAAGGGCGCAGTCGCCACGTCGAGCTGTTTTTTCAGCGCCTCGAATCGATTCAGACAGACATCAATCAAGCGCTGATTCTCGGTGATCCTCGCTGCCAACACCTTCTGCTTGCCCTGATCGTGGAGTTCAGTATCAAGCTGCCGTAGCAACGCACTTACACGCTGGAGCTCATTAGTCACCTGGCCACTATCTCCTCCTTGGAAATACAGCCAGTTGATGTTCTCCAGGTAAGCATCGCCGCGAAGATCATCGATAACATTTTCTACGGCCTTTTTGGCCGTGGAGGTAACAACCAACCCCAGATTACGATCATTGCCACCAATGCATGCTAGTGCCCGCTCCACGATCTGACTGGCAATGAGTGACTTGAACAGGGTTGTCTTGCCCGTACCCGGAGCCCCCTGCACAGCCGACAATGACGCTCCACTCGAAATCTGAGCAAGCGCCATCATCTGTCCACGCCCCAAGGGATACTGGTGCTCGAACAGGCCATAGGGAGGACGCAAGGGCGAGGAAGGCGTTGAAGCTGTTTCGGCAAAGCGGTGCTCAATGTACTGCCGAAGTAAAGGCAATCCCTGCAGGTTGGAGCGCTGTAGGAGCACCTCGTAATCCTTCAACTGCTCCCTGGTGTTGAAGTCAGAATTCGCTTCCGGACAGATGATCGCGGTGAAAGCCAGCTCCAGGGAGGCCATCGCGCTTTTGGCTGAGCTTTCGCTTAAGTCGTCCAAACGCTGTTTGATCCAACGCAGAAATGCACTGAAAAGCTCACTAAAACTCGCCTGCGTATCCTCCATGCAGGCGGCAGCGATGCTCATCATGTGCCGCTCGGCCCCCAGCTCCTGAACATCAATATCCAGGTACAGGCGGAAAGCATCAATGTTCGGCGCGACTTCGGAGCCTTGCTTCACCGGCACAGTGAACAACTGTGACTCCTCGCTATGCCAGGTATCGGGCAACGAATAGCGAAAAAGCGGAATGAAAAAGGCTTTCGAGCCTTCGGTGACACGCAGCAACGGAAAGCCGAGCTGTAGTGGGTCGGATTGCACTCGCCCCTGCTTATCCGGCTTGGTGAAACGACCCTTTAGGGTAGACGCTTGAGCGCCGGATAGAGAAAAGCAGAACCCCAGGTCGTCCTCCTGGAGGCTTTTCCTGTTGAGCTTGATCTGCTGATGCTCATGGACATCAGCTTCCTTGATTCGGCTCTTGGCTATTCCGGTCGCTTCAACGAACGCACGCCAACCATCCAAAACCTCCATGTCTTGCTGCTTGCCTTGCATAACCTCATCCGAGCCTGAGCGAATGTAGCTTAGGATTCTACGTCAACGCTCAACTAGTAGCATACAGCCATACCCTCTCCATCACTGCCTGGAGCCTTGTAGGCATGGCTGGCCAAATCGGTATGCACAATGGAATGCATGCCTGGAACTGCGCTGCAGTTGGTCATTGTAGAAAAAAACGCCATAGCGAGAGACTAAGGGCGATTCAAAGCGAGGATAGAGTTGTATGAATGGTTCGAAGTATGGTGCATCGCGTGCAGGATCGCATGCTGGGCGTGGCTTCCGCTATCAGGATGCTGTCGGCGTTTGGCTGGCGACACAGTGCTGGAGCGGAGCACTACCATACGGCGAAGTGATACCCGAGGGCCAAGACGATTATGAGCTTCGCGGAGCGACGCGCTCCGCCCTCGTACAGGTGAAATCACGGCGCGACCATCTGGGGCCTTTCTCGATTAGTGAGGCGGCAAACTTTGTCCGTGAGCTTTGGCATAGAAACGAGGGGGCCTCCTATCCCCTTGCCGATGATTTGATCCTAGTCATAGAACAGCCGATTACAGAAGGACCTCCCATTGACCACAGGCTGGCCGATCATCTGGGCCTGGCCAAGGCCATGGCGAGCGACCCACGTTGGAACTCGCTCGCGCCTCGCACCCTTGTTTGGATTACCCCCGCCCCCTTTGAAGTCGCGCTGAGATCCATCAGCCGAATTACGTCTTGCGCCCCCTTGGCTGCACAGGTCCATTACGCTGAGCTACTCAGCAGCATCGGCGGCTTGGCCGATGCCAATGGAGTGGTCAAAGACACCCGCTATGCAGGCCTGGCCGTATCTGACATGGAGGCGTGTGTGCGCAGGATCGCGCCGATCCTCGACCTAAGCGGCATGGAGACAGCATTGCGCGACGGACTCTGCGAGGCGCTCGATTTCCTAACACCCACGGATGACCCCAGCTTTTATCAAGGCATCAATACACGCCCGGGCCACCTCGCGGCCGGTCTGGTCGCCGAACGACCGGAGACGCGCAGCATAGTTCTCGACGCTCTGGAAACCAGTGGCGCCACGTTGATCGTGGGCCAATCGGGTAGCGGCAAATCGGCGCTTATGTGGGAGGCTGCGCGTGCGATCCGGCATACCGTGCGCTGGTTCGAAATCAAGCGCGGCGATGCGGCCGACGCACACCTGTTCATGCGCCTCGCCCAGGCATTGAGGGCATCCCCTGCCGCACCACTCGGTTTCATCCTGGACGATGTCGGTCGCGGGGGCAGCAGTCTATGGGATGGTTTGAGTAAGGAGGTAGGAAGCGGTAGCGGGATTTTGCTGCTCGGCTCGATCCGAGAAGAAGATGTTTTCATGCTGACTGCCCGAGCGAGCGCAAAAGAAGTTCGCCCTCCCGTTGAAGAGGCAGTGGCGGAACGGATTTGGCGCCGGCTGCTCGATCAAGGCCGGACCTCTTGGGTGGGTTGGCGCGAACCTTGGGAGCGAAGCGGCGGACTCCTGCTTGAATACACACATATATTGACGCGAGGGGACCGGATCGAAGCGGTACTCCGCGAGCAAGTGGATCGACGGCTGCGCGAATCTCGCGATACCGAATTGACCATCCTTCGCGTTACCTCGCTCGCCGGCATGGCGGGCGCCACGATTGATGCTGAACGGTTGTCTACGGTGCTGAATATCGCGCACGGTGATCTGGGGCGGGGCCTGCGCCGTCTGATTGATGAGCATCTCGTTGCTGCGAAGGAAGATGGACGCATCGGAGGCCTTCACCAACTGCGTTCGGCAATGCTCTTCGACCTTTGCCATGCTTACCCACCACAGGCGCCATCGCTAACAGTGGCCGAGGCGGTTCATTCCGTGCACAGCGATAGCTTGGAAGCCTTGACCGCCCACGTGTTGGTGAATCATCCCAGCGCGACAAGCGCTTTCGTCGCGGCCCTCGCCTCACGACTGGAACGCGAGCAGGATCCCGTCGCCCTGGTCACAGCACTGTCCGGCATGGGCCAGGCTCATATCGAGGCAACACTGCGAACTTGGGTGCAGGAAGCTCTATCGGACGGACTGGAACCGTCCCAAATCACCCTAGCCGCCATGTTCGCAGTGGCGAACATGGATACTTCCTTGATGCCACTACCGGATCGCCTGAGTAATGCCGTAAGTGTATTGCGCACCCGATCAGCCGTGGACCCACGAATGAATCTATTATCCGCCCTTTCTCGAACCTCCTTGCATCAGATGGTCACCACCTCTGATATCCACCGCCTTCGAGCACTCATCGGGGCACTGGTCGGCATGGAGCTGCCGGAAACTTTGCGATCGTCACTGCTGGCGGTGAAACCCAATTTCGACGCAGTCAATCTCGGCGACCTTGCCGATCTACTGGGCGCTGTTCATCTAATAGACCCGCGCATCACATCGGGCTGGGTGGAGGCACCGATGCGCAACCGCTTACTGGGGCGCGTCCCACACGAATTGCCCTGGGCAGGGCCAGTTACCATAGAAGCAGCACCCGAAGGGCGTCTTCTACGCAGCATCATTTACTACGTTGCACCCTCCGCACAGGCTCGACTCAATGATGAGGTGGCACCACTCTGCGCCACGCTGCTTGGGCTTGACCCAAGCGCAACGGTAGCGGCCGTCGACGCAATTGCGGCCGATGGCCTCCGATCCGAATTACCGGATGCCAGCAAACGCATCCCTCGGAAGAACACACCTTTCACTGCACTACCCGCGTGGAACAAACGCTGGGTCGCTGCGGCAGCACGGTTGGTTGGCAACGATAGCTACACCGACTATCTGCATCGTTCGTATGACATGCTAGAACGCTTGCTACCCGCACTGGAGCGCATAGTGGATACCACCCTGCGCGGCAAACCGCCCCAAGCGAAGATACTCGATCGCTTAGGCAACATTCACGACACCTCTCGCCAACTGACTCCTCCACGAGACGCCTCCCCAAACGGCGGTGCCCCGGCCGAGCACAGCACACCGCTGCAAAATCTGCTTTTCCATTGCTCTGCCGATTTGATTCGACGCTTCATCAAGTTGCCGGATAATTACGGTGCGTTCGTCCTATGGGTCGGCGACTTGCTCAAAAATGTGCGTGACGCACGCGTAGAACCTTGGGAGCTTTTGGGGAGATCGCCTGAAAAACTGTTGGATCGATTGGAGAACCTGATTACTTCGTTGCGCCTGTTGGCCATCGAAACCGGCACTCAAGGCCTCAATCTGATGCAATGGCGCTCCATCGCCCGTAACGCTCTGCCGGACGACGCCTTGCGTAGTGTCAGGATGGCCGTTGAACGTCAGCTGCAGGCAAGCTCAGAGAGCTATCTGCAAAGTATTGAAGCCGAGCTGAAGCGACAATCTATCGAGCTTGAGTTGCATACGCGTCCAGATTGGGAAACTCCCTTACCTTGGCCGAATAGGGACTTCCTTGCCATTGCGGATATTTCATATCCAGGTGATTGGCCGGCGTGGATTGAAGCACATGCCGCCCAGGTTCAGACGATCATTGGCGAAGGCCGCCAAGTCTGGTTCGTGCCACGTATCGGGCATCTCGCACTATCGTGTCTGACTATAAAGGGGAGGTGCTCACTGTTCGCATCCCCGTACTCTGGGGACGACTGGCTAGAAACTCTCCAGCAGCCGCGGCTGAACGATGCTCTAACCCGAGAGGCGCAACGAGGCATTGAGCTGATTACAGAACTCGACGGCATGCGTTGCTTCAGACTGGGAGAAGAGAACCGGTCCACCGCTGAGCAAGCTGTACGACAAGACCATGAACGGCAGCTCGCGGTGGCCCTCAAGGCATTCGAGGCGCAGGCCGAGGGAACGTCGGTACAGATGCAGCTGCGGAAATTCAGCGAGGATGTGGCAGCCGGCCAAATCGCCCTAGCGAAGGGCCTGGCAGCACTGCTGCGCAATCGACTGACCTCCGATTGGATTGCGCTGCTCACACTTCAGAACGCTTTGCTTGAGCAGGATCTTACTGCGGCCGAGTGCAGGCAAAAAGGCATCTGATCCGCATGGAGTCGTATGCCCATCTCGATCATGGTTATAAAGCATACGTGTCAAATCCGGTGTAATCGGTAAGCGTGAGGCGAATACTGGGTTTGCTTTGCAGTTCCTGGCGCACCGACATGGCTTACCCTAAAGCAAGGCAGGCCATGCCGGAACACCCGACGCCTAACGGCTTACCTTTTTCTGAAGGTCCGAGGCAGCAACCTCAATCTCCCACCAAAAATCTACCTGAGAGTCAGTTGAATCCACAACCCAAAGCGGCCCTCCGCAAAGGGCGGCAAACGGCCAAGAGCTGCCGGTGGCTATAATTCGTCTAGTTAGGGCGAACCATGATCACCGACAACTATCGACCCAGCATCACGCATGTCAATGAGATTGATTGATGGCGTAGTTACAGAGTCAAATCGCGGTGAATGCTCTCGTTCTACGAAAAGCGAAAGCCCAGAATTTAATAGATTCCAATTACTGATATTAGAGGTGATTGGAGCTAGGGCTGAACGCGCCAGCAAGTTCGATTTTGGTGATTTTTGAGCTCAGTTACCTAGACTCAAGCTACTTATTAGAGAGCCACAAAGGAACGGAAAGAACCCCTACTACGAGTGATGCAAGTGCGAACGCAGCCAGCCCTGTGAGCCAATCCGACCAGTCGGAATATGTCGCGTGCAATAGCGGTCGAGTGACTAGGTCTGCGAGCCCCGCAACGCCGACGAACCCAAATACAGCTGTCAACCACCTATCCGTACGAGACCGCCGGATTTCGTTCCTAAAGCGCCGCTCATCCAAGCGCCATCTTGCCTGCTCTTTGCCCGATGCAATAAGTCTTGTCGTTCCCGCAGCATCCATTAGGTATTCGAGCGCGTCTGTAATCTCTCCAGATTGACTTGATTGGTGGATCACAGAATCAGCTGCCGCTAGGGTTTCGTAGGCATGTATAAGTTGTTCATCAGACGGAGTAGAGCTCGCGATTGCACATGCTCTCGCAATTCGCATGTTATGGTATTCAAAGTGCTCCGCCCTTGCTTGGTTTTCCAGCCAGTGAGCACTAGTGTTTGCACCTACATCGTCAGACGCATTGAGTGGTCGCATCCAGGTCCAGAGCAATAGCGATCTGTTACCGTGAAAGCAATAATCTTCGAAGGGGCGCAAATCAGGTGGAAGTGAGGGGGGGCTGTCAACTCCAGGAGAGCGAATTAGGATTCTAGATATTGAATGGCTGTATTTTTCGAATAGCTCTTCTTTACATTTCGGTTGGTCCACAAATCTCATCAGCGAAATCGAGGGTCGACCTTGCCATAGTTGGACTCCTACTTCCTTCCTACCCTTCCTGTTGCCCTTTGCAATTATCTGCGAAGTGACTGCGTTTGTGTATATGGACCGGCAAAGATCAATAGTTGCCTCCCATCCAACTTTATCTTCCGAACCGGCGATTTGGTGCAGACTCCATGATTCCCCGTTTAATTCAAATCGCCGCCCTTCCTTTTCGAGGGATCTATCAAGTACTGCTTCCGCTCTTCGACGCATTTCCTTAGCGAACTTTCGGGCCTTTCGTCCAACTATGCCTTGGCCGCCAATTGACATCTCACCCACGAACGCACTGGGCAAGAGCTGCTCACCATCTATTCGTTGGATTTCTGCTTGCACCCAAATACTATCAAAATAACACTGAAACAAATTAACGATCTCTTGAATAAAATTTTCTTCAGTGAGATCGCCGCCTGTGGCGTCAAGTTGGAAAGAAATGGACATGATGCCATCAGCATAAACCTTGAGCCATGGATAAATCGGCAGGCTCAAGTCGTCACGCTCAAGAATTAGGGGCGGTAGGGCTGCCCGAAAATGTGGAGGTACCTGTTTAGCTTCAGCGCTTTCTATACGCTGCTCATTGAAAGACAACCCCAGGCAGAAGAAGAGGTGGCCGGCAGTGTTCTTTGGCAGGTTTTGGCTGAATCTAATTGTCCAGTGACTATCCCACTGTCGCCCCTGCGGTCGAAGCCATTCAAGTTGGAGCTTACCGTGCTCATCAAGGTACAAGGCCTTCAAGTCTGAGAAGCATACGGTCCTGACTATGCCAGACTTAAGAAATTTCGTGGCTGTCTTGAGAAGGTCAACTTCAGTAACATTTAGCCCTATTGTGTAGTTGTAGAAACAGTTAGCCTGTTGCACTTGCAAGTCATTTATCATCCACAATTAACTCCTCTACATACTCTTGGAAGGGGATTTTGTAATCTATCCTTTCGTAGAGATTTTACAATCTGGAAACAGTCGCCCCCAAAGAGGGTAATCGCTTTGCACAAAATTGCGTGCTCCTGACTGTTACCCCCTGATGCGGTTATACGCGGCCGATCCAGTTTGCGCGCCGTATTGGCAGCGCTTCATGGACTGTCCCCCTCTCTACAACTGCCGGTGGTAGGATAGCAGGGACATTGGCTGCGTTTTACACCGTCTGGACTGAAAGCGGAGCACGGTTCGTTGTATGCGCAACAGCGCCTGACCATTGGTCTATCTCGATACAAGTGAGCGGGCGGCTAGGAGTTACTCTTCGCTTAGTGCCGCTCAAGCCTTCGTGAACTGAGATTGCCAAGTACCGGGGGACAGATGCTCTTGAATGTCGGCTTGTGGCCCAGACCGTGTAAAAACGCAGCGGGTGGCGGATAGCTGGTCATTGGATTGCTTTAGCGGCGCTCAGAGGCCCTGCGGACTTGTGGCGTGTCGCTCCGAGTCATTCAACTGACTCTGGCATCTGCGGCTTCCGCGATGCTGTACGACGAGTTCATCAGGCCGCGAAGAGGGTTTCAGGCCCTCATCGCTGCCATCAGCGCACTGCTGCCCAGCAGACTCAGCCCCCGTTTGAAGTTGTAGGCGAGCACATGCAGGCTCATTTCCGTGCTTACCCGGTCGAGCGTTCGGGTGAGGAAATGGGTGGCGCCCATCCAGGCCTTCAGCGTGCCAAATGGATGCTCCACCGTCTGGCGCCGGATGCGCATCATCTCCGGCGCCTGATCCAAGCGGGACTGCATATCCTCGAGCACCGTCTCATGTTCCCAGCGACTCACCCGGCGCTCTGGGCTCGGTGTGCAGCGCTCCTTCAGTGCACAACCTTGGCAATGCGAGCTCCAGTAGCGGTGCAGCTTCAGCCCTTTCTCGACGCTTGAGAAACGCCAAATCAGGCTTTGCCCAGCAGGGCATCGGTACTAGTTCTTGGCTGCGTCATAGATGAAATCACCTTTGCCAAAGCGGCCCGCCGCTGTCGCCCCAGAAGTCAGTGTCTTGGGTACGAAAACAGTGACTCCGGATTCCTGGCACGCCAGGATTTCTTCGCTTTTGAAATACCCTCTATCGGCGACCGCCGAGAGTACCTCGACACCCATGGCTGCTCGCGCTTGCTTGGCCATCGAGCTCAGTTGGTCTCGATCAACGCCGTCGTTTGTGACCTCGTGGGTCACGATCAGGTGGTGCTTCGCGTCGACCGCTGCCTGCACGTTGTAGCCAACCATTCCGCTGCCACGGGTCTTCCTTGAGCGGGCATCGGGATCAGTAAGGGAGAGCTGATTATCCGGTGCTTCGTTGAGCTGAACCTCGATTTCCTTGAGCGCCTGCATCTTGGCTTTCAAGGTCTCGATCTTGTCGCGGAGGCGTTCGACTTTGACCTGAGCAACGGCTGGTTCTTGCCGGTCGGCAGTGTCCAGCGCAGTGAGGTAGCGGCTGAGGCTGGACTCGATCTCTTCCATCCGCCGTTGCAGCTTGGCACTGGTGAAGTTGCGGTCGCGATTGTTGACCGCCTTGAACTTGCTGCCGCCGATAGCCACCAGCGCTTCGGAGAACAAACCGAGCTGTTGGCACAGGACCACGAACTGCCAGCAGACAGCCCGAATGGCTTTGCCATTGTCCTTGCGGAAGTTAGCGATGGTCTTGAAGTCCGGTTTCAGGCGACCAGTCAGCCACATCAGCTCGACGTTACGTAAGCGCTCCACAAACCCCACCTTCATTTGAACTGCCTGCTTCCGGATGCTGGGCTCCCATTTTCCCAGTGGAGCCCCGTCATGATGCGTCCG
>NZ_FZPC01000050.1 GCF_900187975.1 Pseudomonas delhiensis | reverse complement strand
TCATGGTTGTGATCGATGACCGTAAGGACCACGCGAGCGCCCTGATGGAGCGCGACATCATCTCATCGCTGGTGAAGTCCATGCTGTTCACCGACCTGGAGAAGCGCGGCGCCAGCCGAAGTCATCACTAAGCATGCCCCTAAGCCCCGCGCCCGCTGGGCTTTTCGTTTCTGCCCCTTGACCGCCCTACCCGTTTTGGTAAATTTTCCCTGCCCTGGAGCTGGGAAGACAGCAGCTGCCAGGACAAGGCCGTATCGATTGGGTACGGCCTTTTCGTTTCTGGCAATGACGGCATCGCCTGCTACGCTGAAGTTTCCATGCTGAGACCTTTCCGGCCGCCCGTCCCTGATCGAGGCGGCCTTTCTTTTTCTGGCATCTGCACAGGAGGACGCCATGGGGCAACCACATCGACCGACCTTCTGGGTTCTTCTCTGCGCCTGGGCTATCGCCTCGGCAGCGATTGTCTCCGTCATCTGGCTGATACTGGGCCGAGCTGGACCAGGTTGATATCAATCGCCCCATGAAAAAGCCCCGCACTGCGGGGCTTTTCGTTTATGGCCTCTTCCTCCTACCAGGCACTCTCGTCCACCTGCCACCGAATGGTGACAGCGCCCTCCTCGCCCTCCTCGATATCCACCCCGTCAGCCAGGCTCATTTCGTCCAGTAGCCGGTCCCAGTCAGCCTGGCTCTCGCCCTCCTCCTTCCTGATGGTCAGCGACCGCGCCAGCTGCGCGGCTGGCATGCCCATCAGTCGCTGAATTCTTCTCCCCAGAACCTCGTAGCTGCTCGGTGCGCGGGGTTCCTGCCTCTTCGCTTGCTTTGCCATATCAACCTCCTGTTGCTGTATGCATATACAGTATTTCCTCCCTCAGGCTCTTTGCAAGCTGGCCGCATAGAAAATTTTTCCCTTAGAAAATCAACCGGATATCAACTGAAACACGAAATATCAACTTCTGGTTGTTGACATAAAACAACCACTGGTTGATATTTGTCTCACACCAACGCAATCCACCGCGCTGGCAAGGCAGAGATGCCTCGGCGAAGCCGGAAGCTCTTTAACAACGTGACCACTGATCAACAACAGATCGCATTGCCTCTACCGGCGACCGGCGATCCGTGCTCAGGCAATGCGGGCCTGGGCAACGCAGGAAGAACCTGCGGCGGACGAGGAGTTAGCCGAACCGAGCGAATGACCCGGCACGCAATGCGCCCCGCCACCCCGGCGGTAATGGGCAGGAACCTGGCTGTGCCGTGCGGCAATCGGCGCCGCAGTCAGGGGAATGACAGATCAGATAGACGCCGCGCAAGACGCCAGATTGCTGAGCGCGGCGGGAAAGCACGATTTCACTGGCTGGCCCTTCACCGAGGGCCAGACGGGAAGTCAACCAAAACGAGGAAACACCATGCTTCACGCAAACAACCGCAGCGTTAACGTGAGCCGGGTTGAGCTGGTTTCGGCTCTTAAGGCCGGCCGCGATCGTCACGCCATCGACTACGCCACTGCGGCGCAGGATTACGAGGACGCTGCCGTCAAGTTCCTCTCGGATGCACTGAAGCGCGCCAAGAAGGGTGACCTCAGCGACATCCATTTCAAGCTGCCAAAGCCGGAGAACCATACCGGCGACTACGACGAGATCATCGCGATGATGGAGCACTCTGTTGACGAGACCATCTCGCTGGATAGCACCTCGTTCCGCGCCTACTTCCTGGGCGAATGGGACTGGAAGCGCGGCTTCGATCTCGCCATGACCAGCCTGGGCGGCTACCTCGGCAAGCACTGATCCACACCGATGCCCTTCGGGGCATCGAACCTTGGAGTCATGAGGGGAGCGGTTTGCGGCGTGGAAAGTAGACACGCAGGGCAACGGATAGGCGCCCACCTAAACAACCGCCTGTAATACCAGCCACTTCTGAGCGACGTCCGGTATGCCTGCTGGGGCTAGAGCCGGAACTGGAGAGGAAGGCTTTGACGGCCTTACGAGGATAGCCGGGTTTACGACCGGCCAGACCGCTCCCCCATGGCTCCATTTAGCCCGCTACATACGGGCCTCTTTCCAGAGGAATTCCCATGCTTCTGATCATCCTGATCGGGGTGTTGCTTTCGTTTGCGCCGCCGGAATCGGCGCAACCCGAATTGCTTACCCGATCCTCCAGAAAGCCGGTGCGCCGGCATTGGTTCGAGCGATGTACCACCGGGGCGCCACTGCAATCCGGTGCATAGCGTCCCGCCAACAAACCTTACTACCGCGCCGAAAGCCCGTGACACCGCACGGGCTTTCTCTTTCCGCCCTCTTTCGCATGCCGACGCATCGCCGGCAGCCGAAAGCGCGCACCAGCCCTCGGCCAAGGGCATCCACGCACTCCAAAGGAACGCACCATGACCCGCAAGAAAAAGACCGAGGCTGCTGAAGAGATCGTCACCGCCTACAAAGGCTTCAATCAGGATCTGACCTGCCGCGGCTACCAGTTCGAGATCGGCGGCACCTACAAGCACGAAGGGGATGTCGAGGCATGTGCCTCCGGCTTCCACGCCTGCGAGTATCCGCTGGATGTGCTGGGCTACTACCGCCCTGCAGGTAGCCGCTTCGCGCTGGTCGAGCAGTCCGGCGACCTGAGCCGCCACGACGGCGATTCGAAAGTCGCCAGCCGCAAGATATCCATCAAGGCCGAGTTGACCATCGCGGGCCTGGTGAAGGCGGCCATCGAGTACACCGCCAGCCGGTGCAAGCCGGTCGACCCGGAGTCGCCTGCGTCGAGCACCGGCGACCGCGGCGCGGCGTCGAGCACCGGCGACCGCGGCGCGGCGTCGAGCACCGGCGACTACGGCGCGGCGTCGAGCACCGGCTGCCAGGGCGCGGCGTCGAGCACCGGCGACTACGGCGCGGCGTCGAGCACCGGCAACCGCGGCGCGGCGTCGAGCACCGGCTGCCAGGGCGCGGCGTCGAGCACCGGCGACTACGGCGCGGCGTCGAGCACCGGCAACCGCGGCGCGGCGTCGAGCACCGGCTGCCAGGGCGCGGCGTCGAGCACCGGCGACTACGGCGCGGCGTCGAGCACCGGCAACCGCGGCGCGGCGTCGAGCACCGGCGACTACGGCGCGGCGTCGAGCACCGGCGACCGCGGCGCGGCGTCGAGCACCGGCGACTACGGCGCGGCGTCGAGCACCGGCGACCGCGGCGCGGCGTCGAGCACCGGCTACCGCGGCGCGGCGTCGAGCACCGGCTGCCAGGGCGCGGCGTCGAGCACCGGCGACTACGGCGCGGCGTCGAGCACCGGCGACTACGGCGCGGCGTCGAGCACCGGCGACCGCGGCGCGGCGTCGAGCACCGGCGACCGCGGCGCGGCGTCGAGCACCGGCAAGCACTCGGTGGCGATGGCCGCCGGCATCGAAGGCAAAGCCAAGGCTTCTACGGGAAGCGCCATCGTTCTCTGCTACCGCGATACCGACGCGGAAGGCGATGACTACGCCCGAATTGTGCACATCAAGGCAGCCATCGCCGGCCAGGACGGCATCAAGCCCGACACCTGGTACCAGCTGAATGCTGAAGGCGAGTTCGTCGAAGTCGACGAATGACCAGAACAGCGAACGAGTCGAGGGGCTAGCGCAGCCAGACCTGACGCATCCGGGGAAGTGCCCGGCGTTCGCCCTAATTCTCTCCCAGGAGGAAGCCATGTCATTCCAAGCCAAGGAGCAGCGGAAGGCTCGCTGTCAGCACCTTTGCGAGTGCTGCTTCCGAATCGTCAACCCCGGCGAGCAGTACATGAAGATAGTCGGCCAGTTCGAAGGCGACTTCTACGACGCCAAGGTCTGCATGGCCTGCGACAGCTTGATCGAAATGGTCTGGTCGAGAGTCGGCCAGCATGAGTATCCAGATGGAATCGCCTTCCACGAGTTCTATGAGGTCGCTTCCGATCTTGAGCTCGCCTGCTGGATTCCGCAGAACAAAGCGAGGACTGCAGCATGAACGCCAAACTCCAACGCGCCCAGGCGGCGTATGACGCCATGGTGCCGGACGACTCTCTCCCTTGGTCGTCCAGTACCGAGTGGGCAAACATCCACTACTGCGCCGTCGATGACCTGATCCAGCGCGGCCAGGTCCGGTTCGCCGGAGTCCTGCTGGTTGAGGCTGACATCCTGTGCATCAAGGTGCAGGGCGCCGCTGAGAAGGCCATTAAGCAGGACCACGAGTGCTACCTGGCGCAGGCTGTGGTGGCCGCTGAGAACAACGACATATCCGAGGTAAAGCGGCTGCTTCGCTGCTTCATCGGCAAGGATACCGTCCGCGACATTGCTGGAGACTTGGTCAACGTCAAGCAGGACGAAATCTACCGGCTGTACATGGCAGCGCAGGAGGCGGCATGACAATCACCATCGACCTGACCAAGGCCGCCCAAGTCCTTATCTTCGGCGGCCTTTTTCTTGGCAGCGTCCTGGCATTCGCCTGGGCTTTTGTGGGGATGGTGACGCCATGATGAAGAAAGCCCTCCGCAACGGCCTGATCCTCGCCATCGTCGCCATGCTCCTGTTCTTCAAGGCCATCGAGTTCGCCGACTCCATCACGGGGCGGTACAGCATCGAGTCGCCTCAGTACCCAATCACGCACCCGAGCGCAGCGGGCCGGTAAACCGGATATCTGCGACTGGATCAGCCGGATAGTGCCAGGTGTGAAAACCCCGGCAGCCAAGGCCCGGAGCGCCCTTTTCTACGCCTGAGCGACTTGGCCGAGTGGCGCCGTAAGCGCCTTCCCTTTCCCTTCTTCCTGGAGAACAGCATGAGCCATACGCCTGGTCCATGGAGCCTGGAGACAGTAGGAACTCAATGCGGAATTTGCCATAAGGTGGGGCCTTTCCCTCCCAAGAGCGGAGGCCGAACTGAGCGCCATGCCTGTCTGTACGCTGACTACCCAAGCAATTCCGATCCAGCAGACCAGGAGCTTCTGGCAAACGCCAGACTGATCGCCGCAGCGCCTGACATGTTCGAAGCGCTGGACAACATCAGCGGCCTATCTCGCGCACTTCGCGTTGGCGGTCCCGATCCGATGGACCTGCAAGGCCTGTCGGACGCTCTTGAAGAGGCAATAAACCTCGCGCTCTCCGCCATGGCGAAAGCCACCGGTCAATAACCCATTACTCCCATCTCTACCAGCTGCGCGCCGCGCGGCAAAGGACCTGTACGCATGAAACTCTTCAAGAAAGCTGAGAACACCCAGGCCTACCTGAAGGCCGGTATCATGGGCTTCGCTGGCGACGGCAAGACCTTCACCGCGACAGAGATCGCCATCGGCATGGTCGAGCACATGCGAGCCAAGGGCCTGCCGGGTGGCGACAAGCCAGTGATGTTCCTCGACACCGAAACCGGCTCTGACTGGGTAAAGCCGCGCTTCGACGCTGCTGGCATTCCGCTGTTCGTAGCCAAGACTCGCGCATTCGTGGACCTGCTGACCGCCATCGACGAGGCCGAGGCTGAGGGCGCCTTCTTGCTGATCGACTCCATCAGCCATTTCTGGACCGGCCTCTGCGATGAGTATGCGAAGCGCCGCGGGCGCAAGCGTGGCCTGGAATTCAGTGACTGGGCGTGGCTGAAACAGGAATGGCGCCGCTTCACCGACCGCTACGTGAACAGCAACTGCCACATCATCCTGTGCGGCCGTGCCGGCTACGAGTACGATTTCTTCGAAGGTGAAGACGGCAAGAAGAACCTCGAAAAGACCGGCGTGAAGATGAAGGCCGAGGGCGAGACCGGTTACGAGCCGTCAATCCTGATCCTGATGGAGAAGCAGATGGACATCACCACCAGCCCTCCGCAGGTCTGGCGCACCGCCACGGTTCTGAAGGACCGCAGCACCAAGATCGACGGCAAGCAGTTCGCCAACCCCTCCTTCAAGGACTTCCTGCCGCACATTGAGTACCTGAACCTCGGCGGCCAGCACATGGGCGTCGACACCACTCGGGACAACGCTGAACTGTTCGAAGAAGACGGCGAACCACGCTGGCAGAAAGAGAGGCGCATGAAGGAAATCGCCCTGGACGAGATTGTGGAGCTGCTGAACAAGCACCACGGCGGCACCAGTAACGATGCCAAGAAGGCCAAAGGCGACATGCTGGAGTTCGCCTTCAACACCCGTAGCTGGGAGCGCATCAAGACCTTCGACTTCGCAGCCGTCAGCACGGCCCGCAATGCCCTCTGGCAGCGCCTGGAAGGCGTGGAATACCAGTGGGTTGAGCCTGGCAATGCGGAAGCCTATCAGGAGCCGCAAGCGGCCCAGGACGACGCGGCATGAGCATGATCCCCATCGACTACCGCACACGTCATCCTCTGGAAGATCGTCGGGAACAGTTGGCCGGCCAGGTTGAGCAGTACCTGGCCGGCGGTCACGTCATCCAGAGCATCCCCATCGGAGTCTCCGGCGAGAAGGATGCAGTCTGGAATAACCGCAAGCGCACTCCCGGGCAAACCGACAATGCGCATGCGGCCTTCCAGCGTAATGCCGCTGAGAAACGCCGCCTTCTCGCCGATACCGTCCGCTACTGTGCCGAGCAGGGAATGTCCATCAGCGCTACCGCCGACGCGATGGACCTGGATCGAAACACCATCCGCAAAATCGCCGCCGAACACGGCATTCAGTTCGGCAAGCGCTAACCATCCCATCCCCACGCCCTCCGCTGCACCGCGGCGCGGCGGAGCTTTGTCTGGAGAAAGTCATGACCATCAGCTACGGCTCGGTCTGCAGCGGCATCGAGGCCGCAAGCGTCGCCTAGCACCCGCTCGGCTTTCGCGCCAGTTGGTTCGCAGAGATCGAGCCCTTCCCCTGTGCCGTGCTGGCCTACCGCTGGCCGGAAGTTCGCAACCTGGGCGACATGACCAAGCTCGCCCGCGAGGTGCTGCTGGGAATCATCGCCGCGCCACTGATTCTGGTTGGCGGCACGCCATGTCAGGACTTCTCCGTAGCCGGCATGCGCGCCGGGCTCGCCGGGGAGCGCGGCGCCCTGACCATCAAATTCGTGAAGTTGGCAGATGCAATTGACCATGTTCGACCAGCCGGAGACGAGTGTGTCGTCGTCTGGGAAAACGTCCCCGGCGTCCTCTCCGATAAGAAAAACGCGTTCGGCTGCTTCCTCGGAGCCCTGGTGGGCGAATCCGAAGAACTTCAGCCGCCAGGGGGAAAATGGAAGGACGCTGGTTGTGTGTATGGACCCAAGCGAGCAGCCGCATGGCGGGTTCTGGATGCCCAATATTTCGGCCTGGCACAACGACGCCGCCGTGTGTTCGTTGTCGCAAGTGCTCGAGCAGGGTTCGATGCCGCAGCGGTACTTTTTGAGCACGAAGGCGTGCGCAGGGATCATCCGCCGCGCCGAGGCGAGGGGCAAGACGTTGCCGGCCACGCTCCTTTCGGCCCTGCGCTCCAGTGCGGATGCGGCTACATCTTCGACCTGAACCTTGGCCAATGGGGCTGCCCGAACTGCGAGGGAGACGAGGGGCCGGCCGTCGAGGTGCTGGCCGGCGTGCCGGCGTTCGGCGGGGAGAACCAGGGTGGCTCGCTGTTCCAGGCCGGCGCACTGACTGCTCACGGCGTCCGGAACGATTTCGCTTCAGAGACCTTCTGTGTTCACGGAACACAAGACCCAGACCTTCGGTGCAACGTGGCGCACACGCTTGGTCAGAACAACGGGCAGGAGAATGCCTTATTCGTCGCGCTCCGCGGTCGGCCGGGAGGCTCGGCGGCGGAGCTCGGAGCAGACCAGGCTGGCAGCCTTCGGGCCTCGCAAGGCGGCGGCGATAAAGCGCACGTACTCGTGGCGTCGACAATTCGACGCCTTACACCGCGCGAGTGCGAGCGCCTCCAGGGATTCCCCGACAACTACACGCTGATCCCATGGCGTGGGAAGCCCGCCGAGGAATGCCCTGACGGCCCACGGTACAAGGCCATCGGGAACAGCAAGGCCGTTCCCGTGGTGCGGTGGATTGGGCAGAGGCTGATGCTGCAGCTATCTACAGCCTATTGAACCTGCGCGAGGTAATCGTCGATCCAAGATGCAGCCCATGCCTGAGCAGCGGCCAGCGCTTCCTCCTGCGTTGCCCAGGGGCCTTTCAGCCGGTGGATCCTTGTTTCCTTGTCGTTGCCCGGAAGAAGCCCGTCGATATCCATTTCGCCGACGTGGTTCGCATTGACATCGATCCGATAGGTGAAGCGGACGGGGACATCACGATATCGAAATGCATTGGCGGGAAATCCCTGCTCGTTGTAAGGCTCAAACATCTATCTCTCCTTGATCCGGCCCCATGCCGGGCCAAAGAACCTACCCCACTCCCTGCCATTGCGCCACCCGGCGCGAGGTAACTCCCATGCCCCTCGACGAATCAGCCGTTCAGCGCGGTATCACCGAGCTGATCGCGAACCCGCACGCGCATTACCAAGCCCAGCTTGCTGAAGCTCTGTTTCACCAGCAGGCCCTGGACCTGATCCGGCGCATGAAATCCCACCTCACCAACGGAATCGGCGGCCAGCAGCTGAGCACAGAGGCTGCTGAGTTCATCGCCAAGCACACGAGGACGAAAGTATGAGCAAGGAACAAGAGAAGAGCGACGCCTGCGACTGGCTGGAGAACCTGGAAGGCGACGCCTGGGCTGATGCGTGCGAGGAAATTGCGGCATCTGTGCGGAAGCAGGCAGAGGGCGCGCAGGGGGAGCCGCTGCCGTACTGGGAGCCATGTAACCCGGCCTGCGATCCAGAACTTAATGGGTTCCGTGATCGGAAGTGCAGCTGCGCACAAGCCCGCGCCGCCCTGGCGCAACCCTCCCCGGCACCGAAACTTTCTACTGAGGACGAATTGGAGGCGGCAGGCCTCGGCTATCCGCTCGCCAAAGAGGAAGCGGTGAAGCTCTGGTACTCCGGCTTCCGGTCGGAGGTGATCACCGTACTGGAGGCATGGGAAGCCATCGGCCACGACATCGGCATGAACCCGGACAAGGGTGAGTTACTCGCCTCGCTGCGCTACATGCTGGAGAAGTGCGAAGCGCATGACGCCGCCCAGGCCAGGGTGGCGGAGTTGGAGCGCGCCCTACAGGCGGTGGTCAACGCTGCCGACCATGGTTCGTGGCCGACCACCGTAATGCATGGGATCGAGAAGGCGCGCGCAGTTCTCGCAAGCGACGGCCCGGTCGCCCAGGCTGGGCAGGTGCCGGATGGATGCGCGCCTGGCACTTACGCCATCGACTACCTCGATAACTGGGATGGCGAAGGCGATCGCTACTTCTGCATTGCCGAGAAGACTGCTGACGGGAAATGGATTCGCCACGAAAGCGGGCAGGAACTGCTGGAGTACAAAGGTGACGCGATTCTCGCGGCATGGCTGCTCGCTGCATCCGAGGCGCAGGAGTGTGACAAATGATCGAGCTTCGCCCTATCACGCGGGACCTGGCCGACCATTTCATTCGGCAACACCACCGGCACCACAACGTTCCGGTCGGAGCGCTCTGGCGACAGGCTGTCCATGACGATGACGGAAACCTGGTCGGTGTCGCCGTGATTGGCCGCCCTGTCGCTCGAGCCCTGGATGATGGACTGACGACGGAAGTTACCCGCCTATGTACCGATGGCACTCCAAACGCTTGCAGCATGCTGTATGCGGCAGCGCGGAGGATCGCCCAGGACAAAGGCTATCGACGCGGCTTGACCTACATCCTAGCCAGCGAAAGCGGTGGCAGCCTCCGCGCCGCGGGTTGGCGCCTGTTGTGGGAGGTGAAAGGCAGAAGCTGGGATTGCCCGAGTCGGCCGCGAACTGACAAGCACCCAACCGAAGACAAACAGGCTTGGGGCTGGGGCTCCTGGCCGCTCGCCGCCGCGCCTCAGCCGGCGAAGGGGGTTGATTATGACCTTTGCGACGGGGTGTGCGATGACTGAGAAATTCGGCAATCGAATCGCCACTACAATCCTGAGCCGACTTTCTGAACTTGGTTATGAAGTTCGTGAGTCAGGCAGCTACGCCAAGCTCGAAGCCGAGGCTCAGGCGCTCAGGGATCAGGTCAAAGCCCTCCAGTCCGATGCCAACAGCTACCAGTCCGGCTACAACGAAGGCCGTCGCATGGGGACCAAGCACCGGCAGAGCGAGGTCGAGCAGCTGACGCGCGAGGTTGAAGCCCTGCGCGCAAGGGTGGTTGTTGTGCCGAATGACCTGCTTCAGCGCTGCCGGGAAGTTCTCGGCTGGCAGAAGACCGGCGTCTTGAAGGGTGACGCATTGCGAAGCCTTGGGCGCAAACGCTGGCTAGGTGATCCGAACGAACTGCATCTTGCGGAGAATGAGACAGCGCGCGAGGCCTATCGGTTTATCGACGAACTGGCGCGCCTCAACGGCAAGGTGGTGAGCGAGGACACCCTACGCGTACTCATTGGTCACGCCACGGGCGAGATCAAGCACCTGAACAACGGCATGTGTCCTGACGACCTGGAAGGTCACGACACGCGCGATCCGGACTGCGCGGTATGCCGCGCCCTGCTCGGCGAGGGGAAGGAGGTTGCGGATGAACGCCCGCGTTCTTGATCCATGCTGCGGCAGCCGGATGATGTGGTTCGACAAGCAGAACCAGCTTGCCCTATTCGGCGACATCCGCGACGAGAAGCACACGCTCTGCGATGGGCGCGTGCTGAAGGTTGAGCCTGATCTGCTGATGGACTTCCGCTCGATGCCGTTTGACGACGGCGCCTTCAAGCTCGTGGTTTTCGACCCGCCGCACCTGAAGCGGGCCGGCGTCGACAGCTGGATGCGCGCCAAGTACGGGATGCTCACCAGCGACTGGAAGCAGGACCTGCAGGACGGGTTTCGGGAGTGCTTCCGGGTGCTGGAGGATTACGGAACGCTGATCTTCAAGTGGAACGAAACCCAGGTTCCGGTGCGCGATGTTCTGGAGCTGGCCGGGCAGAGGCCTCTTTTCGGTCACAAGTCCGGCCGGCGCGAGAAAACGCACTGGATCACGTTCATGAAGGAGGGAGACGGCCATGCCTGAGTTGAAGCCCATCGCCTGGGCGACGATCTACACCCGTGCCGGCCGAGAGGATCGCATCGAGATTGGTGATGCTAACCCTGTACGGGAACGCAATGCCGAAACCTGGGGTTGGCAGCACCGGCGCGTGCCGCTGGTGGAAATCCCCGCCGATCAGGTGCTGGTGCCGCGGGAGTTGATCATGCGTGCCATCGCCCTTGCAGAAGATGCCATTCGCGACGACCTCCGCGCTCTCCTCCAGCGCTAATCCTTCCCCTTAACCGCACACCCTCACGGGAGAACTGACCGTGCCTGACATTCGAGAAGAGTTTGAAGCGTGGCATCTGGCCAAGCATGGCTATATCACCCGAGGAAATGAAGACCTGGGCGAAGGTGCCTATGGGCAAGGCCAATGCTCGCAGCGCTGGGAAGTCTGGCAAGCCAGCCGCGCGGCTCTGAAGGTGGAGCTGCCGGATAACTCGGCTCGCGCTGGTAGTGATCCCTATCAGGACGGCTACTACGCCTGCCGCGAAGAAGTGGAAGAAGCCCTCCAGCAAGCCGGAATAGAGGTGAAGCAGCAATGACCGACAATCCTATCGATGCCAAGGTGCTTGAGCACCTGCGAAAGATTCAAGGCTCTACCGCATGGGCAATGCGACACGCCATAGGCGAGGACAGGCCGACGATAAGCAAGGCTCTGAATCGGCTCAAGCGCAAAGGGCTTGTTGAGTGCAACGGAACTCCCTACTGGGTGGCAACCGGACTACGAGGTACGCACGCATGAACGACCTCACCAAGCTGAAGGAGCTGGCGGAGAAACTTGCTCCGGCCTATCGGGATCCCTGGGAAAGCCACAGGCACAGCGCTTCGGCTGTGACCGTAGGAGCAGTGAACGAAAGCGGAGAGTACAGCGACTTTCTGGACGTTCGGATCAGCGACTGCTCGGCCTTCGACGAGCACGATGATGAACTGGCCGAATGGATCGCCGCCGCCAACCCCCAAGCCATCCTCGAACTGATTGAGCGCCTGGAGCGCGCAGAGGCAGACGCCGCTCGGTATCGGTGGCTCCGAGAGCAGCCAAACGACTGCAGTGCGCCACGCATCGACGTAGTTCGCTGGGAGCCCATGGATGAGTCGGCGAATGAAGGCGAAGGACTGCGTCTGGAAGCCCTGGACGCTGCAATCGACGCGGCCATGGGAGGAGGCGGGAAATGAGCGATCCGCCCTGCCCTCCAGACCGCCATACCTGGATATTCTCCACGCCCCTACATATTCGCTGTAGCAAGTGCGGCGCCATCGGCCAGCGCTGGCCTTCTCGGGCTGAGCGCGCCGAGTTCATCAAAGGACGTTGGTTCTACCTGCAGCCCAAGTTCTGATCACCATTCCACCATCGCCGCACCAGCGGCGCGATGAGGTATTGCCCATGCCCCAGGCAGAAAGCTTCAACGAGGACGTCGACAAGATATCCGAAGCGCGCCTCGCCTTCCTGATCGGCACCACGCAGAAGGCGCTGGAGCGCAAGCGCGAACGAAAAATCATCCCTGAAGGCGTCTGGTCGAAGATCGACGGCCGCATCATCTACAGCAAGCGGAGATACGACGAATGGGTCGAAAGCCTGTGGACAGACCGAGCGGCGTTGAGGTCGTCGGCAACTCGGTCCGCATCCGTTTCACATGGAATGGTGAGCGTCGGTGTGAAACCCTTGCCTATCCGCCAACCCCGCAAGGGATCGCCGCGGCAGGCGGTCTACGAGCTCAAGTAAAACAGCTCATCAAGCTCGGCGTACTGGATGACGACAAATACGCCGAGCTCTTCCCGACGTCCTCCTACACCCTCGATCACAAAACCCCCTCGTTCGGCGAGTATGCGCAGACCTGGCTGGATAGCCGGGAAATCGTTGATAGCACTCGCCGAAACTACAAGGCCACCCTGAATCGGTACTGGATGCCGCATTTCGCCACCAGGCGCCTTGACACCATCAAGTCTGGCGAAATCCGCAGGATCATTGCGACTACTGATTGGCCTTCGCCTGGCGTGAGAAGGAACGCAATCGATAAGGGCTCTTCGATCTTCAAGTCTGCCGTTGCGGATGGGTACATTGACCGCAACCCATTCGCAGGGATAGCCAGGCCAAAGCTGCAGAAGCGCTTGATTGATCCATTCGAGCGGGATGAGGCCGAGCTGATCATTCGCACCATGTACGAGACGCTTGACGGACTGCTGGCGGTCTATGCGGCGTACTTCGAATTCGCGTTCTTCACGGGGATGCGTCCGTCGGAAATGACGGCACTGAAATGGAGCGACGTGGATATGCGCAAGCGGACTGCACATGTGGGGAAGGTACGCGTGCATGGAGAAATCCATCAGCGCGTGAAGACGAAGCGGGACCGAACGGTGCTTCTGAATGATAGGGCCATACATGCCCTAGAGGTCGTTGAGCCACTGACGAAAGCCAGAAGCGAACACGTTTTCGCCCCAGCCGATAGCAGTGGCCCATACATCAGGTCGGACAACACCACCAAGAAGTATCTTCTGCAGACGCTGGCTACGCTGAAGATTCGTCGCCGGCGACAGTACGACACCCGCCATACCTACGCGACCATGTGCATCATGGCAGGCATGAATCCGGCGTTCATTGCCAACCAGCTTGGCCATAGCGTACAAATGCTTCTTTCGACCTACGCGAAATGGCTCAACTCCACTTCGGATTGGGCAGAGATAGGCAAGCTCGAAAGTTCTCCTGCAAATGGTATGAAAGTGGTACAGGCGAAATAGCAAATCCTCTGCAGGCCGCGCCAGAGTAAGCGGGAGTTTACAAAGCGCGACATTTCCTTATAGGATCGCGTCTTCCCCCTAAATTTCCGCTGCATGCGGTCAGGCCGCAGGTTCAGTCCGTTTTTTCTCGAAAAGCCGGCCAGACCCTCGGCCGCAATCTGAGAACAAGCAGTAGGTACTGAATCATGAGCGCAAGGCATTTCCTCTCGATGCTGGATTACACGACCGACGAACTCCTCGGTCTGATCCGCCGTGGCAGCGAGCTGAAGGACCTGCGCGACCGAGGCGTGCTCTACGAGCCGCTGAAGAACCGCGTGCTGGGCATGATCTTCGAGAAGGCCTCCACCCGGACGCGGATTTCCTTCGAGGCCGGCATGATCCAGCTCGGCGGCCAGGCGATCTTCCTCTCCCCGCGCGACACCCAGCTGGGCCGCGGCGAGCCCATCGCCGACGCGGCGAAGGTGATGTCGCGCATGGTCGACGCGGTGATGATCCGTACCTTCGCCCACAGCACCCTCACCGAGTTCGCCGCCAACTCGCGGGTGCCGGTGATCAACGGCCTGTCCGACGACCTGCACCCCTGCCAGCTGCTGGCCGACATGCAGACCTTCCACGAACACCGCGGCAGCATCGCCGGCAAGACCGTGGCCTGGATCGGCGACGGCAACAACATGTGCAACAGCTACATCGAGGCGGCCATCCGCTTCGACTTCCAGCTGCGCGTGGCCTGCCCCGAGGGCTACGAGCCCAGCGCCGCGCTGCAGGCCCTGGCCGGCGAGCGCGTGCGCGTGGTCCGCGACCCGCGCGAAGCGGTGGCCGGCGCGCACCTGGTGAGCACCGACGTCTGGGCCTCCATGGGCCAGGAAGACGAGGCCGCCGCGCGCCTGCGCACCTTCCGCCCCTACCAGGTGAGCCGCGAGCTGCTCGACGGCGCCGCCGCGGACGTGCTGTTCATGCACTGCCTGCCGGCGCACCGTGGCGAGGAGATCAGCGAGGACCTGCTGGACGACCCGCGCTCGGTGGCCTGGGACCAGGCGGAGAACCGCCTGCACGCGCAGAAGGCGCTGCTCGAACTGCTGGTCGAACACGCCCACTACGCCTGAGCCCCCATTGCCGCCGCACGGCCCCGGCCTGCCGTGCGGCACGGGGTCGCCGGCATCGCGTTGGCGAGTAATTCTCATTCGCCACGTGTAAACTCTCTGCCTCCGCTTCTTTCTCCACGGCACCATCCATGACCCGACCGTTGTTGCTCGAACTCAGAAACCTCTCCTGTGGCTATGGGCAGCAGCGCGTGGTACAGGACGTCAGCCTGCACCTGAACGCCGGCGACATCGGCTGCCTGCTGGGCCCCTCCGGCTGCGGCAAGACCACCATCCTGCGCGCCATCGCCGGCTTCGAGCCGGTGCAGGAGGGCGAGATCCACCTGGCCGGCGAGACCATCTCGCGCCCCGGCTTCACCCTGGCGCCGGAGAAGCGCCGCATCGGCATGGTGTTCCAGGACTACGCGCTGTTCCCGCACCTGACGGTGGAGGACAACGTCGGCTTCGGCATCCGCAAGCACCCCGAGCGCCGGCGCATCGTCACCGAGCTGCTGGAGCTGGTGAAGCTCGACAAGCTCGGCCGGCGCTACCCCCACGAGCTGTCCGGCGGCCAGCAGCAGCGCGTGGCCCTGGCCCGCGCGCTGGCCCCCGAACCGCTGCTGCTGCTGCTCGACGAACCCTTCTCCAACCTCGACGTGGAGCTGCGCCGCAAGCTCAGCCACGAGGTCCGCGAGATCCTCAAGGCACGCGGCACCAGCGCCGTGCTGGTGACCCACGACCAGGAAGAGGCCTTCGCCGTCAGCGACCAGGTCGGCGTGTTCAAGCACGGCCACCTGGAGCAGTGGGACACCCCCTTCAACCTCTACCACGAGCCGCAGACGCCCTTCGTCGCCAGCTTCATCGGCCAGGGCTACTTCATCCGCGGACAGATGCTCGACCCGGACAGCGTGCAGACCGAACTGGGCGTGCTGCGCGGCAACCGCGCCTACAGCCTGCCCCAGGGCAGCGCGGTGGACGTGCTGCTGCGCCCGGACGACCTGGTCTACGCCCCGCAGGGCCCGCTGAAGGCGCGCATCGTCGGCAAGTCGTTCCTCGGCGCGGCCACCCTGTACCGCCTGCAACTGGCCACCGGCACCCTGCTGGAGTCGATCTTCCCCAGCCATGCCGACCACCAGCCGGGCGAGGAAGTCGGCATCGGCGTGGCCGCCGACCACCTGGTGCTGTTCCAGGCCGAGGGCAGCGTGGCGCTGGACTCGCCGCGCTGACGCGGCCCCCGGAGGGAGAGGGAGCTGCTCGTGCCACCGGGGCGTCCGGCGTGGCCGGTGAGTCCTATCGCGGACAGAGTCCGCCCTCACCCGCGCCATTCCCATTGTAGGAGCGCGCCCTGCGCGCGATTCGCGGGCAGGGCCCGCTCCTACAGGTGGGACAGCGGTGGCGGGGTAGGCGGACTCTGTCCGCGATTCGGCGGATAACGCCGTAGTGAACAGCATTACGCTGCGGCTCAGGCCTTCTCCGCCTGGCCCGCCTCGACGATCGCCAGCAGCGCCGCCTCGTCCACCACGTCCATCTGCTCCGGCCGCAGGAAGCGCTCGCCGTATTCGCGGTAGACGCCGCCGGCCACGAACAGCCGGAACAGCCCCGCGTCCACGTGGCGGTCGCGGGCCATGCAGGCGAGGATCTTCAGCGACTCGGAGAGCGTCTTCGGCGCCTTGTAGGGGCGGTCGGCGGCGGTCAGCGCCTCGAAGATGTCGGCGATGGCCATGATCCGCTCGGGAATGCTCATGTCCTCGCCCGACAGCCGCCGCGGGTAGCCAGTGCCGTCCATCTTCTCGTGGTGGTTGGCGGCGATGGTCGGCACCCGGCGCAGGTGCCTGGGCAGCGGCAGCGCGCTGAGCATCATCAGCGTCTGGACGATGTGCTCGTTGATCTTGAAGCGCTCCTCGTCGGTCAGGGTGCCACGGCGGATGCCCAGGTTGTACAGTTCGCCGTAGTGGCTGGCGAAGGCCGGCAGGCGCATGTCGAAGCCCCAGGCGTTGCGCGGGTCGTCCCGGGCCACCGGCGGCTTGCGCTCGCCCCAGGGCACCTGGTGCGACGGCTTGTCGGCCAGCAGGCGCTCCTCCACCGGCAGCGGCTCGGCCGGCGTCGCCACCAGGCGCTCGGCCTCGTCGTGGGAAATGCCGATGCGGTCGTCGAAGTGCCGCCACCAGCGGCGCTCGCCGATGCGCGCCAGGCGCTCGATGTCCTCGTCGCGCATGAACTCGCCGCCGACGTTGGCCTGGGCGACGAAGGCGAAGTCCTCGCGCAGCGCCTGCTGCTCGGCATCGCGCCGCTCGCCCAGGGCCGCCTCCTCGCCGCCCTCGGCGCGGTCGCGCCAGTAGCGGATGTCGGCGTCGCGCCAGAGCACCTCGAAGCGCATGCGGACCTCGTGCAGGCGGTTGTACAGGGTCTCCAGCTTGGTGGCCTTGTCCACCACGTACTCGGGGCTGGTGATCTTGCCGCAGTCGTGCAGCCAGGCGGCGATCTGGAATTCGTAGCGCTCGGCGTCGCTCATGGCGAAGGCCGCGTAGGGCCCGTCGCGGTCGTCGATGGCCTTCTGCACCAGCATGTCGGCCAGCTGCGGCACCCGCTCGCAGTGGCCGCCGGTGTAGGGGCTCTTGGCGTCGATGGCATCGGCCAGCAGCTTGATGATGGCGTCCAGCAGGCGCTGCTGCGCCTCGATCAGCTGGCGCGTCTCGATGGCCACGGCGGCGGCCCCGGACAGCTCCTCGACGAAGCGCTTGAACGGCCGCCGCGGCTGGCGCCGGCGCTCGCCCTCCTCCTGCAGCTGCAGCACCAGCATGCCCAGCAGCTCCTCGCTGCGGTTGCGCAGCGGCACCTCCATGTGCCGGCCGCGGCCGCTCAGGGCCTGATCCACCAGGCTGGCCAGCTGCGCCTCGTCGAAGCCTTCGATGAGCAGCGACTGCGGGTAGTGCCCGCCGTTCACCGCGCAGGCCTGCACCAGGCGGTTGTCCTGCTCCTGCAGCAGGTACACCGCGCCGCCCCGCACGCCGGTGGCCTCCACCAGGCGCGTGAGCACCTCGGCGAGCATGCTGTCCAGGCGCGTCTCGCGGCTCAGGCTCAGGGTGATGCCCTGGAAGTTGTGGATGGTCCGCGACATGCCGCCGAGCACCCGGCTCAGTTCGCGCACCTCGCGGATCTTCGAGTCGACGCCCACCGGCCGGGCGAAGTCGAAGGCCGCCAGCGCCCCCACCTGGTCGGCCAGGGCCCGCAGCGGGCGGGCGATGCGCCGGCCGATCAGCCAGCCGAGCAGCAGCAGGGCCAGCAGCAGCGCGCCGCTCCAGGCGGCCTGGCGCAACAGCACCTGGCGCGCGCCGGCCAGCAGTTCGTCGGCCGGGATGCCGATCAGCACCCGCGCCTGGCCGCTGGCGAAGCTCACCAGCGGCACCCAGATGCCGTACCAGTCCTCGCCCGCCACCTGGTAGCGCTGCGGCGTGCCGGCCGGGCCGCCGAGCTCCACCAGGCGCTCCAGGCTGGGCACGCCGAGTTCGTCGAGGTGGGCCAGGCGCACCTCGTGGTCGTCGTGGCGCAGCAGGCGCCCCAGGTCCGGGTAGGCGATCACCGTGTTCTGCGCGCCGAGCACCGCCAGCTCGGTGTTGGCGGTCTGGCGCAGGTCGCCCATCTCGGTGGCCAGGTCGTCCACCGAGGCGTCCATGCCGATCACCGCCGCGCCGTCGACGCTGCGCAGGGCCAGGGTCAGGCCGATCTCCTGGGTGGTGAAGAACACGTAGGGCTGCGTCAGCACCGTGCCCTTGCCGGTGTAGGCGTCCTTGTACCAGGGCCGCTGGCGCGGGTCGTAGCGGTAGTCGGGGCGCTCCTGGCGCTGCAGCAGTTGCAGCCGCGCATCGTAGAAGCGCCACTCGCCGACCAGCGCGCCCTGCTCGCCGAGGGTCTGGCTCTGCACCAGGTAGAGGGTCCTGTCCGGCGCCTTGAGCGCCTGCCGCGCCTTCGCCGTGCGCAGGGCGCGGATCAGCAGGAACTCGCCGTTCGGGTAGCCGACGTAGAGCGCGCTCAGGGTGCGGTTGGCGCGCAGGTTCTCCGCCAGCATGGGCAGGCGCTCCAGGCGCGCCGGCAGGTTGTCGGTCTGCGAGATGCCGTCGTAGCTGAGCAGGCGCAGGGTGTTCTGCGCCGGGTCGAGCAGGCGGCGGATGCGCTCGTTGACCGTCACCCCCAGTTGCGCCGCGGACTCGCCCGCCGCCGTCACCAGCGCCCCTTCCACGCCGCGGTAGCCCTGCACCAGCAGCGACACGGCCAGCACCAGCATGCTCAGGATGATGGCGCCGGTCACCAGGACCTGCAGGGGAATGCCGCGCTTGTCTGCCCTCATGGTGCCTCGTCCTGTTCGCCGAGCCCATCGGGCGTCGGTCGGTAGCCGTTGTCGAGAAGCGACGCCGCGACGTCCAGCGGCGCGTTGCCGAGGAAGATGCGGGCCAGCGAGCCGTCCAGCCGCAGGTCCTCGAACAGGCGCTGCCACTGCGCGCTCTGCGCCGCGCTGAAACGCCCGCGGGCCAGCACCAGGCTGCGCGGCACGCCGGCCCCGCGGGTCACGTCGATGCCGCGGAAGCGGTGGCGCAGCGCCGGGTCGTGGAGCAGGCCGGCCAGGCTCAGCTCGTGGCCGATCAGCCCGTCCACCTCGCCACCCAGCAATGCGTTGAAGCAGGCCGTCTCGTCGACGTATTCGCGCACCCGCCCCTCGCTGCGCAGGATGCGCAGCATGGCGTCCAGGTAGGGGCCGTGGTTGTAGCCGGCGACCGCGCCCAGGCGCACGCCCGGTAGCGCGTGGAAGTCGTCCAGGCTGTGCAGGTCGGCGGACAGGTCCAGCGGCACTATCAGCCGCTCGCGCAGGTGCAGGTAGGGCACGAAGTAGGCGTAGCGGCGTTGCTCGGCGGTGGCCACGGCGCTGGTGGCCATGTCCAGCTCGCCACGCTGCAGGGCCGTCCAGATCTGCGCCCGTGGCCGCACCGAGACCTCGAAGGCGCAGCCAGTGCGGCGCGCCAGCTCGGCCACCAGGTCGGCGTCCAGGCCCTTGCCGTCGTGGTAGAACACCTGGTTGCGGTAGAACGCCAGGCGCACGGGTTGCGTGCAGCCGTAGCGATCGTCCGCGGCCGCGGGCAGGCACAGGCAGGCCAGCACGGCGAAAGCCAGCCCGGTTCGCAAAACAGGGTGCACGACCATGAATCCGACCCATCCATTGTGTCGGCCAGGGAGGAGCGCGACGACCTCTTCCGCGGCTGGAGGATTCGCAGGAAACGACTGAAGGAAAGTGTAATAGGGCGCTGGCCTTTTGCCGGAAAAACGCAGTTCGTCGGATTCCCGGTCGACGGCAGTGGGAAAACGCCCGGCACAGGGTTGCGGTCGACGAACCGTCCTGCTTAACTCTGCCCCATGCGTGACTCATCGGTCACGCATCACGTCCAAGAAGATTTTTCCGCCCGGCACTTCCCCGCCCGGCCTTTCCTACCTGCCTCGAAAGCCCCCGCGCACGGCCCTCGAAAAGAGGTTCGACGCTACGCTTTTGCAAATATAAGTTTTTGAAAATAAAGAAAATATGAACTTTCGCCGGGTGACATGAAGCTGTCACCTCGAGGCGCTTTCCTTCTGCCTGGTAGTTCTCTCGCACCCGATCGTGGGGTGCATCCATTCGAGCTGCGTATGGAGGAAGCGACATGAGGCCGGAAACCGCCGTCGTCGAGATTCTGCAACACCGGGTATACACGGAGTTCCACGCCAACAGGGAAGCACGCCAGACCATCATCCTGGTCAACGGCTCGCTGTCCACTACCGCCTCCTTTGCGCAAACGGTGAAATACCTGCAACCGCACTTCAACGTGGTCTGCTACGACCAGCCCTATGCCGGCGGGTCCAAGGCGCACAACGACTGCCGCGAGTTCATCAGCAAGGAGTACGAGGCGCAGCTGCTGCTGGGCCTGATCGAGCACTACCGCGCCGACGTGGTGATGTCCTTCTCCTGGGGCGGGGTGGCCACCCTGCTGGCCCTGGCGCAGCGCCCGAGCCGCATCCGCAAGGCGGTGATCAGCTCCTTCTCGCCGCTGCTCAACGCCTCGATGCTGGACTACCTGCACCGCGGCCTGGACTACCTCGGCGCCTGCGACCGGCCGAACGTCGCCAACCTGGTCAACGACACCATCGGCCGCTACCTGCCGCAGCTGTTCAAGCGCTACAACTTCCGCCACGTCGCCGGCCTGGACGATCACGAGTACCGGCAGATGCACTTCCACGTCTGCCAGGTGCTCAAGCTCAGCGCCGAGAGCTACATGGAGAAGTTCGCCGCCATCGACATCCCGCTGCTGTTCGTCAACGGCGAGCTGGACATCTACACCACCCCGGCCGAGGCCAAGCTGTTCCAGCAGCTGATCCGCGATTGCGAGTTCCGCACCATCCGCAACGCCGGGCACTTCATCGACGTCGAGCACAAGCAGGGCTGGCAGGACACCCGCGACGCCCTGCTGGGCTTCCTGAAGCCACAGCGCCAGCCGGTCAGCCTGTCCCTGGGCAACGGCTACCTGCCCAACCACGAAGGCATTCCGCTGGCCGCCCTGGCCGGCTGAACGCCTCTTCCCCGTCGTCCGGCTCCCGCCTCCCGGCGGGCGGCCGAGGCCGGCCCGCCGCCATGATGGCAATCCGCAGGGCTCGCCGCCTCGCTCCCCACGCACTACTATCCGGATAAGCCCCACCCTCACCGGGCCGCCCTTGCGGCCACACCGGGGCAGGACACCGCCAGCGCGCGGTCGAGTACCCAGGTGCCCTCCCGGGCATCCGCACCAATGGAAGCTGTAATGTCCCCCAGACCCACCATCAATGCCTCGGTCAGCCCCAAGGGCACCCTCGAAACCCTGTCCCAGCGCGAAGTCCAGCAACTCAGCGAAGCCGGCTCGGGCAGCGTCTACCAACTGTTCCGCCAGTGCGCCCTGGCCATCCTCAACACCGGCGCGCGCATCGACAACGCCAAGACCATCCTCGACGCCTACCGCGACTTCGAGGTGCGCATCCACCAGCAGGACCGCGGCGTGCGCCTGGAGCTGGTCAACGCGCCGGCCGACGCCTTCGTCGACGGCGAGATGATCGCCGGCACCCGCGAGATGCTCTTCAGCGCCCTGCGCGACATCGTCTACACCGCCAACGAGCTGGACGACCAGCGCGTCGACCTGCACACCTCCCAGGGCATCACCGACTACGTCTTCCACCTGCTGCGCAACGCGCGCACCCTGCGCCCGGGCGTGGAGCCGAAGATAGTCGTGTGCTGGGGCGGCCACTCCATCAGCACCGAGGAATACAAGTACACCAAGAAGGTCGGCCACGAGCTGGGCCTGCGCAACCTGGACGTGTGCACCGGCTGCGGGCCGGGCGTGATGAAGGGGCCGATGAAGGGCGCCACCATCGGCCATGCCAAGCAGCGCCACCACGGCGGCCGCTACCTGGGCCTGACCGAGCCGGGAATCATCGCCGCCGAGGCGCCCAACCCCATCGTCAACGAGCTGGTGATACTGCCGGACATCGAGAAGCGCCTGGAGGCCTTCGTCCGCGTCGGCCACGGCATCATCATCTTCCCCGGCGGCGTCGGCACGGCGGAGGAGTTCCTCTACCTGCTGGGCATCCTCATGCACCCGGACAACCAGGACCTGCCCTTCCCCCTGGTGCTCACCGGCCCGCGCAGCGCCTCGGCCTACTTCGAGCAACTGCACGCCTTCGTCGGCGCCACCCTGGGCGAGGCGGCGCAGCGGCGCTACCAGATCATCGTCGACAACCCCGCCGAAGTGGCGCGGCACATGGCCCAGGGCCTGAAGGAGGTCAAGCAGTTCCGCCGCGAGCGCAACGACGCCTTCCACTTCAACTGGCTGCTGAAGATCGACGTCGGCTTCCAGCGCCCCTTCGACCCCACCCACGAGCACATGGCCGGCCTGCAGCTGAGCACCGACCTGCCGCCCCATGAACTGGCGGCCAACCTGCGCCGGGCGTTCTCCGGGATAGTCGCCGGCAACGTCAAGGAAAAGGGCGTGCGGGCGATCGAGGAGTTCGGCCCCTACGAGATCCACGGCGAACCGGCGCTGATGCGCCGCCTGGACGAGCTGCTGCACGCCTTCGTCAAGCAGCACCGGATGAAGCTGCCGGGCGGCGCGGCCTACGAGCCGTGCTACCGGGTGGTGGAGGGTTGATACGCGCCATGTCCCTGTAGGAGCGCGCCCTGCGCGCGAATCGCGGGCAGGGCCCGCTCCTACGGGGGCCGCTATTGCGCTCGGGCATCGGCCAGCTTTTCGTAGGAGCGAGCTTGCTCGCGAACGAGGTTTACCGGGAACTGCGGTGTTTGGGTTGATTCCGTTCCCTCTCCCTAACCCTCTCCCTGAAGGGAGAGGGTTAGGGAGAGGCGCCCACCCAACCCACCAAAACCACCGGCGAGCCCCCTCACTCCGTCTGCAGATTCGCCTCCACCCGCGCCAACAACCCCTGCAACTGCTCCCGCTCCTGCGCGCTGAAGCCCCGCACCGCCACCTCCGACAAATGCCGGCCCTGCCCTTCCACCTCGGCATAAACCGCCTCACCTTCGGCGCTCAGGCTCAAGCATACGCTGCGCTTGTCCAATGCATCGGCGCTACCCTCCAGCAAACCACGATTGCGCAGCCCCTGGATCAGCCGGGCGATCTGCGCCTTGTCGCGGCCGCTGTGCTCCACCAGCTGGCGCTGGGTGGCGCCCGGACGGCGGGCGAAGAAGGCCAGCACCTTGAATTCCATGTGAGTCAGTTCATGGGGGCCGTCGCGCAGTTCGCGGTACTGCCGCGAACGGTACAGGTGCATGACGGCATGGATGGTTTCGAGGACGTCGTCGGCTTTCATGGCTATACGGTTGACTTTATCAACTAATGATTCTTATGATCGTTGATATTATCAACCATAGCCCAAGAGGGCCACCCATGACCCAAGCCACCCCGCAACGCCGCGTGCACCGCGTCCGCCACGAACTGCGCATGCGCGAAGTGCAGGTCGCCCGCCGCGAACAGCTCAGCCCGCATTTCGTCAGCCTCACCTTCGCCGGCGAGGCCCTGGCCGACTTCGTGTCCGCCGGCTTCGACGACCACGTCAAGTTCATGTTCGAGGACGACGACGGCAGCATCGTGCGCCGCGACTACACCCCGCGCCGCTTCGACGCCCAGGCCCGCGAGCTGACCCTGGAGTTCGCCCTGCACGGCCACGGCAAGGCCTGCCAGTGGGCCGAGCAGGCCCAGGTCGGCGACCACGCGGTGATCGGCGGCCCGCGCGGCTCGATGATCGTCCCGCCGGACTTCGACTGGCACCTGTTCGTCGCCGACGCCACCGGCCTGCCCGCCGTGCACCGGCGCCTGGAGGAGATGCCGGCGGGCACCCGCGCCATCGTCCTGCTGCAGGTGGAGGCGGCCGACCGCCGCCGGTTCGCCAGCGCCGCCGACCTCCAGCTGCAATGGTTCGACGACGACCAGGCCTTGCTGGCCGCCGTCGAGGCCCTGGGCCTGCCCGCCGGCGAAGGCTTCGCCTGGGGCGCCGGCGAGGCCGCGGCCATGGTCCGCGTGCGCAACCTGCTGCTGGACAAGGGCCAGCCGAAGGAAGCCATGCGCGTCGCCGCCTACTGGCGCCAGGGCCAGGCCGACTACCACGAGGAACTCAGCCAGTGAAACCCGCCCGCCAGGCGTCGCCGGCCCCGGCAACGCCTGCGCAAGCACCCCATAAACAAAACCGATACCCGCTTAAGGATTTCCCAGAGGCAGGCCCCGCCCCTTGAGCCTTACAGTCGCCCCACGCCGAAAAACGGCGAGGTGATTCCTGCCGGTCATCATCGTTTTCGAAGCCTGTTGGAATTTTCACCACTACAAGAACAAAAGGTGAACGCGAATGCTCAAGCAAAACCCCGGTGGCATGGAGACCGTCGATGTCAAAGACTGGATCGACAGCCGCCCAATCTCGCCCTACCAGTGGCTGATCCTGTCCCTGTGCTTCCTCATCGTCCTGTTCGACGGCTTCGACGTGGCCGTGATGGGCTTCATCGCCCCGTCGCTGATGCAGGAGTGGGGCCTGTCCCGCGCCGCCTTCGGCCCGGTGATGAGCGCCGGTATGATCGGCCTGGCCATTGGCGCGCTGACCGCCGGCCCCTACGCCGACCGCCTCGGGCGCAAGAAGGTGCTGCTGATCGCGGTCACCGGCTTCAGCCTGCTCAGCCTGGCCTGCGCCTTCGCCCGCAGCCCCTACGAACTGGCGATCCTGCGCCTGCTCACCGGCGTCGCCCTGGGCGCCGCCATGCCCAACAGCACCACGCTGCTGGCCGAATACCTGCCCGAGCGCAGCCGCTCGCTGCTGATCACCATCATGTTCACCGGCTTCAACATGGGCTCGGGCCTGGGCGGCTTCCTCGCCGCCTGGCTGATCCCGCACCACGGCTGGCAGGCGGTGCTGCTCGCCGGCGGCCTGCTGCCGCTGGCCCTGCTGCCCTTCCTGCTGTGGCTGCTGCCGGAATCCGCCCGCTTCATGGCCGCGCACAAGGCCCCGGCCGAGCAGATCGCCGCGGCCCTGGCGAAGCTGGGCGGGCGCTTCGCCGCTGGCACCCGCTTCACCGTCAGCGAACCGCCGGTGCAGCACAAGGCCCCGGTGCGCCTGCTGTTCACCGAGCGCTACCGCCTGGGCACCCTGGCGCTGTGGGCCACCTACTTCATGGGCCTGCTGGTGATCTACCTGACCATGGGCTGGCTGCCCACCCTGCTGCGCGACGGCGGCCTGTCCATCGAGCGCGCCGCGACCATCACCGGGCTGTTCCAGATCGGCGGCACCGTCGGCGCCATCGTGGTCGGCTGGATCATGGACAGGCGCAACCCCAACCGCGTCATCGCCATCGCCTACGCCCTGGGCGGCCTGTGCATCGTATCGCTCGGCGCGCTGAGCCTGGAGTCCAGCCTGCTGGTAGTGGGCGTGGCCGCCGCCGGCTTCTGCATGAGCGGTGCGCAGACCGGCCTCAACGCCTTCGCCCCGGGCTACTACCCCACCGAGTTCCGCGCCACCGGGGTAAGCTGGATGCTCGGCATCGGCCGCTTCGGCGCCATCTTCGGCTCGCTCGTCGGCGGCGCGGTGCTCAGCCTCGGCCTGGGCCTGCCGCTGCTGTTCACCTTCCTCGGCCTGCCGGCGTTCGCCGCGGCCCTGGCGATCCTGGCCAACGGCCACGCCCGGCGCCGCGCGAGCCAGGCCCTGGCCACGCAGTAACCTGAACCAGAGGACCCCGTCATGGCACGCATCATTGGTGGCCTAGCCGTCTCCCACACCCCGACCATCGGCTTCGCCGTCGACCACGACAAACAGCAGGAGGCGGCCTGGGCGCCGATCTTCGAGGGCTTCGAGCCGATCCGCGCCTGGCTCCAGGAGCAGCGGCCGGACGTGCTCTTCTACATCTTCAACGACCACGTCACCTCGTTCTTCTTCGACCACTACAGCGCCTTCACCCTCGGCGTCGACGACCGGTACGGCGTCGCCGACGAGGGCGGCAACCCGCGCGAGCTGCCGCCGGTGGGCGGCCACGCGGCGCTGTCGCGGCACATCGGCGAAAGCCTGATGGCCGACGAGTTCGACATGAGCTTCTTCCGCGACAAGCCGCTGGACCACGGCTTCTTCTCGCCGATGTCGGCGCTGCTGCCCTGCGCCGACGGCTGGCCGCTGCGGATAGTCCCGCTGCAGGTCGGCGTGCTGCAGCTGCCGATCCCCAGCGCGCGGCGCTGCTACAAGCTGGGCCAGGCCCTGCGCCGCGCCATCGAGAGCTACCCGGAGGACCTCAAGGTCGCCATCGTCGCCACCGGCGGCGTGTCGCACCAGGTCCACGGCGAGCGCTGCGGCTTCAACAACCCGGAATGGGACGCGCAGTTCATCGAGCTGCTGGTCGACGACCCCGAGCGCCTGACCGAAATGACCGTCGCCGAATACGCCACCCTCGGCGGCATGGAGGGCGCCGAGGTGATCACCTGGCTGATCATGCGCGGCGCGTTGTCCGCCCGCGTCGACAAGCTGCACCAGGACTACTACCTGCCGTCCATGACCGGTATCGCTACCCTGCTGCTGCAGAACCGCGACCAGGCCCTGCCGGCCCCGGCCATCGAGCGCCACCGCCGGCACATGCGCCACCAGCTGGCCGGCGCGGAGCAGCTGGAAGGCACCTACCCCTACACCCTGGAGCGCAGCGCCAAGGGCTACCGGCTGAACAAGTTCCTCCACCGCATGATCGAGCCGCAGTGGCGCCAGCGCTTCCTCGCCGAGCCCGAGGCGCTCTACGCCGAGGCCGGCCTTTGCGAGGAAGAGCGCGACCTGCTGCGCCGCCGCGACTGGCGCGGGCTGATCCACTACGGGGTGATCTTCTTCGTGCTGGAGAAACTCGGCGCCGTGCTGGGCGTCTCCAACCTGGACATCTACGCCGCCATGCGCGGCCAGAGCCTGGAAGACTTCATGAAGACGCGCAACCAGCAGGTGCGCTACTCGGTGGCCGGCAAGGCCCCGCGCTAACCCCACTCCCCCGCCCAGCTTCACCGCCCACCAGCGACGCCACCGCGCCGCTGGCCGGCGACGCTTTGCCCAAGAAACGGAGAACAACAACAATGATCCGCCCGACCAAGCACCGTCTCGTCTGCACCCTGGCCCTGGCCGGTACCGCCCTCCCCGCCTTCGCCGATGGCTTCCTGGAAGACGCCAGGTCCAGCCTGACGCTGCGCAACTTCTACATGAACCGCGACTACACGGGCGACGCCGCCCAGGGCAAGGCCGAGGAGTGGACGCAGAACTTCATCCTCGACTTCAAGTCCGGCTTCACCCAGGGCACCGTCGGCCTCGGCATGGACGTGCTCGGCCTGTACAGCGTCAAGCT
>NZ_FZPC01000023.1 GCF_900187975.1 Pseudomonas delhiensis | reverse complement strand
GCACTACCTGATCGACACCATCGCCGAGCTGCCGGCGGTGGTGGCCGACATCAACGCCCGCCTGGCGCGCGGGGAGATGCCGCAGAGCTTCTGAGTTCGCCGCTAAAGGCAAAGGCCCGCTTCGGCGGGTCTTTGCCTTGTACAGTGATCGCGGACAAAGTCCGCTCCTACAGTTCCAGGAAGCACGGGCGTAGGAGCGGACTCCGTCCGCGATTGGATTCACCGCCCACGCCGGACACCCCCGGTGGCACGGCCAACGGCGGATAACCGCGAACGGTTATTCGCCCTACGAACTTGCCGGCTGACGCTGCGTTATCCGCCTGCTCGGGACAGCCCCCTCTTCCTTCAGAGAAAGGGGCGGACTTCGCCCACGCACCTCTACCAAACCTTGACTCCGCTCCCCCTCCCTAACCACCACAACCGTTCGGTGTGATGCGTGTGGAACCACGAAGCTCCCGGCCTCTCCGTAGGGCGCATAACGCCTACCGCGTTATCCGCCAAATCGCGGACAGAGTCCGCGATTGGACTCACCGCCCACGCCGGACGCCCCCGGCGGCACGGACGACGGCGGACAGCCCCTACACCCTCCCCCCACCACCCCCTAGGGGCGCATAGGGGTTTCCCCGATTTTCGCGCAGCCCCGCCGGCACTATCGTTCGCAGCCATATCCCCCCTTGCGTGAGCGCCGCCGTGTTCGCCTACTCGATCTTCTGGACAGGAATCGCCCTGGGCCTCGCCGGCCTGGGTTTCGCCCAGCCGTGGGTGGCTGCGGCCGGGTTGGCCGTGGCCGGTGCCGCCGGCCTTGCGCTGCGCCCGCGCGCGGCGCTGCCGGCCGAGCCCGCCGCCACCGCCGCCGAGGCGCCTGCCGCCGTCGACTGCCAGCCCCTGCTGCACGCCGTGCTGCCGGCCTGGCAGCAGAACCTGGAGCAGGTGCGCAAGCTGCTGGCCGGCAACGTCGGCGAGCTGTTCTCGCGCTTCGCCGCCCTGGCCGAGCGCCTGCAGCAGACCCTCGCCCGCTCCGAAAGCGTCACCGGCGGCGAGGGCCTGGGCCACGACCTGCGCCAGGCCCAGCAGCGCCTGCACGAGGTCACCGAGGCCTTCCACGCCGCCAGCGTGCGCAAGAACGAGCTGCTGGGCACCATCGGCAACCTCAGCGGCTACGCCAGCGAACTGCAGGGCATGTCCAAGCACGTGCAGGACATCGCCAGCCAGACCAACCTGCTGGCCCTCAACGCCGCCATCGAGGCCGCCCGCGCCGGGGAATACGGGCGCGGCTTCTCGGTGGTGGCCGACGAGGTGCGCAAGCTGTCGAAGCTCTCGGCCGACACCGGCCAGCGCATGGTCGAGAAGGTCGGCGAGATCAACCAGGCCATCCACGCCACCGTCACCGCGGCGCAGGAGCTGTCCAGCCGCGAGGAAGACAACCTCGACTACCTGGACGGCGTCGCCGCCGACATCCTGCAGAACCTCTCGCGCAACCTGGCGGCGCTCACCGCCAGTGCCGCCGAGCTGCAGCAGGACACCCGCGTCACCCAGGCGGACATCCAGGAAATCATCGTCGGCCTGCAGTTCCAGGACCGCAGCGACCAGATCCTCGACCACCTGCAGGGCGACATCGGCCGCCTGCACCAGGCCGTCGCCAGCGGCGACGCGGCCCTCGCCCAGCCACAGCGCTGGCTCGGCGAGATGCGCCGGCAGTTCACCACCGACGAGGAACGCAGCGCCCGCCCGGCGAGCCGCGGCGCCGCCTCGGACGTCACCTTCTTCTGATCGCCCCGGAGCCCAACATGGCCAAGACCATACTCATCGTCGACGACTCCACGTCCATGCGCCAACTGGTGAAGATGACCCTCGCCGGCGCCGGGCACCAGGTCATCGAGGCCGTCGACGGCCGCGACGCCCTGGCCAAGCTCGGCGGCCAGAAGGTGCACCTGGTCATCAGCGACCTGAACATGCCCAATCTCGACGGCATCGGCCTGGTCAAGGCGCTGAAGGCCCGCGCCGAATACCGCTTCACGCCCATCGTCATGCTCACCACCGAGAGCGAACAGGGCAAGAAGGCCGAAGGCCAGGCCGCCGGCGCCCGCGCCTGGATCGTCAAGCCGTTCCAGCCGGCCCAGTTGCTGGCCGCCGTGGACCGGCTGGTGGGCTGAGATGCTGCACCTGTGCGACGAGCCCGGCCGGCCCCTGGCGCTGGCCGGCAGCCTGACCATCTACGAGGTGGGCCAGGCCTGCGCCGCCCTGCGCGAGGCGGTGGCCGGCGCCCGCCTGGAAGTGGCCGGGCAATGGCCGCTGGACCTGTCCCGCATCGACGAGATCGACACCGCTGGCGTGCAGCTGCTGCTGTCGCTGCGCGCGCAACTGCAGCGCCACGGCGCCGTGCTGGCGCTGCACGCGCCCAGCGAGGCGGTGCGCGAGCTGGTCGACCTGCTGCGGCTGCACGCCGCCCTGCCCTACGCCGCCGCGGCGGCCCAGCCCGAGGCCTGATGCCATGCTCGACGGCGAACAATGGAGCGAACTGCTGCGCGGTTTCATCGAAGAGGCCCGCGACCTGGCGCGACAGGCCGAGGAATGCCTGCTGGAACTGGACCGCAACCCGTCCGACGGCGAGGCCATCACCCGGCTGTTCCGCGCCATGCACACCCTCAAGGGCTCGGCCGGGCTGTTCTCGCTGCTGCCGCTGGTGAACTTCACCCATCACCTGGAAAACCTGCTGATGGCCGTGCGCGACGGCGAGCGCGCGCTCAGCGCCGACCTGGTCTCGCTGATGCTGCGCTGCCTGGACGAGATCACCTCGATGGTCGCCCTGATCGACCCGGCCACCGGCGAGCTGCCGGTGGACGCGGCGCACCAGCGCGAGCTGCTCGACGCCCTGGCCGCGCAGGCCGGCAGCGCGCCCGAGCTGATCCCCGCCCAGGCCGTCGACTGCCCGGCCCGCGGCCGCCTGGACGCCTGCGCCAGCTGCGAGGCGCAAGGCGCCTGGCACCTCTCGCTGCGCTTCGACGGCGAGCTGCTGCGCAACGGCTTCGACCCGGCCACCTTCGTGCGCTACCTCGGCCGCCTGGGCGAGGTGCTCTGCCTGCACCTGATCGACGACGCCGTGCCGGCCCTGGAAGAGCTAGACGCCGAACGCTGCTACCTCGGCCTCGAGATCGCCCTGTGCAGCTCGGCGGAACGGGCCGCCATCGAGGAAGCCTTCGAATTCATCCGCGACTTCTGCACCCTGCGCATCCTGCCGCCGGGCAGCCAGGCGGACGACTACCTGGCGCTGATGCGCGAACTGCCCGAAGCCGACGAGCGCATCGGCGCCATCCTGGTGGCCAGCGGCCTGCTCGACGAACAGGACCTGGCCCGCGGCCTGGCCCTGCAGGCACAGCACAGCGACGCACTCAAGCCCGCCCTGGGCAGCGTGCTGGTGGACCAGGGGCTGGTGCCGGCGCAGGCGGTGAACGCCGCCCTGGCGCAGCAGCAGAAGGCCCGCGAGCGCGCCCCGGAAAGCAGCCTGATCCGCGTCGCCGCGCACAAGCTCGACGAGCTGATCAACCTGGTGGGCGAGCTGGTCATCAGCGCGGCCGCCGCCCAGTTGCACGCCCGAGCCGGCGGCGACAGCGCCTGCAGCGAAAGCGCGCAGACGGTCAACCGCCACGTGGAGCTGATCCGCGAGGCGGCGCTGAAGCTGCGCATGGTCGAGATCGGCGAGACCTTCGCGCGCTTCCACCGCGTGGTGCGCGACGTCAGCCAGCAGCTGGGCAAGCGCATCCGCCTGGAGATCCATGGCGCCGACACCGAGCTGGACAAGTCGGTGATCGACAAGCTCGCCGACCCGCTCACCCACCTGGTGCGCAACGCCATGGACCACGGCATCGAAGCGGCCGAGCAGCGCCTGGCCGCCGGCAAGCCGGCCGAGGGCCTGCTGCGCCTGAACGCCTTCCACGAATCGGGCACCGTGGTCATCGAGGTCAGCGACGACGGGCGCGGCCTGGACACTCGGCGCATCCGTGCCAAGGCCATCGAGCGGGGCCTGCTCGAGGCCGGCGCGGCCCCGGGCGAACAGGAGCTGCAGCGGCTGATCTTCGCCGCCGGCTTCTCCACCGCCGACAGCGTCTCGGACCTTTCCGGCCGCGGCGTGGGCATGGACGTGGTGCGCAGCGCCATCGAGGCGCTGCGCGGCAGCATCGAGATCGACTCGCAGCCCGGCCGCGGCAGCACCTTCCGCATCCGCCTGCCGCTGACCCTGGCGATCATCGACGGCTTCCAGGTGAGCCTGGGCGAAGAGCAGTTCGTGGTGCCGCTGGGCCTGGTGACCGAGTGCATGGAGCTGCCGCCGCACGCAGGCGACGGCGCCCGCGGCTACATCGACCTGCGCGGCCGGCCGCTGCCGTGCATCGACCTGGCCGCGCACTTCGGCCTGCCGGGCAGCGCCGGCAAGCGCCGCAACATAGTGGTGGTCAGCCACGGGCGCCGGCAGGCCGGGCTCGTCGTCGACCACCTGCACGGCGAGCTGCAGACGGTGATCAAGCCGCTCGGTCCGCTGTTCCAGCACCTGCAGGGCATCGCCGGCTCGACCATCCTCGGCTCCGGCCAGGTCGCCCTGATCCTCGACATCGCCACGCTCTTCGCCAGCCTCGACGAGCGCCCATCGCAACCCTCCGTGGACGACGATCCACAGCAGAGCCACAGACACCCGCACGCAGCCGGTGCGCAGGAGACACCCCATGAAATTCATCCGTAACCTCAGGATCGGCATCCGCCTGATCGCCGGCTTCGCCCTGGTGGTGGCGCTGACCACCGCGGTGGGCGCGCTGGGCATCTTCAACCTGAGCAAGGTCAACGACCTCTCCGACCAGATGTACAACCGCGAGATGCTCGCGCTGGACGCCATGCAGATGGCCAACCTCAACCTGGTGTACATCGGCCGCCACCTGCGCAGCGCCCTGCTGGCCTCCGCCGCCGAGGAGCGCGACGCCGCCATGGCCCAGGTGCCCCAGGCCATCAAGGTGCTGCACGACAACCTCGAGGCGGCCCGCCCCAGCTTCATCAGCGACGAGTCCAGGGCGCGCCTGGCGCAGCTGGACCAGCAGCTGGCGGAGTACGAGAAGACCGCCCTGCACATCCTCGAACTGAACAAGGCCAGCGGCCAGTTCGCCCAGGGCACCGAGGCCTCCGCCCTGCTGCCGAAGCTGCGCCAGCTGAGCAACGCCGCCGACGACAACATGAGCACGCTGGTGGAGCAGAAGAAACTGCGCGCCCGCCAGGCCAACGACACCATCACCGACATCTACCTCGCCTCGCGCCTGCAGATGATCGTGCTGGTGCTGGTGGCCGCCGGCCTGGGCTTCCTCATCGGCATCCTGGTCACCCGCAGCATCGTGCGCCCGCTCAACCGCGCCGTGGGCGTGGCCAACAGCCTCGCCGAGGGCGACCTGGGCGTGCGCGTGGAGGTCGACAGCGCCGACGAGACCGGCCGCCTGCTGGGCTCCATGGCGCACCTGGCCGAGCGCCTGCGCAACGTCATGGGTGACGTGCGCGGCGCCGCCGACGCCCTGTCCTCGGCCTCCGAGGAAGTCAGCGCCACCTCCCAGTCCCTCAGCCAGGCGGCCACCGAACAGGCCGCCAGCGTCGAGGAAACCACCGCCTCGGTGGAACAGATGTCCGCGTCCATCGCGCAGAACACCGAGAGCGCGCAGGTCACCGACGGCATCGCCGGCAAGGCCGCGAGCGACGCGGTCGAGGGCGGCCGCGCGGTGCGCGAGATGGTCCAGGCCATGAAGCAGATCGCCGACAAGATCGGCATCATCGACGACATCGCCTACCAGACCAACCTGCTGGCGCTGAACGCCGCCATCGAGGCCGCCCGCGCCGGCGACCACGGCAAGGGCTTCGCGGTGGTGGCCGCCGAGGTGCGCAAGCTGGCCGAACGCAGCCAGGTGGCCGCGCAGGAGATCGGCGGAGTGGCCGGCAGCAGCGTGCAACTGGCCGAACAGGCCGGCCACCTGCTGGACGAGATAGTGCCCAACATCCAGAAGACCTCGGACCTGGTCCAGGAAATCACCGCCGCCTCCCAGGAGCAGAGCGCCGCGGCCGGGCAGATCAACATCGCCATGGGCCAGATGAACCAGATCACCCAGCAGAACGCCTCGGCCTCCGAGGAGCTGGCCGCCACCGCCGAGGAAATGAACGCCCAGGCCAGCCAGTTGCTGGAGCTGATCGGCTACTTCCGCCTCGACGAGCAGGCCAGCGCCCGCGCGCCGCACCGCGGCATGCTCGCCAGCCCCGTGCGCGAGCCCCAGCGGGCGCCGCGCAAGCCGGCCGCCGCGCGGCTGGACGAAGGCCAGTTCGTCAGCTTCGACTGAGGGAGGCGAGCATGGACAACCTGCAGGCCGCCGCGCCCGGCGCGGTACAGCACCTGTCGTTCCGCGTGCGCCAGGCGCGCTACGCGCTGCCCATCGAGTTGGTGCGCGAGATCATCGAGTACGGCCAGGTCACCGCGGTGCCGATGATGCCCGGCTTCATCCACGGCGTGATCAACCTGCGCGGCAACGTGGTGCCGGTGCTGGACCTCGCCGCCCGCTTCGGCATGCCGCGCAGCGTGCCGAACAAGCGCACCTGCATCGTCATCATCGAGCTCGACCTGGGCGACACCCAGCAGCGCACCGGGCTGGTGGTGGACGCCGTGGACGCGGTGCTGGACATCGAGGCCGCCAGCATCGAGCCGGCGCCGCCGTTCGGCGCCGGCATCCGCACCGAGTTCATCGCCGGCATGGCGCGCGACGAGGCGGGCTTCACCATCGTCCTCGACGTGCGCCGCGCGCTGTCGCTGGACGACATCCGCCAGCTCGGCCTGGCCGCGCAGGCCGGCTGATGCCCACCCGCAACCTGCCGCGGCTGGGCGACGAGGACTTCCGCCGCCTGCAGCGCCTGATGCAGCAGGCCTCGGGCATCCGCATGGGCGAGCAGAAGCGCACCCTGATGGCCGGCCGCCTGATGTGCCGCCTGCGCGCCCGCGGGCAGCCCGACTACGGCGCCTACCTGCGCCTGCTGGCGCAGCCGGCCGAGGCCACCGAGCGGCGCCTGGTGGTGGACCTGCTCACCACCAACGAGACCTTCTTCTTCCGCGAGCCGACGCACTTCGAGGCGCTCGGCGACTGGGCGGCGCGCCGGCGGCGCCCGCTGCGGCTGTGGAGCGCGGCCGCCTCCTCGGGGCAGGAAGCCTTCAGCATGGCCATGACCCTCGCCGAACGCGGCCTGGCGGACTGGTCCATCCTGGCCACCGACCTCAGCCTGCGGGTGCTGGAGAAGGCCCGGCGCGCCATCTACCCGATGGAACAGGCCGCCCACCTGCCGCGGGGCTGGCTCGAACGCCACTGCCAGCGGGGCATCGGCGAAAGCGCCGGGCACTTCCGCATCGGCGCGCACCTGCGCGAGCGGGTGACCTTCGCCGAGCTGAACCTGGCCCGCGAGTTGCCGGCGGACGTCGGCCCCTTCGACGTCATCTTCCTGCGCAACGTGCTGATCTACTTCGGCGCCGAGGAAAAGCGCGACATCGTCGCCCGCCTGCTGCAGCGCCTGGCGACGGGCGGGCTGCTGTTCATCGGCCACGCCGAGAGCCTGTACGGCCTGGGCCTGCCGCTGCGGGCGCTGCGCCCCTCGGTCTTCGAGCGCCTGCGATGAGGGGGGAGCGGCCGTGATCAAGGTCTTCATCGTCGACGACTCGGCGCTGGTGCGCCAGGTGCTCACGGCCTGCCTGGACAGCCACCCGGGCATCCAGGTCATCGGCCAGGCGGCCGACCCGCTGTTCGCCCTGGAGAAGATGCGCCAGCAATGGCCGGACGTGCTGGTGCTGGACGTGGAGATGCCGCGCATGGACGGCATCACCTTCCTGCGCCGCCTCATGGCCGAGCGGCCGACGCCGGCGATCATCTGCTCCACCCTCACCCAGGCCGGCGCCGCCGTCACCCTGGAGGCCCTGGCGGCCGGCGCCGTGGGTGTATTCGCCAAGGCCCGGGTGGGCCTGCGCGAGAGCCTGCAGCAGATGGCCGGCGAACTCATCCGGCAGATCGAGGCGGCCGCCCGCAGCCACCCGCGGGCCATGCCGGCGCGCCCGGCGGCAGCGGCAGTGCCGGGGCCCGCACACGGCGGCCGGCCCGCTGGCGAGCGGGTGGTGGCCCTGGGCACCTCCACCGGCGGCACCCAGGCGCTGGAGCAGGTGCTGCGCCAGCTGCCGGCGGACTGCCCGGGCATCGTCATCGTCCAGCACATGCCCGAGAAGTTCACCGCCGCCTTCGCCCAGCGCCTGGACGGCCTGTGCCGCATCGAGGTGCGCGAGGCGCGCCACCTGGACCGGCTGCGCCCGGGCCTGGCCCTGGTGGCGCCGGGCGGGCGGCACATGCAGCTCAAGCGCAGCGGCGCGCAGTATTTCGTCGAGGTGCTCGACGGCCCGCCGGTCAACCGCCACAAACCCTCGGTGGACGTGCTGTTCCGCTCGTTGGCGCGCTACGCCGGGCCCAGCGCCCTGGGCGTGATCATGACCGGCATGGGCGACGACGGCGCCCGCGGCCTGCTGGAGATGCGCAAGGCCGGCGCCCGCACCCTGGCCCAGGACGAGGCCAGCTGCGTGGTCTTCGGCATGCCCCGCGAGGCCCTGCGGCTGGGCGCCGCCCAGGCCAGCGAGAGCCTGGCGAACCTGCCAAGGGCTATCCTTCAATTCGCACTCGATGACGAATGAAGCGAACCGTCCGCGCGAACGGGCCGAACCTTGGTCGGAAAAAAGGCTCTGTCCTGAAGGAAAGGCCGTTGCGCGCGGCCATGGAACCTGGATACAGGAGCTTGTCGCAATGAACCCACAACGGTCGACTGCCCAGTGCCCGGCGTGCGCTCGTGGGCATGTCGCGCAGCCATGAGCTGCCGCCTGCTGCTGGCCGACGACCATGCGCTGATCCGCTTCGGCGTGCGCGCCATGGTCGCCAGCCTGGAAGGCTACGAAATCATCGGCGAAGCGGAGAACGGCCGGCAGACGGTGGAGCTGGCCCGCACACTGCACCCGGACATCATCCTGCTGGACGTGACCATGGAGGGCTCCAGCGGCCTGGACGCCCTGTGCGAGCTGGGCAGCGTGGCGCCGGCCTCGCGGGTGCTGATGCTGTCGATGCACACCGATGCCGAGGTGGTGCTCGCGGCCCTGGAGCGCGGCGCCCAGGGCTACCTGCTCAAGGATGCCGCGGTCAACGAACTGCACATGGCCCTGCGCGCCGTGGGGCGTGGCCAGCGCTACCTCAGCTCGGCCATCGCCGCCCCGGTCATCGCCCAGGCCCTGGCCCGGCAGAAACCGGCGGCCAACGACCCGGAGCTGACCCAGCGGCAGATCGAGATCCTCCGCCTGATCAGCCGCGGCGCCTCCACCCGCGCCATCGCCCAGGGCCTGGGCCTGAGCGTGAAGACGGTGGAGGCGCACCGCGCCCAGATCATGCGCCGCCTGCGCATCCACGACGTGCCGAACCTGGTGCTCTATGCGGTGCGCCAGGGCCTGGTGGACCCCGACGACTGAGCCGCTGCCTGACCCGTAGGGCGCATAACGCCTACGGCGTTATCCGCCGTTGGCCGGAGCATCGGTACCCTACGGGTTGGAAGGGGCGGAGCGGATCTTGTCCGCGATCCGCGCCGGTGGTCCCGGCAATCGCGGACGGAGTCCCACACCGCCACCGCTGTCCCACCTGTAGGAGCGCGCCCTGCGCGCGAAATCGCGGGCAGGGCCCGCTCCTACAAGGTGGAGGAGGAACGCCGTCGCAGGATGGGTTGAGCGGGGCGATACCCATCGCCCTGGCGCATGGGTTTCACCAAGGCTCACCCCATCCTGCACAGAGCCCCTCCCGCCACGAAAGCATACGGCCCACCTTGCGGGCGGGCCGTAGCTACCAATGCAGATTCCAGTCAGGTTCTCAGCTCTCCTGCACACCTCCTTCCGCGTAGACATCCACGGCCCGGTCACGGGGTGAAAGCACGCCGGTCACCACCTGCCAGGCCATGGACAGGGCGCCGACGATGAACACCAGGTCGCCGAAGGTGCGCACCCAGCGCAGGGTCTGCAGCAGCGGTTGCTGCATGAACTCCTCGCTGCGTGCATACCACAGGCCGACGCTGGCACTGGCGTGGAACTGGATGATGCCGATGGGCAGCAGGCTGGTGGCGAGCATCAGCACCAGGCCGCCGTTGAGGCACCAGAAGGCGGTCTTCATCAGCCGCTCGTTGAAGTGCAGCTGCGGGCGGATGTAGCGCAGCACCAGCAGGGTGAAGCCCAGGGCGAGGAAGCCGTAGACACCGAACAGCGCGGCGTGGGCGTGGGTCGGCGTGGTGTTCAGGCCCTGGATGTAGTACAGCGCCACCGGCGGGTTGATCATGAAGCCGAAGACGCCGGCGCCGAGCATGTTCCAGAAGGCCACGGCGACAAAGCAGGCCAGCGGCCATTTCACCCGCTGCATCCAGGCCGCGCGATTCTTCAGGCGCCAGTTCTCCCAGGCCTCGTAGCCCAGCACCACCAGCGGCACCACTTCCAGGGCGCTGAAGGTGGCGCCCACTGCCATCACCGGCGTGGTGGTGCCGGCGAAGTACAGGTGGTGGAAGGTGCCGGGCACGCCGCCGAGCATGAACAGCGAGGCCGAGGCCAGGCTGGCGGTGGTGGCGGCGCGGCCGGACACCAGGCCCATGCTGGAGAAGATGAAGGCCAGCGCGGTGGTGGCGAAGACCTCGAAGAAACCCTCCACCCACAGGTGCACCACCCACCAGCGCCAGTACTCCATCACCGACAGGTTGGTGCGCTCGCCGTAGGCCAGGCCCGCGCCGTAGAACAGGCCGATGGCGATCACCGAGGCCGACAGCAGCGCCAGCAGGTTCTTGTCGCCCGGCTTGCCGAAGGCCGGCAGGATGCCGCGCAGCATCAGCAGCAGCCAGAAGGCGATGCCGAGGAACTTGCCGATCTGCCACAGGCGCCCCAGGTCGACGTACTCGTAGCCCTGGTGGCCCAGCCAGAAGTTCCACTGCGGCGGCATCAGCTGGGCGATGGCCAGGTAGTTGCCGATGAACGAGCCGGCCACCACCACGACCAGCGCCCAGAACAGCACGTCGACGCCGAGCTTCTGGTATTTCGGGTCCTTGCCGCCGTTGATGACCGGCGCCAGGAACAGCCCCGCGGCGAGGAAGCCCGTGGCGATCCAGAACAGCGCGCTCTGGATGTGCCAGGTGCGCAGCAGCGAATAGGGGAACCACTGCGACAGCGGGATGCCATAGAAGTCCTGCCCCTCCACCGTGTAGTGCGCGGTGGCGCCGCCCAGCAGCACCTGGAAGCCGAACAGCCCGACCACCAGCAGCAGGTACTTGCCCAGCGCCCGCTGCGACGGGGTGAGCGCCACCAGGCTGAGCGGGTCCTGCAGCGGCGGCTCGGGCTCTTCCTCGTCATGCCCGCGCAGGAAGGCCCAGGCCCAGACCAGGAAGCCGACGCCGGCGATCAGCAGCACCACGCTGACGATGGACCACATGACGTTCTCGGCGGTCGGCTGGTTGCCGATCAGCGGCTCGTGGGGCCAGTTGTTGGTGTAGGTGGCCGCCGAGCCAGGGCGCTCGGTGGCGGCGGCCCAGGCGGTCCAGAAGAAGAAGTGCGTCAGCTCCTGGCGCCGTTCGAGGTCCGGCAGGGTGCCCTCCTTCATGGCGAAGCTCTTGCGGCTGTGCTGCAGCGCCGGGTCGTCGCCGAACAGCGCGATGTAGTAGTCGGCGGTGTGGCGGATGGCCTCGACGCGGCGGGCGCTCAGGGTCAGCACGCCATTCTCGGCGCGGTTGCCGCGGTACTCGCGCTTCAGCTGCGCGAGCAGCACGGCCTGCTGGTCGCCGTCCAGTTCAGCGAAGGCCTTGCCGTAGCGCTGGTGGGCGCCGATGTCGAGCCAGGCGCTCAGCTCGCGGTGCAGCCAGTCCGCGGTCCAGTCCGGGGCCTGGTAGGCGCCGTGGCCCCAGATGGAGCCGAGCTGCATGCCGCCCACGCTCTGCCAGGCGGTCTGGCCGTCGAGGATGTCGTTGCCGCCGAACAGCGTCTCGCCGGTCTCGCTGCGCACCTGCTCGGGAATCGGCGGGGCCTGGCGGTAGACCTCGCGGCCGAACCAGCCGAGGATGCAGAAGGTGACGCCGAGCACGGCGATCAGCGCCCACCAGAGCTTGCGGTATTCACCCATGGTGGCTCTCCTCGCCGGCGACCGGGCAGGTGGCGGGACGGACCGGGCAGCGCTGGGCGCCGGCGGATTTGACGTAGGCGCGATGGCCTGGGATGTTGCTGAGCGGGACGTGCATGGGATGGCTCCTTGGTCAGGCACTGCTTGCGCTATCGCAAGCGCTGTGCCATCTCATAAACCGCTCAGGATCAATAACTTGCGAAATTCAAGAGTCAAAATGACTTCGCCCGGAAAGGGTTTTAATGACCTCGAAAAGGTAAAAAATACCCCACTGCAGGATACCCTCCTGGCGGACTTGGCCGACGACCTGCCCATCGCCGTGCGCCTGCAACGGCTGGTGGCGGCGCTGCGCGACGAGTTCGCCTGCAGCGCCGTGGTGCTGCTGCAGCTGGACGGTGACAGCCTGCAGCCCCAGGCCGCCGTGGGCCTGGACCGCGAAGTGCTCGGCCGGCGCTTCGCCGTGGCCAGCCACCCACGCCTGGCGCGCATCCTCGAACGGCGCGAGCCGCTGCAGTTCAGCGCCGACAGCGAGCTGCCCGACCCTTACGACGGCCTGCTCCAGGACAGCCCCGACAAGCCCCTGCCGGTGCACGACTGCATGGGCATGAGCCTCTACCTGGAGGGCCGCCCCTGGGGCGTGCTGACCCTGGACGCCCTGCGCCCCGGCAGCTTCTCGCCGGTCCTGGTCCGGCGCCTGGAGCACTGCGCGCCGCTGATCGAGGCCGCCGTGCGCGTCGGCCGCCTGGAAAGCGAAGTGCGCCGCCTGCGCCTGACCCGCAGCGCCCTGGCCGAGCCCGCCCTGGAGCCCGGCGCCGGCATCCTCGGCGAAAGCCCGGTGCTGCACCGGCTGCTGGACGAGCTGAAGATAGTCGCCGACTCCGAGCTGCCGGTGCTGCTGCAGGGCGAGACCGGCGTCGGCAAGGAACTGTTCGCCCGCGCCCTGCACGCCAGCTCGCCGCGCTCGCGCAAGCCGCTGGTGTACGTGAACTGCGCGGCGCTGCCGGAAACCCTCGCCGAAAGCGAGCTGTTCGGCCACGTGCGCGGCGCCTTCTCCGGCGCCGCCCAGGACCGCCAGGGCCGCTTCGAGGCGGCCAACGGCGGCACGCTGTTCCTCGACGAGATCGGCGAGCTGCCGCTGTCGATCCAGGCCAAGCTGCTGCGCGCCCTGCAGGGCGGCGAGATCCAGCGCCTGGGGGCGGACCGGCCCCGGCACGTCGACGTGCGCATCATCGCCGCCACCAACCGCCACCTGGCCGACGAGGTGCGCGGCGGGCGCTTCCGCGCCGACCTCTACCACCGGCTGTCGGTGTACCCGGTGCACATCCCGCCGCTGCGCGAGCGCGGCCAGGACGTGCTGGTGCTGGCCGGGCACTTCCTCGAACTCAACCGCACCCGCCTGGGCCTGCGCTGCCTGCGCCTGGCGCCGGACGCCGAGCAGGCCCTGCTGGACTACGCCTGGCCGGGGAACGTGCGCGAGCTGGAACACCTCATCAGCCGCGCGGCGCTCAAGGCCCTGAGCCTGGCCGGCTCCCGCCGCGAGCTGCTGAGCATAGACGCCGCGGGGCTCGGCCTGGACCTGCCGGCGGCCGATGACGCCAGAGCGGCCAGCGCCCCCGCGGCCGAGGACGCCCGTTCCCTGCAGGAGGCGGTCGACGACTTCCAGCGCCACCTGCTGCAGCGCGCCCTGCAACGCCACGACGGCAAGTGGGCCGCCGCCGCCCGCGCGCTGAAGATGGACCCGAGCAACCTGCGCAAGCTGGCGCGCCGCCTCGACCTGCGCTGAGCGCCTCGCGAGCGGCCCGCGGGCCGCTCGCAGCGGGGCTTCAGCGCACCAGGTGCAGGTAGTGCAGGTGGCGTTCGTACTGGTCGAGGATGTCGCCGATCACGTCCTCGCGGCTCCAGCCCATGATGTCGTAGTCCTGGCCGCCCTCGCGCAGGTGCACCTCGGCGCGGAAGTACTTGCGGGCGTCGTTGCCCTCGTCGCTGTCCTGCACCACGAAGCTGGGCTGGGCGAAGGCCCGCGGGCGCACCTCGTAGAGGAAGCGACCTTCGCCGGCGTGGTCCAGCGCCAGGCTCACGCGGCCGTCGTCGCGCTCCTCCACCGCCACCTCGTAGCCCTGCTTGCGCAGCTCGCCGGCCACCTGCTCGCAGGCCGGGCGCACCACCTCGGTGATGAAGCGCGCCACGTGGGCCCGCCGCGGGCGCATGGCGATGTTGCGCAGGCGCCGCTGCCAGCCGCCCTGCGCGTGGGGCGCATGGCGTGGCGAGGGCAGCGCCTGGTGGCGCAGGCCGCGGCGGGTGGCGTCCAGGTGCAGCGCCTTGAACAGGCCCCAGATCGACGCCAGGAGGATGATGGCGAACGGCAGCGCGCTGGCGATGGTCGCCGTCTGCAGCGCCTTCAGGCCGTTGGCCAGCAGCAGCGCCACCGCCACCACGCCGATGCTCACCGACCAGAAGATGCGCTGCCACAGCGGCGAGTGGTCGTGCCCGGACGAGGCCAGCATGTCCACCACCAGCGCGCCGGAGTCGGCGGAGGTGACGAAGAACACCACCACCATCAGCACCGCCACCAGCGACACCACGCGGGACAACGGGAAGTGCTCGAGGAAGGCGAACAGCGCCAGGGAGCTGTCCTGGCCGACCACCGTCGCCAGGTCGGTCACCCCTTCGTTGAGGATCATGTGCAGCGCCGAGTCGCCGAACACCGTCATCCATAGCAGGGTAAAGCCGGCCGGCACGAAGAGCACGCCGCAGACGAACTGGCGGATGGTCCGCCCGCGGGAGATGCGCGCGATGAACAGGCCGACGAAGGGCGACCAGGACAACCACCAGCCCCAGTACAGCAAGGTCCAGCCGCCGATCCAGTCGGTGGGCTGGTAGGCGTAGAGGTTGAAGGTCTTGTTGACGATCTCCGAGAGGTAGGCGCCGGTGTTCTGCACGTAGGCCTGCAGCAGGAAGACCGTGGGCCCCAGCAGCAGCACGAAGAGCATCAGCAGCACCGCCAGGCCCAGGTTCAGCTCGGAGAGGATGCGGATGCCGCGGTCCAGGCCGCTGGCCACCGAGAGGGTCGCCAGGGCACAGGTGGCGGCGATCAGGATGACCTGCACGGTGGCGTTCACCGGCAGGCCGAACACGTGGTGGAAGCCGCTGTTGATCTGCAGCACGCCGTAGCCCAGGGAAGTGGCCACGCCGAACACGGTGCCGAGGATGGCGAACACGTCCACGGCATGGCCGATGGGGCCGTGGATGCGTTCGCCGATCAGCGGGTAGAGCGCCGAGCGCAGCGTCAGCGGCAGGCCCTTGCGGAAGCTGAAGTAGGCCAGGATCAGCCCGACGATGGCGTAGATCGCCCAGGCGTGCAGGCCCCAGTGGAAGAAGGTGATCTTCATCGCCTCGCGCGCGGCGGCCACGGTGCCCGCCTCGCCCACCGGCGGCGTGGTGAAGTGCATGACCGGCTCGGCGACGCCGAAGAACATCAGGCCGATGCCCATGCCGGCGGAGAACAGCATGGCGAACCAGCTGCCGTTGCGGTACTCGGGCTCGCTGTGGTCGGGCCCCAGCTTGATGTCGCCGTAGCGGCTGATGGCCAGGAACACCACGCAGATGAGCACCAGCGCCACCGCCAGGATGTAGAACCAGCTGGCGTTGCCGACGATCCATTGCTGGATGCGGTCGAAGCGGGCCTGCGCCTGGTCCTGGAAGGCCACCGCGTAGACCACCAGCAGCACGATGAGCAGTGCGCTGCTGTAGAAGACCGGGGGGTTGAGCGTGCTCCTTGGTTTGGAAGGGTCGGACATCGGGGACGGTTTCTCCTTGTGAAGCGAAGGCGCCGGTGGCGCCCTGAACCTGCGTTCGCCTGCAAGGGTAGCTCATCGGCATCTCGTAATAATTCGAGGCACGGCGTTGCTACAGTGTCGCCGCGGCGGGCAAGACGCATGGCGCGGGCCCTCCCCGCCCGCCGGGCAGCCCTTCGCCCATGGCCGCTGTCGCCAAATGAGCATCCCGCTCCCGCCCGCCCATCGCCGGCCCGGCTTTGCGCCAGCGCGAATCGAAACTAGATTCAAAGGCAGCGCCCCCGCCGGCACCGCTCAAGGAACAGAACGCCCATGCTGAACTACGTGGCCCTAGGAATCCTCATCGCCGTCGCCCTGATTCTCTTCTACGGCATCATCGCCCTCCACGACATCCCCTACGAGATCGCCAAGGAACGCAACCACCCGCACCAGGACTCCATCCACGTGGCCGGCTGGGTGAGCCTGTTCACCCTGCACGTCATCTGGCCGCTGCTGTGGATCTGGGCGACGCTCTACCGCGAAGACCGCGGCTGGGGCATGGGCAACCCGAACGCGCCGGCCACCGAGCGCGAGCTGGCCGAGCTGAAGGCCGAGCTGGTGGAACTCAAGCGCACCCTCGCCGCGCCCCATGCGCCCCACGACGAAGGGAGCCACTGAGATGGAAACGTTGCTCCTGCTGACCTACGCCGCCCTCTGCGTCGCCGTCTTCAAGCTGTTCCGCATTCCCAGGAACAAGTGGACCGTGCCCACCGCCGCCCTCGGCGGCGTGGTCCTGGTGGGCTGCCTGGTGTTCTTCATGAACTACAACCACCCCTACTCCGAGGTGGCCCGCAGCTACTTCATCAGCACGCCCATCTCTCCCAACGTCAGCGGCCAGGTGATCGAGGTGCCGGTGGAGCGCGACCGCGCGGTGAAGAAAGGCGACGTGCTGTTCCGCCTGGACCCGACGCCCTTCCAGAGCAAGGTCAAGGCACTGGAGGCCCAGCTGGTGTCGGCCAAGGCCGACCTCTACCGCGCCTCCACCCTGGTGCAGCGCAACGTCGGCAACCGCCGCGACCTCGACCAGGCCACCGCCCAGGTCAACGCCATCGAGGCGCAGCTGATCGGCGCCCGCTACGACCTGGAAAGCACCACGGTGCACGCCCCGGCCGACGGCATCGTGTCCCAGCTGATCCTGCGTCCCGGCGTGCGCGCCACGCGCTTCGCCACCCGGCCGTCGATGGTCTTCATTCCCAACGAGGACTACTTCTACGTGGCCTGGATGCGGCAGAACAGCCAGCTGCGCCTGAACGCCGGCGACGCCGCCGAGATCGCCTTCGACGGCCTGCCCGGCCAGGTGTTCCAGGCCAAGGTGCGGCGCGTGCTGCCGGTGATCGGCGAAGGCCAGATCCAGCCCGGCGGCAACCTGATCAGCTTCAGCGGCTCGCCGCCGCCGGGGCGCGTGCCGGTGCTTCTCGACATCACCGACCCGGCCTTCGAGCAATACCGCGCCACCCTGCCCGGCGGCGCCTTCGGCCAGGCCGCGGTGTACAGCGAGCACGCCCACGAGCTGGCGGTGATGCGCAAGATCCTGCTGCGCATGGCGTCCTGGTTGAACTACATCTATCCCTTCCACTGACGCCCCATGCAGGAGCGCGCCCTGCGCGCGAAATCGCGGACAGAGTCCGCTCCTACAGGTTGCCGGGTGGTACGGACGCGTAGGGCGCATAACCGTTCGCGGTTATCCGCCGCCGGCCGGAACGCCGGTGCTCGGGCAATGGCGGATAACGCCGTAGGCGTTATCCGCCCTACGGGCAGGGAGGCGCGGACGCGTAGGGCGCATGACCGTTCGCGGTTATCCGCCGCCGGCCGGAACGCCGGTGCCCGGGCAATGGCGGATAACGCCGTAGGCGTTATCCGCCCTACGGGCAGGGAGGCGCGGACGCGTAGGGCGCATGACCGTTCGCGGTTATCCGCCGCCGGCCGGAACGCCGGTGCCCGGGCAATGGCGGATATCCGTGAGGCATGGCATTCCCCCGCAGGAGCGGACTCCGTCCGCGATCTGCCGATCCCGGGCACCGCTATCGCGGATGAACCCTACGGCGCCGGGCAACGCCCCTGGCCGGCCGCGGTCTGGGCGATGGCTGTGGCCAGTTGGTGCAGGTTGGCCTGGTGCGCGCTGACCAGGCTTTCCACGCTGTTCTGCGCCGGCGTCTGCACCGTGGTGTGGCAGCTCAGTTCGCCCTGGCCGCCCGCGCGTTTCAGGCGCCAGGTGGCGTCCAGCAGCGCGTAGCGCCCCGGCACCGAGTCGAAGCGCTGCACCTCCACCCGCAGCACCGCCCTGGGCGCGGCGCCGGGCGGGCCGCCCAGCTGGTCCTGCAGGGCGTTGTGGAACTCGTCCACCAGGTTGGCGCCCCACCATTCGGTTTCCAGGATGGCCAGGCCGCTGCCGCCCTGGCGCACCACGATCTGCGAGCGGTCCACCTGCGGCGGCAGGCTCACGCGTTCCACGCGCACCCCGCTCGCCGCGCCCTGCCCCGGTTGCGCGGGCACCAGCGTGTGGTAGTGGATGGGCGCGCTGCTGCAGCCCCAGAACAACGGCAGCAGCCCGGCCATGAGCAGCTTCGGCAGCTTGGGCATCTCGTTCACTCCTTTGGCATGGCCCTGTCAGGGCTGCAGGTCGTCGACGCCCGCGGCCTTCGGGCGCCCGCGGATCAGCGATTCGGGGTGCCGGCCGAGGTAGTCCGAGAGGTCGCGCAGCGAGCGCGACATGCGGTCCAGTTCCTCCAGGGTGTCGCCCAGCTTCTGGCGCTGCGGCGAGTCCTCCGCCAGCGCGGCGTTGGCCGTCTGCAGCGTCTTGCGCACCTCGTCGAGGGTGCCCTTCACCCCGGGCAGGGTCTGGGCGTTGAACTGCTTCAGGCTTTTCTGCAGCTCGCGCAGGCTGCCGTCCAGGTTGTTGGCGATGTGCTCCAGCGGCAGCTTGCGGATGCGCTCCACCACCTCCTGCAACTGTTCCTGCAGCTTGTCCAGGTTGCCGGGCACGGTGGGGATGACGAACGGCTGGGCCGCGGCGTCGAAGCCCACCTTCCTGGCGTCGGGGTAGAAGTCCAGGGAGATGTACATCTGCCCGGTGATCAGGTTGCCGCTGCGGGCCTGGGCGCGCAGGCCGTGCTCGACGAAGGTGCCGATCAGGCGCCGGGCCGCCTCCTCGCCGGGCGACTGGCCGAAGGCCTTGAGCATCTTCTCGTGCACCGGGCCGAGGCGCGCCGGGTAGACCACGGCCTCGACCATCACCGGGAAGCTCTGCTTCACCTCGTCGTAGTCCAGCTGCACCGAGGTGACCTTGCCGAAGGCCACGCCCATGAACTCCACCGGCGCGCCCACCGACAGGCCGCGCATCGACTGGTCGAAGCGAAAGCGCAGGTGCTGCGCGATGCCGCTGGGCGGGGCCAGGGCGCTGTCGCGATCGGCGAACAGGCGGAAGCTCTGCTGGTCGGCCGCCGGCGCCGCATTGGCGGCGAACGGCGGGGTGCCGAAGGCCAGGCCGCCCATCAGCAGCGAGGACAGCGACTCGGTGTTGACCTTCAGGCCGTTGGCATCCACCGATACATCCACCCCGCTGGCGTTCCAGAAGCGCGTGTCCTGGGTGACGAAGGCGTCGTAGGGCGCATTGACGAACACGCCGATGTCCACGCCCTTGCCGTCCTCGCGCAAGGCGTAGGACACCACCTGCCCCACCGGGATGCGCCGGTAGTAGATCGACGAGCCGATGTCCAGCGAGCCCAGGTCGTCGGCGCTGAGCGTGAAGCGCTTGCCCTTCTCGCCATAGGTGATCGGCGGCGGCGACTCCAGGCCGGTGAAGTTCTTCTCCGGGGCGCTGGCCTCGCCGGCGTCGGCGCCGATGAAGGCCCCTGACAGCAGGGTGTCCACCCCCGACACGCCGCCGGCGCCGATGCGCGGCCGCACCACCCAGAACTTGGCGCCGCGGCTGGCGAAGGACTCGGCGTCCTTGGACAGCTGCACCGTGGTGACGACGCCCTTGCGGTCCCTGGCCAGCTCCACCGAGGTCACCTCGCCTATCACCACGCTGCGGTACTTGACCTGGGTCTTGTGCGCTTCCAGCCCCTCGCCGGTGGCGAAGGAAATGGAGATCACCGGCCCCTGCTGCATCCAGTTGCGCACCACCAGCGAGGCGCCCACCAGCAGCGCGATGATCGGCACTATCCAGACCAGCGACAGGTTCCAGCGCCGCGTGCGCACCTCGGCCCGCCCCGGCGGGGCCGGGTCATGTGTGTCCTGCGCCATCGATTCGGTCCCCCTTGTGCGGATCGTCGTCCCAGATCAGGCGAGGGTCGAAACTCATCGCCGAAAGCATGGTGAGTACCACCACCAGGCCGAAGAAGAGGATGCCCGGGCGCGGCTCGATGGTGCCCAGCCCGCGCATCTGCACCAGCGCCGCCACCAGCGCCACCACCATCACGTCGAGCATCGACCAGTAGCCGATCAGCTCGACGAAGCGGTACAGCTGCGAGCGCTGCCGGCGCGCCCAGGCGCTGTGGCGCTGGGCGGTGAACAGCAGCAGGCCGAGGGAGCCGAACTTGATCGCCGGCACGCCGATGCTGGCGATGAAGATGATCAGCGCGATGTCCCAGGCGCCCGCCTCCCAGAACTCCAGCACGCCGCCGCCGATGGTGCTGTCCACGCCCTGGCCGAGCATCTCGGTGCGCATCACCGGCAGCAGGTTGGCCGGCACGTAGAACACCAGCGCCGCCACCAGGTAGGCCCAGCCGCGGTTGATGGCGTCGGCCTTGCGCGCGTGCAGCGGCGCGCCGCAGCGTTCGCACTCATGGGCGTTGCGGCCCAGGTCGCAGGTGTGGCCGCAGCCGTGGCACAGGCACAGGTTCAGCTGCGGGGCCAGTGGCGGCGTGCTCATACCTGCTCCCAGAGGTCGCGGATGTCGCGCCCGGCGATGGCGATCAGCAGCACGCTCAGCGCCGCCAGGGCCACCAGGCCGATGCCGGGGATCACCTCCAGCAGCCCGGCCAGCTTGATCACCGCCACCAGGGCGCCGAGCAGGCACACCTCCAGCATGCTCCATGGCCGCAGCCCCTCCAGGGCGCGCATGCACGGGGCGAAGGCCGGCGCGCGGCGGCCGCCCAGGGCGAAGCCCAGCACCCAGGTGAGCAGCGCCACCTGCAGCGCCGGGGCGATGATGATGGCCAGGGCCAGCACCAGGGCGATGAAGGTGATGCTGCCGCTGCTGAGGATCAGCACCGAGTCCCAGAGCGTCGCCGAGTTGCTCAGGCCCTTCATGCTGATGGTCATCACCGGGTAGGCGTTGGCGAAGGCCAGCAGCACGGCGCCGGTCAGGCTCAGCGCCAGGCGCTGCTGCACCGTCAGCGCGCTGTGCCGCTGCAGCACGCCGCCACAACGCACGCACAATGCGCGCTGGTGGCGTTGCAGCGGCGCGCGCTCATACACGGCGTCGCAGTATTCGCAGATGATCAGGTCGCGGGCCTGGGGCATGCGGGGCTCTGGGCAGTGGGAACCGGGGCCGGGGCGCCGCGCGAATGACGGCGCGCCCGACCATGCCTGGCAAGCCTAGCCGAAGATGGCGGCGCGGCCGCCGCACCCTGCTCTTTGCACGACAGCCGGCCCGCCGTCTCAGGCGCCGCCGATCCACCCCGCCGCGCGCTCGGCGATCATGATCGCCGCGGCGTTGGTGTTGCCGCCCACCAGGGTCGGCATGATCGACGCGTCGACCACGCGCAGGCCCTCGATGCCGCGGACCTTCAGGCGGCTGTCCACCACCGCGTCTTCGTCGGGGCCCATGCGGCAGGTGCCCACCGGGTGGTAGATGGTGTCGGTGCGGCGGCGCAGCACCTCCACCAGTTGCTCGTCGCTGTGCAGGCCGGCGCTGTACAGGTCCTTCAGGCCGAAGCGCGCCATGGGCCGCTGCTCGCAGATTTCCCGCGCCATGCGGTAGCCCTTGAGCAGCGTCTGCACGTCGTCGTCGTGGCCGAGGATGTTCGGGTCGATGCGCGGCGCCGCGGCCGGGTCGGCGGACTGCAGGCCCAGGCTGCCGGCGCTCTTGGGCCGCAGCACGCAGACGTGGCAGCTGAAGCCGTGGCCCCAGTGCAGGGTGCGGTTGTGGTTGTCCAGCAGGCTCACCACCGAATGCAGCTGCACGTCCGGGCGGCTCTGCTCGGGGCCGGTGCGCAGGAAGGCGCCGGCCTCGGCGAAGTTGCTCGCCAGCGGGCCGCTGTGGCTGGCCAGGTACTGCGCCAGGGCCGCGCCCATGCGCGCGCCGCCGCGCACCGAGTAGCCCGGCAGCGAGGTGTCGTGGCTGCGGTAGCAGAGCACCACGTCCGGGTGGTCGCGCAGGTTCTGCCCCACGCCGGGCAGCTCGTGCTGCACGCGGATGCCATGGGGTTTCAGCTCGGCCTCCGGGCCGATGCCCGAGAGCAGCAGCAGTTGCGGGCTGCCGAACACCCCGGCGCTGAGCAGCACCTCGCGGCGCGCCTTCAGCTCCAGGTGCTGGCCCTTGTGCGTCACCCGCACGCCGCAGGCCTGCTTGCCCTGCAGCAGGATGCGCTCGGCGCGGGCGCCGGTCAGCACCCTGAGGTTGCCGCGCGCCTTGCGGATCGGCTTGAGGAAGGCGGTGGCGGCGCTCCAGCGGCGGCCGTCGCGGATGGTCACCTCGTAGTGGCCCACGCCTTCCTGCTCGGCGCCGTTGAAATCCTCGTTGTAGCGATGGCCGGCGTGCAGCCCGGCCTCGATGAAGGCATGGGAGGCCACGTGGGCGTTCACCCGGCCGACGTACAGCTCGCCCTGGCCGCCGTGGTACTCGCAGCCGCCGCCGTGGTGGCGCTCGCTCTTGCGGAAGTACGGCAGCACCTCGGCGAAGGACCAGCCGGGGTTGCCCAGGGCCGCCCAGTCGTCGAAGTCGCTGTGGTGGCCGCGGATGTAGATCATGCCGTTGATCGAGCTGCTGCCGCCGAGCACCTTGCCCCGCGGCTGGTAGCCGACGCGCCCGCCCAGGCCGGGCTGGGGCACGGTATCGAAGGCCCAGTTGACGTGGTGCGTGGGCAGGATGGCGGCGATGCCGGCCGGCGCGTGCACCAGCGGCGAACGGTCCTCCGGCCCCGCCTCGAGCAGGCACACGGAAACGCCGGGGTCGGCGCTCAGGCGGTTGGCCAGCACGCAACCGGACGAGCCGGCGCCAACGATGATGTAGTCGAATTCCATGAGGTGCTCCGGTGAGTGGGAAGGGAACGCCTCGGATTCTTCGCTGGCCATCGTCCGATTGATTGATCTTTGATGACAGATAATTGATTCTTCACGACATGGAACCTTTCATCCGCACCACCTCCTTCACCGGCTTCCGCGAGCTGGTCGCCCAGCACGGCCAGGACCCGGCCGCGTACCTGCGGCGCTTCCGCATCAAGCCGCAGTTGCTCGACGACGAGGACGCCCGGGTGCCCTTCCGCTCGCTGGTGGAGCTGCTGGAATACACCGCCGCCGAACTGGGCTGCCCGGACTTCGGCCTGCGCATGGCCGAGCACCAGAACCTGCACGTGCTCGGCCCCATCGCCGCCATCGCCCGCCATTCGGTGACCGTGGCCCATGCCCTGGGCGACGTGGTGCGGTTCATCGGCTACCACAGCCCGGGCATCCAGCTGGAGCTCGACCAGGCGCCCGGCCAGGCCCCGCGCCTGTGCATCGCCCTGCGCATCCCCGGGGTGACGCAGCAGCGGCAGATGGCCGAGCTGGCCATGGGCGTGGCGCACAACACCATGAGGCTGCTCTGCGGCCCCGGCTTCAAGGCCCAGGCGGTGGAGCTGCACGGCGCGAGCCCGGTGCCGCTGCTGCGCTACCGGCGCTACTTCCATACCGAGGTGCGCAGCGGCCAGGCCGGCTACGCCATGCTGCTGACCCGCGCCCAGCTCGACCAGCGCATCGAGCAGCAGGACCCGGCGCTGCACCGCACCCTGGTGCAGTACCTCAGCCAGTTCGAACAGGAAGGTGCCGACCTGGGCGAGCTGGTGCGGCGCTGGGTCACGCGCATGCTGCCCACCCAGCGCTGCCGCCTGCCGCTGGTGGCCGAGCAGATGGGCCTGCACGAGCGCACCCTGCAGCGCCGCCTGGGCGAACTGGGGCTGACCTTCGACGAGGTGGTCGACAGCGTCCGCCGCGAGCGCGCGCAAACCTACCTGGCGGCGCGGGACATCCCCCTGGCGCAGATCGCCAACATGCTCGGCTACAGCGAACAGGCGGTGTTCAACCGCGCCTGCCGGCGCTGGTTCGACCTCACCCCCGGCGCGCGCCGCCGCCAGTTGCTGGCGCCGCGCGCGTAGATACCCCCCCGGCCACGTCCCACGCCAAGGTCGGCCTCGAAGCCGCCTGGGGTCCAGGCCAAACGGCGGATAACGCCGGAGGCGTTATGCGCCCTACGGGGTTCGGCCGTGGCGTGGGGCGTATAACCGTTCGCGGTTATACGCCGACACACCCGTGCCACAACCCACGCCTAGGTCGACCTCGAAGCCGCCTGGGGCCCAGGCCAAGCGGCGGATAACGCCGGAGGCGTTATGCGCCCTACGGGTTCGGTCGTGGCGTAGGGCGTATAACCGTTCGCGGTTATACGCCGATACACCCATGCCACGACCCACGCCAAGGTCGACCTCGGAGCCGCCTGGACGCCGGAGGCGTTATTCGCCACCCAGGAACCAGCGGTAGTAGGGGTTGTCGCCGTCGTCACGGACCACTTGGCGGGCGTCGCGGGCCCAGGCCTGGCGGTCGCCGCGGTAGGCGTGCAGGCTCAGGTCGTAGAAGCGCCGCAGGCGCGCCCAGTGCTCGTCCACCGCGGCGCGGAAGGACGGCTCGGCGCCCTCCAGCGGCGGCGCGCGGCGCAGCGCCAGCAGCGCCGGCAGCACGCGGGTGATCTCCCTGGCGCGCACCCAGGGCGCGTACTCGATGCGCGGCTGGTCGTCGGTGACCGGCTGCGCGTCGCCGGCGAAGCTTTCCAGCCCGGCGCGGTCGGTCACCCAGGTGGCCAGCAGCGCCTCGGGCGAGTCCACGCCCACCTCGCCCAGGGCCGCGGCCACCGCCGGCTGCGCGAAACGCTCGCGGATGCGCGGCACGTCCAGGCGCAGCGGCTGCAGCGAGCCCACCAGGAGCATCTCGTGGAACTCGGTGGTCCACAGCCAGGCATGGGGGAAGACGTCGATGAAGCTGCGCACCAGCGCGCGGCTGTCCTCCTCGTTCTGCGTCGGCAGCGGCAGCCACTGGGCGACGATGCCGCCCTGCTCCAGGCGGCTGGCGGCCAGCTGGTAGAAGTCCCGCGAGTACAGGTTGACCACGCCGGCGGCCGAGGGCGGCGGCGGCTCCAGGGTGATCATGTCGTAGCGCTCGGCGCTGCGCAGCAGCTCGCGGCGGCCGTCGCGCAGGCGGATGTCCAGGCGCGGGTCGTGGCGGGCGTCGAAGTTGCCCTTGAAGTGCGGCGCCGCGGCCAGCACCTCGGGCAGCAGCTCGGCCACCACCGGGTGCCGCAGGGCCGGGTAGCGCAGCATGGCGCCGGCGGTGATGCCGGTGCCGAAGCCGATCACCAGCGCCGAGCGCGGTTCGCCGTCGTGTACCAGCAGCGGCAGCAGCGCCTGCAGGCGCATGTAGCGCAGCGAGGGCATGGCGTCGCCGGTGTTGGACACGCCCTGGATGTACAGGCGGCTGAAGCGGTTCTGCCCCCTGCCCTGCTCCACCACCGCCACGGTGCCGCCGCGGCCCTCTTCGTAGAAGGTGATCTGCCCGTTGCGCGCGGCCGGCAGCAGTTCGGCCAGGTGCCGCGGCGAGGTGAGCGCGCCGGCCGCCAGGGTGGCGACGGCGACCAGCGCCACGCCCAGGCGCATGCGCTTGCCCACCTGCTGGCCGCGGCATACCGCCAGCAGCCCGACGGCCGCGGCCAGCGCCGCGAGCAGCGCCAGGCTGCGCACCAGGCCCAGGCCGGGCACCAGCAGGAAGCCGGTGAGCATCACCCCGAGGATGCCGCCGAGGGTGTTGAGCGCCACCACCAGGCCGACGTCGCGGCCCACGTGGGCGCTGTCCACCGCCAGGCGCAGGGCCAGGGGGAAGGCGGCGCCCAGCAGCGTGGTGGGCAGGAACACCACGCACAGCGCGGCCACGGCGAAGCGCGCGCACATGCCGGCCAGCTCGCTGCCGCCCAGCCCCAGCACCAGCGCCTCGGCGCGGGTCTGCGCGCCCACCAGCCAGTGGCCGAGGCCGGCGACCTGGAGGATGGCCAGCAGCCCGGCGGCGGCGATCAGCAGGCCGAACAGGCCCCAGGGGTCGCGGATGCGGTCGGCGCGCCGGGCGTACAGCGCGCTGCCCAGCACCAGGCCGCAGAGGTAGGTGGCCAGCACCATGGCGAAGGCGAAGGCGCGGGTGCTCATGAACTGCACGATGGACTGCGTCCACACCACTTCGTAGCCCAGGGCCACGCCGCCAGCCACGCAGTACAGGGCGATGGCCAGGCGCGCCGCGGGGCTGCGCGGCGCCACCGGCTGCCCGGCGGACGCGGCGGGTTCCACGGCCTCGCGGCGGGCCAGCAGTGCGCCGGCGGCGGCCAGCAGGTTGAGGCCGGCGGCGGCGCAGGCGCTGCCGAGCACGCCCAGGGCCGGCAGCAGCACGAAGGCCGCCAGCAGCGTACCGGCGATGGCGCCGGCGGTATTGGCCGCATACAGCCCGCCGCCGGCGCGGCCCAGCTGGTCGTTCGCCGGTTTCAGCGCCCGCACCAGCACCGGCAGCGTGCCGCCCATGAAGAAGGCCGGCAGGCCGACCAGGGCGAAGGGCAATAGCCAGGCCGCCAGGCCAATGCCGGCCTCCAGGCGGGCGAAGGGCCCGGCGGCGTGGGCCAGGGCCACGCTGGCGGCGACGCCGAGCGCCGCCACCAGCAGCTCCAGGCCGGCGTACAGGCGCACCGGCCGGCGCAGGCGGTCGGCCCAGCGGCCGAAGGCCAGGCCGCCCAGGGCCAGGCCGGCGAAGAAGGCGCTGATGGCGGTGGTGACGGCATACACCTCCACCCCCACCACCAGGGAAAGCTGTTTCACCCACAGCACCTGGAACACCAGCGCCGCGCCCCCGGAGGCGAACATCAGCAGGGCCGGGAGCAGCATCTGCAGGTGGGCCCGGGAAGGGACTTCCGCGCCAACGGCACGACGGGATCGCATACGGGGCGGGCTGGCAGCTGAGGACATCGGACGGCCTTGTCGGAAAATGGAAAAGCCTGCGACGGCAAAGCCGTCGCAGGCATCGGTCCGGAAGCCCGGCTCGCGGGCTTCCCATGCGGCACAGCTTACTTCGCAGTGCCCTGCTGCTTCATCTTCGCTTCGATCTGCTTGTCCACGTTCTCGCGGATCTGGTCGATGCTGAAGCTGGCCGGGCGCTGGCTCGGCGGGTACTCGACGAAGGTCTGCAGGAACTTCGCGGCCTTCTGCGTGCCCTGGAACAACAGATAGTCGTTCTTGGTCAGCCAGTCGTAGTACTGGTCGGAGACCACGTCCGCCCGCTCGTACGGGTCCATGCGCAGGTTGAACAGCTTGGGCACCCGCAGGCAGGTGAAGGGCTCGCTCCACACCTGCAGGCCGCCGGGCGCGCGCTGTTCGCACCAGACGATCTTCCAGTCGCCGAAGCGCATGCCCACCAGCTCGCCGTCGTCGTTGAAGTAGTAGAACTCGTTGCGCGCACTCTTGTCGGCCTTGCCGGTCAGGTAGTCCAGCTGGTTGAAGCCATCCAGGTGCACCTTGAAGTTCTTGCCGCCGATGTTGGCGCCCTTGAGCAGGCGCTCCTTGATGTCGGTGTCGCCCACCGCGGCGAGCAGCGTCGGGAACCAGTCCAGCCCGGAGACCATCTGGGTGGAGACTTCGCCGGCCTTGATGTGGCCCGGCCAGCGGATCATCGCCGGCACCCGGTAGGCGCCTTCCCAGTTGGAGTTCTTCTCGTTGCGGAACGGGGTGGTCGCCGCATCCGGCCAGGACCACTGGTTCGGGCCGTTGTCGGTGGTGTAGATGACGATGGTGTTGTCGGCGATCTTCAGGTCATCCACCGCCTTGAGCAGTTTGCCGACGTCGCCGTCGTGCTCGAGCATGCCGTCGGCGTACTCGTTGCCCGGCATGCCGCTCTGCCCTTTCATCGAGTCGCGCACGTGGGTGAAGGCGTGCATGCGCGTGGTGTTCATCCACACGAAGAACGGCTTGTCGGCCTTCACCTGCTTGTCCATGAAGTTGATGGCGGCCTGGGTGGTGTCGTCGTCGATGGTCTCCATGCGCTTGCTGTTCAGCGGGCCGGTGTCCTCGATCTTGCCGTCGGCGGTGGAGTGGATCACCCCGCGCGGCGTGGCGGCCTTGGTGAAGGCCTCGTCGTCCTTCGGCCAGTACGGGCGCTCGGGCTCTTCCTCGGCGTTGAGGTGGTACAGGTTGCCGAAGAACTCGTCGAAGCCGTGCTTGGTCGGCAGGTACTCGTCGCGGTCGCCCAGGTGGTTCTTGCCGAACTGCCCGGTGGCGTAGCCCTGGGCCTTGAGCGCCTGGGCGATGGTGATGTCGCGGTCCTGCAGGCCCACCGGCACGCCGGGCATGCCGACCTTGGACAGGCCGGTGCGCAGCGCCGACTGGCCGGTGATGAAGGTGGAACGGCCGGCGGTGCAGCTGTTCTCCGCGTAGTAGTCGGTGAACATCATGCCTTCGTGGGCGATGCGGTCGATGTTCGGCGTCTTGTAGCCGACCACGCCGAAGGCGTAGGCGCTGATGTTGGTCTGGCCGACATCGTCGCCGAAGATCACCAGGATGTTCGGCTTGTCAGCGGCGCTGGCGACCGAGCATCCGACTATCGCCGTCGCCGCCAGGGCGAAGCGCGACAACCATCTTCCCGTGCGTTTCATGTGGGTGTTACTCCTTTCCAGTTTGCTTGTCGTGAGCCACGACTACGTTCACCGGGGGCGCCGGCCGGCCGGCTGGCGCCCCCTGCGATCCTGCGGTTCAGTTGTTTCCCGCTTGCTGTTCGAACGGATAGATCCGCTTCCACTCCTTCGCCATGTCCACTACGGTCCAGCCCTTCTCCGTGGCCTCGTCGAGCGCCTTGTCCAGGCGCCCGACCTTGCTCTGGCGGTCGTAGGCCCATTCGCGCTCGCCGTCGGTGTGGTGCACCAGGCCGGCGAAGCGCAGGCCTTCGCCCGCGGTGGTCCACTGCAGCATCTGCAGGTCGCCGTCGGAGTTGCCGAAGGCGAGGATCGGCCGGCGGCCGATGATGGCGTCGATGCTCTCGGGCTTGCCGGCGCCGTCGTCGTTGTGGGTGAGCTTGGGCAGGCGCTGGATCGACAGCGCGCCCTCGTCGTCCTGGAAGCGGGTGGCGAAGGTGGTGCCGATCACCTGCTCCGGCGGGATGCCGTAGACCTCCTCGGCAAAGGCGCGCATGAAGGCCACTTCGCCGCCGGAAACGATGTAGGTCTTGAAGCCGTGCTCGCGCAGGTAGCCCAGCAGTTCCAGCATCGGCTGGTAGACCATCTCGGTGTAGGGCTTGTGGCTGCGCGGGTGCGTGGCGCTGGCCAGCCAGCGCCGGGCGTTGTCGGTGAAGGCCTCGGTGCTCATGTTGGTGTGGGTGGCCATGACGATCTCCAGCAGGCCGCGCATGCCGGCCGCCTCCAGGGCCTTCTGGTCGTTCTCCAGCACCGCCTTGAACGGCATCTGCTCCTTCCACTCCGGGTGCTGCGGCGCCATGCGCTTCACCTCGGCCAGGGCGAACAGCACCTGGAAGTACAGCGGCTGCTCGCTCCACAGGGTGCCGTCGTTGTCGAACACGGCGATGCGTTCGGCGGGCTTCACGTAGTCCTTGCCGCCCTCGGTGCTCACCGCTTCGACGAACTTCACGATGGCCTGCCTGGAGGGCCCGTCGTTCCACGACGGCAGCACCTCGGCCGCCTGGGCCAGCAGCGGCAGGCAGAGCAGCAGGGTGAGGATCCAGCGCAGGGTGGGCGGCGTGCGGTGTGCGTACATGGGACGTCCTTGCTTCAGGGGTTCAACGGCTTGAGGCTGTGGTGCGCCGGTGCGGGTTCGTCGTGTTCGGCAACAGCCTTCGGCAGCCCGGGCAGCGCCTTCAGAAGCGCCTCCGGGGTGTCTGCACGGTGTTCGCGTCCATAGCGAGTTCTGAAAAACGCTAGCAAATAATCGACAGTCGGCTCGGGCAGGCGGCCAAAGGCGCTACTCATTTCGTGACATCCGGTGCGCCGGCGCAGCCACAGGTACAGCGCGCCCAGCTGCGGCGGCGAGCCTTCGAGCTGCGGGCGCACCTGGCGCCAGGCGTATTCGGCGGAGTCCAGCCAGGCCTGCTGGCGGCGCTGGCGCCAGCTGCGCCATTGGCCGACCAGCGGCGCGCCCCAGTGCTGCCCGGCGAACGCCAGCGCGGCCAGCAGCACCAGGGCCAGGCCGATGAGCAGCCAGTGCCCGGCGATGTGCACCTGGGCCTTCTGCCCCAGGCGGCGCAGGTCCTCGGTGATGGAGAACGGCGCCTGGTAGCCGGCCGCGCCCCTGGCCTCCAGGTCCAGGGCCGGCACCGTGGCGCTCTTCTGCTCGCCCGTGGTGGCATCCCACCAGCGCAGCTCGATGGCCGGCAGGCTGAAGCGGCCGGCCTCGCCCACCACGTAGGTCGCCGCGTCCTCGCGCTCGCCGCCGTCGACGCCGCCGCGCCCGTCGCCCATGGGCTTGACCGTCGGCGTCTGCACGTAGCGGCGCAGCCCGTCCACCTCGGCGAAGGCCGGCGCCGGGATCAGCATCGCCTGGGCCCCTTCGGCCCGCACGTGGAGGCGCCGGGTGACGCTGTCGCCCACCCGCAGCGGCTTGTGTGACTGCTCCAGCACCTGGCTGAAGTCGAGCTGCCGGGCCACCAGCCGCTGCGCCCCGGCCTCGCCGCCGGCGGGCTCGCGGGCGGTGAAATGCAGGGGCTGGCTGTGCACCGTCAGCGGCCCGCTGCCCTGCCCCGGCCGCACCTGGATAGCCAGGGCGGGAATGTCGAAGGCGCGGGCCTGCTGCGGGGTGATCTGGTAACTGTAGCGCAGGCCGAAGAACGGCTTGCCGTCGATCTGCTCGGTGAGGTGCGTGGCCTCGCCGCTGGGCACCGACACCACCGCGCCGTCCAGCGCCAGCTTGGGCAGTTGCGGCGCTGCGCTGAACCAGGTGTCCACCAGCAGGTCCAGCTGCAGGCTGAGCGTCCCGCCCACCAGCACCGAGTCGCCCGGCAGCAGCTGGCTGCGCACCTTCACCAGCGGTTCGTCGGCCAGCGCCGGCACGGGCAGGGCCAGCAGCAGGCACAGCAGCAGGCGCTTCATGGCGTGGCCTCCGTGGCCGGGTTGCGCGCGGCATCCTGCAGCAGGAACTTGCGCTTGAGGAAGCGCGCCGGCGAGGTGGTCAGGTTGCTCAGCCACTGCTCGTCGGAGCTGGCCTGGCCGGTCTGGCTCTGCACCGGCTTGCCCTTGCCGGCGGTGTTGTCGAACACCTCCTTGTCGGCCTTCTCGTCCGGCGGCCCGGCTTCCTGCTGGGCGTCGCGGTCCTTCTGCAGGGCCTGCGCCAGGGCCAGGTTGGCCCTGGCCTCGGGGAAGTCCGCCTGGCGCGCCAGGGCCTTGCGGTAGGCGGCGATGGCCTGCTCGAACTTGCTCAGGCGCACGTAGGTGTTGCCCAGGTAGAAATACGCTTGCGCCGTGTCCAGCCGGGCGAAGCTGGCCAGGGCCTGTGGGTAGTCCGCCGCGCGGTAGGCGGCGATGCCCTTCCAGTACACATCCTGGAAGTGCGCCGCGGCCTGCGGGTAGTGCTCGTGCTCGAAGGCCCAGCGGCCCTGCTGGTCGGCAGTGAAGAAGGCGTCCGCCAGCGGCCCGGCGTGCGCCGGCGGCGCCAGCCAGCCCAGGCCCAGGGCCAGCAGCGCCGCGCCCAGCCAGTGCACCTGCCAGCCCTTGCGAACGGCCAGCAGCGCCAGCGCCAGCAGCGGCCAGCACAGCCAGTAGCCGGCATCCTTCCAGTGCAGTTCGCGGCCATCGTCCTGGGCCGCCTGGAAGTGCTGCTGGGCGTGCAGTTCGATCCAGTCCAGGTCATCGTCGTTCAGCGTCAGGCTGCCCAGGGGCGCGTCGGCGGCGTCGGCCAGGCCCTTCAGGCCCTCGGCGTCGAAGCGCGCCAGCAGCGGCCGGCCCTCGGCGTCTTCCCGGCCGCCCTTGAGCAGGCCGCCGTTCTGGCTGCCCACGGCCAGCACCAGCACCTGCAGCTCGCTGCCCTGCAGGGCCTTGCCGATGGCGTCGAACTGGGTGAGGTCGGCGCCGTCGGTGACCAGCACCAGGGTACCGGGCGCCTGCTCGGCGGCCAGCAGGCGCTTGGCCACCTCGATGGCGCCCAGGGCGTCCTTGCCGCTGCGCTCGATCAGGTTGCTGGACAGCGCCTGCAGGAAGCTGTCCAGCAGGGCCGGATCCTCGGTGGCCGGCAGCACCAGGTGCGCGCTGCCGGCATAGGCCAGCAGCGCGGTATGGCCGCCGGCGCGGCGCTGGATGAGGTCGTGCAGCTTGTGCTTGGCCGCCTCCAGGCGCGAGGGCGGCACGTCGTCGGCGTCCATCGAGGGCGACAGGTCCAGGGCCAGGATCAGCGGCGCGCGGTTGTCGAGGAAGGCCGGGCGGTCCTGCTCCCAGGTCGGCCCGGCGGCGGCGATGCCGCCCAGCACCAGGAAGGCGCCGAGCAGGTGCACCGGGCGCAGGCGCTGGTTGTCCTGCGGGGTGATCACCAGGTGCTGCAGCAGGTGCGGGGCGATGATGCCGTCCAGGCGCCGCGCCAGGTCGTGGCGGCGCGTCCACAGCAGCGGGAAGAGCACGCCGGGCAGCAGTGCCAGCAGCCACAGCGGGCGCAGGAAGTGGAAGGCGGCGAGGTCGATGTTCATCTCAGCCCTCCGCCTGCGCCTGGCGCCGCCCCGGCGCGCTCACGCGCCCGGCCAGTGCCGCCAGGCCGTGGGCCAGCACCAGGGCCAGCAGCGCCGCGCCCAGGGGCAGCCAGAACAGGTCGCGCTTGGGCTGGTGGCTGAAGGTTTTCACCTTGTGCGGGGTGATGCGGTCCAGGGTGGCGTACACCTGCTGCAGGGCACCGCTGTCGCCAGCGCGGAAGAAGCGCCCGCCGGTGGCCTGGGCGATGCCGCGCAGGCCGTCCAGGTCCACCTTGGCCTCGCCGCTGGCCGCGGGGTCGCCGATGCCGATGGTGTGCACCACGATGCCGCGCTCGCGGGCCATGGCCGCCGCATGGTCGGGGGTGATGGCGCTGGCGGTGTCGTTGCCGTCGGTGAGCAGGATCAGCACCTTCTCCTGCTCCTTCGCGTCGGCCAGCAGCTTGATGGTCAGGCCGATGGCGTCGCCCAGGGCGGTGTTCGGCCCGGCCATGCCGATGCCCACCTCGTCCAGCAGCATCAGCAGGCTGGCGTGGTCCAGGGTCGGCGGCGCCTGGGGGAAGGCGCCGGTGCCGAAGACGATCAGGCCGATGCGGTCGTCCTTGCGCCTGGCGATGAAGTCGCGCACTACGCTCTTCACCGCGCTCAGGCGGTCCACCTTCTGCCCGTCGGGGCCTGCGTAGTCGCGGGTCTCCATGGACTGGGAGATGTCCAGCGCCAGCATCAGGTCGCGGATCGGCCGTTCCTTCTCGATGGGCTTCTCCACCAGCACCGGGCGCGCGCAGGCGGCCACCAGCAGGGCCCACACCAGCAGGTTCAGCCACAATTGCCAGCGCCCGCCGGCGGCCCGGCCACTGCCCGGGGCCTGGCCGGTGGCGCGGCTCATGGCGGCGAAGAACGGCACGCGCAGGGCGCTGCGCGACTCGTGGTAGGCGCGCAGGTAGCGGTACGCCAGCCAGGGCAGCGGCAGCAGGAACAGCAGCCAGGGATAATCAAACTGCCACATGGTGAGCCTCTATCCAGTGCCGGCAGGCCGCCAGCAATGCCTGTACCTCGCTGTCGGCCAGGGCCTGCAGGCGCGCAGCCGGGGCGTAGGCGAGCAGCGCCAGGCGCTGCGCCAGATCCGCCGGCAGCGGCGTGGCGCTGCGCCGTTGCAGGAACGCCTGCCACTGCGGCCCGCCCAGGCGCGCCGCGGCCTCGCCGCCGGGCAGCGACAGGGCCACGCGCTTGAGCAGCTGCGGCAGCTCGCGCAGGGCGCCCAGGCGGCGCTGCGGGTCGGCCAGCTCGACGCTCAGTTGCTCCAGCAGGGCCAGGGCCTCGCGCCGGTAGCGGTCGCGCCGCCAGCGCAGGTAGCGCCAGGTGCCCCAAGCCGCCAGCAAGGCGACCAGCACCAGCGCCAGCACCAGCCAGCCCCAGGTCTGCGGCCAGTAGCCGGTGACCGGTGGCGGCAACGCCAGCTCCTGCAGCTGGTCGATGCCCGGTACGGCGGCCAGGCTCATCGCGGCACGCCCGATAGCCGGCCCAGTTCGCCGCGCAGTTGCTCCAGGCTCTCGCGCCCGGTGCTGAACATCATCAGCGGCACCTGGCTGCGGCGCAGCAGCGTGGCCACGTCCTTCAGCCGCCCGGAAAGGAATTCGCCCAGCGGCTGGTGCACCTGGCGCCGGCCCACTTCCAGCTCCACCTGCAGCTCGCCCTGGGTGACGGTGACGCGGCCGCGGTCGGGAATCTTCAGGGCGATGGGGTCGAACACCTGCAGCGCCAGCACGTCGTTGTGCGCGCTCAGCTGGCGCAGCAGCTGCAGGGTCTGCGGGCCGACGCCGGCGAAGTCGCTGATGATCACGATCAGCGCGTCGTGCCCGGCCACCGCCAGGCACTCGCGCAGCACCCGGTCGAGCTGCCCCGGCGACTCGTCGTCGGTGCGTGTCGCCTGCAGCGAATGGTTGTGCCGCACCACCGCCGAGCACAGCGCCTCCACCCGCGCGCGGCTGCGCAGCGGGCGGACGTAGTCGATGCGCTGGTCGCCGAACACCAGCCCGCCCACCCGGTCGCCGGCGTGGAAGGCCATCCAGGCGCCGATGGCCGCCAGCTCCGCCGCGGTCACCGACTTGAAGTTGCGCTGGGAGCCGAAGTACATGCTCATGCGCTGGTCCACCAGCAGCAGCGTCGGGCGGTCGCGCTCCTCGGTGTAGCTGCGCACGAAGGGCTTGCCGTAGCGCAGCGAGGCGCGCCAGTCCAGGTGCCGCAGGTCGTCGCCGGGGCTGTACTGGCGCAGTTCGTCGAAGCTCAGCCCGCGGCCGCGCAGACGCGCCGCGTGGTTGCCGGAAAGCACGCTGGACAGCGGCTGCCGCGACAGGAAGCTGAGCCCGCGCACCTGGTGCTCCAGCAGCATCAGTTGCTCCAGCGAGGCGTAGACGAAGCCGTCGGCGACGGGCGTTGCAGGGGCCATGGCTACCCTCCCCTCAGGCCGGTACCGCGACCTTGTCGAGCAGGCGGTCGACCACCTGGTCGGCGCTCACGCCGTCGGCCACGGCGTCGTAGGACAGCAGCAGGCGGTGGCGCAGCACCGGGTGCAGCACGGCGCGCACGTCGTCGGGCGAGACGTAGTCGCTGCCGGCCAGCCAGGCGTGGGCGCGCGCCACGCGGTCCAGGCTGATGCCGCCGCGCGGGCTGGCGCCGACCTTGATCCAGCGCGCCAGGTCCGCGTCGTAGTCGGCCGGGCGGCGGGTGGCGTTGATCAGGTCGATCAGGTAGCGGTCGATGGCCTCGGCCACGTGCACCTGGCCAACCTCGCGGCGGGCGGCGAAGATCGCCTCCTGGGCCAGCGGCGCCGGCGCCTCGGCGGCTGCGCCGGCCTGCTGGCGCTGCTCCTCGGCGCGCACCAGGCGCAGCACCCGGGTCTCATCCTCCACCCTGGGGTAGTCGATCAAGAGCTTCATCAGGAAGCGGTCCATCTGCGCCTCGGGCAGCGGGTAGGTGCCTTCCTGCTCGATGGGGTTCTGGGTGGCCAGCACCATGAACAGCCCGGGCATGGCGTGGGTCTGCCCGGCCACGGTGATCTGGCGTTCCTCCATGGCCTCCAGCAGCGCCGCCTGGACCTTGGCCGGGGCGCGGTTGATCTCGTCGGCGAGGATGACGTTGCCGAACAGCGGGCCGGGCTGGAACTTCAGCTGGTTGCCGGCCTCGGTCTGCTGCAGGATCTCGCCGCCGGTAATGTCCGAGGGCAGCAGGTCGGGGGTGAACTGGATACGGCTCATGCGCGCGTCGAGGTGCTTCGACAGGGCCTTGACCGTGCGCGTCTTGGCCAGGCCGGGCAGGCTCTCCAGCAACACATGGCCGTTGGCCAGCAACCCCAGCAGGATGTTGCGGATGGTCTGCTCCTGGCCCAGTACCTGCGCGCCGACGCTGGCTTCCAGGCTGGCGATCTGCTCACGTGTGCTCACTGTCTTTTTCCTTGTTCCGGCCGTCGCATCGCATGCGGTTTCCCTGCGGCGGGCGCACCATGCCTGGCGCTTTGCCACTCCACTGCGCTGGCGCAGGGTTGCCCTAACTCTAGCCCGCGCCTCGTTCGGCGCCACGGCAAAAGCCGCACTGTCGTGTAATGAACATCCCCGTCGCGGCCCTGGGCCTGCGAGGTTGCATAACCGCTGTCAGTATCTAGGCTGGTCTGTGTCACAACACTCCCCCAAAGGGGTGGTTCTCGCGTGTGCAAGGCAAGCGAGGCCTGTTCCGGAACCCACCCGATACACGAGCAAAAGGAAGCGCCATGCACCACCACTCGCCGCCTCGCCGCCTGCGACTGAAGACCCTGGCCGTGACCGTGGCCCTGGGCCTGTCCAGCGCCCATGCCTGGGCCGGCGGCATCCTCATCTACGAGGCCGGCCAGGAAGGCAACGGCCTGGCCAACGCCGGCGCCGCCGCCCTGGCCAGCGACCCCAGCGTGCTGATGAGCAACCCCGCCGGCATCACCGAACTCAAGGGCACGCAGGTCAGCGCCAATGGCCAGCTGATCCTCGGCCACCTGCGCTTCTCCCGCGATGGCGCCAACCAGTTCGACGGCAACGAAGGCGGCAACGCCCTGCAGTACCTGCCCGGCGCCAGCCTGTTCATCAGCCACCAGCTCGACGAGCGCTCGGCCATCGGCTTCGGCATGTACGGCAACTTCGGCCTGGCCCTGGACTACGACGACGACTGGGCCGGCCGCTACTTCAACCAGGAGGCGGCAGTCATCGGCGTGTCCTTCCAGCCGACCCTGGCGCACAAGTTCACCGACGACCTGTCCGTGGGCATCGGCCCGCGCATCATGTACGCCTACTACCGCAACGAGACGGCCATCAACAACAACCTGCTGGGCCTGCTCGACCGCCCCGACGGCCAGCTGGAGTACAAGGACACCGACGTCGGCACCGGCATCAACCTCGGCCTGCTCTACCGCGTCAGCCCCAGCACGCAGATCGGCCTGGCCTACACCAGCAAGGTCAAGCTGGAGTTCAAGGACAGCCCCGACGTGCGCAAGGTCAGCAACCCGATCATCAACGCCGCCCTGCGCCGCGCCGACGTGGACTCGCTGGAACTGGACATGAACGTGCCGCAGACAGTGCTGCTGAGCGTGGCCCACGACCTCGACGCGCAGTGGAAGCTGCTGGGCAGCCTGGGCTGGCAGGACTGGAGCGACTTCGGCGAGTTCGGCGTGGAGGTGGACGCCAACGCCGGCGGCGTCAGCCGCACCGTCGACCGCCAGTACAAGGACACCTGGCACGCCTCCCTCGGCGCCCAGTACCAGGCCAGCAAGCAGTGGCGCTGGAGCTTCGGCCTGGGCTACGACAGCTCGGCCGTGGACGACAAGGACCGCACCGTCGACAACCCCATGGGCGAGGCCTGGCGCCTGGCCACCGGGGTCAACTACCAGGTCGACGAGGGGCTGGACCTGCACCTGGCCTACACCCTGGTATGGCTGGGCGACATGGACGTCCAGCAGACCAAGGCGCGCTCGGGCACCACCCTCTCCGGCACCTACAAGGACGCCGCGCTGCACATCATCGGCGGCGGCGCCACCTGGCGCTTCTGACACGCCGCCCCATCCGCGAATCACCCACTGCAACCCTGCCGAACCGTCCAACAAGGAGCAACTCGATGAAGTTGAAGTCGCTAGCGGTATCCGTGTGCCTGGCGTCCCTCGTGCTCTCCGGCTGCGCGAGCAAGTACGTCGCGCCCGAGCAGTACTCCGGCTTCCTCAAGGACTACAGCGTCCTCAAGGAAGACAAGTCGCCCTCCGGCGCGCCGGTGATGCGCTGGATCCAGCCGGGCGTCGACGTCAACCGCTTCACCAGCGTGTACGTCGAGCCGAGCCAGCTCTATCCCCAGCCGCAACCCACCGAGAAGATCCCGCAAAGCACCCTGACCGGCATCACCACCTACTACGACCAGGCCCTGCAGACGCAATTCGCCAAGGTCCTGCCGCTGGCCAGTGGCCCCGGCCCGGGCGTGCTGGTGGTGCGCCCGGCGATCACCGCGGTGAGCGCCTCGACCAAGGGCCTGCAGCCCTACGAGGTGATCCCCATCGCCCTGGTGGCCGCCGGCGTCAGCGTCGCCACCGGCATCCGCGATCAGGACACCAGCATCGCCACCGAAGCGGCCTTCCTCGATGGCGGCAACAGCCAGGTGGTGGCCGAGGTGGTGCGCAAGGGCGCCGGCGCCGAGCTGGAGAACTCCTCCCAGGTCATGAAGCCCAGCGACGCCCGCGCCGTGCTCGATGGCTGGGCGGCGGACATGGTCAAGTCGTTCCAGGCCCTGAAGAAGTAGGCTATACCGCCCGGGGCACCCGCTGCCCCGGGCACTGCGCACCGCCCCCCGCATACGACAGTTCATCGCCCCGGCGTGCAGGCCCCACCTCGGCGGCCATACTGACGGGCAACCCACTGGCTACGAACAAGAACGGACATGGATAGCATTCGCGGCACAGCCTTTCTCAAATTCGGCGAACTGGTCACCGAGCGCGGCGCCTCCGTGCGCGACTTCCTCGCCCCCCATCGCATCGGCCTGGACGTGGTCGGCAGTTTCGACAAGCATTTTCCCTACAAGAGCCTGGTGCAGATCTTCGAGGGCAGCGCCCGGGCCCTCGAGCTGCCGCACTTCGGCCTGGAGCTGGCCACCCGCCAGGGCTTCGCGCTGGCAGGCCCGCTGCAGCACCTGGCCCACTCCGCGCCCACGGTGGGCGACGCCCTGGTGGCGGTGATCCGCTACATGAGCATATACAGCCCGTCCATCCTCTATCGCCTGGAACGCCGCCCCGGCCAGGCGCTGCTGTACTTCGACAATGCCCTGCCCAGCAACATCCAGACGCCGCAGATCGTGGAGAAATCGGTGCTGCACGGCAAACTGCTGGTCAGCGAAGTGAGCGGCGCCTCCTGGACTCCCAAGGCCGTGATGTTCCGCCACCAGGCCGTGGGCGAAATGGAGACCTATCGCGAGTACTTCGGCTGCCCGGTGCTGTTCGGCCAGGACCACAACGCCCTGGTCATGCCCGCGGAGGTGCTGCAGCGCGCCTGCCTCCACCACGACGCTATCCTGCACTCCATCGTGCGCTTCTACCTGGAGACCTACAGCGACGCCAACGACGACCTGCGCGAGAAAGTGGCGCGCAAGATCCGCATCCTGCTGCCGAACCACCGCTGCAGCCTGGAGCAGGTCGCCCACGCCCTCGGCCTGCACCCCAGGACGCTGCAGCGGCGCCTCGCCGCCGACGGCATCGACTTCGAGGAACACCTGGACCGCATCCGCCGCCGCCAGGCCCAGCAGATGCTGCGCCGGACCAACCTGGGCGTGGCGCAGATCGCCAGCGAGCTGGGCTACCGGCGCACCACCTCGTTCTGCCGCGCGCATCAGCGCTGGTTCGACATGACGCCCCTGGAGCACCGGCGCCTGCACGGCGACCCCGGCATCATCATGCCGGAGACTACCGACTAGCGGCGCGTCTCGACCCCGGGGCCGCCCTCGCCGGCCGGCGGCGCGGCCGGCGCGGCGTACCATTTGTCCCTGGGCACCCACTTCTCCTGCGCGGGGTCGGCCAGGTAATGCGGCGACATGATCTGCACGCCGTATTCGTTGAACACGTCCTGGATGTTCGCGTGCAGCAGGCTCAGCAGCTCGGCGCGCGGCCGCGGCTCGCTGGGCACCGCCTGGGCCACCAGGCGGTACTCGGGGTAGAAGTCCGACAGGCCGGTCTGGAACACCTGCGGCCGGGGCTTCTCGAGGATGCCATCGGTGCGCCGGGCGGCCTCGACCAGCATCGCCTCCACCTGGCGCCAGGGCGTGTCGTAGCCGATGGTCACCACGGTATCGACGATGTAGCCGGCGCCCTGCACGGTGCGCGAATAGTTGCGCGTCACCGAGCCGGTGATCATCGAGTTGGGCAGCGTCAGCACCTCGCCCAGGCCGGTGCGGATGGTGGTGTTGAACATGCCCACCTCGGTGACCGTGCCCTCGTTGTCGCCCACCCGCACGTACTCGCCCACCCTGAGCGTGCGCGAGTAGGTGAGGATGAGCCCGGCGGCGGCCTGGCCGACCATGCTCGACGCGCCCAGGGAAATCATCAGGCCCAGCAGCACCGAAAGCCCCTTGAAGGCGTCGGTGCCCGAGCCCGGCAGGTACGGGTAGGCCATCACCAGGGCGAACAGCCAGATGGCCAGGGACGTCAGGCGCGTGGTCGGCTGCAGCGTCTCCACGGTCAGCCAGCGGATGTTCCCGGGGCGCGCCAGGCGCTCCAGCAGGCGCCGGCTGAAGCCGCTCACGCCGCGGGCGATGAAGAAGATCGCCACGGCCACGGCGATGCCCGGGATGGCGCCGACGATGCCGTCCAGCAGGTAGTCGGCCAGCTCCAGCAGGTAGACGTTGAGGCCCTCGCCCCAGGGCCGCGTGTAGGGGAACTGCGAGAGCACGAAGCTCAGCCACTTGTAGCCGCACAGCAGCACTACCGCCCAGTACAGCAGCGCCAGCAGGCGGTCCACCAGGTAGAACACGTACTGCATGTCCAGCAGCGGCGTGTGCCCGACCTTGATCTGGTAGGTGCGCTCGCGCATCAGCTGCGGCAGCCGGCCGCGCAGCTTGCGCCGCAGGTAGCCGGCGGCCTTGAGCACCAGGGCGTAGACCAGCGTGGCCAGCGCCGAGTACCCCAGCGCCACGAGCAGGAAGCGCAGGCTGCGTGCCTGGCCGGTTTCCTCCACCACCACGCGCAGCTTGGCGGCGGCCTGCCGGGCCGCCTCCTGCACCGAGCCGCCGGGCGGCTCCAGGTCCAGCGGCGAGACGATGAACGCCCGCCGGCCCCCCAGCAGCACCAGTTGGCTGTGCAGGATGGAATCGACGCCGACCGTCAGTTCCTCGGTGCCCTGCAGCGCCTCCTCGATCACCGCCCGGGCACGCTGCGCGCGGGCCGCCGGCGTCTCGCCCAACAGCGTGGCGCGGAAGGTGATGATGCTGCGGTTGGCCACCTTCAGCTCCGCCGGCGTGCCCGGCACCCCTTCCGTGGCATCGGCCGGCACCTCCGCCAGCACCCACCCCGGCAACGCGACGAACAGCAACAGCAGCATGCTGAACCAGCGCCTCATGTACTCCACTCCTTGGCCCTCGCTGCGGGCATCGATGGCTACACCTGCGGGCACGCACGGGTGCCCTGGCTCAAGCGTAGCCACTGGCGCGACATTCGTCGGCGCGCCGGCGGCATCTGCCGGAAACATCGACTGCGCCACAGTTCCAGGCCGCTGCGGCAGCCGCCGCCGGCTATACCTAGGTTGTCGCCCTCCCGGCCTCCGGGCGGGCGGCTCTCGCGTTCCGATGCAATGGCCTTTTTGGCCCGCCGACGTTGCGGGCGAGCGCTCCCCGCCGGGCCCCGCCAGGCTCCTGGGCCCGGCCCTGGCGGGGGCCTGTCGTTCAAAGAGAAGGCCGGTTCCCCCCCTTGCGCTGGCGAGCCCCGCGCGTGCGGCTAGCCTTCAGGCATCGCCCCCGCAATGGAGCTTTTCCGCATGGCCGCCCGCAAGTTCCTCGAGATCAGCAGTGCCCGCGACTACCTGGACGTCCTGATACGCGCCGGGCTGATCGCCGGGCTGGTGATCTTCTGCTACGAAATCTTCCGCCCCTTCCTCGGCGTGATGCTCTGGGCGGTGATCCTCGCCGTCACCCTGCACCCGCTGAACGCCCGCATCGCCGGCGCCCTGCGCCTGTCCCCGGGCAAGGCCGCCACCCTGCTGGTGCTGCTCGCCCTGCTGTGCCTCATCGTGCCCCTGGCCTTCCTCGGCGAATCCATCGCCAGCTCCGTGCAACTGGCGCTGCACTCGGCCCAGGAGTGGAAGCTGGAAATCCCCCCGCCCACCGAGGCCGTGCAGGGCTGGCCGGTGATCGGCGAGCCGCTGTACCGCATCTGGATGCACGCCTCCCAGGACCTGAGCTGGGCCCTGCAGCAGGTGGCCCCGCACCTGAAGGACCTGAGCAAGACCCTGCTGGTGAAACTGGCCGGCGTGGGCACCGGCGTGCTGGTGTTCGTCTTCGCCCTGATCATCGCCGGGCTGTTCCTGGCCAACGGCGAGCGCAGCGCGCACCGCGCCACCGTCATCGCCCAGCGCATCTTCAGCCCCGAGCGCGGCGCCGAGCTGGCCAGCCTGTGCGCCGCCACCATCCGCGCGGTGGCCCAGGGCGTGGTGGGCATCGCCTTCATCCAGATGCTGCTGGTGGGCGTGGGCCTGGTGCTGATGGGCGTGCCCGGCGCCGGCCTGCTGGCCCTGCTGGTGCTGTTGCTGGGCATCATGCAACTGCCGGTGCTGCTGATCACCCTGCCGGTGGTGCTCTACGTGTTCAGTCAGGACGGCGTGGGCGCCACCACCATCCTCTTCGCCATCTGGACCATAGCCGCGGGCCTGTCGGACAACGTGCTCAAGCCGCTGATGCTCGGCCGCGGCGTCTCCGTGCCCATGCCGGTGGTGCTGATCGGCGCCCTGGGCGGGATGATCAGCAACGGCATCATCGGCCTGTTCATCGGCCCGGTGGTGCTGGCGGTGGGCTACGAGCTGTTCAACTCCTGGGTGGACCAGGCGCAGAACGGCGGCGAACAGCCGGCGGCGGAAAACCCCGCGGGCGAACCGGGCGCCGCCCGCCCCTGAATGGCGAAGGGCGGTACATACACCGCCCTCGCTCCGTTTCAACCGAAAAGTCCCACGCGCATTCGCCCTTGTGGTCTTACAAGGCGAGCCCCTAGATTCGGTCCGTCACGGTGATCCCGTGGCCGGGCGTCGCAACCCGGATTTGTTAGAGCGTAAGAAGCGCCGACGCATCCCGCACAGGCGCTTTTTACTGCCTGCTGCATTCGCAGTCATGGCGGATCGTGCGGGTCAGGCCCCAGCCTGGCCGGTAACTGTCGCTCTAACAGCCGGTTTGCGACCCCGCACGGTCCGCCGCCCCTTTGGGCGGTGGCCCTTCCCACTCCCATGAGGCAAAGGACATGCGCTACCTCTCCACACCGTGCATCCGTTGCCGACCCGCCCCCTGGAGGTAGCCCGTGCCCGAAGCGAAGCTGGAACCCCTGCAGCACCAGTCGTACGAAGACGTCCTCTTCGTCAACCCCAACGCCCCCGCCAACCACCTGTTCGAAGCCGCCGAATCGCGCCTGAGCCGCCTGGAAGACATGCTGCGGGTACTGGAGAACCACGAAGGCTCCGACGTCCTGGTGATGGAAACCGCCCGCATCGCCTCCGCCCTGGCGCCCCTGGCCGGCGAAGCCAAGCAGCTGTACGCCCTGGCCCACCAGGCGCGGTGATGAAGCCGCCACCGTTGCAACACCGACAATGCCCTCCAGACGACGAGGGCATTTTTCTGCCCGCCCCCATCCAGCCGTAGGGCGCATAACGCCTAAGGCGTTATCCGCGAGGCACGCCGATACCTCCTGCTATCGCGGACAGAGTCCGCGATTGACCCCGGCTACGCTGGACACCCCGGCGGCACGAATGGCGGCGGATAACCGCGAACGGTTATTCGCCCTACATTGCCCCACCCACGCCATCCCCTGTAGGAGCGCGCCCTGCGCGCGATTCGCGGGCAGGGCCCGCTCCTACAGTCACCTTGAGGCATGGCGTTCCCGTAGGGCGCATAACGCCTACGGCGTTATCCGCCGTTTTCGCCGGGCCCCGGTGCCCCGGCCATCGGCGCATAACCGCGAACGGTCATGCGCCCTACCCCGGCCCACGATTTCGTGCTGGGCTCAATGCACCAGGCCCAGGGCCTTCGCCCGGACGATGGCCTGGGTGCGCCGCGACACGCCCAGCTTGTTGTTGATGCGCTGGGCGTGGCTTTTCACCGTGTGCAGGGAAATGTGCAGGCGCTCGGCGATCTCCTGGTTGGCCAGGCCCTCGGCGATCATGCCCAGCACCGAGCGCTCGCGCCGGCTCAGTTGGCTGACGTCCAGCGCTTCGCCTTCGCCATCGCCGGCCCTTCCGGCCCAGCGCGCGATCTCGGGGCGGAACGAGTGCCAGTAGGCCTGGGTGCCGGGCCCGCCGAAGCGCCTGGCCTGGGCCAGCGCATCGAACAGGGCCGCCTGGGCCTTGCGTTGCCGGCCGCCGGCCAGGTGCGCCTCGGCCAGGGCGAAGCCCAGCTCGGCAGCCAGCTCCAGCTGCCTCGCCCGTAGTGCCTCCTGCTGCCAGGGCTGCAGCACCTCGGCCAGGTCCTGCCCGGCGGCCACGGCGGCCCGGGCCTGGAGCAACTCGAACTGCCGGCGCGCATCCACGCCGGGGAATTCCAGGTGCCAACCCGGCCGCTCCAGGCACAGCGCCAGGTAGGCCGCGGCCAGTTCGGCACAGCGCCCATGCTGGCCTTCGCGCAGCCACAGGCGGGCGCGCAGCAGGTCCAGCTGCGGGCGGTACAGCGGTTCCGCGACACGCAGCAGCTGCATGCAGCGCAGGGCCTCGGTGAGCCTGGCATAGGCGCTGGCCAGGTCGCCCTGGGCGGCATCGATCTCGGCCAGGCCGACGTGGGCCCAGGCCACCGCGGGGTCGGCGGCGGCCCCGCAGAATGCCAGGCCTTGCGCATACAGCTCCCGTGCCTCGGCCAGGCGCCCCTGGTGCCAGAGGTTGCGGGCGAGCTGCAGCTGCGTGCGGCCCCGCACCCGACCGCCGAGGGCCGCCAGTTCGCTGTTCGCGCGCCTCAGCACCCCTTCGGCGCGGGCGAACTCGCCGCGCCACTCCAGGCGCCGGGCATGCTGGAGCACCAGCATGGCCTCCAGGGTTCGGCAATCGCGGTCGCGAACCACCTTGGCCACGGCGTCTTCGAGCTGCCTCCCGGCGTCGTCGCGGCCTTCGGTCTGGGCCTGTTCGAGCAGCGCCAGTTGCGTCAGCACCCGCGCCGCCCAGGCCTGCCCGGGCAAGCCCTGCAGGGCCTGCTCCAGCGTCGCCGCGGCAGCCACTGCATCGCCCGCACGCAACTGCAATTGGCCGACCAGCGCCTGCCAGTACCCGAGCCATTCGGCCTGGCGCTGCCGGCACGGGCTCGGCAAGAAGGCGGCGAGTTGCCCGGCGCAGGCACCGGCCTCGTCCAGCCGGCCGGCCAGCAGCAACGACCAGGCCCGCAGCAGGACCACCTGCGGCGTACTGCGCAGCAGCGTTTCCGGCAGTCGCTCGCTCCAGCGCAGCACCATCGCCGGCCCTTCGCCGTGCAGCAGGGCCTCGATGCCGATGCGCCCCATCAGGCTGGCCGCCATGTCCGGTTGCTCGGCCAGCAATGCGTAGTGCACCGCCTGCGCGTCCTCGCCCAGTTCGACGAAGTACTGGCACACCTGGCGATACAGGCAAAGCCGGGTCGAGGGCGGCAGGCTGGCCGCCAGCGTGCCCGCCACGGCGGGGTGGACCCGCAGGCGCTCCTCGCCCGCCCCCACGGGCTCGATGAAGGCCCCGGCGTCGAGCAGCGCGGACAGCAGCTGGGCGCCCTCGCCCGCCTCGAACAGGTGGCCGAGCAGGTGTTTGTCGAAATCCGCCAGGCAGGCCAGCTGGCACAGCGCCTGGCGCTGGCGCGCCGGCAGGCCGTCGAGCAGTTCGCAGTGCAGGTAGTTCAGCAACAGGCGCTCGCGGCCGATCGGCGGCTCGCCCAGGCGGGCGGCCAGCAGGTCCAGGGCGGCGCCGGCGCACCAGCCACGGGTGCGCTGCAGCAGCGTGTCGGCCTCCAGCGACGGGGCCGGCTGCCGTTCCAGCAGCGCCTGCAGCTCGGCCCCGGTCAGGGCCAGTTGCCGCGCATCCACTTCATGCAGGTCGCCGGCCAGCAGCAGGCGTGTCAGGGGCCAGGCCGGGCGGCGCCGGCTGGCGATCCACCAGCCGACCTGCGGCGAGGCGAGCTGCAGCAGCCGGCCCACCAGCCTTTCCACCTCTTCGCCGGCACCGCACAGGTGGTCGAGCATGATCCACAACGGCCGCTCCTGCTGCGCCAGGCGCGCCTCCAGCGCCTGCTCCGTAGCCTCCTGCAGCCCCAGCATGGAAGCCAGGCGCTGCACCACTTCGCTGACGCCGATGCGCCGGCCGCGCAGGTCCAGCCAGCACAACCCGGTGTTCGCCGGGGCCGCCTGGGCGCAGGCGCGCAGCAGCAGGCTCTTGCCACTGCCGGCGCAGGCGCAGAGCAGGCGAAGGCGCGGGTTGCCCCGGAGCAGCGGCTCGCTCAGGCGCGGGCGCGGCAGGTGGTCCAGCGGCAGGTCGGGCAGGTTGTGCGGCATGGTGCGGGGAGACTCCGGGCGCGGCTGGGCGTTTTTCAGCCAATGCTAGGAAGCGTGCCGGGCAAGGTTCATCCCCCGGACGGGGGAAAAAAGGGCGGCCCGGGGGGCCGCCAAACCACGGAGTTGCTCTGTCGACGGCCGGAGAGGCCGCCCGCCGGGAGCGGCGTGAGGAAAAAGGGGCGGCCCACAAACCGCCCGAACCGGATGGTGCCGGTGTGGGCGGCGGACCGGGGCCCGCCGCCCTTGCCTTCAGAAGTTCACCCCCAGGCTCAGGGCGACGAAGTCACGGTCGCTGGAGGTGTTGTAGTCGCCCCCGAAGAAGTTGGTGTACGACAGGCTGGCCGTGTAGGTGTTCAGGTAGTCGGCGTCAAGGCCCAGGCTGATCGCCTTGCGGCCTTCCTCGAAGTTGCCGCCCGGGCCCGGCGAGAAGCCATCGACGTCGTGGGACCAGGCCAGGTTGGGCTTGAGGTTCACCCCGGCGAACACGTCGTTGTAGTCCCAGATGGCGCGCATCCGGTAGCCCCAGGAGTCGGTGGTGGTGAAGCCGTCGCTGTCGCAGTAGCGGCTGACGTTCTTGCCGTTGGCGCCGACGGTGTTGGCGTTGATGGCCCGGCAGGTGTTGTTGGGCAGCTCGCCGGGGCCGAAGACCGGGTCGCGGCCGTAGCGTACGTCGTGGCTGCTTTCCAGGCCGCCGACGTGGGTCCAGCCCACCTCGCCCACCAGGGTCAGGCGCTCGGCGCCCATGACCTGGTCGAGGAAGTGGGTGAAGGTGGTCTGCAGCTGGGTGATCTCCTTGCGCTCGTAGCCGGCCAGGGAGCTGCCGGGGATGGACGCCGGGTCGCCGCCGGCCAGGGAGAAGTTGGAGAAGGCGGCGAACGCCGGGTTGATCCCGGCCAGGCCGCGCACGCCGCCGTAGAGCAGGTCGGTGGTGTTGATCTGCACCGGGGCGTTGGGCCGGTAGCTGATCTCGCCCTGCCAGGCGGTGCCGGTGGGCAGCGTGGTGGAGAAGCTCAGGCCATAGAGGTGGATGTCCTCGGGGTATTCCATGAAGTAGCTGCTGCCGCCGGCGACGTTGGCGATGGCCACGCCCTGGCGCGCGGCGGCCGGCACCTGCGGCACCGCGCCGGCGAGCACCTGCGCCGAGCGAACGTAGGTGGCGCGGTCGGCGGCGTTGACGCTGAGGATCGGCAGGCGCGAGTGGTAGTTCATGTAGTAGGCGCCGAATTCGGTGTCCAGCGCATCGGACATCCAGTGCAGGGCCATGCCGTACTGGCCGCCGTCGCGGGCGTCCTTGTCGCCGCTGCGCGGCACTATCACGCCCTCGCGGGTGGTCTGGTAGCCGAAGGCCGGGCCGAACGGCGCCAGGGCCGGGGACAGCACCGCCAGGTTGTTGCTGCAGCCGTCGGCAATCACGTCGAACTGGGAGAAGAAGGTGCCGCAGTTGTCCACCACCGTCTGGTCCCATTCCAGCTGGTAGAAGGCGTCCGCCGACAGGGAATCGGTGATGTTCTGCGAGACATAGAACATGTTCACCGGGATCAGGCCTTCCTTGATCTCGGCGCCGGGCCGGCGGAAGGCGGACACGTCGATGGGGTTGACGGCGTTGATGCCGCCCTGGATGAAGGTGCTCTCGCCCCAGCTCACCACCTGCTTGCCCAGGCGCACGCTGCCCGGCAGGTCGGCGATGCTGTAGTTGTGGTAGACGAAGGCGTCGAGCAGCTCGGCGCCGGAGGACTTGGCGCCTTCCTTGCGGCCGCTGTCGTCGATGTCCTTGAACAGGCGGCTTTCGTCCTTCAGCTCGAAGTCGTACCAGTACTTGCCGCGGACGAAGACGCCGGTGTCGCCGTACTTCAGCTCCAGGTCGTGGATGCCCTTGAAGATCTTCGAGAAGGTCTCGCCGCGCTTGAAGTTCAGGTGCGCGTCGTCGGAGGTCTGCGACAGGCCGCGGCCGCCGTTGTTGCCGCCGATGAAGTCCTTGTCGGGCTTGCTCGTCGACCAGCTGGCGCCCACCGACAGGCTGGAGTCGAACTGCCCCTCGATCTCGCCGATGTTGAAGGTGACGGCCTGGGCGTGCCCGCCGATGCCGACCGCGACCGCCGCGGCCAGCGCCTGCAGCGGGAACCCGGCGCGCTTTCTTGTTGTACTCATGCGGCTCTCCCCATTCTGGGTGTTTTTGTTGGCCGCAGAAGCTAATCAGCCGAGCCGGTGCGTCGAAAGCAACCTAGTAGTGATTCGAAATTCATACCTTTCGCGCAAAGCCGCGCTCCACCGGGGCCCACCCGGGCTAGCCCCCCATTTGGGGGACATTCTCCGGCACGGCGGATTGCTAGCTTGGCGCCAGGGCCGAACCTGCCCCCGGCGCGACCGCGCCGCATCCAGCACATCGAGGAAAGTAATATGTCGCCAATAAGATCCTGGCTGCGCGCCGGGGCTTTCTCTCTCACTGCACTCTCCGCTGCCGCCCTCGCTGCCGTGCCGGCCGACGAGGCCGCGCAACTGGGCGGCAAGCTCACCCCCATGGGCGCGGAAAAGGCCGGCAATGCCGACGGCAGCATTCCCGCCTGGACCGGCGGCCTGGCCAGGGACGCCGCGCCGGTGGACGCCAAGGGCTTCCTCAGCGACCCCTTCGCCAGCGAGAAGCCGCTGTTCACCATCACCAAGGACAACTACACCCAGTACCAGGACAAGCTCACCCCCGGCCAGGTGGAGATGTTCAAGCGCTATGGCGGCACCTACGTGATGCCGGTCTACCCGAGCCACCGCAGCGCCGCCCTGCCCGACGCGGTGTATGCCGCCGCCAAGCGCAACGCCACCCACACCAGCCTGGTGACCGGCGGCAACGGCCTGGCCGACTTCGACACCGCCGTGCCCTTCCCCATTCCGAAGAACGGCCTGGAGGTGATCTGGAACCACATCACCCGCTACCGCGGCGGCAGCTTCAGCCGGCAGATCGTCCAGGCCACCCCGCAGGCCGACGGCACGCCGAGCCTGGTGACCTTCGAGGACCACTTCACCTTCCGCACCAACCTCAAGGACTACAGCGCGGACGAGAACAAGAACCTGCTGTTCTGCTTCACCCAGCAGGTGGTGCAGCCGGCGCGCCTGTCGGGCAACGTGCTGCTGGTGCGCGAGCCCATCGACCAGGTGGCCGAGCCGCGCCAGGCGTGGATGTACAACGCCGGCCAGCGCCGCGTGCGCCGCGCCCCGCAGGTGGCCTATGACGGCCCCGGCCAGGCCACCGACGGCCTGCGCACCTCGGACAACTACGACCTGTACAACGGCGCGCCGGACCGCTACGACTGGAAGCTGATCGGCAAGAAGGAGATCTACATCCCCTACAACAGCTACCGCCTGGCCTCCACCAAGCTGAAGTACTCGGACATCCTCCAGGCCGGCCACATCAACCAGAACCTGGCGCGCTACGAGCTGCACCGCGTCTGGGAAGTGGAAGCGACGCTCAAGCCCGGCCAGCGCCACATCTACGCCAAGCGCCACTTCTTCATCGACGAGGACAGCTGGCAGGCCGCCGAGATCGACCACTACGACGGCCGCGGCCTGCTGTGGCGCGTCGCCGAGGCCCACGCCATGCAGTTCTACGATCACCAGGTGCCGCTGTACGCCATGGAGACCCTCTACGACCTGCAATCCGGCCGCTACCTGGCCCTGGGCCTGACCAACGAGGAGAAGCGCTTCTACAACTTCGGCTACCAGGCTTCCAACGCCGACTACCTGCCCGCCGCGCTGCGCAACATGGGCGTGCGCTGACGGCGGAATCCCCCCTCGGACGAAAGGCCACCTGCGGGTGGCCTTTTGCATTGGCGGCGCGGCCGATCGGGACCTGCCGCTGTAACCCGCCGAAAGACTTGGATACCATTTACCCACCATACTGTATCCCTCCGCGGGGCATGCGCCGCGCCACGAACCCACGACGACGATGCTCTCTCCGCTGCTTTCCACCAAACTCCTGCCGCCCCGCCGGGCCCGCGGCACCCTGCCCCGGCCCCGCCTGGAACAGCTGGTCGAGCGCATTGCCGAGGCCACCCTGACGGTGCTCAAGGCCCCGCCGGGCTTCGGCAAGAGCACCCTGGCCGGCAGCTGGGCCGAGGCGGCGCTGGCCCGTGGCGGCAAGGTGGCCTGGCTGAACCTGGACGAGGCCGACGACAGCGCCGACCGCCTGCTGCTCTACCTCGCCGCGGCCATCCAGCGGGGCTTCGACGGCAGCGCCGACGACAACCTGTTCAAGGAGCTTTCGCTGCTGCCGGTGGAGCAGCTGGCGACGCTGCTGGCCAACGACCTGGAGCGCCGCAGCGAGCAGTGCTTCCTGTTCATCGACGACTACCACTGCGTGCCGCCGGCGGTGCTCGCCGCGGCCTTCGACAGCCTGGTGCGCTTCGCCCCGGACAACCTGCACCTGGTGTTCTGCGGGCGCGTCGACCTGCCGGCGGCGCTGGTCGCCCACACCTACGACGACGCCTGCCTGGAGGTGGACGTCGGCCAGTTGCGCTTCGACCTGGACGAAACCCGCGACCTGCTGCTGCGCACCGGCACGCCGAACGTGGACGCCACAGAGCTGCTGGAGCTGCACGCCGCCACCGAGGGCTGGATCGCCGCGCTGCGCGCCAGCCTGCTCACCCTGCGCCAGCGCCCCGCCGGTGGCGCGCGCCTGAGCAACAGCATCAGCGGCCTGCTGGACGAACTGCTGGCGCGCCTGCCCGCCGGACTGGCCGGCTGCCTGCCACGCCTGGCGGCCGTGGACAAGTTCGACGCGGTGCTGGCCGAGGCCCTGACCGGCGCCGCCGATGGCCGCGCGCTGATCGAGGACATCGACCGCCGCCAGCTGTTCCTCACCACCCTGGACGCCCAGGCGCAGTGGTTCAGCTTCCACCCGCTGTTCCGCGAGCACCTGCGCCGCCGCCTGCCGGCCGACGCGCTGGCGGCCACCCTGGACAAGGCCGCGCGCTGGTTCGCCGGGCAGCAACTGTGGATGGACGCGGTGCGCACCGCGCTGGCCTGCGGCGACAACGACAGCGCCCGCGCCTGGATCGCGCATTGCGCCATGGACATGGTCGAGCGCGGCGAATTCGTCACCCTGGTCGACTGGCAGCGCCAGTTGCACGACCGCCTGCTGGAAAGCCCGGCGCAACTGAAGCTGGCCATGGGCTGGGCCAGCGGCCTGGCCATGGGCAGCGGCCGCGCCCGGCAGTTGCTCGCGGAGGTGCGCCAGGCGCTGCCCGGCATCGCCGACGAAGCGCAGCGGGAACACCTGGCCTGGGAATGCCGCGCGCTGGAAGCGACGCTGCTGGCCCTGGAAGACCGGGCCGAAGACGCCGGCCAACTGGCGAGCGCCTGCTACCCGCACCTGCGCGAGCGCCCGTGGATCAGCAACACCCTGCTCAACCTGCTGTGCTTCAGCCACCTGCGCACCTGCCGCTGGCAGGCGTTCTACGCCCTGCCGGCCTCGGTGCGCACGCCGCTGGACCCCAACCGCTACCAGTTCAACCAGGTCTACCGCCTCAGCCTGCAGGGCCTGGGCGAAGCCCTGCAGGGGCGTTTCGGCCAGGCCGTGGCGCTGTTCGAGGAAGCCATGCGCGTCACCGCCGAACGGGGCATCACCAGCCGCTCGGTGCTGCGCGCGCTGCCGGCCAGCTTCCTCGGCTGCGTGCGCTACCTGCAGGGCGGCCTGGCCGAGGCCGAGCGGCTGATCATGGAAAGCGTCGAGACCATCATGATCTGCGGCTTCCTCGACTGCGCCGGGGTGCTGTTCATCACCGCCAGCCGCCTCAGCAGCAGCCACGCCAGCCCCCAGGGCGCGCGCTATTTCCTGGAGGAAGGCGACCGCCTGGCCCAGGCCCGCAACTGGCCGCGGTTGCGGGCGCAACTGCTGCTGGAACGGACCCGCGTCAGCCTGCTGGAACAGAAACCCCACGAGGCGACCGCCTGCCTGGGCCAGCTCGACGCCCTGCGCCTCGCCCATGGCGGCGAAAGCGCCGAGCTTTCCGAATACGCCTGCCTCGCCAGCCTGGCGGAGCTATGGTGCGAGGCCGCCGGCATGGGGCGCCAGGCCGACCTGGAGGGCGCCGAGCGGCTCTGCCGCCTGGCCCACCGGCACCACCTGCGCCTGATGCAGCTGCGCCTGGCCGGCAGCCTGGCCATGGTCCACTGGCGGCGCAGGGCCGGCGAGCAGGCCCTGGCCAGCCTGCTGGAAGTCGCCGAACTGCTGGAGCACTGCGACGCGCCGCAACTGCTGCGGGACCTGCCGGCCCAGGACATGCTGCAGCCGCTCATCGCCCACGCCCTGGCCCAACCCGGCCTCGCCCCGGCGCTGAAGGCCCGCCTGCAGCACCTGCAGCCCAGCACGGCGGACAGCGCCACGCAGCACACCGCGCGGCTGATGATCAGCCTGACCAGCAAGGAGCGGAACGTCCTGGACCTGGTGGCCCAGGGCAAGTCGAACAAGGAGATGGCCAAGCTGCTGGGCGTGACCCCGGAAACCATCAAGAGCCACATGAAGCACATCTTCAGCAAGCTGCAGGTGGACAGCCGGGCGCAGGCGGCGGTGGCGGCCAAGGCCTGCGGGTTGATCTGAGCGGCATCGCCGCCGGCGACGAATCGGTCAGCGGCCCGTGCCGGCCCCCGCCTCGCCGCTGCAGGCGCCCGGCGCCGGCACCAGGCGCACGTCCACCCGCCGGTTGGCCGAGCGCCCCTGCTCCGAATCATTGCTGGCGATCGGCTGGCTGGCGCCCAACCCCTGCACGACGAAGCACCGTTCGGGAATGTCGCCCATGCGCTGCATCCAGTCGCGCACGGCGGCCGCCCTGGCCTGCGACAGCGCCAGGTTCTGCCGTTCGTTGCCCGAGTTGTCGGAATGCCCGCTCACCACGATCAGCCAGCCGGGCTGTGCCTTGATGTGCATCAGGCCGTCGATCAGGACCTTGGTCGACTCGGGCTTCAGCTCCGCGCTGCCGGGCGCGAAGAGCAGCAGGCTGTCCAGGTAGACGGGGTCGGGGCCCCGGGCCTGCTCGTCCCGGTCCTGCCTGGCCGCGTGCCACACCCAGAAGCTGCCCAGCGAAAGCCCGGCCAGCAGGATGAGCAGCAGCACCAGCCACAGCAGGCGTGGGCCACGGCGGCGCTCCTGCGCCTGGGATGCTGGCGGCGGGTTGTCGAGCTTCAGGACCAGGACGCTGGGCGAAGCCGCCAGCCGCGGCGGCGCTGCAGGCGCACCGGCCGGCAACGCCGCCGGCAGGCTCAAAGGCGCCGCTTCGGCGGGCGCCGCCTCGCGCTCCAGGCGCCTGGCCAGGCTGGCCAGTTGCGCCTGCAGGGCCTCCAGCGACAGCAAGGGCACCTGCGCGTGCCGGCCCAGCAGCTCGCCCAGCCCCGCCAGGCCGCTGCCGATGCGCTCCAGCAGCGGCAGGTCGGAACCCAGCAGTTCCAGGCGCCGCACCAGCGGCTGCAACTGGGCGAACAGCCAGGTCAGTATCTGGATACGGGCCGACAAGGCGGCCGGCCACAGTTGCGGCCAGCTCTGCGACAGCAGCGCGGTCACCAGCGCCAGCCCCTGCTCCATGCCCGGCAAGCCATGGACATGGCTGCGCGCCAGGGCCAGGGCCGCGGCCGATTGCAGGTCGGCGCCGTTTTCCTGGAACAGCTCCAGGCACTGGTACTCGACCCATTGCCAGTTCACGTCCGGGCAGGCCGGGTGGCTCAGCTTGGCCAGTTCCCCGCCCAGGGCGATGTACGGGGCCAGCTTGCTCGGGTCCGCGCCCGGGCGGAGTTGCATTTCAGACAGTACCGACATTGGGCATCCCTTCGGCCTTGGCCATCCAGTCCGTGATCATGGGTACGCGCGCAGTTGCTGCGCCTGCTTCAGGTGCCGTAGCAGCACCTTGCCCTCGGGCGCCAGGGTGGTGCCGAAGGTTGCGTGGGCGCCACTGCGGAGCGTCACCTCCAGCGCGTATTCGAGGTGCCCGGGGCGGGTCTGCGCCAGCAGCTCGACGCGGATGGCGGCCAGGCGCGGCTCGTGGCGCAGCAGCGTTGCGCGCAGGGTCTCGATCAGGCCATGGGCGCTGCCGGGCAGGCCCTGGAGAATCTGGCTCATGTCCGGCAGGCCGTAGTCCGGCAGGTGGCTCAGGCTCCCGGCCCGGCAGTTGAGGATGCGCTGCAGGTTGTCGAGCACCGACAGCACCACCTGGTCCTCCTCGCGCACCCGGTGCAGGTCCAGCTCGCCGGTGAAGTTCTGCAGCAGCAGCTCGTAGAGCGACGGGTTGACCTCGCTCATCGCTACGCGTCCTTTTCCGCCAGGGGCAGCAGGTTCAGCGTGCTGTCCGAAAGCTCGATCAGCCGCGCACGGTCGGGGTCCAGCTCATCGCGGACCAGCACCAGGCGCCAGCGGGCATCGTCGGCGCCGGGGGCGCGGAACAGGCCGACCACCGCGACGAACTTCGCCTCGGCGACCAGGGGCATGCTCAGCTGCGCGCCTTCGCCAGGCTTGACCACCACCTGCCGCTCTTCCAGCAGGTCGTTCGCCAGCACCTCGGCCCCCTCGCCCAGCAACGCCTGGTAGCTGGCCCTGTCGAACGCCTCGCGGCTGCGCAACTGGTACACGCGGACCAGGGTCGACACCGACAGCCCGGACATGTCGCGGGCATCGGTGTTGAGCGCCGCGCGCCCGCTGAAGTCCAGGCGCAGCACCTTGACCTGCTTGTAGAAAATCCCCTGCGCCAGGGAGCTGCCTCCCTCCGCGACGCGCTGGGCCACGCCACAGCCGCCCAGCGCGAGACCCAGCGCCGCCATGGCCAGCAGCGTCCTAAAAACGGTAAGCGACATTCCGTACCTCCCTGGTTTTCGTGTTCTCGGCCAGGCCCTGGTAGCGCCCGAGGTTGACCGTCATGCATGGTTGCCCGGCGTCTTCGGGCCCGGCGTCGAGCCCCAGCACGCCAGTGAGCCCCAGCAGCACCGGGGCGGCGCCCAGCACCGGCCTGGGCAGGCATTTCAGCGGCAGGGTGAGCTGCAGCTTCGCGTTGCAGCGCCAGCCCAGGTACACCCGCAGCAGCACCAGCAGGTCGCTGTGCAGCTGCCCCCCCGGCAACCAGCCCCGCACCTCGGCGGGGTCCTCGGTGGCCAGTTCCAGGCGCACCTGGCTGTTGGCATCGGCGCCCATGGCGCCCAGCGGCGTGCCCTGGGACAGGCTCACGGGCGCCTCCGGCGACAGGCTGGCGGGCCGCGCCAGCGGCACCTTGCGCGGCCAGTGGGGCGTCACCCGCACCCGGGTGTTGGGCGCCAGCAGCTTCACCAGGGCGCCGATGCCCTCGGCGTTGCGGGTGGGCAGGCGCATCACGCTGAGCAGGGCCAGGAAGCGCGAGACCGGCGTGGCGATGTGGTTGGCCGTTCCGGGTATACCCAAGCCGATCAGGCCAAGCAGACACTGCGAGGTCTTGTCCGCGCCGCCAGCCTCGAAGGTGGCCGGGTAGGAGTACTTGCGCCAGATGCGGTAGAACTGGGTGAAGATCCGATGGTTGAAGATGTCGAGGAAGGCTTCCAGCGCCTCGTGCCCCTCGCGGCGCTGGGCGATGTCGTCCAGGTAGGCGGTGGGCAGCGGCGAGTCGACGCCGTACAGGCCGAGCAGCCGCGTGCGCACCGTGGCCGGGCGCTCGGGATGCTCCTCGTCGAACTCGATGGCCTTCAGCTCGCCGGCGGGAAAGCCCATGCCGGGGTCCGGGCGGAAGCGCACGGCATCGTCGCCGGGCCGGCTCGTCGTGCCCAGGGGCGGGTTGCCCGGGGCGGCGGCCTCGACCAGTTGGCAGAAGCGGTACAGGTTCGCCTCGCAAACCCGCCCCTCCAGCGCCTGCAGCAGGCCGCTGGCCTTCAGCCGGGAATACGCTGATTGTGGTTCTCTTTCCATCGCAGGCACTTACCGGTGGGTTGCAGGACCAGCGTGAGCTGGTTGAACAGGTGGATGTCGGCATACAGGGCGAAGAAGCGGTTGAGCATCTCGCCGAACAGGCTGATGTCGCCCTCGCCGCAGAAGCCGTTGGCGTCCAGCGTCACCTCGATGTCCACGCCGCGCAGCAGGAAGCCCTTTTCGAAGCGCTGGATCAGGTGGTGGCGGACCTCGACGATGGCCGCCAGGCGCCGGCGGTTCAGCTCGCTGTGGCTCCAGTCGTAGAGCGCCAGGGTGCCGCGCAGCACCTCGGCGTTGTCCAGCATCGGCAGGAAGTTCGAGCCCAGGTGGCTGAGCACGCGCCAGTGGAAGCGGTCCTGGTTCGGCGGGTAGCACGGCAGGCTCGGCGCGCACAGGTTGCGCACCTTCAGGCCGGCCAGCGGCGCCTTTGCCAGGGTGTCCAGCAGGGTGCTCTGCAGGGCCTTGCGCGGCAGTTGGCCATTGGTCCCGGTGAGGCGCAGGGACAGGCTTTCGCCCTCCTCCAGGCGGTCGACGTCGAAACCCCCGCCGCCGAGGATCAGCCAGGTGTCGTGCATGCCGTTCGCCCCGCGCCTCATGCGGGTGTGGAAATAGCGTTCGGGCGCTTCGTCGCGCAGCATGCCGCCCTTGTGGCGGAAGCTGCTGAAGGGCACGTAGTCGCGCTGCTCCGAGTGCCTGGAGGAAGACACGCTGTCCACCGAGTAGATCTCGGTGTGCCCGTCCTGCAAGCGCATCGGCCGCAGCAGGTAGTCGGTCTGCAGCGGCGACAGCGTCAGGGGGTCGGCCTCCAGCGCGAACAGGTTGATCACCGGCACCGCGTGCAGGCGCACGTGCTCGGCGCCCAGCGCGAACTCGTGGGCCCATTGCTCGCCCAGCACCACGTCCAGCTCGAAGCCCGGCAGGCCGGGGGGAAGCGGCACCTGCTCCAGGCCGCAGAGGCTGACGAACATGAACTTCTCGCGGAAGGTGAAGTACTCCAGCAGCAGCTGGTAGCCGCTGAAGGCGCCCTCCCCCTTGGGCCACAAGCGATCGTCGTCGCCAAAGCCCTTGGGCGCGAAATGGCCGTCCAGCTCCAGCCGGTCGGGCTGGCCCGGCAGCCGCAGGTAAAGCGCCTGGGCCTTCAGCGTCAGGGCATGGTGCAGCGCGCAGGCCAGCGGCGCGTCGGCGTTGAGGTACAGCGGCAGGCGCCCCAGGTCGATCTGCGACCAGTCCGCCAGGGGGCTGCAGGCGAAGCGCAGGTGCAGCACCGAGCGCCCGTCCGGCTCGCTGCCCACCCGCACCGAGTCGATGGCCATCGGGTACAGCGTGGCGTCCGCGGTGGTGCTGTAGCGGCAGCGCGTGCGCCGTGGCCCCACCGGCTGCGACAGCACCTCGGTGCCCTTGGGCAGCGTTTCGCAGCGCTTCATCTCCCGGTAGTCCGGCGTCAGCTCGACCACCGACAGCGACGGGATGGTGCGCAGGTAGTGCGGCCACAACAGGCTCACCAGCCCCTCGGTCAGCTCCGGCAGGTCGTCGTCGAGCTTCTCGCGCAGGCGCCCCATGAGGAATGCGAAGCCCTCGAACAGCCGCTCCACGTAGGGGTCGCGGGCCCCGGCCTTGTCCAGGTTGAGCTGCGCCGCACGGTCCGGGAACGCCTCGGCGAACTCCTTGCCCGCCTCGCGCAGGTAGCGCATTTCGGCATCGAAATAGCGCAGCGTCAGATTGTCCATGCTCACGAAAGAATGTCCTGAAAGTAGTGAGGGGCTCAGCCGCAAAGCACTGCGGCGCGTACCGGGTCGATGGCCACCAGCGCCGCCAGCAGGGCCTCCATGCGGCGGCCCAGCGCGGCCTTGTCGACGTCGTTGCGCTGGAGCTTCTGGCGCAGCAGCTTGAGCAGGCGCGCCTTGACCTCGAAGCCCAGCTCCGGCTCCCAGGCGCCCAGGCCCTGTTGCTGGGCGACGCCGTCGAGCTCGCCCAGCAGATGGATCGCCAGGTCGCTCTTGCCGTACTGCTCCGCCACCCGCGCCATCAACAGCCTCAGCAGCCAGCGCTGGCGGCCGCTGCTCGCATCCGGGCGCGCGGCCAGCCAGGCCAGCGCCGCCTCGACGCCATCGCTGTCGGCCTGGGCCAGCGCCTCGCCCTCCAGGGCCAGGATGTCGTCCGCCACGGCCGGCGCGGCGACGGCCGTGGACGGCCACTGCAGCGGGCGGTTGCCGCTCACGTGCTGGCTGATCCACTCGCGCGTGGTTTCGTCGGCGAACGGCGTGCCGTCGCTCCAGCGCAACTGTTCGAGACCCGGCAGGCGCTCGAGGAACATGCCCAGGTCGCGCTTGACGATGTCCGCCCAGCCCTCGTAGGGCACGCCCAGCCTGGCCAGGCTCTGGCAGAGGAACCACTGCAGGTCCAGCCAGAAGTGGTTGACCCCCTCGGCGTACATGCGCTCGGCCTGGTCCAGCAGTTCGCTCCAGCTCTGCTGCAGGTACAGGCGCTTGAGCTGGGCGCGGTATTCCGTGCGCGGCGGGGCCAGGCGGGTGTTGCCGTTGGCCTCCTGCGGCGGCGACTGGTGCACGGTGTCCCAGCGCAGGCTGGTCAGCAGCCGGTGGGCCGCCAGCCAGCCCTGGGGCTGGTCGCGCAGGTAGCCGGCCAGGGCCTTGCCGGTGTCCAGCAGGTCGCGGCCGGACTTGACGGCCGACATCGGCGGCAGCGCGGCGTGCGGCGTGGGCTCGGCGTGGGCGGCGCTGTTCTGCGGCACCAGCGCGTTCACCCCGCCGGATTGCGTCAGGCGCGCGGCCAGGGCCCCATAGAGCGCGCCCAGGCCCGGCCGCTCGGCTTCCGGCCAGGCGGCGACGCTGCGTTCGAGCCAGGCCAGCGCCGCGACCGTACGCTGCGCCTCGGCCTTGACCACCTCGGGGAACAGCGACAGGCTGTCCAGCACCTTGCCGCTGGCCAGCCACTCCAGGGCCATGCGCCGGCTCTTCGGGCGGCCCGGCAGCACCTGCCCGGCGAAGCGTTCGAGCAGCGCCGCCAGCAGCTCCAGGCCATCGGCCAGGCCCGCCTCGCCGTCGCGCTGGGTCCGCGCCCAGAGGTAATAGGTGGCGATCCGCAGGTCCTTGCAGCGCTGCTTGAGCAGTTGCTCCGCCAGCCGCGCCACCCGTTCCACATCCGCGCCGGAGAGCTTGTCGATCTCCTCGCGCAGGCATTGGAAGTCATCGTCGTAGCCGGGGTCTTCCCCCACCGGCGTCGCCACGTCGATGGGCGCCAGCCAGGGTTCCCAGCGCTGCGCCTGGGCCTTCGCCAGGGCCACGGCGTCCTGGCCTTCCAGGCAGGTCGAAATCAGTCCTTGCAAACTCATCGGCGCGTCCTACATCCCTTCGCGTGTGTTCGAGCCGGCCGCCTCGAACGGCTCGGCCATGGCGTAGGGGTCGGCTCGCCCGCCCCCTACGTCGAAAATGTTCGTCGGCAGCGCGAAGCCGCGCAGTTGCAGCAGCGCCAGCGGCCCGCTGCCCAGCTCGGTGCGCATCTGCCAGGTCAGGGGCAGGCCGTCCGGCGCGGTCAGCACCAGCTCGAAGCGCGTGTCGCTGTCGTCCAGCGCGGTGACCTGGGCCTGTTCGAGCAGGCGGATCAGCCCCCAGATGCCGGCAAAGTCGCCGAACAGCCGCGCCCCGCCCCTGGCGCTGGTCCAGCTCAACGAGGCGCCGGGGTGGTCGGCGCCGCCCGGCCAGATGAACTGCTGCCAGCTCTCCTCCTGGTTGAAGTACTCCAGCGTCACGCCATCGAGGATGAAGGTCGTCTGCACCAGGTTGCGCACCGGCTTGGCCTGCAGCTGGAAGGCCAGCCCCATGCCGCCGTCGGTGTAGAGGATGTCGGCCAGCTCGCCGAGCCGGTTGACCGCCTCGAGGAACTGCGGGTCGAAGTGCAGCCCCTGGCTGCCGGCGCTGTCCGGCACCCAGCGGTTGCCCTCCTTGCGCAGCACGCCGCCCAGCTGCGTGCGGATGAACTGGTCGATCCGCCCGCTATCGGCCCTGATCATCTGCCCCAGCATCGGCAGCGAGGCGTCGCTGCCGGTGGCGGCGAACGGGTAGCGGCCATCGAAGGCACGCCGCCAGTTGGCCACGATCGCCCGCTGCCACTGGCGGTTCAGGCTCTGCGCCGAAGGCTGCAGCACGCCCTCCCAGGCCTGGTTGAGCGGCTGCACGAAGAGGTTCTGGCCGAAGCCGCTCCATTCCGCGCCCAGGCTGGCGGCGATCAGGCTGCCGTAGTCCAGCGTGTCGGTCAGGTCGACGCTCTTGCCCTGGAACACGGTCTGCGCCAGGGCCTGGGTCATCGCCTGCGGGTCGGCGGCATGGGTGACCTGCTGCAGCTTCAGGCGCACGCGGGTGACGCGCGTGAGGAAGGCCTGCAGGCTCAGGCTGCCGTCGCCGCCCGCGACCGCCGACGGGTCCTTGCCCAGCAGGCCGAGCAGCGGGCCGAAGGTGGTATCCAGCGGGCCACGCGGCCCGCCCGGCCGCTGGTCGATCACCGGCTGCCGGTCGCCGTCCAGCAGCTGCTGCGCCGACTTCATCAGCGAGTCGGCCAGCGCCTCGGCCCGGGCTTCGGTCCGGCCCTGGTAGGCCAGGGTGTTCATCAGCGCGATCAGCGGCGACTGGCGCACGTCGCTGAGCAGGGTGAGCTGGTCGATGACGTCGGACAGGCTCTGCGCCTTGCGCCAGCGGATGCTGTTGAGGAAGGCCAGCCAGGCGTCGCCGAACGCCTGGAAGTAGCGCTCGGTCAGGCGGGCCTTGAGCACCTCGGGTTGCAGCTCGGCGTCGAGGCTGCCCTGCTGGTCGCTCAGCACCCAGTCGATCTCCTCGCGGCGGGCCTCGGCGACATCGTCGATGGCCTTGCGCACCTGGCCTTCCCAGGCCTGGCGGGTGAACACGCCCGGCACGCTCTCGGGGGTATCGAACAGCAGCGCCGCATCGGTTTCGCCCACCATCTGCGCCAGGCCCATGGCGGCATAGTCGTTGCCCGCCCGCTCGACCACCTGCTGGTACAGGTTGGCCACGCCGTTGCGCTGGCCCAACCGCCCCAGCAGCACCTGCCGGGCCCGGGCCACCACGGCGGGGCTGGCCTCGATGCGCCACTGCGGATGCGCCGCCAGGTGCTGCGCGTAGAAGGCCCACAGCCTGGGCGACAGGCCCTGCCAAAGGCCCGGCGCCACACCGGGGCGGGCGGTTTCGTTGGCGGCCAGCACCTTGGCCAGGAAGGCCGCCTCGACCTTTTCCGGGCGCGCCATCATCAGGTAGGCCTTGAGCTGGTCATAGGCCCCCTCGGCCCGCCTCACCCGCTCCGGGCTGCCCACGGGCAACGCGGCCAGCTCGGCAAGCTGCCGCTCCAGGCGCAGCGCCGCGCCATCGCGCAGCAGGCGATTGTTGGCCTGGGCATAGCGCGGCCACAGCGCCGCCAGCAACGCATCGTTCTGGCTCAGGCCCAGGCGCTGGTACCAGGGCACGCCATGCTCGCGCCGGTAATCCAGCCGCGACAACTCGCGGGTCAGCGCGTCGAGGGCGACCAGTTGCGCCTCCGCATCACCGGGCTTGCCAAGGGTCGCCAGCGCCGCCTCGACCGTGGCGACCTGGCTGCGGTTGCTGGCGAAGGACAGCAGCAGGGCCAGCAGGCAGAGGCCGGCGAACGCCAGGGCGCAGGCGTATGCGGCGCGGGGCCAGGACCAGCCCAGGCGGCTGCCGCGGGCCTGGCGGTCCTCGCGGATGGCCTCCCAGGCCGGCGATGGCCACCAGCTGTGCCTGGCCGTTGGCTCGATGGGGGGCTTTTGCGGCGCAGCGAACAACAGTCCGCGAAGCGGTACGCCGCGAGCGAAATTCTGCAACAGCGGTACGAGGGCATCACGCCATTGGGCGATACCGTTGTGCTCCAGGTCTCGGGACAGGCGCAGCAGGAAATCGTTGGCGCGCGCCTGGCTCATCTGCCCCAGGCCACGTTCGCGAAGCGGCGTCAGCAACTGGCGCAACGCGCTTTCGATGCGCTGTGCCGTGGGTGCCGGCGGTAACAGACAGCCGGTCGATTGGGCGGCACGCCCCTCCTGCGTCCAGGCGCAGCGGCGAACCTGCCAAAGATACAGCGGTGCCTGCCAGCGCAGTTCGCGCGCCAGGCCCTGGAGGCGACGCACGCCTCCGCCGAACAGCTCCACGTTGCCGGCCTGCTCTTCCGTCATGGCCCAGACGATGCCGTCCAGCGGGCGCCGCCAGGACAACCGGCGAAGGCTGCCCGGCCACTCGCTTTCCCAATCGCCTGTCAGGCTGCCGCCCCACAGCAGCAGCGTGCCCTGGCCTTCCCGCCATTTGGCCTCGGCCAGCCCCGGCGCAACCGCCTCGATCTCGTCCGCCTCGCCGACCACCAGCAGCACGCGGATGCGGCGGCGCCAGAAATGGCCGTATGCGTTGCGGATGTGGTCGCGTACTTCCTCTGGCGGCGACGGGCTCTTCGCCTGGTTGCCAAGCGCCTCCGACACGGCCACTGGTGCCTGTTGCCGCACCTGCTCACGGATACCGAGCTGTATCAATAGCCAGACGCACCCCGAGAGGGCGAACAGGAAACCCCAGGCAATGCCAGCCCGAATGGCGAACGGTTGCAGTGCCTCGCGGCTGACATTGCGCTGTGGGTCGGCGAACCACCAGGCGCCCGCCGCCAGCAGGACCAGCACGGCCAGTACCATGCCAAGCAGCAACAAGCTGCGCCAGACCGCCAGGCGTTTGACTTCAGGCTGACTCATGTTCGGGGCTCACTACACCAAGGACCAACGTATGGGACGGGGAGCTCGCCAACCAGCCGCAGGGCTCTCCCTGCTGCTGGGCCTGGAACGCGGCGAGGGTTTGCACCACCATCGCCTCCAGTTCGCCGAGCCGGCCCCAGTAGGTGTCCTGCAATTGGCCAGCAAGACGCCAGCCCATCTCGGCTAGCTCGGGTACCCCGGCCTGCGAGAACGACACGCACGCCTCGGGCGGCTCCTCCAGACGGCTTTGCCTGCACGCCTGCGCGGCAACCTCACCCAGCGACTCGGCGCCCGCTGCATACCACTGGCCACGGCCCAGGCGCACACCCTGGCCGGGGCTGCCCAGCAGCCAGAGCACCGCCGCCTCGCCCGCCGGCAGGCTCTCGTCCTTCCCGGCGGGCATGCAGCGGCAGCCGGCACAGAGAATGCGCGCCGCCTCCGGCGCCCCCTGCAAGCGCTCGATAATCGCCTCCAGGGTCTTCTGGCCCTGCCAGGCTTCCGGCTGCTCTGGCAGGTGCAGGCCGGGGCACTGCTCGGCCATGTCTTTCACCAGGGCCTGCCAGGCCGGTATCGAGCCCAGCCAGTAGCAAGCCATCGGCGCATCGGCCAGGGTGCCCGGCAGTTGCTCGCGCCACTGCAAGGCCAGCAATCGGGCCAGTTGCATCTCGCGCCCGGCGGTGTCCGTACCGAACACCGAGAGCAGGCGCAAAGCGCTGCCCTCGCCTTCCTTTCGCGGTTCCGGCGGCCGTTGCTGCCGCGCAAGCACCTGCTGCCAATGCGCGGAGGTACTGCCCGCAGGGCCCAGCAGCAGGCAACCCCGCAGCCCCACCTGCTGGCGATGCCGCACCCACCAGGCGCGCTCGACCTGCTCTACCTCCTGGCCGTACAGATAGGCGTTGTGCCGGTTCAGCCGGTAGTACAGGGTGCGCAGCAGCAAGGCTGCCAACCACAGCAACAGCACGACCGCGGCCAGCAGCGCCGTCACGCGCGATTCCAGGAAGGGCTGCGACAACACCCCCGTGGCGCCCAGGAGGGCCAACAGCGTGGTGCCGGCGGCCAGCCAGCGGCCGTAGGCTGGCGGGCGGGCCGCGGGATAGGCGGCGAAGCGCGGTGGCACATTCATAATTCGACCTGGGTATCCGGCAACGAACTGACCAGGGTGCAGCCGCAGGCGCAGCGATGCCCGTCCAGCGCCAATGGCCGGCCGTCGATCTCGCTCAGGCCGCTGCCTTCGGCGATGCGGGTCATGCCGTGTTTGTTGCAGCGCGCCGCATCGCCCATACAAGCCATGGGCAGGCCCTCGCACTCGTAATGCCCTTCCAGTACCACGCCGCCGAAGGGGTGCAGGGTATCGCCCTTGCGTACGATGGGTTTCATGTCGGGTTCTCCTTGATGGCTCTGGCGGGCCGCTGGCAGGTCATTTCGGGCACGATTTCGGCTCCGGCAGCTTCAGCGGTTCCTTGATCGGGTAGTTCGGGTTGCCGTAGATGAGGCAGGAGGTGGTGACCTTGAGCTGGTCGCAGGGCAGGAAATGCACGGTGATGCCGCAGGTTTCCTGGCCGCTGTAGTTAGGGACCGGGACGACTTTGCTGTGCTGGCGTTTTTGAGAGTGAATTTTTTGCTTCCACTCCAAGTACTTCTCACGGTTCTCATAACCTGGGAAATCAAAGGAGTAACCAACCCCGGTCTGCCAATCCACCCGCACTGTCATTCCCGGCCTCCACTGCTTAGGCACGGCGAAGCAACAGGCACCGCCCCCGCCCTGGTACGGCCCGATGATGTCCACGGCATTCCGGCCATCCACGCTGAAGCGGTTGATGGCCCAGTGGGTGTGGTTGATGGCGTCGATGGTGCCGCTGCCGGCCTGGGCGGGCACCGGCGCGGTAGCGCAGCCGGTGGCGGCGAGCATGGCGGCAAGCAGGGCCATCGGGCGAATGACGGGCATGCGGGACGCTCCCGGTGCATGAGTGAGGGGATCAGGCTTTTTCATCGAGTTGTTCCTGGGCCTGGGCAAGGAAGGCCTCCCAACGCGTGTCGATGGCCTGCTGGGCCTGGGCCAGGCGCAGGGCGTTGATGGCCTGGCGTTGCTGGGCCACGAGCTCGCCCACGTGGCGGGTGGGCGCCTGCAGGTCGGCGGCATTGGCCAGCATGGGCAACGGCAGGCCGTTGCGCAGGTCGAGGATGTCGAACTGCGACAACGCCCCCGCCATGGCCAGCTTGCCGGCCCAGCCCTTCTGTTTCTTGACCAACACCACGCCGCCGACGATCAGCGCCGCGCCGACGATGCCGCCGGCCACGCTGAACAGGGAGAGTTCCTTGTTGCACTCCGTGCCGAAATACACCATCCGCTCGCGGAAGTAGCTGTTCCATGGCTCGCGGGTACCCTTGAGCGCCCAGTGCAGGAACCAGGCGCGCGAATCGTGTACCTGGTCGTCGAAGAGGGCACGCACCAACCCGCTGGGCTGGTCGGCGTTAAGACGCTCGTCCACCTCGCCGCGCTCGGTTTCGCTGAGGAAGTTCTGCTTGCCCCTGGGCGGCGGAAACAGCAGGCGCACGCGCTCCTGGCCCAGCTTTTTCATCTGCTGGTACTCCACCCGCTCGTCGTCGCCGTTGATCAGGTACACCGCCTGCATCGGGATGCTGTGCAGGACCCACTGCGACAGGCTGGTGGGCTCGCGGCGGGTGCCGCGGTAGTCCTCGCCGAACTCCTGGGCGGCCTCGCGCAACTGGGTCTGGTCCATCTCCGGGTCGAAGTCGCGCACGCCGGGCTCCAGCGGCGGCGCCTCTTCCTTCGGGGTCTGCCGGGCCTTGGCTTCGGCTTCGCTGCGCCGGCCTTCTACCGCCCTCTGCTCCTTGTCACGCCTGGCCTCGGAGGACTCGCGCGCGGCCTTGATGGCGTCGCCGTCCGGCGCCTTCTGGTAGAAGGCGCACTGCTTCAGCGTATCGAAGGCATAGCGGTCGATACGCCAGGCAGTGATCCAGCCCATCTGGTCGCGCAGCACTGCTTCCAGAGCCGCACTACCTTCGGTGGGGGCGTAACAATGCACCTGGTCGGCAGGCAATGGCTGCGGGGCACTGGGCAGGCCGAGGGTGAGCTCGCGCCAGGCGTTGAAGCGGGAGATGACAATCGCAGAAGTCGCAAACTCCTGCGACATTTCAAGATCCAACGATCTCCAAGATTCATTCTGAAGCTCGTTTGGCAAGGATGTTATGGGCACTTTGAATGGTGCTCCACATGCAAAAGCATCCGCATACATCTCGTGCAATACGATCTGAGACAGCAGTAGCACATCTCGCTGGCTCTCATCCGGACTGATCGCCTTCCCCTGAGTCCCCGGTGTATAACCACCGCCCTGATCGGAATGCACGCCGGGATAAATCACCTCCACGCTATTGCGCGGGTACTGGCCGTTGCTGCGGCGGATGGAGTCCAGCGGGAAACACAAGCGCTGCTCGTGGCTGGCGACGATGTGCAGGCAGCGCTTGATCAGCGCCGGATGGGTATCCTCGCTGCTCAGCTCCTGGGTGCCGTTGGCCCAGCTCATATGGCCGTCGAACTGCGGCACGGCATGGGCCACGCCCACCGAGGCCACGGTATCCAGTAACCCGAGGTACTCGATACTCACCGGCATCTTCAGATCGCCCACCGCCAGATAGGGTTCGATCTTCTGCCCCGGCTCGGGTTGCACGAGCAATTCGCTCAGCCATTTGACGAAAGCCCGCGCCGCTGCCGCGCCACGGGAGAAGCCATAGACATAGAGCTTCAAGCCCAGCAGCTTGGGATGCCCCGGCGAGGGCTGTTCCAAAGCCAGGCGCAACGGCCCGCCCAATAGCCGCAACTGGCGCTCGAATTCGCGGCGGCGATTGGCAGCACCACCCACGTCCAGCAACGTGCCCATGGCCTTGACCGCCTCGCCCACCCCCGTGAGCTTGCTCTGCTGCAGGGAGCGCTTGAGGGCGTCGATGAGCATCAGCAAGGCCCAGTTGATGCGCTCCTCACCGTAGCCGGCGGCGGCCAGGCCATATGTGCTGTAGTCCAGGTCGCCGACCTCGGGGAAAGGCGTGCCGACGCCGGGCATGTAGTACTTGTAGTACTCGCCGGTGCCTACGCCGTCTTCGTCCAGCAAGCCGTCGGACCCCGAGCTGAGGGCGGTACCGCCTGCATGGCCGGTGCCGATGGTGGCGCGGAACAGCCGGGCGACATTGGTGGGGTGCGGGTTGGACGACTGGAACAGGTCGTTGTTCAGGTTGTTGCCGGTACCATCGAAGAACAGGCTGATGCGCAGTGTCCTGCAGCAAGGCGGGACGACGCGGCGCCCTGCAGCGATGCACAGGCTGTTGTGGTAGGCGGTTTCCAGGTCGCGCTGGCAAGCCAGGTTGAGCGCCACCAGGTGCGGCTGGTCCGGCAGCCGGCCCTGCACGGGGAACTGCGGTGGGAAGGCCACCTTAGCCAGGGATTTCACTTCGGGCATGAGGTCGGCTCCGGCAGGCGCAGTGCCTCCTTGATCGGGTAGTTCGGATGGCCGTAGGTGAGGCAGGAGGTGGTGACCTTGAGCTGATCGCAGGGCAGGAAGTGCACGGTGATACCGCAGGTTTCCTGGCCGCCGTAGTCAGGGACCGGGACGACTTGGCTATGCTGGCGTTTCTGGGCATTTACCTTCCTGGACCATTCAACATATCTAGGCCAGTCGGCATATCCGGGAAACTCTTTTGCAAGATTGCTCACACCGCTTGCTCCCGTCTCCCAATCCACCCGCACCGTCATTCCCGGCCGCCACTGCTCAGGCACGGCGAAGCAGCAAGCACCGCCCCCGCCCTGGTACGGCCCGATGATGTCCACGGCATTCCGGCCATCCACGCTGAAGCGGTTGATGGCCCAGTGGGTGTGGTTGATGGCCTCGATGGTGCCGCTGGCCTGGGCCGGCGCCGGCGCGGTGGCGCAGCCGGCGATGAGCAGGAGCGCCAGGGCGATGGCGGCGCAGGGAAAGGCGGGGTATGGCATGGCGTCCGTATCCTCTTCTGAAGGTTCAGGCCTGGGCCAGGCGCTGGCGAACCAGTTTTTCGCGCTGCTCGTCGGCCAGCAGGCCGGCTGCGCTGGCCTCGCGCATGGCGGCATAGGCGAGCTGGAAACACTCCTCGGCGCAACGCCCGGCCTTGGCCTCGGCTGGCAGCCTGGCCAGCGCACAGGTGGCGTCGCTGGCGCACAGCAGGGTGTCGACCTGCTCGTCGCTGAGTTCGATAAGGCTGAAGTCCCTGGCGCTCTCTTCCGGCGCGCCATGGCCGAGCAGACGTCGGGGCACCCCGTCGTGGTCGGCCCAGCTCCAGAACACTGCCGGACGCAGCAACTGGCGTTGCTGCTCAGGCGTCAGCACTTCGCCGATGAGCAGCGGGAACAGGCGCGGGTCGTAATAGCGCAGCAGGCCGAGTCGCCCACCGTTGCGCGCCTCCAGGCAGCGGCCGAGGTAGTCGGCCAGGGTGTCGAAGGGCCAGGTGGAAACCAGGGCCAGCACGCGCGGCCTGCCCGCCAGTTCGTTGAGCAGGCCATGCAGCCAATGGCGCTGCAGGGGATGCTGCAGGTCCACGCGCAGCAGCAGCGGCGCCAGGTCTTCGGCACTGGCCTCGGGCAGCCCACTGAACAGCGAACGCCATGGCAACGGCGGGTGTAGCGCCTGTATGGCGGGGATCAGTGGTCGGTCGCAAGCGGCCTGGTCGATGATCAGGTCCAGGTACCGGGTGGGGACGTCCGCACAGGCGGCCTCCAGCAGGGCGAGCCATTGGAGGGTGAAGGGGCTGGACATGTCAGGGCTCCCTCAGTACGTAGCCCATGGCCTGGGCCTGGGCTTTCCTCAGGCAGTCCTTGCAGACGGAGGTGGGTAGTTCCGGTAACGGGAACTCCTGGCTGGTCGGTCGGGTCAGGCGGTGCTGGCCCTTGAGGCTGAGCATGGAGGGGCCGTGCACTTCGACCTTGCCATCCGGGGTGAGGCGGATGTAGGCACCACCGCTGGCCAGGGTAATGCCCTGCTTGGCGGTGATCTGCAGATGGCCCTGGGTGGACTGGACGGTGATGTCCTGCTGAGCGATCACACTCAGGGCGTCGGCGTGGGACTCGAGGTTCAGCGGGCCTTTGCCGGAGACCAGACGCATGCCTTCCTCCTGAGCCAGGAGCGTCATGGCCTGCCGGCTGTTGGCATGCAGACGGTCCTCGCTGGCGAGGTTGACCTCGCCGGCCGATTGCAGGTACAGCGCCTGGGCGCTGTCGAGCAGGATGGGTTGCGGGCTGACGGCGCCGATGCCATTGGGTGCGCTGAGCAGTATCGCGGGGGCCTTGAGCTGGGTTGCGTCAGCCTGGAGGCGACGCAGGCTTTCGCGATCCGGCGCGAGGTTGTGGTGGGCCTGGGCGATTTCGGCGCGCCTCTCCATCTGGTTCACGGCGCCCTCGAGCAAGCTTTCCGCCGGTTGCATCGCGAGCACCTGCCCACCGGCCCGGACCTGTTCGTCGGCGCTGATGAATAACCCCTTGCCGGCACGGACGGCGCCCCAGCCGTCGGTCCTCAGCTCGAAGCCCTCCCCCCGCTTCTGCCGCTGGCCATCCACCAGGTGGCCCAGGTTGAGCTGGCTCTTGCCGCTGTATTCGGTGCTGAGCTTGATGTGCTCCTGCCCGCGAGTGTCATCCATGCGCAACTTGTTGTTCGCCGGCGTGCGCAGGACGTTGCGCTTGTAGTTGTGGATGGTGACGTGGTCGGGGTGCAGGCTGTCGTGCAGGGCGTGGGCGATGAAGGGCCGGTCGGGGTCGCCCTGTTCGAAGGCGACGGCCACCTCGGTGCCGGCCAGCAGCGGCAGGTGCAGGCCGTGGGTGTCGCCGGCGTAGGGGCGCGCCAGGCGCAGCCACATGCTTTCCCGGCCGGCGGGCCAGGCATCGCGGTCGAAGAGGAAGTTGACGCGGTAGCGCCCTTCGCCGTCGATGTGGCCGTAGGGGTCGTTCCGCTGCGGGCTGGTGACCCGCGCCGGGACGGTGCCGGCGATGCGGGGCTTGGCCGGGACCGCGGGGCGGAAGGCGACGGTGTCGCTGTCCGGGATGGCTTCGAAGCGGATTTCGTAGCTGCGGTCGCGGGCGGCCTTGCTGTGCAGGCGGACGATCAGGGCGCCCTGGGCGAAGGCGGCCGGCGCGCCGCCCTGGACTTCGAGCACTTGGCCCGGGGCCAGGGCGGCGCTGCTGCTGGTGCCGAACAGGCGGGTCTGGTCGTTGAGGTAGCGCTCGTGGGCCAGGCGCGCGTAGAAGAAGCCGCTTTCGGCATGCCCTTCCTCGTCGCCGCGCGCATGGGGGTCGCCCAGCGCCTGGTAGGGCTCGTCGGCGTAGTGGTAGGCCTCGCCGTAGGTGGTGGTCGCGCCATGGGCGAGGTCGGCCTGGCCGTCGAGGTTGGCGCCGGCATCGCGTGAATAGTAGGCGCGGTTGCTGACCTGCTGCGGTACCACCTGGTGGCTGGCCTGGAGGTCCCAGACGGCGTCCTGGCCGCTGCTCTGGGTGCCGCTCTGCGGCCGCAGCGGCAGGGCGATGTCGCGCTGGTAGTGCATCGGCGAGTCGTGGAACTCGACCACGTCGATCTTCAGCCGCGCGTCCATGCTGAAGCGGTACCAGATGCCCCGTTCGGCGCACAGGCGTTGCAGGTACGCCAAGTCGCTTTCGCCGTACTGCAGCAGTTGTTCGTGCTGCGCATAGGTCCGGCCGAGGTCGAGCAGGAAATCCTGGCCGCGCAGGCCGTGCCTGCGCAGGATGGCATCGACGATCTCGGGCACGCTCTGGTTCTGGTAGATGCGGTACTGGCAGCCATGGTCGAGCAGCGCCAGGCGCGGCTCCAGCGTCACCTCGTAGCGGGCCTCGTCACGGGATGCCGACAGCCGCTTGAAACGCGTCACCACGCCATGCAGGGTGCGCAGCGGCGCCACCGCCGGCGGCGTGTAGCCGCGCAGGCCCAGCGATTCGGGAGCCGCGCGCAGGCTGAAGCTGGCGTCCTTGCCGAGCACGTCCTGGGCGGCGATATCCAGTTGCGTGCTGGTGACCTCGATGCGGTAGCGGAACGTCTGGCTCAGCGCCTCCGTGCCTTCGAACGCGAGGACGTCCAGGGCCGCGTCGAGGCCATCCACGCTGAGGCTGTGGCGGCTGTGGTCGAAGAACGGACGAATCTGGTCGAGCATGTTCAGGCCTCCGCACCTTCGAGCCCCGAAGGCTCTTCGCTGAATTCCAGGGCGATGCCGTCGTCGGCGCAGTAGCCCAGGGTGACGCCGGTGGTCTTGCGCTGCTGCGCCTGGCGCTGCAGCAGTTGTTGGCTCAGCACCGGCAGGATCTGCTGGTTGAGCAGGCTGTCGATGTTGCGCGCGCCGCTGTCGGGCAGCAGGCAGGCCGCGACCAGGGCGTCGGCGAGGCCGTCGTCGACCTGGCAGGCGATGCCGTAGTGGCGCTGCAGGCGCTTGGCGACCTGGCCCAGCTTGATGGCGACGATGCGCTTGAGCGCGCCGGCATCCAGGGGCCGGTAGACCAGCGTCTGGAAGCGCGCCAGCAATGCCGGCTGGAAGTGTTCGCGCAGCACGGGCCGCAGCAGTTCCTGCAGCTCGCCGTCGCTGGCCTGCGGGCGCTCCTCCAGCAGGCCCTGCAGCAGGTCGCTGCCCAGGTTGGAGGTCATCAGGATGACGGTGTTGCGGAAGTCGATTTCGCGCCCCTCGCCGTCGCGCATGAAGCCACGGTCGAACACCTGGTAGAACAGGTTGAGCACGTCCCGGTGCGCCTTTTCCACCTCGTCGAGCAGCACCACGCTGTAGGGGCGCTGGCGTACCGCCTCGGTGAGCACGCCGCCCTCGCCGTAGCCGACGTAGCCCGGTGGCGAGCCCTTGAGCTGGCTGACGGTATGGGCTTCCTGGTATTCGGAGAGGTTGATGGTGATCAGCGACTTCTCGCCGCCGAACAGGCTGTCGGCCAGCGCCAGGGCGGTCTCGGTCTTGCCCACGCCGCTGCTGCCCACCAGCAGGAAGACGCCCAGGGGGGCATTGTCCGGGGCCAGCCCGGTCCTGGCGGCGCGCAGGCGTTGCGCCAAAGCTTGCAGGGCGGGCTGCTGGCCGATGACCCGCTGCCCCAGGTCGTGCTCCAGCTGCAGCAGGTTGGCCTGTTCGTCCTTGAGCAGGCTGCCCAGCGGCACCCCCGTCCAGTCGGCCACCACCTCGGCGACGGTGCGCGCGTCGACATCCAGCGACAGCAGCGGCTGGTCGCCCTGCAGCTGGGCCAGCTGCCGCTGCAGATCGGGGCAAGCTTCCGGCTCCTTGCGGCGCGCGTCGATCAATTGCCGCGTCAGGCGCAACTCGTCCTGGTACTGCTGCTGCAGCCGCCGCTGGGCAAGCTCCAGCTCGCACAAGCGCACGCCGATGTCGGCCATGCGCTGGATGGCCATCGAGCCGCTGAGCCGGGCATCCTCTTCCAGCGCCTGGCGCTCGAGCTCCAGTGCGCCGTGCTCGGCACGCAGTTGCACCAGCGCCTGGGGCTCGCAGTCCAGGTTCATGCGCACCCGTGCGCTGGCGGTGTCGAGCAGGTCGACCGCCTTGTCGGGCAACTGCCGCCCCGGCAGGTAGCGGCGGGACAGCGCCACGGCGGCCTGCACCGCCGAGTCGACGATGTGCACGCCGTGGTGGTTGACGTAGAGCGGCTTCAGGCCGCGCAGCATCAGGCAGGCGTTGGCCTCGTCCGGCTCATCGACCTTGACCATCTGGAAGCGTCGCTCCAGCGCCGCGTCGCGTTCGAAGTAGCGCTTGTACTCGGACCAGGTGGTGGCCGCGATGGTGCGCAGCTCGCCCCGGGCCAGCGCCGGCTTGAGCAGGTTGGCGGCATCGGCGCCGCCGGCCTGGTTGCCCGCGCCGATCAGCGTGTGCGCCTCGTCGATGAACAGCAGGATGGGCGTCGGCGATTGCTGCACGGCGTCGATCACGTTCTTCAGCCGCTGTTCGAACTCGCCCTTCACGCCCGCCCCCGCCTGCAGCAGCCCCAGGTCCAGGGTGCGCAGGGTGACGGCCCTGAGGGCGTCCGGCACGTTGCCTTCGACGATGCGCAGGGCCAGGCCTTCGACCAGCGCGGTCTTGCCGACGCCGGGCTCGCCCACCAGGATGGGGTTGTTCTTGCGTCGCCGGCCGAGAATGTCGATGACCTGGCGGATCTCGTCGTCGCGGCCATAGACCGGATCGATGCGCCCCGCCCGGGCCTTGGCCGTGATGTCCTGGGTGAAGCGGTCGAGCAGCGCCGACTGGGCCTTGGCCGCAGTGGGCGACGGGCCCTCCGCTTGCGCTGTCGGTTCGGCCAGTGCGGCCTCGGCCTGTGCCTGAGGCCGCTCTTCGGATTGCTCGTCCAGCAGGGGCAGCAGCCGCTCGAGTTGCAGCGCGCCCACGCTGAGCAGCGGCCAGGCGGCATCGCAGGCCAGCAGCGAGGGGGTGTCGCGCAAGGCGCCGAGCAGGTGCGAGGAACGCAGCACCTGGTTATCGCCCTGCATCGATGCCAGCAACCAGGCGTCCTTGATCAGTTGCTGCAGCGCGGCGGAGAGCTGGGGCTTGTCGCGCACGCTGCGCGGCAACTGGTCCAGGTGTTCGAGCAGGCCGTTCCACAGCCCCTCCAGGTCCCATTCGTAGCGCCGGGCGATCAGGGCCAGGTCGCCTTCGCCCTGTTCGAGCAGCTTGAGCAGCCAGTGCTCGATGGTGACGTAGGGATGGGCGCGGGCCTGGCACAGCGAGGCAGCCGCGCTCAGCGCCCTGGCGCAGTGGGGGTTGAGGCGGCGAAGCAGATGGGCGGACGACTGTTCCATGGGGCGTTCCTTGCTGTCGGCAGGCTTGTCGCTCCAGCTGGAGCATGAAAGCCATTCCAATCGGTAGAGAGTGACCGGCGGCTAGCCCGCCGGTCCGTAACGCCGGCCTCAGGCGCTCTGACGCTCGTTCCAGGCATCGGAGTGGATGATGTTGCCGTCCTTGTAGGTCCAGGTGATCTTCTCGTAGCGCAGTTCCACCTCTTCCAGGTGGTTGTGCTTCTCCTTGGTCGGGTCCTTCACGTCGTGCATTTTCGGCGCGACCTTCACGACCTTGACGTTCTCCAGCAGGGTGTTGAAGTACTCGACTTCCTGGCCGGCGTCATCGATGCGGTATCACTTGAACTCGGCGCTCTTGAGGGTCTGGCCGGTGCTCACCGCCTTGTACAGGTAGGGGCTGGAGGCGTCGATTTCCTTGGTGAAGTTGAACGGCGTGTGGATGCGGGTGCCGGTCAGCTTGCCGGTGTTGTTGTCGGTGGGGATGTACAGGCTGTGGTCCTGCGCCACCACTTCGACGCTGCCTTCGCGCTTCTGGACGTCGACCGAACCTTTGATGTCCGCACCGCCGTCGTCTTTGAGCCACAGGTAAACTGGAATAGCCATGTGAAGTTCCTTCTACAGGGACAAATGCGCCGCAGGCTTTTGCCGCGGCAGGGGTTGGCCGCCCGAGACCCGGCCCGGGAGCGTGCAGGCTCCCGACTCGGGTACCAGGCGGATATCGACCCGGCGGTTGGCTGCGCGCCCCTCCGGTGTGTCGTTGCTGGCGATGGGCTGGTCGGCGCCGAAGCCCTGGACGGCGAAGCAGCTGTCGGGGATGTCCCCCATGCGCTGCATCCAGTCGCGCACGGCGCCCGCGCGGGCACGCGACAACACCAGGTTGCGCTGCGCGTCGCCCGTGGCGTCGGTGTGCCCGGCGATGACGATCAGCCAGCCGGGCTGGGCCTTGATGTCCACCAGCGCGTTGACCAGCACCTTCGTCGAGCCGGCCTTGAGTTCGGCGCTGCCGCTGGCGAACAGCGACAGGCTGTCCAGGCGGACGGGGTCGGGAATCCTTTCCGGCGCCAGTGTCGGAGCGGGCGCCCGGTAGGCGGCGAGCGCGGCCAGTAGCGCCGGGCGCGTCCGTTCGGCGGCGTACAGGCCGAGCCCGAGGGACAGGGGCTCGCCTTCGCGGTAATAGCGGTCAAGCCTTTGCGCATCGTCCCGCAGTACGGCCAAGGCCTGCTCCTTCAGGCGGTGTTCGGGCTGTTCGACCGTCGTCGGCTGGGGTATCGCCTGGAAACGGCGCAGGTCGTCGCTCACCTGGCGCAACAGCAGGCGGTTCTGCCAGGCGGAGCTGCACAGCGCGACGGTCGCGGCGAGAACGAACAGCCACAGGGCCTGCAGCGCCGCGCGGCGGGAAGGCGCGAGGCCGGGCTGGCGGGGCAGCAGGGCCAACAGGGGATCGGGGAACGGCAGGGCCTCGGGGCCGGCCGCCTGTGCCGCGGCGAAGGGCTCCAGCGCCGTGCGTTCGTGCAGCCAGTTCGCCCACAGGTTGCCCGCTGGCGAAGCGGGCGAGCCAGGCACCAGCGTCATCGCACAGGCCAGCACCGGGCATGGCGGCTCCCCCGGCTCCCGGGACGCCAGGTGCGGCAATACCGCCTTCGCCAGCCAGGCGCCCAGGCTCTCGACCTGGACGCTGGCGCGCAGGCGCGCGGCGCGCGTGGGGAGGTCTGCGGGGCGCTGCTGCCAGTGGGCCATGGGCAGGTGGTTCGCACCCTCGCGAACCGTCAGCCCCTGACGCTCCGCCTCCCAGGCGAACCAGGGGCCGGCGCCGTGCAGGCTCGGCAGGTAGCAGCCCAGCAGCACGGGCAAGGCCACTCCGCTTCTGCGGACGCGGGCCACCTGCTGACGGAAGGTCCGCAGGTTGCCGGCGAGCAAGGCGTTGTCCTGCTGCCCGGCGGGATCAACGATATAGAAGAGGCTCAGTTGACCTGCCCAGTGCGGACGGTTCGCCAACACGTATTCGATGACCGCTGGCAAGCGATCCAGGCTGGGTATCCGCAGGTAGCAGCCCTGCTCGGTGACGCGCAGCGCCAGTTGGTCCTCGGGCGCCTCGCCGAACAGCGCGCGCAAGCCATCGCCACAGACCGCCACCACCGGTTGCCGGAACCCCGCCGCCGGCAGCGCACAGTCCTCGGCCAGCGCAATGGCCTGGCGTTGCCGCGCGACGTTGCGCCCGGCGAGCCACCAGCCCAGCGCGACCGCGATGACCACGCCAAGCGCCGACAGCGCGCGCCCGGCCGGGGACAACGGCAATACCGCCAGGAGCAGGAACAGCGCCAGCGCCCCCGCCCAGAGCCAAAGGCCGCGTACCCATGTGAGCTGCATGGACATCGCTACACCTGGCCGGGCAGCAGGGTGGTCACGGTATCCACCAGCATCCGGTGCAGCAACAGCCACACCCCTGCCAGCAGGATCGCGGCGGCCACCAGGTGCAACCATGGCATGCCGAGCCAGCGGCGCCAGCCGCCACCGCCGGCGCGCACCAGCACCGGGGCTTCACCCGCGGCGGCGAAGGGTTGTACGTGTTCGTTCAGCGCGTCGAGCAGTTGCTCCCGCTCCGGAGCCTGCTCGTCGCGATAACGGCCCAGGAACCCCAGCATCAGCACGCGCTGGTAGCAGGTCAGCACTCGCAGGTCGGGCGCCGGTTCCGCCAGGGCCGCGCGCATGTCCTCGTAGAGCTGCTCGCCAGCCTGGTGGCGGTTGAAGAAGTGCGCCTGGAGCGGTTTCGCGGCCCAGACGGCATGGGACTGCTCGCCGGCGTTGCGCATCACCGTCTCGTCGAGCAGCGCGCATTGCGCATAGCAGATGCGGTCGATGGCGTTCAGGCTCACGCCAGCCTCGGCCAGGCGGGCACGGCTGTGTTCGACCTGGGCCGCACAGTGCTTCCACAGCTCGGCGCCGTCCTTGGCCGAGGCCTTCTGCTGCAGTTCCACGACCAGCAGGTAGCTGTCCTGCAGCAGTGCGTCGATATCCACCAGCGGTTTTTTTCCGAATGCCTGGGTCATGAGCGCAGCACCGCGAACAGGTCCAGCTGGACTTCCCCGAGGGTGCCGGGGACGTAGAGCGCGCAGACGCCGGACGAGAGCATGGCTCGCGCCTTGGGATGGGCCAGGTCAAGGGCGAAGTACTGGTTGCCCAGGCGCATCGGGATAGCCGCGGGCACATGGCTGAGCGGCAGCAGCGGTACGCCGTCCAGGGCCACGTTGACGAGGTGGTCGACGTCGTCCGGCGCCCCCACCTTGCACAGGCGCGGGAACTGGCCCTGCACTTGCGCGGCGGGCAGGCTGGAGCGTACCGACAGGTAGAAATCGACGCCCTCGGCATCGCGCAGCCGGCCATCGTGCAGCGCCACCTGCCAGCGGTGCGCATTGGGCTGCTCCAGTTCCAGCGCGATGACGCGCGACGGCAGGCTGGCCTCCAGCAGCGTTGAGATCAGCCGGAACAGCGGCGGGAACACCGCTTCCAACTGGTCGTGCCGGTAGCCGGGAATGGCACCGATGTCGTGCTCCAGGGAAAAGGTCAGCAGGCTGCCGGCCAGCTTGATCAGCTCCTGGTAGACCTGCTCGGGGTGCCGCGCGGGGTGCGCCAGCAGGTCCGCCAGCACCGGCTGGTAGCTGTTCAGCGCGTTGAGCAGCCAGAACAGCGAGACGTCGGCCACCGCGAAGTCGGCCATGCGCTGGTTGCTCTCGCGGCGCATGCCCATCAGCCGGCTGCGCTTGGCCGCCAACTGGGTCATCAGGTTGTCCAGCTGGGCGAGCAACTGGGGCTGGGCATCGAAGCTGAGCAGCGGCGGGACGAACTGCGGGTCGAGCGTCCAGACGCCCTGGCCGTCGCGTACCACGCGCGCTACCGGGCAGGTGAGGTACTCGGCGTTTTCATCGCTGTCCAGGCGCAACGAAAGCATGTGTTCCAGCGCGGCCATGGACTGGCTTTCTTCGCCATAGAGGTCCTGCACCTCCCGCCAATCCTGGCGATAGCGCGTGGGCCGGGAGGGCGCGCCCTCCCCCGTCAGGCAGTTGCCGCCATTGGCATGCTCCAGCGGCAATGCCAGCAGCAGCGTGGCCACGGCAACCTCTTCCGTGGCCAGCCGGGCCAGCTCCACCGCCGGTGGCAGCCGGTCGCTCGCGTCGCTGTCGACCAGCGTGCCATCCGGCAGCCGCACGCGCAGCCGGGTGGCCTTGAGCTTGCCCAGGCGTAGTGCGTCCAGGTCGAAGGAGGCCACCTGGACGCCCCAGGGATGTACCCGCGACAGCCGCGCCAGGCATTCGTTGGTCCAGGCCTCCCAGCGGGCCTGCTGCTGGAATTGCTGCGGGGACAGCAGGGTCCCCGCACCCCACAAGGGGCGATCGATCTTCATGCGTTCTTCCCTGAAGCCGTTTTTCAGGCCTTGGCCTTGGGCATCTGCGAAACCAGCGACAGGTTGACGTCCATGCCTTCCACCTGGAAATGCGGTACGGCATAGAGCTTCACGCGGAAGAAGCCGGGGTTGTCGTCGATGTCCTCGACCGTCACCTTGGCGTCACGCAGCGGGTGCGAAGCCTGCAGGTCGTCGCTGGGGTCGGTCATCTCGGTGACCAGGCCACGGATCCAGTTGTTGAGTTCCAGCTCCAGGACGCGGCGGTCCTTGGTGGTGCCGATGTTCTCGCGCTGGATCAGCTTCAGGTAATGGGCGATGCGCGACAGCAGGAAGATGTATGGCAGGCGCGCGTTGATGCGGCTGTTGGCGGTGGCATCGGCGGTGTCGTAGAGCGCCGGCTTCTGCGCCGAGTTGGCGGAGAAGAAGCAGGCGTAGTCGCGGTTCTTGTAGTACGACAGCGGGATGAAGCCCAGGTTGGCGAACTCGAACTCGCGGGTTTCCGGGATCATCACTTCCGAGGGGATCTTCACCTGGTTGCCGGTGCCCAGGTCGTACAGGTGGATCGGCAGGTCGGTGACCGCGCCGCCCGCCTGCGGGCCGCGGATCTGCACGCACCAGCCGTTGTTGATGAAGCTCTTCACCATGTTGGCGGCGAAGGCGAAGGAGGCGTTGGTCCACAGGTACTTGCCGTGGTCCGGGCCCTTGACGCTCTCGATGTAGTTGAAGCTGCGCACCGGCAGGGTGTCGGGGCCGTAGGGCAGGCGGCCGAGCACGCGCGGCATGGTGAGGCCGATGTAGCGCGCATCGTCGGTGTCGCGGAAGGACTTCCACTTCAGGTATTCGGCGCGGTCGAAGTAGTTGCCGATATCCTTGATCGCGGCCACCTCCTCCATGCTCTGCTTGCCGAAGAACGCCGGCCCGACCGAGCCGATGAAGGGCATGTGCGCCGCCGCCGCGACCTTGGAGATGTTGCGCAGCAGGGCGATGTCCTGCGGGCCGCGGTCGAACTCGTAGTTGGAGATCGCAGCGGCGATGGGCTCGCCGCCGGGGGTGTCGTATTCCTGGGTGTAGGTGTGGACGTACAGGCCGCTCTGGGCGATCTCCGGGGCATCCTCGAAGTCCTGCACCAGGTGCTCCTTGCTGATGTCCAGCAGCTCGATGCGCACGTTCCGGCGGAAATCGACCTGGTCGATCAGCGACTTGACGCCGCGCCAGGTCGACTCGACGCGCTGGAAGTCGCCGTGGTGCATGATCGCGTCCAGCTGGCGGCTGATCTGCGCATCCAGCGAGGCGATGTGCTCGTCCAGCAGGTTCTTGTCCAGGCGCTCGACCTTCTGCGAGGACTGCTTGAGCAGGTCCAGGAAGACGCTGACCGCGGCCGTCACGCGTTCGTCGGCGGAGGCTTCGGACAGCGCATCGCTGTCCTGGTAGACCTCGAAGTCGCCCAGTGCCGACACCGGGCTCAGGTTGATCTTGTCGAACAGGCTCGCATAGACGCCCTGGTTTTCTTGCAGCGATACGCTCGCGCTACCGGTTTGCGCGGCAGTCCCTTCGGCGGACATGGGGCTCTCCTTGAATTGGTCTTCAGCGATCTTGCGGGGCGAGCTGGGCCAGTTCGGCACGCAGCTTGTCGCTCAGGGCGTCATCCTTGAGGATGCGCTCCAGCTCGCGGCGGAAGGTGACGTTGTCCAGCAGGTTGGACTTGAGGTCGCGCAGCAGGTTGCGCATGGCCAGCATGGCACGCAGCTCCGGCATCTGCCGTGCCACCCGCTCGGGCTCGAAGTCCTTCATGTTGCGGAAGGTCAGCTCGATGCTGGTGTCGGAACCGTCGTCGGCCAGGGTATTGGGCACGGCCAACTTCACACTGGGACTGAAGTCGGCCAGCACGTTGTTGAAGTTGTTCTTGTTGACGTCGACCTTGCTGCGCTCGGACAGCGGGCGCTGTTCGCGGCCATTGCTGTAGTCGCCCATCACCACCAACTTGAGTGGCAACTCGACCTTTTTCTGCGCACCGCCGGTATGAAGGTCAAGTTTGATATTGACCCGTGCCTTGGGCACTTCGTTTTGGAAACTGTTCGAAGCCATGACTACTCCAGATACCTCCCTGGTGAGGGGTGAGTCAAACGGGCTGGAATTCATGGCAATGGCGGGAAGGCGCGCGCCAACAGCCCGATCCGAAGATCGCGAACTCCATTTCTTACTTCTGAAAGAAAGAACTATTAGAGCGGTGACATTTCCGTAGTTCTCACTGAGGACTACCGATGCCGGGATTTCCAACTGATCGGATATGCGCTTTTCGCCCGATAAAATTATCAGGGCATTGCGCACGTAGATCAGCCATTTGCGAGCTTATCGACGCGAGCAGAGAGATGAAATAAGACTTGTCCCAAACTTATGTAGGAAGGAGGCTACACTGATCACCCATTGAAATTCGCAAACAGACGACAAAGTACCGCCTTATCCCGCCTATCCCGGCGCGGAGCGCCTGGTCACGCAGTGCAAGGCGATAACAAGACAGCCATAATCGGCGCTTGCCCCCGATCCAGGCCCCGTCGATGTCCGAGCAACCCAGCCCAGCCAACGCAGAACCAGCCTCCCCTGCCCACCCCCGGCGCTTCCGCCGGCCCCGCTGGCTGGAATGGCGACAGCGCCTGGCGTTCTGGGTCGGCGCGCTGCTGGTGGGCCTGGTGGCGCTGGCCTTCGCCTGGCTGGCGGACCAGTCCTTCGCCCTGTTCAAGCGCATGCTCGGCGTCGCCCCCTGGCTGCCGCTGCTGGTCACCCCCGCGGGTTTCGCCCTGCTGGCCTGGGTCACCCAGCGCTGGTTCGTCGAGGCCAAGGGCAGCGGCATTCCCCAGGTGATCGCCGCGCTGGAGTCGCCTTCGCGGCGTTTCCGCGCCCAGGTGCTGGCGCTGCCGGTGGCCGCCGTGCGCATGCTCTTCACCCTGGGCGCGCTGCTGGTGGGCGGCTCGGTGGGCCGCGAAGGGCCCACGGTGCACGTCGGCGCCGCGGTCATCTACGCCTTCGGCCGGCGCCTGGGGCTGCACGGCCGGCGCACCATCGCCGGGCTGATCCTCGCCGGTGGCGCGGCCGGCATCGCCGCGGCCTTCAACACGCCGCTGGCCGGCATCGTGTTCGCCATCGAGGAGCTCAGCCGAACCTTCGAGCAGCGCTTCAGCGGCCTGGTGCTGACCGCGGTGCTGATCGGCGGCGCCGTCACCCTCGGGCTGATGGGCCACTACTCCTACTTCGGCGAGATCGGCGGCAGCCTGCCGGCGGGCTGGGGCTGGAGCGAGGTACCGGCCTGCGCGCTGCTCGGCGGCCTGCTGGGCGGGCTCTACGTCAAGCTGGTGCTGCCCACCCGGGCCGGCTGGCTGGGCCGCATGTGCCGCCTGCGCGAGCGCTTCCCGGTGCGCTTCGCCGGCGCCTGCGGGCTGCTGCTGGCGCTGCTGGGGCTGGCCTCGGGCAACCACGTGTTCGGCACCGGCTACGAGGAGACCCGCGCCCTGCTGGAGGGCCACCCGATGACCGAGCAGAGCTTCCTGCTGTGGAAGTTCCTGGCCAACGTGGTGTCCTACCTCGCCGGCATCCCCGGCGGCCTGTTCTCGCCCTCGCTGAGCATAGGCGCGGCCTTCGCCCCGCTGCTGGCCCAATTGCCCGACGTCAACCCGCAGACCTGCGCGCTGCTGGGCATGGGCGCCTACCTCGCCGGGGTGACGCGCTCGCCGCTGACCGCCTCGGTGATCGTCCTGGAACTCTCCCACAGCCCCGACCTGCTCATCCCCATGCTGGCGGCCACGGTCATGGCCGCCACCGTCTCCGGCTGGATCGCCCCGGTCTCGCTGTACCACGCCCTGGCGCGGCAGATTCTGGACAAGCTGGCGCCGGCGCCGACGTAGGCGCTGCAGGCCAGGTACGACCGCAGCCCATTGGAGTGCTCGACCAGGCGCAACACGTCGGCCATGAGGATGTCGGCGATGGAGAAGGCCCCGGCCAGCCATTCGCGGTTTTCCAGCACCCCGTCCATGTGCCGCAGCCGGGCCTGGACTCCGGGCCGATAACGCCTACGGCGTTATCGGCCGTCGTCTGGGGTACCGATGCCGACGGCTCCTGCGGCCGGCGGATCCAATCGCGGACGGAGTCCTACAATCGTGCGTGCCTCCCGGTGACGTAGGCGTTGGATTCAAGAGCGCCCTCTCCCCGACCCTCTCCCGCTTGCGGGAGAGGGGGCTGCCCTCTGCAGGAGGAAAGGCCGGAGTCATCCTCGCACCTTCGTCATTCCCGCGAACGCGGCACACGGCTCCATCGCGAACAACGCTTGCGCTGGCCCGAAGGGGAATAGCCCAATAGACAGTTGCGCCTACATCAGTGGCTGCCATCGAGCCCGCTCTCGAACAAACACGGCGCCATGCGGTTCGCGAGCAAGCTCGCTCCTACGAAGAGCATTTCGGCGCGGGCCGCGAGACAAATTGCTCCTGTGAGGGAAACGACAGGCCGTTGCCTAATCCAGCCCCGCGTCGCCGGCCTGCTGCTGCAGGCTGGCCTGGCTGATCTGGCTGCCCGGCGGCACGCTGCGCGTCAGCCAGACGTTGCCGCCGATGGTGGAGCCCTTGCCGATGGTGACGCGCCCCAGGATGGTGGCGCCGGCGTAGATCACCACCTCGTCCTCGACGATGGGGTGGCGCGGCTGGCCCTTGTGCAACTGGCCGGTCTCGTCCGCGGTGAAGCGCTTGGCCCCTAGGGTGACCGCCTGGTAGATGCGTACCTGCTCGCCGATGATCGCCGTTTCGCCGATCACCACGCCGGTGCCGTGGTCGATGAAGAAGCTGCCGCCGATCTGCGCGCCGGGGTGGATGTCGATGCCGGTGGCCGAGTGCGCCAGCTCCGAGATGATCCGCGCCACCAGCGGCAGGCCGGCGCGGTACAGGTGGTGCGCCATGCGGTGGTGGATGATGGCGAGCACGCCCGGGTAGCACAGCAGCACTTCGTCGACGCTACGCGCCGCCGGGTCGCCCTGGTAGGCGGCCAGCACGTCGGAATCCAGCAGCTGGCGCAGCAGCGGCAGGGCCAGGGCGAAGTCGCGGACGATGTCCTGCGCCCGCGCCTCGATGCCATCCTCCGGTTCGCCGCGCTGGCGCGCGCTGTAGCGAAGCTCCAGGCGGGCCTGGATCAGCAGCGCGTTGAGGGCGCTGTCCAGGGTACGCCCGACGAAGAAGTCCTCGCTCTCCTCGCGCAGGTCGTTGGGCCCCAGGCGCATGGGGAAGAGCGCGCTGGCCAGGCGCTCGACGATTTCCTCGATGGAGCGCCGCGAGGGCAACTCGCGCCCACCCTGCTCGCGTGGCCGGCCGCTGCGGCTACGCCACTCGCTGCGCGCCGCGCGCAGTTCTTCGACGATGCGCTCCAGCTGCCAGCTCACCGGGTTGTTTTCGTTCTGTTTGCCGATCTCGTGCATGTATCGCTACTTCCAATGCCGTGGTTCTTTCCAAGCGTAGGCCGGCTGGGGAGCCTTCGTCACCCTCGCCGGTCTATCCTGAGGTTTCCCGGGCCCGCCGGCAAATCGCTGCCGGTTCTAAGCTCATGCCAGGGGCCGGGATGCCGGCAAGCGGACGCGCGCAAGCCCAGCCCCGGTATCGCGCCCCTCCTTTACGTATTTTTCACCGCCGCCGGTTATCGTCGACGGCCGCCCTGCCACCGGACCCGCCCCATGCCTGACGCCGCTTCCCGCCAATCCGGCCTGCTGACCGTCTTCCTGGTCTTCCTGCGCCTGGGGCTGACCTCGTTCGGCGGGCCGGTGGCGCACCTCGGCTATTTCCACCAGGAGTTCGTGGTCCGCCGGCGCTGGCTCGGCGAGCGGGCCTACGCCGACCTGGTCGCGCTGTGCCAGTTCCTGCCCGGCCCGGCCAGCAGCCAGGTGGGCATGGCGATCGGCCTGTCGCGCGCCGGCTATGCCGGCGCCCTCGCCGCCTGGGTGGGCTTCACGCTGCCATCGGCGGTGGTGCTGATCCTCTTCGCCCAGGGCATCGCGCAGGACGCGGGCCTGGTGCCCGCCGGCGTGCTGCACGGTCTGAAGGTGGTGGCCGTGGCCGTGGTCGCCCAGGCCGTATGGGGCATGGCCCGCAACCTATGCCCGGACACGCCGCGCCTGGGCATCATGGCCGTGGCGGCCGGCCTGGCGCTGCTCGCCCCCGCCGCCTGGCTGCAGTTGCTGGTCATCGCGCTGGCCGGCGGCATTGGCCTGGCCTGCCTGAAGCCCGGGCAGGCCGCCGCCGGCGAGCACCTGGCCGTGCCGCTCGGCCCGCGCGCCGGCTGGCGCTGGCTGGGGCTGTTCGCGCTCCTGCTGCTGGGGCTGCCGCTGCTGGCGGCGCTGAGCCTGGACCCGACGCTGCTGCGCATGGATGCCTTCTTCCGCAGCGGCGCGCTGGTGTTCGGCGGCGGACACGTGGTGCTGCCCTTGCTGCAGGCGGAGGTCGTGGCCAGGGGTTGGGTCGGCAACGAGGCCTTCCTGGCGGGCTACGGCGCGGCGCAGGCCGTGCCCGGCCCGCTGTTCAGCTTTGCCGCCTTCCTCGGGGCGTCCATGCAGGCCGGCCCTTCGGGCTGGGCGGGCGGCCTGCTCTACCTGGCCGCGATCTTCGCGCCGGCGTTCATGCTGCTGTGCGGCGCGCTGCCGCTCTGGGAGCGTCTACGCCGCCTGCCACGGGCCCGGGCGGCGATGATGGGCATCAATGCCGGCGTCGTCGGGCTGCTGCTGGCAGCGCTGTACCAGCCGGTGTGGACCAGCGCCATCCTGCAGCCGCGGGACTTCGCCCTGGCGCTCGTCGCGCTGGCCGCCCTGCAGTTCTGCAAGGTGCCCGCCTGGCTGGTGGTGCTGGCCACGGCGGCCGCCGGCGGCGCTCTGCAGGGCGGCTGACGCGGTGGCTCAGGCCCAGCCCAGGGTCATCGCGTAGAGCACGCCGTAGCGGGCGGCCTTGGCGAAGGCGACGATCAGCAGGAAGCTCCAGAAGGGTTCGCGCATCAGGCCGGCCACGACGGTGAGCGGGTCGCCGATCAGCGGCGCCCAGCTCAGCAGCAACGACCAGCGGCCGTAGCGATGGTAGGTGCCCTGGACCTTCGCCAGGCGTTCGGCCGAAACCGGGAACCAGCGCTTGTCCCGCCAGTGCTCCAGGTAGCGGCCCAGCACCCAGTTCAGCGCGGAACCGGCGACGTTGCCCAGCGTGGCCACCAGCAGCAGCGCCGGCGCGGCGTGCTGCCCGGCCAGCAGCAGTGCCACCAGCAGCGCCTCGGACTGCAGCGGCAACAGGGTGGCGGCGCCGAAGGCCGAGGCGAAAAGACCGAGATATCCGCTTGCGTGCCACATACAGGTGTCAGCCGCCCGAGCCGGCCATGGAATGGAACGCGCAAGCCTACCCCAGCGGCGGGCATGCCCGACAGCCACCCAGGGTGAAGCCAAGGTGCCATCAGGCACTACCAAGATGCGCCAGCCGGCCCCCTGGTGGTCCGCCGCCTTGAAGAACCCGCCCCATTCGCCTCGGGCGTACCTCGACAAGCTGTTGCAGTAGGGGTTGCCCCAGACCGGGAAACGACTGTCGACCTTCGAGCAGGTGCTCTGGGCAAAAGCCCTGCCGGCAAGGTGGATTCCCCGAACAGGCGCCCATGATCTCGTTTGCGGAAGCCCCCGGGCCTGGGGCCAGACGACCCGTCGCACACCATTGGTCAAATAATGGCCATATGCCACCAAATTTTCACCTACCATGAACCTTGGCAGGATATGCGGATGCAGCACCGAAGGACCGACCCTTGACGGGTCGCTGCCTGCCGGAAGCCGGCGGCCCGGCCGTTGCGGGCCGCCAACTACCACGTGCCACTGGAATACACCCATGCCAGCCGGGGCCATCCCCAAGCTCAACCTGCGCACGCTGATCCTGCTGTTCACCTCGGTGGCCATCCTCGCCACCCTGCTGAACGACCTCTATGCCACCTACCGGATCCAGCGCGAGACGCTGGTGCGCAACTCGCTGGAAACCAACCGCGCCTACGCGGCGAAAGTCGCCCTGACCCTCGGCCAGAGCCTGGACGCCGACCTTGGCCGGCTGCGCTACAGCGCCCAGGTGATGGGCGGGGACTTCGCTTCCCGGGCAACGCTGGAAGCGGAAACCCGGCGCCTGGCGGAGCAGGACCAGAGCTTCAACACCCTGGTGGTGGCCAATGCCCAGGGCCGCATACTGGCCTCCTACCCACCGGCGCTCAGCCTGGCCGGCCAGAGCCTGCGCTCGCGGGAGCCGCTGGAGCGCAAGCAGGCGATGATCAGCCCGGCCTTCCATTCACTGGTGGGCAACCTGATCGTGTTCGTCTCCCACCCCATCCACAGCTCCCGGGGCGAGTACCTGGGGCTGGTCGGGGGCACCATCTACCTGCGCAAGAACAACGCCCTCAACGAGATCGTCAGCAAGCACTTCCAGACCGACGCCTCCTACCTCTACCTGGTGGACGGCAACCGCCACCTGCTGTTCCACCCCGACGCCGACCGCATAGGCAAGGCCGTGGGCCCGAACGCGGCGGTGGACGCCGTGCTGCGCGGCGAGAGCGGCGCCATGCCGGTCACCGACGACGAAGGGGTGGAGATGCTGGCGGGCTTCGCGCCGGTGTCCAGCAGCGGCTGGGGCGTGGTTTCCCAGCAACCGCTGAGCGTTCCCCTCGCCGCCCTGCGGGCGCTGATGCTGGAGGTGGTGCAGGGCATAGTGCCCATGGCCCTGCTGGGGTTCGTCCTGCTCTGGTGGGCCGCCTCGCGGATCAGCGCACCCCTGAGCCGCCTGGCCGACTACGCCGAGCAACTGGACGACTCCCGCGGCATCGGCAAGGTGCGCGCCTGGTACTACGAGGCCTGGCGCATCCGCCGTGCCCTGGTCCAGGGCGCGCTGCTGACCCAGGAGCGCATCGGCAAGCTCAACCACCAGGTGCTCAGCGACCCGCTGACCGGCCTGGCGAACCGGCGCATGCTGGAGGACTGCCTGCGCGACTGGGCGCTGCTGGAAAAACCTTTCGCGGTGATCAGCATGGACATCGACCACTTCAAGCGGGTCAACGACGCCTTCGGCCACGACGTCGGCGACAAGGTGCTGCAGGCCTTCGCCGAGCTGCTGCGGCAGAACTGCCGCGACGGCGACGTGCCCTGCCGGGTGGGCGGCGAGGAGTTCATCCTGTTGCTGCCGCTGACGGGCCTGGCCGACGCGGCGGAAGTGGCGGAACGGATCCGCCGCTCGATGGCCGAAGCCGTCGTCCCCCCGGCCGGGCAGGTCACCCTGTCGGCGGGGGTCGCCTGCTGGACGGCGGACCGGACGGATGTCGCCGCCACGCTCAAGGAGGCGGACGAACTGCTCTACCAGGCGAAGCAGGCCGGCAGGAACCGGGTGATGGTCCGCGGCCGGGGAACCTCGACCACGGCCGCCTGAACGGCGCCACCGCCACCCTCCCCGCCAGGCGGCTCATTCCAGTGGCGCGAGCCCTGCCAGGCTTTCTTCCCGGGCGTCGGGGTGCAGTGTCAGCTCGATCCGGTGCGCGGCCTGCAGCAGCGCATCGGCACTCTCCTCCAGGCGTTTCGCGGCGGTGAGCAGGGCTGCGGCGGTATCGGGCGAAGCGACTTCCGCCGCGGCCTGCCGCAGGACCTGCACGGCGGAAGTCTCGTTGATTGCAGAGGCCAGCAACACCTTCCTTAGTCGTTCCATTTCCTCCTCCATCGTTGACGGGAGCAGTGCATGAATAGCTCCGATTTCTCCCGGCCAGCGGACGAGCCGACAACCGGCAGTGCCCGGGCTTCGCCAATAGCGACACATGCGCCCCCCGACAGGGGGCACGCCTCACCAGCGCAGCAGGCGCGGGCCCAGCATCGCGCCCAGCAGTGTCGGCAGGAGCATGCCCAGCAGGTACCAGATCCCCCAGAAGGGCACGCCCATTTCCGGGCAGTGCAGGCAGTAGGCCAGGGTGGCGGTAGCCCCGGCGAGCAGGCCGCCAGCGGCGCCGGCCTGGCGCAAGCGCGTCGGCGCCAGGCCGCGCAGGGCCCAGAACACGCCGACGAAGGCCGGCAGCGACAGCAGCGCGATGTTCAGCGGGCAGGTGCGCCAGGTGCGGCCGAACACCAGGTCGGCGCGCGCTTCCAGCGGCGCACCGGCCAGCGCCAGGGCGCCGCCCAGCCATACCAGCAGCACCGGCAGGCACAGCGCGGCCCAGGCCGCGCCGCCACGCACACCGGGGCGCGCCAGGCGGCCGCACAGCCACAGCGCCAGCGGCGCCAGGCTGCCCGGCAGCGCCAGCTTGGCCCAGAACAGCGGCGTGCGCGCCACCTCGGCGAGGTCCGCGCGCACGCCGTAGAGCGCCGCCACCAGCAGCAGCGCGCCCAGGCCGCCGCCCAGCAGGGCCAGGGCGAAGCGCCGCGCCAGGGCGTGCCGGTCCACCGCCGTTTCGCCGGCGGCGAGCAGGTCGATCAGTTCATCGGTCTTCATCGTTGCGCTTACCTCGAATCATGCCCGCCAGGGCCTTGAGCCCGCGGTGGATGCCGACCTTCACCGCGGAGCTGGAGAGCCCGGTGAGCCGCGCGGTCTCCTCCACCGACAGGCCCTCCAGCTTCACGTGGACGATCGGCAGGCGCTGCCGCTCGGGCAGCCGCTGCAGCAGCCGGCCCAGGTCGCGGCTGGCATGGGCCGGTTCGTCGTCCTCGCCGGCGAACAGTTCCCCGTCATCCTCCTCCAGGGGCTGCTGCAGGGCCTCGCGGCGGGCGAAGGCACGGAAGTGGTCGGCCAGCTTGTAGCGCGCTATGGCCTGCACCCAGGCGGTCAGCGGCTGCTCGGCGCGGTAGGTATGGCGGGCGTTGTGCACGGCCAAAAGCACCTCCTGCAGCAGGTCCTCGACCTCCGCCGGACGCTGCGCCAGGCGCCGCGGCGCAAGAAGGCCCGCAGGTGCGCGCCGAGGGCGCCGAGGAAGTCACGGTAGGCCGCGGCGTCGCCGGCCAGGCCACGCAACAGCAAGGCCTGGAGCTGTGCCTCGCGTGCGTTCAACTGCTCCTGGCTGGTAGTTCGTTGCATCGGTCGCCCTGGTTACACCGCGGATGAAATTTTCCCCAGGGCCGAACACGCCCTCGGACAGCCTGAAAAAAACGGCCGTCGTTCAATACGTTAGGGCGGCGGGCGAGAAACCTCAAAAAAATTTTCGCGGTGCTGTAACCGGACGGCCGCAGGCGGCGAACTGGTTCATGAGCCGACGGTAACCCTCCGCCGGCCATCCCAACCTTTCGGAGACCGCACCATGAAAAGCATCGCCCTCGCCAGCGCCGCCCTGGCCCTCGCCTCCCTCGCCGGCGCCGCCCTGGCCGACGACATGAACACCCAGGCCGGCGCAGGTGCCGCCCTGGAGAAATGCTACGGCGTGGCCCTGGCCGGCAAGAACGACTGCAAGGCCGGCGCCGGCACCACCTGCGCCGGCAGCGCCAAGAAGGACTATGACGGCCTGCACTGGAAGAACGTCCCGGCCGGTACCTGCACCTCGATCAAGACGCCCCACGGCATGGGCTCGCTGACCCCGATGAAGTCCTGAGCCAAGGCCGCCGACCATGAACGCCACCCACGCACCAGGCGCCGGCCTGGGCCTGAAGGCCGAGCACTATGCCCAGGCCCTGGACTGCGGCGCCGAAGGGCTCTGGTTCGAAGTCCACCCGGAGAACTACATGGTCGGCGGCCCGCGCCTCGCCTGGCTGGAGCGCATCGCCGAGCGCCATCCGCTGTCGCTGCACGGGGTCTCGTTGTCCCTGGCGGCCGACGCCCCGCCCGACACGGCGCACCTGCAGCGCCTGCGCGCCCTGGCTGAGCGCGTACGGCCAGTGCTGGTCTCGGAACACCTGGCCTGGTCCGCCTGGCGCGGCCACTACCACCCCGACCTGCTGCCCTTCCCGCGCAGCGACGAGGCCCTGGCGCGCATCGCCGATAACATCCAGCGTACCCAGGACGCGCTGGGCCGGCGCATCGCCGTGGAGAACCCCAGCCACTACCTGCACCTGGACGGCCATGAACGGGACGAGATCGACTTCCTCGCCGAACTGGCACGGCGCACCGGCTGCGGCCTGTTGCTGGACGTCAGCAACGTGCACGTCAGCGCCCACAACCTCGGCTTCGACGCCGGCGCCTACCTGGACCGTTTTCCCGCCGAGGCCGTGGTCGAGATCCACCTCGCCGGGCATAGCCGCGACGACGGCGGCGAGTTGCTGGTGGACTCCCACGACGCCCCCATCGCCGATGCGGTCTGGACGCTCTACCAGCGCCTGGTCCGGCGCATCGGCCCGCGGCCGACGCTGATCGAGCGCGACGGCCAGATCCCCGCATTCGACATACTGCTGGCCGAACGCGAACGCGCCCAGGCCATCCTCGACCTGCAACGGAGGGCCTCATGAACGGTTCCCTCGGACGCTTCCAGGATGACTTCGTCGAAGCGCTCTACCAGCACCCGGCGGGGGAGCTGGCGGCGCTGGCCACCCAGCCCGGCTTCGCGGTCTACCGCAACACCGTGCTCAAGGGCTGCGTCGACGCCCTGTGCGACAACTTCCCCGCCGTCGAGCGCCTGGTCGGCCGCGGCTGGCTGGAAGGCGCCGCGGCGCTGTATGCCCGGCAGGCCCCGCCGACCGATGCGCGGCTGGTTCTCTATGGCGAAGGTTTCGCCGACTTCCTCGGCGCTTTCGAGCCGGCCCGCCCACTGCCCTACCTGGCCGAGGTGGCGCGCCTGGACCGGCTCTGGCTGGAGGCCTTCGCCGCCGAGCAGGAGCCCGCCCTCGGCCTGGCCGAACTGGCCGGCATGACCGCCAGCGACCTCTCCCGCTGCCGCCTGCGCCCGCGGGCCTGCGTGCGCTGGCGCTGGTTCGCCGGGCAGCCGATCTACAGCCTGTGGCGCCATAACCGCCAGGCCCTGGCCCTGCCCGAGGAACTCCCCTGGCACGGCGAAGGCGCCCTGCTGGTGGGCAGCGCCGCGGGCGTGGCCTGGCAGCCGCTGGAGATCGGCGGCTGCGCCTTCCTCGACGCCTGCGCCGCCGGGCACGACCTCGACCGGGCCTCCACCCTGGCCCTGCAGGCCCAGCCCGACCTCGACTTCACCGCCCTGCTCGGCCGCCTGCTGGCCGCCGCGGCCTTCGCCCCGCTCATCCTGCCCCACTGAGGAACCCGCCATGGACATCATCCATTCCCCGGCCAGCCGCCACCGCCTGCTGCACCACTGGAACCGGCTGGCCGACACCCTGCAGCGCCTGCTCGGCGACAGCTTCCTGTGCCTGCTGGCGCGGCTGGGCATCGCCTCGATCTTCTTCCTTTCCGGGCGCACCAAGGTCGAGGGCTTCCTCAGCATCACCCCGGGCACCTACGAGCTGTTCCGCAGCGAATACGCGCTGCCGCTGGTTTCGCCGTACCTGGCCGCGCACCTGGCCACCTACGCCGAACACCTGTTCCCGCTGCTGCTGGTGCTGGGCCTGGGCACCCGTCTCTCGGCCCTGGCGCTGCTGGGCATGACCACGGTGATCGAAGTCTTCGTCTACCCCGACGCCTGGCCAACCCACCTGTCCTGGGCCGGGCTGCTCCTGCTGCTGGTCGCCCGCGGCGGCGGCAGGCTGTCGCTGGACCGCCTGCTGGGCATCCGCTGATGCGGCACCGCCCGCCCGGCCCTCAGCCCTCGAAAATCGCCACCGCGCGGACGAAGCCCGCCGAGGCGTGGCGGATCTTGTAGGGGAAGCAGCTGACCAGGAAGCCATGGGCCGGCAGCTGTTCCAGGTTGGCCAGCTTCTCCATCTGCCCGTAGCCGATGTCGCGCCCGGCCTTGTGGCCTTCCCAGATGATCGAGGCGTCGCCGCTGGCGGCGAAGCGCTCGCGGGTGTATTTGAAGGGCGCGTCCCAGCTCCAGGCATCGGTGCCCACCACCCGCACGCCGCGCTCCAGCAGGTAGAGCGTGGCCTCGCGGCCCATGCCGATGCCGGCGTCGAGGTAGCCCGGCTGGCCGAACAGGCTGCCGGCGCGGGTGTTCACCAGCACGATGTCCAGTGGCTGCAGGGCGTGGCCGATGCGCGCCAGCTCCGCCTCCACCTGCGCCGCCGTCACCACGTGGCCGTCGGGCAGGTGGCGGAAGTCCAGCTTCACCCCCGGCTGCAGGCACCATTCCAGCGGCAGCTCGTCGATGCCGAAGGCCGGCTTGCCGCCGTCGGTGGTGGAGGCGTAGTGCCAGGGCGCGTCCATGTGGGTGCCGCTGTGGGTGGTGACCTGCAGGCGCTCGGCGGCCCAGGCCTCGTTGCCCGGCAGGTCTTCCTTGCGCAGGCCGGGGAACATCGCGGCCATTTCCGCCCAGCCCTGCTGGTGGTCCATGTAGTCGATCCTCGGCAGCAGCGGCGGCGGGTCGCTGTAGGGGTTGTTGTCCAGGCTCACCGAGAGGTCGAGCAGGCGGCGCTTGCTCAGGTTCATGCGGAAACTCCTTTGCGGGCGGCCGCGCGGCTGCGGCGCGGCGTGAGGTCGAGGGCATTGCGCAGCAGCGCGGCGGCCGTGCCGTCGTGGCGGAAGCCCAGGGCGCGGGCGTGGGGCGTGCGCAGCGGCGGGAAGCGGCCGAACAGGGCCTCCAGCTGCGCGTCGGGCTCGAAGGCGATGCGCTCGCGGTGGGCCTCGCCGAAGCTGGCGGCCAGGGCGTCGAGCACCTGGGCGATGGACAGCTGCAGCACCGGCAGCTGCCATACCCGCCGCTCGCCGGGGCTCTCCAGCTCGGCGGCGTGCAGCAGGTTGTCCACGCAGCAGCGCGCCGACATCCACCAGGCCGTGGCCTGCGGCGACACCGGGCAGGTGTAGGGCTCCCCTGCCGCATAGGCGTGCAGCAGGTCGCTCATGAACGCCGAGCGCAGGCCGTTGGGCTGCCGCGGCCGGGCGACTATGCCGGGCAGGCGCAGGGCGCGGCCGTCCACCTCGCTGCGGCGGGCCAGGTCCTCCAGGGCAGTCTCGACCATCAGCTTGTGCGCCGCGTAGGACAGCTGCGGGCGGGCCGGCTGCGCCTCGTCCATGCGCGCCGGCAGCTCGCCGCCGTATACCGCCACGCTGCTGGCGTACACCAGCACCGGCGGGCGTTCGCGGTTGCGCAGTTGCTGCAGCAGCTCCAGGCTGGCCTGCAGGTTGACCTGGTAGCCCAGCTCGTACTGAGCCTCGGCGGCGCCACCGGGCACGCTGACCAGGTGGAAGACCACGTCGATGCCGTCGGCCAGCACCCGGCGCAGCAGCGCCGGATCGGTGATGCTGCCGAAGTGGCGGCGCAGGCGGCGGTCGTCCGGCAGGCCGTCCAGCTGTTGGTCGAGCAGCAGCAGCGCCTCTATTCGCTGCCCGCGCAGTTCGCCCTGCGCCAGCAGGCGCCCGACCAGCTCGCGGCCGACGAAGCCGTTGGCCCCGCTGACCATCACGCGCATGGCCAGCCCCCCTGCACCACGCGCTGGTCGATGGCGCCGAACAGCACCTCGCCGTCCGGGCCACGGGCCTCCATGCGCACGCGGTCGCCGAAGCGCATGAAGCCGGTGCGCGGTGCGCCCTGGGCGATGGTCTCGATGGCGCGGCGCTCGGCGATGCAGGCCGAGCCGACGCTGCGGTCGGCGTTGGAGACGGTGCCCGAGCCGACCAGGGTGCCGGCGCTCAACCGTCGCGTCAGCGCCGCGTGGGCGATCAACTGGTGGAAGCCGAAATGCATGGCCCCGCCATGGGGGTGGCCGAACCATTCGCCGTTCCATTCCACCTGCAGCGGCAGGTGCACGCGGCCGTCGCGCCAGGCCTCGCCCAGCTCGTCCGGGGTCACCGCCACCGGGGCGAAGCTGCTGGCGGGCTTGGCCTGGAGGAAGCCGAAGCCGGTCTTCATCTCCCGCGGCGCCAGGGCGCGCAGGCTGACGTCGTTGAGCTGCAGGACCAGGCGTACGTGGGCCAGGGCGCATTCGGCCGGGCAGCCCATGGGCACCGCGTCCACCAGCACGGCGAATTCGCCTTCGAAATCGATGCCGTGGGCCTCGCTGGGCAGCGGGATGTCCGCGCGCGGGCCGAGGAAGTCGTCGCCGGCGCCCTGGTACATCAGCGGGATGCTGTCGGCGCCGGCGATGGGTTCGAGATTGAAGGCCTTCTGCATCAGCTCGCCGTGGCTGAGGAAGCAGGAGCCGTCCAGCCACTGCCAGGCACGGGGCAGCGGCGCGGCCAGGCGGGTGGGATCGAGGGCGAAGGCGTCGGCCAGTTCGTTGGCGTTCAGGCGCTGGTAGAGGCGTTGCAGGCCGGGTTCGACGGCCTCCCAGTGTTCCAGCCCCGCCTGCAGGGTGGCGGCGATGCCGCCGGCCTCCACCGCCCGTTGCAGGTCGCGGGAAACCACCAGCAGGCGGCCGTCGCGGCTGCCGTCGTCGAGGGTCGCGAGCTTCATGGCAGCAGCGCCTCCAGCGCTTCGGCGTAGCGGCCGTCGAGAAGGATGAAGACCATCCGCGCCATCTGCTCGGTGCGGTTGCTCCAGGCGTGGTTGGTGCCGCGCTGGACCACGATGTCGCCATGCTTGAGGTGTACCTCGCCGTCATCGAGCACCAGCCACACCTCGCCTTCGGTGACGATGCCGTAGTCGAGGGTCCGGGTGCGGTGCATCAGCCTGTGCCTCGAATCGGCCTTGCCGGTGCCGGCGTGGGCCTGGCCGATCTCGGCGAAGGCGGCCGCGGCCTCTTCGGCGCTGACCTGGTTCTGCACGCTGTCCGGCGGGATGTCCACCACGCGGATCACGCTGCCCAGCGGGCCGGGGCTCAGCTGCAGCGGCTGGTCGGTCGGGTCGTCGCCGTCGTCCAGCGGCGCCGGGCTGGTGGCGCTGCTCCATATCTCATGGAAGACGGTGCCGGGCACGGCCTTGAGCGGGAAGACGTTGGGCGTCGGGCCGCAGCTGGCGACCACCGCCCGGCCCTGGGCGTCGTGCCCGGTGACGATGCGTTTGAATTCGGGAAGCGGGTGCATGGCTACTCCTGTGGATTGCCGTCGACGATGAGGTTTCGCCCGCAGGTCGGGCGCGGACGTGGGGCCGGGAAGAGAGACTCGCTCATAGCGCCTCCACCACCGGCACGGGCCGGCCGCGGCGCAGCAGCGCCAGGCACAGCGGGGCCAGCACCAGCTGGGCGCTGGCGACCAGCAGCAGGGCCTGGGGCAGCCGCGGGTTGTCGCCGCCGGTCAGCGCCAGCACCAGCAGCGGGCTGAGGAACTCGCCGGCGAAGATGGACGCGGTGAAGCCGCCGGTGGCGCGGCCGCGCTGGTCGAAGCCGACCTGCAGCATCACCTGGGTGATCAGCGTCGGCAGCAGCAGGCCCACGCCCAGGCCGTTGACCAGCACCGCCAGCACCACCGGCGCGTGGCTGCCGGCCAGGGCCATGAGCGCACCGCCCAGGCCTGCGGTGGCGAAGCCCAGGGCCAGCAGGCGCCGCGCCGGCAACGCGGCGAGCAGGCGGAAGGCCAGGGCCCCGGCGAGCACGCCGAGCTGGTTGGCGCCCATGGTCATGCCCACCTGCTGCGGCGCGTCCACGTGCAGCAGTTGCAGCAGGTAGCCGGCCTGCACCGGGACGATGAACAGGCTGACACCGGCCAGCAGGGTCAGCAGGTACAACGGCGCCAGCGCGGCCCAGGGGAAGCGCCCGGCGGCGGGCTGGACGCGCTCGCCCCGATGGCCCCGGGGCTCCCACAGCAGCGCCGCCATCAGCGGCAGGCACAGCAGGCCCACCGCGTAGAGCGCGAAGGGCGTGCGCCAGCCGCTCTCCCCCAGCGCCCCGCCCAGGCCCATGAACAGCGCGGCGGACAGCGAGGTGGCGACCATCTGCAGGGCGAACAGGCGCTCGCGGCGCGGGCCGTCGAAGTAGTCGCCCATCAGGGTGGTGCAGCAGGTCATGATGCCGGCTTCGGCCAGGCCGATGCCGGCGCGGCTGGCGACGATCGCCCCCAGCGAGTCGAGCCACAGCGGCAGCACCCCGCACAGGCTGTACAGCAGCATGCTGGCGAGCAGCAGCGGGCGGCGCCCGACGCGGTCGGCCAGCAGCCCGGCCAGGGGCGCCAGGAAGGCGATCACCAGCGCCGGCAGGGTCAGGGCGACGGGCACCAGCACGGCGGCGCCCGGGGTTTCGGCGAAGTGCGCCTGCATGCGCGGCAGCACCGGCGCTATGAGCACGGCGCCGAGCACCGGCAGGCAGCTGCCGAACAGCAGTAGCAGGGCCTGGGCGCTGCCGGCGGGGCGTGGGGCGGTCATTGCGCACCTCCGCGCCGGAAACCCATGGGATCGTGGCGATGGGTATCGCTTCGCTCAACCCATCCTACGGCGGCGTTCCCAGCACACCTGTAGGAGCGGGCCCTGCCCGCGATTCGCGCCCAGGGGGCGCTCCTACAAGTGGATCCGGCAGTCGATTCGTTCAGGCATGGCATCGGGCGGTCCTCTGGTTGGTGTTCGGCTGGCAGCAGTCGCGGTCGTGGTGGATTTCCTCCAGGTGGTGCGCCGGCACGGCGGGCTGCGCCTGGCGCCGGGGCAGCAGGAAGTAGGCGAGCGCCGGCAGCAGCACCAGTGCGCCGACCATGTTCCAGACGAACATGAAGGCCAGCAGCACGCCCATGTCGGCCTGGAACTTGATGGGCGAGAAGATCCAGGTGCCCACGCCGATGGCCAGGGTCACGCCGGTGAGCATCACCACCTTGCCGGTGAACAGCAGCGCCCGGTAATAGGCGGTGGAGAGGCTGGCGCCCTGGCGCAGCTGGGCCAGGACGATGCTCATGACGTAGAGCGCGTAGTCCACGCCGATGCCCACGCCGAGGGCGATCACCGGCAGGGTCGCGACCTTCACGCCGATGCCCAGCGCCACCATCAGCGCCTCGCAGAGGATCGAGGTGAGCACCAGCGGCAGCACCGCGCAGAGCACCGCGCGCCAGGAACGGAAGGTCACCAGGCAAAGCAGCACGACCGCGCCGTACACCCACCAGAGCATGTCGTGGTTGGCCTGCCTGACCACGATGTTGGTGGCCGCTTCGATACCCGCGCTGCCGGCGGCCAGGAGGAATTTCGCCTGCTCGCCGTCGTTGTCGCGGGCGAAGGCCTGCACGCTGTCGACCACCCGCGCCAGGGTGTCGGCCTTGTGGTCGGTGAGGTAGGCGTAGAGCGTCAGCAGGCTGCAGTCGTCGTTGTACAGGCCTCGCGGGGCGTTGGCGGTGACCATGTTGAGGGTGGCCTGGTTGTTCACCAGTTCGTACCACTTCGGGCTGCCCTCGGAGAGGCCGACCAGCACCCGGCGCTCGAGCAGCGCCAGGGAGTTGGTCGAGTCCACGCCCGGCAGGCCGCGCAGTTGCCAGTCCAGGTCGTCGACGCGCTTGAGGGTGTCGTAGGCCGAGCAGGCGCCGGCCGGGGTCTGCACCATCACCGCGAAGACGTCGCTGCTGGCGCCGTAGTGCGCGGTGACGAAGGCGTTGTCGCGGTTGTAGCGCGAGTCCGGGCGCAGCTCCGGGGCGCCGGCGTCGAGGTCGCCGACCTTCAGGTTCAGGCTCACCGCGTAGCCGCCGGCCGCCAGCAGCGCGGCCACGGCGATGCAGAGCGCGGCCCAGCGGCGGCGGGTGAACAGGTCGAGGAAGCGCCACGCGGCATGCTTGTCCGCCCCGCTCGCCTCGGCCTCTTCGGCGCGCAGGCTGCGCCGCGCCGCCCTGGGGCTGACGCCGACGTAGGACAGCAGCACCGGCAGCAGGATCAGGTTGGTGAAGATCAGCACCGCCACGCCCAGGCTGGCGATCACCGCCAGGTCCTGGATGACCTGGATGCGGATGATCATCAGCACCGCGAAGCCGACCGCGTCGCACAGCAGCGCGGTGAGCCCGGCGAGGAACAGCCGGCGGAAGGTGAAGCGCGCCGCCACCAGGCGGTGCATGCCGCGGCCGATGTCCTGCATGATGCCGTTCATCTTCTGCGCGCCGTGGCTCATGCCGATGGCGAACACCAGGAAGGGCACCAGCACCGAGTACGGGTCCAGTTCGTAGCCCAGCAAGGGCAGCAGGCCCAGCTGCCAGACCACCGCCACCAGCGAGCACACCACCACCAGCGCGGTGCTGCGCACGCAGCGGGTGTACCAGTAGAGCACCGCCGCGGTGATGGCGATGGCGGCGGCGAAGAACAGCAGGATCTGCCGCAGGCCGTCGATCAGGTCGCCGACCACCTTGGCGAAGCCGGTGATGTGGATGTCCACGCCCCGCGCCTGGTACTTGCCGCGCAGGGCCTCCAGCTCATGGGCGAAGGCGGTGTAGTCCAGCGCCTGGCCGTCCGGGGTCTTCTCCAGCAGCGGCACGTAGAGGATGCTGGAGCGCTGGTCGAAGGCCACCAGTTGGCCGATCTCGTTGGAGCGCTCGACGTTGCGCTTGAGCGCGGCGAGGCTTTCGCCGCCGCCGTCGTAGCCGTCGGGGATCACCGGGCCGCCTTCCAGGCCCTCCTCGGTGACGCCGGTCCAGCGGGTGGAGGGCGTCCACAGGGACTTCATCGCCGCGCGGTCCACGCCGGGCAGCAGGTACACCTCGTCGTTGAGTTGCTGCAGCACCTGCAGGTAATGCTTGTCGTAGATGCTGCCCGCGGGGTTGGCCACGGCGATGCGCACGGCGTTGCCCAGGCCGGCCAGCTCCTGGCGGTGCGCCAGGTAGTTGAGGATGAAGGGGTGCTCCCGGGGGATCATCTTCTCGAAGCTGGCGTTGAGCGTCAGGCGCGTGGCCTGCCAGCCCAGCAGCAGGGTCGCCGCCAGGCACAGCAGCAGGACCAGGCCGCGGTGGTTGAACAGGGCGCGCTCCAGCAGCGAGCCGGAGGCGCTGTCGAAGTCGTCGAGGCGGCCGCTGGACGGCGCGGGGGAAGTCGGGGCGTGCATGGCTCAGTCCGCTGTGCTGGAGGAGGAAGAAGGCGCCAGGCGGCGCGCGCCGGCCATGCCGACAGCCACCAGGGCGCCGTCGGCGGCGAGGGTGGCGGCGGTCAGCGGCAGGCCGTCGGAGACCGCCAGCGGCCTTGGGACGAAGTCGTCCAGGCCGCTGCGCAGCAGCATCCCGGCCTGGTTGGCGAGCAGCAGTTGGCCGCCGGCCACGCGGATGCCGTTGAGCGACGCGGGCACCGGGTTGGCCAGGGCCCGGAAGCTGGCGCCGCCGTCGTCGGAGGCGAACAGCTTGCCGCGCAGGCCGCCCACCAGCAGGCGCCCGCCGGGCAGCACGGCGGCGGCGAAGTAGCTGCCGTCGTAGGGGCCCTGCAGGGCCTCGAAGTGCTCGCCGGCATCGCGCGAGCGCAGCAGCAGGCCCTGCTCGCCGGCGAGGTAGAGCGCGCTGCCCTGCCCCGCCACGGCATACAGGTGCAGGCCGTTCGGGTTGGGCAGGTGGCCCATCCATGACTGCCAGCTGCGCCCGCCATCGCCGGTGGCCAGGGCCAGGCCGTAGGCGCCCAGCACCAGGCCGTGGCGGGCATCGCTGAAATGCAGGGCCAGCAGCGGCTTGTCGGCGCCGTCGGCGACCAGGCGCTGCGCGGCGGCGACGCGCCCGGCGTCGGCGGCGGCCTCGGCGGCCTGCAGCTCCAGGGCCGCGGCGCGCTTGCCGTCCAGTTGCAGGCGCCAGTGCTCGCCGCCGTCCTCAGTGTGCAGCACCACGCCGGCGTGGCCCACGGCCCAGCCGTTGCGCGCATCGACGAACTGCACGGCGCTCAGGCTGGCGCTGACCGGCACCACGCTCGCCTGGCGCCAGCTGCTGCCGTTATCGTCGGAAAGCAGCACCACGCCGCGCTCGCCCACCGCCACCAGCCGCGGGCCGGCGCGGGTCACGTCCTGCAGTACCGCGCGCAGGGCCTGGGGGCCTTGCACGGCGGGCTGCGCCAGGACATCGGCAACGCTCGCCGCGTGGACCGGCGGCGCCGCGCAACAGGCCGCCAGGAGCAGGCCGGAAAGCATCTTCTTCATCGCACGCAACCTTGGTTTTTCTTGTAGTCGGGCCTGACGAGGCCGGGTACAGCGAGGTCTCCCGTAGGAGCGGGCCCTGCCCGCGATTCGCGCGCAGGGCGCGCTCCTACAGCCCCCCGGTGCTAACGCTCAGCGCACGCCCTCGCCCGCCATGGCGTCGGCGGTGAACACCGAGTCCTTGTAGGGCGGCACGATGCGGTACTGCTCGCTCTTGCCGGCGAACAGGTCACCGGCGAACCAGGCCCCGGAGAGCAGGTCGTAGAAGCCGTTGGTGAGGGTCACCACGCCGGGCAGGTCGGGCAGCACCACCGGCGAGGTCCAGAGCACCTTGGCCAGTTGGCCGCGGGCGTCGTAGCGCTCGCCGAGCACGGCGGCCCAGGTGTCCTCGTCGAGGTAGTAGGTGCTCTTCGGCATCACGTGGCGCTGGCCGCTCTTGAGGGTCGCTTCCACCACCCAGACGCGGTGCTTCTCCCAGCGGATGGCGTCGGACTTCAGGTGGTGCGTGTCCAGCAACGCCTCGGGGCCGGCGGCGGTGAACACCTTGTTGGCGTTGTAGGGGATGTACATCTCCCGCTTGCCCACCAGTTTCCAGTCGAAGCGGTCGATGCGGCCGTTGAACACGTACAGCTCGTCGAAGCTCATGACCCCCGCGGTGGCCGGCGTCGGGGTGTCGCAGCAGGCGTTGGGCAGGCGGCGCACGCGGCGCTGGCCAGGCAGGTAGGTCCACACCGAGGCCTTGTCGGCGTTGAGGTTCTCAAGGCCCGTGATGGCCTCGCCGGCGCGCAGCGGCGGGCCGTCGTTGATCATGCGGATGGACCAGAACACGCCCTTCTCGCCCGCGCCGCCGGGCAGGTACCAGGGCATCTGCAGGTCCGAGCGCGAGTCGTTGGTCAGCACGTGCTTGCCGTCGGCGGTGGTCAGGTACTGGGTGAAGCTGGCGTGCCAGGACGCGCCGCGCCAGCGCAGCAGGTGGTTCCAGATGGCCTCGGCGCCACTCTGCGGAATCGGGAACGGGATGCCGCCGGCGGCGCCCTCGGGCATGGGCCCGGCCGGGCCGTCCACCAGCTTGCCGCTGCTGGCGTTGGCGAAGGTGGCGTCGTACACCGACTGCGGGGCGGCGGCGCTGCGGTGGGTCGGGTAGACCTCCAGGCGGTAGCTGTCCGGGTACTTCTTCAGCATCGCCTGCACCCCGGGGGTGAGCTGCGCGGCGTACTGCGCCATGTTCTGCGCGGTGATGGTGAACAGCGGCTTGTCGGCGGCGAAGGGGTCGCCGCGCTTACCGCCGTCCTTGTAGGCCGGGTCGGCCTGGGTGTAGCCACCGGTCCAGGCCGGGATGCTGCCGTCGGCGTTGCCGGCGCGCTCGCCGCCCAGTGGCGTCAGGGTGGTCTTCAGCTTGCCCGCCTCCTCGGCGGAGACGGCGGCCAGGGCGCCGTGGGCGAACAGCAGGGAGGCACTCAGGGCGGTGAGCAGGCAGGCGAGTTTCTTGTTGTGTTTCATCGGGCAGTCCTCGGTCAGAAGGTGCGGCTGACGGTGAAGGCGATGAAGTCGCGGTCTTTCAGCGACTGTTCGAAGGTGTAGTGGTTGTCGGCGTCGAGGAAGGTGTTCTGCGGGCCGTAGTAGTGCGTGTAGGTCAGGCCCAGGCTCCAGGTGTTGAGGTAGTTGCCCTTGAGGCCGACGTTGATGTCGCCGCCGTGGTCAGTGCCGAAGCCGGTGCCGAGGGCCTCGGAAGCGCCGTTGGTGTAGCTGGCGCCGATCGGTACCGAGAGGTCCAGGCCGGGGTAGATCTGCCGGTACATCGGCTCGTACACCAGGCGCAGGCTGGCGGCGTCGCGGTCGGCGTTGGGGTCGATGGCGTCGCGGTTCCTGCTCACGCTCATCACCCGGTTCCAGGCGATCTCGCCGAGGAAGCTCGCCTCCTGGGCGATGAAGTTCGGCTCGAGGCTCGCCAGCCAGGAGAAGTTGGCGTGCAGGGTACGGCCGGTGGCGTAGAGCGGGTCGTCGCTGTTGTCGATGGCCTCGCCGACGGCCAGGGCGTGCTGGTTGGTGGAGGCCAGTGGCTGGTTCCAGCGGGTGGAGACTTCGCCGGCCAGGTTGAAGTTGCCCACCGTGGTGGAGAAGCTCGCGCCCAGGGCCTCGATGCCTTCGGGGTACACCCAGTAGAACTCGCCAGCCTTGCCGGTGAACGGGTCGAGGTTGGCGAAGTCGGTGCGCACGTTGAGCTGCGGCGACTTGTCGTGGAAGCGGATGGCGTACAGGCCCCAGTCCACCGTCTCGGTGCGCCAGCGCAGCTGCACGCCGCCCTGCCCCGAGTCCTTCGCCTCCTTGTCGTTGCCGTGGTAGAAGGCCAGCGGCTGGCCGCCGGGCATCACCGGCGCGCCGACGAACATGCGCTCGGCGCCGTCGCCGAAGAAGTCGTCGGTGGAGAAGTAGCTGCCGGCGGCCGGCAGACGGTTGGCCTCCCATTCGAACTGGTAGTAGGCGCCGATGGATACATCCGGGGTCAGTTGCAGCTGGCCGGAGACCTGCTGTACCGGACGGATCAGCTCCTTGAACTGGGTGTTGGGCACCGACAGGCCCTTGACCACGTCGATCGGCGCCATGCCGCCGGCGATGCCGTTCATGCCGTAGAACAGGCTCTCGCCCCACTGCATGGCGTACTGGCCCAGGCGCCCGGACAGCGGCATGCCGGCCAGCTCGGTCTTGCCGAAGACGAAGGCGTCGAGCAGCTCGCCCTTGCGCCCGTGCAGGGTGCGGGTGTCGTCGGTGAATTCGTCGTAGTCCGCCGAGTAGCTGTTGGCCCGGCTCGGGTCGCTGGCGTCGGTGCCGCGGTTGTAGACGTCGTCGTACCAGGCCGCCCCGCTGACCCGCGCGCCGACGTCGCCGTAGGTCACGTCCAGCTCGGAGAGCAGGTCCAGGCGGTTGGAGATCAGGCCCTTGTCGAAGTTGCGGTCGCCATCGTCCAGGTTCAGCGCGCTCTGGCCTTCGGTGAGCTTGCTGCTGGCGTCCTGGGTGCGCCAGGCAGCGCTGTACTTCAGGGTGTTGTCCCAGCGCGCCCGCAGGTCGGGGTTGCCGGTGTCGAATTCGAAGGCCTGGGCGTGGCCGGCGGCCAGGGCCAGCAGCGCCAGGGTGAGGGGCTTGAGCGGCGGCAGCGGCCGCGCGGTTGCACGCTTGTCAGTGGACATCGAGGTCACCTCGTTCTTGTTCTTGTGCATTCGTGTTGGCGCCGGCGCGCGGCCAGGGCAGGCGCGCCGGGTACATGGGCTCAGATGGGGCGCGCGGTGACCTCCAGCATCTGCCGGACCAGGCCGATGCGGTCGAAGGACGGGTCCCGGGCGATCTCCTTCTCCCCGGCCAGCAGGGACTTCTCGGCGATGAACCTGCAGCGCTCGAAACGCCGGCCCATGAAGCGCTGCAGCTGCTCGGCCAGGCTGCCGCCGGCGGTGAGTTCCTCGGCCAGCACCACCGCGTCCTCGATGGCCATGCCGGCGCCCTGCCCCAGGTGCGGGGTGGTGGCGTGGGCGGCGTCGCCGATCAGCAGTACCCGGCCGCGGTGCCAGGGCTCGTCGACGAACACCGCCTCCAGCGGCTTGTAGACGACCTCGGCGCTGTCCGTGACCTGCTCGCGCAGTTCGCCGATCAGCCCGCCGAACCCGGCCAGGCGCTGGCGCAGGCCCTCGGCCAGGCCGGCCGGGTCCATCCAGGGGTTGCCCGGCTCGTGGGAGGTGGTGAACAGGTACATGAGGTCGTCGGCCAGCGGCACCAGGCCGGCGTTGCCCGAGGGGCCCTGGTAGTTGGCCAGGTGGTCGATGCCGGCGGCGCGCGGGAAGTTGTGGCGCCACACCGACTGGCCGGTGAAGCGCGGCTGGTACCTGTCGCCGAACAGCAGCCCGCGGACCCGCGAGTACAGCCCGTCGGCGCCCACCAGCAGTTGGTAGCGGCCCTGGCTGCCGTCGCTGAACAGTACGTCGACACCGCCGGCGTCCTGCTCGAAGCGCTCCACCGAGGTGCCCAGGCGCACCCGGGTGCCCAGTTCGATGGCGGTCTCGCTCAGCACCTTGTGCAGCGCGCGGCGGGAGATGCCGACGTTGGCCGGGTACTGCGGCCCCGCCAGGCGCTGGCCGGGGATGCGCGCCAGCTGCTGACCGGCGGTGGTGTAGATGGCTACGTCCTCGAAGGCGTAGGCGGCGTCCAGGTAGGCATCCAGCAGGCCCAGGCGGTGCATCTCGCGCACCACGTTGCTCTGCTGGATGATGCCGACGCCGTAGACGGTCCATTCGCTCTTCAGCTCGACCAGGTCGACGGCGATTCCCTTGCGGCGCAGAGCGATGGCGGCACACAGCCCGCCGATGCCGCCGCCGACGATCAGCACGTTGCTCACAGTGTTCATGGCATCTCTCACGTCTTGTTCTTGTTGTCCGCACCGGCGAGCGGTGCGGCCGTTCTGCGTGCCCCGGGGCACAGCTTCCCGGCGGGGCCGGGCCTTGACCAATCGAGTCCGCGGATGCGACCTATCGCGCGGCGCGATACCTCAGCCTTGCAGTTGCGCCAGCGGCAATAGCAGCCAGCCGTCCTTCTCCTCGTGCGCCAGCGCTTCCAGCGCCTGGCCACGGCACGGGCCGTACACGCACTCGCCGCTGTCCGGGCGGAAGCGCGCGCCGTGGGCGTAGCAGACGACCCATTGGCCGTCGGCGCTGAGGAACCTGTCCTTGCGGTACTCCAGCGGCACGAGCAGGTGCGGGCAGCGGTTGCGGTACAGGCGCACCTGGCCGCGGTGGCGCAGGGCGAACAGGCCGTCCGCCCCCCTGCCCTGCGGGTCGAAGCCGCGCGCCTGGCCCTCGGCCAGCTCGTCGAGCCGGCACAGCGCCACGCAGTCCACGGCTCAGCCCTGCTTTGGCGGCGGGCCGCTGGGGGCCCACTTCTCCCGCGAGGTGAAGAGGAACAGCTGCGAGTTGTCCGCCGACATCGGCGCCTGGCGCGCGGCCCAGGCGTCGTCATGCTTGTCCATGTCGGCGTCGTACTCGATGTGGCAGCCCAGCGGGCTGTTGAAGTACCAGAACCAGTTGGAGCCCAGCAGGTGCCGGCCCGGGCCCCAGAAGCTGGTCCAGCCCTTGTTCTGGAAACGTGTGCCGGCCAGCAGCACCTCGGTGCCGCTGCCCAGGTGGAAGGTGAAGTGCTCACAGCCCTGCATGTGCGGCGGCGTCTGGATCATGAACAGGCAGTGGTGGTCGTCCATGCCCGCCGTGCGCATGAAGGGGCCGACGCCGACGAAGCTGTCGGTGGTGACGAAGCCCAGGCGCTCGCGGTAGAAGGCCTCGCCCCTGGCGGCGTCGGGCACGAAGTACACGACGTGGGACAAGGTGCGCGGCAACGCCGGCATGTCCGGGGTGATGCCCAGCTGGTTGAGCGGGCGCTGCGGCGCGCTGCCGGGGGCGTTGGTCAGGTCGGCGGGGGCCTCGTACGGACGGCGGCAGCTGACCTGGAAGGCGATGGCGAAGCCCAGGTCGTCGACGCAGTGCAGCGCGCCGGCGGCATCGCGGCGCACCTCGCGGTCGCGCCCCAGTTCGTCGGCGATGGCGTCCAGGTCGGCGGCGCCGGCCACGCCGTAGACGGTCTCGCGCAGGGAAGGCGTCGGGCCCAGGGCCGGCGGCAGGCTCGGATCATCACCGTGGCGGATGACGATGGCGGTGCCGTCGAGGGCTTCGAAGCGCCCGCCGTCGGCGGTGAGTTGCGTGGCCGTGAGGCCGTAGTCGCGCAGGCAATCGGCACAGGCCTGGATATCGTCGACGCCGAAGACCAGGGCGTCGAGGCCAAGGATGTTCATGGCTACCACTCCATTGAAATTATGATTCGGCGCCGGGCAGGGGGCCGCCGGTGGTGGGTCGCCGCGGCACGGGGGCCGCTCGACTGGGGCGCAGGTTGGCCGGCGCCATGGCGCCCTGACCAATCGCATGTGGGGATGCGAGGCATCGCCGAACGCGATACCTGGGCGCGGGCCCATGGCGGCGGGCGTTTGCCGCCCACTCGTGGCGCAGCGGTCTTGACGTATCGGGAATGCGGCGGGAAGGTATCGCGAAAATAACTACAACAAGCCTGAGCCATCTGCCATGCGATTCCACCACCTGGACCTGAACCTGCTGGTGGCGCTGGATGTGCTGCTGGAAGAGCAGAACATCACCCGCGCCGCCGAACGCCTGCACATGACGCAGTCGGCCACCAGCGGCGTGCTCGGCCGCCTGCGCACCTTCTTCGAGGACGAGCTGCTGGTGCAGGTCGGCCGCAAGATGCAGCCCACCCCCTACGCCCTGGAACTGGCGGGGCCCGTGCGCGAGGTGCTGCTGACCATCCGCTCCTCGATCACCGCCAAGCCGGTGTTCGACCCGGCCAGCAGCAAGCGCCACTTCCGCCTGGTGACCTCCGACTACCTGATCAGCGTGCTCTTCGCCCAGGTGATCCAGAAGATCCACCAGCAGGCCCCGCACATCACCTTCGAGATGCTCAGCCCCGGCGACAACAGCGCCGAGCTGCTGATGCGCGGCGAGGTGGACATGATGATCGTGCCCGAGCGCTACATCATCGACGGCCACCCGGCGCAGTTGCTGTTCGAGGAGGACCACGTCTGCGTGGTCTGGCGCGACAACCCGGCGGTGGGCGAGAGCCTGACCCTGGAGCAGTACATGCAGATGGGCCACATCTCGGTGGGCTTCGGGCGCAACCGGCACCTGAGCATCGAGGACTGGTTCATGAGCCAGTACGGCTTCAACCGCCGCCTGGAAGTGATCACCAACGACTTCAACACCCTGCCCCAGCTGCTGGTCGGCACCCAGCGCGTGGCCACCATGCACCGCCGCCTGGCCGAGCTGTACGCGCATTACCTGCCGCTGCGCATCCTGCCGCCGCCGGTGAAGATCCCGGTGATGCGCGAATACATGCTCTGGCACCGCAGCATGGAAGGCGACCCCATGCACCGCTGGCTGCGCGAGCGCATCCGCGACTTCATCCAGAGCCTCGACCAGCAGCCCGAAGCCCTGCGCCACACCGGCTGACCCCGCCCCATCGCCCCCGGCCGCCGCCAGGGCGCCGGGGCATCGCGTTTGGCGATACCTCGCATCCCCACTCGCGATTGGCGCCGCACCGCCCCGCCTGCGTACCTTGCCGTCGAACCGCGCCCTGCGTGCCTGCCGCCATTCCCGGGCGCCGGAAAACCCGACCGCAGAAGGACAACAAGAATGTTCCGCTACTTCCCCACCAATTACGTCTGGAACCTCTCGGTGGACCTGGCCATCGAGATGGGCGCCCGCCTGGGCGAGATCGAGGAAATGTGCGCCCCGCTGCAGGAGGCCGCCAGGCAGCCCGACGCCGCCGGCACCCGGGCCTTCCGCGAGACCTGGTCGAAAATGGCCGACAAGCTCTGCGGCCTGGCCGAGGAAGACGAGGGCGCCGGCCGCCTGTTCTCCGCCGGCGAGAAGTACAACCGCGCCGCCACCTACTACCTCACCTGCGAACGCCTGCAGGCCCACGGCGCCCCGGGCCGCGAGGCGCTGTACCGGCGCTTCCTCGACACCTTCGCCCGCGGCGTCGCGCTGTCGAAGGAAAACTGCGAACGCGTGGAGATCCCCTACGAAGGCAGGCACATCGCCGGTCTCTACGTGCGCGCCGAGGGCGTGGAGGGCCCGGCGCCGCTGCTGGTGCAGGTCAACGGCCTGGATTCGACCAAGGAAATGAAGTACCGCGTCGGCCTGCCCGCCTGGCTGGCCAAGCGCGGCGTGGCCTCGCTGATCATCGACCAGCCCGGCACCGGCGAGGCCCTGCGCCTGCACGGCCTGACCGCGCGCTACGACAGCGAGCACTGGGCCAGCCGCGTGTTCGACTGGCTGGAAACCCGCGAGGACGTCGACGCCAAGCGCATCGGCCTGGAAGGCGTGTCCCTGGGCGGCTACTACTGCCCGCGCGCGGTGGCCTTCGAGCCGCGCTTCGCCTGCGGCGTGGTATGGGGCGCCAACCACGACTGGCGCGACGTGCAGAAGCGCCGCCTGGAGAAGGAAGGCGACTTCCCGGTGCCGCACTACTGGGCCCACGTGCAATGGGTCTGGGGCGCGAAGGACATCGACGAATTCATGGGCATCGCCGAGAACGTCCACCTCGACGGCGTGCTCGAACGCATCCGCGTGCCCTTCCTGGTCACCCACGGCGAGAAGGACTCGCAGATTCCGCTGAAATGGGCGCAGCGCACCTACGAGCAACTGGTGAACAGCCCGAAGCGCGAGCTGAAGATCTTCACCGAGCGCGAAGGCGGCGTGCAGCATTCGAGCTTCGACAACAGCATCAACGCCGGGCACTACATCGCGGACTGGGTGGCGGAGACGCTGGGTGGGCGTACGGCCTGAGGGCTCCGGGGTCTTCCTTGCTGCGGCACCGGATCACGGTGCCGTTCCCCGCTGCCGGGCGTGCCGGCGCCCTGCCGGTAAAAATATGAAGAAAGACTTTCTTAATGACCCTCTAAAACCAAATACAAGCCGCAATACATAAGGGTTTGCAGCCTTACGAAATGTGAATTTAAATGTGAAGAAATTCACCCAGGAAAGCAGCAATGCCGCTGATCACCGACAAGGGCTGGCTGGACCCGATACTGCCGGAAGAGCTGCCGGCCTCGATCATCGAGCGGGCTGACGCGCTGCCGGGCAAGGCGGCCTTCCTGGCAGGCCGCCTGGCCAGGCAAACGAGCGAGCAGCTCGGGCAACTGCTGCAGATAACCAACAGCTACTATTCGAACCTCATCGAGGGCCGCCATACCGAGATCGCAATGATGCAGCAGGCGCAGGCCGCGCCACGCCGCGAGCGTCTCCTGCTGCAAGACCTGGCCATCAGGCACATGCAGGCGCAGGCGGTGTTCGAGCGGACCCTGCGGCGCTTCCCCCCCGCGCAATGGAGCGACTTGTTCGAACCGGCGCTGGTGCAGCGCGTGCACGAACGCCTGTTCGACGATACCGATGATGCCAGCCGGCGCCTCGACGACGGCCGCTTCCTGCAACCGGGCCAGCTGCGCGCCAGGCCGGACGAGGAAGTCGCCATCGGCGGCAGGCCCGCGCCGGCCGCCTCTGTCGTGCTGCCGATGCTGCGTCACCTGCGCGATGGCTTCGGACGCGCCCGCGACCCACGCCGCCGGCTGATCGGCGCCCTCGCCTACCATCACCGGCTGGCCTTCGTGCACCCGTTCCTCGACGGCAACGGGCGCACCACACGGCTGATGACCCATATCCACCTCGTTGCCCTGGGCCTGCGGCCGACGCTCTGGTCCCTGTCTCGCGGCCTGGCGCGCCAGCACCAGGACTACTATCGGATGCTGGCGCTGGCCGACCGCCCTCGCGAAGGCGACCTGGACGGACGCGGCAAGCTGAGCCGCAAGCACTACTTCGCCTTCATCGAGTTCATGCTCGACGTCTGCCACGACCAGATCGACTACATGACCCAGGCCGTCGACCCGACAGCACTGCGCGAGCGAGTGGTACGGGCATTCCGCTATAACGCCCAGCTACGCGCGGCCGGCGCCCGGGAGGAAAGCGCAGCGGCGGTCCATGCCCTGCTGGTGCAGGGCGAGATGCCACGCAGTGACTTCAAGACCTTCACCGGCCTGACGCCGCGCCCGGCGATCGATGAACTGAGCCGCCTGGTACGCCTGGGCGTGGTACTCAGCCCGACGCCGAAATCCCGCAGCGTGCAGCCAGGGTTGCCGGCCTGGTTCGCCCAGGAGATATTCCCGGACCTCCATCGACGCTTCCAGTAGCCCGGAGGCACAAGCTAGCGGGCAAAGGCAAAATTACCGCGCCATCTCATGCTGGCGTGCGAGTGCCATGGAAGGCAGCGATCCGCCAACCACCGTCCTCCCTCACCCACAATTGCGTGGCGAAGCCCTCGGCGCGCACCGGTTCGCCGCCGCCGCGCTTCTGTAGCAGGTTGCACTGCGGCCCGCTCATCAGCGCCAGGGCGTCGCCGAACAGGCGCACCCGCAGTTCGCCGCGCTCCACCGCCAGGTAGCGCACCGCGTGGCGGGCATAGTCCAGGTACTGCGGCTTGTCCTGCACCAGGCCTGAGGTATGCACGTAGAGCAGATCGTCGGCGAACAGCCGCTCCAGGCCGGCGTGGTCTTCTTCCATCAGCGCGCGCTGGCGTTCCTGCTCCAGGGCCAGCAGTTCGGTACGGATGTCGTTCATGGTGGTTTCCTCGTGGGTTGATGGCGGCGGCATCCTCGCCCTGCCCGCCCCGGCGGGAAAAATCGCCATTGGCCATGCCTGGCATCGCCACTGCCGATACCTGCCCCGCATCGCTTGCCCCCTGCCCGGAACCCAGGCGCCATGCGCCCGCGCCAGGTATCGACGGCATCGATGGCCGGGCATCGACAGCATCTGTTGGTCAGCCAGGGCGCAGCGCCCTAGCCTGCCGGCACAACGAGAAGCCGAGGAGAAACCGCCCATGGGCGCCCTGCACCTGCACTGTTCCACCCTGTTCGACGGCACCGGCCTGCAGGCCCGCCACGAGCAGACGCTGATCATCGACAACGGCCTGGTCCGCCATGTCGGCCCGACCGCCCAGGCCCCGCGGCCGCAGCCGGGCGACCGCGAGGAGCGCGCCGCCTTCGTCATGCCCGGGCTGGTGGACGTGCACACCCACCTGGCCTTCGGCAACGCCCAGAGCGAGGAAGACATCGATCTCTGGACCAGCGACGAGTTCCGCGCCCTGCGCGGGCTGTTCTTCGCCCAGCACGTGCTCGCCGCCGGGGTCACCTCCATGGTCTGCCCCGGCGACAGCGGCCAACTCAGCATCGCCGTGCGCAACACCGTCAACGCCGGCCTGTTCGAGGGCCCGCGCATCGCCGCCAGCAGCCGCGTGATCACCAACCGGCAGAGCCTCAACGACTGGTTCCCCAGCCGCGTCGGCGCCCCCGAATACTTCACCGCCGCCCTGGTCACCAGCCGTACCGAGGCCATCGCCGAGATCCGCCGGCAGGCCAAGGACGGCGTCGACCTGATCAAGATCGCCATGGACGGAACCCACCGCCGGCCCAACGGCGAGATCATCGCCGCCTTCACCGCCGAGGAGACCCGCGAGATGGTCGGGGAAGCCCACCGCCTGGGCTGCCGGGTGGCCACCCACGCCTATGGCCGCGAGGCGGTGATGTATGCTGCGAAGGCCGGCGTGGACCTGGTGTTCCATGCCTTCTACATGGACGACGCCTGCATCGAGGCGCTGCTGGAAGCCGACAGCGTGCTGGCCCCGACCATGACCTTCCCGCAGAACACCGTGGACTTCTGCCAGGCCCACGACCCGGCCATCGCCACCGGCTACGCCGGCTACTGCGCGCGCACCCTGGAGCTAGGCACACCGGTGCTGCGCCGCGCCAAGGCCGCCGGCATCCCCTTCGCCTGCGGCAGCGACAGCGGCTTCGCCGTCACCCCCTACGGCGAATGGCACGCCCGCGAGCTGGAACTGCTGGTGACGCGCCTGGGCTTCACCCCCGCCGAGGCGCTGTACGCCGCCACCAACGTCGGCGCCCGGCTGATGCCGCGCGGCGAAACCCTGGGCACGCTGGAAGCGGGCAGGCAGGCCGACCTGCTGCTGCTCGACGGCTCGCCCCTGGAGGACATCCGCATCCTCCAGGACCGCCAGCGCCTGCAGGCCGTGTACAAGGCCGGCGAGCCGGTGCGCCTGCAGCGCACGGCGTACAACCCCAGGCAGGTGTCGGACTTCAACTCGCTGAAATGGACCGATCTCTATACCCGCGACCGCGTCGCCCAACTCGGCAAATGGAGCCTGTGAGCATGACCACCCTCGACTTCGAGCGCGCCACGCGCCTGGCCGCCGCCACCCTGCGCCACGCCCGCGAGCTGGGCGTGCGCCCGCTGGCCGCCGCGGTACTGGACGCCGCCGGCCACCCGCTGGCCGTGCTGCGCGACGAGCGGGCCAGCTTCCTGCGCCCGCAGATCGCCAGCGGCAAGGCCCGCGGCTGCCTCGGCATGGGCTTCGGCGGCCGCGAACTGGCGCGCCGCGCCCAGGCCATGCCGGCGTTCTTCGATGCGATCAACAGCCTGACCGGAGGCGAGGTGATCCCGGTACCCGGCGGCATCCTGCTGCGCGACGGGGCCGGCGGGCTGCTCGGCGCCATCGGCGTGAGTGGCGACACGTCCGACAACGACGAGCGCTGCGCCCTGCTGGCCATCGAGGAACTGGGCCTGCGCGGCGACACCGGCGACCCTCAGGCCTGATCCAGCCCCGCGGCCTGCTCCGCCAGCAAGGCGCGGAGCCAGGCCAGCGCCGGGTCCAGGCCCTGCTGCGGGTGCCACTGCAGCACCTGCGGCGCCGCCGGAAAGGCCAACGGCGCCGGCAGCACGCGCAGCGGGTAGCGCCGCGCCAGGGCCTGCGCCTGGCGGCGGAACAGCGTGGCCACCCGCGGCGTGCCGACGATGAACTCGGCCATCAGCGAAAAACTCTGCACCGCGACGGCCACGCGCCGCTCGATGCCCAGTTCGCGCAGATGCAGGGCGTCCATGGCCAGGTTCTGGCCGTCGGCGAACTCGCGCAGCACGTGCTCGGCGGCGCAGTAGTCGGCCAGGCTCAGGCCGCCGGCGAAGGCCGGTTGCCCGGCGCAGACGATGCAGCACAGCTCGTCGCCGAGCAGCGGCATCTGCGGGTAGCGGGGGTTCACCCGGCGCTGCGGCACTATCACCAGGTCGCTGCGGCGGTATTCCAGGGCTTCGGCCACCACGTCGCCGTCGCGCGGCAGCGGCAGGTCGCGCAGCACCAGCGAGGCGCCCGGCGCCTGTTGCGACAGTGCCCGGCTGGCCGCGGGCAACAGGGTCGCCACCACATAGTCCGACGCCACCAGGGTGAAGCGCCGGTCGCACTGCGAAGGCTCGAAGAGCACCGCCGCATCCACCACTTCCCCCGCCAGGGCCAGGGCCTCGTGTACCTTGGGCAGCAACTGGCGGCCCAGGGCACTGGGCGCCAGGCCCCGCCCCAGGGGCACCAGCAGCGGGTCGTTGAAGTGCTCGCGCAGGCGCGCCAGCGCCGCGCTGGTGGCCGACTGGCCCAGGTTGAGGCGTTCGGCGGCCCGGCTGACGCTGCATTCGTCGAGCAGCGCGGCCAGGGCCACCAGCAGGTTGAGGTCCAGACGTCTGTAGCGCATGGGCGCTTTATACCCCGCGCGCCGCCGCCGACGGAGCGCGTTTGCCGCTGGCAGGTATCGCGCCGGGCGATACCTCGGCGCCGGCATCCTCCCGTAGGACGCCGTCCGCGATTGCCGGGAACACCGGCGCGGGTCGCGGATGGAATCCGCTCCTAGGCCGCCCCTTCCAACCCGTAGGGCGCATAACGCCTACGACGTTATCCGCCAATTGTCCTGGGCACCGGTGTTCCGGCCGGCGGCGGATAACCGCGAACGGTTATGCGCCCTACGCACACCTCCCGCCCGGAGCGGACGCCGTCCGCGATTCGCGCGCAGGGCGCGCTCCTACAGGGGAATGACGTGGCTGGGGTCTTCGCCGGCACGCCCTACCTCGCCGACTTCACGCACCCGTAACGCACCTCTTTCGACGGCGGATAGCCGTAGAAGGACGTGTAGCACTTGCTGAAATGGCTGGGCGAGACGAAGCCGCAGGCCAGGCCCACCTCGAACATCGGCAGGTCCGAGTGCTGCAGCAGGCGGCGGCTCTCGGTGATGCGCAGCTCCAGGTAGTAGCGCACCGGCGTGGTGCCCAGCTGCTGCTGGAACAGCCGCTCGATCTGCCGCTTGGAACGGCCGACGTAGCGCGCCAGCTGGTCCTGGCTGAGGGGCTCCTCGATGTTGGCGCTCATCAGGTTGATGGCCTCGCGCAGCGGCTCGCTGAGCTTCTCGTGCAGCGCCGGGCGGGCGCGGCGGAAGCGCGATTCCTCGAAGGCCAGGATGTCCGCCACGGCGTCCACCAGTTCGCGGCCGTGCAGCGCGTCCATCCATTCCAGCACCATGTTGAAGGCCCCGGTCGGGCTGGCGGCGGTGAAGCGGTCGCGGTCGACCATGTAGCTCTCGCTGGTGACTTCGCTGTGCCGGGCGATCTCCGCCAGCGCTGCGCGGTTCTCCGGATGCACCGCGCAGCGGTAGCCGTCCAGCAGGCCGGCCTGGCCGAGGAACCAGGCGCCGTTCCACAGCCCGGCCAGGGCCACGCCCTTCTCCGCTGCCAGCTGCAGCAGGCGCGTCAGTTCCGGCGTGGCGCGCAGCGGCGTGCGCAGGCCGCCGCAGAGCACCAGCAGGTCCAGCCCGGCGAGCGCCGCCGGCGCCAGGGCCGCACCCGTGCAGATGACCAGCCCCAGGTCGCTGGTGACCGATTCGCCGTCCAGGCTGAAGGTGCCGGTGGCGAAGGTGTCGGCGCGGATCAGGTTGGCCGTGACCAGGGTGTCCAGCGCCTGGGTGAAGGCCGGCAGGGAGAAGTGCTCCAGCAGCAGGAAGCCCACCCGCCCCTGGCGTTGCGTGCCCGCCCGGGGCGCGGAAACGAACCTGAGGTTGCGGCCCTGCATGGCGCCGCTGAATTGCCGCCGTTCCACCAATCGCGACTCCTGCCGTCAGCCGGCCGAACGCAGCGGATCGAGGCGCCCGCCGGCCTGGGCGCCCTGGCGCCGGGTGGTGAAGCTCAAGAGCACGGTCGCCACGGCCAGCCCGAGGGTGGAGCTCACCTCGATGCGGTGCTCCGGCAGGATGAACATCACCACCAGCACGCCGCTGATGAAAGCGATCACCGCCCAGGTCAGCCAGGGGAACAGCCACATGCGGCAGGCGATCGCCTGGTTGCGCCGCTGCAGGGTGGCGCGCATGCGCAGCTGCGAGATGGTCACCTGGCGCGGCTTGAAGCCCTGGGCCAGTTCGCCACTGGCGCCTTTGGCACTTGGAATACTCATCGGTCGGCCATTTATTGGACTTGTCATGAGGTGGCACGGCGCCACCTGGCGGGCGTCGGAGACTGACAGACGCTGGCACGACCCTATTCCAGAGCGTCTCCCGGACATTTGCCCAGGATCGCCATGGGCATGAGCAAAAACGACATGGCCCCGCCCGCGAGCGCCCAGGGCCAGGGCTGGCGATGCCATGAAAGCGACATCGACGGTGGGAGCAAGGAAACAGGTCCCCCGGCCGCCGCATCCTTGCCAGGGCGACCAGGGAACGGAGGACGGCATTCAGCCGAAGGTGGACTCCAGCGGCTTACCGGCCGGGCCGTGCGCCCGCCCGGGCCGCCAGCGGAGGAACGCCAGGATGGCGCCGGCGCCCACCAGCCCCGGCAGTGCGAAGGCCAGGAAGCTGGCCTGCAGCGGTAGTTGCGCCGCGTGCAGCGCGCCGCCCAGCAGCGGGCCGATGATGGCGCCCAGGCGCCCCACGCCCATGGCCCAGCCCAGGCCGGTGGAGCGGATGTGCGCCGGGTAGAACTGCACGGTGCAGGCGTTGGCGAGGATCTGCGTGCCGATGGTGCAGGCCCCGGCCACGCCGATCAGCCCGTACAGCACCGGCAGTGGCGAGCGTAGCGCCAGCAGCGCCAGGGCCAGCGCCCCCACCACGAAGAAGGCCAGCAGCACGCGGCCCAGGCCGATGCGATCGCCCAGCCAGCCGCCACCGATGGCCCCGAAGATGGCGCCGAAGTTCAGCGCCAGCAGGAACCCCAGGCTGGTATCGAGGCCGTAGCCCGCGGCATTCATCAGCTTGGGCAGCCACGAGCCCAGCGCATAGACCATCAGCAGGCAGCAGAAGAATGCCAGCCAGAGCATCAGCGTACGCAAGGTGCGGCCCTCGCGGAACAGCTCGGCGACGGCCACCCGCGGGTTGCGCCCGCCGGCTGCCTGCAGGCGGTCGCCGGGCTGCGCGCGGTAGTCGGGCGCGGCCCAGGCCAGCAACTGCTGCGCCCGCCCGGCCTGGCCGCGGCGCAGCAGGAAGTCCAGCGACTCCGGCAACTGCCGCACCAGCCACGGCATCATCAGCAGCGGCATCCCGGCGACGAAGAACACCGCCGGCCAGCCCCAGGCCGGCATCAGCAGCATGCCCAGCCCGGCGGAGAGCATGCCGCCCAGCGAATAGCCGCTGAACATGATGGCCACCAGGGTGCTGCGCAGCCGCCTGGGCGCGTACTCGTTCATCAGCGCCACCACGTTGGGCATCACCCCGCCGATGCCCAGGCCGGCGATGAAGCGGCACAGGGCGAACTGCTCGGGCGTGCGGGCGAAGCCGTTGAGCACGGTGAAACCGCTGAACAGCACCACGCAGGCCATGATGGTCCGGCGCCGGCCGATGCGGTCCGACAGCGGGCCGAAGAACAGCGCGCCCAGCATCATCCCCACCAGCGCGCAGCTGCCGAGCAGGCCGGCCTGCAGCGCCGTGAGGCCCCAGGCCTGCATCAGCGCTGGCAGCACCACGCCGTAGATGACCAGGTCGTAGCCGTCGAAGATGATGATCAGCGCGCAGCAGCACAGCACGCGGGCATGGAAGGCATTGAAGCGGGCCCCGTCCAGCAGGGCGGAAACGTCGATATCACGCATGGCATGGCTCTTCTTGTCGTTGTTATGGAGCCAGGGCCGGCATCGTGGCCGGCCCCGGTGGGGCGGATCAGGCGCAGTGGCTCAGGGCCTGCCAGCCCAGGCGCGCGCGGGCCGCGGCCAGGTCGGCCTCCAGGTCGTGGTTCCACAGCCAGTCGAAGCGGCTGGCGAGGGTCGCGCCCAGTGCGCGCTCGTCGTCGCCCACGGCCGCATCGCGCAGTTCATAGAGTTCACCGGCTTCCCACGAGGTGCGCTGTACACGGCAGGCGCGCGGGCGGCGCAAGGCGTCGTAGGCGGCCAGCAGCTCGCCCAGGTTGCCGTGGCAGGCCCGGGGATCGCCCAGCAGGCGGGCGAGGAACCAGGCGTCTTCCAGCCCCTGCCCCGCGCCGGCGCCCTGGTGCGGCAGCATGGCGTGGGCGGCGTCGCCGATCAGCGCCACGCGGCCGTGGACGTAGCCGGGCAGCTCGGCCAGGTCGTGAAGCGCCCAGTGGCTGGGCGTTGGAATGCATTGCAGGAGGATGCGCGCGGCATCACCCCAGCCGGCGAAGACGTCGAGCATCTCGCGCTGGCTGGCCTCGCGCACCCAGGGCGCGTCCTGGGGCCACTGTGGGTTCGGCTCGCTGCGGTCGGAGACGAAGGCCACCACGTTGACGATGCGCCCCTGCTTCACCGGGAAGGTGAGGATGTGGGCGTCCGGGCCGAGGTACATCTGCGGCACGTCCACCAGGTGCTCGTCGACGCCGGCGGCGCGGTAGGCCTCGCGCAGGCGCTGGCTGTCGACCAGGCCGCGGTAGGCGCGGGTACCGCTGTAGCGCGGCGCGGCCGGCGCCGCCCCCAGGCCTTCCAGCACGTGGCCGCGCAGGGCGGACTTGATGCCGTCGGCGGCGATCAGCAGGTCGCCGCGGTAGTCGCTGCCGTCGGTGAAGCGCACGCAGGCTTCCTCGCCCTGCTGCGCCACGCCGGTGGCGCGCTTGCCGAAGCGGGCCACGCCGGCCGGCAGGCGGCTGGCCAGCACGTCGAGGAAGTCCGCGCGGTGCACCGAGGACTGCCCCACCCCCGGCGCCACGCTGGCGCCGAGGTAGCCGGCGTCGCTGCCGCGGCGCCATTCGAACCACACGTCCTGCCAGGGTTCGGGGGTGCGGTCGGCGACCTGGGCATAAGCCTCCGCCAGGCCCAGGCCGGCGATGGCGCGCACCGCGTTGGCGCCGAAGGACACGCCGGCGCCGACCTCGCCGAAGGCCGGGGCGGACTCGAACAGCTGGACGTCCAGGTGGGAGTGGCGGCACAGGTCCAGTGCCAGGGCGACGCCGGAGATTCCGCCGCCGATGATGCCGATACGCAGGGCAGGCTTGGTGGTCATGTGGGTACCCATGATGGTGTTGTTGTTGGAGTGGGGCCATCATGGCGGGCCGAGGAATATTGATAAATGCAGCGACCTGCATACAGACTATTTCAAATGTGAATATTCCTCTCCACGGGAAAATGCGAGGCGCCATGGATATCCGCGACCTGGACCTGAACCTGCTGGTGGTCTTCAACCAGTTGCTGATCGACCGCCGCGTATCCACCGCCGCGGACAACCTGGGGCTGACCCAGCCCGCCGTCAGCAATGCCCTGAAGCGCCTGCGCAGCAGCCTGCAGGACGACCTCTTCGTGCGCACCTACCAGGGCATGGAGCCCACGCCCTACGCGGCGCAACTGGCCGAGCCGGTGGCCCTGGCGATCCACACCCTGCGCGAGGCTCTGGGCCGCCAGGACAGCTTCGAGCCGCAGCGCAGCGAACGCACCTTCAGGATCGCCATGACCGACATCGGCGAGATCTACTTCACCCCGCGGCTGATGGACGCCCTCTCCCGCCTGGCGCCCGGCTGCCGCATCAGCACCGTGCGCAACACCGCGGTCGCGCTGCCCGAGGCCCTGCAGAACGGCACCGTCGACCTCGCCGTGGGGCTGCTGCCGCACCTGCAGGCGGGCTTCTTCACCCGCCGCCTGTTCCACCACCGCTACGTCTGCCTGTGCCGCCGCGACCACCCGGCCACCCGCGAGCCGCTGACCCTGGAGCGCTTCTGCGCCTACGGCCACGTACGGGTGGTGGCGGCCACCACCGGCCACGGCGAGGTGGATGCGCACATGGCACGCCTGGGCATCGAACGGGACATCCGCCTGGAAGTGCCGCACTTCGTCGCCGTGGGCCACATCCTCCAGCGCACCGACCTGCTGGCCACCGTGCCCGAGCGCTTCGCCGACTCCTGCACCGGCCCCTTCGACCTGGTGGCCCTGCCCCACCCGGTGTCGCTGCCGGAAATCGACATCAACCTGTTCTGGCACGCCAGGTACCACCGCGACCCGGCCAACCGCTGGCTGCGTCAGTTGATGGTCGAGCTGTTCGAGGGGTGACGGCGCGTGGCCATGGGCAGCGCTGGGTTAGCGCGAGGGGAAGCGATGACGCCGGGGCGGGAATGCCCGGCTGGCGAGCGAAGGGAGAAGGCGGGAATTTTTGGGGCACAAACGAAAAGCCCCGCAATGCGATGCGGGGCTTCGGGCACTCGGGAGTGCGCTTACAGGGCTTGAACCTGCTCGGCTTGCGGGCCTTTGGCGCCGGCAGTCACGAGGAAGCTGACGCGCTGGCCTTCGTCCAGGGACTTGTAGCCGGTGGATTCGATCTGGCGGAAGTGAACGAAGACGTCCGGGCCGCTTTCCGGGGTGATGAAGCCGAAGCCCTTCTCAGCGTTGAACCACTTGACGGTACCAGTTTGGCGGTTTGCCATGATGTAGATCTCCAAGGTAGGAACGAGCACAGGCGACATGCCTGGCTGGAACTGAATGCAGAGTGAAGAGAAACCGAGGAGATGGAAATCAGAACTGGCTGAGCATCAATACGGAGCCGCTAAACCGGGCAGGCAGTGGTGGCAGGATACAGGGTTCAGCGGATTTGGACAGCATTTTCTTTTCCGCGCCGCGATTCTGGACGATCGGTCGCATTGCCACACCGCCCAGCTTCCGTCTTTACCCCCCTGGCCAGGCGCTCGGGAACGGCGCCGACGACAAGCGCCGGCGGCCGGGTGAATGCCTCGGCACGCACCCGCGCCGGCCGTTGCCCATCGATCCGCGTCAGGCGTGGCCGTCCAGTTGCCCTACCCAGCGCTCGGCCGCGGCGAAGGAGGCCTCGAAGGCGGCTTCATGGGATTCCCAGGGCCCGATGACGACGTCCAACGGCGATACGCTGGGTGGCACCTTCGCCAGCGAAAGCAGCATCTCGGCGACCTTGCCGGGGCCTATGTAGCGCGGCGAGATGAGCACCGCCACCCCGCTGGAGGTGGTGTACTCGCTGGGCGGCATGAAGTTCGGCTCGCTGGTGTGCTGTTGCATGCATCGTTCCCCCCGGCCCGCTGGCGGGCCGTGCAGATGGTTGGAGTGGCGCAAGGTGGCGGACGGTCGCCCACCCTTTCACGGACTCTCCAGCTTGCCAGCGGTTCCGGCGGATCGCCCCTGTCGAAGGCATGGCCGCCGGGCGGTAGCCAGGCGGCCGCGGGCTTCAGGCGCGCTCGATCAGGGCCTGCAACGCCTGGTAGGCGCCCAGCAGGTGGTAGGGCGTGGTGGAGGGCATGTCCGCGCGCAAGACCTCGCCGCCCGGCCCCAGCACCTCGTGCCAGCCGCCGTCGTGCAGGAAGCGCGAACGGAAGCGCTCGGTCCACAGCGCCAGGGTGCCGAGGGACTGGGCGCTGCCTTCCACGGCCAGGGCCCGGGCGAACTCGGTCTGCGCCCAGATGCGCTGGGTGGCGTCCTGCAGGGCGCCGTCCGCCGCCAGCGCGGCGCTCACGCCGAGGGTGCCGGCAGCCACGCCATGCCGCTGGGCGAAGACGAAGGCGCGGCGCAGCGCGGCCTCCAGGGCGGAACCGGCGAACAACGCCGGCGCCCCCATGACCAGCGAGAACCATTCGAACTGGTGCCCCGGCTCGATGCGGTTGCCCGCCTCGCCTTGCGGCAACTCGGCCACGCAGCCGCTGGCCGGGTCGACGAAGCGCGCCAGCAGCGCCTGGCCCATCTCCCGCAGGCGCTGCCCGTACCAGGCGTCGCCGTCGATGGCGTAGGCCGCCAGGTAGGCCTCGGTGAGGTGCATGATGGGGTTCTGCAGCACGGGCGCGCCATCGTCGGCGAAATCCTCGGCCAGCGCGGACAGGTACAGCCCCTGGCCATCGGCGAAGCGCTGCTCGATCAGCTCGGTGGTGCGCCTCATCAGCTCCAGCGCGGCGGCGCTGCCACTGAGCCGGTGATACTGCGCGCAGGCGAACACCACGAAGGCGAAGGTGTAGAGGTCGCGGCGGCTGTCCAGCGGCTGCCCGGCCGCATCGATGCTGTAGAGCCAGGCGCCGTTGCCGTCGCCGAAATGGCGCTGCAGCGAGGCGAACAGCGCCTCGGCCCGGGCCGCGTCGGCGGGCCCCGCGTGGCTGAAGATGAACAACTGGCGGGCGCAGGCCATGGCGCGGTAGCGCACCGCCGCCAGGGGCCGCCCGCTGCGGTCGTCGAGCGCCTCGTAGGGCAGCTGCAGCGCCTCGTTCCAGCCGGCGGCACGCCACAGCGGCAGGACGGTATCGGCGTAGTGGCGGGTCAACGCCACGATGCCGGCGGCGAGGGATGGCGAAAGGGACGACGGGACGGGCATGCGACGGGTCTGCGTGAGAAAGGAAGGCGCAAGCGCAGAAGATAGAGGAAAAGCCCCCGGGAAAGAACCCGCCCGCGCAAGGGCGGGCTCCACGCCGGGCTCCGACCGGTCGCCATAAGGGCGGAACCTCGGCCCTCGCCGGGGCTTCGATATGCATAGACTCGCCTTGCCCCACACAAGCGGAGGAAGCGCCATGCACAACCTCGAGACAGCCACGCTGAAGCTGGGCGTGTTCCGCCCCTTCGACAGCCTCGGCCAGGCCCTGGTCGCCGCGGCGCTGCACCGGCAGCACGAGGTCAGCGCCCTGGTGGAAGACCTCAACAGCCTGCGTGCACGCCCCGGCCTGCGCTGCAAGCTGGGCGGCCTGGCGTCGTCCTTGGAGGTCAGCGAGGCCGTGATGGGGCTCGACGTGATCTTCGCCATGCTCGGCGACCAGCCGCCGCGACAACTGCCACCGCAGTGCGGCGCGCTCATCGATGGCGCGCTGCGCGCCGGCGTGCCGCGGCTGTTCCTGGTGGGCCATTGGCAATGGCTGGTGGCGCCGCAGGACGCCGCCGACGAGCAACTCGGCGCCGGCCTGGCCCGCAGCCTGGAGGTGAGCGGGCTGGACTGGACGCTGGTGGAAGCGCCGACCCTGGTCGAAGGCCTGCGCATCGACGATTTCAGCCGCGCCGCGGCGCCCGTCGACGTCGCGAGCCAGCAGGCGCTGGCCTGCGCCGAGGCCTTGCTCGACGAGGTGCGCCTGGGGCTGCACCGTCGCCAGTGCCTGCGCCTTCGCGATCCGGGGAGGTGATGGCCATGTCCGGTCCGGATGCGTTCAGCCAGACGCTGGGCACCCTGCTCCTGGCGCTGGCCTTCAGCGCCTTCATCCTTTTCGTCCGCGGCTATCGCCCCGCCGGGGTCGGCGCCTTCTGGTACGACCTGGTGCTGGGCTTCGTCGGCCTGTGGCTGGCGCTCTGGCCGGAAGCCGCGACCTTCCTGCGCGAGACGAACGCCGCCAGCGCACTGGGCCTGCTGCTGCAGGTCGTCGCCACCCTGCTGGGCGGGTTGCTCGGCGCCGGCGTGGCCAAGGCCCTGCAGCTCACCCTGCAGGAGCGCCGCGCAGGGCGCCCGGCCCGCACCGGCGAGCACCGGAAGCGCTAGTGCCTCGCCGGCCCGGGCACCGGGCCTCGCCCGGCCCGCCTACAACGAGCGGCGACGGTACTCGCGGTAGCGCGGTGCCCAGAAGTTGCGCTCGATGGCGGCGTGGAGCATGGCGTCCGGGGTTTCCAGCGCCACGCCCTCGGCCTGGGCCTGCTTGGCCACGGCGAAGGCGATGCGCCGGCTGACCTGCTGGATGTCGCGCAGCGGCGGCAGCACCGCGTCGCCCTCCCCGGTCACCACCGGCGAGCATTCGGCCAGGGCGTTGGAGGCGGCCATCAGCATCGCCTCGGTGACGCGCCGGGCGCCGGCGGCGATCACCCCCAGGCCGATGCCGGGGAAGATGTAGGAGTTGTTGCACTGGGCGATGTGGATGCTGCGCCCGCCGTGCTCCACCGGCTGGAACGGGCTGCCGGTGGCGACCAGCGCGCGGCCCTCGGTCCACTGGAGGATTTCCGCCGGGGTCGCCTCGACCCGCGAGGTCGGGTTGGACAGCGGCATCACCAGCGGCAGCGGGCAGTGCTTGTACATCTCGCGGATCACCGCCTCGCTGAACAGCCCGCGCTGCCCGGAAACCCCGATCAGCACCGTCGGTTTCGCCCGGCTCACCACCTCCAGCAGGCCGATGCCGTCCTCGCCGCGCTGCCAGTCGGCCACGTCGCCGGCCTTCTGCGCCAGCTTGCGCTGGAACTCCAGCAGGCCGTCCATGCCCTCCACCAGCAGGCCGTGGCGGTCGACCATGAAGATGCGCTGGCGCGCTTGCGCCTCGCTCAGCCCCTCCAGCTGCATGGCGGCGATGATGTGCTCGGCGATGCCGCAGCCGGCGGAACCGGCGCCGACGAAGGTGATCACCTGCTCGCTGAGCTTCTGCTGCTTGACCTTGCACGCCGCCAGCAGGGTGCCGACCGCCACCGAGGCGGTGCCCTGGATGTCGTCGTTGAAGCAGCACAGCTGGTCGCGGTAGCGCTCCAGCAGCGGCATGGCGTTGGTCTGGGCGAAGTCCTCGAACTGCAGCAGCACGCCCGGCCAGCGGCGCTGCACGGCGCGGATGAACAGCTCGACGAAGTCGTCGTAGTCCTTGCCGCTGATGCGCGGGTGGCGCCAGCCCATGTACAGCGGGTCGTCCAGCAGCGCCTGGTTGTTGGTGCCCACGTCCAGCACTATGGGCAGCGTGTAGGCCGGGCTGATGCCGCCGCAGGCGGTGTACAGCGACAGCTTGCCGATGGGGATGCCCATGCCGCCGATGCCCTGGTCGCCCAGGCCGAGGATGCGCTCGCTGTCGGTGACCACGATGATCTTCACCTTGTCCTTGGTGGCGCTGCGCAGCACGTCGTCAATGCGCTCGCGGTCCGGCCAGGAGACGAACAGGCCGCGGTGGGTGCGGTAGATCTTCGAGAAGTCCTGGCAGGCCTGCCCCACCGTGGGGGTGTAGATGATCGGCAGCATCTCCTCCAGGTGGCCTTCGAGCAGGCGGAAGAACAGCGTCTCGTTGTTGTCCTGGATGGAACGCAGGTAGACGTGCCGGTCGAGGTCGGAGGCGCATTGCAGGTACTGCTGGTAGACGCGCTCGGCCTGTTCCTCGATGGTCTCCACGGTCTGCGGCAACAGGCCGATCAGGTTGAAGTCGATGCGCTCCTGCGGGCTGAAGGCGCTGCCCTTGTTCAGCAGCGGCATCTCCAGCAGCGCCGGGCCGGAATAATGGGTGTACAGCGGGTAGTTCGACTTGCGTTCGGTCATGGCTTTCTCCACTGCCTGCATGACGGGCTTCGGTGAAGCGTACCGCGTGAAGCTTTCAATGATCCATCGACGCCTCCAGCGCCGAGGGGCCGGCGGCCAGTTCGCGGTGCAGGGTTTCCTCGTCCAGTTCCTTGCACCACTTGGCCACCACCACGGTAGCCACGCCGTTGCCCACCAGGTTGGTCAGGGCGCGGGCCTCGGACATGAAGCGGTCGATGCCGAGGATCAGCGCCAGGCCGGCGACCGGCAGGTGGCCCACGGCGGACAGCGTGGCGGCCAGGACGATGAAGCCCGAGCCGGTGACGCCGGCGGCGCCCTTGGAGGCGATCAGCAACACCGCCAGCAGGGTCACCTGGTGGATGATGTCCATCTGCGTGTCGGTGGCCTGGGCGATGAACACCGCGGCCATGGTCAGGTAGATGGAAGTGCCGTCGAGGTTGAAGGAATAGCCGGTGGGGATCACCAGGCCGACCACGGTCTTGTCGCAGCCCAGCTTCTCCATCTTGGCGATCATCCGCGGCAGCGCCGACTCCGAGGAAGAGGTGCCAAGCACGATCAGCAGCTCCTCGCGGATGTAGTTGATGAAGCGCAGGATGTTGAAGCCGTGGAAGCGCGCGATGCCACCCAGGACGAGGAGCACGAAGAGGATGCAGGTGAGGTAGAAGCAAGCCATCAGCTCGCCCAGCTGCACCAGCGAACCCACGCCGTAGGCACCGATGGTGAAGGCCATGGCGCCGAAGGCGCCGATGGGCGCGACCTTCATGATCACGTTGATGATGTTGAACATCACCTGGGTGAAGCGCTCGATGAACTGGAAGATCGGCTGGCCGTAGTTGCCCATGCGGTGCAGTGCATAGCCGAACAGCACGGAGAAGAACAGCACCTGCAGGATGTCGCCGTTGGCGAAGGCGCCGACCACGGTGTTGGGGATGATGTTGAGCAGGAACTCGATGGTGCTCTGCTTCTCGCCGGCCGAGGCGTAGGTGGCGACCTTGCTGGCGTCCAGGCTGGCTGGATCGACGTGCATGCCGACGCCGGGCTGGACTATGTTGACCACTGCCAGGCCGATGATCAGCGCGACGGTGGAGACCACCTCGAAGTACAGCAGCGCCATGCCGCCGGTCTTGCCCACCGCCTTCATGCTCTGCATGCCGGCGATGCCGGTGACCACGGTGCAGAAGATGATGGGGGCGATGGCCATCTTGATCAGTTTGACGAAGCCATCGCCCAGGGGTTTCATCAGCACCGCCGTGTGCGGATAGAAGTGGCCCAGGGCAACACCGATGGCGATGGCGATCAGTACCTGCACGTAGAGGCTCTTGTAGAAGGGTTTCTTGCTCATGGCGGCTACCTTTCTCCAGATCGGCGCCGGCCCTCCTGGCCCTGGCGCCCGACTCCACGAACGGGCCTCCCCATCCTCGAGAGCGCGTCCTGTAGACGGTGGACTCCCGGTGAAGCCGTGCGGTGGCCGGGAGTTTGTTACCTGTTGTTTCTGACTATAGGCGCTGTGCAGCGAGGCGAAGTTCCGATTTCCGGGGGATTGCCATCGCGGTTATCCGTCGGCGGCCCAACGGCATCGTCGGCCTGCCGGCCGGATCGCGGATGGAGTCCTACAGGGAAATGCCACGCCTTCCGGCAACCTGTAGGAGCGGGCCCTGCCCGCGATTCGCGCGCAGGGCGCGCTCCTACAGGGGGAGCCGGAGGGGGCATGGCGTAGGAGCGGACCTTGTCCGCGATTGGTTTTCCCCGCGCCAAAGCAAAACCCCCGACCAGCCAGGCTGATCAGGGGTTTTGGGATAGGTGCTTGACGATGACCTACTCTCACATGGGGAAACCCCACACTACCATCGGCGATGCGTCGTTTCACTGCTGAGTTCGGG
>NZ_FZPC01000046.1 GCF_900187975.1 Pseudomonas delhiensis | reverse complement strand
GACCTGAGCCGCAGCGTCGGCTGGTTCACCAGTCTGTTCCCGGTGCGCCTGACGCCGACCGCAGACCTCGGCGAGTCGCTGAAGGCGATCAAGGAACAACTGCGCGGCCTCCCGAACAAGGGCCTGGGCTACGGCCTACTGCGCTACCTGGCCGGCCCGGAGAACGCCGCCAGCCTGGCATCGCTGCCGCAGGCACGGATCACTTTCAACTACCTGGGCCGCTTCGATGGTCAATTCGACGAGGCGGCCCTGCTGGCGCCGGCGCGGGAAAGTGCCGGCCTGGAAATGGACGCCGGCGCGCCCCTGGGCAACTGGCTGAGTATCAATGGCCAGGTATACGACGGCGAGCTCAGCCTGGACTGGGCGTTCAGCGAGCGGATGTTCGACTTCGAGCCGATGCAGCAGTTGGCGGACGCCTATGCGGCTGAGCTGGCCGAGCTGGTGGGTTATTGCGCAGACCCGGCGCACCGTGGCGTGACTCCTTCGGACTTCCCCTTGGCAGGGCTGAGCCAGGCGCAGTTGGATACGCTGCCGGTGGCTGTGGAGGCGATCGAGGACATCTATCCATTGTCGCCCATGCAGCAGGGCATGCTGTTCCACAGCCTGTCCGACGAGGGGGACGGATTCTATGTGAACCAGGTCTGCATGTCCGTGGAGGGCCTGGACGTCGAGCGCTTCCAGGCCGCCTGGCAGGATGCGGTGAACCGTCACGACATATTGCGCACGACCTTTCACTGGCAAGGCCTGGGTGATCCGCTGCAGATCGTGCATCGTCGGGCACGGATGGATATTCGCTACCTCGACCGGCGTGCCGGGGACGCCTCGGAGCAGGGCCTCGTAGCCATCGGCCGCGAGGAACTGGAGCGTGGCTTCGACCTGGCGTGTCTTCCCCTGCAACGCCTGGTGCTGGTGCGAACCTCGGAAAGCAGCCATCACCTGATCTGGACCAGTCACCACATCCTGATGGACGGTTGGAGCAGTTCCAGGTTGTTCGGCGAGGTCATGCAGCACTACTCGCAAGGGCGTGTCGAAGGGGCGCAGGCGCGCTACCGGGACTTCGTTGCCTGGCTGCAGCGCCAGGACCGGGGCACGCTGGAGGGCTTCTGGCGCGAGCGCCTGGCGTCGCTGGACGAGCCCTGCTCGCTGAGCCAGGCGAGCTACCCGCGCCCCGAACCCGGCCAACAGGGGCACGAGGCGCTCTATACGCACTGGGGCCGCGAGCGTACCGGCCAGCTCCTGCAGTGCTGTCGGCAACAGGGCATCACCCCCAATACCCTGGTGCAGGCCGCCTGGTTGCTGCTGCTGCAGCGCTACACCGGCCAGCGCAGCGTAATCTTCGGCGCCACGGTCGCGGGCCGCCCCGAAAGCCTGCGCGGCGCCGACGACATGCTCGGCCTGTTCATCAACACCCTGCCGGTGATCCAGGAGATCGACCCCCAGGGCCGCCTGGACCAATGGCTGGCTCGGCTGCAGTCCTACAACCTGGACCTGCGCGAGCATGCCCACGCCCCGCTGGCCGACGTCCAGCGCTGGTCGGGGCAGAGTGGCCAGATGCTGTTCGACAGCATCATCGTGTTCGAGAACTACCCGATAGATGCACGCCTGCAGGCTGAGCAGAGCCATGAGGGGCCGCGCTTCGGCGCTTCCAGCAATCGCGATGTCACCAACTTCCCCATGGATCTGGCGGTACATCTGGGCGAAGAGCTGTCCATCGAATACCTGTTCCTGCGCAACCGTTTCAGCCGCGAGGCGGTGGAGGGTATCCGGCGTACGCTGGAGGCGACGCTGGAGGCGATGCTGCGCACGCCACGGGCGTGTCTGGGCAATCTCCAGCGCCTGGCCAAGGTCGATCATGACGCCATGAGCACCTGGGGGCGTGAGCCGGCGCCCAGGCACCGCCGGCTCTGTGTGTCGGCGCTGATCGCCGAGCGTGCGGCCCTGCAACCCGAGGCCACGGCCCTGGTCTGCTCCGGCGCCCGGCTATCCTATGCCGAGCTGGAACGGTGTGCCGAGCGTCTCGCACGGCGCCTGATCGCCCAGGGTGTCGGGCCGGAGACCAAGGTCGGAATCGCCCTGGAGCGCTCTCTGAGCATGCCGGTGGCCCTGCTGGCGGTGCTCAAGGCCGGGGGGGCCTATGTGCCGCTGGACCTGGACTATCCCGCAGAGCGCCTGGCTTTCATGGTGGAGGATTCGGGCATGCGCCTGCTGATCGGGCGTGCCGACGTCCGGGAGCGTCTGGCGCTACCTTCCGGCCTGCCCTTGCTGGACCCGGAGCAGGACGAGGATTCTCCGGCTCCGGTGGCCATCGCCACGGCGCCGGCCGAAAATAATCTCGCCTACCTGATCTACACCTCAGGCTCGACGGGGACGCCCAAGGGGGTGGCGGTGACCCGGGGCCCGTTGACGATGCACTGCCAGGCCATCATCGAGCTCTACGAGATGGTCCCCGGCACCCGCGAGCTCCATTTCATGTCCTTCGCCTTCGACGGCGCCCACGAACGCTGGCTGAGCCTGCTGGTGAGCGGCGGCACGCTGATCATGCGCGACGACGAACTGTGGACACCGGAGCGGACCTTCCAGGTGCTCGGTGAGCAGCGGGTGGACATTGCCTGTTTCCCGCCAGCTTATCTGAAGCAACTGGCTGAGTATGCCGAGGGCTCGCAGTTGCCCCCGCCGCCGGTGCGCATCTACTGCTTCGGTGGGGACGCCGTGGCCGAGAAGGCCCTGGAGCAGGTCGCCGAGGCCCTGCGCCCGCAATATTTCGTCAACGGCTACGGGCCGACCGAGACGGTGGTGACGCCCATGCTCTGGAAGGTGCCGAGGGGCGTTCCCTGCGAGGCTCCCTATGCGCCTATCGGGCGCGTGGTGGGGCAGCGCTCGCTGTGGGTCATGGACAACGACATGAACCTCCTGCCCATGGGGCTGGCCGGCGAGCTCTATATCGGTGGCCACGGCCTGGCTCGCGGCTACAATGCGCGCCCGGCGCTGACCGCGGAGCGTTTCGTACCGGACCCGAACGGTGAGCCGGGATCGCGCCTGTATCGTACCGGCGACCTGGTGCGGGTGCGCGCCGACGGCATCATGGACTACCTGGGGCGGGTTGATCACCAGGTCAAGGTGCGTGGCTTCCGTATCGAGCTGGGCGAGATCGAGGCCTGCCTGCGGCGCCAGACCGGCGTTGGCGAGGCGCTGGTAATCGCCCGCGAAAGCCCTTCGGGCAAGCAACTGATCGGCTACGTCGCCTGCAACGAGCCGTGTGCCGGCGAGCGCCTGCGTGCCGCCTTGCGGGAAAGCCTGCCGGAATACATGGTGCCGGCCCAGGTGGTTTGCCTGGAGCGGCTGCCGCTGACGCCCAATGGCAAGCTCGACCGCAAGGCCTTGCCGGAACCGGAAATCCAGGCCGGTGACTACGTGGCTCCGCGCAATGAGGAGGAGGCGCTGCTCGCCGAGGTCTGGGCTCAGGTACTACAGGTGGAGCGGGTCGGCATCCACGACAACTTCTTCGAACTGGGCGGCGACTCCATTCTCAGCCTGCAGGTGGTGTCGCGGCTGCGTAACCACCCACGTCTGCAGTTGGAGGTCAAACTGCGAGACCTGATGCGCTATCAGACCATCGCCGGGCTCTGCGAACGAAACGCGGTGAACCAGGCCGCCGCCACCGAGGCGGTGGGAAAGGTCGGCGAAGGCGCTTTCCCGCTATTGCCGATCCAGGAATGGTTTTTCGCCCAGCGCATGCCGGAGCCGGGGCATTTCAACCAGGCGCTGTTGCTACGTTCACGCCAGGCGCTGGATGTAGAGGCGCTGGAGCTGGCCCTGCGCGACATGTTGCGGCATCACGATTCGCTGCGCTTGCGTTTCGTCCAGCAGGGTTCGACCTGGCAACAGAGTTACGGACCGATGCCGCCTGAGGACCAGGCATTGCTCTGGCTGGAGCAGGCCGCCGACGAGGAGGCCCTGGAAGCACTGGCCAACCAGGCCCAGTGCAGCCTGGACCTGGAGCGTGGCCCGCTGCTGCGCGGCTTGTACGTGACCATGGCCGGTGGCGACGTACGGCTGCTGCTGGCGGTGCATCACCTGGCGATCGACGCGGTCTCCTGGCGGGTGCTGCTGGAGGACCTGCAGGCCGCCTACGAAGCCCGCTGCGCGCGACGCGAGGCGCAGCTGCCGGTGCGCAGCAGCAGCTATCGCGAGTGGGCCGAAGGCCTGGCGGCCAAGGCCGGCGAGTTGCGCGAGCAGGAGCTGGCCTATTGGCTGGCAGCTCTGGGTGGGCCGGGGTCGGAGTTCCCCTGCGACAACCCGCGCGGGCGCAATCAGGTCCGCCACCAGGCCTTCGTCGCCATGAAGCTATCGAAGGAACACACCGAATTGCTGCTCAAGCAGGCGCCACGGGCCTACCAGGCACAGATCAACGACCTGTTGCTGACCGCGCTGGGGCGCGTGCTCTGCCGCTGGAGCGGTAGCACCTCGGCACGGGTGCAGCTGGAAGGGCATGGCCGCGAGGAACTGTGCGAGTCGCTGGACCTGAGTCGGACCCTGGGCTGGTTCACCAGCCTGTACCCGGTGTGCCTGTCCCCGAACCTGGAAGACGACCTGGCCGGTGCGGTGACGGCGGTGCGCAGGCAGTTGGAGCAGGTCCCGAACAAGGGGGTGGGCTACGGCGTGCTGCGCTACATGGCCGGGGAGGCGACGGCATCGCTGCTCGGCGCCTTGCCCCAGGCGAGGGTCACCTTCAATTACCTTGGCCAGTTCGACCAGACCTTCGACGAGTCGGCGCTGCTGGTGCCGGCGAAGGAAAGCTCGGGCGAGGCCTACAGCCTGGAGGCCCCCTTAGGTAACTGGCTGGAAGTGGTGGGGCAGGTCTTCGACGCCCGACTGAGCTTCCGTTGCCTGTACAGCACCCGGCTCTACCGGCCGGCAACCATGGAGCGCTTCATGGGGGCGTTCCAGGCGGAACTGGAACACCTGGTGGAGCAGTTGCCCGCCTGACCAACCCTCACCAAAACCATTCACAGGAGAGGCTCGGCGGCACCTGCCGCCGAGCCGTGAACACAAGCATGTCACTACATCCCGAGATATCCGCCTTCCTTGACCTGGCCGAGGAGAGTGGCAATGACGACAACGTTTTCCACCTGACTACTCCGGAGCGGGCCCGCGATCTGTTTCAGCGCAGCACCGAACGGATGCATTGGGCGGCACCCAGGGCCCTGGATGTGCAGGAGCTGAGCGCCACCACGCGCAGCGGTGGCACGCTGCCGCTGCGTCTGTATCGACCGCAAGGGGAGGCAGGGCCGTACCCGGTGCTGGTGTATTTCCACGGTGGCGGCTTCGTGCTCGGCAGCCTGGACTCCCACGATGGCGTCTGCCGCGAGTTCGCCGCTCGCACTCCGTGCGCAGTGCTTGCGGTGGGATACCGGCTGGCGCCGGAGCATCCCTTCCCGGCGGCCATCGAGGATGGCGAGGATTCCCTGGCCTGGCTGGCCATCCAGGGCGAAGCTCTGGGCCTGGACTGCGGCCGCCTGGCTTTGGGCGGCGACAGCGCGGGGGCAACAGTAGCGACGGTATTGGCGATCCTGGCGGCCCGCGGGGGCTTCCCCGGCCTGCCGGCGCCACGCCTGCAACTGCTGTGCTACCCGGTCACCGATGCTTCACGGCGCACTGAGTCCATGGAGCTGTTCGCCGAGGGCTACCTGCTGGAAAGCGAGACGTTGGAGTGGTTCTACGGCCTCTACGCCCGGTCCGCCGAGGACCGTCTCGACTGGCGTTTCTCGCCCCTGCGCGCCGCCCCTGTACAGGGGGTGGCCCCGGCGCTTGTGGCCCTGGCCGGGTTCGATCCGTTGCTGGACGAGGGCAGGGCCTATGTCGACCATCTGCGGTGGCAGGGCGTTCCGGTGTCACTGCGCGAGTATTCGGCCTTCACCCACGACTTCCTGCGCATGCGCCTGGTCACCGCCGATATCGACGCCATCTACAGCGACCTGTGCGGGGCGCTGGCCCAGGCGCTGGCCTGACACCATCTTCGGAGGCGGTGCCCGCGACGTCCGCCTCCAATCTCTCAATACCCCTTGCGCCTTCCTCTTTCCGCCTGGCCACCCCATGCGTTTCGCCGGTCGAGGTGGTTCCGCCGGGAAATAAAAAAGCGCACCCGAGGTCATCGGGGGCGCTTTCTCGAATCAGACTTCAGTAGGAGTATTTCAGCGAGGTCATGAAGTTGCGCGGCGCGCCATAGACGCCGTAGGTGCTGGCACCGGCGAAGTACTCCTTGTCGAACACGTTGTTCAGGTTGATGGAGGCGGAGAGGTTCCTGGTGATATCGTAGCGCGCCATCAGGTTGACCAACGCGTAGCTACCCTGGGTATAGCTCTTCAGGTCGTAGCCGTACTTGCTCTGCCAGTTCACACCACCGCCCAGGGTCAGCTTGTCCAGCACGCCGGGCAGGCGGTAGGTGGTGAAGGTCTTCAGGCTGTGGCGCGGCACCTGAGTGATGATGCGGTTGCCGTCCTCGTCCTCGCTCACGCTGTAGGCGTAGCCGCCGGTGAACTGCCAGCCCTCGGCCAGTTCGCCGTTGAGCTCCAGTTCCACGCCCTTGGTGCTGGTACCTTGTTCCGAGACGTAGGCCACGCCGTCATACACGGCGAGGTTGTCCTGCTCGGTCTTGAACAGCGACAGGCTGGAGGTGAGGCGGCCATCGTTGAAGCTGGCCTTCACGCCGGCCTCGTAGCTGGTGCCTTCCTCCGGATCCAGGGGCTGGTTGTTGATGTCGCGCACCCAGGAACCCTGCGGGTTGAAGATCTTGGTGTAGCTGGCGTACAGCGACCAGGTCTCGTCCAGTTCCTGGACCAGGCCGGCGTAGGGGATGTACACCCCGGTCTCGCGGTCGCGGGTCTTGCTCTTGCTACCGTCGTTGGCGGTGTAGTCGCTGTTGCGCTTCCAGTCGATGACGCGGTTGCCGAGGATCAGGCTGGTGGAGTCGGTGAGGCGAAAGCGCCCGGTCAGGTAGGCCGCGTACTGGTTTTCCCGGGTATCGGTTTCGCCGTACTTGGGGAACTCCGGCTTGTTGGCGCTGCCGTCCCAGTCGTTGATGTTGGGAATGGTGCCGTCGTAGCCGCTGCCAGGCATCAGCCACCAGCCGTAGTCGGGGTTGTCCAGGTCGCGCAGTTCGGAGAGGGTGAGACCGCCGATCAGCTCATGCTCGCGGCCGAACAGGCTGAAGGGGCCGGTGACGTAGGCGTCCAGGTTGTCCTGCACGGGCTTGCCCTTCCAGTGCACCGGTTGCACGTAGGTGCCCGCGCCAGTGTCCTGGTCGGGGCTGCCGCCGATGTAGGTCACCACGCTGTCGTAGTTGTATTGGGTGTGGCTGTACTCGGCCTTGCCGCTCCAGCCAGAGTCGAACTGATGCTCCACCGAGGCGAATAGGCTGTTCAGCTCGTTGTCGTAATAGGACCAGTCCGGCGCGCTGTTGGCCGAGCGCTTGAAGTCGGTGCTCTGGCCGTTGCTGTAGAACAGCGGGAAGCCGTTGCGCAGCGGCGAGTTCACGTTGCTGGTCTGGTGGTTGAAGCCCAGGGTCAGCAGGGTGCTGTCGGAGAGGTCGAATTCGGTGATGCCATAGAGGACGGTGTCCTCCTGCTTGAAGCGATCCACCCAGGCCTGCTGGTTCTTGTAGTCGGCCACCAGGCGCCCGCGGATGCTGCCACCATCGTTCAGCGGGCCGGAGACGTCCACGCCGCTGCCGTAGCGGTCCCAACTGCCGGCTTCGGCGCTGAGGCTCAGGTGCGGGTCGAAGGTGGGGCGCTTGCGGATCAGGTTGATGGTCGCCGATGGCGTACCCATGCCGCTGATCAGGCCGGTGGCGCCGCGGACCACTTCGACGCGATCGTAGACTGCAGTACTCAGGCGGTAGTTGGCCAGGGACGAGGAGGTGGGTACCCCATCGATCTCATAGTTGCTGATGGCGAAGCCGCGCGACCAGAAGGAATCGGTGTCGGCACCCAGCCCCTCGCGGCTGACGGTGATGCCGGCGGTGGCCTCCAGTGCATCGGTCACGTTTTCCAGGCGCTGGTCGTCCAGGCGCTGGCGGGTGAGCACGGTGACCGATTGCGGCGTTTCCTGGGGCGACAGGTTCAGCCGCGTGGAACTGCTGGAGGAGTAGGTGGTGTAGAGGCCGGTGCCCTCAGTGGTGGAGCCCGGCGCTTTACCGGAAATGGTCACGGCACCCATTTCCAGCGGCGCCTCGCCGCTGCTGCCGAGGGTGACGGTACCATTCTCGATGCGGTAGGTGATGCCGCTGCCCTGCAGCAGGGTATCCAGGGCTTGCTCGGGCTCCACGGTGCCGGACACCGCGCGGGAGCGAATGCCCTTGACGATGTCCGGTGAATAGAGGATTTCCAGCCCGGTCTGCTGCCCCAGCTCGGCCAGGGCACTGGAAAGCGCCTGCGCTGGAATGTTCACCTTCACCGGTGCGGCCACGGCCCCCACGCCCGCGCCGAGCAGCGTCACGGCCAGCAGCGTCCGGGGAAGGACGTTGCGCAGGCTGTGCTGCCGGATCTGAGCCGCCAGTCGAGTGCGGCCAAGGTTTTTTTTCATCAGTCGATACTCCATTGATGATCGAATCGCATTGTTATGGATGGCAGTTCTTGTCGTTGGTCCTGAAGATGTGTCTGCGCTGCGAAACTCCCCCGTTGTGCCTCAGGCTAGCGCCTGTTCCCTGATCAGTTGCCCCTGCTCCATGCGTACCAACTGGTCGGCGACGTCGAAATAGCGGTCGTCGTGGGAGATGACGATGAGCGTCTTGCCCTGGCGCTTCAGGTCGGGCAGCAGCTCGGTGTAGAAGATACGGCGGAAGGTCGGGTCCTGGTCGGCGGCCCATTCGTCGAACACCAGGATCGGCCGCTGGTCCAGCCAGGCGTGCACCAGCGCCAGGCGCTTGCGCTGGCCGGTGGAGAGGTCGGTGGTGGTGAAGGCGCCGTCGGCCACCCCGACCTTGTGCCCGATCTCCAGGCGCTCCAGGTAGCGCGCGGCTTCGGCGGGGATGTCGCGCTGGCCGTCCATCAGTTCCTCGAACAGGAAGAAGTCGGCGAAGATGGTGGTGAACAGCTGCCGGTAGTCGTCGCGGCTGCTGGCCTCGACCACCTTGCCGTTGACCAGCACCTCGCCGCCGTGAGGCGCGTACAGGCCCAGCAACAGCTTGATCAGGGTGGTCTTGCCGCCGCCGTTCTCGCCGACGATGAAGAGCATCTCGCCGGCCTCGATCTTCAGGTTCAGCGGGCCCATGACGAAGGGCGGGTTGTCGCCCACCGCCGGGTAGGTGTAACGCACGTCGCGCAGTTCCAGGGTGCGCAATGGTTCGACGGTGGGGATGGGGAGCTCTTCGTTCAGTAACAGGTAGGGTTCGGGGTTGGAGAACTGCTCGTTCAGTTCGGCGATGCGGCGCAGGGCGATACGGTTGCGGCTGAGCAGGGGTAGCAGGCTGAGCACGCTTTCCAGAGGGCCCTTCATGAACAGCAGTGTCATCACGAAGCCGCTGAGCACGCTGCGGTCGCCATTCGCCCACCAGCCCTGCATGGCCAGGGCCACGGCTATCACGATGAAGAACAGCAGCGAGCCTATGGTGTTGGCGGTGAGGAAGATGTTCACCGAGCGCACCTGCAGGCGGCAGATGCGCTCCACCGTCTCGCGCAACTGCCGGCTGTACAGGCGCTGCCTACGCGGACGGTGTATACGCAGTTCCTTGGCGCCCTCGGCCATGCTGCGGAAATGCTTCTGCAGCAGGTCTTCCTGCTCGCGCGCCGCCTCGAAGCCACTGATGCCGTAGCCGCGGGCGATGTACTGGACGACGCTGCCGAGCACCACGGCGGCGGCGGTCACCAGGAACATGCTGGGTGAAAGCGTGGCCAGGTAGGCCAGGCAGCCCAGCGTGATGGTCAGCGAGATGACTAGCTGCGGCAGGCCGAAGGCCAGGTCGCTGACGGTGTCGATGTCATGGGTCAGCACCGGGATCAGGCGGTGGGTGCGGTAGCGCTCGAGCTGCTCGATGGGGGCACAGAGCACCCGGCCGCCTAGGCTTTCGCGCAGGTGCGCGATGATCTTCTGGCCGACGTAGTTGGTGCCGATGTTCGACAGGATCGCGCTGAGCAGGGCCAGGGCGCAGATGGCGGCGAAGGCGAGCATCATGCCCTGGGTCATGCCGCCTTCGGCGTTCAGCACACGGTTGATGGCGGTGAGCAGGGCTGTGATGCTGATGCCGCCGACCACACCCAGGAAAATGGACAGGGCGAGAACGGCCCAGAAGGGCTTGAGAATGCCCAGGAGCTCCCGGGTGGCGCTGCACTGTGTTGCGGACATGGGGTTACCTCAGCACGTCGGGGGCGACGCACGGATGCGAAGGTTGAAGTGGCGCCCACAGCGGTAACGAACGTGGGCGCAGGAAAATTAGCCATGGCATGCCGAGGGCGCTCTTCAGAACATGCCCTGGGCTCGCGGGCTAGAGCTCGCGGGCGACGCGGAAGCCTATCCAGTCGCCGCGGTCGCTCTTGTAGGCATTGTTGCGGTTGCCCGAGCGGGAGAAGATCGGCGCCTCGCCCCAGTCGTTGCCGCGGATCTGCACCAGCTTGCAGTCGCTGTCGATCCAGGCGCTGCCGTCGCTGGGGGCGCCGTCGTAGTTGTCGTGCCAGCAGTCGGCGACCCACTCGTAGACGTTGCCGTGCATGTCGTACACGCCGAAGGCGTTGGGCGGGAAGCTGCCCGCCGGCGAGGTGAAGTTGTAGCCATCCGCGGCGCCGTAGGTGTTGGCGTGCTTGGCGATGCTGTACTCCTTGCCCTCGTCGAAGGGGAACGGGAAGGGCCCGGCGCTGCCGGCGCGGGCGGCATATTCGCGTTCGGCTTCGCTGATCATCCGGTAATGCTGGCCGGTCTTCTTCGACAGCCAGGCGGCGTAGCGATTCACGTCCTCATAATCGACGCACACCGCCGGCTGGCGCGGGCCCTGCTTGTAGCGCGGCTTGCCGGCGATGCATTCGCGGCCGGGGCGGGTGTCGCCGTTGGCCAGGCGCACCCCGGTGGCCTTCAGGTAGGCGTCCAGTTCGGCGGCGGTGACCTGGTAGCGGCTGATGGCGAAGGGCCGGGCGAAGGTCACGGTGTGCAGCGGGCCTTCGTCCGGCTGGCGGCCGGCCTCGTCCTCCGGGGTGCCCATGGTGAAGCTGCCGGCGGGCAGCACCACCATCTCGGGGCAGTCCTTGCAATCCTTGAACACGGCGCCCGGCTTGTGAGCTTCGGTGGCGAAGGCGGCGGGGGCGGCCAGGAGCAGGGCGGCCAGGGCCAGGGGCGGTAATGCGTGCATGGCGGTTCTCGTGAAGTGGGAAGTCGGGTCAGGCGAGCTGCGGGGCGAGGATGTCCATCACCCGGTCGATCTGCGCCTCGTCGTTGAGCAGGCTGGGCGCCAGGCGCACCACCGGGCCGACGTCGCGGTCCACGGCGTCGCCGATCACCTTGTGCGCCATCAGGTGCCGGGCCACGGCATCGCAGTCGCGGCCGTCGACGCGGAAGAAGGTGAAGCCGGCGGAGAGTTCGGGGCTGGTCGGCGTGACCAGGCGCACCTTGGCATGCTCGGCCAGGCGCTGCTTGAGGTAGCCATTGAGCTGGTGGATGCGCGCCTCGACGTCGGCCTTGCCCAGCTGCAGGTGCAGCTCGAAGGCCGTGCCCAGGGCCAGGCGGTGCTCGAAGGCGTGGTAGCCGCCGGGGGTCATCAGGGTGCCGAAGCTGTCGGCGCGGGTGAAGGTGGGGATGCTCGGCACCAGGTGGTCCTGCAGCTGCTCCTCGCGGGCGATGATGATGCCGGTGCCGCGCGGGCCGAACAGCCACTTGTGGGTGCCGGCGATGAAGTAGTCGCAGCCGAAGTCGGCGAAGTTCGCGTCCTCCACGCCGAAGCCGTGCACGCCGTCGACCACGTAGATGATCCGCTCGGCGGCATCGCGGTTGCGGTTGGCCTCGGCCACCAGTTGGCCGATCTCGCGCACCGGCAGCTTCACACCGCTGCCCGACTGCACCCAGGTCATGCCCAGCACCCGCGTTTCGGGGCGGATGTTGCGGCGGATGCTGGCGAGTATCTCGTCGGCCGAGGCCAGGTGCGGGTCCTTGAACAGGGGAACCTTGCGCACCTGGGTGCCCATGCGCTGCTGGCGGTATTCCAGGGTGGTGTAGGTGGAATAGTGCTCGTGGACGGTGGTGAGGATTTCCTTGCCCGGCGCCACCAGCAGGCCGCCGTAGATGGCGGCGAGGCCGTCGGTGGTGCTGCCGGTGAGGGCCACCTGCGCCGGCTTGACGCCGAAGTAGCGGCCGGCCCAGGCGCGCGTCTCGTCCTCGTATTTCCAGACCTCCTCGCGGTCCCAGTCCACCGCCTCGCCGGGGTTGGCGTTGAAGCGCGCGCGCAGCGCGTCTATGGCCTGCTGCACCGGGCGCGGGTGCGAGGCCAGCAGGAAGCTGGCGAAGTGCAGGTAGTCCGGGGCGAGGTCGAATTGCCGGCGCAGGGCCTGCCACTTGTCGTTGCCGGCCGTTTCGGTAGCAGCCAGGGCCAGGTCGGAAGCCTGCAGCAGGGGCAGGCTGGCGGCGAGCAGCCCGGCCTGCTTGAGGAAGGTACGGCGGTCGTTCATGGAATGTCCTTGGCGTGGGTCAGCGGCTGGCGACGGGCGGCTTGGCGCGTTTCTGCACCTCGCCCCATGCGCGCAGGAAGTTGCCGCCCCAGAGTTTGGCGATGTCGGCGTCGGAGTAGCCGCGGGTGATCAGCTCGGCGGTGACGTTGCGGATCTCGCTCTCGTCCTTCCAGCCGTCCAGGCCGCCGCCGTCGTTGAAGTCGGAGCTGATGCCGACGTGGTCGATGCCGACCTTCTTCACCGTGTAGTCGATGGCGTTGACGAAGTCCGCCAGGCCGGCCTTGGGCTCCTCGTCGAGGATGCCGTAGAGGCTGCTGGCGTACTCGCCGAACTTCTTCTCCGGCCAGATGGCGATCACCGGGTCGCCGGGCATCAGGGCGTAGTCCAGGCCGGCCAGCGGCGGCAGGTCGAAGCGCGCGCGCAGGGCGTCGAGCTTCTCCAGGGTGGGCTTGCTCAGCGGGCGCAGGTAGGCCGGGAAACCGACCACCTGGATGACCCCGCCGCTGTCCTTGATCAGCTGCATCTCGTGGTCGCTGAGGTTGCGGCGGATGTCCACCAGGGCGCGCGGCGCCGAGTGCGAGGCGACGATGGGCGCGCGGCTGAGGGCGGCGACCTGCTCCAGGGCCCTGGTCGACATCTGCGAGACGTCGATGACCACCCCCAGGTCGTTGAGCCGCTGCACCGCCTGCTTGCCCAGGGGCGAGAGGCCGCCCAGGGCGTCGGCCGAATCGTTGAAGAAGGGCAGCGGGCGGGAGGAGTCGGACCAGCTGTTGTTGCCCACGTAGTTGAAGCCGAACATGCGCACGCCGCGGGCCGCCCACAGGTCCAGCTGGGACAGGTCGTCGCCCAGCGGGTAGGCGTTGAGCATGCTCATGACGATGGCGAACTTGCCTTCCATGGCCAGGCGGCGGAAGTCCTCCGGCGTGTAGGCGATGCCCACCCGCTCGGGGAAGTCGCGGACCATGCCGGTGAGAATCTTGTAGCGGATCTCCTGCTGGTGCCGCGCCTCGTCGACGAAGCCCGGCGTCGGCTTGTGCGGGGCGTCGGGGCCGCTCCACATCTCCGGCCAGCCGAAGATCGCCAGGGCCGCGCCGGACAGGCGGCCGCGCGCGGCCTTGACCAGGTCCAGCTGCGAGGGGCCGTCGCGGTCGGCCTCGTGGCCCTCGGTGCCGAAGTCCAGGGGCACGGTCACGCGGCTGTCGAAGGACAGGATGCGCTCGTGCAGCGCCTCGGCGTGGGCCATCACCTCGCGTGGGTAGGGTTGGGCGCGGGCCAGCAGCAGCCAGGCCGCGGCGCCCGCCACGAGGACCAGTGCGAGCAGGGGCAGGGTGAGCCAGAGGATCTTTTTCGTGCGGGTGCTAGTCATTGCCGTCCCAGTCAGCGTCGGAGTCGGATGGCGGCCCGGGGCAGGGCATCGCCTGTGGGGGAGGACGAGGCGTGCGGGCGGAAATTTAGCGCGGCCACGACGCTAAATTTGCCGCGGGGCCGACCGTTCTAGCCTCGGTACAGCCTGCTTGGCGACGGACACAGGACGGACGATGACGGTTTCTCGACGCGGTTTCATGGCGGCCCTGGCAGTGACGGGGGCGGCGGCGTTGCCGACGGCGACCTACTTCGGCTATCGCGAACTGCAGCGCCGCGAGCTGGACGCGCGGGAGCCGGAGACGCCGGGCGAGGCCAGCCTGGAAACCACCGCCGGCGCCGAGCTGCGCCTGGCCGACCGCCTGCGCGGCATCTGGGACCTGCGCCTGCTCGACGCCGGGCTCGGGCTGCCGGGCCTGCCCGCCGAAGGCCTGCAATTGATCCTCGACTGCGGCCCCCGCGGGCGCGGGCTGATCGGCTGGCTGGACACCCCCGAGCGCCTGCGCGGCACGGAACCGCCGCGCTACCGGGTGCTGGGCGACCTGGTCGGCGCCAGCTCGGCGAACATTCGCTGGCGCCTGTTGGGCGAGGGCGCCACGCCCAGCCATGAATGCAGCGCCGTGTTCGACGAGGTATGGGACAACTTCGCCAACGCCGGCGACGGCACCCTCAGCGGCCGCCTCCAGCGCCTGGACCGCGACCTGGCCCTGCCGCAGCAGGACTGTCGCTTCGTCGCCCGCAAGCGTCCCTTTCCCCTGGCCCGCGAGCGACTGCCGCTCAACGAGGCGCTGCTGACCTGGCTGGTGTCGCCGCAGCACCGCCTGTTCCACCAGCTCTGGCACGCCTCGCGGGACAAGTGGCACCACCTCGACGAGGCCCAGCGCAACGCCCTGCGCGGCGTGGGCTGGCAGCCCGGGCCCCTGGACGCCGAGCGCGACGCCCGCGGCCGGCACAAGGACCGCAACGCCTCCGGCGTCGACTTCCTGTTCATGCACCGCCGCATGCTGGCCAAGGCCCGCTCGCTGCAGGACCTGCCGTCCTGGACGCGCCTGCCGCCGCCGGCCGTGCCGCTGGAATACGACCGCGCCGGCTTCATCCGCTACTTCGAGAACGCCGACGGCTGCTCGGTGCCGCCGGCCTGGGTGGCGCCCGACGATGACGAATACAGCCAGTGGCTGCACGGCCTGAAGAGCGCCGACGCCTACCACGGCAACTTCCAGGTCTGGGAATCGCAGTACCAGGACCCGGCCTACCTGGCGAAGCTGACCCTGGGCCAGTTCGGCTCGGAGCTGGAGCTGGGCATGCACGACTGGCTGCACATGCGCTGGGCCAGCGTGACGCGCGACCCGTCCAACGGCGCGCCGCTGATGACCGACCGCAACTACGCCGACTTCGCGCCGCGCTGGTTCCTGCGCGAGAACGATTTCCTCGGCGACCCCTTCTCGTCCCACGTGAACCCGGTGTTCTGGTGCTTCCACGGCTGGATCGACGACCGCATCGAAGACTGGTTCCGCGCCCACGAGCGCTTCCACCCCGGCGAGGTGCGCCGCGCCGAGGTCCAGGGCACCCGCTGGTTCGCCCGCGGCCGCTGGGTGGAGATCGACGACCCCTGGCTGGGCCCGTCCACCCACGGCTGCGGTCTCTCCGACCTGCAGGCGAGCAGCAGCGACGTGGCCCTGGACGTGGAGACCATGAAGCTGGCGCTGCGCGTCATCCTCACCGAGGACGACGAGCGCAAGGGCTGGCTAGAACGCGCACCGCGGCGGCCGTGGTATGCGCGCCATCTCAAGCTGGCGCAGCGCTGAGCGGGGCGTCCGGCGTGGCCGGTGAATCCAAATCGCGGACAGAGTCCGCTTCTACGGGGCTGCAAGAGAAACACCCGTAGGATGGTGTTGAGCGAAGCGAAACCCATCACCGCCACTGCATGGGTTTCGCTCAACCCATCCTACGCCGCCCCCTTGCAACCCGTAGGGCGCATAACGCCTACGGCGTTATCCGCCATCGTCGTCGGGCATCGGTGTTCGGGCTAACGGCGGATAACCGCGAACGGTTATTCGCCCTACGGTCGAGCATGGTCGTAGGAGCGGACTCTGTCCGCGATTCGAAGGCCGGATCAGGGGGCGTTGCGCGCCAGGGGCGCGGCGGCGTCCCAGCCGCCCCCCAGGGCCTTGAACAACCCCACCGCCGCCTGCAGGCGGGCCAGGCGCAACTGCACCGCGGCGTCCTGCGCCTGGTAGAGGGTGCGTTGGGTATCCAGCACCGTGAGCAGGGTTTCCGCGCCGGCCTGGTAGCGGCTGTCGGAAAGCTCGAAGGCGCGCTGCGCCTGTTCCAGTTCCTGCTGCTGCCAGTGCAGCTGGCGGTCGATGCCGTCGATGCCGTTGAGCGAGCGCTCGGTGTCGGCGAAGGCGCCGAGGATGGCCTTGCGGTAGTTCTCCAGCAGCTCGCGCTGCAGCGCCAGGCGGCGGTCGCGCTCGGCGCCCAGGCGGCCGTGGTTGAAGATGGGCGCGAGCAGGTTGGCGCCCAGGTCGTAGTAGGAGGTGCGCAGCAGGTCGGAGGCGTGGTTGGCGCCGGAGGACAGGTTGGCCGTCAGCGTCAGGCTGGGCAGCATGGCGGCGCGCGCCACCTGCACGTCGGCCTGGGCCGCCGCCAGCTGCGCCTCGGCGCGGGCGATGTCCGGGCGGCGGGTGAGCAGCTCGCTGGGCAGCCCGGCGCCGATCTGTGGCCAGAGCACGCTGTCGAACGGCTGGCCACCCAGTTTCAGGGCCGGCAGCGGTTCGCCGAGTAGGGTGGCCAGGGTGACCTGGGCATCACGTTCCTGCTGCTGCAGCAGTGGCAGCTGGCGCTGCTGGGCGGCGACCAGGCCGCTCTGCTGGGCGACTTCCAGTTCGGTGGCGGAGCCGGCCTCGCGGCGGCTGCGCACCAGGCGCAGGACCTGCTCGGCGTTCTCCAGGTTGAGCCGGGCGATGCGCTGCTGCTCGCGCAGCGCCAGCACCTGCAGGTAGGCGTCGGCGACCCCCGCCACCAGCGTCAGCTCCACGGTGGCGCGGTCGTACTCGCTGGCCTTGAGGCTTTGCAGCGCGCTGCGGTAGGCGGCGCGGCGGCCGCCCCAGAAGTCCACCTCGTAGCTGGCGCTGAGGCTGGCGGTGAAGGTGTCCACCGCCTCGTCGTCCTCGCTGGCGTCGATGCCGCTGTAGCCGGCGCCGTGCAGCAGCTTCTCGCGCCCGGCGCCCAGTTGCGCGTTGACCTCCGGCAGCAGCGGCGCGCCGGCGATCACCGCGCTGGCGCGGGCCTGGTCGACGCGGGCGATGGCCGCGGCCAGGTCCTGGCTGTTGGCCAGGGCGCGGGCGACCAGGCCGTCCAGCTCGCGGGCGCCGAAGCGCGTCCACCAGCGCTGCAGCTCGCCACGGCGGGTATCGCCAGCGCCATATTGCCAGGCGGGTGGGGTGGTTATGCCGCTGTCGAGGGATTGCGGGGCGCCGGCGCAGGCGCCCAGCAGCAGGCAGGCGGGCAGTAGGCTCAGGGCTTTCATCGGGAAATCCGTCATTGGCTGGCCAGGGCGGCCACCGGGTCGAGGCGGGCGGCCTTGCGCGCCGGCATGAAGCCGAACACCAGGCCGGTGCCCAGGGCGCAGGCGAAGGCGCCGAGGATGGCCGCCGGGGAGAAGGCCACCGCCACCTTGGCCAGCAGCAGCGCGCCGCCGATGCCCAGGGCGATGCCGACGCCGGCCAGGCCGCCGACCACCGAGAGCAGCGTGGCCTCGGTGAGGAACTGGCGCAGGATGTCGCTCTGCCGCGCGCCGGTGGCCATGCGGATGCCGATCTCGCGGGTACGTTCGCGCACGGTCATCAGCATCACGTTCATCACCCCGATGCCGCCCACCAGCAGGGAGATGGCGGCGATGGAGCCGAGCATCAGCGACAGGGTGTTCTGGGTGTGCGCCTCGGCCTGGATCAGCGCGGCGTTGTTGGTCAGCTCGTAGTCGCGCTGGCCACGGTGCAGGCGTTGCATCAGGCGGTCGATGGCCTTTTCCGTCTCGTGCACGCGGCGCGCGTCGGCGGCGGCGATGATCACGTATTCCGGGTTGCGCGTGCCGAACAGGCGGATGCTGGCAGCGGAGTAGGGCACGGCGATGCGGTTGTCGGCGTCCTGGTCGCCGGAGCTGGAGCCCTTGGCCTGCAGTACGCCCACCACCTGGAAGGGCACGTTCTCGATGAGGATGTAGCGGCCGATCGGGCTGGCGGCGCCGAACAGCTTCTCGCGCACCTTGGCGCCGATCACCGCGACCGTGGCGGCGTTGGCCTCGTCGCGCTCGGTGAAGTAGCTGCCTTCGCTCACCGGCCAGTTGAGGATCGCCGGGAAGTCGGTGTTGTTGCCGCCGACGTAGGCGTGGTAGTCGAGGCTGCCGTGGCGCACCACCAGCTCGCCGCCGTTCACCGGCATGACCTTCTTCACCTGGGGCAGGGTGGCGATGGCCGCGACGTCGTCCAGGGTGACGACGCCCATGGGCGTGCGCGGGTTCGGCGAGTAGCCGCTGAGGTAGATGATGTTGGAGCCGAAGGCGCCCATCTGCGCCATCACCTGGCGCTTGCTGCCTTCGCCCACGGCGAGCATCACCACCACCGAGGCCACGCCGATGACGATGCCCAGCAGGGTGAGGGCGGTGCGGAAGCGGTTCAGCCACATCACCCGCCAGGCCGCGCGGATCGCCTCCAGCAGCTCGGCGCGCCAGGCCCCGGCGGGTTCGGCGCTGCCCTGCAGCAGGCGCTCGCGCAGTTCCTTGGCGCGCAGGCCGGGGGTGGCCGGGTGCGCTGGCGCGCCATTGGCGCTGTCGCTGACGATCTCGCCGTCGAGCACCTCGATGACGCGCTTGGCGCGGGCGGCGACGTCGCGGTCGTGGGTGATCAGGATGACCACGTGGCCCAGGGCGGCCAGTTCGTCGAGCAGCGCCATGACCTCGGCGCCGCTGTGGCTGTCTAGGGCGCCGGTGGGTTCGTCGGCGAGAATGATGTGGCCGCCGTTCATCAATGCGCGGGCGATGGACACCCGCTGCTGCTGGCCACCGGAAAGCTGCTGCGGGCGGTTGCCGGTGCGTTCGCCCAGGCCCAGGCGCTCCAGCAGCTGGCGCGCGCGGCCGTGGCGCTGCAGGGCCGGGGTGCCGGCGTAGATGGCCGGCATCTCGACGTTCTCCTGGGCCGAGGCCGAGGGGATCAGGTGGTAGCCCTGGAACACGAAGCCGAAGGCCTCGCGGCGCAGCCAGGCCTGCTCGTCGCTGTCCAGCTCGGCGACGTCGCGCCCGGCGAACAGGTAGCGGCCGCTGCTGGGGCGGTCGAGGCAGCCGAGGATGTTCATCAGCGTCGACTTGCCGGAGCCGGAGGCGCCGACGATGGCGACGAACTCGCCGGGGTGGATGCTCAGGGAGATGCCGCGCAGCACCTCGACCTCGGGGCTGCCGTCGCCGCCGTAGCGCTTGCGTACGTCGCGCAGTTCGATCAGCGGGACGTCCTGGAGGGTTTCGCTCATTCAGCCCTCGCCATTGTCCGGGGCGGCCATCAGCAGGCGTTCGCCTTCCTTGAGGCCGGACAGCACCTGGACGTGCAGGCGGTCGCTGATGCCGGTCTCGACCTTGCGGCTCTCCGGCTTGCCGTTGCGCCCCACCACCCAGACGTGGCGGCCGCCGTTGCCGTCCTCGTGCAGCGCGGCCACGGGGGCGGTGAGGGTGCCCTGGGCGGTGGCGGCGACGAAGAACACCTGGGCGGTCATCTCCGCCATCAGCTGGTGGTCGCTGTTGTCCACGTCCACCAGCACCGTGTACAGCACCACCCGGCCGCTGCCGCTGGAACCGCTGGCGGAGCCGCTGCTGGTGCTTTCCTGGTTGTTCGGGTCCAGCGGCTTGGGCGGCACCGGGAGGATCTGCCGCACCGTGCCGCTCCAGCGCCGCTGTTCGCCGGCGAGGGTGGTGAAGTAGGCCGGCATGCCCGGCTTGACGCGGCCGATGTCGGCCTCGGAAACCTGGGCCCAGACGGTCATCGGCGACAGCTTGGCGATGCGCAGGATCAGCGGCGTCTGCTGCTGGGCGTTGAGCGTCTGGCCCTCGCGGGCGTCCACCGCCACCACGGTGCCGGACATGGGCGCGTAGATGCGCGTGTAGCCCAGCTCGGCCTCGTCGCTGCGCAGGGTGGCCCTGGCCTGGTGGATCTGCGCCTGGTACATGTCTATGCGCGCCTGGGTCGCCTGCACCTGCGCGTAGGCGGTCTGCACGTCTTCCTCGCGGGTGGCGCTGGCGGCGGCCAGGCGCTGCTGGCGCTGGTACTGCTGGCGCGCCAGCAGGTGCTGGGCGCGCTGCTCGGCCAGCTGCGCCTTGAGCACTTCGATGGAGTAGCGGCCGGCGTCGACCCGCGCCTGCTGGGTGGAGGGGTCTATCTCCACCAGCAACTGGCCTTCCCTGACCTCGTCGCCGGGCTCCACGTGCAGCTTGAGAATCTGCCCCGAGGCCTGGGCGCCGACGTCCACGTAGCGCCGCGGCTGCAGGGTGCCCAGCGCGGTGACGCTGCTTTCGATGTCGCCGCGGGCGACGGGGGCGGTGACCAGGCCGTCGGTGCCAGGGAGGAACTGCCAGGCGGCGATGGCGAGCAGGGAGGTGAGGAAGGCTGCGACCAGCAGCGCGCGACCAGTACGGCGGGGGCGTTTCATTCAGGGTTCCGGCCAGGGCTTGGGAGGCCTGCCGCCGCGGGGTCGCGGCCAGGCATGCACTTTCGGGAAGACGAATGATGCCCGGGGAAATTTAGCGCCGGTAGGGGTGGCGGAGCTTTATCCGCACGCTGTTACAACTGCGCGTAGCGGCTGCTGATGCGGATGCTGCCGTTGTCCTGGCGCTGCAGCTCGACCGGCAGCACCCGGGGCAGGGCGTTGACCAGTTCCTGCAGGTTGCGCGTGCGGTAGGTGCCGCCGATGCGCAGGCTGGCGACCGCCTGGTCGGCCAGCACCAGCGGGGCGTCCAGGTAGCGGTTGATCAGCGGCAGGGCGGCGGCCAGCGACAGGTCGTCGAGCACCAGGCGGCCGTCGCGCCAGGCCAGCACCTGGGCGGGGTCGGCGCTGGCCACCAGCGGCTGCAGCATGCCGGCGCGGTAGCTGGCCTGCATGCCGGGGGTGAGGCTGCTGTCGTTGCCGTCCTTCCCGCTGCGCACCCGCACCGAGCCTTCGGTGACGGTCACGGTGACCTGGTCCTGGTACTTCCACACGTCGAAGCGCGTGCCGGTGACGGTGATGCTGCCCTTGGCGGCGCGCACCACGAAGGGGTGGCTGGCGTCGTGGCTGACGTGGAAGTAGGCCTCGCCCTGGTCCAGCACCACCTGGCGCACGTCGCGGAAGTTGGCGTAGGTCAGGTGGGTATTGAGGTTCAGTTCGACCTCGCTGCCATCGGGCAGGACCACTTTGCGCAAGGTGGCGTCGGCCTGGTAGCGGTGGTAGCTGTCCGGCACCCAGCCCTGCAGCCAGCCCAGGTAGCCGGCGGCCGGCAGCACCAGCAGGGCGAGGGCGGCGGCGCGCAGCTGCTTGCGCCAGGAGCGCCGGCGGCGCACCGCCTGTGCCGGCGGGCGGGGCAGCGGTGGCCGGCGGCCGCTGGTGCGCGGGGTGGGGCGGGCTTCCAGCAGGTGCGCGCTGAGCGTCCAGATATTCTCCACTTCGGCGTACTTGGCCGCATGGCGCGGGTCGCTTTCCAGCCACTGCTGGAACTCCGCGCGCTCGGCGTCGCTGCAGTCCGGCTCGTGCAGGCGCATGCACCAGTGCGCGGCGGCCTGCGCCACGGGATCGCTCGAAGGGGAAGGGGGGGTAGTCATGAAGGGGCCGGTTGAACCTTGCCGCGCCTGTGTCCGGCGCCGCGATGGCGTAGGAAGGATGGGCGCAATTATAGGAGAGCTCGCATCCTACGGAAAGCCGCGCCCGGGCGCCAGCCACCCGAATCCGGCCCGGCGGGGCGCGCACGGAGGGCGCCGGTAAAGTTTCCCGGGCGCGCTTCGTTCCCCTGAGTGCCGGCGTCCGGGGCGGAGCATCCATGCCCCGAACGCCATGGTTCCCAGTCGTCCTGCGCCATCCGCACTCACCGGGTAGCGGCGCGCTCGTACAGAGAAGAATCGATGCCCAAGCGTATCCTCCTGGCCGGCCTCGCCGGCGCCTTGCTCGGCCTGCTGCCCCAGGCCCAGGCCGACAGCGCCCGCCCGGCCGCCCTGGCCGCCGACATCCGCTGGACCGCCTACGGCGTGCCGCACATCCGCGCCACGGACGAACGTGGCCTGGGCTTCGGCATCGGCTATGCCTACGCCCGCGACAACGCCTGCCTGCTGGCCGACGAGATCGTCACCGCCCGTGGCGAGCGCTCGCGCTATTTCGGCGCCGAGGGCGAGTCCTCGGCGCAGGTCGGCAACCTCGCCTCGGACGTCTTCTTCACCTGGCTCAACCGCCCGGAGTCCGTGGAGGCCTTCCGCAAGGTCCAGTCCACGGAAGTGACGCAGTTGCTGGAAGGCTATGCGGCGGGGTTCAACCGCTTCCTGCGCGAGGCCAGCGCCTCCAGCACCAGTTGCCTGGGCCAGCCCTGGCTGAAGCCGATCGACAGCGCCGACCTGGTGCGCCTGACCCGCCGCCTGCTGGTGGAGGGCGGCGTCGGCCAGTTCGCCCAGGCCGTGGTGGCCGCGGCGCCGCCGGGGGCTGCCAATGCGGCCCTGACCGGCGCGGAGGGCTTCCGCCTGGCCGAGCAGCGCCGCGAGCGCTTCCGCCTGGAGCGCGGCAGCAACGCCATCGCCGTCGGTGCGGAGCGCTCGGCCAGCGGCCACGCCCTGTTGCTGGCCAACCCGCATTTCCCCTGGCAGGGCGCCATGCGCTTCTACCAGCTGCACCTGAGCATCCCCGGCAAGCTGGACGTCATGGGCGCGGCGCTGCCCGGGCTGCCGATGGTGAACATCGGTTTCAACCGGCACCTGGCCTGGACGCACACGGTGGATACCTCCAGCCACTTCACCCTCTACCGCCTGGAGCTGGACCCGCAGAACCCGCTGCACTACCGCCTGGACGGGCGCTGGCAGCCGCTGGAGAAGCGCGTGGTGAAGGTGCCGGTGCGCGGCGCCGACGGCCAGTTGCAGACGGTCGAGCACACACTCTACGAATCGGTCTACGGCCCGCTGCTGGTCTGGCCCGGCAAGCTCGACTGGAGCGCCGGCGAAGCCTATGCGCTGCGCGATGCCAACCTGGACAACACCCGGGTGCTGCAGCAGTGGTACTCGATCAACCAGGCGCGCGACGTGGCGGATCTGCGCCACCGCGTGGAGTCCCTGCAGGGCATTCCCTGGGTGAACACCCTGGCCGCCGACGAGCACGGCGACGTGCTCTACCTGAACCAGTCCGTGGTGCCCAACCTGACCCCGGGGCAGCTGCAGGCCTGCGCCATCCCGGCGCTGGTGGCCGAGGGCCTGCCGGCGCTGCAGGGCAACCTCGGGCGCTGTGGCTGGAGCCGCGACCCCGCCGCGGCGCAACCCGGCATCCAGCCGGCCACGCAGTTGCCGGCGCTGGTGCGCCGCGACTTCGTGCAGAACTCCAACGACAGCGCCTGGATGACCAACCCGGCGGCGCCGCTGGAAGGCTTCTCGCCGCTGGCCAGCCGCCAGGACCAGCCGCTCGGCCTGCGCGCCCGCTTCGCGCTGCAGGCCCTGCAGGGCAAGGGCAGCATCGACGAGCCCCTGCTGCAGCGCCTGGTCACCGGCAACCACGTCTACGCCGCCGACCTGGTGCTGCCCGACCTGCTGGAGCTGTGCCGCCGGTTGCAGGACGCCGCGCTGTCGCCGGCCTGTGGCAGCCTCGCCAAGTGGGACCGCAGCGCCAACCTCGATGCCGGCCCGGGCCTGGTCTACTTCCAGCGCTTCATGGCCCGCTTCGACGCGCTGGAGGGCGCCTGGAAGGTGCCGTTCGACCCCGCGCGGCCGCTGCAGACGCCCAGCGGCATCGCCCTGGACAAGCCCGAAGTGGCGAAGCAGGTGCGCGAAGCGCTGCTGGCCGCCAGTGAGGAAGTGCGTGAGCTGGGTGCGGGCAAGCGCTGGGGCGAGCTGCAGGTCAGCAGCGCGGCCCAGCCGCCCATCCCGATCCCCGGTGGCGACGGCCACCTGGGCATCTACAACGCCATGCAGAGCGTGCCCCACGGCGACCACCTGGAGGTGGTGAGCGGCAGCAGCTACATCCAACTGGTCAGCTTCACCGCCGAGGGCCCGCAGGCCAAGGGGCTGCTGGCCTTCTCCCAGGCCAGCGAGCCGCGTTCGCCGCACCATGCCGACCAGACCCGGCTGTTCTCGCGCCAGGCCTGGTCGCCGCTGCCCTTCACCGAGGCGCAGATCGATGCGGACCCCGGCCTGCAGGTGCTGCGCCTGGCGCAATGAAAGGAGGCGTACTCCCATGATTTCCAATGAGCTTCAGGCGCCTGTGGAACGGATTCGAGCATGCAAGAGGAGGGCGGCGCACCCGCAGCACTGGCTGCGCCCGGCCCAGGGGGACAAGGAGAAGCCAATGACCCAATCCAGAGCCAGCGACCCCGCCCGGCGGATTCTGGCCCATGCCGGCCTGCGCACCAGCCTGCCGCGGCTGGTGGTGCTGAGCGCCTTCCACGAGCAGGACGCCTACACGGTGGAAGAGTTGTACCAGCGGCTGCGCGAGCCGACCAACTCCATCACCCTGGCGTGCGTGCAGAGCACCTTGCGCAGCCTGGGGCGCAGCGGCGTCCTGATGCGCGACACCCAGCGCCGCTACCGCCTGGCGCCCTCGTTCTCGATGGCGATGGACGAAGAGGGCGGGCACCACCGTCTGCAGTGATGCGTCCCGCGCGGCCGGCGGGGAAGGGCGGTGCGCTTCCTCGCGGCTGGAAACTCCTACAGAAAACGCTAATGGGACGCATTCTAAATTTCCGTAAGGCGGTCTCGTCTTTCAGAAACAAGGCGCCGATGCGGCGCCCCCAATTGGCCGGCGGACACCCGCCGCGCCTCCTGGCAAACGGGCTAAGGATATTGGCAGCATGACCCAGATGATCACCCCCACCTACGACGTTCTCGGCATCGGTTTCGGGCCGTCCAACCTGGCGCTGGCCATCGCGCTGCAGGAGCAGGCGCAACGCGAGGGCCTCGACTACCACGCGCTGTTCCTCGACAAGCAGGGCGACTACCGCTGGCACGGCAACACCCTGGTGGCGCAGAGCGAACTGCAGATCTCCTTCCTCAAGGACCTGGTGAGCCTGCGCAACCCCACCAGCCCCTACAGCTTCGTCAACTACCTGCACCACCAGGGGCGCCTGGCGGACTTCATCAACCTGGGCACCTTCTACCCGTGCCGCATGGAGTTCAACGACTACCTGCGCTGGGTCGCCCGGCAGTTCACCGAGCAGGCCCGCTACGGCGAGGAAGTGCAGCGCGTGGAGCCGGTCGCCGGCGCCCACGGCATCGACCTGCTCAAGGTGGTCTCGCGCGACGCCGAGGGCCACGAGAACTTCCGCCTGGCGCGCTCCATCGTCCTCAGCACCGGCGGCACGCCGCGCATCCCGGCAGCCTTCGCCAGCCTGCGCGGTGATCCGCGGGTGTTCCACCATGCGCGCTACCTGGAGCGCATGGCCGAGCAGCCCTGCGTGCGCCACGAGCCGATGCGCATCGCGGTGGTCGGCGGCGGGCAGAGCGCCGCCGAGGCCTTCATCGACCTCAACGACAGCTACCCCTCGGTGCAGGTCGACATGATCCTGCGCGCCGCCGTGCTCAAGCCGGCCGACGACAGCCCCTTCGTCAACGAGATCTTCGCGCCCGACTACACCGACCTGGTGTTCCAGGAGCCGGAGAGCGAGCGCGAGAAGCTGATCGCCGAGTACCACAACACCAACTACTCGGTGGTCGACCTCGACCTGATCGAGCGCATCTACGCCATCTTCTATCGCCAGAAGGTCTCCGGGCAGGCCCGCCACGGCTTCCTCTGCCGCCGTCACGTCGAAGGCGTGCGCGCCGACGCCGCCGGCGTGCACCTGAGCCTGCGCGACAGCGCCACCGGCGAGGTGGAGCAGAAGCAGTACGATGCGGTGATCCTGGCCACCGGCTACGAGCGCAATTCGCACCGCGAACTGCTGGCGCCGCTGCAGGCGCACCTGGGCGACTTCCGCGTCGGCCGCGACTACCGCCTGCAGACCGACGCGCAACTGCGCGCCCCCATCTACCTGCAGGGCTTCAGCCAGGCCAGCCATGGCCTCAGCGACACCCTGCTGTCGGTCCTGCCGGCGCGGGCGGAGGAGATTTCCGCCTCGCTGTTCCAGCACCTGCAGCCGCAACCGACCGGGCGCACGGTCTCCGCGCAGGCCGCCGAGACCGCCTGAGCCCATGGGCCCGCACGCCGCACCCCGCAAGGGGGCGGCGCTTCCAAGCGAGAATATCCGCATGTCCAGTCCGCTTCCCGAATCCATCCTGCCGCTGCCCGATGGCCGTCAACTGAGTGCCGAGACGCAGGGACAGCGCCTGGCGCTGTCGCTCGACGGCGCGGTGCTGCTCGCCCTGGAAAGCGATGGCCACGCTTGGCACCTGCTGTCCGAGGCATCGCCCTTCGCCCTCTGGGCCTTCGCCTACTGGTGCTTCGCCGGCGACGAACAGCGCCAGGTACTGCTCCTGCAAACGGCCAACTGCCCGGCCCAGGCGTACGCCGAGGGGCTGCTCAGCCGCAACGGCGACGGCCTGGCGCAGGTTGAGCGCAGCGCCTTCTGGCAACTGCCGCAGCCATGGCTGCGCCAGCCTCGCGAGGGGACGTTCCCCCAGGTGTTCCGCATGGGCGCCGGCAAGCGCCACCCGCTACGCCCGCCCAAGCCGGAAGGTGAGGTCTACCGGCGCTTCGATGCGTGCCTGGGGAGCTGGATTTCCCTGCGCACCCTGGACATCGACGCCGACCTGGAACGCTTCAACCGCTGGCAGAACCACCCGCGCGTACTGGAGTTCTGGCAGGAGGGCGGCAGCCCGGCGCAGCACCGCGCCTACCTGGAAAAGCTGGCGCTGGACCCTCACGCGCTGACCCTGATCGGCTGCTTCGACGACCAGCCCTTCGCCTATTTCGAGGCTTACTGGGCCAAGGAAGACCGCATCGCGCCGTTCTACGAAGTGGACGACTACGACCGCGGCATCCACATGCTGGTGGGCGAGGACAGCCAGCGTGGCCCGCACAAGGTGCAGAGCTGGCTGGACGCCCTGGTCCACTACCTGCTGCTCGACGAGCCGCGCACCCGGCGCATTGTCGCCGAGCCCCGGGCGGACAACGCGCGGATGATCGGCCACATGCAGCGCCTGGGCTTCTGGCGGGAAAAGGAATTCGACTTCCCGCACAAGCGCGCGGCGCTGATGGTGCAGAGCCGGGAGACCTTCTTCGAGCGCTGCAACCTGCGCTGAAGGGCCGGTCTCAAAAGGGGCAGCCTGAGAGCGGCGACCTGCCTGCACGAATCGATGCCTGCCCTCGACCATGCTCCTGTCGATGACAGGGGAGGGCGAGGGCAACGTCTTGGCCTCCGGCTCGCGAAGCTCGTGCAGTTGACCATCCTCACCGACCGTTCGCGGCCACAACCAGAGCCCCGGCATGACACCGGGGCGCTGTCGTTCCAGCGGGAAGCGACGGAGGGGCACCATGCCGCTCAGAACTTGTAGTTCAAGGTGGCCAGGACGTTGCGGGGCGCCCCACACGCCTTGGCCGTACCAGTTCACCGCGGTCTGGTACTTCTCGTCGAACAGGTTGTTGACGTTCAGCTGCGCCGAGACCTGGGGCGTGATGTCGTAGCGGGCCATCAGGCTGGCGACCAGGTAGTCGGACTGCTCCTGGCGCTGGCCCTGGGGACCTACGCCGTCGTAGTAGATGCGGCTCTGCCAGTTGGCACCGCCGCCCACCGTCAGCTGCTTCCATTGCCCCGGCAGGCGGTAGGTGGTGAACAGGCGTGCCATGGTGCGCGGCAGCTGGGTGTTCACGTCGTTGTCGTCGGAGTCCTTGGCGCTGTAGTGGGTGGCGAAGAAGAAGGCGTTCCAGTTCTCGGTGAGCGCGCCGGACAGCTCGAACTCCACGCCCTTGGAGGTGCGCCGTCGGTGGCGTAGTAGGCCGGGCTGTCGGGGTTGCCGGGCACGGAGTAGCCGACGTCCTGCTGGCCGAGGTTGTCCTGGACGATGCGGAAGGCGGCCAGCGAGGCGTTCAGCCTGCCGTCGAGGAATTCGCCCTTGATGCCGGCCTCGTAGGCGTCGCCGGTGACCGGGTCGAGCCAGGCGCCGTTGCGGTCGCGGTAGTCCTGGAAGTTGAAGATGCTGGTGTAGCTGGCGTACAGCGAGTAGGTCTGGTTCAGGTCGTAGACCAGGCCGGCATAGGGGATGAACTTGTGGTCGCTGTAGTCGTACTCGCCCGAGGAGGCCCAGCCGGCGCCCTCGCGGTCGTACTGGGTGAAGCGGCCGCCGAGGATCAGTTTCAGCGGGTCGGCCAGGGACAGGCGCAGGGCGGCGTAGCCGGCCTTCTGCTTGGTGTGGTTGCGCTCGGAGAGTTCGCGGTTCTCGTAGTCCCACTCCGGCTCCGCCACGTGGCCGAAGTCGTACACGCTGACCGGGGATAGCCAGGGCGTCTTGTTGCCGATCCAGTCGAAGGAGTACTTGTGGTCGAAGTAGGTGGCGCCGACCACGGCCTCGTGGGTGCGCCCGAACAGCTCGAACGGGCCGGACAGGCGCAGGTCGGTGCTCTGCTGCTTGCGCTCGCCGGGGAAGCGGGACTGCGAGGGTTCGGCGTCGATCAGGCCGGTCTCGGTGTCGGGAAAGCCCCAGTTGAAGATGCGTGCGTTGTCCACCTCGTTGCGGTTGTGCATCACCCGGAACTGCGCCTGCCAGTCGTTATCGAAGCGGTGCTCGAGGTTGGCGAAGAAGTTCTTGACCTCGACTTCCTCGGTGTTCCACTTCGGCGCGATGCTGAACGAACGGCTGTAGTGGGTCTTCGAGCCGTCGCTGTTCCACAGCGGCACGCCGCCGTAGGTCAGGCCGTCGGCGTCGGACTTCTGGTAGCTGGCGCCCAGGCTCAGGGTGGTGGCGTCGGTCAGGTCCACGTCGACCACGCCGTAGACCACGTGGCCCTCGCGGGAATAGCGGTCGAAGAAGTTCTTCTTGTCCTGGTAGGCGCCCACCAGGCGGCCGCGCACGTTGCCGGTGGGCGTCAGCGGGCCCGACAGGTCCAGGGTGCTGCGGTAGTTGTCCCAGGAGCCGGCGCTGACCTGGGCCTCGCCGCGGAATTCCTTGCTGTCGGCGCGCTTGCGCACCAGGTTGACCGAGACCGAGGGCTCGCCGGCGCCGGTGAGCAGGCCGGTGGCGCCGCGGACGATCTCGATGCGGTCGTAGATGATGGCGTCCAGCTCGGACTCGCCCGCGGCGTAGTTGCTCTTGTAGTAGCTGGAAATGCCGTCGTACTGCAGGTCGTTGATGAAGAAGCCGCGCGAGGCGAAGACGGTGCGCTCGCTATCCAGTTGCGGCGCGGAGATGCCCGGCGCGTTGGCCAGCACGTCGCCGAGGGTGGTCATGTTCTGGTCGTCCATCCGCTGGCGGGTGATGACGCTCACCGACTGCGGCGTTTCGCGTGTCGACAGCGGCAGGCCGGTGGCGGCGGCGGTGGCGCCGGTGGTGTAGGAGCCGGTGCCTTCGGTGGTGGTGCCCAGGGGGCTGGAGATGACCTGGGTAACGCCCAGGTTCACCGGCTCTTCCGAGACCGGCTTCATGGTGTAGCGGCCGTCGCTGTCCTGCACGGCCTGCAGGCCGGAGCCATCGAGGAGCTGTTGCAGGGCTTGCTGCACGCTGTAGCGGCCGTCCAGGCCGTGGCTCACGCGGCCGTCGGTCAGCGCCGGGTCGAAGGAGATCAGGACCTTGGCTTCGGTGGCGAAGCGCGTCAGCACTGCGCCCAGGTCGCCTTTGCCGATGTGGTATTCGCGCACGTCGGCGCCATCGGGTTCGGCCTGGGCGGGACGCCCAGGCCCAGTACGGCGGAAAACAGCAGCGCCTGGGCCAGCGCCAGGGGGAGGGGACGTGGGGCGAAGGGTGCTCTCATGGTGGTGTTGTGCTCTTCCAGGTTGGCAGTGGGGCGTTTGCCCTCTGCTTGATGAGTCGAAGGAGCACGGGGAAACCTATCAGCGGCCCGCAGAAATTTTCAGCGAGGCACGACCTTGACCCAATAGCGGGTGCGCTGGACGACCCGCACCGGCAGGCTGGAGGCCACCGCCCGCAGGGCCTTGTCGGTGTCGTCCAGGGAGAAGGTGCCGCTGATCCTGAGCCCCGCCACGGCGGGGTCGCAGTGCAGCCAGCCGCTGCGATAGCGAGCCAGCTTGGCCAGGAACTCATCCAGCCGCTGCCGGTTGGCGACCAGCAGCCCGGTGCTCCAGGCATCCTGGCCCGGAGAAACGGGGAAAGGCCTGCCGGCAGCATCGGCACTGAGCGAGCACTGCTGGCCGGCCTCGAGCAACAGCGGCTGGCCGTGGGCCGGCGTGAGGCGGACACGGTGCTCGAAGACCGCGACCTGGGCGCTGTCGTCCTGCAGGCGCACGGCGAAGCGGGTGCCCAGCGCCTGCACCGTTCCTTGCGGCACCTGGACGAGGAAGGGGCGGTTCAGGCTATCGGGGGCCGTGGTCACCAGCAGCTCGCCGCGACGCAGGATCAACTGGCGCTGGTGGGCGTCATAGGCGACATCCACCGCGCTGTCGCTGTTGAGCTGTACGCGGGTGCCGTCAGGCAAGGTAGTGCCGAACCGCTCGCCCAGCGGGCTACGCAGGTCCGCATCCCATCCCGCCGTCCTGGTGTAGCGAAGGCCGCCATAGCCCAGTGCCGTGCCGCCTGTGACGAGCACGAAGCCCTTGAGCAGCGTGCGTCGGTTCAGGCGTCCGTTCCGCTCGGCCTGGAGCAGGGCCCGGGGCGCGAGCGAAGCAGGCAGGCGGCCGAACTGGCCAAGCGTCAGCTCCACCTGGCGCCAGGCCCAGGCGTTCTCGCCGCGCTCTTCCAGCCAGCGCTGCCAGGCATTGCGGTCGTGCTCGGTGGCGTGTTCGCTCTGCAGCAGGCTGTGCCAGGTGGCGGCCTGCTCCAGCGCTTCGCGCTGCTGTCGGTCGAGGCGGTCCAGGAGGCTCAGGGCAGGGCTCCCAGGCGGAAGAGCATGCAGTGATGGGTGGCCTTGGCGATGTAGCGGGTGATGGTGACCTCGCTGAGGTCCTCGGCTTCGGCGATCTTCCGGTAGGTCATGCCCTCGAGTTGGGAGAGCAGGAAAGCGCGCCGCACCTTCGGGCCCAGCCCGGCCAGCATACGGTCCAGCTCGCAGAGCGTTTCCAGCAGGATGGCCCGGTCCTCTTCGCTGATTTCCAGCGCCTCGGGCTGGCCGGCCAGCTCCTCGAGCCAGGCGCGCTCCAGGCGATCGCGCCGGTAGTGGTCGATCATCAGCCTACGCGCGATGGTGGCCAGGTAGCCCCGGGGCTCGCGTACCTCCTGCAGGCGATCCGGGGCGTCCTGGGCAGTCAGGATGCGGATGAACACATCCTGCACCAGGTCCCGGGCAAGCTCGGTGCAATTGACCCGCGGCCGCAACCAGCCTAGCAGCCAGCGGTGATTGTCTTGATAGAGGTGACTCACCAATTCCCTGGTACGCGATGCCGACATGGATAGTCCGGTTCATGAAATTGAGACTTATTACCATCTTATGATTTTCGCCAGGCCTCCGGCAAGGCTGGCACGGAAGAGGGGATGCCTGTCTGCCTGGCTTGTTTTGCGGGTGGCTATCAGGTTGCAAATGGTAACTATTTACATTTTGCAATCCCTCCCTGCGCTTCTCCAGCAACCACGAGGCCACCAATGTCCGTCGCCGAGCTTCCCGGGCAGCAGGGGCTGCATTTGCTGTATAGCGATCACCACGGCTGGCTCAAGGGATGGCTGTACAAGGGCCTTGGCAATGCAGCCGACGCAGCGGACATGGCGCATGACGTGTTTTTGCGTCTGCTCGTCAAACCTGCTTCCCGTGGATTCTCCAGCCCTGTCGATGCGCGCGCTTATTTGTGCGCGATGGCCCGCGGAATGTGCGTCGACCTGTGGCGCCGGCGCGAGGTGGAGCGGGCCTGGCTGGACACGCTGGCTGCCCAGCCGGAGCCTTTCGAGCCCTCGCCCGAGTTCCGCATGATGGTGATCGAGAGGATCCTGGAGATTGGCGCCGTGCTTGCGCGCCTCTCCGACAAGGCGCAGAAGGCATTCGTGACCCGCCGGGGCAGGAGCGCGAGCAGGGCGGCACCCAGGCCACGACGGCGCCGCCGGCGGGCAAAGTGGTGCTCTACACCGTGCTGTTCGACGTGGACAACGCCGATGGCGCGCTGATGCCGCACACGGCGAAGACCTGCGCCACCGAACCCTGGGACATGCGGTACGGGCGCAAGGGCAGGGGGCTCATGGCCTCGCTGGCGAGCTTGCGCTCGCGCTTGGCCAGGGTGGTGCTGAAGGGGCGCCAGGCGGGGTTCGGCACATGGCTGTCGGACGCCAGCTTCTTGCGGCCGCCTAGGCGCATGAAACGCGACTTGATGACCGGGCCGACCCAGTCGGCGGGCGGGTTGAGGCAGAATTCCATGAAGGCCTCGGCATCGCGGCGGCGCAGGTCGAGCAGCGGCTTGCCGGCCACCAGCAGGGCCCATGCACGGCGAAGTAGCCCTCGATGGCCCGCACGTCTTCGTCGAACGCCTGCAGGTAGCCGCGCACCACGGGCAATTCCTCGCTCAGCTGCATGAAGTTCAGCTCATGGAAACGGGCGAAGGTCTCGAAGAGTGGTTGTGGCGATTGCGGCATCGTCAGGGCTGGGAATGGGGAAAACGGTGCTCGCACCGGGGTATGGCGCAATATCCAGGTCTGGCTGTTATCGGATATTACTTGCGCGCTAACGAATAGACCCGGCGGGGCGGGAAGCGACAGACAGGAAGGCCTGCAGCCTGCATTCTAGACAGCTTGAGCCCTGCAGGTCGAGGGGCCGTGAGGCGATTTTCGCATGTCGCGGCAAGGCAGCCATTGCGACGCCCATGGCCGCTGGAGGCCGGTTGGGACAGGCGTTCTGAATGTCTCGCCGCGATCAACCGGGCCAGGATCACTGGCGGCAGCTCTGGCTCTGGTTGGGGTCGCGTCGATGAATCCCGCCAAGCCATAAAGGGAGCGCCACGCGGATCGGCGCCAATGCAGCCTGAGGTCGGTTGCGTGTCGCTGTGACAGGCGAACTGCGAACGCGAACGGGTGATGCGCCTGCGTGAAAAGCGTGACGGGGAATGGCCACGAGGCTTGCAGATTTCACGTAGCGTCGCGCTGCGTTGTGGTGTTGGTGTTGGTGTTGGTTGGTGTTGGACCAGGGCTTGAACGGATGCCGGCGGATTCGCTCGGGGAATGTGAAATGATCGAGCACTGAGCTTGTGAGCGAAACCTGTCACGAACCGAAGGCCACGATGGATCGACACTACGAAGCCGGTTCGACAGGAAGGCAGAAAGAGAAACGGGCAACGGGCAACGGGCAACGGGCAACGGGCAACGGGCAAGCAGCAATGATGATTGAGCGGAGACGAAGCAACAGCTGGTCGATCAGGGGGACGGTGTCGAAGCCGGCAAACAAGCGGTTTTCCCTGGTGGATTCTGCAGGGGCCATCTGCACCTGCGCTTATCCATGACTTCGCATAATGTATATTATGTTAAATTTAGTATTTGCCAGGATGACGCTGGAGCGATGCCTGCTGCCTTCCACCTCCTGATCTGGAGAAACCGCCCCCAGCAAAATGCCCCCTTTCTCTTCTACCCGTTCCCTGACAACGCTCCTTCGTGAAGGTGTGCGCAATGGGTTCTGTTCGAACGTCCTGTGTGGAGCCTTCGGGAAAGATCGATGCAGTAGACATCGATTGCCGCCTCGATTGGATGCCGGCCTGCATGGCATTTGATCGAGTATTCGCTCAAGAACTTTGCGCGCACGCTCATCAATGTTTCCCATGCCCTGGTTTACATGACCGAAGAAAACTTCGAACTTCGAGACGCCGCCAAATAAAGTCAAGACAAGTTCTATTTTTACTGGCCTCGCAAAGTGGTTAGATAAGTCGCTCTCTTCCCTTTTGGCTTTGGTTTACGGGCGCTACCACGATGACGCGGTTCGTCGCTCTGTTATCGATGATTTTGGTAGCGCCCATTTTTTAAGGGCCACATCCGGGGCTGGGGAGCTGAATACCTGCAATTACCCAAATTGCCCGAATATGAAAGTGACTACCTGGCCTCGACGAGGCCGACTTCCGCTCGCATCTGCAAGAAAGTTCTCGCAGCCTTCCTCTCATTTCCAACTATCAGAGTAAATATACTGTCCTACCAGGAGCAGGCCATGATTCAATCCTCCACTCCCCCCGGATGGCGTGTTGCGCGTCACTGGCAATGGGCCTACCGCAGGATCAAACGCCTGGAGTGCTCGCACGCCATCGCATGCTATCGCGCCACCCGCTACAGCCTGCTCGGATGCACCGGATACTTCTTCTGCAACAAAGGCCTCCTCAAGGTCCACCTGTACCGGTCATGCCGAGGCCATGATTCTTCAGCATGATCGTCGGCCAGCCGAGCGACTCCTTGCCGCAACATGATAAAGGCAAGTTTTTCAGACAAGTCATATATCTCCATATCCAGGGCCGGTGTCTAATTACCTCGCAACAACCACGCATTGAAATCATCGACTAATCCACAGTCATTGGGGCGCGATCAGCTTCACCTCACTCCGGTGCTGCTCCTACCACGCTGATCTGCGCCCCACCCTTTTTTTCCCACCTTTTTCCCCCACCCTCATTCCATTACCGGCTCACCGGGCTGGCGGACTCCGCCTGCGATTGGCCGCGTAGGGTGCATAACGCCTACGGCGTTATCCGCCGTCATCGTCAGGCACCGGCGCCTCGGTCAGCTGCGCCACGTCGCTCTTCGCAGGACGGGTTGAGCTTGGAAGCCCATACGGTCGTGGCGATGGGTATCGCTTCCCTCAACCCCCCTCTACGGAGCCACAATGCCGCAACGCTCAGGGCCGCTCTCATTGCGATAGCGGCCCAAAGGCCAGCGTCAACGCTGGCCAGGCATCCGGAACCTCAGGCTCATCAGCCTACATCCTCGGCAACGTTGTCCCCTGCCCCTCCCCTGCGATTCATGGTCCGGAACCCGATCACGAGCAGGCCTACCCAGGCGAAGCCGGCCCAGAGCGCCATCTGGGTCTTCGGAAACGCGGCCAGTATGGCGAATATGAACAGCATGAAGACGATTGCGGCGGCTGGGGCATAAGGCCAGAAAGGCACCTTGTACTTCAGCCGTGCGGCTTCCTGCGCCGTCATTTGCCGGCGCATGCCAACCTGCGACAGCAGGATCATCAGCCACACCCAGACCGTGGCGAACGTCGCCAGGGACGCGATCAACAGGAAAACGTCCTCCGGTATGAGGTAGTTCAGGACAACGCCAAGCAAGAGCGCCCCGGCCATCACCACCACGGTGAGCCAGGGCACGCCATTGCGGGAAACCTTGGCAAAGCTGCCAGGTGCCTGCCCCCGGAGGGCCATGCCGTAGAGCATGCGGCCTGCGCCGAAAATGTCGCTGTTGATGGCCGACAGCGCCGCGGTGATGACCACCAGGTTCAGGATTGCAGCGGCCGCGCTGATTCCCAGGCCGTCGAAGATCTGGACAAATGGGCTGCCCTGCGTACCGATCTGCGGCCATGGGAAGATCGCCATCAGCACGAACAGGGTCAGCACGTAGAACAGCAGGATACGAACCGGCACGGCATTGATCGCCCTGGGTATGGCGCGCTGCGGGTCTTCTGCCTCGCTTGCGGTGATACCGATGATCTCGATGCCGCCAAAGGCGAAGACGACAACCGCAAATGATGCGATCACCCCGCCGATGCCGTTCGGCATGAAACCGCCATGCGCCCAGAGGTTGCTTACGCCAGCCTCCGCGGTGTCGAGGCCAAAGCCAAAGAGCAGTATCCCGAAGCCGGCCAGGATCATCGAGACGATGGCCGCGACCTTGACCAGCGATAGCCAGAATTCCATCTCGCCGAACACCTTGACGGTGCACAGGTTCAGCCCGGCGATGAAGAATATGACCGACAGGACCCAGATCCACCGAGGCACCTCCGGGAACCAGAACCCCATGTAGATTCCGAACGCGGTGACATCCGCCAGGCACACGATGATCATCTCGAAGGCATAGGTCCACCCGGTGATGAACCCTGCCAGTGGCCCAAGGTATGAACTGGCATATTCACTGAACGCGCCCGCCACGGGATCGCGAACGGCCATTTCACCCAGGGCCCGCATGACCATGTATACCGCCATGCCTGCGACGAGGTAGGCCAGAAGTACTGCAGGGCCTGCCATCTGGATCGCGGAGGCGGAGCCATAGAACAGGCCTGTGCCAATGGCAGACCCCAAGGCGATGAACCGAATATGACGCGCGTTCAGCCCGCGCTGCAGGCCAGCTTGCTTCGACATTCCATGTACTCCTGATCGTTGATTGTTCTTGTCATACAGGATGCAAGGCGCCCCGAGGGGCGCCGGAAAAAGGGTTTAAAGGCTTGGCAGAACTCCCGCAGGCATCAGCGTGGTGAGGCAGCCATTTGCGAGCAGCCTGCTGGCAGCCTCGATGTCTGGCGCGAAGAAACGATCTTCCTGGTAGTACGGAACCGTCTCCCGCAGGATGTGGCGGGCCTGCTCCAGGCTTGCGGAGGTTCTAAGCCCCTTTCGGAAGTCCAGCCCCTGGCACGCGCCCAGCCATTCGATGGCGATGATTCCTCGAACGTTTTCCGCCATTGCCCAGAGGCGCTTGCCTGCATTGGGCGCCATGGATACGTGGTCTTCCTGGTTGGCGGACGTGGGCAGGCTATCGACGCTGGCAGGGTGAGCCAGCGCCTTGTTGTCGCTGGCCAAGGCCGCGGCTGTGACTTGCGCGATCATGAAGCCCGAGTTGACCCCGCCGTTCTCGACCAGGAATGGCGGCAGTTGCGACATGTGCCGGTCCATCATCAGGGAGATGCGTCGCTCCGACAGCGAGCCGATTTCCGCAATGGCCAGCGCGATGTTGTCGGCAGCCATTGCCACCGGCTCTGCGTGGAAGTTCCCACCCGAAATGACGTCGCCGCTGTCGGCGAACACCAGTGGATTGTCCGAAACCGCATTGGCCTCGACCTCGAGGACCGCCGCCGCATTGCGCAATTGAGTCAGGCAGGCGCCCATCACTTGCGGCTGGCAGCGCAACGAGTACGGGTCTTGCACCTTGTCGCAGTGCTCATGCGAGCGCGCGATTTCGCTGTCGTCGGTCAGCAATGCCCTGTACGCCGCCGCGATGTCGATCTGCCCCTCCTGGCCCCGAGCCGCATGGATCCGGGGATCGAAGGGCGCGCGCGAGCCGAGCATGGCTTCTACGCTCAGCGCCCCGCATACGGTCGCCGCGGCAAGCAGGTCTTCAGCTTCGAACAGCCCTCGCAGCGCATAGGCCGTGGACACCTGCGTTCCATTGAGCAGCGCCAGGCCCTCTTTTGCCGCCAAGGTCAGCGGCTCCAGGCCGGCAATTGCCAATGCCTGGGGGGCTGGCAACCACTCGCCGCGGTATCTCGCCTTGCTTTCGCCCAGCAGCACCAGCGACATGTGCGCCAAGGGGGCCAGGTCACCCGACGCCCCTACCGAACCTTTCAGCGGGATGTGGGGATATACCTCGGCATTGATCAAGGCGACGAGCGCCTCGATGACCTTTCGGCGGATGCCCGAATAGCCTCGCGCCAGGCTATTCACCTTCAGCAACATGATGAGGCGCACCATGGCGTCGTCCAGGGCATCGCCGACGCCGGCCGCATGCGAAAGCACCAGCGAGCGCTGCAGCTTCTCCAGTTCATCGGGGGCGATACGGGTCGAGGCCAGAAGGCCGAAGCCGGTGTTGATGCCGTATGCGGTACGCCCCTCGGCAAGGATTCGTTCAACGCAGGCGACGCTGGCATCGATGGCGCTTGCGCAAGATTCATCCAGCAAGATGCGGATGGGCTGCTGGTACGCTGCTCGCAGTTGCCTGAGTCGCAGATTTCCAGCGGTAAGACAAAGGTTCAAATCTCTATCTCCTTCACGCTCCAGGATTCCTGATCGCCCATGGATGCACCCGGCTTCGGCCGGGTGCATCCATGGGGGTGGGAGTTACTTGACCTGAGTCTCCACTTCGGCTTCTACGCGACGGTTGACTGCGCGGCCCGCCTCGCTCGCGTTGTCGGCGACCGGGCGGGTTTCGCCGTAGCCAATTGCGCTGACGCGCTCGGAGCCCACGCCATACTCGCTGACCAGCACGTCGCGAACGGCGTTGGCGCGACGCTCGGACAGTTTCTGGTTGTAGGCGTCGGGGCCGACGGAGTCGGTATGACCTTCGACGGTGGTGGTGGTCGCCGGGTACTGGTTCATGAAGCGGGCCAGGTTCTTGATGTCGCCATAGCTTTCTTCTTTCACCCGGGACTTGTCGAAGTCGAACTTCACGTCCAGTTCGACCCGTACCACCTCTGCAACCGCCGGGCAGCCGCTTTCGTCGACGGTGACATTGGCCGCGGTGTCAGGGCACTTGTCGACGTTGTCGCACACGCCATCGTTGTCGCTGTCGGAACATACCTCCGGGGGCGCTACGGGCGCGGGCTTCGCGGCCTTGGACGAGCCACCGAAGTTGACGCCCACACCCACGCCAGCCATCCACTCGGCCTCCTGCGCATCGAGGTTGTACATGCCGTCCAGGCCCGCCTTGGCGAAGAGGTTCTCGGTGAAGTAGTACTTCAGGCCGGCGCCGACGTTGGCGAAGGTGCTGTGGTCGCGGCCGGTGCGTGGCGGCAGGTTGCTGATGTTCTGGTGAGCGAAGCCGCCGGACACGTATGGACGCAGACCAGCGCCCGGGGTGCCGAAGTGGTAGACCCCGTCGAGGGCCGCGAGGTTGCCCTTGACGTCCTTGTGGCCGTTCGGTGGGAAAGCATCATAGGAAGTCATGTCATGGTATTCGCCGTAGGACAACACCAGGGCAAGGTCATTGCTCAGGAAATATCCCAGCGAACCACCATAGAGGTTGCCGTTCTCGATATCGCGAGAACTATCGGTGAAGTAGCGCTTGCCGAATGCCTCCATCTCGACCGCGCCCGTTCCCTGGGCCAGTGCGCCGAGCGAAAAAGTGGCAACCAGGCTGCCCACGGCAAACGTGCTTTTCAATTTCATTTATGAACTTCCATCATCTATTGGTGTTTGGATTGAAAGCTTGAGACCGAACTGCCAAAAATCGCACGCGGCAATGGCCATGATTGACTCGCAGTAATTAAATCTCTCCAGGCTGCTTTTTCACAAACAATCCGAAAGAGACTTCCCGAAGCAGCAGAACGGCCGGCGACGACTACAGGATCAAGGACATCAATATCTAGCCACTGCAATAACCCCAATGAATGCATGAGAGGTTGATGCTAATTCAGTGACTTAAAGACCAACCATACAACGCTGTCTCAAATTTTCCCCGAGTACCAAAAAAAATCGGTCAAGTACCAATGGCGATCGAATCAGCCTGCTTGCGCACCCATAATCTGGCGAGCTGGCCCCGCCTGAATGAAAGGAACCGACAGCATGGCGCCCGTCGGGCTCCAGAGGCCGCCGACATGAAGACCTCCCTCCAGCCGCCCGCAGCTTTTGAAAAGTAAGACCAGGAAGGGGTGATTTCGAACGGATCAGATATTTCAAACTCTAGTGGCTACCTAATATTGCAGGCGCGTTAAACCGCAGTCATTCCCAAGCAGCAGGCGCCGAAGTCCAGTGCCCGAATAGCAATACGCACAAACAGCGTGCCAGGGACTTTCTCGTGAAATTGCGTTGTCCGTTGGGCAACAGCCAGTCGTTTTCTTGAGCAGCATGGCGGGCATCTGTTTTTTGCGGCGGGATGAGAACCTACACCCTGTAATTATCTGGCTACCCAAACCCATGCATAATCTGATTGACAGTTCCCT
>NZ_FZPC01000063.1 GCF_900187975.1 Pseudomonas delhiensis | reverse complement strand
GGGGTTTTGGGATAGGTGCTTGACGATGACCTACTCTCACATGGGGAAACCCCACACTACCATCGGCGATGCGTCGTTTCACTGCTGAGTTCGGGATGGGATCAGGTGGTTCCAACGCTCTATGGTCGTCAAGCAATTCTTTCGGATGCTCGTGGCTTGCGCTCACGCTCATCCCGATTCGGGTATGTGACAGGTATTCTTTGCGGTTCTTGCGAACTTTCGGTTCGTCGACTTCACCGTCCAACACACAAATTGTTTGGGTGTTATATGGTCAAGCCTCACGGGCAATTAGTATCGGTTAGCTCAACGCCTCACAGCGCTTACACACCCGACCTATCAACGTCGTAGTCTTCGACGGCCCTTCAGGGGGATCGAGTCCCCAGTGAGATCTCATCTTGAGGCTAGTTTCCCGCTTAGATGCTTTCAGCGGTTATCTATTCCGAACATAGCTACCCGGCAGTGCCACTGGCGTGACAACCGGAACACCAGAGGTTCGTCCACTCCGGTCCTCTCGTACTAGGAGCAGCCCCTCTCAAATCTCAAACGTCCACGGCAGATAGGGACCGAACTGTCTCACGACGTTCTAAACCCAGCTCGCGTACCACTTTAAATGGCGAACAGCCATACCCTTGGGACCGGCTTCAGCCCCAGGATGTGATGAGCCGACATCGAGGTGCCAAACACCGCCGTCGATATGAACTCTTGGGCGGTATCAGCCTGTTATCCCCGGAGTACCTTTTATCCGTTGAGCGATGGCCCTTCCATACAGAACCACCGGATCACTAAGACCTACTTTCGTACCTGCTCGACGTGTCTGTCTCGCAGTCAAGCGCGCTTTTGCCTTTATACTCTGCGACCGATTTCCGACCGGTCTGAGCGCACCTTCGTACTCCTCCGTTACTCTTTAGGAGGAGACCGCCCCAGTCAAACTGCCCACCATACACTGTCCTCGATCCGGATCACGGACCAGAGTTAGAACCTCAAGCATGCCAGGGTGGTATTTCAAGGTTGGCTCCACGCGAACTGGCGTCCACGCTTCAAAGCCTCCCACCTATCCTACACAAGCAGGCTCAAAGTCCAGTGCAAAGCTACAGTAAAGGTTCACGGGGTCTTTCCGTCTAGCCGCGGATACACTGCATCTTCACAGCGATTTCAATTTCACTGAGTCTCGGGTGGAGACAGCGCCGCCATCGTTACGCCATTCGTGCAGGTCGGAACTTACCCGACAAGGAATTTCGCTACCTTAGGACCGTTATAGTTACGGCCGCCGTTTACCGGGGCTTCGATCAAGAGCTTCGCTTTCGCTAACCCCATCAATTAACCTTCCGGCACCGGGCAGGCGTCACACCCTATACGTCCACTTTCGTGTTTGCAGAGTGCTGTGTTTTTAATAAACAGTCGCAGCGGCCTGGTATCTTCGACCGGCGTGGGCTTACGCAGTAAATACTTCACCCTCACCGGCGCACCTTCTCCCGAAGTTACGGTGCCATTTTGCCTAGTTCCTTCACCCGAGTTCTCTCAAGCGCCTTGGTATTCTCTACCCGACCACCTGTGTCGGTTTGGGGTACGGTTCCTAGTTACCTGAAGCTTAGAAGCTTTTCCTGGAAGCATGGCATCAACCACTTCGCTCTCTAAAAGAAAGCTCGTCATCAGCTCTCGGCCTTGAACACCCGGATTTGCCTAAGTGCCCAGCCTACAACCTTAAACTTGGACAACCAACGCCAAGCTGGCCTAGCCTTCTCCGTCCCTCCATCGCAGTAACTAGAAGTACAGGAATATTAACCTGTTTCCCATCGACTACGCATTTCTGCCTCGCCTTAGGGGCCGACTAACCCTGCGTCGATTAACGTTGCGCAGGAACCCTTGGTCTTTCGGCGTGGGAGTTTTTCACTCCCATTGTCGTTACTCATGTCAGCATTCGCACTTCTGATACCTCCAGCAAGCTTCTCAACTCACCTTCACAGGCTTACAGAACGCTCCTCTACCGCGCATCTTGCGATGCACCCGCAGCTTCGGTGTGTGGTTTGAGCCCCGTTACATCTTCCGCGCAGGCCGACTCGACTAGTGAGCTATTACGCTTTCTTTAAAGGGTGGCTGCTTCTAAGCCAACCTCCTAGCTGTCTAAGCCTTCCCACATCGTTTACCACTTAACCACAACTTTGGGACCTTAGCTGGCGGTCTGGGTTGTTTCCCTTTTCACGACGGACGTTAGCACCCGCCGTGTGTCTCCCACGCTGACACTTCCAGGTATTCGGAGTTTGCATCGGTTTGGTAAGTCGGGATGACCCCCTAGCCGAAACAGTGCTCTACCCCCTGGAGTGATACGTGAGGCGCTACCTAAATAGCTTTCGAGGAGAACCAGCTATCTCCGAGCTTGATTAGCCTTTCACTCCGATCCACAAGTCATCCCCTACCTTTTCAACGGGAGTGGGTTCGGTCCTCCAGTCAGTGTTACCTAACCTTCAACCTGCTCATGGATAGATCGCCCGGTTTCGGGTCTATACCCAGCGACTAAACGCCCTATTAAGACTCGCTTTCGCTACGCCTCCCCTATTCGGTTAAGCTCGCCACTGAATATAAGTCGCTGACCCATTATACAAAAGGTACGCAGTCACCCAACAACGTGGGCTCCCACTGCTTGTACGCATACGGTTTCAGGTTCTATTTCACTCCCCTCTCCGGGGTTCTTTTCGCCTTTCCCTCACGGTACTGGTTCACTATCGGTCAGTCAGTAGTATTTAGCCTTGGAGGATGGTCCCCCCATGTTCAGACAACGTTTCACGTGCGCCGTCCTACTCGATTTCACTTCCTGGAACCTTTCACATACGGGGCTATCACCCACTATGGCCGCACTTTCCAGAGCGTTCTGTTAGATTCCAAGAAGCTTAAGGGCTAGTCCCCGTTCGCTCGCCACTACTAAGGGAATCTCGGTTGATTTCTGTTCCTCAGGGTACTTAGATGTTTCAGTTCCCCTGGTTCGCCTCACACACCTATGGATTCAGTGTGTGATAACCAGCTTGTGCTGGCTGGGTTCCCCCATTCAGAGATCTCCGGATCAAAGTCTGTTTGCCGACTCCCCGAAGCTTATCGCAGGCTACCACGTCTTTCATCGCCTCTGACTGCCAAGGCATCCACCGTATGCGCTTCTTCACTTGACCATATAACCCCAAGCAATCTGGTCATACGTCTCGAACGTGAAGACGACATTCGCCGAAAATTCGCGCTTGAACTCGCAAATTTTACCTTGACTTGAACAATCCCCAGTGAAAGAGATCATTCAGTCTACTTCTATCACATACCCAAATTTTTAAAGAACGGTTCCGGTACAAAGACCAGACAGCAAGGTTCGCTCTACCGAACATTCCTGTCTGAGCTTTACGACGATGCGGAGATGGTGGAGCCAAGGAGGATCGAACTCCTGACCTCCTGCGTGCAAAGCAGGCGCTCTCCCAGCTGAGCTATGGCCCCCTCTTTTCCAACGATTGGTGGGTCTGGGCAGATTCGAACTGCCGACCTCACCCTTATCAGGGGTGCGCTCTAACCGACTGAGCTACAGACCCATATAGGGTTGCCTAACCGTCGCTTACCAGTGAATCAAGCAATTCGTGTGGGAGCTTATGAGAAAGCCGGGATCTTCGATTAAGGAGGTGATCCAGCCGCAGGTTCCCCTACGGCTACCTTGTTACGACTTCACCCCAGTCATGAATCACTCCGTGGTAACCGTCCCCCCGAAGGTTAGACTAGCTACTTCTGGAGCAACCCACTCCCATGGTGTGACGGGCGGTGTGTACAAGGCCCGGGAACGTATTCACCGTGACATTCTGATTCACGATTACTAGCGATTCCGACTTCACGCAGTCGAGTTGCAGACTGCGATCCGGACTACGATCGGTTTTGTGGGATTAGCTCCACCTCGCGGCTTGGCAACCCTCTGTACCGACCATTGTAGCACGTGTGTAGCCCTGGCCGTAAGGGCCATGATGACTTGACGTCATCCCCACCTTCCTCCGGTTTGTCACCGGCAGTCTCCTTAGAGTGCCCGGCATAACCCGCTGGTAACTAAGGACAAGGGTTGCGCTCGTTACGGGACTTAACCCAACATCTCACGACACGAGCTGACGACAGCCATGCAGCACCTGTGTTCCGATTCCCGAAGGCACTCCCGCATCTCTGCAGGATTCCGGACATGTCAAGGCCAGGTAAGGTTCTTCGCGTTGCTTCGAATTAAACCACATGCTCCACCGCTTGTGCGGGCCCCCGTCAATTCATTTGAGTTTTAACCTTGCGGCCGTACTCCCCAGGCGGTCGACTTATCGCGTTAGCTGCGCCACTAAGATCTCAAGGATCCCAACGGCTAGTCGACATCGTTTACGGCGTGGACTACCAGGGTATCTAATCCTGTTTGCTCCCCACGCTTTCGCACCTCAGTGTCAGTATCAGTCCAGGTGGTCGCCTTCGCCACTGGTGTTCCTTCCTATATCTACGCATTTCACCGCTACACAGGAAATTCCACCACCCTCTACCGTACTCTAGTCAGGCAGTTATGGATGCAGTTCCCAGGTTGAGCCCGGGGATTTCACATCCATCTTACCAAACCACCTACGCGCGCTTTACGCCCAGTAATTCCGATTAACGCTTGCACCCTTCGTATTACCGCGGCTGCTGGCACGAAGTTAGCCGGTGCTTATTCTGTTGGTAACGTCAAAACAGCAAGGTATTAACTTACTGCCCTTCCTCCCAACTTAAAGTGCTTTACAATCCGAAGACCTTCTTCACACACGCGGCATGGCTGGATCAGGCTTTCGCCCATTGTCCAATATTCCCCACTGCTGCCTCCCGTAGGAGTCTGGACCGTGTCTCAGTTCCAGTGTGACTGATCATCCTCTCAGACCAGTTACGGATCGTCGCCTAGGTGAGCCATTACCCCACCTACTAGCTAATCCGACCTAGGCTCATCTGATAGCGTGAGGTCCGAAGATCCCCCACTTTCTCCCGTAGGACGTATGCGGTATTAGCGCTCCTTTCGGAACGTTGTCCCCCACTACCAGGCAGATTCCTAGGCATTACTCACCCGTCCGCCGCTGAATCCGGGAGCAAGCTCCCTTCATCCGCTCGACTTGCATGTGTTAGGCCTGCCGCCAGCGTTCAATCTGAGCCATGATCAAACTCTTCAGTTCAATACTGATCGGGTTTTGAGAAAACCCTAAACTTGGCTCAGCAATCGCAAAAAACTCTCGAATTCACGAGTGTTACTTGTGATGCTGATAATCTTGCGATCACCAGTCTTAGCTCACAAGCACCCACACGAATTGCTTGATTCAACTTGTTAAAGAGCAGTTGG
>NZ_FZPC01000007.1 GCF_900187975.1 Pseudomonas delhiensis | reverse complement strand
GTGGTGAAGGGACATAGCACTGCGCCGGGGTTTTCTGCTCCAGGGCTTCATGCGGCCGCTCATGGTTGTAGTGCTGCAGGAAGTTCTCGAAGCAGGTCTGCTGACTGCTCAGATCAGCCTCGGGTGGCTGGACAGCGGCGAATTTGAGCGTGCGGTGCATACGCTCATGGCGACCATTCTGTTCCGGGTGGCCGGGTGCGATGCGTTCGGGGAGGATGCCCAGGCGCAACCACCAGATGGATAACCGCGACAGGCCCGCCCGCCCCTTGCTGACAAAGGGCGTGCCGTTGTCCGTGCGCAGGCGGGACGGTAGTCCGTAGGTACGGAACAGGCGCTCGAAGACCGCCTGCGTTTCGGCCAGGCGTGGGCCAAGCAGTCCATCGCAGGCCAGGAGGTAGCGGCTGGCATGGTCCATGACCGTAAGCGGGTAGCACCATTGCCCATCGCGGGTGAGGAACTGTCCTTTGTAATCGGCCGTCCAGAGGTCGTTGGGAGCCTTCGCCGGGGTCAGTGGTTTTGGATAAGCCGGTATCCGCTGGCGCACTCGTCGCGGCGCGACCAGGTCCGCCTGCTTGAGGATGTTGTAAATCGTGGTCCGCGAAGGGCTCTGCCCGGGGTAACGCTGCTCGACCAGCACCTGGATCTTCTTCGGGCCTAAATCGACATTCGAATCCCGACGTAACTTGAGGATGTATTCGCGGATCACGTAAGGCGTCGTAAACGCTTGCTTATGGGGGCGCCGGCTTTGTTCGTCCAGCCCCTCCAGACCCGCGTGTCGGTAGCGCTCCACCCATTTGTAGCCGGTCTTGCGACTGATGCCGAAGCGCTCGCACAACACAGTGAAGCTGTAGAGCTCACGCAGATAGTCGGCAATGAACAGTACTTTCTCATCCATAGGTTTCAGCTCTCGCCAAGGCATGGGCCAGTCCTCGTGAGGTGACCCCTGCAGGTTAGAAACTGTTACCCATGTGCCTGAACCGATTTGTCACCTATGTGGGTGAGTCGTACCGGCAAGCCTTTTTGGTTACTTTTGTGGCGATTGACAAAAGTGACTCGCCCGAGGGGGCGAAACGAGAAACATCAACGCACTCGGAGCGGCGCGTTACACCGAGCCCAACGCAAAAGTCTCTGGCTTCCCGCGTTCGCGGGAATGACGAGGGGGAGATCGGAGCGCGGGCCCAAGGTTCGCGAGCAAGAACTAGGCGTCCCCCTCGATCCTACGAAACGAAAGGCACCTCGGCTCCAAGACAGTTGCTCCTACGACCGTGCTTCCCTGGCGCCGTAGGAGCGGACTCCGTCCGCGATTATCCGTCAATGAAGCGAACCAACCTCATTGCCGCGGCGTAGGGCGAATAACCGTTCGCGGTTATCCGCCGTCGGCCAATGCACCGGAGCCCGGCGGCAATGGCGGATAACGCCGTAGGCGTTATGCGCCCTACGGGTATCAGGCCAGCGCCGGCAGCGCCCCCATCTTCCCGCGGCAGTAAACCATCGGCTGCACCCGCTGTTCCGGCACCACCAGGTTCTTCACCGCGCCGACCATGATCGCGTGGTCGCCGCCTTCGTACTCGCGCCACAGCTCGCACTCGATCACCGCGGTGGCGCCTTCCAGCAGCGGGTTGCCCAGCTCGCTCAGTTGCCAGTCGATGCCTTGCGCCTTGTCCTTGCCCTTCTTGGCGAAGCTGTAGGCCTCGCGCTGCTGCTCGGCGGAGAGCAGGTGGATGGCGAACTGCCTGCGGCGGATCAGCACCGGGTAGGAGTCGGAGCTGTAGTTGGGGCAGAACAGCACCAGCGCCGGGTCCATCGACAGCGAGCTGAAGGCGCTGGCGGTCAGGCCCACCAGTTGGCCATCCTCGTCCAGGGTGGTGATCACGGTCACGCCGGAGGGGAAGGAGCCCATGACTTGTTTGTAGAGGTTGGCGTCGATCATTGCGGGTACCTGCTGCCACGGGGGCGGGCGTTGGAGGAATTATTTTCGTCTGATGGTATACCGTATTACTGAAAGTTCAAGCCCCGGGATGACCGCCAGTCGGTTGCCGACGAACGTCGCTCTTTGGGATCAAGCCCTCGGGCGGCAAGGGTTTCAGCGGTTCTCCGAGGGGCCTGGATGGCCGCCTGGATAGCCCCGGGTCGGGGCTGCTGGTGGGGAAAAGGCTTGCCGGAATCTTGGAATACCATAATATGGTCTTCGTCTTGGCGTGCCTACCAGCCCTTTACGGGGCCTGCTGCCGAAGGCAAATACATACGTAGCTTTCGTACAAAGAAGACAAGAAGATGCTGTGCATGATGTTCCCCCGCCGCGCCTCCGAAGGGGCCTGGCTCGATGATTCCCCGAGGTTGCACCCGCCCCGGCACCGCCGGTCCCGCGCCAGGCCGCTCGTGGCCTGATTCCTGCAATCCCGATTCCCGACTGTCCGCGCCCGCAGTGGAACGCCGTCGGCCATGTGGCCGGCCGCTCCGCGCCCGCGCCCGGCCATCCGCAGCGAGCCAGAAGATGTCCCACACCGAGTCCACCCCGCTCATCGAGAACCACACCGTCGACTACGTGCCCCCGGCCGAGCGCCATGGCCGTGCCCGCGACCTGTTCACCCTGTGGTTCAGCACCAATATCGCGCCGCTGCCGGTGGTGACCGGCGCCATGGTGGTCCAGGTCTACCACCTGGACCTGCTCTGGGGCCTGGTCGCGATCTTCCTCGGGCACATGCTCGGCGGCGTCGGCATCGCCCTGGCCTCGGCCCAGGGGCCGCAGCTGGGCATCCCGCAGATGGTCCAGAGCCGCGGCCAGTTCGGCCGCTACGGCGCCTTGCTGATCGTGTTCTTCACCGCGCTCATCTACCTCGGCTTCTTCATCTCCAACATCGTCCTGGCCGGCGAGTCGATCCACAGCATCGCCCCGGCCGTGCCGCTGCCGGCGGGCATCCTGCTCGGCGCGCTGGGCGCCACCGCCATCGGCGTGATCGGCTACCGCTTCATCCACAGCCTCAACCGCATCGGCACCTGGGTGATGGGCGGCGCGCTGCTGCTGGGCTTCGCCTGGATCTTCTGCCAGCAGCTGCCGGCGGACTTCTTCAGCCGCGGCGGCTTCAACCTTTCCGGCTTCGTCGCCACCCTGTGCCTGGGGATCATCTGGCAGGTCAGCTTCTCGCCCTACACCTCGGACTACTCGCGCTACCTGCCGGCCAGCGTCGGCATCGCCAGGCCGTTCTTCGCCACTTTCCTGGGCGCGGTGCTGGGCACCAGCCTGTCGTTCAGCTTCGGCGCGGTGGCGGTGCTGGCCACCCCCGAAGGCACCGAGGCCATGGCCGCGGTGAAGCAGGCCACCGGCGTGTTCGGCCCGGCGCTGATGGTGCTGTTCCTGCTCAACATCATCAGCCACAACGCGCTGAACCTGTACGGCGCGGTGCTCTCCATCGTCACCTCGATCCAGACCTTCGCCGCCACCTGGACGCCCAGCGTGCGCCTGCGCGTGGCGCTGTCGTCGGTGGTGCTCGCCGGTAGCTGCCTGGTGGCGCTGAGCGCCTCGGCGAATTTCATCGCGCAGTTCATCGGGCTGATCCTCACCCTGCTGCTGGTCCTGGTGCCCTGGGCCTGCATCAACCTGATCGACTTCTACCTGGTCAAGCGCGGCCGCTACGACATCGCCTCGATCTTCCGCGCCGACGGCGGCATCTACGGGCGCTTCAACCCGCACGCGATCGTCGCCTACGCCATCGGCATCCTGGTGCAGCTGCCCTTCGCCAACACCGCGCTCTACGTCGGCCCCTACGCCAACTACCTGGAAGGCGCCGACCTGTCCTGGCTGGCCGGCCTGCTGGTGACCTGCCCGCTGTACTACTGCCTGGCCACCCGCGGCCAGGCCCGCGCAAGCCTGCAGGGCCGCCTGGGCCTGGCCGACTGATTCCTCGTCCCACTCTCCGCCCCGCCCCGAGAGCAGCTCTGGCGGGGCTTTTTCTTGCCGCACGGAGCCATCCGCCGGCCCGGTCCGTAGCCATGATCGCGGACGGAGTCCGCTCCTACGGTTCCAGGACGCACGGACGTAGGAGACTCCGTCCGCGACTGGATTCACTGGCCACGCCGGACGCCCCGGTGCCCCGGCCAACGGCGGATAACCGCGAACGGTTATTCGCCCTACGGGCCATTCGGCGTTCGGCGTCAACCTGTAGGAGCGGGCCCTGCCCGCGATTTCGCGCGCAGGGCGCGCTCTTACAGGGAATGATGTGGGTAGGGTCCGCTCCTACGGGGAAATATGGAGCGGGAGCCGCAGGCAAAAAAAGCCCCCGGCCGCCACAACGGCCGGGGGCGCAAGGGACTTCAAAGGATCAGTGCGCGCCCTTGACCAGGTCGCTCTCGCTCCATTCGCCGTAGACGCAGGCGTCGGCCGCCGCCCAGCGTACCCGCACCGGGCTGCCCGGGTGCAGCGGCTGGCCGCCGGAGAGCGCCTTGAGGGTCAGCTGGGTGCCGCCCACGGTGGTCACGCTGCAGGTCTGGCTCTCGCCGAGGAACACCACTTCCTGCACCGTGGCGCCCAGTTCGTTCCAGCCGGCCTGCAGGGGCTGCGCGGCGGCCTGTTCGGCGGTCAGGGCCAGGGCCTTCTCCGGGCGCACCATCAGCACCAGGTCCTGGCCTTCGCGCAGGCCGCCGGTGGGGCGGATGCCCAGCACGCTGCTCTCGAAGCGCGCCGCGGCGTTGCCCTGGGCCTGCACGCGGAGGAAGTTGGAGTTGCCGAGGAAGGAGGCGACGAAGGTGTTCGGCGGGTTCTGGTAGAGGTCGTAGCCGCTGCCCAGGCCGACGATCCTGCCGTGGCTGAAGATGGCGATGCGCTGCGACAGGCGCATGGCCTCTTCCTGGTCGTGGGTCACGTAGACGATGGTGATGCCCAGGCGCCGGTGCAGGTGGCGCAGTTCGTCCTGCAGGTCCTCGCGCAGCTTCTTGTCCAGCGCGCCCAGGGGTTCGTCCATCAGCAGGATGCGCGGCTCGTAGACCAGCGCGCGGGCGATCGCCACGCGCTGCTGCTGGCCACCGGAAAGCTGCGCCGGGCGGCGCTGGGCGAACTTCTCCAGTTGCACCAGCTTGAGCATGGCGTCGACGCGGCGCTCGCGCGCGTCGCCCTTCTGCTTGCGGATGTCCAGCGGGAAGCCGATGTTGTCGCGCACCGACAGGTGCGGGAACAGCGAGTAGCGCTGGAACACCATGCCGATGTCGCGCTTGTGCGGCGGCACGTTCACCAGCGACTGGCCCTGCACCAGGATCTCGCCGCTGCTGGGCGTCTCGAAGCCGGCCAGCATCGACAGCGTGGTGCTCTTGCCCGAGCCGCTGGAGCCGAGGAAGGTGAGGAACTCGCCGTCGCGGATGTCGAGGTTGATGTTGTCCACGGCGGTGAAGTCGCCGTAGTGCTTGTTCAGGTTGCGCAGGCTGACCAGGGTCCCGCCCGGCGCGGTTTCTTGGATGACGGCACTCATTGTCTGACTCCTCGCGCTCAGGCGCTGACTTCATTGCGCCGGCGCAGCAGCGCGGCGGCGAGCATCACCAGGACCGACAGGCCGATCAGCAGCGTCGAGGCGACGGCGATCACCGGGGTCAGGTCCTGGCGCAGGGTGGTCCACATCTTCACCGGCAGGGTCTGCAGGGTGGGGCTGGCCATCATCACGCTGAGCACCACCTCGTCCCAGGAGACGAGGAAGGCGAACAGGCCGCCGGCGACCATGCCCGGGCGGATGGCCGGGAAGGTCACCCTGAACACCGCCTGCAGGCGCGAGGCGCCGCAGATCACCGCGGCGTCCTCGATGGACTGGTCGAACAGCTTCAGCGAGTTGATGATCGAGATGATGGTGAAGGGCAGCGCGACTATCACGTGGCTGACCACGAAGGCGAACAGCGTGCCGGTGTAGCCCAGCTTGAGGAACAGCGCGTACACCGCCACGGCGATGATCACCAGCGGTACGATCATCGGCAGGGTGAACAGGCCGTAGAGCAACTCGCGGCCGGGGAACCTGCCGCGCACCAGGGCGAAGGCGGTCGGCAGGCCCAGGGCCACCGCGCAGACAGTGGTCAGCACCGCCACCTTGAGGCTGGCCAGGGCGGCGTCCATCCATTCGGGGTTGGCGAAGAACTGGGTGTACCACTTCAGCGTCCAGCCCGGCGGCGGGAACACCAGCCACTGCGAGGAGCCGAACGACAGCAGCACGATGAACACGATCGGCAGCAGCAGGAAGGCGGCGATCAGGCCGGTGACCAGGTACAGCCCGCCGCGCAGGCGCGGGCCCATGGCGTTGGGGGAGAGCAGCATGGCGGCTTACCTCGCGTTACTGGCGCCGACCGGGGATTCCGGCTGCACTTTCAGGTAGACGTAGAACAGCACCAGGGTGATCAGGATCAGCAACGCCGCGGCGGCGCTGGCCAGGCCCCAGTTGAGGAAGGACTGCACCTGCTGGACGATGAATTCCGGCAGCATCATGTTCTGCGCGCCGCCCAGCAGCGCCGGGGTGACGTAGTAGCCCAGGGACATGACGAACACCATCAGCCCGCCGGAGAACAGCCCCGGCCGGCACAGCGGCAGGAACACCTTGAAGAAGTTGCTCCAGGGGCTGGCGCCGCAGATCGAGCCGGCCTGCAGCACCATGGGGTCGATGGCCGCCATGGTCGCCTGCAGCGGCAGCACGATGAACGGGATCATGATGTAGCTCATGCCGATCACCACGCCGGTGAGGTTGTGCACCAGTTCCAGCGGCTGGTCGATGATGCCCAGGGCCATCAGCACCTTGTTGATCACCCCGGAGGCCTGCAGCAGCACCAGCCAGGAGTAGGTGCGGGCGAGCAGGCTGGTCCACATCGACAGCAGCACGATGTTCAGCAGCCAGCGGCCCCAGCCGCGCGGCACCAGGGTGATCGCCCAGGCCAGGGGGAAGCCCAGCAGCAGGCTGATCAGGGTGACCAGCGCGCCCACCGCGAAGGTGTTGAACAGCACCCGCGTGTAGGCCGAGTTGGCGAACAGCTGGGCGTAGTTGTCCAGCCCCGGGGTGGGTTCGAGCACGCCGCGCAGCAGCAGGCCGACCAGCGGGGCGAGGAAGAACAGGCCGAGGAACAGCAGGGCTGGCAGCAGCTTGGCCGAGCCGCGCCAGGGCGACACGCCTTGCGGCTTCATCGGCGACCTCGTTTGCACCGCGTCGGCGGCGCGCGCGGCGCCGTCGACGGGAGTGGAGCGGCCGTGGGGAGCGGCCGTCAGCTTCACTTGACCAGCCATTCGTTCCACCGTGCCGCGATGGCCGGGCCGTTCTTGGCCCAGTACGCGTAGTCGAGGGTGATCTGATCCTTAGCGTAGGCGGTCGGCAGGTTGGGGGCGAGGTCGCCCTTGAGCTGGCCGACGCTGTCGAGGTTCACCGGGGCGTAGGCGGTGAGGTTGGCGAACTCGGCCTGGCCCTTGGCGCTGGAGGCCTCGGCCAGGAACTTCATGGCCGCGTCCTTGTTCTTCGAGCCCTTGGGCACCACCAGGAAGTCGGCCATGACCAGGTTCTGCTTCCAGCTCACGCCCACCGGCGCGCCGTCCTGCTGCAGGGCGTAGACGCGGCCGTTCCAGAACTGCCCCATGGTCGCCTCGCCGGAGGCCAGCAGCTGCTGGGACTGGGCGCCGCCGCCCCACCAGACGATGTCCTTCTTGATGCTGTCGAGCTTCTTGAAGGCGCGGTCCAGGTCCAGCGGGTAGAGCTTGTCGGCGGGCACGCCGTCGGCCAGCAGGGCCAGTTCCAGCACGCCGGGGCTAGGCCACTTGTACAGGGCGCGCTTGCCCGGGTAGGTCTTGGTGTCGAACAGCGCGCTCCAGTCCTGCGGGGCGTTGCCGCCGACCTTGCCCTGGTTGTAGCCGAGCACGAAGGAGAAGTAGAAGGAGCCCACGCCGTGGTCGGAGACGAAGCGAGGGTCGATGCGCTCGCGCTTGATGACGTTGAAGTCCAGCGGCTCCAGCAGGCCCTCGGCGGCGGCGCGCAGGGCGAAGTCCGCCTCCACGTCCACCACGTCCCACTGCACGTTGCCGCTTTCGACCATGGCCTTGAGCTTGCCGTAGTCGGTGGGGCCGTCCTGCACCACGCGGATGCCGCTGGCCTGGCTGAAGGGCTCGGCCCAGGCCTGTTTCTGGGCGTCCTGGGTGGTGCCGCCCCAGCTCACGAAGCTGATGGCGTCGGCGGCGCTGGCGGCGGTGCCGGCCAGGCCCAGGAGGGCGGCGAGGGTCGCCGCGACTGCGCGTTTCTTGAACACCATGTACATGCCCTCGTTGTTGTGTTTGTGCGCGGGCAGGCGCTGTGTGCCTGCCCATCAGGAGCAGTGGCCATCTGGGCCTGTCAGGGTCGGCCTTGTCCGGAGCGTTGTTCAGGCTGTCCCGTGTTCGGGGGCGCCGAGACAATCGTCGGCCTACGGAATGTCATATTATGGTATTCCAAACTTTCTGCAAGCCTTCGCCCCGTTCCAGGCCCCGTGGATTGCCGGTTAGCGCCGTCCGTGGCGGCTTTTCGGTTGCCGCCCGATGGCGGCAATCGACTGATTTTTCTAGCGTTTATCCACACGTCCGGGCGCCCGCTAGCTGGCCGGCGGCCAGTATCGGCCGACCGGTGGTCAGGCCTCGGTGGCCGGCTTCCAGTCGTCGAAGGGCACGCTTTCCACCACTTCCAGGCCATAGCCGGTGAGGCCGGCGTATTTCAGCGGCGGGCCGAGGTGGCGCAGCTTGCTCACGCCCAGGTCCTGGAGGATCTGCGCACCGGCGCCGATTTCCGAATAGATGCGCGATTGCGAGCGGGTGAACGGCCGGCTCGGCTGGGTGAGTTGCGGCACGCGCTCCAGCAGCGCCTGGGACGACTCGTGGTTGGCCAGCACCACCACCACGCCGCGGCCTTCCTCGGCCACGCGCTGCAGGGCCGCCCACAGCGTCCAGTTCTTTGGCCCGGCGTACTCGGCGCCGACCAGGTCGCGCAGCGGGTCGATCACGTGCACGCGCACCAGGGTCGGCTCGGCGGGGTCGATGTCGCCCATCACCATGGCCATGTGCACGCCGCCCTCGATGCGGTCCTCGAAGGTCACCAGGCGGAAGCTGCCGTGCACCGTGGGCAGCTCGCGCTCGCCGATGCGCCGCACGGTGTGCTCGGTGCTCAGGCGGTAGTGGATGAGGTCGGCGATGGTGCCGATCCTGATCCCGTGCTGCGCGGCGAAGGCTTCCAGCTCGGGGCGGCGGGCCATGCTGCCGTCGTCGTTCATCACCTCGACTATGACCGCCGCCGGGGTCAGCCCGGCCAGGCGCGCCAGGTCGCAGCCGGCCTCGGTGTGCCCGGCGCGGGTGAGCACGCCGCCCTCGCGGGCGCGCAGCGGGAAGATGTGCCCGGGCTGGACGATGTCCTCGGCGCTGGCGCCCGGCGCCACGGCGGCCTGCACGGTGTGCGCGCGGTCGGCGGCGGAGATGCCGGTGGTCACCCCGCTGGCCGCCTCGATGGAGACGGTGAAGGCGGTGGAGTAGGGGCTGGCGTTGTTCGGCACCATCTGCTCCAGGCCGAGGCGCAGGCAGTGCTCCTCGGTGAGGGTGAGGCAGATCAGCCCGCGCGCCTCGCGGGCCATGAAGTTGATGGCCTCGGGCGTGCAGAACTCGGCGGCCAGCAGCAGGTCGCCCTCGTTCTCGCGGTCCTCGTCGTCCACCAGCAGCACCATGCGGCCCTGGCGGAAGTCCTCGATGATTTCTTCGGTGGTATTGAACGGCATGGCCGGCTCCGGGGTATGGCGGGAAGATTATTTTGGTATACCATCATACACAAAATTACTGTCACCAAGAGGTTGCCATGAAGGCCTACTGGATCGCCCACGTGGACGTCACCGACCCCGAGCAGTACAGCCAATACACCCGCCGCGCGCCAGCGGCCTTCGCCCTGTACGGCGGCCGCATCCTCGCCCGCGGCGGCCGCTCCGAGGCCCTGGAGGGCCGCCCGACGCCGCAGCGCAGCGTGGTGATCGAGTTCGACTCCTACGACCAGGCGCTGGCCTGCTACCGCTCGAAGGAATACCAGGAGGCCTGGGCGCAGCGGCAGGGGGCGGCGGAGGCGGAGGTGATCATTGTCGAGGGGGTTGAGCCCTGAGGGAGGGGGCTTTCGTAGGAGCGAGCTTGCTCGCGAACGGTGCCACCCGGTAACTATGGTGTTTGCGGTTGGCTCCGCTCCCTCTCCCTAACCCTCTCCCTGAAGGGAGAGGGGACCGTTGGGCAGAAACGGAAAATCCGGTGTCAGCCGGACACCTCGCTTGCCGGTTGAATCCTTACTTCCAGCAGGCACAGACTGCCCCCTCTCCCTTCAGGGCGGGGCGCGCAGCCGAGGGCTGGGGAGAGGGGACGAGATCACCCTCAAACACCAGTGCTGCCGGGAAACTCCGTTCGCGAGCAAGCTCGCTCCTACAAAAGAGGAAGCTCAGCGAATGAAGTGAATCTTCCCGCTGTCGTCGTTGCCCATGTAGATGCCGTACACCCCCGCCTGGCGCTCTTCTATGTAGCGCTCGAGAATCTGCCGGATCGCCGGGTAGTAGATCTGCTCCCAGGGAATGTCTTCAGGCGCGAAGAAGCGCCGGTCCAGGGTCTCCGGCCCGTAGGCGTCGGTGATCTCCAGCGCCTGGGCGCGGAAGATGATGTACACCTCGCTGATCTTCGGCACGCTGAAGATGGAGTAGGGCGAGAGGATCTCGGCGCGCACGCCGCTCTCTTCCCAGACCTCGCGCAGGGCCGCCTGCTCGGTGGTCTCGCCGCTTTCCATGAAGCCGGCCGGCAGCGTCCAGGTGCCGGGGCGCGGCGGGATGGCGCGCTGGCACAGCAGGTACTGGCCGTCGCGCTCGATGATGCAGCCGGCGATGACCTTGGGGTTCTCGTAATGGATGTAGCCGCAGGCGCCGCACAGCAGGCGCTCGTGGGTGTCCCCCGGCGGCTGGCGGCGCTCCATCCGGTCGCCGCCGCACTGCGGGCAGAAGCGCGGGGCGGGCATGGCGTCAGCGTCCTATGCGCGGCTCTTTGAGAACGATGGGGGTGGCGATCTCGCGGACCTTGCCACCCTCTTCCTGCTTGGACTTCAGGTAGTCCAGCGCCACCTTGGCCGCGGCGCGCACGTGGTCCACCGAGGCCTGGTGCGCGGCCGCCGGGTCGCCGCTCTTGATCGCCGCGACTATCTTCTCCATCTCCTGGTTGCTCGCCCCGCGGCGGTTGGCCTGGGACACCGAGGTGGCGCGCAGGTAGCTGATGCGCGCCTGCAGCTGGCGCAGCTGGGTGGCGGCGATGCGGTTGCCCGAGCCTTCCAGCAGCACGTCGTAGAAGCCCTGCACCGAATCCAGCACCTGCTGCAGGTCGCCTTCCTCCAGGGCCTTGCGGTTCTCCTCGAGGGCGCGCTCCAGGGCGCGGATGTCCTTGGCCTTGGCGTTCAGGGTGAACAGCTGGACGATCATGCCCTCGAGCACGCAGCGCAGCTCGTAGATGTCGCAGGCGTCTTCCAGGGTGATGATGGCCACCCGCGGGCCCTTGGCGTCGGCGAACTCCACCAGCCCCTCGGACTCCAGGTGGCGCAGGGCCTCGCGCACCGAGGTGCGGCTGACGCCGAGGCGGTCGCAGAGGTCGCGCTCCACCAGGCGGTCGCCCGGCAGCAACTGGAAGTTGAGGATGGCGCCGCGCAGCTTGTCCAGCACAATCTCGCGCAGGGTCACGGGGTTGCGGTTGACCTTGAAGCTATCGTCGAGGGGCAAGCGTTTCATGTGGTCCGCTCTGGTTATGGCTGTCCGTAGGGGGTGAAGCGGCCTAGCCCTGGGTCTCGGCATCGGCCTCGGCGAAGGCCTCGCGGGCCAGGCGGAAGCTGTCGACCGCCGCCGGGACGCCGCAGTAGATGCCGACCTGGAGCAGGATTTCGCGGATCTGCTCGCGGCTGAGCCCGTTGCGCAGGGCGCCGCGGATGTGCAGCTTCAGTTCGTGCGGCCGGTTGAGGGCCGAAATCATCGCCAAGTTTATCATGCTGCGTTCTTTCAGCGACAAACCCTCGCGGCCCCAGACGTGGCCCCAGCAGTACTCGGTGACCAGTTCCTGCAGCGGCTTGCTGAACTCGTCGGCGGCGGCCAGCGACCTGTTCACGTAGGCCTCGCCCAGCACCTGGGTGCGGATGGCCAGGCCCTTGTCGTATTTCTCGTTGCTCATCGCATGCTCCTGCTTTCATGTAGGAGCAACTGTCTGCCGGCTGCTCCGAGGGGCTTCTCGCAGGAGGGGTCGAGCTTGCGAAACCCATGCGGCCGTGGTGATGGGTATCGCTTCGCTCAACGCCACCCTGCGTCAGTGTTTCTCCGGTACCTGTAGGAGCGAGCTTGCTCGCGAACGCTTTGCGCAACGCCGCTCTGCGAGCAGGCTCGCTCCCACGGGGCGTGACGATCAGGCCAGCTGCGGCAGGGCGCCGAGCTTGCCGCGGTGGTAGACCATGGGCGTCACCGCCTGCTCGGGCAGGATCAGGTTCTTCACCGCGCCGACGATGATGGCGTGGTCGCCGCCGTCGTACTCGCGCCACAGCTCGCACTCGATGATCGCCGTGGCCTTGCGCAGCAGCGGGTTGCCCCGCTCGCTCAGGTACCAGTCGATGCCCTTGGCCTTGTCCTTGCCCTTGCCGGCGAAGGCATAGGCCTCGGCCTGCTGGTCGGCGCACAGCAGGTGGATGGCGAACTGCTTGCTGTCGCGCAGGATCGGGTAGGTGTCCGAGGCGTAGTTGGGGCAGAACAGCACCAGCGCCGGGTCGATCGACAGCGCGCTGAAGGCGCTGGCGGTGATGCCGACGATGCCGCCCGCGGCGTCCAGGGTGGTGACCACGGTCACCCCCGAGGGGAAGGAGCCCATGACTTCCTTGTAGATTCCGGGTTCGATCATGGTCTGTACCTCAGCGCATCACGAAGGGGTCGGGCATGGGCGCCTGCGAGAGGTTGATCCACACCGTCTTCAGTTCGGTGTAGGCCAGCACCGAGTCGATGCCGCTCTCGCGGCCGTAGCCGCTCTGGTGGAAGCCGCCGATCGGCGCCATGGCCGAGACCGCGCGGTAGGTGTTGACCCAGATGATCCCCGAGCGCACGTCGCGCGCCAGGCGGTGGGCGCGGCCCAGGTCGCGGGTCCAGATGCCGGCGGCCAGGCCGTACTGCGAGTCGTTGGCCAGGGCCAGCGCCTCGGCCTCGTCGTCGAAGGGGATGACCGAGGCCACCGGGCCGAACACTTCCTCCTGCATGATGCGCATGGAGTGGCTGTCGCAGGCGAACAGCGTCGGCTCGTAGTACCAGCCCTCGCCCTGGCCCTCGGGGCGCTTGCCGCCCATCAGCAGGCGCGCGCCCTCGGCCTTGGCCGCGGCCACCAGGCCCTCGACCACCGCCAGTTGCTGCGCGGTGGCCATGGGGCCCATCTCGCTGGCGTCTTCCTGTGGGTTGCCGATGCGGATGCGCCTGGCGCGCTCGATCAGGCGGGCGACGAACTCGTCGTAGATCTCGCGCTGCACCAGCAGCCGCGAGCCGGCCACGCAGCTCTGCCCGGTGGCGGCGTAGATGCCGGCCACCACGCCGTTGATGGCGCTGTCCAGGTCGGCGTCGGCGAAGATGATGTTCGGCGACTTGCCGCCCAGTTCCAGCGACAGCTTGGCGAAGTTCTCCGCGCTGCTGCGCACCACGTGGCGGGCGGTGGCGGCGCCGCCGGTGAAGGCGATCTTGCGCACCAGCGGGTGGCGCGTCAGGGCCGCGCCGGTGCTCGGGCCGAAGCCGGTGACCACGTTGACCACGCCGGCCGGGAAGCCGGCCTCCAGGGCCAGGCGGGCCAGCTCGAGGATGGTCGCCGAGGCGTGTTCCGAGGGCTTGAGCACGATGGTGTTGCCGGCGGCCAGGGCCGGGGCCAGCTTGATCGCGGTGAGGTACAGCGGGCTGTTCCAGGGGATGATCCCGGCCACCACGCCCAGCGGCTCGTGCACGGTGTAGGCGAACATGTCCGGCTTGTCGATCGGCAGGGTGCCGCCTTCGAGCTTGTCGGCCAGGCCCGCGGTGTAATGGAAGAACTCCGGCAGGTAGCCGACCTGGCCGCGGGTCTCGCGGATCAGCTTGCCGTTGTCGCGGCTCTCCAGCTGGGCCAGGTGCTCCCTGTTCTCGGCGATCAGGTCGCCCAGGCGGCGCAGCAGCTTGCCGCGGGCGGTGGCGCTGAGTTTGCGCCAGGCGGGATTCTCGAAGGCCTTCTGCGCGGCCTGCACGGCGCGCTCGACGTCTTCCTCGGCGGCATCGGGCAGCAGCGCCCAGGGCTGCGCGCTGGACGGGTCGAGGCTTTCGAAGGTCTTGCCGGAAAGCGCATCGAGCCATTGGCCGTCGATGCACATCTGGAAGCGGGCGAGTGTCATGCGACTATCCCCTCGGTCTGGTTCGGCAGGCTCAGGGCCTGGTGCAGGAAGTCCAGCAGCACCTGGTTGACCAGGCGCGGCGACTCCACCGGCATCATGTGGCGTTGTTCATCGAGTATGGCCACCTGCGCGCCGGGAATGCGCGCGGCCAGCTGCCGGGCCATCTCCGGGGTCGAGCCGGGGTCCAGCTCGCCGGTGGCGACCAGGGTCGGCACGAGGATGCTGCCCAGGTCCTCGGTGCGGTACATGTCCTGGGTGGCGAACAGCTCGTAGGTGGTCAGGTAGCCCTGCGGGTCGTTGCTCGCCAGAGTCTGGCGGATGGCGGCGATCTGCGCCGGGTTGGCCGCCTGGTACTCGCGGCTGAACCAGCGCGACAGCGCGGCCTCGGCATTGGCGTCGGGGCCGTGCTCGGCGGCCTGGCGGGTGCGCTCGATGACGCCGGCGCGCTGTTCGGCGCTGCGGTTGAACACACTGTTGAGGATCACCAGGCCCTGCAGCTGCTGCGGATGGTGCAGGGCGAAGGCGCGCGCCACCAGGCCACCCATGGAGAAGCCGATGACCGTGGCCTGGGGGATCTGCAGGTGGTCGAGCAGCTCGCGCAGCTGCGCGGCGTAGCCGACCAGCCCGGTGCCCGGTTCGGGGCGCGGGCTGGCGCCGTGGCCGAGCATGTCGTAGGCGATGACCCGGTAATGCGGGGCCAGGCCGACGATCTGCCCGCCCCACATTTCCTTGTTCAGGCCGACGCCGTGGATCAGTACCACGGGTTGGCCCTGGCCGGTCGCCAGGTAGCTGGTGCCGGCCGGTGTGTGTTCAGCGGTGAGCCGAATCATGGAACGCTCCTGCACTGGCCGCGGAATCACTGGGCCTGCTCGGCGGCCAGCTCTTCCAGGTCGATGTAGCGGTTGCCGATGCGCGGGTGCAGGCGGCCACCGTCGGCGGCGCCCAGGACCACGACGATCTCGTCGGCGCGCGGCGCGTCCTCGATCTGCATCTCCAGGGTGATGTAGTGCGAACGCAGGCCCTCGTCGTCCTTGTGCATCATCGGGATCTGGATCGAGGTGCCCGGGCCGCCGCGCTTGTTGGTGAAGCTCAGGTAGCTCTTGGCGTCCACCGCCTTGCGGTAGTGGTTGCCGAAGCGCAGGGTGTGGATCACCGCCGAGGCATGCTCGATCTCGCCATCGGCGCCGACCACGGCGGCCTTGCCGTAGGCTTCGATCCTGCCGGCGCCACCGATCAGCGCGGTCAGGCGCTCGACCATCAGCGCACCCAGGTCGGAGCAGTTGGCGCGGATCTCCGGCTTGAGGTCCTCGACGAAGCCACGGCCCAGCCAGGGGTTCCTGATCACCACGGCCAGCCCGGCCATGGTCACCGGCTTCTCGGCAGCCTTGCCGCCCTCGATGAAGGTTTCCTCGACGTAGCTGACGATCTTGCGGATTTCGAAGCTCATGGGCACTCCTTGGGTGTCTCTGTGCGATTTGGTCTGATGGTATACCATAATATTGGAAGTGCAAGAGGCTGGGTGGTGGAGGCGGTGGGGTCTGGCGACGGATGGTTGCGGAGGAGGCGTCGAAAAGAAGGGATGCCGGAGCGGGAGTCGAACCGGCAAGCGGGATGACGGGGGCAGCGTGATGGCGCGAATGTCAGCGCGCGAACCCGGAGTAAATCGCTAATCCTCTGCTGACCTGGTCTTTCACTCAGCTCTACTGGGAATGATGTAGCCCCTGCCGGCTATGAAATGGGTCCATCTGCCAAGCCAAATACGTATCATGAGGCTGTGAGTTATTCCGGTAAGCTCGTGTTCGGACAACCTTGTCAATGTGGCCGTCATGGAAGAAAGCGCGCAACAGCGTTCAGAACGCTACGTATCCGCCCGTAGCCAGCACCCGGCTTGGCTTTTGCTCGCCTCACGCCGTGCTCCGCTTGTATTGGGTTGCCTGCGGACTCTGTTCGAGCGGGCGCACGATGGGATTCCCATGGAGGATGCGCTACAAGCGCTGTCCGAGATTCTGGCTGCTTATGCCAGCCAGGAGCTTTACGAGATCGACCCGGATGCAACGCATCTCCAGGCAGGGCGTGAACTTCGTGAATGGATCAAGCGGCGCCTCGTCGTAGAGCGAGAGGGCCGCATCTACGCAACCGATGCGTTGGAGTCCGCCATCCAGTTTGTGGACTCGCTGGATAGTCGGATCATGACCTCCACGGCATCGCGCCTTTCGGTGGTCCAGCGCGAGATCGAAAACCTGGAAACGGGTCTGAACCCCAGCCCAACTGGCCGCATTGCCAGTCTGCGCCGTCGAATCCAGGATTTGGAACACGAGCTGGCGCAGGTAGAGGCAGGCCACGTCGTCGTACTGGACGAAGCTCAGGCGATAGAGGGCATACGCGAGGTATTCAACCTGGCCACCAGCCTGCGCGCAGACTTTCGACGGGTTGAAGACTCCTGGCGCGAGGCTGATCGTGCCCTTCGGCAATCCATCATCAGCGAGCAGTCTCACCGTGGAGAAATCGTCGATCGGTTGCTGGACGGTCAAGATGCTCTACTCAACACACCGGAAGGGCGTGTCTTCGAGAGCTTCCAGCAGCAACTGAGGCAGTCCGCTGAGCTGGAAGCCATGCGTGAGCGCTTGCGCACCATCCTTCGTCATCCTGCGGTTCCAAAGGCATTGAATCGTTCCCAGCAACGGGAGCTGCGTTGGTTGGCGTTGCGCCTGGTTCGTGAGTCGCAGGCTGTGCTCCAGGCCCGCGCCCGAAGCGAGCGCGATGTACGCGGCTTCATGAAGACGGGCCTGGCCGCCGAGCATCATCGCGTCGGACAGTTACTCAACGACTTCTTCAATCTAGCGCTCAGCGTCGACTGGCGACGCCAGGCAGAACGCCGTAAGCCTGTCTGTTTGCCACCGGTTGGCGTAGCCATTACCGGAGTCCCGGCAATCGAACGCCTGCGCTTCAAAACCCTGGATGACGATGACACGGGCGAGCTGGATCTGAGTTTGAAGCCCGTGGGGTTGGAGCAGATTGATGACGACTTCTGGGATGCTTTCGACGGGTTGGATCGTGAAGCGCTGATTCATGACACCCTGGCCGTGCTGGTGGAGCAGGGGCGACCTGTGAGTCTCGGGGAGCTTGCCTCTTTGCTTCCACCGACTCACGACCTGGAAACCTTTGCGCTCTGGTTGGCCATGGCGCGCGAGGCAGGTATTGAAGTGCTGGCAGAGGAGCGTCAGATCGTGGATCTGGTTGATGAGGATGAGCAACGCTGGCGCTTCAACCTGCCTTATGCCGGACTCGACCACGAAGCACTCAAGGACATCGATTGGGAGTTGTGAGCATGGCAGGGATCTTCGATCGAATAGCAGGCGCCTCTGGCGCAGACGAAGCGGAGCTGACGGTGGAGTCCATGGCGTTGGATGACGGCATGGATGATGAACAACCTGTCATGAGTGCCGCTGTAGTCGTCGATGAGCGACGGACGCCGCAACGGGTACGCGAGGCCGTACAGGAGATGCTCAAGTATGGGCTGCTGGAAGAGAGCCACAAGCCCAACCTGTATCGCTCAGCGCTCTCCGATATCGAAGCGGTAGACAGAATCCTGGAGCCGTTGGACCTTGCCATGGGGGTCGACGAGGTTCGTGGACTGGTGTTCGTCACCGTTCGCCAGGGTGAGGTGGCCGAGCAGGATGACTGGTCGCACCCTCTTGTACGCAGGCAAAGGCTGAATCTGGAGCAGTCTCTGCTGATTGCCATTCTGCGACAGCATTTCATTGCGTACGAACAGGAAAGTGGTACGGGGGCCAATCAAGCGCTAGTGGCGGTTGATGAGTTGGTTCCGCAATTGCAGGTTTACCTGGGCGAGCTGGGCAGTGAGGCGAAGGAACGCAATCGCATCATCACGCTGCTGGATCAGCTCAAGGGGCATGGTCTGGTATCGGCTTTGGACGCACATGATCGCGTCATCATCCGCCCCATCATTACCCACTTGGCCAACCCGGAGAACCTGCAGGCACTGGTGGCATGGCTGCGAGATCAGGTAGAGGGTGCAACTACGTCGGCTGCCGATGACGGGGAGGATATGGCATGAAGCAGGCACCTCTCTGGCGTGACAGCGAGACCTTCATTCTCACCAGCATCGAGCTCTATAACTGGGGTGGTTTTCAGGGGTATCACCGTGCCGGGATCGATCCCTCCGGCACCGCCGTGATCGGTCCGACGGGCAGCGGCAAAACGACGCTGGTGGACGCACTGATGACCTTGTTGTGCGCCAATCCGCGCTACAACCTGGCATCCACGGGAGGGCATGAAAGTGACCGGGACCTGGTGTCCTATGTGCGGGGAGTAACTGGCCCCGGAGATGGAGGTGTAGAGCAGTCTCATATCGCTCGCCAGGGTAAGACGGTAACCGCAATTGCAGCCACGCTCGAGCGTGACGGTGCGCAGGTACGACTGGGAGTCGTGCTCTGGTTCGAGGGCACAAGTTCCTCGGCGTCGGATCTGAAAAAACTCTGGCTGTTAAGCGAATCGCCCGAGCAGACTTTGGAGCATTGGCTCAACCAGCATCGCGCAGGAGGCATGCGGGCTCTGCGTCAGATGGAGAAGGACGGCACGGGCATCTGGCCTTACCCCAGCAAGAAAGCCTTCCTGGCCAGGCTGAGGGATTACTTCGAGGTCGGTGAAAACGCATTCACGCTGCTCAACCGCGCTGCCGGTCTGAAGCAGCTCAATAGTATTGATGAGATCTTTCGAGAGTTGGTGCTGGATGACCGCTCCGCTTTCGAGCGAGCTGCCGAGGTCGCCAGCAGCTTCGATGATCTAACTGACATCCACCGAGAGTTGGAAATCGCTAGAAAGCAACAGCGCTCGTTGCAACCGGTGGCTGATGGCTGGGAGCGTTACCAGGTCTTGCAAGAACAGTTGCAGGATAAACAGGCGCTCGAAGTCATCCTCCCGGTCTGGTTCGCCGAGCAGGGGTATCGCCTGTGGTTGGCTGAGACCAGGAGGCTCGAGAAGGAACACAAACAGGCTGAACTGGATCAAGAACAATGCAAGAGTCGGCTTGAGGTCCAGAAGGGAGTGGTTGATCAGCATCGTCAGCGCTACCTGAGAGTAGGTGGCGCTGGAATAGATCAATTACGCGAGCGTATCGCTGATTGGGCCAGGGAGTGCGATCGGCGCAGCCTGAAAGCCGGGCAATACCAACGCTTGGCCATGGGGCTTGGATTATCGGATGAGCTATCGGCCGCTGCTCTCAAGGAGAATCAGCAGCAGATTGCGGCACGCTTGGAAATACTGACACAGCAAATTACCGGCGCGCGTCAAAAGGCGTTTAACGCAGGTCTCGTCCAGCAGGAGCTGAATGGTCGCTTACAGACTTTGCGGCAGGAGCGTGCTGAGGTTGAGAGACGGCCAGGCTCGAACCTGCCCGGGCAATTTCATGCTTTTCGGAGCGATCTGGCGCAGGAGCTTGGGCTCGATGAGTTGGCTCTCCCCTTTGTAGCAGAGCTGGTTCAGGTCAAGCCCGAGGAACAGGCTTGGCGAGGGGCTATCGAGCGGGCCATTGGCAGCCATCGACTGCGCATTCTGGTGCCGCAGGGGGCGTCCCAGGCCGCATTGCGTTGGGTGAACCAGCGGCACAACCGCTTGCATGTGCGCCTGTTGGAGGTAAAGGAGCCGTCTTCGCGACCGGTGTTCTTTGATGATGGTTTTACCCGCAAGCTGACCTTCAAGGAGCATCCGTACCGAGAGGCTGTAAAGGCACTACTGGCGGACAATGACCGCCACTGCGTCGAAAGCACGGAGCAATTGCGTCATACCCCTCACGCCATGACGGCCCAGGGGCTGATGTCGGGTAAAGAACGCTTCTTCGACAAGCAGGATCAGAAGCGCCTCGATGAGGACTGGCTTACCGGCTTCGATAACCGCGACCGTCTGGCCTTCTTGGCTGAGCAGATTCGCGAGGTCAATGAACAGCTCGCGCCTGCCAAGCTGGCCTTGGATGCTGCCCAGGACGATGTCCGTCAGTTGGAAACTCAAGCTTCGTTGCTGAAACGCGTCGAAGAACTGCAGTTCGAGGATATTGATCTGCCGGGCGCTGAGAGTCAGCTGGAGTCGTTGCGTTCTCATCTGGACACCCTTACCCGCCCCGATTCTGACCTTGCCATGATCAAGGCCGAGCTGGATGAAGCCGAGGCCATGCAGGAGTCTCTGGATCAACAGCTCCGTCAACTGATCGAGCAGTGCGTTCAGTTGAAAACTCAGTTTGACCAGGCCGCATCCGCTACCCGTAAGGCCTATAACGGTGCCGAGAAGGGGCTGAGCGATACGCAGCGTGAACTGGCGCAGGCGCATTTCCCGACCCTGACCGCGGATGACCTCGGCGAAATTGTCGAGCTGGAGCGCAAGCATACGCGTGAGCTTCAACAGCAGCTCAAAGCGCTCGGCGAGAAACTGGGCGATCAGAAATCAGAGCTTGCCAAGCGTATGTCCGATGCCCTGAAGGTAGACACCGGAGCGCTGTCAGAGGTCGGGCGAGAACTGGTGGACGTGCCCAAGTATCTGGAGCGCCTGCGGGTGCTGACCGAGGAAGCCCTGCCCGAGAAACTCAAGCGCTTCCTGGAATACCTCAATCGCTCCTCGGATGACGGCGTCACCCAGTTGCTCAGCTACATCGACCATGAAGTCTCGATGATCGAGGAGCGCCTGGATGACCTGAACAGTACGATGCAGCGTGTCGACTTTCAGCCCGGTCGCTACCTGCGCTTGGTTGCAGGCAAAGTCATCCATGAGAGCCTGCGCACGTTGCAACGTGCGCAGCGCCAATTGAATTCGGCACGCTTCATCGATGATGAAGGAGAGAGCCACTACAAGGCATTGCAGGAGCTCGTTGGGCTGCTCAAGGACGCCTGCGAACACAGCAGGAACCAGGGAGCCAAGGCACTTCTGGATCCGCGCTTCCGCCTGGAGTTCGCAGTATCGGTGATCGATCGAGAAAGCAAGAATGTCATCGAGACCCGAACAGGTTCTCAGGGCGGTAGTGGTGGCGAGAAGGAGATCATCGCCTCCTATGTGCTGACCGCATCACTCAGCTATGCGCTCTGTCCCGACGGCAGCAGCCGGCCGTTGTTCGGCACCATCGTTCTCGACGAGGCATTCTCGCGCAGTTCCCATGCAGTTGCCGGTCGGATCATCGCGGCGCTGAGGGAGTTCGGCCTGCACGCTGTCTTCATTACGCCCAACAAGGAAATGCGCCTGTTGCGCCACCATACGCGCTCGGCCGTCGTCGTTCATCGGCGTGGCTTGGAATCCAGTCTGGTTTCCCTGAGCTGGGAAGCTTTGGATGAACATCATCAGCAGCGCATCAAGGCCGTGAATGAAGTCGCCCACTGAAATCGGTCGCAGCTTGGCCAGGCAATGGCAGCGCTCTAGTGTTCGCTTGGAGCGCTTGCTCAATCCTGGTAGCTGGCCGCAAAGCTTCAACATCGGCAAGCCTTCGGCACGACTCTTCACTGATAACATCCAGGCGGTGCTCCGGCATGTGGAGAACTGGCGGGGTGTGAAAGTGGGCAAGGTCGACTGGGAGTCGGTCAGCTATCGAGCGGGGCTAGCCCCGATTTCCCTGCCAATCCGCTGGCACTTGCACAGCCCTTCCGAATGGGTTGCCGCAATCGACGATCCAGCGGTTAGCCAGGAATACGCTCAACTCGAGTATCTGGTCGAACAGGTGGATAGTTCCTTTCATGCTCTGTTGGTGGCGCAACGGAGCTTGTGGCTGACGAAGCCCTCTGAAGAAGTCGTCGCTACAGCGCAACTTGCCACCCGGTTGTCTCCAGGCTGTGCTCAAGGCCGTCCACTGCGCCTGCTTGCAGAGCACGGGGTGGACACCAAGTTTTTCGAGCGCAACGCTACCCTGCTGACGAAGCTCCTTGATGAGCGCTTCGAAGGCGCGGCGTCCGAGCAAGGCTTGGCTACCTTTCTAGATGCATTTGAAGAAAGCAGTCATTGGGTTTTAGTTGTTCCTCTGCAGCCGGGACTGCTGCCCTTCAAGCGGCTCAGGCTCACTACTTCGGAACTGGCCGAAACCCCGCTTCCCGGTTTGCGATTGCTCGTGGTGGAAAATGAGCAATGTGTTCACTTGCTGCCCGAAACGCTGCCGGACACCCTCGCTGTTCTGGGCGCAGGACTCGATTTGCAGTGGTTGGCGTCTGCGCATCTGGCCAGGAAACAGATCGCTTACTGGGGGGACATGGATACCTGGGGCTTGCTGATGCTGGCGCGAGCGAGACTCCATCAACCTGCAATCGAAGCACTGCTAATGGAGCGGGAACTATTTGACCAGCACTCATTGGGAAGCGCGGTCGCCGAGCCAGCTAAAGCTCAGGAATTGGCTCCCCAAGGATTGACGACTGACGAGGCTGATTTCTATCGGTATCTCCTTGCACAGGAGCGGGGGCGCCTTGAGCAGGAGTATCTGCCACGCAGGTTGGTCGAACTGGCCATTAGCAAATGGTGTGGAGAGTCGGTAGCGCCGGCCCATCCTGAGCGAATGGCTTGACTGCATGACTGATAGATGACGGCGAGGTGCAGTAACTTGACGAGCGCGTGGGCATGTTGCATGCAACGCTCCTACAAGAGACCTCGCAATTCCACCGAGTGGCTGAAAAATTCCCCGTCACATCTAGCGGACAGAGCAAGACGTTAATGAAGTGTTGGTAGCCGGCATTGGCATCGGATATCTCCTTACCCCCGATGCCAATGCTGGGAACACTGCAACAAACGTGTACAGCAGCACCTCTCAATCCGGGCGGTTAGCCTCAGCCTTGCGCAACCGCTCTAGAATGGGATGATCTGCGGCGATCTGCTTGCCCAAGTGCATAGGGCCGGGCAAGCGAAGATACCCGGCCCACAGCGGAGCGTTGCGGCAGAGCAGTGCAACTTGCTCGGCAGTAGCTGTCGGGTGAGCGAACGATCCGGCACGTATAATCGTGATTTCCGTGACACCGAGCTGCTGCCACGGATCTCGCAAGTCTCTCTCGGAGACCTCATAGCGGGTTTTGTTGCGTTGCGACCGGACGGAGCCGTACTGTTTGGACGGAGCGACGAAGTAATAGACGTCCAAGCTCTCATTAGACTGGAATATGCCGACTTTGGTGCCTATGTAGTGGGGGGTATCAGGTGACAGCGACTGATTCCCGCTCATTTGGGCAACGTCCAGGTCTGCGCGAATTCGTACGATGGCGGCGCCTTCAGGTACCGGGGGAAGGCCCTCGCCTGGACTGTCCTGGAGCCCCTTGTAGAATGTACGAAGGCCACTGTCGAGGCATGCGATCAGTGGGGCGTCAGCAACTTTGGTGGGTACCAGTAGGGCTTGAGTCACCAGCCTGGTGAGCTGGTCAGATGTAAGCAGCGTGGCGAATGCATGTATGGCCGAGACGCCTTCGTTATAACTGAACCACTTGCCCCCGGAGTTCGGGCCTGACTCGAACCAGAAAATTTCGGTGCTGCGCTCCCCCAACACCGTGCGGGTGATGACTGGAAGAAACACTGCCGGGCCTTTTTCCTGGATGCGATCAAGCAGGACGGAAACTACAGTGGTCTTCTCCAGCGAGGCTTTGGATTTCGGTATCGGAGCGGGAAGGTAGCCGCTCAGGCGGATAGCCTCGATAATGGTGTTGGTGGCCTTGAAGTCGCGATCATCCTCTCTGCCCTTGCGCTTTTTCTTCAGTTGCTCATCGGGATCGATGTGCATGATGAATTGCGTCGCAATGCCGTGCTCTGCCAGAACTTGCCGGATCAGATGCTTGGGGTCTTGGGCGCCTTCCAATTTCGCTGCAGAAGTGCAGGTTTCGACGATCATCACCTTGGGCCCACCGCTGTGGGCTTGCGAAGCTGCGGGCAATACATGATTAGATAGCCATGCCCTGAGGACTAGCAGGTCGTGTTGTCCCGCGAGCATGCGCTCTGCATCAGGCACATCCAGCCGAGTCAGTGTTACCAGTGGGGGCATCACCTCCTTGAAGAACTGACTGTCCTCACCGAGTGTTCCACTGGCTGCATGAAGCCGAAGCATTACCTCAGAGTGGGCTGCAAGCACCATCACCGGCAACGTGACCACCTCGCCAGTGGTCTGTGTTTTTTCCTCTCGCAAACTACCTACGGCCTTTCTGGCCAACAACGGTGATGTCCCGGGTAAGTTGTCCAGCAGGTGAAAGCCGGCCTGGTCCAGGAACAATGGCCCGGGGCCTGATGCTATCAGCGGATTGGACGGAGGGATGGCATAGATGGGCCTGAAGTCGCTGTCGATGGGGATGTCACCCTCCTGAATAGATGGAAAAGACGAAACGCCCATAAATCCCAGTAAATCTTCGATCGGATGTTCGTACGTGGTTTTCCATCCACCTTCATGTGGACGGGTTTTGAGCTTAGCCTTCACGATTTGATCGCCAACTTTTACCCAGGCATGCTTTTTCGTCCCAACAAGATTTGGCATGACCTGGCTCAGCTTCACACGTAATTGAAGGTAAGGCTCGGCTCGTTTGCGCAACAAAACCAACTTGGGCTCAATGGCATGTACGGCGCTGGCGTAGCGGATATCGTTCTCCGAAACAACGGGATCGTCCCATGCCAAAAGCGTTGCGTCCGATGCCTGATAAAGCGTGATTGGTTTGCTGGCCTGCATGGGGTTGCGGATCATCGCCTGGCCAACTAGCCACGGAATGACGGTGTATGCCAGTGATGAAATATCACCTGGTGTCACGAGGAGGCTGGTCTCAAGGGGTACGAGGTCGGTGACAGCGAGCTTGCCCTCAAAGCCTTCGAGTCGCTCGTTCCAGATCCTCAATACATCCATCGACCATAGCCGTAACGTCTCGTTGATGGTGTCGATCGGAAGAGGTTTGAGTAGAAGAATCGCTGATACGCCACCGTCCTTTTGCGGGGAAAGATTGACCTTCACAGGACCACCAGAGAGGACGGTCAGCATTTCTTCTAAAGCGATGATAGGCAAGCCTGGGTGCGGCTTCTTTGCCAGCCCTATGAGCGCTTGCCAAGCATCGAGGTAATGCTCTCCAATCACGACTCGGTAGGCACGCCCCAGTTGTGTCGGGTCGAATCTGAAAAGGCTGGTGCGCAGCTCAAGCGTTTTCATACGAACTCCTTTCTTGATCGAAGAATGTATTGCTGAACCGCCGATGCGATGCCTGCATGGTGACGCTCGAACTGTTCCCAGTCGCCGTCTTCCTTGAGCCGGTTGACACTTTCATTGAGCATCTCTGGCCAGGGTTTCAGACCTTTGAGGAACGCTGCATCTGCGAAGTAGCACGTGACGGGGGTGCCCCCTCGGCGACCTCGCCCAATGAGTTGGGTCAGGCCCACCAGAATGTTCATGATGGTGTAATGACGGATGTTGGCGGGTTGCTGGCTAAACGCCGGGCGTGCAGTACGGATCGTCTGCAGCAGCGCATTGGAGAGCTTGCGCTCCTGCATCATGACTTCGCCCGGACTGGGGCGTGGCAGCACTGTATTCCCGGTTTCGTAGCAGATGTGGGCCAGGTTGTTGTTGGGGCTGTCGGATGCAGGTAGGGGACGAACACAGATCACAATCCCACCGATAGCGGAGAGTCCGTCTGCGTTGACGATATTGTGTCCTCTGGCCATAGGCCCAAGTGCGCTGACCAGCAGCGTCTTATGCTTGTGCTTGCCGTTGGTGAATTCGGCAAGGTCGTCATAGATGAGCGTTTGTCGGGCCTCCAGTGAGGAGGGCTTATATTCACTTTGGCGACCACGTACCCATCCGACGGACTCGCCCGGGCCGTCTGGCATTTTCGCCAAGGTCATGGCCAGTGTTTCAGCGTCCGTATCGCTGTTGGTGACCAGCAGCAGGCGGGCCCTGTCCCGGGTCGCGGGATCGTTTGCAAGCTTTTCCAGCCGAGTCTTTAGCCATGGCCAGAGTTCCTTGGCGAGCTTGGTAACCAGGAATTTGCGTTGGGCAAATGGTCCCCCAGAGATCGCCGTGGTTTGATTGATGTTCTCGAACGTCACCTGGCCCTTGGCGTCCGGCACATCAATGAAGTCCTGGGCTTTCAGATCGAATGCACTGGCGCCGGGAAAATAGGCTGTTGCGGAGAAACCGATGAACAGCCTCTTCACTCCGGCATAGCCCAACGCACTGATGTCAGGGAGGGAGAGCAGGGTACTGTGAGGGTCGCCCCGCATGGCGACGACGTGTAGCGTCGAGTCTTGCTCGCTACTGTCTTTGCGTTTGAATCCAAAGACAGCTCTTTGCAGTGGCCCGTTGGGACTTGGGCTCAGCGGTTCTGGGCCGGCGATGCTCCGCCTGACCTCGTACGCATAAGGGATCTCTGCATTGACGAAGGCAGGTAGCTCGACCTGCAGATTTCGCAGGTGGGTCTCGATGACCAGCAGGGTACCGCGCAAGATCAGAGATGCTTTCAGGCGTATCCGATCATGCTCCTTCAAGCGCTCAGGCAGCCTGCCGCTCTCGGATAAGTCAGCGATCAGGTTTCCCAGGGTGATGGCCAGCGTTTCGAGCCTGTGTTCCCCATCGTTAGAACGCCAATTGGCAAGGTTGCGACTCAATGATTGCAGGTGGTGTGGAAGCTGATTGATATCGTTGTTGAACAGGTGCTCAAGTGTTTCTCGGGTAATGCCAAGAGCCTGTGTGATGAAGGTGTCATCAGCGTCCGACCAGGTGGTCTCCTTGATTGGCCATTCGAAATAGCATTCTTGCTGAAGGTTCATGAGCTGGCTGACGCTCAGCGTGCAGTACATCAATGCCCAGTTGACCCGGTAAAGGCTGCTTCGATCGATTCCGGGGATGTGGGACTTTCCAACAACGTGGTTGAACAGGCGCAGCAAAGGGCTGCTATCACCTACGTTGCCCAGCCTCAGCTCGATCACGCTGCTGTCGATAGCCGACTTCAGGAGACCATCGATTTCGTCCACCAGAAATACAGGTGTCGTTCGCAAAAGGATTTCAACCAAGCTTCGTGGGCCTGGAAATTGCTCCACGTCTGACAGCGGGATGCGGGTTGTTCCAGACAACAGGGCGTGGTGGTTGATCACCACGATGTCAGCCTCCATCGCCTGTGACAGCATCCGGGTTTGGCCGCACCTGAAGAGGAAGGGACAATGTTTGAGGCGCTTCGACGACTCCTCTCCATCATCCCCACATGCCGATATGCGTATGTTGAAGCATGGCTCGTTGCCTGGTTCCACAGCCATCAAGTCGGCTGAGTAAGCGTCGAGCAGGCAGGCATAATCGTAGGGGTGATCGGTCTTGCCCTGCTCGAACTGCATCTCTGCACGCTCGTATATTCGAGATGCGGAATGCAGCGGTGCGATCTTCAGTTCTTTGCCTACTGCCGCCGCCGATTGCTTGATGGTGCGTACGGTGTTCTCGACCTCGACTAGCGTAGGGACTGCGATAACAATCCTGTGCCCACGCTCGGCCGCGTCGATGGCCATCATTACCATCGCGACGCTCTTGCCGGAACCTGTCGGCGCATTGACTCTGTAAAAACTCCCCGAGTCGGCTTTGCGAACGGGTTCATCGCCCCAGATGTTCACCAATGACGCTGCGTGCTGGCTATGCAGGTCAGGAGAGGCATCCATTTGTTTCGCAAGCTTCATCAGCCTGGCGTGCTCCCAGCTGATCTCGGGTAACGCCGTTGATGGTGGAATGAGGACGTGTTGGTCGAGCGCGTTCAGGACATGACGTTCGTTTTCTGGAATGGCGAAGACCCTGACGCGATCTCCAGTGATGTGCTTGAGTACGACGTCTCCCTCATTGGGTAGCTGTCCATGAGCCGGCGCCGTACGACCATTCTTGAGCGCCTCGAAGTTTTCCCTGATGACCTGGTCAATATCCAGATGGGGCGACAGGCGATACCGATCCTGCTCATGGAGTTCACTGCTCAGCTTGGAGCTGTCCACCAGCTCAAAAGAGCTCAACTTGCCCTTCAGGATGCCCTCGGCGCTCGACATGAAGCGTTTTGGCTGAGCCAACAAGGAAGGTCTGAGCCGCAAACTCTGGGCGATTAGCGTTTGCTGCGCCTCCGCCAGGGAGCCCCAGGTGCTCCACTTGCGTGTCCTGCCTGCAATGATTGCCGCAGCATCGGCCAGCGTAGGTTCGTCGGTGACGTAGCGCACGGCGATAGCTAGGAACAGTGTGGTCGCGATATCAGAAAGGGGACGCATGCTTCTGCACCTCCTGCACGCATTGGCTCTGGGTGAACACGCGCACACCCAAAGGACAGTGCTCTCGGAGTAGAGATATGTTCTGCTTCTGGTAGTCGGGGATCACGATCCAGCGAGGCAAGTGGGACGGGATCTGTTCGATGTGTTTGGCGAGTTCATGGGCTGATACCCACACCTTTGCGTCGATATCCTGAGTGCTTTGGCCTATACGGATACGAAGGTCTGTTCGATCAACGTTAGGCCAAAGTTCTACTTCGTAACCTCTCTCGGTCAGGGCGTGTGCCAGGGACAGTTCCAGCAATCCCGGCTGCAGCGTGAATTTCCATAAGGCTGGATTCAGCATGAGCCTTTCCTGGGCTTCCTGGCCCTCAAGGTGGCTGTTATTCACGCGGTTCACGAGCCTCGTACCGTCTCTGAGAAAGAGGCTTTTCTTGTCCCGGCACCAGGCAGAGTCGCAGCTCACCTCATGCCGTTGGGTGTTCAGGGGCCAGTGGCATTCCGGGCACAGGTACAGCAACCCGTTATGCCGCAGGTGAAGCGGGATGGGTTCGTAGAAGTCACTGAGAGAGAGGTTCAGTGGGACGAATGCGTCGCGGGCCTGGGAGGGGGTGATGACGCCGTGCTCAATGAGGAACAGGCGAAAGTTGCGATAGAACGTGTCACCATCGGATCGCAGCCGGCACGCTTGCTTGACTCGGTTTACGCGAGCCTGGATGGTTTCCCAAAGCTGCCGAGCGTTGAGCTCCAGCATCATTTCGTTACAGGTTTGCGAAGCCATGTTGGAGCAGAGCAGGGGACCGGAATAGTCCGCCCGTATAGCCTCCGGGAGCCATTGCTCTATCGGCAAGCTCAGTTTGCGCTCCAGTGTCATTGTCGTCACCGGAGAGCGCTCAGGCTCAAGCCTCCACAGCAGAGCCGATGCCCGTTGCAGAAGCGGGAATGCCTTTTTTCTGTCGGTGGCGCATAAGGTGGCGCCTTGCGCGAGCAGGCTTAGCAAACGTTGGGCGTATTGGGTGTTGTCCATTTCACTCAGCCTCTGTCGTTGTCTATTGAGAGGAGGGCTTGGCCTTACTTAAGCGTCCTGCCAGAAGGCTTTATTGGGGGCCAGTCTCCATGGGCGATTGGAAAAAAGCCGAAAACCTCCGCGCCTGCCAGATGACTCTACGACGTGCTCTGGACTTGCGCCGCCCTTTCAAATCCAACGTTTGCACTCCATGACGGACTCCCTGGCATGACATCGCTCGCTGCTAGCCTGTTGCGAGCATGCCAGTGGGGTGGGCAAACTGCCAGTAGTGAGGGCCGCGTGTTGGCTAATCGTGCGCCTTCGGCGGCGCCCTCCGCTGCATTGACGTACTTGCCTGCTACCGAGGAGCTGGATGAGCTTCACCAGAAGCCGACGCTGTGGCTCTGCTCAGCCGACGGCGTACAACGACCCCACAGGGTCGATGGTTTACTATTCGAGACGCGAATCGCAGCACAATTTACTCCTGTCTGGTACCGGCCAGGGGCATGAGTGGGGAGTACAGGGACAGTGTTGAAGAGGCAGCGCGCATTGACTTGCTGGGTGGGCGGGAACGATCTCAAAGCTGTTAACGACAGCGAGGTCGGGCCGATTTTGTCGACCCTGCGGGCTGCGTCCTTTGATCGTGTCGAGCTGCTTTGTTCTTACCCTGTCGAGCGGGTTGAGCCCTATCTGGCATGGTTGCGCGAGCGTGTCGATATACCGGTCGAGGCTCATTACGAATCTCTGAGCTCCCCAGTCCACTTCGGAGAAATCTACCAGGCCGCCAACAAGCATCTGGAGCACTTGTCCGCTTCCCGTGTCGATCTTTCGATTCTGCTCAGCCCAGGCACGCCTGCTATGCAGGCCGTGTGGATTCTTCTCGGCAAGACTCGCTATCCGGCCACTTTCTACCAATCCTCCCTCGAGCAGGGCGTACAGCAGGTTGAGGTACCATTCGAGATAGCCGCCGAGTACGTGCCCGCCGCCAATGGCATCACCAGCGACAAGCTACTGGAGCTGGCAGGGCAGGACGTTCCCGTCAACGCAGCCTTCGACAGCATTGTCACACAGAGCGAGCGTATGTTGACGCTTAAGGCTCAAGCGCAGGTCCTGGCACAGAAACAAGTACCGGTGCTGATCTACGGTGAAACCGGTACTGGCAAAGAGCTATTTGCCAGGGCTATCCACAACGCCGGTCCACGTTCTGCTGGCCCCTTCATTGCGGTCAACTGCGGGGCGATTGCGCCTGAACTCATCGACTCCACTCTATTTGGCCATAGAAAAGGTGCTTTCACCGGTGCGGTGGAGAATCGAGATGGGGTGTTCCAGCAAGCGCATGGCGGCACGCTGTTTCTGGATGAATTTGGTGAGCTGAAGCCGGACGTGCAGGTTCGCCTATTGCGAGTCCTCCAGGGAGGCACGCTCACGCCGGTTGGAGGCAGCCAGGAGTTAAAGGTCGACGTGCGGCTGATTACGGCTACCCACCGAAATCTGATGCAGGAGGTGGCTCAGGGGCGTTTCCGCGAAGACTTGTTCTATCGGATAGCTGTCGGAGTTCTTCATCTACCGCCTCTGCGGGAACGTGAAGGGGATCTGCTCCTGCTGGCAGATACGTTGCTGGAAAACCTCGCTGAGCAAGATTCCTCACTGGTTGGTAAGAAAATTTCCGCTGAAGCAAAAAAGCTTATTTTAAGGCACCCCTGGCGTGGCAATGTCCGGGAGCTTCAGTCCACATTGCTTCGATCTGCGCTGTGGTGCCAGGGCAGTGCTATCGGTGCGGCGGATATTGAGCAGGCGCTTTTCCAACTTCCGCAGGAGCAAGCCGACATCATGGCGCGCGATGTTTCGCAAGGTATTGATCTGCAAGAGGTTGTTGCTGAGGTCGCAGGGCATTACCTGCGCAAGGCACTCACTCTCACCGGGCACAACAAGACTCGCGCCGCCAGCCTGCTGGGCCTTAAAAGCCAGCAAACGCTGAGCAATTGGATGGACAAATACGGCATCGAATAAAAACTTGGCATGGTCCTCGCTGTTAGGACTGGCATGGACAGAATCGCCTATATGAAATCAGCCAACTTCGAATTCCTCCGTTCCGGCAACGAGTTGCTGGCAAACCTCGCGGGCCTGGCCGAAGCCGTATTGTTTATCGACCCGGGCAGCGCGCTGACTCGTCTGCGCAGCTTTGCCGAAGAGCTGACCAAAGCCATCTACAAGGAAGAGCTGCTGCCGCGCATGCCGCAGTCGACCTTCTACGATCTGGTGAAAAACCCGGTGTTTGTCGATTGCGTCAGCAAGCCTCTGGTTCATCAGATCAACTTTCTGCGTATTCAGGGCAACGACACTGCCCACGGTGCCGAAGGTGATCTGCGCAACGCACAGTTGGCGCTGAAGACTGCTCACCAACTGGCCATGTACATGGCCATCAAGTACTACGGCACTGCGCAGGCTGATATTCCGCCCTTTGCCGAGGTGCAGGATCCGACTGCAGAGCTGGCCAGCCTGCAGAAGACGGTTTCCAGCTACGAGAAGGAGCTCAATCAGCAGCAGGAAGAACTTCAACGTGTCATGGACAAGCTGGAGCAGGAGCGCACCCGCAATCTCGACAAGCTGGAGCCGCCGGCCAAGCCTGACCAGCAGAAGCGTCAGCAGCAGAGCCAGATGGTCGCTGACAGCCTGCAATGGAACGAGGCAAAGACTCGTACCCTGCTGATCGACGCCATGCTTCTGCAGGCCGGCTGGGATGTCAGCAACCCCGCTCAGGTCGGTCAGGAGGTGGAGGTCGACTTCCCGGATAACGCCTCCGGCAAGGGGCGTGCGGATTACGTGCTATGGGGTGACAACGGCCAGCCGCTGGCCGTGATCGAGGCCAAGAAATCCGGCAATGTCAGCCTGCAGGCCGGTCGTGAACAGGCCCGCATGTACGCCGACGGCTTCGAACGCATGGACATGCAACGCCCGGTGATCTTCTACAGCAACGGCTACGAAACCTTCATCTGGGACGACCAGCAATACAACACCTACCGCCCCGTCTACGGCCTCTACAGCAAGGACAGCCTCGAATACCTGATCTACCAGCGCCAGTACCGCATTGCCGAGGTTGAAAAGTACAACCCCGAGCTGAGCATTGCTGATCGCCCCTACCAGATCGAAGCGATCAAGACTGTCGCCGCGCACTTCCAAAAGCAGCGCCGCAAGGCCCTGATCATCCAGGCCACAGGCACCGGTAAAACCCGCGTGGCCATCGCCCTGGCCGAGCTGCTTCTGCGCACCAGTTGGGCCAAGCGCGTATTGTTCCTGTGTGATCGCAAGGAGCTGCGCGTACAGGCCGATGATGCCTTCAAGCAGAACCTGCCCAGCGAGCCGCGCTGCGTGATTGGCGAAACCAACAAGGTCGACCGGACCGCGCGCATCTATAACGCCACCTACCCGGGCATGATGAACCGCTTCGCCCAGCTCGACGTGGGCTTCTTCGACCTGATCATTGCCGATGAAAGCCACCGCAGCATCTACAACAAGTACCGCGACCTGTTCGACTATTTCGATGCGTTGCAGGTAGGCCTGACCGCCACCCCGGTGAAGTTCATCAGCCGCAACACCTTCGACATGTTCGACTGTGAAACCACCGACCCCACCTTCGAGTTCGGGCTGGATGCCGCCATCAACAACGAACCGCCCTACCTGGTGCCGTTCCGCGTACGCGACCTCACCACCGATTTTCTGCGCGATGGCATCCACTACAACGACCTGAGCGATGAGCAGAAGCGCCAACTCGAAGAAGATCTCGGTGAAGAGGAGGCCAAGCGCACCACCATCGCTGGCAAGGACATCGGCCGCAAGATCTTCAGTGAAGACACCGACCGCATCATCCTGGAGAACCTGATCAACAACGGCATCAAGGACGAAACCGGATCGCTGGTTGGCAAGACCATTATCTTTGCCCAGCGCCAGGACCACGCCGAGCATCTGGAAAAGCTCTTCTGCAAGCTCTATCCGCAATATGGCACCAAGGTCTGCAAGGTTATCCACAATGCCATTCCGCACGTGGACACCCTGATCAAGGAGTTCAAGAAGCCGGATAACGACTTCCGCATCGCCATCTCGGTGGACATGCTCGACACCGGCATCGATGTGCCCGAAGTGGTCAACCTGGTATTCGCCAAGCCGGTCAAATCCTGGGTCAAGTTCTGGCAGATGATCGGCCGTGGCACGCGCCTGCGCCCCAACCTGTTCGGCCTAGGCAAGGACAAGAGTGAATTCCTGATCTTCGACCACTACGGCAACTTCGACTACTTCGAGCAGGAGTATCAGGAGCCGGAGGACACTGGCGGCAAATCCCTCCTGCAAACCACCTTCGAGGCACGCGTGGAGCTGGCCCAGGCGGCGCTCAAGCATAACCATGCAGCCGCCTTCGATACCGCCATCGAGCTACTGCGGGCGGACATCAATGACCTGCCGGACACCAGCGTGGCCGTGAAACGCGAGTTGCGTGTCGTGCATCAGTTGCAGCAAACCGCGCTGCTGAAACAGTTCGATGCCAAAACCCAGCACCTGCTGACGGACAGTATCGCCCCGCTGATGTCTGCCCGGGTGCTGCGCGACAAACATGCCACCGCGCTGGACAAGCTGATCGCAGGCATTCAACGCTGCCTGGTCGAGCAGGCCAGTTGCTTTGAGGATGGCAAGATCACTCTGCTGGCCGAAGTGGACAAGCTCGCCGTTAACATCCAGGCCGTTCGCCAGAAGGATGCCATGATCGCTGAGGTACGCAGCGCCGAGTTCTGGCAACAACCCAGCATTGGCAAGCTGGAACATTCCCGCCAGGAACTGCGCGGCATCATGAAGTACCGGCAGACCGACACCGGGCCTGGCTATGGCATAGACACCACACGAACCACGGATGGCAACGTCCAGGGCGAAGAGCGTGTGGTGTATATCGCCGGCGCCAACGAGGCGATGATCTACCGCCGCCGCCTCAAGGACATTCTTGACGGCATGCTGGCCGCCAATCCAACCCTGCAGAAAATCCACAAGGGCGAGCCGATTGCCGAGCCAGAACTGAAGACGCTCACCTCGACCATCCTCACCAGCCATCCGGGCGTCAGCCTGGAAGTGCTCAACGAGTTCTACGGCCGTACCGCGGATCAGCTGCACCTTACCGTGCGCGAGATCATTGGCCTGGATGCGCAAGCCATCGAGGAGCATTTCAAGAGCTTCCTCCACGCCCACCCCAGCCTCACCGCCCAGCAGGTTCGCTTCATGAATCTGCTGAAGAACTACATCGCGCAACACGGCAGCATTGTCGTGGAGAAACTCTATGAGCCGCCGTTCGACAGTATTTCCCACGAGGGTATCGACGGCGTCTTCGCCCCCGAGGATGTCGGCGAGTTGGTTGCCGTGCTCAAGCCCTTCCTGCGCGGGGATGTCCCGCCAAGCAGTCACTAGGAGTGATCATGCAAGCTAGCCAATGGACGACAGAAATCATCGTGATCTGCGGGGTGCTTGCTATCGCCGCAGCGGTTATCGGCTATGTGATCGCCGCCCTGCGCCAGGGGAGGCTGCTCAGCCAGCTCAGCATGCAGCTTGAGCAAGCAGAGCAGGCCAGGGCGTCGACTGAGACTCAGCAGCAATCTCTGCAGATTCAGCTCAAGGCAGCAGAAGCACGCAGCCATGAGTTGCAGATCGAAGAGGGCAAGCTGAAGGCGCAGTTGCAAGCATCGGCCGATACCGCGGCACGTTTTTCTACGGAGCTGCATGAGCGTAAAGCGGTCGGATCAGACTTGCAGGTGAAACTGGACGAAGCTACCCGGCAACATCACGAGGCCGCCAAGCGTCTGGAGGCTGTACAAGTTGGCGCCCGGGGGCTCCAGGATCAGGTGACCGAATTGTGCCAGCGCCTCGACACCTCGACAACGACAAATGCTGCGTTGCAAGAGGAGCGTGACTCCCTCAAGGATGCCTTGGCGACTGAGGAAACTCGCGCGAAGGTGGCGGAAACCGCCGAGCGTGAAGCTCGCGAACAGCTCAACGAGATCAAGCAAAAGCTGGTCGAGCATGCACAGGCATTCGACGCTTTGCAGGCGCGTTATCAGTCGACGAGCAATGAGCATGCAGAGCTGGGGACCGCTCTGGACAAGAGCGAGAAGCAAGTGGCCGAGCTACGAGAGCGCCTGGCTCAGGCTCAAGCCACAAATGAACAGCTACACACGGATCGTGACCGTCTGAAAGACGGACTGGCGGATGAAGGCAAACGGGCCAAGGCCCTGGAAACTGCCGAGCGCGATGTGCGAAACCAACTTCTTGAAACCAAGGAAGCGCTTTCTCAGCAGGTGCGATCGTTCAACGAGTTGCAGGAGCGCCTGAGCACACTTTCGTCCGAGCACACCGAACTCAAGACCACCTTGCAGAAGCGCGAGGAGCATTTCCAGGAACAGATGGCGCAGTTGGCCGACACCCGCAAGTCGCTGACCCAGGAATTTGAGAACCTGGCCAACAAGATTTTCGAGGAGAAGGGCAAGACCTTCACCCAGACCAGCCAGACCAGTATCGATGGGATGCTCAAGCCTTTCCGCGAGCAGATCGAAGGCTTCCAGAAGCGCATCAACGAAGTTCACGACGCCTCGCTGCAAGGCAACACCAGCCTAAATGCCGAAATCAGGAAGGTGCTGGAAATCGGCCTGCAGATGAGCAAAGAGGCCAACAATCTGACCTCGGCCCTCAAGGGTGACTCCCAGCAGCGCGGTGCCTGGGGTGAGGCGCAGCTGCGTCGCACATTGGAAATGAGTGGCTTGATCGAAGAGGCGCACTATGAAGTGCAGAGCGCCTTCAAGGATGCCGAAGGCCGTTCCAGGCAGACCGACTACCTGATCAAGCTGCCCGACGGCAAACACATCATCATCGACAGCAAGGTTTCGCTGGTTGCATACGACCGCGCCGTGGCCGCCGAGTCGACGGAAGAGTGCCAACTGGCGATGGCCGAGCACGTCAAAGCCGTGCGTAAGCACATCGACGACCTTGCCTCCAAGGACTACACCAACCTCGTCGGTATGCGCAGCCCCAGTTTTGTGCTGATGTTCATGCCTATCGAGCCGGCCTATATCGAGGCCATGAAGCACAATAAGGACCTCTTCGAGTACGGCTACAAGAAAGGTATTGTGCTGGTCTCGCACACCACCCTGATTCCCATCCTACGCACTGTCTCCAACCTCTGGATGATCGAGCGCAGCAACGCCGAAGCGCGGGAAATCAGCGAGAAGGCGGGCGAGATCTACAACCAGGTCTGCACCGTGGCCGAGCGCCTCAGCAAGCTGGGCGGCACTCTCAACACCGTCAGCAACCACTACAACGACACCGTCAAGGCGCTGGCTGGCAAGCAAGGCCTCTACGGAAAGGTGGAGCGCTTCAACAAGCTCTCGGCCAAGGTCAGCAAGACCCTGCCAGCGCTGGAGCCCACCCACATGGACTTCGAGAGCGAGCGGCTCGCGCTGATCGTAGAGGCGCTCGAGGAAGCGCCGGAGCCAGCCGACGATCTGCCGCAACTGATCCAGAATCGTCACGAAGGCGAGCTGCTACCGCAGGCCTGACAACCCTTTTTTGAACGAGAGAAGTACCCCGAATGCTCACCGGCAAAATCCGCAACGATATCGACAAGCTCTGGGAAAAATTCTGGACTGGCGGCATCACCAACCCGCTGACCGTGATCGAGCAGATCAGCTACCTGATGTTTGCCCGTATGCTCGACATGCAGGAAGACGTGGCTGAGCGCAAAGCCAACCGCACCGGCAAGGCCTTCGACCGCCTGTTCCCCAACACACCGGAAGGCCAACTGCTGCGCTGGAAGAACTTCCGCAACATGAGCGGCAAGGAGCTGCACAAGCACCTCAAGCAAAACGTCTACCCCTTCTTCGCCAAGCTCGGTAGTGCTGAAGGCGAAGGCGGCGAGCGTGAAGGGCTCGGCCACATCAGCGAATACATGCAGGACGCCGACCTGGAGATCAAGAACGAGTCGGTGCTGGCCTCTGCCGTGGAAATGGTCAACGACTTGCCGCTGACCCAGAGCGACGTGAAGGGCGATATCTACGAATACCTGCTGAGCAAGCTCACCACCGCCGGCATCAACGGCCAGTTCCGCACACCGCGCCACATCATCGATGCGATGATCGAGCTGATTGCACCGCAGCCTACGGACGTAATTTGTGACCCGGCTTGCGGCACAGCGGGCTTTCTCGCCCGCACCATGGAATACCTCAACTGCGTGCATTCCAGTGAGGCCGGCATCTTCACCGATGAAGACGGCAATCAGCATTTCACCGGCGACCTGCTGGAGCCCTACCGCCAGCACATCAATACCCAGATGTTCTGGGGCTTCGACTTCGACACCACCATGCTGCGCGTCTCCAGCATGAACATGATGCTGCACGGCGTGAACGGCGCGCACATCCGCTACCAGGACTCCCTGAGCAAATCCATCAAGGAGCACTACCCGCGTCAAGAGCAGGACTTCTTCGACGTGGTGCTGGCCAACCCGCCGTTCAAAGGCAGCCTGGACGAAACCAATACCAACCCCGACGTGCTTGGCCTGGTGAAAACCAAGAAGACCGAGCTGCTGTTCGTCGCCCATATCCTCCGCTCGCTTAAGCTCGGTGGCCGCGCCGCCGTGATCGTGCCGGACGGTGTGCTGTTCGGCTCCTCCAAGGCTCACCAGCAACTGCGTCAGGAGCTGCTCGACAACAACCAGTTGGAAGGCATCGTTAGCCTGCCCAGTGGTGTGTTCAAACCCTACGCCGGCGTCAGCACTGCCATCCTGATTTTCACCAAGGGCGGCACTACCGAGCGCGTGTGGTTCTATGACCTGCAGGCCGACGGTTACTCGCTTGACGACAAGCGCACCGAGCTGAAAGGCGAGGGTAGCAACGACCTGCCCGATGCCATCGCCCAGTGGCATAAATACCGGCAGATGGTCGAGGGCAATCTCAGTGCCAGCACCATCAATACCCTGTTCGGCGACAAGCGCAAAAAGGCCTTTGTCGTGCCGGCCGAGGATATCGCCGACAACAAATACGACCTCTCCATTAACCGCTACAAGGAAGTGGAGTACCAGCAGGAACAGTTCGAAGACCCGAAAGTGATTCTGCAACGGCTAAAGGGGCTGGAGCAGGAGGTTCTGGCGGATCTGGATGAGCTGGAGGGGATGCTGTGATGCTCCGGGCAGATATCTTTCCCGAGCGCTGGGATGTGGTTCCGTTGGGTGAAGCTGTTACGTTTCTAGATAACATGCGTCGACCAGTTACGGCTTCTGACAGAGTCGCAGGCCCTTATCCTTACTACGGCGCCAACGGTATTCAGGGGACTATAGATGGTTTCATCTTTGACGAACCTTTGCTGTTGCTGGCCGAGGACGGTGGTAATTTTGGAAATCCAGATCGAGACATCGCGTATATAGCGGATGGGCGGTACTGGGTAAATAATCACGCGCACGTTATAAGGCCGAAGGCTTCGCTTGATCTAAGGTTTCTCTATCGCGTATTGCAGCGGTATGACGTAACTCCATTCATCAAAGGCGCGACTAGGGCTAAGTTGACTAAAGGGGATGCAAGTCTGATCCCTATCCCCCTCCCACCCCTGCCCGAACAAAAGCGCATCGCCGCCATCCTCGACAAGGCCGACGCCATCCGCCGCAAACGCCAGCAAGCCATCCAGCTCGCCGACAACTTCCTCCGCGCCGTGTTTCTGGAGATGTTCGGTGACCCGGTGACCAATCCGAAGGGGTGGGATGAATATGTGCTTAATGAAATTTCTGATATCCGCTCTGGCGTAACCAAAGGAAAGGCAGTTAAGCCAGAAGAAAGCGTGACGCGTCCTTATATGCGGGTTGCCAATGTTCAAGATGGTTATCTTGATCTGGCTGATGTGCAGCGGATTACCGTTTCCAAGAGGGATGCCGAGAAATGCTTGCTTCTGGAGGGCGATATTCTTCTGACGGAAGGCGGTGATCCAGATAAGTTGGGACGTGGTCATGTGTGGTGTGGTGAGGTTGAAGGGTGCTTACACCAGAATCACATTTTCTCGGTTAGGGTCAATGATAAAGAGCGTGTGCGCCCCGCTTTTCTTAGCGCGATTATTTCTTCTCCGAGGGGGAAGAGGTATTTCTTGAAGGTTGGGAAGCAAACTACGGGTATAGCAACAATTAATAAGTCAGTGCTCTCTGAGTTTGTGCCATTTGTCCCGCCTGTTGCGCTTCAAGATAAATATCTGGCTGTTGTCAAGCGCATTGGTGCTGTCAAGCAATCGCTCGCTGAAGGGGATGTTGAGTTATTCAGTTCGCTTTCTCAAAAGGCCTTTTCTGGTCAGCTATAGATAAGGAAATCCCCATGCGCCTTAAGTCCGTCAAACTCAGCCATTTTCGCGGCTACCGCGCCACCACCGTCATTCCTATCGACGAAGCCCTGACCGGCCTCTTGGCTCTGCTGGAAGCAGGCTGAGTCACGAGTGAGCGACAACCATTTAGATCATGCATGTAAGGAATTGATGTATGAGCAATAGCGAAAAACGGCCACTGATCAGAAGGCATATCGGGCTGGAGGAGCTGCTGCAGTTGGCGACGCCGGGTGAGCTGGTCGCCATTGGCGAGATTCTGCTGGATAAGGCCCATGACCGCCTGCTTGGCGATGATTCGGCGCGGCAGCGACTTGCTCAGTGCTTCGAGGCCGGCGAACTGTACAAGGTGGTCGACGAAATCGCTTTCGAGATCCGTGCGCTGGGCAGTGTCAGTCTGGCCAGCTTGTTGCGTCGAGGTGAACCGGTCAGTTACGACGAGGTAGTGCGGGATGTCGCTAGTGAGCTGAAGGCTGAATTCAGCAAGACAGATAGCACCTCGGCTATCGAGGAGAAGGTACTGGCAAAGCTGGTTGAGAAACTGGCCGAGCAGGCTGAGTCAGCAAAAGCGGAAAGCCAGGCGGGCAGTGGTTCGTGGTTGGGCCGGGCACGCCTTAATAAATCCTTCTCAGCTGTACTGGGGCCATTAGGCAAGCTGGGTATGGGCACTGCCGGCGGCGGCCTGCTGAGTGGTGCGCTGGGTTCGGTGGCTGCGGTCGGTTCAGTGGCGGCGGCGGGCATGTTGGCGGCGCTGCCGCTGACGGCGGTTGGTGCTGTCAGCGCAGGTGTTTGGGCATTCAACAACAAGAAAAGACCAGAGCTGGAAGGGCTGACCACGATTGTCGTTCACATCGCGCGAATCCGTGCTGGCGTTGTCGCTGCGGATCACGAGGATTTTGATAACCGTTTGAGGGCGTGTTTATGAGCGCTGAAATTCTTGTAAGAGCGCTTAGCTCTGCGCCGGAGATCCTTGAGGGTATCCGATCTGGGCTTTATACCGTTTGGGGTGGCGTTGTCAGGTATTCCGCAGGTAACCCTAAGGGCGGGCAAATCGTTGGCCATCTTCAGTTCCCGGGTGATGCAGTCCAGGCCTCAGAGCAGCTTGCCAAGCTTCAGCAGGCACTTAGTGACGCCCAGGAGTCCCTGGGTGTGCTGCAAAACCTGCAATACGCGAACCTGGCGTTGTCCGGGCTCAATCTGGCGGTTTCGGTTGCCGGCTTTGCCATCGTTTGCAAGAAGCTCAATGGCATTTCCGAGCAGTTGCAGCAACAGTCGGAAAAGCTCGACGTGTTGATTGAGATGGCCAGTGATGCCAAGGCGCGGGAGGAGTTGCGTGACAACGCGCGCTTCCGTGCCGCGCTCAAGACTGTTCGCCAATTTGCCGAGCAGGGCGATATTCAGGGGCTCAAGAGTCAGGTTGGTAATCTGCACGAGCAATACGAGATCACCAAGCTGACGTTGAGCCGAGCGACAACCGAAGTCACGAGAGAAGGCTTCGTTGAGTCCCTTGATGTGCTGCAGAGCCTGCAGCAACGCATGATGTACGTCGGCTTCCTGCAAGCATACGTACAGCAGCGCACTGCGGGTGAGAAGTACGCCATCGATACCCTGCGAGAGCTGCAGGAGGACTGGCTGCAGATCAGTACGGTGGTTGTCGAGGCCATTGCTGCCAATCAGGAGTGGGTCGAGCAATTGACCCAGGACGCAGGCGATAACGTCGTGTCTTTCCTAGAGTTCCGCAAGCAAGCTGCCCCTGCCATCGACTATCAGCTTGGCTTGTTGGAGTACGCCGCGAGTCATCCAGAAGCGGCCGAGTTGCTCAATGAAGAGGTCTCGGAGATTCGTTTTCTGGCGGCATGAAATAGCCGTTCTGACGATACAGAGGATAAAGGGAAGCGTTTGCGATGGCGTTGGATTTGAGCAAAACCCTGGTGGTGGGCATTTCCGCGACGGCTCTGTACGACATGAGCGAGTCCGATCAGATGTTCAAGGCTGCTTTGGAGGACGATCCGGAAAGCGTGATCGACAACTACCGCCGATATATGCAGGAGCGTGAGGACGAGCCGCTGGCACCGGGCACCGGTTATCACCTGGTTAAGGCGTTGCTCGATCTCAACCAGCATATGAAAGGTGGCGAGACCTCCCCACTGGTCGAGGTGGTGGTGATGTCGCGCAATAGCCCGGACACTGGCATCCGCGTGCTCAAGACTATTCGCCGTGACCTGTTGGCGATTACCCGCTCGGCCTTTACTGGCGGCGAGTCGGTGGCCGACTACATGGATGCCTTCGACGTCGACCTGTTCCTGACCACCAATGTGGAGGATGCACAAAAGGTCATCGACTCCCGGCAATGTGCCGCTGCTATCCTCAAGGCTCCACCGGCCAACGCCCCGCAAATCCCCGAGGGCCAGGTGCGCATCGCCTTCGACGGTGACGCGGTGCTGTTCTCCGACGCCAGTGAACTGGTTTACAAAACCCAGGGGCTGGACGCCTTCAAGGCCCAGGAAGATGCGCTGCAGCATACACCGATGGAAGAGGGCCCTTATGCCAGCCTGCTGATAAAGCTGGCCCGTCTGCAGGAGCGCCTGCCCACTGGCGGCAAGGATTCTCCGATCAGGATTGCCATTGTCACCGCCCGCAATTCGCCCTCTGAAATGCGAGTCATCAATACCCTGCGCGCCTGGGGCGTCTGCGTCGATGAGGCCTTTTTCCTGGGTGGCGTCGGCAAAGCAAAAGTGCTCAGCGCCTTCACTCCGCACATCTTTTTCGATGACCAAGATGTGCACTTGGAGGCCGCAGCCAATTTAGTACCATCTGGCAAAGTGCCATATCTAACCAAGTCTGGCTTAGCTATTAGCGATGCAGTGGAGTGGAAGCATTCATGATTGATCACACTACTCAGCTCTACAAACTGGCGAAAACCCCTTCAGGACGCCGGCTGTGGACATACATGGCAGCCATTCTTGAGGCCACGGAAATGGATAAAGGCAAGTCGTTTCCATTGAAGCGGTTCCTGAAAAACTTTCAGACTCATCTGGATGCAGGGCGAATCGAGCGAGTGCCCGAAGGCTACAGACTGACCTGCAGTGGGCAGGGCTATTTTCAAGATCGCTACCGGGGTGGGAATCCACAGTACGTTGAGCGCGCGGCGGTCGAGCAGATGATCAGCTCTATCCGCACCGGTTGCGGAGAGGGGGATTGGGTTCCGCTGACCTAAGGTGTGTGTTCATGGAGATTGGGAAGGGTAATTCCATCAGGGAGGGTTTTCATGTCGTACTCCGTAATCAAGTACTCGTCCTGGCTGGGTCGCTTTCTCCAGCGTCGTGGGCTTTCAGCGCCTGATCAGCGCGGACTCTATGCGTACCACTGCAGTCTCGAAGAGTACGGAGAGCTGCAGCATTTGCTCCGTGAGTTGGGGGGCTTTGATGCCGCGTTAAAGGACCCCGCAGCCTGTGCCTGTTTGGTGCTTTTTGGTTCGGAGTGGTATCGCCGTGAGTACCGCAGCGAGTATGCCTGGACCTGGGACCCGATCTGGAAAGCTTTGGGATTCAATCTGTCGCCGGGTGAGCTGAGCAAGGCCATTCCAAAAGGGTTGGAGGGGTATTGGAAACGTCCCCTTCATTTCTACGAAGCGGGTCATCGGGACTTTCTGGGGTCGCTGTTTGGTGAGGGGGGCTTGCCCTTTCAGGTATTGCGCGAGGGAGGCAGTCGCTTCCAGTCACTGTTTGACCGTTTGCTAAGGCAGTACGACCAGTGGCACCTGCTGGGGCTCAACACTCTCCAGCAGGTGGAGCAGCAACTGGAAAAGGCAAGCCTTCCTCAAGTGTTTGCCTCGCGTACGTCCGTGGAACTGATTGCGCGCATGGTCGATGAGCTTGTGGCTCTGGTACGGAATTATGGGTTGCCCCAGGTGGATGAGCCTGTTGCCCGCCTGGATGCGCTGAACCCCAAGTGGCGTGAATTGTTCCCTCTGCCTCTGGATAACGAGACTGGCAGCGAACTCCTCAATGGTCTTTTAAAGACTGCGACCATCGAGGGTAAAAAGCGACGCCGGGATGCTGCTGGATGGTCTTGCCGATACTTCTGGCATGAGGCCCAGCCTGATGTGCTCAAGGTTCAGGTCTCGATGCCGGAGGAGGTAGTGCTTCGTCTGACGACGCAGCCATCTACCACCCGTTTTGAGCTGGCCATTGTCGAAGATGGACAGGTGATTGCTGCGCTTGGACCCGGCTATGCGCTGGTCGACAATGGTGTCGCCCATATCCGGCTGCGCGTCCGTGAGGTGATTGGAAAGCGGCAGGATTGCAGTGCTCAACTGAGTCTGGTGGCTATGGCAGGCGGCATGCTGATCGCCACCCAGCCGATAGAGGGCAGTGCAGTGGCCCTTGGCGAAGTACCGTTGGGTTTCGAGCCAGTGAATGATCGCTGGCAGCTGTGCGGTCAGGCTTCATTCAATACGGCGGGTGAAGAGCTGCTGCTGGTGCTGCCAGACGGTGGCAAGTTGAACATGGCTGCAGAGGGCGAGGAAGCCATCTTCAGCGATATGGCATCGGCTTTTTCGCTGCATACGGTAAAGGTTCAGGGCAAGGCGCAGTTCCAGGTTGAGAGTGATGAACTCTACCGGATACGCACGGGACATGCGGCTGGTCTGGGCTTGGGGCTGGAACTGGCTGGTACCCAGATCGACTGGCCGACCAAGCCCGCGCTGACCTTTATCGGTCTGCCTCGTGTGCAGTGGCCGACCGTTGCCGGGGAACTGCAACAGCAGGGCGGTGACTTGTACGTTGCCGGCAAACAGCCGGGAAGCGGCTTGTTGCAGGATGTACTGGGTACCCAATATGTGTCGGTGCGCAACCGCAGCGGCGATGCCTTGCTACGCCGCCGGGTGGGCATCCTGCCGACGGATTTCCGTGTTGAGCTGCGCAGTGGTGAGAAACCGGGGCAGGGGAGCATTCTGGTGCATTCCCGGCAGCGCTGCCTGCTTCAGATTGTTGACGACAGTCTGCAGGTACAGCAGGTAAAGCATGAGGGTCACACCGAGCTTAGGCTCTTGGCAAAGGGCTTTCCTCTAGTCAGGGTCCGCCTTTCAGTTACCCCCAGCTTGATGGCTGACCCAGTGGAGATTGACCTGCCGTTTCCCAACTCGGGTTCTCTGGCCTTTGATGGCACAGGCAAACAGCTGAAGCGTGATCTCAGCGTCGACGACCTGTTGGGGGCGCGTTTGTATCTGTTTGGCCGGGCTGGCGCACCAACCCGCTTTAGCCTTGAGCTGACCCTCAGGGGTAGTGCGGCCAGGAATGCTTGTTACAGCTGGACCTACACGGCGGCCGAAAAGCCGCTGGAGATCAGTCTGTTCAATATCCGTGAACAGATTGTTGACCTGCTTTCGCTTCAGTCGGGAATCGATCAGGTCGTCGAGTTGCGGGTGTTCGGTAACGGTCAGGACGCCAGTTACCGCATCCGTAGGTATTCGACGGAGATGCAACTGGATCGCGACCGTCAGATGCTGTGTGCTGCCAATCTGCACGATGGCGCCGACGCCATTCCCGAACCGGTGTTGATGCTATTGCATGATCCTATGCGTAGCTCCATCGCGCTCAGTTCCCGCACCAGCGAAGGTGTGCCCACCGGCGACTTCGAGTTACCTATTGCTGTTGAAAGGGATGGTCCCTGGCTGGTGTTGCCCAAATCAGGCTCATCTGTGTCGTTCCGGCCGCTGTTTATCGCTGGTGGCTGGCAGTCTTTGGCGCCGAGCGATGGGATCCAGAGTCTGCAAAAGGCAGTGTTGACCTTCGATCACGCTTCACCTGTTAGCTCTTTCACGCCTGTGTTGGATGCCATGGCGGTTAACCCTATGCATAGCGGCTGGCAGTTTTTGCGGGCCTTGTATGAGGGGTACGGCTATCTGCCCCTGGCGACCTTCGAGGTCTGGAAGGCTCTGGTAGGGCACACCCGCGCGTTGGCGATGGCACTTTTCAAGTTTGAGATGGAAGCGAAATTCCTTGGTCGGCTGGAGGCTGAGTTTCCGATTTTCTGGGAGTTTCTTCCCATTGCAGAAATCCACCTTGCGGCCAAGCGCTTCGCTGCATTCCTTAAGGTGAAAGGGGTCGCTGAGGAAGCCATTGATGCTCTGATCGGACGAATGTTTTCGCGATTGGGGGAAACCTATCCAGCCTACGGGCAGAGTGTGCAGCGCTTCCTTTCAGGCAAGCCTGTTGGCCCAGAGATCAAGGTGCCGCTAGCGACTTTCAAGAGTGTCCTGCATGGCTGGTACCTTGAGTTGATTCGCGAGCGCAGTGAGGCAAAGTGGCCGGAGTTCGGCGGCGAGCGGCTGGTACGTTGGCACAGCAGCCAAGGCGGCTCGGTGATTGCCTTCAGGTCGGAAATGGATTACCGCAATGCGGTGCTCTATCTACCGGTATTCGCCGCTGCGGTCGCCTGTGGCAAGGCTCGGTTCACGGATGTGTTTGTGGACGGCGTCGAGGCGATTTTCTTCTTGCGCCAGGTCCGCGATTTCGATTCGAAGTGGTTCAACTCGATCTATCAATATTGCTTGTTGAACAGCGTTATGGATATGCAGAAGGCAGAGTCGGTTAATGGATAAGTATTTCTCTGGGCTAGTCGAGCAGGCGCTTTCCCGTACCACTGAGTCCACCTTGAGTATCTTGAGCATTACCGATCCGGGCTTGCGTGAGCACCTGGGATGTCTGATGCGCGCAGAGTGCGGTAAAGAGGGTGCGTTCCTGGCGCCGCCCTTGTTCGAGCAGACCTTCGGCTGGGAAGAGTCGGCGTTCACCATGGAGCAACTGGCGAGCAAGGAGCACTTGCTGAGCAAGGAGATCGTGGCCTCGCTCGATGGTAAGGCGAATGGGCGTTACCGCTTTGGCGCGAGTTGGAAGCCCTTCACCCACCAGTTGGCCAGTTGGCGCTCATTGCTAGAGAAGAAGCATTCGGTGGTCGTTACCAGTGGTACCGGCTCGGGTAAGACCGAATGCTTTATGGTGCCGGTGCTGGAGGATCTTTATCGCGAGTACCGTGATGCAGGTCGTCAGCCGCTGATCGGGGTTCGGGCGCTGTTCCTGTATCCACTTAACGCCCTGATCAACTCGCAGCGCGAACGTTTGAATGCCTGGACTCAGAGCTTTGGAAGCGGCATTCGCTATTGCCTGTACAACGGCAACACACCGGAGTTGCAGGCGAAGGTGCGCAGCGAGCAGAGCCAAAAGCCTAACGAAATTCTGTCGCGCGAGCTGATGCGTACGCAACCGGCGCCCATTCTGGTCACCAACGGTACCATGCTCGAATACATAATGGTGCGCCAGGTCGATGCGCCCATCGTAAGAGTCTCCAGAGAGCAGAAATCGCTGCGCTGGATTGTTCTGGACGAGGCTCACACTTACGTGGGTTCCCAGGCGGCTGAATTGGCATTGCAGCTGCGACGGGTAATGACAGCCTTCGGCGTTACGCCTAAGGATGTCCGCTTTGTGGCGACCTCTGCGACTATTGCCGGTGAGGACGCTGCAGGACAGTTGAAGCAGTTTCTCTCGGATCTGTCGGGGGTGCCGGTTACGCAGATTGATGTCTGGGGGGGGAACCGGGTCATTCCTCCTCTTGCCCCCTGTCAACAAACGCTGGTTGCTCTGGATACGCTCCAGTCCATGCCGCCTGTAATTGCGGACGATCCAGAGGTTCATCCGGATCGATACGAGGCCCTGGTGCATTCTCCGCAAGCCCGAGCACTGAGAAATCTGCTGGTGACCACCCCCAAGCCGTTGAAGCTAACCGAGATGGTCAGCCAGATGCGTCAGGAGGGTGGATGGTCGCTGTCGCAAGACGAAATACTGCGTTGGTTGGATGTCTGTTCAGGCACTCGTCCTTCAGCCAGTGAGCCGGCGTTTCTGAAGCTGCGGGCGCACTTCTTCCAACGCACTACTCACGGGTTATGGGCCTGCTTTGACAAGTGCTGCTCAGCAAAGTCGGGAACGGCGCTGCAACAAAACTGGCCCTTTGGTTATGTCTACGCCAATCAGAGGCAAATCTGCAGCTGTGGCAGTCCGGTATTCGAGTTGGTGTTCTGCAATGACTGCAATGAGCCGCATCTGCTGGCGCGAGATAAGAATGGAAAGCTCATCCAGTGGGAAAGCTCTGGTGGCGATGAATTTTCCCTGCAGACTGAAACACCTGTTGAGGAGGATGCAGGGGTTGGTGGGTCAGGGGTACTTTCAGCCAAGACACCGCTGGTGCTTTGCTCGTTCGAGAATGCCGGCAGCGCATACATCCCCGTTGAGGTCGATAAGTTCGCTGGTTCCTTCGCACCTGTTTCAGCTGAACGGGTACGGCTTGGGGTTAGAGATCTTGATGCTAAGTGCAGCCGTAATAGCTGTAGATCGAGTGGACTGCATGGGAATTCTCCTTTCCGCCGCGCAATGCTGGGCGGACCCTTCTATGTAGCCAATGCCGTGCCGACAGTTCTTGAATACTGTCAAGACTATCAAGAGGAAGATCAGACGCCGGAACACGGTCCGCAGTCTCTGCCTGGTAGAGGCCGTCGGCTTATTACCTTCACGGACAGCCGTCAGGGCACGGCGCGCATGGCTGTACGTATGCAACAGGAGGCGGAGCGCAGCAGGTTGCGCGGACTTGTCGTGGAGATTTTGAGCTGGCACCAGCGGAGCCAGGTCACCTCTCAGGTAGATTCCAGCAGCATTGATCCGTCGGTCTTGAAACAATTAATCGCCAAGGCGAAAGAGGAGGTGGAGCTATACCGCAGCGTTGGTATTCGGGAGGAAGTCAGGGTTGCGGAGGAAAAAGTTACACGGTTTACGGCCATGCTAGCTTCAGCAACTGGAGCGAAAGTTAGGCCGACGCTAGTTTCTCTAGCCTGGACGGAGCTCGCCAATGAGCTCAAGCAGAAGGCTGACCTGAAAGGCTCGATGCTGCTTTACAACAAATATCAGAAGCCCGAGGTCTTCCGGGACAATGATGGCCCCTACAAGCTGGCGGAGATGTTGCTATTCCGCGAGTTTATGCGCCGCCCGAAACGGCAGAACAGTCTTGAAACCCAAGGGCTGGTGAAGATCGGATACGTTGGTATGGATAAGGTCCAGGAAGTGCCGGCGTACTGGGGGCAGAAAGGTCTGACGCTCGATGATTGGCGTGACTTCCTAAAGGTGGCGCTGGACTTTCATGTTCGGGAGAACAGCTATATTCAGGTCGAAGAGGGCTGGTTGAGCTGGATCGGTAGCCGCTTTTCTGCCAAGAGTCTGCGTAATCCCGAGTCGAAAGAAGCGGATGAGATCCGGGTCAAGCGCTGGCCTCAGATCCGCAATGGCAACCATTCCCAGCGCCTCATCAAACTATTGTTGCTTGGTGCTGGTTTGAACCCGGCTAACACGGCCGACGTTGATCTGGTCAATGCCTGGCTAAGAGCCGCCTGGTTGCAGTTGGCCAGACCGGGCTCAGCGCTGAAGGCTGACGAAAACCGGTACTATCTACCCAGAGAGCACATGCTGTTCTCGTTGGTTGACCGAGCCTATGTCTGCCCGGTTACCAACAAGCTATTGGATACCACCTTCAAAGGCTTTACGCCTTACCTCCCCGTTCACCTGGATTTCTCTCAGTTGACTGAAGAGCAGCGCAAGAGCTATCAGGCAGCGCCGGTTGAGCTACCTGACCTGTGGGAGTTTGACCGTTCTCAGGACGATTATGCGCCGGGACTTGTGCGAGTTAGAGACCAGATGGCGAATGATCGTCTTGTAAGCGATCTGCGAGCACGGAACCTGTGGACGGATATCAATGATCGGGCAGTGGAGGGGGGCTTCTATTACCGAACAGCGGAGCACTCGGCCCAGCAGTCTTCTGAACGCCTCGGCTCCTATGAAGAGATGTTCAAGAAGGGACAGCTCAACGTTCTGAACTGCTCCACCACCATGGAGATGGGCGTAGATATTGGCGGTATTTCTGCTGTGGTCATGAACAATGTACCGCCGCACCCGGCCAACTACCTGCAGCGTGCCGGTCGCGCGGGGCGAAGCAAGGAATCCAGGGCGATTACCTACACGCTTTGCAAGAACAACCCGCATGATCAACAGGTTTTCGCCAATCCGAGTTGGCCGTTCGAGACCAGGATCCCCGCGCCAGTGGTGGCATTGAACTCCGAGCGACTCGTACAACGGCACATCAACTCACTGCTGTTGGCGGACTTCCTCTGCAATGTGGTCGGGCCTACTCAGACTGAGAAAACCAGTCTGAATACACAGTGGTTCTACGACGATGAGCACGGTCTCTCACAATGTGACCGATTCATTGAGCGGCTGGGACAGGTTGTCTCCGATCTGGATGAAGCGCTCAAGGACTTGGTGAAAGGCACAGCTCTGGTCGGTGTGGACCCGACTCAGCTGCGCCGTCGTTCAATCGATTCGATCAAGCCGCTGCAGAGTCGTTGGCTGAAGAGCTATCGCTTCTTACTTTCTGAGGAGAAGCACGCGAAAGCCAACAGCCCCTATCTGAAGCGTCTCCAGATTGAAAAGGCTCGCCACTGCAATGAGTACCTGTTGCGGGATCTTGCTGCGCGTACCTTCCTGCCTGGTTATGGCTTCCCTACCGACGTGGTGAACTTCGATAACTTCACGATTGAGGATTACATCCGCGAGCAGGACGCAGGGAAAAAGTTGAAGCATGATCGCGAGGACAACGTATCCCGCTACAAGGGGCTGCCTTCACGCAATCTGTCGATTGCCATTCGCGAGTACGCTCCTGGTGCAGAAATCGTTCTGGATGGCCGGGTGTTCAGGTCTGCCGGCGTTTCCCTGTACTGGCATAACCTCAATGCTGATAGCAAAGAAGCGCAGAAAATGGACATTGCGTGGCGTTGCGATGTCTGTGGCGCTCTGGACTATGAGGAGGGGTTGATAAAGACCGATGAGCTGACTTGCAGCAATGTCGACTGTCAGTCACTGATCAAGCCCCAAAACATTCGCAAGGTCCTGCAGCCCTCTGGTTTTGTCACCGATGCTTATGAGTCGGCCTCCAATGACATCCAGCATCAGAAATTCATCCCAGTTGAAGCCGCCTGGGTTTTCGTCAACGCCAACAAGACTCCATTGCCAAACCCGGCGGTTGGGGCAATGGCTTATGGTGCGGATGGAAAGGTCTTCCATCACAGCTCGGGCGAGCACGGAACAGGTTATGCCTTGTGCATGAGTTGTGGCCGAGCTGAGTCCATGCAGCCGGATAGCGGGTTCCCGCGAGACCTGTCTCCGTCTGGCGAGCACTATCCGCCGCGCCCGACCAAAGAGGACAAAGATCAGAACAACAAGCGCCTTCCCTGCCAGGGTAGCGGGAGCATTCTTCCTAGTGTGAGCCTCGGCGCTGTAGCTATTACTGATGTGTTTGAACTCACCTTGCACCATCCCGTGCGCGGGGAGTTCATTGCAGACTCAGCACAGGGAAGTGCAATTGCCATGACGCTAGCAGTGGCTTTGCGGGCTGCGCTGGCCGAGATACTGGGCGTATCGGCTTCCGAATTGGGTTATGCAACTCGGCCAAGCAAACTGCCAAGTGGACAGTCCATTCGCGTCCTTCAGCTTTTCGATGTAATCAGCGGTGGCGCAGGTTTTGCCACTAGCGCGCCGCTGCATGTCGAGGAGCTGCTGCGGGGGATGGTGAAGAAGCTCGATTGCAAGCATTGTGAAACTGGCTGTAGTGAGTGCCTGTTGGACTCCCAAACACGGCATGACCACGACAAGCTGGATCGCAAGGTAGCGCTCGACTGGCTGGGCCCAGACTTCATTCATCACGTGGGTTTGACCGCCGAGAATAAACTTTCCTTTGCCGATGGCCAGTATGCGCCTGGCAGTATTGAGAGCGTTCTGCGCCGGCTGATCAATGAGGGTGCAGAGAGAATTACTCTGGTGACCTCTGGTGATGTGGCAGATTGGGATCTTCTTGCTCCACAGTTCCGTAAGGCGATTCAGACCTATGTTCTGGCCGATGAGCTGACTGTTGATCTGCTTGTCCCGGCAGGTATCACTGATGAGTTTCTTGTGCAGGATATCCAGCGCCTGTCGGACCTTGGAGTAAGCGTCGGGAATGCTATTACTGAGCTAGGTGAGCATCTCGTTGCCCAAGTGTTTAAAGAGGGCGAGGTTGTCACGCTGGCCTCGCGCAGCCTCGTGGCAACTGTTCCAGGCCGTAGCTGGCATCAAAGTGATGAGCTAGTCGTACTCTCGAAGAGTCAGCCGGAGTTTGGCTGGCAGGCGATGGACCTTTCCAGTGCAGCGAGCGACTCCTTCGGCAAGGTAGCGATCGTCGACATATCAATCCACGAGGAACTCAATGGGTCGCTGCTGCAATTCGGTGAGCGTTTCTGGGAGCTGCTTGGCGCTCGAGATCAGCAAGTTGCTGACGTGATTGCGACTGCGAAGATCAACAGGCTGACCTACTCAGATCGTTACATTCAGAACCCCGCGGTAGTTACGATCCTGGGTGCGGTTCTGAAAGATCTGAAGAGCCGCATTTCTGCGGATGCGGTTGTGCAGGTGAAGACGCTATTCAAATCAGGTCGGCTGCAAGGTCGTAAAGCCTTCGACGACTGGGCCAATCAGGACGATTTCGAGTTCTTTTCACGCAATTGGCTGTCGGCAATGGCTGGACATCAAGTTGAGCTGATTGTGGAGTTGTCGAATCGCGATATCCCTCATCACCGTAGGTTAGAGCTTGAATTTGAAGACGGCAGGACGCTGAAGGTCAGGTTCGACCAGGGGGTCGCCTATTGGCAGGTTCGCTTCAGTTCGCATAGCGACATGTGGTTTGACTTTAACTTGGCTGTCCAAGATCAGCTAATGCACATGGCCAGAGTGGTTGAAACGGCTCGGATACAAAACTCTGAGCAGAAGTGGGCGACGGACGTGCTGGTGGAGCTAAAGGCCTGATAAGAATATTATTTTAGGATGTCAGCTAGTTTACGGTGAGGAAGTAGGCTTGCTGCCTAGATTTGTTCGCCTGAATAGCCTCGTCTGGTGGGAGCTGGTCAGATGGTTGCTGAACGAAGAGAGCTCTGTGTCTTGGGCGGTCGAGCCATCTCTAATCGATATCTTGGACATTAGCCTGGGTTCAAGTGGGGGCGCTTTCAGAAGGTATCTTCTTAGCTGCCTGCTCAGCCAGAACCTCTCGAGCCTGCTCCTCGATGAAATCAAACACCTCTTCCGGGACGCTGTACTGGAACTGCTTGCGGCGATTGCGCGAGACGATGCCGTTGTTGCTCAGGCACATCATCACCAGTTGCGCCAGGTCGCTGCCACGGACGTCGTAGTGTGCGTCGACGGCCTTGAATACCAGGTCGTAGGCCTGGAGGCATTCGGTTTCTTCATGGAGTTCGACTTCCAGCGCCTGCCTGGCCATCTCCAGGGTGAAAGCTACGCACGGTGTCGCGTCCCAGTAGCGGTAAATCCCCTCATTTCCGGTGAACTCGAAGCTCAGGTCATCCGCATCGAGCCACAGTACCCGCCAGAATTCGCGGGCGGGGCGCGAGAAGCTTTGCAGTGCTTCGAGATAGCGCTGTTCCTCGCGCTTCATCGCCACCGAGACGGGTAGCAGCAGGCCGTGGCTCATGGCGCCGCTTCGGCATAGCGCCTGATGGATCAGGAAGCGGGACAGGCGTCCGTTGCCATCCATGAAGGGGTGCAGGAAGACGAAGCCGAACGAGATGATGCCGGCAGCGACCAGTGGATCGATTCGCATGGGGGCTTCGTTGGCGAACTGCATCAGTTCGCCCATCAGGTCTCGGCAGAGCTCGGGAGGTGGGGGAACATAGGTCACGCCTGCAGCGCCACGCAGACCGTTGCTCAGGTGGTTCTGTTCGTGGCGAAAGGCGGCCGCCCGGTTGAAGGGATTGCTGATCGTGCTGTTCTGCAGAGCGACCAGGTAGTCCTCGGTCAGCGGTTGACGCTCATGGGCTTGCCGCAGGAGCTGGACGAAGCGCTCGGCCTTGTCCGCGTTGGGGGCTTCGCGCTCGATGGCGAACGAGTCCTGGGTTTCGTACAGGTAGGCCCAGCTCAGGACCCTGTCCATCATGCCTGCCGGCAGCGATCCGATGAACTCCCGCGACTTGCCGAGAATGTCCAGTTCCAGCAGCGCCTTGATCTCGGGTGTGCGCTCGACCGTTGCGCAGTAATGGAGTGTACCGAGGCCATTGAAGTCCACCCGCCAGCGGGCATTGCGCTGCGCAGGGCCGGTGACGTAGCGGGCTGGGTCGAACAACGGGGTTGTTGCACCTTTCGGACTCGCATCATGGGGTAGCCGGGTTCCGCTGAAGGCCTCCCAGAGGTAGCAGGCCTTGCGGATATAGGCGCCGCTGGGAGCCTTGCGAAGCTCGGCCAGCATGGTGGCGGCTTAAGGCCTGGGCCAGTACGCCCAGGTTGATTCCCTCGTGCTTCAGGGCGAACAGTACGTGGGCACAGCAATCGCCTGGCGGCGGAGCGAGGCGTTGGGGAACTGCGAGTTCGCGGCCCAACGGTTCGATCCGTGTGACAGGCCTGATCGCCGCGGGACGCTGAATCGGGAAGACTTTCAGCTTCAGGGCTTCGACCAGAAAGGCATAGCCGACGAACTGGCTCTCCATTCTGTGCTCCTGGCTAGAGATTTTTTAACTGCATGAACATTATTTGAAATGCAGGTGCCTGGATAGACAAAATTTTACGAATGCCAGGGGGGAGGCTTCCAGGCAGGCCCGACCATTTCAGCACAGCCCAAAACGAAAAGGCCCAGGTATTCACCTGGGCCTTCGTATATGGCGCATCCGGCGGGATTCGAACCCACGACCCCTGCCTTCGGAGGGCAGTACTCTATCCAGCTGAGCTACGGATGCGTATGGCCGCGCCTGGCGCGGCAGGCGGCAATCATACGCATCTGATCGGGCGGCGTCCATCGCTTGGCAGGTGCGCCGGCGATTTCGCGAATGGCCTGCCGCCCGTCGGCCGGGGCTGGCCTGGAGGCGCCGGGTGGCATGTACTTTCGTTGGTTTTTTCGAACGACCCCTTGCCCTTTGGGGGATGGGGCCCTAGGATGCGTTTGACATTTCAAACGCCCACCACAACAACAGGAGACAGGGGAATTGGCGTCACAGTACCCGGCCTCGTGCCAGTGGGATGACCGACTTCCGTACTGCCTGGCGAATGCACGCGATGCCGTGCAGCAGCCGACTCCTGCAGTGGTGGCGTTTCCGCAGCGTATCCCGTCCATGGACCTCCCGGTTGACCCGACCGGCTACGGCTACCGCCGTGGTCCGTTTTCGCGCGCCCGTGCGCGACGATCGGTGACCGTGCGCTAGCGCCGGTGCCGTCCGCCAGGCGGGCGGCGCGGCGGGACGATGGAACGGGTGGGGCGAGCGCCCCTCCAATGCTTCCCGGACAACAAGAGCAGGCGGGTGTAGTCGAGGTAGACCCGCTGCTTATGGCTTTCCTCGAAGGAGACTGGTCATGCAACTCAATGATGCCAAGCTGTTCCGCCAACAGGCCTATATCGACGGTTCCTGGGTGGACGCCGACAGCGGTCAGACCATCAAGGTCAACAACCCGGCCACCAACGAGATCATCGGCACCGTGCCGAAGATGGGCGCCGCCGAAACCCGCCGCGCCATCGAGGCTGCCGAGAAGGCCCTGCCGGCCTGGCGTGCGCTGACCGCCAAGGAGCGCGCCAACAAGCTGCGCCGCTGGTTCGAGCTGATGATCCAGAACCAGGACGACCTGGCCCGCCTGATGACCATCGAGCAGGGCAAGCCGCTGGCCGAAGCCAAGGGCGAGATCGCCTACGCCGCCTCCTTCCTCGAGTGGTTCGGCGAGGAAGCCAAGCGCATCTATGGCGACACCATTCCCGGCCACCAGCCGGACAAGCGCATCATCGTGATCAAGCAGCCGATCGGCGTCACCGCGGCCATCACCCCGTGGAACTTCCCCTCGGCGATGATCACCCGCAAGGCCGGCCCGGCCCTGGCCGCCGGCTGCACCATGGTGCTGAAGCCCGCTTCGCAGACACCGTACTCCGCCCTGGCCCTGGCCGAGCTGGCCGAGCGCGCCGGCATTCCGAAAGGCGTGTTCAGTGTGGTCACCGGCAGCGCCGGCGAAGTTGGCGGCGAGCTGACCAGCAACCCGATCGTGCGCAAGCTGACCTTCACCGGTTCGACCGAGATCGGCCGCCAACTGATGGCCGAATGCGCCAAGGACATCAAGAAGGTCTCCCTGGAGCTGGGCGGCAACGCGCCCTTCATCGTCTTCGACGATGCCGACCTGGACGCCGCCGTCGAAGGCGCGCTGATCTCCAAGTACCGCAACAACGGCCAGACCTGCGTGTGCGCCAACCGCCTGTACGTGCAGGACGGCGTGTACGACGCCTTCGTCGAGAAGCTCAAGGCCGCCGTGGCCAAGCTGAACATCGGCAACGGCCTGGAAAGCGGCGTGACCACCGGCCCGCTGATCGATTCCAAGGCCGTGGCCAAGGTCGAAGAACACATCGCCGATGCCGTGGGCAAGGGCGCCAAGGTCGTCGCCGGCGGCAAGCCGCATGCCCTGGGCGGCACCTTCTTCGAGCCGACCATCCTGGTCGACGTGCCGAAGAACGCCCTGGTGTCCAAGGACGAGACCTTCGGCCCGCTAGCGCCGGTGTTCCGCTTCAAGGACGAGGCCGACGTCATCGCCATGTCCAACGACACCGAGTTCGGCCTGGCCTCCTACTTCTACGCCCGTGACCTGGGCCGCGTGTTCCGCGTGGCCGAGGCCCTGGAATACGGTATGGTGGGCATCAACACCGGCCTGATCTCCAACGAGGTCGCCCCCTTCGGCGGCATCAAGGCCTCGGGCCTGGGGCGCGAGGGTTCGAAGTACGGCATCGAGGACTACCTCGAGGTCAAGTACCTCTGCCTGGGCGGCATCTGATTTCCCGTGGACGCGCGGGTGGCAGGCAAGAGCCGGCAGCCACCCACGCGTCGGCGTTTTCCGGTGGTGGCACCGGACAACCCACCCGGCGGGCCGCAAGTGCCGCGACAGTCGATCATCGTATGCTGTCGCGAGTGGCTTCTCCCCGTCTTCATCCTTTGACCCGGCCGCCCGATGAGCGGCCACTGAGGAAGCTATGAGCAAAACCAACGAATCCCTGCTGCAACGCCGTCAGGCCGCCGTTCCGCGCGGCGTGGGCCAGATCCACCCGGTCGTCGCCGAGCGCGCCGAGAACGCCACCGTGTGGGACGTCGAGGGTCGCGAATACATCGACTTCGCCGGCGGCATCGCAGTACTGAACACCGGCCACCTGCACCCGAAAGTGGTCGCCGCCGTTCAGGAGCAACTGACCAAGCTGTCCCACACCTGCTTCCAGGTGCTGGCCTACGAGCCCTACATCGAGCTGGCCGAAGAGATCGCCAAGCGCGTGCCGGGCAACTTCCCGAAGAAGACCCTGCTGGTCACCTCCGGCTCCGAAGCGGTCGAGAACGCCGTGAAGATCGCCCGCGCCGCCACCGGCCGTGCCGGCGTGATCGCCTTCACCGGCGCCTACCACGGCCGCACCATGATGACCCTGGGCCTGACCGGCAAGGTGGTTCCGTACTCCGCCGGCATGGGCCTGATGCCGGGCGGCATCTTCCGCGCCCTGGCGCCGTGCGAACTGCACGGCATCAGCGAAGACGAGTCGATCGCCAGCATCGAGCGCATCTTCAAGAACGACGCGCAGCCGCGTGACATCGCCGCCATCATCATCGAGCCGGTACAGGGCGAGGGTGGCTTCTACGTCAACTCCAAGCCGTTCATGCAGCGCCTGCGCGCCCTGTGCGACGAGCACGGCATCCTGCTGATCGCCGACGAAGTGCAGACCGGCGCCGGCCGCACCGGCACCTTCTTCGCCACCGAGCAGCTGGGCATCGTCCCGGACCTGACCACCTTCGCCAAGTCCGTCGGCGGCGGCTTCCCGATCTCCGGCGTTGTCGGCAAGGCCGAGATCATGGACGCCATCGCCCCCGGTGGCCTGGGCGGCACCTACGCCGGCAGCCCGATCGCCTGCGCAGCGGCCCTGGCCGTGCTGAAGGTGTTCGACGAAGAGAAGCTGCTGGAGCGTTCGCAAGCCGTTGGCGAAACCCTGAAGGCCGGCCTGCGCGACATCCAGGCCAAGCACAAGGTGATCGGCGACGTCCGTGGCCTGGGTTCGATGGTCGCCATCGAGCTGTTCGAAGGCGGTGACGTGAACAAGCCGGCTGCCGAGCTGGTCAGCAAGATCGTCGTGCGTGCTCGCGAGAAGGGCCTGATCCTGCTCTCCTGCGGCACCTACTACAACGTGATCCGCTTCCTGATGCCGGTAACCATCCCGGACGCCCAGCTGCAGAAAGGCCTGGCCATCCTGGCCGAGTGCTTCGACGAACTGGCCTGACAGGCTCGTTCGGCAGTACCGGAGAGGGCCCGCGCAAGCGGGCCCTTTCTTTTATCCGGGCCTGCGCCGCGGCTGCGTCGCCGTGCCGCATCTACCCCCTTGGTCGTATCGGAGAGCGCCGCGGCGTCAGCTATCCTGTCCTGCGCGCGATGCCGTCCGGCCCGCCCTCTGGCAGGCGCCTTGCGACTCGGTTAAGGTGCGCGCGCATCTGCGAGAGGATCTCCATGACAGCACTCAGCGCAGCGCCGGCCGTTCTGGTCGCCGCCGCCGACCCCTGGAACCGCGAACTGCTCGGCCAACTGGTACTGAGCGTGCGTTGCGACGCGGCCGTCGAATACTGCGAGGACGGCGACCAGGCCGTCCAGGCCTGCCGGCTGCGCGCCTTCGGCCTGGTGCTGGCCGAGCAGGAACTGGCCGGCACCGATGGCATCGACCTGCTCCGCCACCTGCGCCGCAGCCGCCGTGGGGCGGGTGCGCCGGACTTCATCCTGATCAGCGCCAAGGCCGATGCGGCCAGCGTGCGCGCGGTGCTGCCGCTGGCGCCCAGCGCCTACTTGGTCAAGCCGTTCAATGCCGAGGACCTGCGCCAGCGCCTGCGCAGCCTGCTGCTGGAGCCGGGGCAGGAAGTCAGTTGCGCCGTGCCCCGGGGGCTTACCGGCAGCCTGGCCGAGTTCCTCGCCGAGGCGCGCGACGCCGCCGAGGGCGCGCCTCTGCTGGCTGCGGTGGGCGAGGCGGCGAGCCGCTGCCTGAGCTGCGAAGGGGCCAGCCTGGAGCAGATGGAGGAAGAATTCGGCCGCGACCCGCAGATCACCGCCTGCCTGATCGCCGCGGCCAACAGCGCCGCGCGGCACGTCGGCATGCCCTGCCTGACCCTCGCCCAGGCGCTGGCCCGCCTCGGCCTGGCCCAGGCCTGCAACCTGGTGCTGGGGCTCAGCCTGGAGCACGCCGCGCAACTCGCCGAGCCGCGCCTGAAGGAGCGCGCCGCGGCATTCTGGGCGCTTTCCCAGCGCACCGCCGATGCTGCCCAGGCTCTGGCCGAGAGCCTCGACGTCGACGCGCCGCGCTGCTACACCGCCGGCCTGCTGCATTGCCTGGGCGACCTCGCGGTGCTGCGCACCCTGGAGGAATGGTGCCGGCGCGGCGGGGCGCTGGAGGACCAGGAGATCGACGACAGCCTCAAGGCCTTCGGCGCCAGCTTCGGCTCCACGCTGCGTGCACGCTGGCGCCTGCCGCTGGAGCTGCGCGGGCTGGTCGCCGCCTGCTACGGCATGGGCAGCGGGGTGTTCTCGCGCAAGGCGCTGGTGCTCAACCTGGCGGCCAGGGCGGCACGCCTGCCGGCGTCCCAGTCCGGGCTGCTGAAGGAGGAGAAGGCGCTGCGGATGCTCGGGCTGGGGCCGATGGAGCTGCAGTTGCTGCAGAAGTTCTGTGGGGCCGAGGAGCCAAGCGCTTCGTAGGATCAGCCGTTTCCGGCTGCACGAGGTGCTCTTCGTAGGAGCGGAACTTTTCCGCGATAGCCGGAGGTTTCGGCGCGATTCGCGGATGAGATCCGCTCCTACGCTGCCCCACCCACGCCATTTCCTTGTAGGAGCGCGCCCTGCGCGCGAAATCGCGGGCAGGGCCCGCTCCTACAGGCTGCCCCGAGGCATGGCGTTCCTACTCGTAGGAGCGGAACTTTTCCGCGATAGCCGGAGGTTTCGGCGCGATTCGCGGATGAGATCCGCTCCTACGCTGCCCCACCCACGCCATTTCCTTGTAGGAGCGCGCCCTGCGCGCGAAATCGCGGGCAGGGCCCGCTCCTACAGGCTGCCCCGAGGCATGGCGTTCCTACTCGTAGGAGCGGAACTTTTCCGCGATAGCCGGAGGTTCCGGCGCTATTCGCGGATGAAATCCGCTCCTACGCTGCCCCACCCGCACCATTTCCTTGTAGGAGCGCGCCCTGCGCGCGAAATCGCGGGCAGGGCCCGCCTACCGTTCACAGCAAGGCATGGACCGCGCGCGGACAATAAAAAACGCCGCTTCCCCTCGCGGGAAGCGGCGTTCCTTTGTGGCTGACGCGCTAACGCCTCAGCGCTTGGCCAGCAGCTCCCTGCCACGCGCCACGGCGGCGCGGACCTGGGCCGGGGCGGTGCCGCCGATGTGGTCGCGGGCGTTCACCGAGCCTTCCAGGGTCAGCACGGCAAACACGTCGTCGTCGATCTGGTCGCTGAACCGGCGCAGCTCGTCCAGGCTCATTTCGGCCAGGTCCTTGCCGCTGTCCACGCCGTATTTCACCGCGTGGCCGACGATCTCGTGGCAGTCGCGGAAGGGCAGGCCCTTGCGCACCAGGTAGTCGGCCAGGTCCGTGGCGGTGGAGAAGCCGCGGCGGGCCGCCTCGCGCATGATCTCGCGCTTGGGCTTGATGGCCGGGACCATGTCGGCGAAGGCGCGCAGGCTGTCGCGCAGGGTGTCGGCGGCGTCGAACAGCGGTTCCTTGTCTTCCTGGTTGTCCTTGTTGTACGCCAGCGGCTGGCCCTTCATCAGCGTCAGCAGGCCGGTGAGGTGGCCGAACACCCGGCCGGACTTGCCGCGCACCAGTTCCGGCACGTCGGGGTTCTTCTTCTGCGGCATGATCGAGGAGCCGGTGCAGAAGCGGTCGGGCAGGTCGATGAACTGGAACTGCGCGCTGGTCCAGAGCACCAGCTCCTCGGAGAAGCGCGACAGGTGCATCATCGCCAGGGAGGCGGCGGCGCAGAATTCGATGGCGAAGTCACGGTCGGACACGCCATCCAGCGAGTTGCCGGAGATCGCTTCGAATCCCAGCAGTTCGCAGGTGATTTCCCGCTGGATCGGGTAGGTGGTGCCGGCCAGCGCGGCGCTGCCCAGGGGCATGCGGTTGGTGCGCTTGCGGCAGTCCACCAGGCGCTCGTAGTCGCGGCTGAGCATCTCGAACCAGGCCAGCAGGTGGTGGCCGAAGGTCACCGGCTGGGCGGTCTGCAGGTGGGTGAAGCCGGGCATGATGGTGTCCGCCTCGGCTTCGGCCAGGCCCAGCAGGCCCTGCTGCAGGCGGGTGATCTCGGCGAGGATGGTGTCGATCTCGTCGCGCAGCCACAGGCGGATGTCGGTGGCCACCTGGTCGTTGCGGCTGCGGCCGGTGTGCAGCTTCTTGCCGGTGACGCCGATGCGGTCGGTCAGGCGCGCCTCGATGTTCATGTGCACGTCTTCCAGGTCGACGCGCCAGTCGAAGCTGCCGGCCTCGATCTCGACCTGGATCTGCTTCAGGCCGTCGATGATGGCGTCACGCTCGGCGTCGGTCAGCACGCCGGCCCGGGCCAGCATGGTGGCGTGGGCGATGGAGCCCATGATGTCGTGGCGGTAGAGTCGCTTGTCGAAGTCGACGGAGGCGGTGAAGCGGGCGACGAAGGCGTCGACGGGTTCGCTGAAGCGGCCGCCCCAGGACTGGTTGGTCTTCTCTACGCTCATGGATCTCTCTCGCGGAAACAGGGAGGCGCGTGCGGCGCCTGCAGGAAGGGCAAAGTCCGACGATAATAGCAGGCTGAAGGTCAAAAACGGCGTGCGCTTCGACGGGTGTGGCGGGGGGAGCCAGGGTGGCCGCCCCAGCCGGGCGCGGCGCAGTCGACATTTCGGTGCTCGAATTCGCCCGGCGGGCTGCGATCCGCTTGCCGAGGCGCGGAGGCTTGCGGAAACTTCGGCGATGCCAAACCAAGCCAAGACCGGCGCCCAGCCGGCAACCCACGACGATTTCTTCATCCCCGAACTGTGCCAGAGCGAGGCGCTGTTCAGCCTGGTCCTGCTGGCCGAGCTGCTGGTGCTGGTGCTGGTGCTGGCCGAGCCGATGACGCCCAGCTTCAACTGGGTGCGCCTGGCCCTGGCCTCGCTGTTCGTGCAGTGGATAGTGCTGCTCTCGGCCGGCCTGCTGTGCCGCCTGCGGCCGCTGTTGGCGCGCTGGCCGGCGTGGGGTGCGGGGCTGGCCAGCTGCCTGCTGGTGGTGCTGCTCACCCTCGGCTGCACCGCGGTGGCCGACTACTACGCCCTGGGCGGGCCGTTGTCGATCAAGGGCGAGGTCAACCTGTACCTGCGCCATGCCTTGATCGCCCTCATCATGTCGGCCTTGTTGCTACGCTACTTTTACTTGCAGAGCCAATGGCGCAGGCAGGAACAGGCCGAGCTGCGCGCGCGCATCGAGTCGTTGCAGGCGCGCATCCGCCCGCACTTCCTGTTCAACAGCCTGAATAGCATCGCCAGCCTGATCGAGCTGGACCCGGGCAAGGCCGAGCAGGCGGTGCTGAACCTGTCGGACCTGTTCCGCGCCAGCCTGGCCAAGCCGGGGACTTTAATTTCCTGGGGGGAGGAACTGGAGTTGGCCAGGCGCTATCTTTCCATAGAGCAGTATCGCCTGGGCGACCGGCTGCAACTGGACTGGCAGGTGAGCGGCGTGCCCGACGGCGTGCCCATCCCGCAGTTGACCCTGCAGCCACTGTTGGAGAATTCATTGATCTACGGTATCCAGCCGCGCATCGAAGGCGGCCTGGTGAAGGTTGAGGCGGACTATCGTGACGGTGTGTTCCAGTTGTGCGTGAGCAACCCTTACGACGAGTCGACGCAGACGCTGCCCACGAAGGGGACCAAGCAGGCGCTGCAGAATATCGCAGCGAGAATTGCGGCACTTTTCGGGCCAAAAGCGAGTCTCAGCGTCGAACGCCGTGACGGACGGCACTACACCTGTCTACGCTATCCATGTGCGCGTCTCATGCAGGAAGCCTGAGCTTATGAATGTCCTGATCGTCGATGACGAACCCCTGGCGCGCGAGCGCCTGGCCCGACTGGTGGGGCAACTGGACGGCTACCGCGTCCTCGAACCCTCCGCCAGCAACGGCGAAGAAGCGCTGGCGCTGATCGACAGCCTGAAGCCGGATATCGTCCTGCTGGATATCCGCATGCCCGGCCTGGACGGGCTCCAGGTCGCCGCCAAGCTGTGCGAGCGCGAAGCCCCCCCGGCGGTGATCTTCTGCACCGCCCACGATGAATTCGCCCTGGAGGCCTTCCAGGTCAGCGCGGTCGGCTACCTGGTCAAGCCGGTGCGCGCCGAGGACCTGGCCGAGGCCCTGAAGAAGGCCTCCAGGCCCAACCGCGTCCAGCTGGCGGCGTTGACCAGGCCGCCGGCCGCCGGCGGCCCCGGCCCGCGCAGCCACATCAGCGCGCGGACGCGCAAGGGCATCGAGCTGATCCCCCTGGAGGACGTGATCTTCTTCATCGCCGACCACAAGTACGTGACCCTGCGCCACGCCGGCGGCGAAGTGCTGCTGGACGAACCGCTGAAGGCCCTGGAGGACGAGTTCGGCGAGCGCTTCGTGCGCATCCACCGCAACGCCCTGGTCTCGCGCGAGCGCATCGAGCGCCTGCAGCGCACCCCGCTGGGGCATTTTCAGCTTTACCTCAAGGGCCTGGACGGCGACGCCCTGACCGTGAGCCGGCGGCATGTCGCCGGGGTGCGGCGGTTGATGCATAACTTGTGAGGCTGCAGGCTTCAGGCGGCAGGCTGCAGGCATAGGCGCAGCTGGTTTGCAGGCTGCGCCGAGTTGCTTTTCGTAGGAGCGAGCTTGCTCGCGAACCGCATGGCGCCGTTTGTTCGCGAGCAAGCTCGCTCCTACAGCGGTGATGTAGGCGCGGGCTTGCCAGTGAACCCTGATCCCGGGGATGGCCCGAGCGGGGTGGGCTGAAAGCCTGCCTTGGCGTCGCAGGGGGGAAAGCCTGGGGGCCGAAGCCTGTTATCATCCCCCGCAGTCCCTTGTCCCGGAATTGCCCATGTCGTCCCGCGAAATCCGAATCGCCACCCGTCAGAGCGCATTGGCCCTGTGGCAGGCCGAGTACGTCAAGAGCCGCCTTGAGCAGGCCCACCCCGGCCTGCGCGTGAGCCTGCTGCCGATGACCAGCCGCGGCGACAAGCTGCTCGATGCCCCGCTGGCGAAGATCGGCGGCAAGGGCCTGTTCGTGAAGGAACTGGAGACCGCCCTGCTGGAGGGCGCGGCCGACATCGCCGTGCACTCCATGAAGGACGTGCCCATGGACTTCCCCGAGGGCCTGGGCCTGTACTGCATCTGCGAGCGCGAGGATCCGCGCGACGCCTTCGTCTCCAACACCTACGCCAGCCTCGCCGAGCTGCCCGCCGGCAGCGTGGTCGGCACCTCCAGCCTGCGCCGCCAGGCGCAGCTGCTGGCCAGCCGCCCGGACCTGCAGATCCGCTTCCTGCGCGGCAACGTCAACACCCGTCTGGCCAAGCTCGACGCCGGCGAGTACGACGCCATCATCCTCGCCGCCGCCGGGCTGATCCGCCTCGGCTTCGAGGCGCGCATCCGCTCCGCCATCGGCGTGGAGGACAGCCTGCCGGCCGGTGGCCAGGGTGCCGTGGGCATCGAATGCCGCAGCGCCGATACCGAGATCCACGCGCTGCTGGCGCCGCTGCATCACGCCGACACCGCGCTGCGGGTGACCGCCGAGCGCGCGTTGAACAAGCGCCTCAATGGCGGCTGCCAGGTGCCCATCGCCTGCTACGCCGTGCGCGAGGGCGAGCAGCTGTGGCTGCGCGGCCTGGTCGGCCAGCCCGACGGCGCGCAGCTGCTGCGCGCCGAAGCCCGCGCGCCGCTGGCCGAGGCCGAGGCGCTGGGCGTGAAGGTCGCCGAAGACCTGCTGGGGCAAGGCGCGGCCGACATCCTCGCCGCTGTCTATGGCGAGGCCGGCCCGCAGTGAGCCACTGGCGCCTGCTGCTGACGCGGCCGCAGGAAGAGTGCGTGGCCCTGGCCGCCAGCCTGGCCGAGCACGGCGTGGCCAGCGCCAGCCTGCCGTTGCTGGCCATCGAGCCCCTGGAAGAAACCCCCGAGCAGCGCAGCCTGCTGCTCGACCTGGACCGCTACTGCGCCGTGGTGGTGGTCAGCAAGCCCGCCGCGCGCCTGGGCGTGGAGCGCATCGACCGCTTCTGGCCGCAGCCGCCGGCGCGCCAGGACTGGTTCGCGGTCGGCGCGGCCACCGCGGCTATCCTCGATGACTACGGCCTGCGCGTGCACTACCCGGAGCACGGCGACGACAGCGAGGCGCTGCTGGCGCTGCCGGCCCTGGCGCGGGCCCTGGAGGTGCCGGGGCCGCGGGTGCTGATACTGCGCGGCGAAGGTGGCCGAGAATTCCTCGCCGAGCGCCTGCGCGGCCAAGGTGTGGCCGTGGATTATCTGGAACTCTACCGCCGCGTCCTGCCGGCCTACCCGGCGGGCGAACTGGCGCGGCGGGTGCGTGACGAAACGCTGAACGGCCTGGTGGTGAGCAGTGGCCAGGGCCTGGAGCACCTGCTGCGCGTGGCCGGGGAGGACTGGCCGCAACTGGCCGGGCTACCCTTGTTCGTGCCCAGCCCGCGGGTTGCCGAACTGGCCCGCGACGCCGGTGCGCGACGCGTGATCGATTGCCGCGGGGCGAATGCCGCGGCCTTGCTGGAGGCGCTCAGGGGCGCCGACGAAGAATAATTTCCGAGCGAAGGATGGACCTGTGAGCGAAGCCGTCACTCCCCAAGACACCCCGCAAGATACCCCCGTCGAGCCGACCCCGCCCGCTCCGGCCCGGTCTGGCAACGGCCTGGCCCTGCTCGCCCTGCTGGTCGGCGTCGCCGGCCTCGGCGTCGGTGGCTGGGGGCTGTGGCAGACGCAGCAGCTGCAGGCCCGCGACCAGGCCCGCGCGCAGCAGCTGGAAGAGGCCCGCAGCCAGGCCCAGAGCCTGCTGAACCACAACGGCGCGCTGGACAAGCGCCTGGACGCGCTGCCCAGCGCGGACGAGCTGGAAGCCCGCCGGCGCCTGGTGGTCGAGCTGCAGGGCGACCAGCAGCAGCTGGCCCAGCAGTTCAAGCAGGTCCTCGGGCAGAGCCGCCAGCAGTGGCGCCTGGCCGAGGCCGAGCACCTGATGCGCCTCGCCTCGCTGCGCCTCTCCGCGCTGCAGGACATCGACAGCGCCACCCAGCTGGTGCAGGGCGCCGACGACATCCTCCGCGCGCAGAACGACCCGGGCGCCTTCGCTGCCCGCGCACAACTGGCCAAGAGCCTGGAGGCACTGCGCAGCCTGCCGCAGCCGGACCGCACCGGGCTGTTCCTGCAGCTCGGCGCGCTGCGCGAACAGGCCGCCCAGCTGCAACCGCTGGAGCCGAGCTTCAAGGAAGGCCCGGGCAAGGTCTCGACCACCGCCTGGGGCGATGGCAGCAGCACTCTGGACCAGTGGTGGGAGCGCATCTCGCGCTACGTGCGCATCGACTTCAACGCCGGCCAGGACGTGCGCCCGCTGCTTTCCGGGCAACAGCTGACGCGGGTGCGCCTGGCCCTCAGCCTGGCCCTGGAGCAGGCGCAGTGGGCCGCGCTCAACGGGCGCCAGGAAGTCTACGAGCAGGCGCTGAAGCAGGCGCGGCAGATCCTTGGCGACTTCTTCAACGCCGACCTCGCCGACAGCCGCGCCCTGGGCCTGCGCATCGACGAACTGGCGCAGCAGCCGGTGGCCGTCCAGGCGCCGGACCTGAACCCGGCGCTGAGCGCCCTGCAGGCCTACGTGGTGCGCCGCGACCAGGCCGCCGCCGACCAGCAGCAGGCGCCCGCCGCGCCCCAGGCGGAGGGCAGCCAATGAGCCGCGTCTACCTGCTGGTCCTGGCCCTGGTGGTGGCCGCCACCCTGGTCGGCCTGGCCATCGCCGAGCAGTCGGGCTACGTGCTGATCGCCTACAAGAGCTTCCGCTACGAATCCAGCCTATGGACCTTCCTCGCCCTGCTGGCGCTGGTGTGGCTGCTGTACCTGGCGGTACGCCTGGTGCTGCGCCTGCTCGGCGTGTCCGGGCGGGTGGTCAACCCCTGGTCGCGCTTCAACCGCCGGCGCCGCGCCGAGATGGCCGAGGAGCACGGCCAGCGCGACCTCGCCGAGGGCCACTGGGCCCCGGCCCTGCGCCACCTGCGGCGCGCCGCCGAACTGAGCGAGCGCAGCCTGCCCAGCTACCTGGGCGCGGCCCGCGCGGCCAACGAACTGGGGCGCTTCGAGGAGTGCGACCAGGTACTCGACCGCGCCCTCGAACGCCAGCCCGGCACGGCCCTGGCCGTGGGCCTGACGCGCGCGCAACTGCTGATCAACCGCGGCGCCTTCGAGCCGGCCCGCGCGGTGCTGGTGAAGCTGCACGAGGAACACCCGCGCCACCCCACGGTGCTGCGCCTGCTCCAGCAGCTCTACGTCAGCCTGCAGGACTGGCGCCCGCTGCTGGCCCTGCTGCCGGAACTGCGCAAGGAGCGGGTGCTGGAGAACGCCCAGCTCAGCGATCTGGAGCGCCGCGCCTGGATCGCCGCCCTGGAAGCCGCCGGCGAGCAGGGCCTGGGGCAGGGCGAGACGGCCCTGCAGCCGCTCACCCAGACCTGGCAGAACCTGCCGGCCAACCTGCGCGCCCAGCCACTGCTGGTCGCCGCCTATGCCCAGCAGTTGCTGCGCCTGGGCGCGCCCGAGGAGGCGGAGAAGGTCCTGCGCCAGGCCCTCAAGGAAGGCTACGACGAGCGCCTGATGCTGCTCTACGGCAAGGCCCGCGGCAGCGACCCGGCGCGCCAGTTGCAGAACGCCGAGGCCTGGCTGAAGAAATACCCCGACGACCCCGTCCTGCTCCTGTCCCTGGGCCGCCTGTGCCTGGCCGACAAGCTCTGGGGCAAGGCCCGCGACTACCTGGAGGCCAGCCTGGCCCGCCAGCACAGCGCCGAGACCTGCGCCGAGCTGGCGCGGCTGCTGGCGCACCTGGGGGAGACCGAACGCAGCAACAGGCTGTTCCAGGAAGGCCTGGGCCTGTTCGGCGCGCCCGTGGGCAGTGCCGTCCAGTTGCCTGCGAAGGTGTAGGAAGGTTCGGATGAAACGCGGCGCCCTGGGGCGCCGCTTTCGTTTGTAACTGACAGCGACCGCCTACTTGCCGACGTAGCGGATGCGGTAGATCGCCCCGGCCATGTCGTCGCTCACCAGCAGCGAACCGTCCCTGGCCACCAGCACGTCGGCGGGCCGCCCGAGCACTTCCTCGCCGGGCTGCAGCCAGCCCTCGGCGAACAGGCTCTGGCGCTTGAGCGAGCCGTCGGCGTTCAGCTCCACCCGCACCACCCGGTAGCCGACCTTGCGGCTGCGGTTCCACGAGCCGTGCTCGGCGATGAAGACGTTGCCGCGGTACTCGGCGGGGAACTGCCCGCCGCTGTAGAAGCGCATGCCCAGGGCCGCCACGTGGGCGCCGAGGCCGGCCACCGGCGCCACGAAGGCCGAGCAGGGGCGCTGGGCGAATTCCGCGTCGGCGATGCGCCCGGCATGGCAGTCCGGGTAGCCGAAGTCGTCGCCGGCCCTGGTCACGCGGTTCAGTTCGTCGTCGGGCTGGTCGTCGCCGAGCAGGTCGCGGCCGTTGTCGGTGAACCACAGCCGGCCCCGGGCATCCCAGTCGAAGCCCACGGTATTGCGCACGCCGTAGGCCACCACCTCGCGCTGGCTGCCGTCCACCGCCATGCGTTGCAGGTTGGCGTAGCGCTCGCGGTCCGGACGGCAGATGTTGCAGGGCGCGCCCACCGGCACGTAGAGCTTGCCGTCGGGGCCGAAGGCGATGAACTTCCAGCCGTGGTGGGTTTCCGTGGGGAACTCGGGGGGCAGCGCCTCGGGTGCCGGCGGCGCGTCCAGGTGCGTCTCGATGTCGCGCAGCACGTAGAGGCGGCTGACGGCCGATACGTACAGGTCGCCCCGGTGGAAGGCCACGCCGCTGGGCATCTTCAGGCCGCTGGCGATCACTTGCGGACGCCGCTCGCCGGGGCGCAGGGCGTACACCTTGCCGGCTTCGCGGCTGCCGATGAAGAGCGTGCCCCCGTCGCCCAGGGCCATGGCGCGGGCGTTGGGGACCTGGTCGCTGAGCACCTCGATGCGGAACCCCTCGGGTACCTTGAGTCGCTCCACCACCGAGGCGGCGAATGCGCCGGGGAGGGGGACGAGCAACAGCGCGGCGAGTAGGATCAACTGTCGACGCATGGTAGGAATTCCCTGATGGCTGTCCGGCCCAGTCTAGCCCGCCGCCTTGAAAGCCCCGCGGAATTTCCTCTACCGTAGCGGCCTTTCCGAAAATGCCGTGCCACTGGAGCCGCCATGAACCTGGCCAGCCCGCGTTCCCTGTTCTTCCTCGCCTTCCTCGCCTGCGCCGCCATGCTCGGCGCCGGCTTCTACCTGCAGTACGTGGTCGGCCTGGAGCCCTGCCCGCTGTGCATCGTGCAGCGCATCTTCTTCGCCGGCGCCGGGCTGTTCTCGCTGATCGCCGCCCTGCACGGCCGCGGCCGGCGCACCTACGCGGTGCTGGTGCTGCTCTGCTCGCTGGCCGGCGCCGGTACCGCGGGCCGGCAGATCTGGCTGCAGACCCTGCCGCCGGACCAGTTGCCGTCGTGCCTGCCGCCGCTGGACTACATGATGCAGACCATGCCCTACGCGGACATCCTCTGGACCATGTTCCACGGCTCGGCCGACTGCGCCGAGGTGACCTGGACGCTGCTGAGCCTGAGCATCCCGGAGTGGAGCCTGCTGGCCTTCGTCGGCTTCGCCCTGTTCGCCGTCTACCAGTTCCTGCGTCGCGGCTGATTGCCGCGGGGCGCCACGACCCACCGCGGCGCGAAGCCAGCGCCGCCGCGGCCTGCCGATTAAACGCTCGTATGAATTTTCCCGCGAAAGGTGTCTTGAAGCCGACATCCCACGGGCATACTCTGGTCTTCCGCACCGCCGGAATCCCGCCATCAGAGCGCTAGAAGGCCGGCGAGTGCATGCATTCGACAGAGAATTGTCCCGGGGTGGAACCCGCCGGGACAGGCCGAGGGAAGCGAGGACAAGATGCTCGAGAGCTGCCGCAATGCCCAGGAACGTTGGGGAGGCGTCCACCAGCTGATCGACCGCTGGTTGCGTGACCGCCAGGAACTCATCCAGGCCTTCGATTCGCTATCCGGCACCCAGGCGCCCGCGGTCAATGGCGAGGGGCTGGAGAACTTCTGCCAGCGCCTGGTCGACTACGTCTCCGCCGGCCACTTCGAGGTCTACGAACAGCTGATGGACGAGGCCAAGGCCTTTGGCGATGCGCGCGGCCTGGAACTGGCCAAGCAGATCTACCCGCGCCTGGAAGCCATCACCGCCGCCGCGCTGAACTTCAACGACCGCTGCGACAACGGCGATTGCCGCGAAGGCACTTGCCTGACCAGCGCATTGAAGACCCTGCGCCAGGAATTGCACGAGCGTTTCGAGCTTGAGGATTGCCTGATCGAGGTGCTGCACAACGCCCACGAGCAGCGCACGGTCAACGCCTGATTCCCGCGGGCGAACGAAGGGGCGCGGTCCTTGCAGACGCGCCCTTTTTTCATGCCTGGAAAAAACCGTTGGAGCGGCTGAAAGCCCCGTGCCATGCGGCTTACGGCTCTTCTGGAGTTCGCCTCCGGGGGCTTCGCGGCGGCGGCATGCGGCGGCGTTGACGAGGGTGTCGATGGGGGAGGCGCGCCCGAGGCGGGTTGCCCAGCCTGTGGAAAAACGGCTGCAGATTGTGCCTGGCGCGGGTTTCAGCTTTATGGGGGCGTTGGCGAGAGGGGCTGTGCGGGTCTAGTATGGGCGCAACCACGTACGCCAGGAGGCACGTCATGTCGGCCAACAAGAAACCTGTCACTACTCCCTTGCATCTGCTGCAGCAACTTTCCCACAGTCTGATCGAGCATCTGGAGACCGCCTGCAAGCAGGCCCTGGTGGACTCCGAGAAACTGCACGCCAAGCTGGAAAAACAACGCGCCAAGGCGCAGGACAAACTGCACAAGGCACGCACCAAGCTGCAGGAAGCGGGCAAGTCCGGGAAGGCCAAGGCACAAGCCAAGGCCAAGGCCGGTATCGCGGAGCTGGAAGAGGTGCTGGAAACCCTGAAGGGCCGCCAGGCGGAAACCCGTGCCTACATCGCCAGCCTCAAGCGCGACGTCCAGGAAAGCCTGAAGCTGGCCCAGGGCGTGAGCAAGGTGAAGGAAGCGGTCGGCAAGTCCCTGGCCGCCCGCAAGCCGGTTGCCGCCGCCAAGCCCGTCGCCGCCAAGCCGGTGGCCAAGGCTGCCGCTGCGAAGCCCGCTGCCAAGGCCGTTGCCGCCAAGCCGGCTGCCAAAGCTGCTGCTGCGAAGCCCGCCGCCAAGCCGGCTGCCAAAGCTGCTGCTGCGAAGCCCGCCGCCAAGCCGGCTGCTAAAGCTGCCGCTGCCAAGCCCGCCGCTAAACCGGTCGCCAAGGCTGCTGCTGCCAAGCCTGCCGCTAAACCGGTTGCCAAGGCTGCCGCTGCCAAGCCGGCTGCCAAAGCTGCTGCCAAGCCCGCCGCCAAACCGGCTGCCAAAGCTGCTGCTGCCAAGCCTGCCGCTAAACCGGCTGCCAAGGCTGCTGCTGCCAAGCCTGCCGCTAAACCGGTTGCCAAGGCTGCCGCTGCCAAGCCGGCTGCCAAAACTGCTGCCGCCAAGCCCGCCGCGAAGCCGGCTGCCAAAGCTGCTGCCAAGCCCGCCGCCAAACCGGCCGCCAAGCCCGCCGCTGCCAAGCCTGCCGCCAAACCGGCTGCCAAGCCCGCCGCTGCGAAGCCCGCCGCGAAACCGGCTGCCAAGCCTGCTGCTGCGAAGCCCGCCGCCAAACCGGCCGCCAAGCCCGCCGCTGCGAAGCCTGCCGCGAAACCGGCCGCCAAGCCCGCCGCTGCGAAGCCTGCCGCGAAACCGGCCGCCAAGCCCGCCGCTGCGAAGCCCGCTGCCAAACCGGCCGCCAAGCCCGCCGCTGCGAAACCCGCCGCAGCCAAGCCTGCAGTGCCCGCTGCCGCCCCGGCTGCTGCTCCCGCAGCCCCGGCCGCGTCGACCGCTCCGGTCGCCAGCGCAGCACCGGCTCCGGTAGCGCCGAGCGCTCCGGCCGCCACGCCGAGCAGCGCTTCCTAAGGCGCCGCTCGCGAAGCCGCCGCGGTGCGCAGCTGTTGCAGCGCGCCGCGGCGTGCCTTCCCCGCTTCGCCGGCGCAGCCCTGCAGCCAGGCGTCCAGTTCGTCCCTGTCTTCTTCGGCCCAGTCCCGTCCCGCTTCCGCCAACCGCTCCAGTTGCAGGCGTTCGGCGCGCAGCTCCAGGGTTTTCAGGGTTTCCCGCAATTCTTCCAGATGGGCGTCGTTCCTCGCTCTGGCCTTCCATTGCTGGCGCAAGGTACGCAGGGGCCTGACCACCTCGTTCTGCCAGCCGGCGGAGGCCTTCGCCAGGGCGTCCAGGCGTTGTTCGCCGCAGGCCACGCCACGGGCGCCGAACCAGGCCCCGGCCAGCAGCAGGCAGACGTCGGCGCCGGCCTCCTGCAATGCCAGGCAGGCCGCCTCGCAGTCCGGTTGCGCATAGAGGTCCAGGGCGAACGACCAGATATCTTCTGTCATAGGGCTCCCACAGCGGTTGCGCGGCGAAGCTGATAAACTCCGCCGCCATGATTCGACTACAAAATCTTACGCTACAGCGTGGCCCCCAGCGCTTGCTGGAAGGTGCCGAACTGACCTTGCATGCCGGCCAGAAGGTCGGCCTGATCGGCGCCAACGGCGCCGGCAAGTCGAGCCTGTTCGCGCTGCTGCGCGGCCAGCTCGGCCAGGACGCCGGCGACTGCCGCATCCCCGCCGACTGGCGCATCGCGCACATGCGCCAGGAGGTGGACAACCTCGAGCGCCAGGCCGTGGACTACGTCCTCGACGGCGACGTGCGCCTGCGCGAGATCCAGGCGCAGCTGGCCACCGCCGAGCACGCCCACGATGGCGCCGCCGTGGCGCGCCTGCACACCGAGCTGGACAACGCCGACGGCTACACCGCCGACGCGCGGGCGCGCAAGCTGCTGGCCGGCCTGGGCTTCTCCGCCGAGCAGATGGAGCGCCGCGTCGGCGACTTCTCCGGTGGCTGGCGGATGCGCCTGAACCTGGCCCAGGCGCTGATGTGCCCGTCCGAGCTGCTGCTGCTCGACGAACCCACCAACCACCTCGACCTCGACGCCATCCTCTGGCTCGAGGAGTGGCTCAAGGGCTACCCGGGCACGCTCGTCCTCATCTCCCACGACCGCGACTTCCTCGACGCCGTGGTCGACCACGTGGCGCACCTGGAGCAGCGCAAGCTGACCCTCTACCGCGGCGGCTACTCGGCCTTCGAGCGCACCCGCGCCGAACGCCTGGCGCAGCAGCAGCAGGCCTACGAGAAGCAGCAGGCGCAACGCGCCCACATGGAAAAGTACATCGCCCGCTTCCGCGCCCAGGCCACCAAGGCGCGCCAGGCGCAGAGCCGCATCAAGGCCCTGGAGCGCCTGGAGGAGCTGGCCCCGGCCCACGTCGACTCGCCCTTCGACTTCGTCTTCCGCGAGTCGGACAGGATCTCCAGCCCCCTGCTCGACCTCGCCGAGGCGCGCCTGGGCTATGGCGACAAGACGGTGCTGGAGAAGGTCAAGCTGCAACTGGTGCCCGGCGCGCGCATCGGCCTGCTGGGTCCCAACGGCGCCGGCAAGTCGACGCTGATCAAGACCCTTTCCGGCGACCTGCCGCTGCTGGCCGGGCACCTGGCGCGCGGCGAGAACCTCGCCATCGGCTACTTCGCCCAGCACCAGCTCGACTCGCTGGACGCCAAGGCCAGCCCGCTGCTGCACCTGCAGCGCATCGCCCCCGGCGAGCGCGAGCAGACCCTGCGCGACTTCCTCGGCGGCTTCGACTTCCGCGGCGCGCGCTGCGACGAGCCGGTGCTGAACTTCTCCGGCGGCGAGAAGGCGCGCCTGGCGCTGGCCCTGATCGCCTGGCAGAAGCCCAACCTGCTGCTGCTCGACGAGCCGACCAACCACCTCGACCTGGAGATGCGCCTGGCCCTGACCATGGCCCTGCAGGAGTTCTCCGGGGCGGTGGTGGTGGTGTCCCACGATCGCCACCTGCTCAAGAGCACCACCGACCAGTTCCTGCTGGTGGCCGACGGCCGCGTGCAGGACTTCGACGGCGACCTCGACGACTACGCCCGCTGGCTGGTGGACTTCCGCGCGCGCCAGGCACCGGCCGTCAACGCCGGCGCGGCGCCCGCCGAGAAGACCGACAGGCGCGCCCAGCGCCAGGCCGCCGCCGCGCTGCGCCAGCAGCTGGCGCCGCACAAGCGCGAGGCGGACAAGCTGGAGAAGGAGCTCGGCGGCCTGCACGAGAAGCTCGCCGCGCTCGAGGAGACGCTCGGCGACAGCGCCCTCTACGAAGCCGCGCGCAAGGACGAGCTGCGTGACCTGCTGGCCCGGCAGGCGGCGCTGAAGACGCGCGAGGCCGAGGTCGAGGAAGCCTGGCTGGTGGCCCTGGAAACCCTGGAGAACCTCCAGGCCCAGCTCGAAGGGGCCGAGTGATGGAGGACCTGCCGCTGCTCGTCGCCTGGAGCGATCCGTTGCTGCGCGGCCTGCAGATCATCCTCATCCTGCTCCTGGCCTGGGTGCTGCAGCGCCTGGTGGCGCGCGGCCTCAACCGCCTGGCCCAGCGCTACCCGCTGCCCCACGAGCTGCTGCTGCCGCTGCGCGGCGGCCTGCGCTGGCTGATCATGGGCTCGGCGCTGATGATGGTGCTGGAGCGCCTGGGGGTGTCCGCCCAGGTGCTGTGGACCGCGCTGACCGGTTTCGTCGCGGTCGCCGCGGTGGCCTTCTTCGCCATCTGGAGCGTGCTCTCCAACCTGTTCTGCGCGGTGCTGATCTTCACCGTCGGCCCGTTCCGCCTGGGCGACCTGGTGGAGGTCATCGAGTCGGCCGACAAGGTCGGCGTGAAGGGCCGCGTCATCGCCATCAACCTGCTCTACACCACCCTCGAGGAAACCTTCGAGGACGGCACCAGCGCCCTGCTGCAGGTGCCCAACAGCCTGTTCTTCCAGAAGGCCATCCGCCGCTGGCGGGGGCCCGGGCTGAGCAACGGAAGATAACCACAACCCCTCCACACGGATACCCACGCACTATGGAATGGCTCGCTAGCCCCGAAATCTGGGTTGCCTTTCTGACCCTGACCGCCCTGGAGATCGTCCTGGGCATCGACAACATCATCTTCATCTCCATCCTGGTCAGCCGCCTGCCGGCGGCGCAGCAGCCCAAGGCAAGGTTCTTCGGCCTGGCCCTGGCGATGGGCACGCGGATCCTCCTGCTGCTGTCGATCACCTGGGTGATGCGCCTGACCGCCGACCTCTTCGAGGTGTTCGGCCAGGGCGTATCCGGGCGCGACCTGATCCTGTTCTTCGGCGGCCTGTTCCTGCTGTTCAAGAGCACCATGGAGATCTACCACAGCCTGGAAGGCGCCGAGGAAGGCGGGCAGGGCAGCGCCAAGAGCCGCGGCTTCATGGCAGTGATCATCCAGATCGCGATCATCGACATCATCTTCTCCCTGGACTCGGTGATCACCGCCGTGGGCCTGGTGCAGAACGTGCCGGTGATGATCGCCGCGATCGTCATCTCGGTCGGCGTGATGATGCTCGCCGCCGGCACCATCAGCGCCTTCATCGACCAGCACCCGTCGCTGAAGATGCTGGCGCTGTCCTTCCTCATCGTGGTCGGCACCGTGCTGGTGGCCGAGGCCTTCGAGGTCCACGTGCCCAAGGGCTACGTCTACTTCGCCATGGCCTTCTCGCTGGCGGTGGAAGCGCTCAACATCCGCCTGCGCGGCGCCCTGGCGCGCAAGCGCGGCGAAGAGCCGGTGAAGCTGCGCAAGGACCTGCCGAGCTGATTGGCCGGCCCGCGCCGGGCTTCCTCCGCACCTGTAGGAGCGGGCCCTGCCCGCGATTCGCGCGCAGGGCGCGCTCCTACAGGGGAACGCCGGAGTCACGTCGATGGGTATCGCTTCGCTCAACCCATCCTACGGGCGCGGAGTACCCGGAAAGAGGTTCTCTGTGACCAGGCCCGAAGCGCGCCTGGGATCAAGGTCAAACGGCGGATAACCGCGAACGGTTTCCGCCCTACACGGCAACGCGCGACTAGGGCACACTGGCCATCCGTAACAAGATCTTTCGCCACGAGGTCCACCATGCTCGCCAGTACCTGGTTCGCCTTCTTCATCGCCTGCTGGGTGATCAGCCTGTCGCCCGGCGCCGGGGCCATCGCCTCGATGTCCTGCGGCCTGCAGTACGGCTTCTGGCGCGGCTACTGGAACGCCCTGGGCCTGCAGATCGGCCTGGCCCTGCAGATCGCCGTGGTCGCCGCCGGCGTCGGCGCGCTGCTGGCCACCTCGGCGCTGGCCTTCAGCGTCATCAAGTGGTTCGGCGTGGTCTACCTGGCCTACCTCGCCTGGCGCCAGTGGAGCGCCGCGCCGCAGGTGATGCAGGCCGACGCCGAGCGCCCCATCGGCCGCCCGCTGAGCCTGGTGCTGCGCGGCTTTCTGGTCAACGCCAGCAACCCCAAGGCGGTGATCTTCATGCTCGCCGTGCTGCCGCAGTTCGTCGACCTGCACCGGCCGATGGCCATCCAGTACGTGATCATGGGCGCCACCATGATCTGCGTCGACCTGATCGTCATGGCCGGCTACACCGGGCTGGCCGCGCGGGTCCTGCGCGCGCTGCGCTCGCCGCGCCAGCAGCGGCTGATGAACCGCACCTTCGCCAGCCTGTTCCTCGGCGCCGCCGCGCTGCTGGCCACCGTCCGCCGCGCCCCGGTCTGATGCCGACGGGCGCCGCCTAGGCGGGGCCATGGTGGCGGAGTAGTATTGGCGCCCTCCATTCTCATTCGCCTTTCGCCATGCGCCTTCCAACGCTTCTCATTTGGCTGCTGCCGCTGCTTTGCGGCGCCAGCCTCACGGCTCTGGCCGACGCCCCGGTCGACCCTTCCCAGGCCCTGCACCTGCTGAGCTACCTGGCTGCCGACTACCCGCCGACGGTGAACGCCGGGCAGGTGGTCGACGCCACCGAATACCAGGAACAGCTGGAGTTCGCCGGCCAGTTGCAGGCGCTGCTGCTGGCCCTGCCGGCGCGCCCCGAGCGGGCCGACCTTGAGCGCGAGGTGGCCGGCCTGCGCCGCGCCATCGAGCAGCGCCAGCCCGGCGCCCTGGTGGCGCAGCAGGCGCGGCACCTGGAAGCGCGCCTGGCGGACGTCTACCAGGTGGTGCAGACCCCGGCCATCACCCCCGATCCGGCCCGCGGCGCGCCCCTCTTCGCCCAGCAGTGCTCGATCTGCCATGGCGACGCCGGCAAGGGCGACGGCCCGGCGGGCATCGGCCTGCAGCCGCCGCCGGCCGACCTCACCGCCCGCGCGCGCCTGGACCAGCTGAGCCTCTACGACCTGCGCACGGTCATCGGCCTGGGCGTCGCCGGCACCGACATGCCGGCCTTCGCCGACCAGTTGGACGAGCGCCAGCGCTGGGACCTGGCGGCCTACGTCGCCGGCCTGAGCGCCACCGCCGCCCAGCCCGACGGCGCCCACGCCTACCCGCTGGCCAGCCTGGCCACCCAGACCCCGGCAGAAGTGGCCGCCCGCGATGGCGACGCCGCCGCGCAGAGCTTCCGGGCCCTGCGTGCGCACCCGCCGCTGGAGCACCGCGGCCCTGCGCAACTGATCGACTACACCGCCGCCACCCTGGACAAGAGCTTCGCCATCTACCGCCAGGGCGACCACGACCAGGCCTACGACCTGTCCGTGGCGGCCTACCTGGAAGGCTTCGAGCTGGTGGAAAGCTCGTTGGACAACGTCGACGCCACCCTGCGCAAGGCCACCGAGAAAGAGCTCATGGCCTACCGCCAGACGCTCCGCGACGGCCTGCCGGAAGCCCAGGTGGCGCAGCAGCTGGAGCGCGCCAAGGGCAAGCTGGGCGAAGCCGCCAAGGCGCTGAGCGGCGACTCCCTGAGCAGCACCATCAGCTTCGTCTCGGCCCTGCTGATCCTGCTGCGCGAGGGCGTGGAGGCGATCCTGGTGCTCGCCGCCATCCTCGCCTTCCTGCGCAACACCGGCCAGGAAGCCGCCACCCGCGGCGTGCACGTCGGCTGGGGCCTGGCCTTCGTCGCCGGCTTCGCCACCTGGGCGCTGGCGGCCTACGTGATCGACATCGGCGGCGCCCAGCGCGAGCTGATGGAGGGCTTCACCTCGCTGTTCGCCTGCGTGATGGTGCTCTGGCTCGGCGTGTGGATGCACGACCGCCGCCACGCCGCGGCCTGGCAGGACTACATCCGCAGCAGCCTGGTGGGCGGCGGCGGGCGCTTCGGCTTCGCCGTGCTGGCGTTCTTCTCGGTGTACCGCGAACTGTTCGAGGTCATCCTGTTCTACGAAACCCTCTGGCTGCAGGCCGGCCCGGCCGGGCACAGCGCGGTGATCGCCGGCGCCGGGTGCGCGGTGGTGCTGCTGATCGGCCTGGCCTGGGTGATCCTGCGCGGCTCGGCGAAACTGCCGCTGAAGCTGTTCTTCACCGTCAACGCCGCGCTGCTCTGCGCGCTCTCGGTGGTGTTCGCCGGGCATGGCGTGGTGGCCCTGCAGGAAGCCGGGGTGATCGGCACCCGCCCGGTGCCCTTCTTCGACTTCGACTGGCTGGGCATCAAGGCCGACGCCTATTCGCTGTCGGCCCAGGCCCTGGCGCTGCTGGCGGTGGCCGTGCTCTACGGGCGCAGCCTGCTGGCGGAGAGACGCAAGGCCGCCACGCTGCCCTGAGGCGGCGCGCGGCAAACCCCGACGGCCAGTGCGATACTGGCCGTCGTCATGTTCGGGAAACGAGTCCGATGCGTATCTGGATCGATGCCGACGCCTGCCCCCGCGCGGCGAAGGAACTGGTGGCGAAGTTCGCCTTGAAGCGCAAGCTGGAAGTGGTGATGGTCGCCGGCCAGCCGGTGGCCAAGCCGCCGTTCGCCTGCGTCAGCCTGGTGGTGGTGCCCAGCGGCATGGATGCCGCCGACGACTACCTGGTGGAGCAGGCCGAGCCGGGCGACCTGGTGATCTGCAGCGACGTGCCGCTGGCCGACCGCCTGGTGAAGAAGGGCGTGGACGCCCTGGACCCGCGCGGGCGCGAGTTCGATGCGAAGAACATGGGCGAGCGCCTGGCCATGCGCAACCTGCTCACCGACCTGCGCGACCAGGGCCAGATGGGCGGCGGCCAGGCGCCCTATGGCGACAAGGACCGCCAGGCTTTCGCCAATGCGCTGGATCGGTTGCTGACGAAGCTGAACAAGGGATAGGGGCGGCAGGCTACAGGCTGTAGGCTGCAGGCGAAAAGCACGGAGCGCTCGGCCCTTCGCTCTTGCCTGTAGCCTGCCGCCTGCAGCCGCCTCAGGCCAGTTCAAGCACCCGATCGACCAGCTTGTTGATCCCGCTGGCCGCCTCGGCGATGTTCTGCGCCAGCATGTAGGCCGGGGTGGTCACCAGCTTGTGGCGGCTGTCCTCGACTATCTCGTCCACCGGGCATTCGACGTGCCTGGCGCCCATGCGGGTCAGCGCGGCGGCGGTGTCGGCGTCGCAGCCGATGGTGCACTCGATGCCCGGGCCGTAGATGCGCTCGGCCATGGCCGGGGCGATGCAGATCAGGCCCACCGGCTTGTGCGCGGCGGCGAAGGCCTTGGCCAGGGCCAGCACGTCCGACTCGACCTCGCACCGGTCGCCCTCGAAGGCGAAGTTGCTGAGGTTCTTCGCCGCGCCGAAGCCGCCGGGAACGATGAGTGCGTCGAAGTCCTCGGCCTTCGCCTCGCGCACGTCCCTGATGGCGCCACGGGCGATGCGCGCGGACTCCACCAGCACGTTGCGGCTCTCGGGCATTTCCTCGCCGGTCAGGTGGTTGACCACGTGGTGCTGGGCGATGTCCGGGGCGAAGCACTGCACCTGCGCGCCGCGCTGGGCCAGGCGCAGCAGGGTGATCACGCTTTCGTGGATCTCGGCGCCGTCGTAGACGCCGCAGCCGGAGAGGATGACGGCAACTTTCTTGTGCATGCAGGTACTCCTGGTTCGGGGTGGCCGGCGTGGCGACGTGCCTGTCGCCATATGCCGGCCGGGTTGTCACCGGCGGCCGTTGTACCCGGGCGCCAGAGGACTAGGATCGGTATCCATAAGCATAACGATTCGGTCGCGCCATGAACTACATCCTCTTCGCGGTGCCGTTCTTCTTTCTGCTGATCGCGCTGGAACTGCTCGCCGACCGCTGGCGCGGCACCTCCACCTACCGCCTGGGCGACGCCCTGAACAGCCTCAGCGCCGGGGTGCTGTCCACCACCAGCGGCCTGCTGACCAAGGGCATCGGCCTGGTCACCTACGTGTTCGCCTGGCAGCACCTGGCGCTCTTCGAACTGCCGGCGCACAGCGCCTGGGTCTGGGTGTTCGCCTTCGTCTTCTACGACTTCTGCTACTACTGGAACCACCGCCTGGGCCACGAGCGCAGCATCCTCTGGGCGGCCCACGCGGTGCACCACCAGAGCGAGGAGTACAACCTCAGCACGGCGCTGCGGCAGACCAGCACGGGCTTCCTGTTCGGCTGGATCTTCTATCTGCCGATGGCGGTGGCCGGGGTGCCGCCGCTGGTGTTCCTCACGGTGGCGGCGCTGAACCTGCTCTACCAGTTCTGGGTGCACACCCGGCACATTCCCAAGCTGGGCTGGTTCGAATGGGTCTTCATCAGCCCTTCGAACCACCGGGTGCACCATGCGCAGAACCCTGTCTACATGGACCGCAACTACGGTGGCGTGTTCATCCTCTGGGACCGCCTGTTCGGCACCTTCCAGGAAGAGCTGGACGAGGAGCCGGTGGTGTTCGGCGTGACCGTGCCGCTGGCCAGCTGGAACCCGCTGTGGGCCAACCTGCAGGTGTATGCCGCGCTGTGGAACGATGCGCGGCGGGCGGGCAGCTGGTGGGACAAGCTGCGCATCTGGTTCATGCGCACCGGCTGGCGCCCGGCCGACGTGGCGGCGCGCTACCCGCTGCAGAAGCCCGACCTGGCCACCTTCCGCAAGTTCGAGGTGCCGCTCTCCCGCGGCCGCCAGTGGTACGCGGCGCTGCAGTTCGCCGGCTACGTGGTCGGCGGCACCTTGTTGCTGGGATTGGGGGAGGGCTGGCCGCTGCCGGCGCTACTGCTGGGGTGGGCGTGGATGGCCTGCGGCCTGTTCGCCATCGGCGCCTGGCTGGAGAGCCGCGCCTGGGCGCCGAGGCTGGAAGTGCTGCGCCTGCTGTTGAACCCGCCCTGGGTGGCGGTTACCGCCGCAGCGGCCGGCCTGGCGCTGCCGGGGTGGGCGTTGGCGTTGCTGGGCGCCCATGCCGGCCTTAGCCTTCTGGCGCTGTGGGGCCTGCGCCACGAGGGGCGGCAGGCGCAGCCGGCCTGATCAGCCGCCGTTGCGGCTGTTCCTGATGCGCCGGTGCAGCCACAGCAGCAGGCCCACGGCGAGCAGGCCGCCGAGGACCATGAGTTCGTACTTCTTGATGTTGCCCAGCACGCCTTCGAGCACGCTGCCGAAGTAGTACGCCGCCGAGCCGAGCACGCTGGCCCAGACGATGGCGCCTAGGCCGTTGAGCAGCAGGTAGCGGCCCGGCGGATAGCCGGACAGGCCGATGGCCACCGGCATCACCGTGCGCAGGCCGTAGACGAAGCGGAAGCTCAGCACCCACAGGTCCGGGCGCCGCCGCACGTGCTCCAGGGCGCGGTCGCCGAGCTTCTGCCAGCGTGGCTTGCGCGCCAGCAGCTTGCGCCCGTGGCGGCGACCGAGGAAGTACCAGAGCTGGTCGCCCGCGTAGCTGCCGAGGAAGGCCACGGCGATCACGTATTCGAGCTGCATGTAGCCACGGAAGGCAAGGAAGCCGGCCAGCACCAGAATCGTCTCGCCCTCGAAGAAGGTGCCGAGGAACAGGGCCACATAGCCGAAATCCTGCAGGAATTGTTGGAGCATTATCGAGGCAACGCAGCGAAATGAACGCGCAGCCTAACGCGGTTGTCGTCCGGGGGGAAGGCACCTGCTGGCGGCTTGCTGGCCTTTGCATGGCCCAGGCCGCCTACTTTGGTCGTATGCTGCGGCTTCGGGCCCCTGCGACCGGTTGCCGCGACCCCGGGTCACTGTTACCCCTTGTTACCAATCGGTCATAATCACGGACTATAACTGTCACACTGTGCCTGCTGCCCGGGCCCTGGAGTACGCCGTGAGCTTCATTTCCGCCGAACGCGCCTTCCCCTTCACCCGCCTGCGCCGTAACCGCCGCGACGAGTTTTCCCGTCGCCTGGTGCGCGAGAACGTGCTGAGCGTCGACGACCTCATCCTTCCGGTGTTCGTCCTCGACGGCAAGAACCAGCGCGAGGCCATCGCCTCGATGCCGGGCGTCGAGCGCCTGTCCATCGACCTGCTGCTGCAGGAAGCCGAGCAACTGGTGGAGCTGGGCATCCCGGCGCTGGCGCTGTTCCCGGTCACCCCGCTGGAGAAGAAGTCCCTCGACGGCGCCGAGGCCTACAACCCCGAGGGCATCGCCCAGCGCGCCACCCGCGCCCTGCGCGAGCGCTTCCCGGAACTGGGCATCATCACCGACGTGGCCCTGGACCCGTTCACCAGCCATGGCCAGGACGGCATCCTCGACGAGAACGGCTACGTGATGAACGACGAGTCGGTGGACGTGCTGGTCAGGCAGGCGCTGTCCCACGCCGAGGCCGGCGCCCAGGTGGTGGCCCCCTCGGACATGATGGACGGCCGCGTCGGCGCCATCCGCGAGGCGCTGGAATCCACCGGGCACAGCAACGTGCGCATCATGGCCTACTCGGCCAAGTACGCCAGCGCCTACTACGGCCCGTTCCGCGACGCGGTCGGCTCCGCCGCCAACCTCGGCAAGGGCAGCAAGGCCACCTACCAGATGGACCCGGGCAACAGCGACGAGGCGCTGCACGAGATCGCCGCCGACCTCGCCGAAGGCGCCGACATGATCATGGTCAAGCCGGGCATGCCCTACCTGGACATCGTCCGCCGGGCCAAGGACGAATTCCGCGCGCCGACCTTCGTCTACCAGGTCAGCGGCGAATACGCGATGCACATGGCGGCCATCGAGAATGGCTGGCTCAGCGAGGCGGTGATTCTCGAATCGCTGCTGGCCTTCAAGCGCGCCGGCGCTGATGGCATCCTGACCTACTTCGCCAAACGTGCGGCAGAACAACTGAAAAGGGGGCGCTGACGCCCCCGCGACGAGACTTGCGATGAATACCGAAGGCCAGAACGCTACCGACCTGATCGAAACCGAAGTGACTGTCAGCGAGACCCTGGAGACCGTCGAGGTCCCCGTGGTCGCCGAACCCCCCGTGGAGGCGCCCGCCGCCCCGGCGGTGGCGGTGAACGTCGACGACAGCGCCCTCTACATTCATCGCGAGCTGTCGCAGCTGCAGTTCAACATCCGCGTGCTGGAGCAGGCGCTGGACGAGTCCTACCCGCTGCTCGAGCGCCTGAAGTTCCTGCTGATCTTCTCCAGCAACCTCGACGAGTTCTTCGAGATCCGCGTCGCCGGGCTGAAGAAGCAGATCACCTTCGCCCGCGAGCAGGCCGGCGCCGACGGCCTGCTGCCGCACCAGGCCCTGGCGCGGATCAGCGAGCAGGTGCACGAGCAGGTCGGCCGGCAGTACGCCATCCTCAACGACATCCTGCTGCCGGAGCTGGCCAAGCACGGCGTGCGCTTCATCCGCCGGCGCTACTGGACGCCGAAGATCAAGGCCTGGGTGCGACGCTTCTTCCGCGACGAGATCGCCCCGATCATCACCCCCATCGGCCTCGACCCGACCCACCCGTTCCCGCTGCTGGTGAACAAGAGCCTGAACTTCGTGGTGGAGCTCGAGGGGATGGACGCCTTCGGCCGCGACTCCGGCCTTGCGATCATCCCGGCGCCGCGCTCGCTGCCGCGGATCATCCGCCTGCCCGAGGACGTGGCCGGGGAGGGCGACAACTACGTGTTCCTCTCCTCGATGATCCATGCCCACGCCGACGACCTGTTCTCCGGCATGAAGGTCAAGGGCTGCTACCAGTTCCGCCTGACGCGCAACGCCGACCTCTCGGTGGACGCCGAGGACGTCGAGGACCTGGCCCGCGCGCTGCGCGGCGAGCTGTTCTCGCGGCGCTACGGCGACGCCGTGCGCCTGGAAGTGGTGGACACCTGCCCGGCGAACCTGTCCAACTACCTGCTCAAGCAGTTCGGCCTGGCCGAGAGCGAGCTGTACAAGGTCAGCGGCCCGGTCAACCTGACCCGCCTGTTCAGCGTCACCGGCCTTGCCAGCCACCCGGAGCTGCAGTACCCGCCGTTCACCCCGACCATCCCGAAGCTGCTGCAGAAGAAGGAGAACATGTTCGGCGTGCTGGCCAAGCTGGACGTGTTGCTGATGCACCCCTTCGAGTCCTTCACCCCGGTGGTCGACCTGCTGCGCCAGGCCGCCAAGGACCCGAACGTGCTGGCCATCAAGCAGACCCTGTACCGCTCCGGGGCCAACTCGGAGATCGTCGACGCCCTGGTGGAAGCGGCGCGCAACGGCAAGGAGGTCACCGCGGTGATCGAGCTGCGCGCGCGCTTCGACGAGGAGTCCAACCTGCAGTTGGCCAGTCGCCTGCAGCAGGCCGGCGCGGTGGTGATCTACGGCGTGGTCGGCTTCAAGACCCACGCCAAGATGATGCTCATCCTCCGCCGCGAGGACGGCGAGCTGCGCCGCTATGCGCACCTGGGCACCGGCAACTACCACGCCGGCAACGCCCGCCTGTACACCGACTACAGCCTGCTCACCGCCGACGTGGCGCTGTGCGAGGACCTGCACAAGCTGTTCAACCAGTTGATCGGCATGGGCAAGACGCTGCGCATGAAGAAGCTGCTGCACGCGCCCTTCACGCTGAAGAAGAACCTGCTGGAGATGATCAACCGCGAGGCGGCCCAGGCCGCCGAGGGCAAGCCGGCGCACATCATGGCCAAGGTCAACTCGCTGACCGACCCGAAGGTCATCCGCGCGCTGTACAAGGCCAGCCAGGCGGGGGTGAAGATCGACCTGGTGGTGCGCGGCATGTGCTGCCTGCGCCCGGGCGTGCCGGGGGTCTCGCACAATATCCACGTGCGCTCCATCATCGGCCGCTTCCTCGAGCACAGCCGCATCTACTACTTCCTCAACGGCGGCGACGAGAAGCTGTACCTCTCCAGCGCCGACTGGATGGAGCGCAACCTCGACATGCGCGTGGAGACCTGCTTCCCGGTGGAAGGCAAGAAGCTGGTGCAGCGGGTGAAGAAGGAGCTGGAGCTGTACCTGGCCGACAACACCCAGGCCTGGGTGCTGCAGCCCGACGGCAGCTACCAGCGCCTGAGCCCCACCGGCAACCAGAACCCGCGCAATGCCCAGGCCATGCTGCTGGAGCGGCTGTGCACGCCGGTGATCAACGGACGCTGAGCGGTTGCCGAAAGACGAAAGCCCCGTCGCGTAAGCGCCGGGGCTTTTTGCTGCGGGCATGTTTCTCGTAGGAGCGGATCTCATCCGCGAATCGCGCCGGGGGGGGCGGCTATCGCGGAGAAGCTCCGCTCCTACGGTCCAGGCTGGTATGGCTTCCTGGGAGCGGGCCCTGCCCGCGATTCGCGCGCAGGGCGCGCTCCTACAGGGGAATGGCGTGGATGGGGCAGCGTAGGAGCGGATCTCATCCGCGAATCGCGCCGGGGGGCGGCTATCGCGGAGAAGCTCCGCTCCTACGGTCCAGGCTGGTATGGCTTCTTGTAGGAGCGGGCCCTGCCCGCGAATCGCGCGCAGGGCGCGCTCCTACAGGGGAATGGTGCGGTGGGGCGGCGTAGGAGCGGATCTCATCCGCGAATCGCGCCGGGGGCGGCTATCGCGGAGAAGCTCCGCTCCTACGGTCCAGGCTGGTATGGCTTCTTGTGAGCGGGCCCTGCCCGCGATTCGCGCGCAGGGCGCGCTCCTACAGGGGAATGGCGTTCAGCTCACGCTCAGCTGGTACCCCACGCGCTGCAGCCAGCCGGCTTCCTGCTCGAAGTCGGCCTGGGTCAGCGGGTTGGCTTCCAGCCAGCCCTTGGGGAAGCGCACTTCCAGGCTCTTCGGACCCACCTTGAGGGTGACGTCCGGCATCTGCTGGGTGCCGCGGATGTGGTGGAAGAGGATGGCGAAGCGCAGCACGATGCACAGGCGGATCAGCTTGTCGCCCTGCGCGCCCTGCTCGTTGAACCTGTCCGCCGGGATGTTGCGGCGGTGGCCGCGCACCAGCAGCGCCAGCACCTGCTGGTCCTCGCGGGAGAAACCGGCCAGGTCCGAGTGCTCGACCAGGTAGGCGCCGTGCTTGTGGTAGTGGTAGTGGGCGATGTCCAGGCCCAGCTCGTGGACCCGCGCGGCCCAGCCGAGCAGTTCGCGGTGCCAGTCGTCCTGCAGGCCCCAGGCCTCGGCGACCTGCTCCAGCGCCTGCAGCGCCTTGGCCTCGACCCGCGCGGCCTGGTCGAGGTCGACGTGGTAGCGCTCGATCAGCGCGCTGATGGTGCGCTCGCGCACGTCCTCGTGGTGGTGGCGGCCGAGCAGGTCGTAGAGCACGCCTTCGCGCAGCGCGCCCTCGGAGTGCGACATCTGCTTGAGTTCGAGGGCGTCGAACAGCGCTTCGACTATGGCCAGGCCGGCCGGGAAGATCGGCCGGCGGTCGGGCTTGATGCCGTCCAGGTCGAGCTTGTCCACGTCGCCCAGCTTGAGCACCTTGCGCTTGAGCCAGGCCAGGCCCTCGGGGTTGATCTCGCCGTTGCCGTGGCCGCCGGACTGGATCGCCAGGCCCACCGCGCGGATGGTGCCGGAGGCGCCCAGGGCCTCGTCCCAGCCCAGGCGGCGCAGGCTGTTCTCGATGCCCATCAGCTCCAGGCGCGCCGAGGTGTAGGCCTGGGCGTAGCGGGCCGGGGTGATCTTGCCGTCCTTGAAGTAGCGCTGGGTGTAGCTGACGCAGCCCATCTGCAGGCTCTCGCGCAGCTGCGACTCGAAGCGCTGGCCGATGATGAACTCGGTGCTGCCGCCGCCGATGTCGGCCACCAGGCGGCGCCCGGCGGTGTCCGGCAGGGTGTGCGACACGCCCAGGTAGATCAGGCGCGCTTCCTCGCGGCCGGAGATGACCTCCACCGGGTGGCCGAGGATTTCCTCGGCGCGGCGGGTGAAGTCGTTGCGGTTGCGCGCCTCGCGCAGGGCGTTGGTGCCGACCACCCGCACCGAGCCGGGCGGCATGCCGTTGATCAGTTGGGCGAAGCGCCGCAGGCAGTCCAGGCCGCGCTGCATGGATTCTTCGTTGAGCTGGCGGTCCTCGCCGATGCCGGCGGCCAGCTGGACCTTCTCGCCGAGCCGCTCGAGGATGCGGATCTCGCCATGATCGGCCTTGGCCAGGACCATGTGGAAGCTGTTGGAACCCAGGTCCAGGGCGGCTATCAGCGGGAAGGTCTTGGCGGGGGTATGGGGCATCTTGGAAAGGTCCGTTCGTTAACCCCGACATCCTGCCACGATAGCCCTCCGGTGCCAACGAACGCCGGGCCGTCGATCGGTTCCGCCGGGGCCGGCGATAGCGACACTCAATCGCCTGCGCCTTTCGGAAGGCGGCCAAGGCGGGCTATGATGGGCCCACTTTTTTTCGCATCCGATTCCCACGGAGAGATTTCATGAGCGAACATATCGTCAGCGTTACCGATGCCAGCTTCGAGCAGGACGTGCTGAAGGCCGATGGTCCTGTGCTGGTGGACTACTGGGCCGAGTGGTGCGGCCCGTGCAAGATGATCGCGCCGGTACTGGACGAGATCGCCAAGGACTATCAGGGCAAGCTGAAAGTCTGCAAGCTGAACATCGACGAGAACCAGGAAACCCCGCCGAAGTACGGCGTGCGCGGCATTCCGACGCTGATGCTGTTCAAGGGCGGCAACGTCGAGGCCACCAAGGTCGGCGCGCTGTCCAAGTCGCAGCTGGCGGCCTTCCTCGACAGCAACATCTGAGTCGAGACAGCCCCCGGAAAAGCCCCGCGCGATGCGGGGCTTTTTTCATTCCATCCCCTAGACGCCCCTTGGCCCGGGTGTTACATTCGGGCCTGCAACGTTGTTTTACGTTGTCCCCTGCAAGCCGTCGCCGACGCACTTCCTATTCGAATTTCCAAGCGATCCTGTCGTCACTCTGCGGCACGGCATTAACGAGCTCACATGCTTGTTTCCCCTTTTCTCATATCTATCTAACACCTCCTTCTTATGAATCTGACCGAACTCAAGCAAAAGCCGATTGCCGAATTGCTGGAAATGTCCGATGCCATGGGCCTGGAAAACATGGCCCGTTCGCGCAAGCAGGACATCATCTTCGCGCTGCTGAAGAAGCACGCGAAAAGCGGCGAGGAAATCTCCGGCGACGGCGTGCTGGAGATTCTCCAGGACGGCTTCGGCTTCCTGCGCTCCGCCGACTCCTCGTACCTGGCCGGCCCCGATGACATCTACGTCTCGCCCAGCCAGATCCGCCGCTTCAACCTGCGCACCGGGGACACCATCGTCGGCAAGATTCGCCCGCCGAAGGAAGGTGAGCGCTACTTCGCCCTGCTCAAGGTCGACTCGATCAACTTCGATCGTCCGGAGAACGCGAAGAACAAGATCCTGTTCGAGAACCTGACCCCGCTGTTCCCGACCAAGCGCCTGACCATGGAGGCCGGCAACGGCTCCACCGAGGACCTCACCGGCCGGGTGATCGACCTCTGCGCGCCGATCGGCAAGGGTCAGCGCGGCCTGATCGTCGCCCCGCCGAAGGCCGGCAAGACCATCATGCTGCAGAACATCGCGGCGAACATCACCCGCAATAACCCCGAGTGCCACCTGATCGTCCTGCTGATCGACGAGCGCCCGGAAGAAGTGACCGAGATGCAGCGCACCGTGCGCGGCGAAGTGGTCGCCTCGACCTTCGACGAACCGCCGACCCGCCACGTGCAGGTCGCCGAGATGGTGATCGAGAAGGCCAAGCGCCTGGTCGAGCACAAGAAGGACGTGATCATCCTGCTCGACTCCATCACCCGCCTGGCGCGTGCCTACAACACCGTGATTCCCAGCTCCGGCAAGGTGCTCACCGGTGGTGTCGACGCCCACGCCCTGGAGAAGCCCAAGCGCTTCTTCGGCGCCGCGCGCAACATCGAGGAAGGCGGTTCGCTGACCATCCTCGCCACCGCGCTGATCGAGACCGGCTCGAAGATGGACGAGGTGATCTACGAGGAATTCAAGGGTACCGGCAACTCGGAACTCATCCTCGACCGCCGCATCTCCGAGAAGCGCGTGTTCCCGGCGATCAACATCAACCGCTCGGGCACCCGCCGCGAAGAGCTGCTGACCGGCGAGGAAGAGCTGCAGCGCATGTGGATCCTGCGCAAGATCCTGCACCCCATGGACGAGATCGCCGCGGTGGAATTCCTGCTGGACAAGCTCAAGCAGACCAAGACCAACGACGAGTTCTTCGACTCGATGAAGCGCAGCAAGTAAGCGCCGCTGGTTGATCGCTGCAAGCCACGAGGCCGGGGAAACCCGGCCTTCGTGTTTCTGCGAAGTGGTGTTAAAGGCTAAACTGTCGCATCTTCGCCTACGCCATCGAGACTTCCATGCAGTATCGCGACCTGCGCGAGTTCATCGCCGCCCTGGAGCAGCGCGGCCAGCTCAAGCGCATCCAGGTGCCGGTGTCCCCGGTGCTGGAAATGACCGAGGTGTGCGACCGCACCCTGCGCGCCAAGGGCCCGGCCCTGCTGTTCGAGAACCCCACCGGCTTCGACGTGCCCGTGCTCGGCAACCTGTTCGGCACCCCCGGGCGCGTGGCCCTGGGCATGGGCGCCGAGGACGTTTCCGAACTGCGCGAGATCGGCAAGCTGCTGGCCTTCCTCAAGGAGCCGGAGCCGCCCAGGGGCCTGAAGGATGCCTGGAGCAAGCTGCCGATCTTCAGGAAGGTCATCAGCATGGCGCCCAAGGTGCTCAAGGACGCGCCCTGCCAGGAAGTCATCGAGGAAGGCGAGGCCGTCGACCTGGGCAGGCTGCCGGTGCAGACCTGCTGGCCCGGCGACGTCGCGCCGCTGATCACCTGGGGCCTGACCGTCACCCGCGGGCCGAACAAGGAACGGCAGAACCTGGGCATCTACCGCCAGCAGGTGATCGGCCGCAACAAGGTGATCATGCGCTGGCTCAGCCACCGCGGCGGCGCCCTGGACTACCGCGAGTGGTGCCAGAAGCACCCCGGCCAGCCCTACCCGGTGGCCGTGGCCCTGGGCGCGGACCCGGCGACCATCCTCGGCGCCGTGACGCCGGTGCCCGACACCCTCTCCGAATACGCCTTCGCCGGCCTGCTGCGCGGCCACCGCACCGAGCTGGTGAAGTGCATCGGCAGCGACCTGCAGGTGCCGGCCAGCGCCGAGATCGTCCTGGAAGGGGTGATCCACCCCGGCGAGATGGCCGACGAGGGCCCCTACGGCGACCACACCGGCTACTACAACGAGGTGGACCGCTTCCCGGTGTTCACCGTCGAGCGCATCACCCGCCGCCGCAAGCCCATCTACCACAGCACCTACACCGGCCGCCCGCCGGACGAGCCGGCGATCCTCGGGGTGGCGCTGAACGAAGTCTTCGTGCCCATCCTGCAGAAGCAGTTCCCCGAGATCACCGACTTCTACCTGCCGCCCGAAGGCTGCTCGTACCGCATGGCGGTGGTGACCATGAAGAAGCAGTACCCCGGCCACGCCAAGCGCGTAATGCTGGGCGTGTGGTCGTTCCTGCGACAGTTCATGTACACCAAGTTCGTCATAGTCACGGACGATGACATCGATGCGCGGGACTGGAACGACGTGATCTGGGCGATAACCACGCGCATGGACCCCAAGCGCGACACCGTGATGATCGACAATACGCCGATCGACTACCTCGACTTCGCCTCGCCGATCTCCGGCCTGGGCTCGAAGATGGGCCTGGACGCCACCCACAAGTGGCCCGGCGAGACCAGCCGCGAGTGGGGCCGCGCCATCGTCAAGGACGAGGCGGTGACGCGCCGCGTCGACGAAATCTGGGCCAGCCTGGGGATCGATTGATGCGCACGGCCCTTCGTAGGAGCGAGCCTGCTCGCGAATGTCCGGCCGCGCAGGTTCGCGACAGGGAGGCGAAGCCGTGCGTGTGACCCTGCAACCCTCCGGCGCCCAGCTCGAACTGCGCCCGGGCGAGCGCATCCTCGACGGCGCGCGGCGCCTGGGCTTCGACTGCCCGCAGAGCTGCCGCAACGGCAACTGCCACATCTGCGCCGCCCTGCTGGTGGAAGGCCGCGTGCGCCAGGACGGCGAGGTGCGCGACCACGGCGAGCTGTTCACCTGCCTGGCCGAGCCGCTGGAAGACTGCGTGCTGCTCTGGGATGGCGTGCTCGCCCCCGGCGAGCTGCCGGTGCGCAAGCTGGCCTGCCAGCTGACCCTCTGCGAGGCGGTGGGCGGCGACGTCTGGCGCGTGCGCCTGCGCGCCCCGGCCGGCAAGCCGCCGCGCTACCACGCCGGGCAGTACCTGCTGGTGGAGCGGGGCGACGGCAACGGCTCGGCCTTCTCCCTGGCCTCGGCGCCCCACGAGGGGCGCGACCTGGAGCTGCACATCCTGGCGCGGGAGAACAGCGCCATCGAACTGCTCGGGCAACTGCAGCGCGAGCGCATCGCCCGCGTGCAACTGCCCTTCGGCGACGCCCACCTGGCCGAGCTGCCCGACGGCCCGCTGGTGCTGATCGCCGCCGGCACCGGCATGGCGCAGATGCACAGCCTGATCGAGCACTGCCGCGCCCAGGGCTTCGCCCACCCGGTGCACCTGTACTGGGGCGTGCGCCGGCCCGAGGACTTCTACGCGCTGCCGCACTGGGACGAATGGAAGGGCCTGGCCAACCTGCACCTGCACAAGGTGGTCAGCGACCTGTGCGGCTGGCAGGGCCGCTGCGGCCTGCTGCACGAGGCGGTGTGCGAGGACTTCCCCGACCTGGGCCGCCTGACGGTCTATGCCAGCGGCTCGCCGGCGATGGTCTACGCCACCCTCGACGCCCTGGTGGCCGCCGGCATGGACGCCCACCAGATGCGCGCCGACGTGTTCGCCTACGCGCCGCGGGATTAAGGCAAGCGGGCCCTGCCCGCGGAATCGCGCGCAGGGCGCGCTCCTACATGGGGCACGGTGCTGGGGCAATCCGTAGGGGCGGATCTCATCCGCGAATCGCGCCGGAGATGGCGGTTATCGCGGAGAAGCTCCGCTCCTACGGGTGGGAATGCCATGCCTCACAGCAACCTGTAGGAGCGGGCCCTGCCCGCGATTCGCGCGCAGGGCGCGCTCCTACATGGGGCACGGTGCTGGGGCAATCCGTAGGATCTCATCCGCGAATGGCGCCGGATATGACGGTTATCGCGGAGAAGCTCCGCTCCTACGGGTGGGAATGCCATGCCTCACAGCAACCTGTAGGAGCGGGCCCTGCCCGCGATTCCGCGCGCAAGGCGCGCTCCTGCATGGGGCACGGTGCTGGGGCAATCCGTAGGAGCGGATCTCATCCGCGAATGGCGCAGGAGATGACGGTTATCGCGGAGAAGCTCCGCTCCTACGGGTGGGAATGCCATGCCTCACAGCAACCTGTAGGAGCGGGCCCTGCCCGCGATTCGCGCGCAGGGCGCGCTCCTACATGGGGCACGGTGCTGGGGCAATCCGTAGGAGCGGATCTCATCCGCGAATGGCGCCGGAGATGACGGTTATCGCGGAGAAGCTCCGCTCCTATGGGTGGGAATGCCATGCCTCACAGCAACCTGTAGGAGCGGGCCCTGCCCGCGATTCGCGCGCAGGGCGCGCCTACAACGGCAGCGCCGAGGGAAACTCCGCGGCAAGGGTTTGCGCCAGCCACTCGCCGAACCACTCGATGTCGGCGCTGCTCGGCCCCGTCGGGATCAGCAACTGGTAGCTCTCCAGGCGCACCTGGTTCGGCAGCGGCCGCACCAGCGCGCCGGACTCCAGCTCCCTGCGCACCAGCACGTCGTTGGCCAGGGCGATGCCGGCGCCGGCCTCGGCCATGGACAGCGCGTGGTCGTTGCTGACGTAGAGCACGTCGGGGCTGACGCGGATGTCCAGCTGGTTGGCGGCGAACCAGGCGTTCCACCATTCGCCGTCGTGGACGTGGATCAGTTCGTGGCGCACCAGCTCTTCGGCGCTGCCCAGCGGGCCGTGGGCCGCCAGGTAGGCCGGCGAGCACACCGGGAATACCTGCGGGTGGAGCAGGGTGGCGCAGCTCTGCGGGTACTGCCCGGGCATGCCGTAGACGATGCCCAGGTCGGCGCTGTTGCCGTCCACCTCGGTGAAGGTCGGGTTCGGCTCGATCGCCACCTTCAGCCCCGGACGCTGCTGGCGCAGGGCTTCCAGGTGCGGCATCAGCCAGCGCTTGGCGAAGGCCGGCACCACCAGGATCTTCAGCCAGCGCGCCGAGCCGCCGGGGGCCAGTTCGCGGCTGGCCTCGGCGATCTGCTGCAGCGCCGTGGCTATCTTCGCGTAGTAGCGCTGGCCGGCGGGCGTCAGGCTGACCCCCCGCGGCGTGCGCTCCAGCAGCTGCACGCCCAGCCAGTCCTCCAGCAGGCGCACGTGGCGGCCGATGGCCGGCTGGGTGACGTGCAGCGCCTTCGAGGCGGCGACGTAGCTGCCCAGGCGCGCCGCCGCCTCGAAGGCACGCACGGCGTTGAGCGGCGGCAGACGGGGCAGGGACATGGGCGGCTCGCAGGCTGTTAATTTATTTAATAGCGAATGTAAGAAAATTGAGCTTTTTGCTCAACTGCAATCTGGCCACACTCGGCCCCAGCAGCCTCACCACAAAACCAGCCGGTCACCGGCACACGCTGCAGCGCTTTCCCCATTCCTGCCACAACAAGTACAAGCCTCCGCGCGCACCGCGCCAGCGGGGGAGGGAACCGGAGGTACATCCATGAGTGCCCTGCACGGCCTGCAGACGGCCGCCGTCTCCATTCGATCGGTGCGCAAGGTCTACGGCGACCCGGACAGCGGCCCGGTGGCGCTGAAGAGCGTCGACCTGGACATCCGCGACAACGAATTCTTCACCCTGCTCGGGCCCTCCGGCTGCGGCAAGACCACCCTGCTGCGGATGATCGCCGGCTTCGAGTTCCCCACCGCCGGCGAGATCCTCCTCTACGGCGAGAACATCGCCGACCGCGCGCCCTACGATCGCCCGGTCAACACGGTGTTCCAGCACTACGCGCTGTTCCCGCACATGACCATCGCGCAGAACCTGGCCTTCGGCCTGGAATCGCACCCCATGGGCCAGCGCCTGGGCAAGGCGGCGGTCGCCGGGCGGGTGCGCGAGATGCTCGCCCTGGTGCAGATGGAGCGCTTCGCCGAACGCCGCCCCACCCAGCTTTCCGGCGGCCAGCAGCAACGCGTGGCCCTGGCCCGCGCGCTGGCCCCGCACCCCAAGGTGCTGCTGCTCGACGAGCCGCTCTCGGCCCTGGACCTGAAGCTGCGCCAGGCCATGCGCGAGGAACTCAAGGCGATCCAGGCCAAGACCGGGATCACCTTCATCTTCGTCACCCACGACCAGGAAGAAGCCCTGACCATGTCCGACCGCATCGCCGTGCTGGCCGAGGGCGAGGTGCAGCAGGTCGGGCGCCCGGCGGACATCTACGAGCAGCCGCGCAACCGCTTCGTCGCCGACTTCATCGGCGAGACCAACTTCCTCCCGGCGCAGGTCGACGAGATCGCCGGCGGCCAGGCGCTGTTCCGCATCCCCGGCGGCCGCACGCTGCGCGCGGCGAGCCGCGAGGGCCTGCGCCCGGGCGCCGAGGTGACGCTGTCGATCCGCCCCGAGCGCCTGCGCCTGGTCGGCGCCGAGGACCCGCAGGCCACGCCCTGCACCCTCGCCGAGCAGATCTACCTGGGCACCGACCTGCAGTACCAGGTCAGCCTCGCCGATGGCACCCGCCTGCGCGTGCGCACGCCCAACAGCGCCGGGCAGAGCCAGCGCTTCGCCCCGGGCGAGCGCCTGGGCCTGCAGTTCGACCGCGACAGCGCCAGCGTCCTGCTGGACTGAGCCGAGGAGCGCGCCATGTCTTCCCTCACCGTACGCCCCGGCAACGCCCTGGAGCGGCGCCGGGCCCTGGGCAACCTGCTCGGCGTATCGCCGGCGCTGCTGGCCATCGGCCTGTTCCTGGTGGTGCCGATCCTCATCGTCGTCGCCTACTCGCTGATGCAGGCCAACCCCTATGGCGGCGTCAACCACGTGTTCAGCAGCGACGCCTACGTCTCGCTGCTGTTCGAGCGCCAGTTGGACGACAGCCTGGCCTTCGCCGATTCCTACCTGGTCATCGCCCTGCGCTCGCTGGGCATCGCCGCGGCCACCACCGCCATCACCCTGCTGGTGGGCTTCCCGGTGGCGGTGTGGCTGGCCATGCAGCCGGCCAGCCGGCGCGGCCTGCTGATCTTCCTGATCACCGTGCCGTTCTGGGCCAACCTGCTGATCCGAACCTACGCCTGGATCCTCCTGCTGCGCGGCACCGGGGTGATCAACAACGGCCTCATGGGCCTGGGCCTGATCCACCAGCCGCTGCCGCTGCTGTACAGCGACGGCGCGGTGCTGCTGGGCCTGGTCTACACCTACGCGCCCTTCGTGGTGCTGCCGATCTATTCGACCCTGGAGAAGATGGACATGCGCCTGCTGGAAGCCGCCCAGGACCTCTACGCCGGGCGCCTGCGCACCCTGCGCAAGGTGGTCCTGCCGATCGCCCGGCCGGGCATCCTGGCCGGCGCCATCCTCACCTTCGTGCCCTGCCTGGGCGCGATGATCGCCCCCGAGCTGCTCGGCGGCGGCACCAAGATGATGCTCGGCAACCTGATCTTCCGGCAGTTCGCCGACGCCCGTAACTGGCCCTTCGGCGCCGCCCTGTCGCTGGTGCTGATGGCAGCGGTGATGCTCGCCCTGACCTTCTACGCCATGCGCGCCGAGCGCCTGCGCGTGGCCCGGGGAGGTGTGTGATGCTGGCCCTGTTGCGCAAGCGCCGTCTCGGCGTGCAGGACTTCCCCGGCTTCGGCGGTTTCAGCCTGCTGTTCTACCTGTACCTCTACGCGCCCATCGTGGTGCTGGTGATCTACTCGTTCAACGCCAACCAGTCCGCCACCGTGTGGACCGGCTTCAGCCTCGACTGGTACCGCGCCGCCTTCGCCAACCAGGCGCTGCGCAGCGCGGCCGGCAACAGCCTGCTGATCGCCGTGTGCGCCAGCGCGATCGCCACCGCCATCGCCACCCTGGCCGCGCTGGGCACCTCGCGCGGGGCGAAGTTCAAGGGCATGCGCCTGTCCATGGGCACCATCATGCTGCCGCTGGTGCTGCCGGAGATCGTGGTCGGCGTCGCCACCCTGGCGCTGTTCTCCAGCCTCGGTGTGTCGCTGGGCTATGGCAACCTGATCATCGCCCACACGGTGTTCTGCATCCCCTTCGCCTACCTGCCGATCCGCGCCCGCCTGGAGGACATGGACCTGTCCCTGGAGCAGGCCGCCGCCGACCTCTACGCCGGGCCCTGGCGGACCTTCCGCAAGGTCACCCTGCCGCTGCTGATGCCGGGGATCTTCTCCGGGCTGATGCTGGCCTTCATCGTCTCGCTGGATAACTTCGTGATCTCGATGATGGTCTCCCAGGCCGGCACCACCACCTTGCCGATCTTCATCTTCGGCCTGCTGCGGATGGGCGTCACCCCCGACGTCAACGCGGTGTCGACGCTGATCCTCGGGGTATCCGTGTTCTTCGTCAGCCTTTCCTACCTGCTCGGCAAAGCCAAGGCCTGAGCGCCACGCCACTACGGGAGTCAACATGAGCAAGTCGATCGCAGTCATCGCCGCCACCCTGTCGCTGGGCCTGGCCGGCGCGGCCAACGCCGCCGGCCAGGTCAACGTCATCAGCTGGAGCGGCTACTTCTCGCCGCAGATCCTGGAGAAGTTCGAGAAGCAGACCGGCATCAAGGTCACGGTGGATTCCTACGATTCCAACGAGACCCTGCTGGCCAAGCTCAAGCAGGGCGGCAGCGGCTACGACGTGGCCATCCCCTCGCACCAGTTCGTGCCCATCCTGGTCCACGAGAACCTGCTGGAGCGCTTCGACCCGATCAAGCAGCCGTACTACGCGAACATCGAGGACAACCTGCGCAAACCCACCTGGGACCCGCAGGGCGGCTACTCGGTGCCCTTCATCTGGGGCACCACCAGCGTGGTCTACGACACCGCCACCTACAAGGGCCCGGCCGACAGCTACTCGCTACTGTTCCAGCCGCCGCAGGAGCTGCAGGGCAAGATCAACATGCTCGACTCGGTCAACGAGGTGATGGACACCGCCAGCCTGTACCTGGGCGTGCCGCTGTGCAGCGAGGACCCGAAACAGGTGCAGCAGGTGCTGAACCTGCTCAAGGCGCAGAAGCCCTTCGTCAAGACGTACAGCTCCAAGGCCGGCTCGGTGCGCGAGAACCTCGCTTCTGGCGAGACCTCCATGTCGCTGTTCTGGGGCGGTTCCTCGCTGCGCGCCCGGGAAATGAAACCGAGCCTGAAGTACCTGTACCCCAAGGAAGGCGTGATGGCCTGGGTGGACAACCTGGTGATCCCCAAGGGCAGCAAGAACCCCGAGGCGGCCCGGCAGTTCATCGCCTTCATGAGCCAGCCGGAGAACTCGGCGATCACCCAGAACTTCCTCAAGCACCAGAGCCCGATCAAGGGCACCGACGCCTTCCTCGACCCGAGCCTGAAGGATGCGCCCGAGCTACACATCCCCGAGGGCACCAAGGTGGTCTTCAGCAAGACCTGCGGCGAGGGCGCCATCCGCCTGGCCGACCGCCTGTGGACCAACCTGATGCGCTGACCGAAGGCGCTGGGCCCCCGCGTCCGCGGGGGTGACGGGGTGGGGCAGGGCGCCGCGAGGCGCCGTGGCTTCGCTCACCCCGTCGAAAGCGATATCCCCTGAACTGTTCCGTCATTCCCGCGAACGCGGGAACCCAGAGAAAGGCCGCGTCACATGAGCCAGAACCCGAATATCAGCCCCCTCGTCCAGCTCCAGGCCCACGAACTGGCGCAGCTCATCCGCCTGCGCCAGGTCTCCTGCCGCGAGGTGATGGGCGACTACCTGGCGCACATCGAGCGCTTCAACCCGGCGGTCAACGCCCTGGTCAGCCTGCAGCCGGCCGAAGCGCTGCTGGCCCAGGCCGACGCGCGCGACGCCGAGCTGGCCCGCGGCGAATACCGCGGCTGGATGCACGGCATGCCCCACGCCATCAAGGACCTGTCGCTGACCCGCGGCATCCGCACCACCCTGGGTTCGCCGCTGTACCGCGACTACGTGCCCGAGCGCGACGGCATCATGGTCGAGCGCATCCGCGCCGCCGGCGCCATCCTCATCGGCAAGAGCAACACCCCGGAATTCGGCCTCGGCTCGCAGAGCTACAACCCGCTGTTCGGCGCCACCGGCTGCGCCTACGACCCGGCCCGCACCGCCGGCGGCAGCAGCGGCGGCGCGGCGGCGGCCCTGGCCCTGCAACTGGTGCCGGTGGCCGACGGCAGCGACATGATGGGCTCGCTGCGCAACCCGGCGGCGTTCAACAACATCGTCGGCTTCCGTCCGTCCCAGGGCCGCGTGCCCTTCGACGACGCCGCCGACCTGTTCTGCGACCAGCTCGGCTACGAAGGCCCCATGGGCCGCAGCGTGCGCGACGTGGCCCTGCTGCTGTCGGTGCAGGCCGGGGCGGACGCCCGTGCGCCGCTGTCCATCGCCGAATCCGGCAAGGCCTTCGCCGGCCCGCTGGAGCGCGACTTCAAGGGCGCGCGCCTGGGCTGGCTGGGCGACCTCGGCGGCCACCTGGCCATGCAGCGCGGCGTGCTGGAGCTGTGCCAGCGCTCGTTCGCCGACTTCCAGGCCATCGGCTGCGAGGTCGAGCCCTGCGAGCTGGGCTTCCCCGCCGAACGCCTGTGGGACTGCTGGCGCACCCTGCGCCACTGGTTCGTCGCCGGCTCCCTGGGCGCCGCCTACGCCGACCCGGCCAAGCGCGCGCTGCTCAAGGAAGAGGCCTGCTGGGAAGTGGAGAACGGCCTGCGCCTGTCGGCCATGGAGGTGTTCCAGGCCACGGTGGCGCGCAGCGACTGGTACCGCGCCATCCAGCGCTTGTTCGAGCGCTACGACTACCTGCTGTTGCCCAGCGCCCAGGTGTTCCCCTTCGACAAGCACCTGCACTGGCCGAAGGAAGTCGCCGGCCGCGCCATGGACACCTATCACCGCTGGATGGAAGTGGTGATCCCCGGCACCCTGTCCGGATGCCCCGTCGCCAACGTGCCGGTAGGCTTCAATGAACAGGGCCTGCCCATGGGCCTGCAGATCATCGGCCGGCACCAGGCCGACATGGCCGTGCTGCAACTGGCCCATGCCTACGAGCAGGCCACCCAATGGTACCGGCGCTGCCCGCCGCCGCTGCTGGCGCAGTGAGGCGCGCCGAAGAAGGAGGTTCGATGAACGTCAGCTTCTTCCAGGAACTGCTGCAGAGCATCAGCGAACGCGGCCGCCAGCTGCTGGAGTCCCGCGAGCCGGTGCCGATCAGCGCGGCGTCGCTGGTGGAGGCCAGCCGCCGCCTGCTCTCCGGCCACGGCGAGGCCTCCGGCGTGGCCCTGGCGCGGCAGGTGCTGTGCGCCTACCGCGACTGCCCGCCGGAGCAGCAGAAGGCCTTCTTCGACAACCTGCTCAACGATTTCGCACCGCCCGCCGAGGCCCTGGCCGACGCCTGCCGGCGCTACCTGGAAAACCCCGGCGCGGAGCAGGTCACCGCGCTGTTCGAGGCCTGCGAGCCGCCGCGCCAGGAGCTGTTCCGTCGCCTCAACCAGGCCCCCGGCGGCACCGCCGAACTGATCGCCATGCGCCGCCTGCTGCTGCAGGAGCTCAAGGCGCGGCCGCAACTGGCGGCGGTGGACCACGACCTGCAGCACCTGCTGGCCTCCTGGTTCAACCGCGGCTTCCTGGTTCTGCGGCGCATCGACTGGTCGACCCCGGCGGCGATCCTGGAAAAGATCATCCGCTACGAAGCGGTGCACGCCATCAAGGACTGGGACGACCTGCGCAGCCGCCTGCAGCCGGCCGACCGCCGCTGCTTCGCGTTCTTCCACCCGGCGCTGCCGGAGGAGCCGCTGATCTTCGTCGAGGTGGCGCTGACCCGGCAGATGCCCGCCGCCATCGCCGAAATCCTCGAACAACCCGGCGAGGCCGCCGATGCGCCGGACACCGCGGTGTTCTACTCCATCAGCAACTGCCAGGAAGGCCTGCGCGGCATCTCCTTCGGCAACTTCCTGATCAAGCAGGTGGTGGAGGAACTGGCCCGCGAAGTGCCCGGCCTCAAGCAGTACGTCACCCTCTCGCCGGTGCCCGGTTTCCGCCGCTGGCTCGACAGCCAGGCCGGGCGCCCCGAGGTCGCCGAATGCCTGAAGGCGCTCAAGCCCGACGCGTCGCCGGCCCCGCGCCTTGAACAGCCGCTGCTGGCGCTGGCCGCCGAATACTTCCTGCAGGCCAAGAACGACCAGGGCCTGCCGCCGGACCCGGTGGCGCGCTTCCACCTGGGCAACGGCGCCCGCCTGGAGCGCCTGAACTGGCGCGGCGACCTCTCCGCCGGCGGCCTGCGCCAGGCCGCCGGGCTGATGGTCAACTACCGCTACGAATTGCGTCAGATCGAGAAAAACCACGAAGCCTACGCCAACCAGGGCACGGTGATCGCCGCCAACGAGGTCAAGCGACATCTCGCCCCACCGGCCAAGCCCCGCCGCTAGGAACCGCCATGAACCAGAGCCTTTTCGCCGCCGTCGGCGAGCACCTGCCCGAAGACCTCAACAAGCCCTTCCTCCGCACCCCGGATGGCGGCGGCTACAGCTATGCCGAGATGCTGCGCAGCAGCGCGCAGTTCGCCCACGCCCTGGTGGAACTGGGCGTGCAGCCGGGCGACCGCGTCGCCGTGCAGGTGGACAAGAGCCCCGAGGCGATCATGCTCTACCTCGGCACCCTGCGCGCCGGCGCCGTCTACCTGCCGCTGAACAGCGGCTACACCAGCGACGAGCTGAGCTACTTCCTCGGCGACGCCGAACCCTCGCTGTTCGTCTGCACCCCGGCCTTCGAGGAGCAGGCCAAGGCACTGGCCGAACAGTGCGGCGTGGCCCGCGTGGCGACCCTCGGGCAGCACTGCGAAGGCAGCCTGATGCGCCACGTGGAAGGCAAGCCGGCGCGCTTCGCCGACGTCGCGCGCAGCCGCGACGACCTCGCCGCCATCCTCTACACCTCCGGTACCACCGGGCGCTCCAAGGGCGCCATGATCAGCCACGGCAACCTGGTCTCCAACGCCCGCGCGCTGGTCGAGGCCTGGGGCATCACCCGCGCCGACTGGCTGCTGCACGCGCTGCCGATCTTCCACATCCACGGCCTGTTCGTGGCCATCAACAGCCTGCTGATGGCCGGCGGTTCGCTGCTCTACGTGGACAAGTTCGACGCCGCGCAAGTGCTGGGCCTGCTGCCCCAGGTGAACCTGCTGATGGGCGTGCCGACCTTCTACACCCGCCTGCTCGACCAACCGGGGCTGACCCGCGAGGCGGTGGCGCACATGCGCCTGTTCGTCTCCGGCTCGGCGCCGCTCACCGCCGAGACCCACAAGGCCTTCCGCGAGCGCACCGGGGTGGCCATCCTCGAGCGCTACGGCATGACCGAAACCGGCATGAACACCTCCAACCCGCTTGATGGCGAGCGCATCGCCGGCACCGTCGGCTTCCCGCTGCCGGGCGTGGAGTTGCGCATCACCGACCCGGCCGAGAAGGAGGCGAAGCTGCTGCCGCAAGGCGAGCCGGGGATGATCGAGGTGCGCGGCCCCAACGTGTTCCGCGGCTACTGGCGCATGCCGGAGAAGACCGCCGAGGAACTGCGCGGCGACGGCTTCTTCATGACCGGCGACATCGGCTTCATCGATGACAAGGGCTACGTGCAGATCGTCGGGCGCAGCAAGGACATGATCATCAGCGGCGGCTACAACGTGTACCCGAAGGAGCTGGAACAGATCATCGACACCCTGCCCGGCGTGGCCGAGTCGGCAGTGATAGGTCTGCCGCACCGCGACTTCGGCGAAGGCGTGACGGCGGTGGTGGTGGCCAGGCCCGGCGAGGCGCCGAGCGAGGCGGATATCCTCGCCGGCCTGGACGGTCATCTGGCGCGCTACAAGCAACCCAAGCGGGTGGTGTTCGTGGACGCGCTGCCGCGCAACGTGATGGGCAAGGTGCAGAAGAACCAGCTGCGCGAGCGCTTCAAGCAGCTGTACGCCTGAGCGCAGGGCGCATAGCCGTTCGCGATTATCCACCGTTGGCCGCGGCGCCGAGGCCGACGGCGGATAACGGCTCTTCGTAGGAGCGAGCTTGCTCGCGAACGGGGGCCTGTCGGTGGCGCCGAAAAGCACCCTCTCCCCAGCCCTCGGCTGCGCGCCCCGCCCTGAAGGGAGAGGGGGCTAGTTCGTGCCGAGAGAAGTAATGGCTTCAGCCGGAACCTGCCGGGCTAACCAGCTAACTCCAAAACACCCGCATCTGCCCAACGGTCCCCTCTCCCTTCAGGGAGAGGGTTAGGGAGAGGGAGCGGATTCTCCCCAAACACCATCACATCAGGCGCGCACCTGCACCACCACCTTCCCGACAGCCCTACGCTGCCCCAGGTGATCGATCGCCTCCCCAGCCTTCTCCAACGGATAGGTCTGCGAAACCAACGGCTTCAACTTGCCCTCCGCGAACCACTGGAACAGCTGCTGGAAGTTGGCCGCGTTGTCCTGCGGCTGGCGCTGGGCGAAGGCGCCCCAGAACACGCCTACCAGGGAAGCGCCCTTGAGCAGCGGCAGGTTGGCCGGCAGCGAGGGGATGGTCCCGCTGGCGAAGCCGACCACCAGCAGGCGGCCGTTCCAGGCGATGCTGCGGAAGGCTTCCTCGAACAGCTCGCCGCCCACCGGGTCGTAGATCACGTCCACGCCCTGGCCGCCGGTGATTTCCTTGAGCTTGTCCTTCAGGCTGCCCTCGCTGTAGTTGACCAGCACGTCGGCTCCCGCAGTCCTGGCCACTTCCAGCTTGGCGTCGCTGCTGGCCGCGGCTATCACCCTGGCGCCCATCGCCTTGCCGATCTCCACCGCCGCCAGGCCCACGCCGCCGGAGGCGCCGAGCACCAGCAGGGTCTCGCCCGGCTGCAGGTTGCCGCGCTGCTTCAGCGCGTGCATCGAGGTGCCGTAGGTCATGCCGAAGGCGGCGGCGGTGGTGAAGTCCATGCCCGCCGGGATCGGCAGCACGTTGTAGGCGCCCACCGCCACCTGCTCGGCGAAGCTGCCCCAGCCGGTCAGGGCGATGACGCGGTCGCCGGGCTTGACGTGGGAAACCTTCTCGCCCACCGCGGCGACCACGCCGGCGGCCTCGCCGCCCGGGGCGAAGGGGAAGGGCGGCTTGAACTGGTACTTGCCCTCGATGATCAGGGTGTCGGGGAAGTTCACCCCGGCGGCGTGGACGTCCAGCAGCACCTCGTTCTTCGCAGGCGTGGGGCTGGCGATTTCTTCCAGCACCAGGGTTTCGGCGGGGCCGAAGGCTTTGCACAGCACGGCTTTCATCGGGGGTGTACTCCTTTCGTGTAATGCCCGGCAGTGTAGGAGTGGTAGGGCGGAGGGCAAATCAGTATGGTCCCGGCTTATGCCGCTGCATAACCGCCGGGCTTGGGCCGCGCGCCCGGTATGGCTATGCTTGCCGGCATCGTGCATGGAGAAGTCGCCTTGAAAGCCCTGATCGCCCTGACCCTGATGCTGTTCCTCGCCCCCGTGATGGCCTCGGAAGAGGAAGCCAAGCCGGAAGACGCCAACAAGCCGTTGTTCGTCGACCTCACCCCGGCCCTGGTCGGCAACTACGGCAGCGGGCCGAAGCTGAAGTACTACAAGGCCGATATCGCCCTGAAGGTCACCGGCAAGGAGGCCGAGGAGAAGGTCGAGCACCACGAGCCGCTGATCCGCAACCAGTTGATCATGCTGTTCGCCCAGCAGACCGACGAGACCCTCGGCAGCGTCGAGGCCAAGGAGAAACTGCGCCAGGAGGCGCTCAAGCAGGTACAGACGGTCCTCAAAGAAGAGGAAGGGAAGCCACTGGTGGACGATCTGCTGTTCAACAACCTGATCGTGCAGCCCTGAGACGGAGCAGGTTTCGCGCGTTTTCGCCCGTTATCCAGGTCTTTTCGGGCGGCTCTGACCTGTATCAAGGCCTTTTCCCCTCCCTTCGCTGAAGATCCCTACAAGATCGCTCGGAATGAGCGTTGATCAGGGGGTACGATGAAGGGTAATTCGAAACGCTGGCTGTTCCGTGGCGGCGTGCTCGCCGCCTGCGCGGTGGTCGCCGCCCTGGCCTGGCAGACGCTCAAGCCCAACGGCCTGGGCGAGGGCTTCGCCAGCGGCAACGGGCGCATCGAGGCCACCGAGGTGGACGTGGCCACCAAGCTGCCCGGCCGCGTGGCCGAGATCAAGGTGGACGAGGGCGACTTCGTCCAGACCGGCGAAGTGGTCGCGCGCATGGACACCCAGGTGCTGCAAGCGCAGCTGGCCCAGGCCCAGGCCGAGGTGCGCCAGGCGCAGAACGCCAAGCTCACCGCCGAATCCGTGGTGACCCAGCGCAACAGCGAGAAGAGCACCGCCGAGGCGGTGGTGGCGCAGCGCCAGGCCGAGCTCACCGCCGCGCAGAAGCGCTTTGCCCGCACCGAGCAGTTGGTCAAACGCAACGCTCTGCCGCAGCAGCAACTGGACGACGACCGCGCCGTGCTGCAGAGCGCCCAGGCCGCGCTGTCCGCCGCGCGTTCCCAGGTGATCTCGGCCCAGGCCGCCATCGAGGCCGGGCGTTCCCAGGTGATCGAGGCGCAGTCGGCCATCGAGGCCGCCACCGCCAGCGTCGCCCGGCTGCAGGCCGACATCGACGACAGCCTGCTGCGCGCTCCCCGCGACGGCCGCGTGCAGTACCGCGTGGCGCAGCCCGGCGAGGTGCTGGCCGCCGGCGGCAAGCTGCTCAACATGGTCGACCTGACCGACGTCTACATGACCTTCTTCCTGCCCTCCGCCCAGGCCGGCCGCGTGGAGCTGGGCCAGGAGGTGCGCCTGGTGATAGACGCGGTGCCGCAGTACGTGATCCCGGCCAAGGTCTCCTACGTCGCCAGCGTCGCCCAGTTCACCCCCAAGACCGTGGAGACCGCCAACGAGCGCGAGAAGCTGATGTTCCGCGTCAAGGCGCGGCTGGACCCGGCGCTGCTGGAGAAATACATCACCTACGTGAAGACCGGCGTGCCCGGCATGGCCTACCTGCGCCTGGACCCTGAGGCACAATGGCCGGAGCACCTGCAGATCAAGGTCCCGCAATGAGCGCCCGGCACGGCGCGGTGGCCAGCCTGGCCGGCGTCTCGCTGCGCTACGGGCAGACCCGCGCGGTGGACGACGTCAGCCTGGAGATCCCGGCCAACCGCATGGTCGGCCTGATCGGCCCGGACGGCGTCGGCAAGTCCAGCCTGCTGGCGCTGATCGCCGGCGCGCGCAAGCTGCAGGACGGCCAGGTGCACGTCCTCGGCGGCGACATGCGCGACGCCCGCCACCGCCGCGCGGTGTGCCCGCGCATCGCCTACATGCCCCAGGGCCTGGGCAAGAACCTCTACCCGACGCTCTCGGTGTTCGAGAACGTCGACTTCTTCGGCCGCCTGTTCGGCCACGACAAGGCCGAGCGCGAGCGGCGCATCGCCGACCTGCTGCACAGCACCGGCCTCGCGCCCTTCGCCGAGCGCCCGGCGGGCAAGCTCTCCGGCGGCATGAAGCAGAAGCTCGGGCTGTGCTGCGCGCTGATCCACGACCCCGACCTGCTGATCCTCGACGAGCCCACCACCGGCGTCGACCCGCTGTCGCGCAACCAGTTCTGGGAACTGATCGGGCGCATCCGCGCCGGCCGCGAGGGCATGAGCGTGCTGGTGGCCACCGCCTACATGGAGGAGGCCGAGCGCTTCGACACCCTGGTGGCGATGGACGAGGGCAAGGTGCTGGCCACCGGCACCCCCGCCGAGCTGCGCGAGCGGACCGGCACCCATAACCTGGAGGCGGCCTTCGTCGCCCTGCTGCCCGAGCGCAAGCGCGCCGGCCACCACGCCCTGGTGATCCCGCCGCGCCAGAGCAGCGAAGGCGCGCCGCAGATCGCCATCGAGGCCGAGGGCCTGACCTGCCGCTTCGGCGACTTCGTCGCCGTGGACCACGTCAGCTTCCGCATCGAGCGCGGGGAAATCTTCGGCTTCCTCGGCTCCAACGGCTGCGGCAAGTCCACCACCATGAAGATGCTCACCGGCCTGCTGCCGGCCAGCGAGGGTAGCTGCGCACTGTTCGGCCAGCCGGTGAACGCCAGGGACATGGACACTCGCCGCCGCGTCGGCTACATGTCCCAGGCCTTCTCGCTGTACGCCGAGCTGACGGTGCTGCAGAACCTGGAACTGCACGCCAGGCTGTTCCACCTGCCGGCCGAGGCGATAGGCCCGCGGGTGGAGGAGATGCTCGCGCGCTTCGACCTCGGCAAGGTCCGCGACGAGTTGCCGGACAGCCTGCCGCTGGGCATCCGCCAGCGCCTGTCGCTGGCCGTGGCGGTCATCCACAAGCCGGAGATCCTCATCCTCGACGAGCCCACCTCGGGCGTCGACCCGGTGGCCCGCGACGGCTTCTGGCAGCTGATGGTCGAGCTGTCGCGGCGCGACGGGGTGACCATCTTCATCTCCACCCACTTCATGAACGAGGCCCAGCGCTGCGACCGCATCTCGCTGATGCACGCCGGCAAGGTGCTCGACAGCGACACCCCGCAGGGCCTGATGGACAAGCGCGGGCTGCCGACCCTGGAGGCGACCTTCATCGCCTACCTGGAAGAGGCCGCCGGCAGCGCCGCGCCGCCGCCCGAGCCGACGGAGCCGGCCAGCGTCGGGCAGGCGCCGCACAAGCCGCAGCGCCAGCGCTTCAGCCCGCTGCGCCTGTTCAGCTATGCGCGGCGCGAATCCATGGAGCTGCGCCGCGACCCCATCCGCCTGACCCTGGCGCTGCTGGGCACGGCGCTGCTGATGTTCATCATCGGCTACGGCATCAACATGGACGTCGAGGACCTCTCCTACGCCGTGCTCGACCGCGACCAGACCACCACCAGCCAGGCCTATGCGCTGAACATCGCCGGCTCGCGCTACTTCATCGAGCACCCGGCGATCCGCGACCCCGACGACCTCGACCGGCGCCTGCGCAGCGGCGAGCTGAGCCTGGCAGTGGAAATCCCGCCGCACTTCGGCCGCGACCTCAAGCGCGGCGACGACCCGGCCATCGGCGTGTGGATCGACGGCGCCATGCCCACCCGCGCCAACACCGTGCAGGGCTACGTGCAGGGCCTGCACGGCAGCTACCTGGCCGACCTGGCCCGGCAGAGCGGCAACGCCGAGGCCAGCGCGGCGGCCAGCACCGAGGTGCGCTACCGCTACAACCCCGACGTGGAGAGCCTCAAGGCCATGGTCCCGGCGGTGATCCCGCTGCTGCTGATCATGATCCCGGCGATGCTCACCGCCCTGGGCGTGGTGCGCGAGAAGGAGCTGGGCTCGATCACCAACCTCTACGTCACCCCGGTGACGCGCCTGGAGTTCCTGCTCGGCAAGCAACTGCCGTACATCGGCATGGGCATGGTCAACTTCGTGCTGATGCTGGCCATGGCGGTGCTTTTGTTCCGTGTGCCGCTCAAGGGCAGCCTGCTGGCCCTGAGCCTCGGCGCGCTGCTGTACGTGATCACCAGCACCGGCCTCGGCCTGCTGCTGTCGACCTTCATGAAGAGCCAGATCGCCGCGGTGTTCGGCACCGCCATCGCCACCATGATCCCGGCCATCCAGTTCGCCGGGCTGATCCACCCGGTGTCCTCGCTGGAGGGCGCGGCGGCGCTGATCGGCAGGCTCTACCCGACCAGCCACTTCCTGGTCATCAGCCGCGGCGCCTTCTCCAAGGCCCTGGGCCTGGCCGATCTGTGGCCGTACTACCTGCCGCTGCTGGCGGCCATCGGCGTGCTGACGCTGTTCAGCGTGCTCCTGTTGAAGAAGCAGGAGGACTGAGATGCGCAAGCTGGCCAACATCTTCAACCTGGGCATCAAGGAGTTCCGCAGCCTCGGCCGCGACTACGCGATGCTGATCCTGATCGCCTGGGCCTTCACCCTGGGCGTCTACAGCTCCGCCACCGGCGTGCCGGAGACGCTGCACCACGCGCCCATCGCGGTGGTCGACGAGGACCAGTCGCAGCTCTCCTCGCGCATCGTCAACGCCTTCCAGCCCCCGTACTTCCGCCCGCCGGAAATGATCGGCCACGCGCAGATGGACCGCGGCATGGACACCGGCCTGTACACCTTCACCCTGGACATCCCGCCGGACTTCCAGCGCGACGTGCTGGCCGGCCGGCAGCCGGCGATCCAGGTCAACGTCGACGCCACCCAGACCGCCCAGGCCTTCTCCGGCGCCGGCTACATCCAGAACATCGTCGCCACCGAGGTGCGCGAGTTCGTCAGCCGCTACCGCGCCGAGCCGAGCATGCCGGCGGAGCTGGCGGTGCGCATGGAGTTCAACCCGAACCTGACCCAGGCCTGGTTCGGCGCGGTGATGGAGGTGATCAACCAGATCACCATGCTGTCGATCATCCTCACCGGCGCGGCGCTGATCCGCGAGCGCGAGCACGGCACCGTCGAGCACCTGCTGGTGATGCCGCTGACCGCCTTCGAGATCATGCTGGCCAAGGTCTGGTCCATGGGCGTGGTGGTGCTGGCGGCGGCCGCGCTGTCGCTGCAGCTGGTGGTGCGCGGCTGGCTGGACGTGCCGATCAGCGGCTCGGTGGCGCTGTTCCTGCTGGGCGCGGCGCTGCACCTGTTCGCCACCACCTCGATGGGCATCTTCCTCGGCACGGTGGCGCGCTCGATGCCGCAGCTGGGCCTGCTGGTGATCCTCACCCTGATGCCGCTGCAGATCCTCTCCGGCGGCACCACGCCGCGCGAGAGCATGCCGGAGCTGGTGCAGAACATCATGCTGTTCGCCCCGACCACCCACTTCGTCAGCCTGGCCCAGGCCATCCTGTTCCGCGGCGCCGGGCTGGCCATCGTCTGGCCGCAGCTGCTGGCGATCATCGGCATAGGCGCGGCATTTTTCTGTGGGGCGTTGTGGCGGTTCCGCAGGACCATTTCGCAGATGGCTTGATGTTCGTGAACGGGGGTCTGCCGGTCGCTTCGGTGCGAGGTTGAGCTCCGTTCCCTCTCCCTGAAGGGAGAGGGCTGGGGAGAGGGCGCTCTTGGGGATGAACACCAAGTGCCACCGGCAAACCACCATTCGCGAGCAAGCTCGCTCCTACGAAAAGCATCTCTGCCCAATTGAGCGCCCCACCCGACAACCGGCCTGTGTCCTAGCGCCGCGCCAACCCAAGAATGATCTTCCACTGCTCCTCGCTCACCGGCATCACCGACAAACGGCTGCCGCGCTGCACCAGGGCCAGTTCCTCCAGCCCGGCGGCGGCGCGGATGGCAGCCAGCGGCAGCACTTCCCTGAACGCCTCGACGAAACTCACGTCCCGCGCGCTCCAGGGGTTCTTCCCGGCGCTGGCCTTGGCGTCGTGGTAGGGGCTCTGCGGGTCCAGCGCCGTGGGGTCGGGGTAGGCCTCGCCCTCGATCCGGCCGATGCCGGCCACGCCCGGCTGCGGGCAGCTGGAGTGGTAGAAGAAGAACAGGTCGCCGGGCTGCATGCTGCGCACGAAGTTGCGCGCCTGGTAGTTGCGCACGCCGTCCCAGCGCGCCTTGCCCAGGCGCTGCAGGTCGTGGATCGACAGTTCGTCGGGTTCGGATTTCATCAACCAGTGCGGCATGATCCTTGCTCCAGTTTCGCCGTTTTTGTGGGAAGTGGCTGACTCCGACGACTGGACCAGGCATGGAATTGCGAGACGCTTTCCATTGTCGGAGAATGCCGCCGTTTTTCAGCTTGGCACGCGCCGGACGGACCAAAAACCACCGCCGGCCATCGTTGACAGTTTGCCTGGAAGGGGGAGGCAATCGATGAAGCGTAAGCCCGATCTGTTGTGGGTGCTGGTGATCCTGTTCGGCCTGGGTGTTGTCACCACCGGTTACACCCAGAGCCTGTGGGACCGCCAGGGCGAGGTCCCGGTCCAGGTGACCAGACAGCCCTGATTCACCCCGCCTGGCGCCGCAGGGAACGCGGCGCCTGTGCGAGCGCGCCGTACCAGCCGGCGTCGCTGACGATGCCCTGCAGCGGCACATCCCAGCTGGCCAGGTCCAGCCTGTCCACCTTCTGGCATTCGTGCGCCAGGCCCAAAAGTGTCGGTTTGCGCCAGATTTTGCGCCTGCCCAGGTACGCCAGGGTGCGGTCGTAGAACCCCTTGCCCATCCCCAGGCGCCCACCCCGTTCGTCGAAACCCACCAGCGGCAGCAGCACCAGGTCCAGCGCCCAGGGCTCGCGCTGGCGGCCGCGGTCCGGCAGCGGCTCGGCGATGCCGTAGCGGTTGTTCCGCCAGCGCTCGCCGTTGCCGACGCGCTGGAAGGTCATGTGGGTGTGCGGCCAGCGGCTGAGCACCGGCAGGTAGGTGGCCTTGCCGCGTTTCTGCGCGGCCTTGAGCAGCGGGCGCGGGTCGATCTCGCCGTCGGCGGGCAGGTACAGGGCGATGTGGCGGGCGCGGCGGAACAGCGGGTGTTGCGCCATGCGGCGCTGCAGGTCGCGGGCGGCCTGGCGTTGCTGTTGCGCGCTGAGCTGGCGGCGGGCCTGGCGCAGCAGGCGGCGCAGGGCGGCGCGGGAAAGGTCTTGGGCGTGGATCATGGCAGGAGGAAAGCTCCCCGGACATGCCGCTGTCGGGTTAGCCCTTGAACCCGAAAGTTCAAGGTGGCGGTTGCAGTAGGCTTTAAGGCTTTCCGTCGTGCGGACATGCACACCAGCCCAACTGGCAACCTCCGTTGTTGCGATTATCGGCTCAGGGACATCACCGACTGGCCAACACACCAGGGAGCGTGGCCAGTATACCCCAGGGTTTTCTCCGGGGTCAGTCTTCCCGCCCGGGCTGATCGGTGGTAAGGGCGCGGTCGACGCGCTCGAGCAGCTCGCGCACGCGCTCGCGGGTGGAGCTGTGCTCGTTGTCCATGCGCTCCTGCTTGTGCAGCAGGTCGTGGGTGATGTTCAGCGCGGCCATCACGGCGACGCGGTCGGCGCCGATGACCTTCCCGCTCGAGCGGATCTCGCGCATCTTGCTGTCCAGGTAGCGCGCGGCGCTTTCCAGGTTGACGCGCTCCTCGGCGGGGCACGTGATGCAGTATTCCTTGTCGAGAATCTGCACGTTCAGGGTGTTCGTCTGGCTCATGAGTCCTGCTCCAGGGCTTTCAGGCGCAAAATCATCGCTTCGACCTTGTGGCGCGCCAATTCGTTCTTCTCGATCAGATGAGCGCGCTCCTCGCGCCAGCTCTTCTCGTTGGCCCGCAGCAGCCGGTTCTCCGCCTTGAGCTGTTCCAGGCGCTGGAGCAGGAGGTCGAATTTGGCGATCAGCGTTTGCAGGTCGGCGTCTTCCATGGGCTCTCGCTTGGGCAAGGGGATGACCGGAAACTATACAGGGTGCGGCAGCGCACCGGGCTGCCCGACACGCCGTCGCATGGTCTGAGCGCGCCCGGCGGTGCTAGGATAGCCACTCTCATTCTATGCATAGCGCCTGGTGGCGCCTAGCGTCGATATTCAGGTCCCGCGCATGTCCACAGTAAATTCCGCCTACACCGCTTTCGCCAACCTGCTCGCCGAGGCGGCCCTGCCGATCTCCCCGGCGGAACTGCATGGCCACCTGCTCGGGCGCGTCTGCGCCGGCGCCGGCTTCGACCAGGGCGAGTGGCTGCAGGCCGCCGCCGAACTGCTCGGCGGCGAACTCGGCGAACGCCTGCAGGCAGCCCTGGGCGGCCTGCTGGGCATGGTCCAGCAGGACCTGAGCGCCGGCGAGATGGCCGTGGTGCTGATGCTGCCCAACGACGACGCCCCGCTGGCCGAGCGCGCCCAGGCCCTGGGCCAGTGGTGCCAGGGCTTCCTCGCCGGTTTCGGCCTGGCGCTGCGCCAGGCCAGCCTGTCCGACGAGGCCGACGAAGTGCTCCAGGACATCGCCGCCATCGCCCAGGTCCAGGGCCAGCTGGAAGAGTCCGAGGACGGCGAGACGGACTACATGGAAGTCCAGGAATACCTGCGGGTCGCCCCGCTGCTGCTGTTCTCCGAATTCGGCAAGGTGCCGGCGCCGGCCGACAAACCCTCCCTGCACTGAGGTAGCTGCATGATCCGTATCGCCAAACCGGAATACGCCCGTCGGCGCAAGGCGCTGATGGCGCAGATGGAGCCCAACAGCATCGCCATCCTGCCGGCGGCGCCGATGTACATCCGCAACCGCGACGTCGAGCACGTGTACCGCCAGGACAGCGACTTCCAGTACCTCACCGGCTTCCCCGAGCCGGAAGCGGTGATGGTGCTGATCCCCGGCCGCGAGCACGGCGAATACGTACTGTTCTGCCGCGAGCGCGACCCCGAGCGCGAACTCTGGGACGGCCTGCGCGCCGGCCAGGACGGCGCGGTCAGGGATTTCGGCGCCGACGACGCCTTCCCCATCGGCGACATCGACGACATCCTCCCCGGCCTGATCGAGGGCCGCGACCGCGTCTACTACGCGCTGGGCGCCAACCCCGAGTTCGACCGCCGGCTGATGGACTGGATCAACGTCATCCGCTCCAAGGCCCGCCAGGGCGCGCAGCCGCCGAACGAGTTCGTCGCCCTCGACCACCTGCTGCACGACCTGCGCCTGTACAAGAGCGCCGGCGAGGTGAAGGTGATGCGCTACGCCGCCGAGGTTTCCTGCGGCGCCCACATCCGCGCCATGCAGGCCTGTCGGCCGGGGCTCTACGAATACCACCTGGAGGCCGAGCTGGAATACGCCTTCCGCCTGGGCGGGGCGAAGATGCCGGCCTACGGCTCGATCGTCGCCACCGGGCGCAACGCCTGCATCCTGCACTACCGGGAGAACGACGCGCAGATCAGGGACGGCGACCTGATCCTGATCGACGCCGGCTGCGAGATCGACTGCTACGCCAGCGACATCACCCGCACCTTCCCGGCCAACGGCAAGTTCAGCCCCGAGCAGAAGGCCATCTACGAGCTGGTGCTGGAGGCCAACATGGCCGCCTTCGACTACATCGCCCCCGGCCGCCACTGGAACGAGGCCCACGAGGCCACCGTGCGCGTCATCACCGCCGGCCTGGTGAAGCTCGGCCTGCTCAAGGGCGACGTCGACGAACTGATCGCCAGCGAAGCCTACAAGGCCTTCTACATGCACCGCGCCGGCCACTGGCTGGGCATGGACGTGCACGACGTCGGCGAATACCGCGTCGGCGGCGAATGGCGCGTGCTGGAACCGGGCATGTCGATGACCGTCGAGCCGGGTATCTACATCGCGCCGGACAACACCGACGTGCCGAAGAAATGGCGCGGCATCGGCGTGCGCATCGAGGACGACGTGGTGGTGACCAGGAATGGTTGCGAAGTGCTGACCAACGGCGTGCCCAAGACCGTCGCCGCCATCGAGGCGCTGATGGCCGAAGCCAAGGCCCAGGCGGCCTGAGATGCAACGCGCGAACCTGGCGATCATCGGCGGCGGCCTGGTCGGCGCCAGCCTGGCGCTGATCCTGCAGGCCGGCGCCCGCGAGCGCGGCTGGCGCATCGTGCTCATCGAGCCCTTCGCCCCCGGCGATGCCTACCAGCCCAGCTATGACGCCCGCTCCTCGGCGCTGTCCTTCGGCAGCCGGCAGATCTACGAGCGCCTGGGGGTGTGGCAACGCATCGCCCAGCGCGGCGCGCCGATCAGCCAGATCCACGTGTCCGACCGCGGGCGCTTCGGCTCCGCGCGCCTGACCGCGGTGGAGGAGGGCGTGCCGGCGCTGGGCTACGTGGTGGAGAACGCCTGGCTCGGCCAGTGCCTGTGGCAGGCCCTGGACCACGAGGTGGTGAGCTGGCGCTGCCCGGCCGAAGTGCGCCGTATGGAGGCCCTGGACGACGGCTACCGGCTGACCCTGGACGACGACTCGCTTTTGGACTGCGGCCTGGCCGTGCTGGCCGACGGCGGCCGCTCCGGCCTGCGCGAGCAGCTGGGCATCGGCGTGCGCGAGGCGCCCTACGGGCAGACCGCGCTGATCGCCAACGTCAGTCCCAGCGAGGAACACCGCGGCCAGGCCTTCGAACGCTTCACCGAACACGGGCCCATGGCCCTGCTGCCGCTGCCGGACAACCGCTGCGCGCTGGTCTGGACGCGCCCGCCGCGCGACGCCGAGCGCCTGCGCGAGCTGCCCGAGCGGCAGTTCCTCGACGAGCTGCAGGCCACTTTCGGCTACCGCCTGGGCGGCTTCCGCCAGGTCGGCGCGCGCTACTGCTACCCGCTGACCCTCAGCGAGGCCGAGGAACAGGTGCGCCCGCACCTGGTGGTGCTCGGCAACGCCGCGCACAGCCTGCACCCCATCGCCGGCCAGGGCTTCAACCTGTCGCTGCGCGATGCCCAGGCCCTGGCCGACCAGCTGCTCGGCGCGGACACCGTGCCCGGCGACTTCGCCGTGCTGCAGCGCTACCTGGACGCCCAGCGCCTGGACCAGCAGATGACCGTCGGCTTCTCCGACCGCGTCACCCGCCTGTTCTCCAACGCCCAGCCGGTGCTGGCCACCGGGCGCAACCTGGGCCTGCTCGGCCTCGACCTGCTGCCACCGGCCAAGCGCTGGTTCGCCCGCCAGGCCATGGGCCTGGGCGCGCGGCCGGTCTAGGGAGCGGCGATGTCCTCAGGCAAGATGGCCCGCCGCGCCCGCCTGCTGCGCTTCGGCCTCAACCTCTACCCGCCGTACATCGGCGCCGGCGTGCGGGTGCGCCACATCAGCCCGGACTTCCGCGAGGTGCGGGTGAAGATGGTGCTGTCCTGGTTCAACCGCAACTACGTCGGCACCCAGTTCGGCGGCAGCCTGTACAGCATGACCGACCCCTTCTTCATGCTCATGCTGATGGAGAACCTGGGGCGCGACTACATCGTCTGGGACAAGGCCGCCAACATCGAATTCATCACCCCGGGCAAGGGGCCGGTGTACGCCGAGTTCCGCATCGACCAGCAACTGCTGGACGAGGCCCGCGAGCGCACCGCCGACGGCGGCAAGTTCCTGCCCAGGCTGCACGCCGAGGTGCGCGACGGCGAGGGCACGCTGGTCGCGCGGGTGCAGAAGACCCTCTACATCAGGCTCAAGCCGCGCCTGCGCAAGGCCGGCTGACGACATGGAAAAAGGAATGCAGATGCACGCGGATCTGGTGATTGTCGGGGCGGGGATGGTCGGCAGCGCGCTGGCCCTGGCGTTGCAGGGCAGCGGCCTGGAAATCCTGCTGCTCGACGGCTCGCCGCTGAGCGTGAAGCCCTTCGACCGCGAGGCGCGCTTCGAGCCGCGCGTCAGCGCCCTGTCCGAGGCCAGCCGGCGCATCCTCCAGCGCCTGCACGCCTGGGACGGCATACTCGCGCGGCGCGCCGAGCCCTACCGCGAGATGCACGTATGGGACGGCTCCGGCACCGGCCAGGTGCACTTCAGCGCGGCCAGCGTGCACGCCGAGGTGCTCGGCCACATCGTCGAGAACCGCGTGGTGCAGGACGCCCTGCTGGAGCGCCTGCACGACACCACACTCGGCCTGCTGCCCGGCGCGCGCCTGGAGCAGCTGCGCCATTCCGGCGACGACTGGCTGCTGACCCTGGCCGACGGCCGGCAGATCCGCACGCCGCTGGTGGTCGCCGCCGACGGCGCCAACTCCGCCGTGCGCCGCCTGGCCGGCTGCGCCACCCGCGAGTGGGACTACCTGCACCACGCCATCGTCACCAGCGTGCGCTGCGAAAAACCGCACCAGGCCACCGCCTGGCAGCGCTTCACCGACGACGGCCCGCTGGCCTTCCTGCCGCTGTCCCGCGGGGGCGATGCGCACTGGTGCTCGATCGTCTGGTCGACCACCCCGGAGCAGGCCGAACGCCTGATGGCGCTGGACGACGACGGTTTCCGCGCCGCCCTCGGCCAGGCCTTCGAGCAGCGCCTGGGCGGCATCGAGCAGGTCGACCCGCGCCTGTGCATCCCGCTGCGCCAGCGCCACGCCAAGCGCTACGTGGAGCCGGGCCTGGCGCTGATCGGCGACGCCGCGCACACCATCCACCCGCTGGCCGGGCAGGGCGTCAACCTGGGCTTCCTCGACGCCGCGGTACTGGCCGAGGTGCTGATGCACGCCCACGCCCGTGGCGAGCGCATCGCCGACGAGCGCGTGCTGAGCCGCTTCGAGCGCCGGCGCATGCCGCACAACCTGGCGATGATGGCGGCGATGGAAGGCTTCCAGCGCCTGTTCCAGGCCGACCCGCTGGCCGTGCGCTGGCTGCGCAACGCCGGCCTGCGCCTGGTCGACCGCCACCACGAGGCCAAGGGGCTGTTCGTCCGCCAGGCACTTGGGCTGTCCGGCGACCTGCCGGCGCTGGCGCGGGTCTGAGGCGCCGCGACCCCGTGTCGCGGCCCTGTGAAACACCCGGTCACAAAGGCCGGCTCCGGGGCTAAATGAGGTTCCTTATCATCTGGAACCTCATTCCGCTACCCAGGAGCCGCCAGCATGTCGGTACGCAAAGGCCTTCTCGCTTCCCTCGCCCTCACCGCCCTGGCCGGCACCGCCCAGGCCGCCGACGAGGTGGTGGTCTATTCGTCGCGCATCGACGAGCTGATCAAGCCGGTGTTCGACGCCTACACCCGGAAGACCGGCGTGCAGGTGAAGTTCATCACCGACAAGGAAGCGCCGCTGATGGCGCGGATCAAGGCCGAAGGCGCCAACACCCCGGCCGACCTGCTGCTCACCGTGGACGCCGGCAACCTCTGGCAGGCCGAGAAGATGGGCATCTTGCAGCCGTTCGACTCGCCGACCCTGGACGCCAACATTCCCCCGCAGTACCGCTCCGGCACCGACAGTTGGACCGGCCTGTCGCTGCGCGCGCGGACCATCGCCTATTCCACCCAGCGGGTGAAGCCGGAGGAACTCTCGACCTACGAGGCCCTGGCCGACAAGCAGTGGGAAGGCCGCCTGTGCCTGCGCACGGCGAAGAAGGTCTACAACCAGTCGCTGACCGCCACCCTGATCGAGACCCACGGCGAGCAGAAGACCGAGCAGATCCTCAAGGGCTGGGTGGGCAACCTGGCCACCGACGTGTTCTCCGACGACACCGCGCTGCTCCAGGCCATCGCCGCCGGCCAGTGCGACGTCGGCCTCGTCAACACCTACTACTACGGGCGCCTGCACAAGCAGAAGCCGGACCTGCCGGTGAAACTGTTCTGGCCGAACCAGGCCGACCGCGGCGTGCACGTCAACCTCTCGGGCATCGGCCTGACCAAGCATGCGCCGCACCCCGAGCAGGCCAAGGCCCTGGTGGAATGGATGACCGGCCCCGACGCCCAGGCGCTGTTCGCCGGCCTCAACCAGGAGTTCCCGGCCAACCCCAAGGTCGCGCCCTCCGAGGAAGTGGCGGCCTGGGGCAGCTTCAAGGCCGACAGCATCCCGGTGGAAGTCGCCGGCAAGCGCCAGGCCGAGGCGATCAAGCTGATGGATCGGGCAGGGTGGAACTGATGGCTGCAGGCGGCAGGCTACAGGCTGCAGGTCAGAGCGACGGAGCCGTGGCCTGCTTCCCCTGTAGGAGCGAGCTTGCTCGCGAACTCGGGCCGCGTGCCGAGGCGTTCGCGAGCAAGCTCGCTCCTACGAAAAGCCCGCCCCCCGCTCTTCGCCTGCAGCCTGCCGCTTGTAGCCTGCAGCCCGAATAACCATGTCCCGCCGCTGGTATCCCATCACCTTCTCCGTTGCCGCCCTGGTGGCGTTGCCGCTCGTCGTGCTGGCGCTGAGCTGGGGCGAGATCGACACGGAAATCTGGGCGCACCTGTGGGACACCCAGTTGCCGCGCCTGCTGGGCAACAGCCTGGTGCTGGTGCTCGGCGTGGGCGTCGGGGTGACCGTCCTGGGCACCAGCCTGGCCTGGCTCACCGCGCTCTGCGAGTTCCCCGGGCGGCGCTGGCTGGACTGGGCGCTGATGCTGCCCTTCGCCATCCCGGCCTATGTGCTGGCGTTCGTCTTCGTCGGCCTGCTGGATTTCGCCGGGCCCTTGCAGAGCCTGCTGCGCGAGTGGTTCGGCAGCGGCCTGCGACTGCCGCGGGTGCGTTCCACCGGCGGGGTGATCCTGGTCCTGGTGCTGGTCTTCTACCCCTACGTGTACCTGCTGGCGCGCGGCGCCTTCCTGGCCCAGGGCCGCGGCCTCACCGAGGCGGCGCGGGTGCTCGGGCTGTCGCCCTGGCGGGCCTTCTGGCGCGTGGCGCTGCCCATGGCGCGGCCGGCCATCGGCGCCGGCCTGGCGCTTGCGATCATGGAGACCCTGGCCGACTTCGGCGCCGTCTCGGTGTTCAACTTCGACACCTTCACCACCGCCATCTACAAGACCTGGTACGGCTTCTACAGCCTGTCCAGTGCCACCCAGCTGGCCAGCCTGCTGTTGCTCGGGGTGTTCCTGGTGGTGCTCGGCGAGCGCCACAGCCGTGGCCGCGTCGTGGCCGGCAGCGAGAAGCCGCGCACCGCGCCGCTGTACCGCCTGCGCGGGGCCAGGGCCTGGGCCGCCAGCGCCTGGTGCGGCCTGGTGTTCGCCTGCGCCTTCGCCATTCCCATGGCGCAGTTGCTGGCGTGGTGCTGGCAACGCGGCCGCTTCGACCTCGACGAGCGCTACTGGGGCCTGCTCTGGCACAGCCTTGGCCTGGGCGCCACGGCGGCGGCGCTGTGCGTGGCGGTCGGCCTGCTGCTGGCCTTCGCCCGCCGGCAGACGCCGGCGAGGTCGGTGCGCGCCGCGGTGGGCCTGGCCAACCTCGGCTACGCGGTGCCCGGCTCGGTGCTGGCGGTGGCGATCATGCTGGCCTTCAGCTGGCTGGACAACCGCTGGGTGATCCCGCTCTCCAGCGCCCTGGGCGGCGCCGGCAAGCCGCTGCTGCTGGGCAGCCTGGGGGCGCTGCTGCTGGCCTACCTGATCCGCTTCCTGGCGGTGGCCGAGGGCCCGCTGGAAAGCACCCTGGTGCGCATCCGCCCGTCCTTCGCCGAGGCTTCGCGCAGCCTCGGCGTGGCGGGGCCGGCGCTGTTCGCGCGGGTCTACCTGCCGCTGCTGGCGCCGGGGCTGATGAGCGCCGCACTGCTGGTGTTCGTCGACGTGCTCAAGGAAATGCCGGCGACCCTGCTGATGCGCCCCTTCGGCTGGGACACCCTGGCCGTGCGCGTGTTCGAGATGACCAGCGAGGGCGAATGGGCCCGCGCCGCGCTGCCGGCGCTGAGCCTGGTGCTGGCCGGGCTGCTGCCGGTGGTGCTGCTGATCCGCCGTTCCGCGGCCAGCGCGGCGGGGCGCGACTCGGCCGTCGGCCGAGGTGTCCAGGCTCCCGCCTAGCGGCTACAATGCGCCGGTTTCGTGCGGGCCGCCCTCGCGCTCCGCATCCGCCATTCCCGGAAGGAGAACACCCATGGGACAGCGCACCCCGCTCTACGACCTGCATGTCGCGCTCGGCGCGAAAATCGTCGATTTCGGCGGTTGGGACATGCCCCTGCACTACGGCTCCCAGGTCGAAGAGCACCACCAGGTCCGTCGCGACTGCGGCGTGTTCGACGTCTCCCACATGACCGTGGTCGACGTCACTGGTCCGCAGTCCAGGGAATACCTGCAGCGTCTGCTGGCCAACGACGTCGAACGCCTGCAGGTGCCCGGCAAGGCGCTGTACAGCGGCATGCTCAACGAGCGTGGCGGGGTGGTCGACGACCTCATCGTCTACCTGGGCGTGTACGGCTACCGCGTGGTGGTCAACGCCGCCACCCGCGAGAAGGACCTGGCCTGGATGCAGGCCCACACCGAGGGCTTCGAGGTCCAGCTGCACGCGCGCCCGGACCTGGCCATGCTGGCCGTCCAGGGTCCCAACGCGCGGGACAAGACCGCCGAGCTGGTCAGCTCCTCCCGCGCCACCCTGATCCGCGAACTCAAGCCCTTCCAGGGCAAGGCCGATGGCGACTGGTTCATCGCCCGCACCGGCTACACCGGCGAGGATGGCCTGGAGATCATGCTGCCGGCCGCCGAGGCGCCGGGCTTCCTCAACGAACTGGTGGGCGCCGGCATCGCCCCCGCCGGCCTGGGCGCGCGCGACACCCTGCGCCTGGAAGCCGGGATGAACCTCTACGGCCAGGACATGGACGAGGACATCTCGCCCCTGGCCGCCAACATGGGCTGGACCATCGCCTGGGAGCCGGCCGATCGCGACTTCATCGGCCGCCAGGCCCTGGAGGCCCAGCGCGCCGCCGGCGACCAGCCGAAGCTGGTCGGCCTGGTGCTGGAGGAGCGCGGCGTGCTGCGCGCCCACCAGGTGGTGCGGGTGGCCGGCATCGGCGAAGGCGAGATCACCAGCGGCAGCTTCTCCCCGACCCTCGGCAAGTCCATCGCCCTGGCCCGCCTGCCGGCGGCCACCGGCGACCGCGCCGAGGTGGAAATCCGTGGCAAGTGGTACCCGGTGCGCGTCGTTCAGCCGAATTTCGTGCGTCATGGCAAGGCCCTGATCTAAATTGCATAGGCGACCCGTCGTCGCCGCTGCCCCGTCCCCGAGGAAAACAAGATGAGCAATGTTCCCGCCGACCTGCGTTACGCCGCCAGCCACGAGTGGGCGCGCCTGGAAGCCGACGGTACCGTCACCGTGGGCATCTCCGACCATGCCCAGGAAGCCCTGGGCGACGTGGTCTTCGTCGAGCTGCCGGAACTCGGCAAGCAACTCAACGCTGGCCAGGAAGCCGGCGTGGTGGAATCGGTCAAGGCCGCTTCTGACATCTACGCCCCGGTCGGTGGCGAGGTGATCGCCATCAACGAGGTCCTGGCCGACACCCCCGAGGAAGTCAACAACGACCCCTACGGCTCCTGGTTCTTCAAGCTCAAGCCGAGCAACCCGGCCGAGCTGGACAAGCTGCTGGACGCCGCCGGCTACCAGGCCGCCTGCGACGCAGACGCCTGATCGCCCTGCCGCCCCCCAAGGCCCCGCTCAGTCGGGGCCTTGTTCTTCCTGCCTGGCCTATCCTGTCTTGATCGTGCATTCCCGATCGAGGTCCAGGCCATGTCGAAAAGCCCTTCGCTGTCCCAGCTGAACCAGCCCGATGCCTTCCTGCGCCGCCATCTCGGCCCCGACGAGGCGGAGCGACGGACGATGCTCGAGGCCCTGGGCGTCGCCAGCCTCGACGAACTGATCGTGCAGACGGTGCCGCCGGCCATCCGCCTGAACCGCCCGCTGGAGCTGCCGCCGGCGCTGGACGAGCAGGGCGCCCTGGCCAGGCTGCGTGGCTATGCGCAGCAGAACCAGCTGTGGACCAGCCTGATCGGCACCGGCTACTACGGCACGGTCACGCCCACGGTGATCCTCCGCAACGTGCTGGAGAACCCCGGCTGGTACACCGCCTACACCCCCTACCAGCCGGAGATCGCCCAGGGCCGCCTGGAGGCGCTGCTGAACTTCCAGCAACTGACCATCGACCTCACCGGCCTGGACCTGGCCAGCGCCTCGCTGCTGGACGAGGCCACTGCCGCCGCCGAGGCCATGGCCCTGGCCAAGCGCGTGGCCAAGGCCAAGAGCAACCTGTTCTTCGTCGACGTGAACTGCCACCCGCAGACCATTTCCGTGGTGCGCACCCGCGCCCAGGCCTTCGGCTTCGACCTGGTGGTGGACGAGTTGGACACATTGGGCCAGCACGCCGTGTTCGGCGCGCTGCTGCAGTACCCGGACAGCCGCGGCGAGGTCCGCGACCTTCGGCCGCTGATCGATGGCCTGCACGCGCGGCAGGCCATCGCCTGCGTCGCCGCCGACCTGCTCAGCCTGCTGCTGCTCACCCCGCCGGGCGAACTGGGCGCCGACGTGGTGCTCGGCAGCGCCCAGCGCTTCGGCGTGCCCATGGGCTACGGCGGGCCCCACGCGGCCTTCTTCGCCACCCGCGACGAATTCAAGCGGGCCATGCCCGGGCGGATCATCGGCGTGTCCCGCGATGCCCGCGGCAACACCGCGCTGCGCATGGCGCTGCAGACCCGCGAGCAGCACATCCGCCGCGAGAAGGCCAACTCCAACGTCTGCACCTCGCAGGTGCTGCTGGCCAACATCGCCAGCCTGTACGCCGTCTACCACGGCCCCGAGGGCCTCAGGCGCATCGCCCAGCGCGTGCACCGGCTGACCGCGATCCTCGCCGCCGGGCTGTTCGCCAAGGGCCTCAAGCGCGTCAACGCGCATTTCTTCGACACCCTGACCCTGGAAGTGGGCGCGCAGCAGGCGGCCATCCTCGAACGCGCCCGCGCGGCGCGCTACAACCTGCGCATCGTCGGCGAGGACCGGCTGGGCGTCAGCCTGGATGAAACCAGCAGCGCCGAGACCGTCGCCACCCTGTTCGACATCTTCCTCGGCGCCGGCCACGGCCTGAGCATCGCCGTGCTGGATGCCGGCGATCTCTCCGACGGCATTCCCGGCACCCTGCAGCGCCGTTCCGGCTACCTCGGCCACCCGGTGTTCAACCGCCACCACAGCGAGACCGAGATGCTGCGCTACCTGCGCCAGCTCGAAGGCAAGGACCTGGCGCTGAACCAGGCGATGATCCCGCTGGGCTCCTGCACCATGAAGCTCAACGCCACCAGCGAGATGATCCCCATCACCTGGCCGGAGTTCGCCAACCTGCACCCCTTCGTGCCGCGCGAGCAGGCCGAGGGCTACCGGCTGATGATCGACGAGCTGGAGAGCTGGCTGCGCACCATCACCGGCTTCGACGCCATCTGCATGCAGCCCAACTCCGGGGCCCAGGGCGAGTACGCCGGGCTGCTGGCCATCCGCAGGTACCACGAGAGCCACGGCGAGGGGCACCGCAACCTCTGCCTGATCCCGTCCTCGGCCCACGGCACCAACCCGGCCTCGGCGATCATGGCGAGCATGCGCGTGGTGATCGTGGAATGCGACAAGGGCGGCAACGTCGACCTCGAGGACCTCAAGCTCAAGGCCGCCGAAGCCGGCGCCCAACTGGCCTGCCTGATGATCACCTACCCCTCGACCCACGGCGTGTACGAGGAGGGCATCCGCGAGATCTGCGAGGTTATCCACAGCCATGGCGGGCAGGTGTACATGGACGGCGCCAACCTCAACGCCCAGGTCGGCCTGGCGCGGCCGGCGGACATAGGCGCGGACGTCTCGCACATGAACCTGCACAAGACCTTCTGCATCCCCCACGGCGGCGGCGGGCCGGGCATGGGCCCGATCGGCGTGAAGCAGCACCTGGCGCCGTTCGTCGCCAACCACCCGGTGATCCGCATCGAGGGGCCCAACCCGCTGAACGACGCGGTCAGCGCCGCGCCCTGGGGCAGCGCCAGCATCCTGCCGATCAGTTGGATGTACATCGCCATGATGGGCCCGCAGTTGGCCGATGCCACCGAGGTGGCCATCCTCAACGCCAACTACCTGGCCCAGCGCCTGGACGGCGCCTTCCCGGTGCTCTACCGCGGGCGCAACGAGCGCGTGGCCCACGAATGCATCCTCGACCTGCGGCCGCTCAAGGCGCAGACCGGCATCAGCGAGGAAGACGTGGCCAAGCGCCTGATGGACTATGGCTTCCACGCGCCGACCATGTCCTTCCCGGTGCCCGGCACGCTGATGGTGGAGCCCACCGAGAGCGAGTCGCTGCACGAGCTGGACCGTTTCGTCGAGGCCATGCTGAGCATCCGCGCGGAGATCGCCAAGGTGGAGACCGGCGAATGGCCGGCCGAGGACAACCCGCTCAAGCGCGCCCCCCACACACTGGCCGACGTCACCGGCCCCTGGGAGCGGCCCTACGGCATAGCCGAAGCAGTGACGCCCAGCGAACACACCCGCGCCTTCAAGTACTGGCCGGCGGTGAACCGGGTGGACAACGTGTTCGGCGACCGCAACCTGTTCTGCGCCTGCGTACCGGTGGACGAGTACCGGGAGTGAAGGCAGCCGCCCGGGATGTGGCGGGGCATTTTCGTAGGGCGCATAACGCCTACGGCGTTATCCGCCGTTACCCTCAAGCTCCGGTGTTCCGGCCGGCGGCGGATAACGCTTCGCGTTATTCGCCCTACGGTTCGGGCGGGTGCAGCTCCGTAGGATGGCGTTGAGCGCAGCGATACCCATCGCCACGGCACACGGCATTACTGCACCACACCTTCCTGGCTCATCAGGATGGCATTGGCCAGCTCCATGTCGCTGCGTTGCTGCAGCTCCGGATGGTCGTTGCGCAGGCGCTGCAGCGCGGCTTCCAGGTAGGGGCCGCGGATGGCGCCGTCGCTGGCCACGTAGCTGCCGGCGTCGTCGCGGGCGGCGAGGATCAGCTTGTGGTCGTGCTTGAAGGTCAGGTAGGTCGAGGCGGTGGTGGCCCCGGAGGAGATGATGTCGCGCCAGAAACCGTCGGCCATGGCCGGGGCCAGGGGCAGCAGGCTGAAGAGGGCGAGGATGCCGGTCAGTTTGAGCATGCGCATGGGAGTTTCTCCTCCGTAGGTCCGCATGCTTCTGTGAGCCGCAACTGCGCCGGGGAGTTCAGGGAAACTGCTCGGCGGTAAGTTCCGGGCCCGCGCCGATGGGCCCGGAGCATCTGATTCAGGGCGCCTCTCGACCGCCGAGGATGGCGCTGGCCAGCTCCAGGTCGCTGTGCTGCTGCAACTGCGGGTAGTCGCTGCGCAGGCGCTGCAGTTCGGCTTCCAGCCAGGGGCCGCGGATGGCGCCGGCGCTGGCGACGAAGCTGCCGGCGTCCTCGGCCAGCGGGCCGACCAGTTTGTGGTCGTCGCGGCTGGTCAGGTAGCTGGAGGCGGTGGTGGCGCCGGTGGACAGCACGCCGCGCCAGAAGCCGGCGTCTTCGGCCTGGGCGCCGGCGAAGGGGAGGGTGGACAGGGCGACGGCCAGGGCCGCTCCGGGGATACGCATGGGTGCTCCTTGGGTGACTGCGTTCGCGTCCCCTCAGAGTGCCTGCCCGCCGGCGAGTTCCGGAGCGCCCGGTGGAATAGGGCGCTTCCGAATGGCGCCGTCATTCGCCCTTGAGCGCCGGGTCGTCGGGGTTCTGCTGTTCCAGCTCGGCCAGTTGCATCTGCACCTTCTCCAACTGGCCGATCTCGCGCAGGTAGGCGATCAGCGCCAGGCGTGCGTCGCGGTTGGCCGGGTGGCGCTGCAGCAGTTGCTCCAACTGGCGGCAGGCAGCGTCGGCCTGGCCGCTGTCGTGCAGGCCGATGGCCAGGATGTAGCGGAACTGCGCGCTGTCCGGGGCCAGGCGCACCGCCTCCTGCAGTTCCTTGAGCGCTGCGTCGCGCTGGCCCTGGCGGATCAGCGCCAGGCCCAGGGCGTGGTGCAGCAGGCCCGACTGCGGGTGGCGCTTGAGCGCGCCGTCCAGCAACTGGCGGGCTTCGTCGGGGCGCTGGCGGGCTTCCAGCCACTGGTAGAGGCTGACCAGTGCCGGCAGGAAGTCGGGGTCGCGCACCAGGGCCGCGCGCAGCGCCGGCTCCACCTCGGCGTCGCGGCCGGTGACCTGGTAGAGCATGGCGCGGTTGAGGTTGGACTCGGCGCGCTCGGCCAGGCTCAACTGGACTTCCTCGTACTCCTTCAGGCCCTTGGCCAGCGGCGCCTGCAGCCCGGCGCGCACTTCCGGCGGCAACTGCGCCAGCTGCCAGGTGGCGGAGAGACGCACGGCGCGCAGCGGGTCGTCCAGCAGCGGCGCCAGCAGCAGCGCCTGGCGCGGCGGGCCGGCCAGGGCGGCGACCGCGCCTATGGCGGTGTTGCGCACCTGTGGGTCGGCGTCCCGCAGGCCCTGGCTGGCCAGCTCCAGGGAACGCGAGCTGGGGTAGGCGGGCAGTTCGGCGAGCAGGGTGGCGCGGCGGATCGCCGGCAGCTCGTTGCTGGCCAGCAGCAGGTGCAGCGCCCGCGAGGCGCCGGGCTGGCCGTTGCGGGCCTTCCACAGGGTGTCGTCGTAGCGCGGCACGCTGCCGCGCTGCTTCGCCTCGCTGGCGTACCACAGGCGGAACTGCTCGGCGACCTTCGAGGCGCTGTCGCGGTGGCAGCCCATGCAGGCATCCGGCGCGCCTATCTTCTGCGCGTGCTGCGGGTCGGGGATGCTGAAGCTGTGGTCATGCCGGTAGTGGTTGACCATGTAGTACTTGCCCGGCATGTGGCAGGCGGTGCACTGCGCGCCCGGGGTGCCGGGTTCATGGTGATGGTGCTCGGGCGAGTCGTAGTCCTTCGCCAGCAGGCCCTTGCCGTCGATGCCCGGGCGCACCGGCTTGCCGGCCTTGTTGTGGCACTGCAGGCAGAGGCCGTTGCCGGCGATCTTCACCTGGCCGCTGTGGGGGTTGTGGCAGTCGGTGCACTTCACGCCCTTCTCGAACATCTTGCTCTGGGTGAAGGAACCCCACTCGAAGACCTCGTCCTTGATCTTGCCGTCGATCTGGTACAGCTCGCGGGTCAGCAGGCTGGGCAGGTAGTCGTCCATGAACCGGTGGCTGTGCTGGAAGCCGTCGCCCAGCGGCGCGCGGCGGGCGTGGCAGCGCGCGCAGTTCTCCACCAGCTCGCTGGCGGCGGTGCTGGCGCCCAGCGGCTTGTCGAAGCCGCGGCTGGCGTCGCCGTCGGGCTTCTTCGCCCACTCCAGGTGGCGCGAGGCCGGGCCGTGGCAGGCCTGGCAGCCGACGCCCAGGCTCTGCCAGTGGCTGGCGAAGGCGTTCTTGCCGGCGTCGAAGTTGCGCTTGAAGTCGGTGGTGTGGCACTCGATGCACATGAAGTTGGCGTTCTGCGTCGGGCGCGTCCAGTGCAGCTCGTCCTTGAAGTCGACGCGCTGCCCGGGGTTGAGCTCGAACCAGCGGTGCTTCTGGGTATCCCAGGCCACGCCCAGGGCCTGCAGGCGGCCGCCGGGGTATTCCAGCAGGTACTGCTGCAGCGGGGCCACGCCGAAGGTGTAGGCCACCTTGAAGTCCGCCGGCTTGCCGTCGGCGCCGGGCGTGTTGACCCAGAATTCCCCGCCCTTGCGGAAGAAGCGGGTGCTTTCGGCCTCGCCCTTGAACTTCACGTCGGCGAAGTCGCCCAGCACGTTGGCCTCGCTGGCCACCTGCATCGCCTTGTGGTGGTGCGAGCCCTGCCAGTCCTGGAACTGGCCCTGGTGGCAGCCCTGGCATTGCTGCTCGTCGACGAAGCCGGCCTTGGGCGCCTCGGCCACCACGGGCTTCGCCGGAGGGGCGGGCGGGGCCGCGATGGGCAGCGACGGGGCGCTGTGTTCCACGTACCACCAGGCGGCGGCGCTGGCCAGCAACAGCACGGCGACCAGCGCGGTGGCCAGGTTCCGCGCCAGGCGCGGGGTGGCGGGGGTGTGGGCCGGTGCGGCCCCTTTCCGGTCTTTCTTCTTGGCAGGCTTCTGCATGCGGACGTCCGTTGTTCGGGCAGGCATGTATCACGGTGGCAGCAGCTTCAGTGACAGGCGGGGGGATGTCAAACCCCCGGTCAGGGGGGCGGCTTCACCCTTGGGTGTGAGGCCAGGTTCAGGGCTGGAGGATGGCGTGGCTTGCGCTCGCCGTCGCTGGCCGCCCTGGCACTGCGCAGGTAGCCGGGCAGCAGGTACTGGAGGCTGTGTTCCACGGCCACGACGCCGCACATCGTCGGCAAGGCTGGCGGTACGCAGGCCTGCCCCTTAGTATTGCGGCATCTCGCGATTCTGCAGGGCGAATGCGCCCGCGCCGAACCTTCGGCGTGCCTCGCGGACCTCTCTACGACACGGGTTTTCCATGAAACAGTACCTCGACCTGATGCGCCACGTGCGCGAGCACGGCACCTTCAAGAGCGACCGTACCGGCACCGGCACCTACAGCGTGTTCGGCCACCAGATGCGCTTCGACCTGGGCGAAGGCTTCCCCCTGGTGACCACCAAGAAGTGCCACCTGAAATCGATCGTCCACGAGCTGCTGTGGTTCCTCAAGGGTTCGACCAACATCGCCTACCTGAAGGAAAACGGCGTCTCCATCTGGGACGAATGGGCCGACGAGAACGGCGAGCTGGGCCCGGTCTACGGCTACCAGTGGCGCTCCTGGCCGGCGCCGGATGGCCGCCACATCGACCAGATCGCCAACCTGATGACGATGCTGAAGAACAACCCGGACTCGCGCCGGCTGATCGTCTCGGCCTGGAACCCCGCGCTGATCGACGAGATGGCCCTGCCGCCGTGCCACGCGCTGTTCCAGTTCTACGTCGCCGACGGCAAGCTCAGCTGCCAGCTGTACCAGCGCTCGGCGGACATCTTCCTAGGCGTGCCCTTCAACATCGCCAGCTACGCGCTGCTGACGCTGATGGTGGCGCAGGTCGCCGGCCTGCGGCCGGGCGACTTCATCTGGACCGGCGGCGACTGCCACCTGTACGCCAACCACCTGGAGCAGGCCGACCTGCAGCTGACCCGCGAGCCGCTGGCGCTGCCGACCATGAAGCTCAACCCGGCGGTGAAGGACCTGTTCGACTTCCGCTTCGAGGACTTCGAACTGGTCGGCTACGAAGCCCATCCGCACATCAAGGCGCCCGTGGCGGTCTAGAAGGACGCTCCGCAGGCTACCTGGTCCGTAGCCTGTGGACTTGCTGCCGGAGCCCCTTGCGGGGCTAGGTCGTTCTGAGCCAGAACGCTGCCCCATGCTTCTCTACGCCTTTCATTCTCTCGTCGGCCCAGAGGTCGTTCAGTAACTGCATGCTCTCGGTGCAGTAGTAGAGGTAAACCAGAGGTAGTTCGATCTCCAGCCTGTTCATCCCGCCCAGCAAGTAACAGCACAGTAGATACTGTTCGTTGTAGAAGCGGTCCGCCCATTCGTTGGGGTAGTCGAATGGGAGGTAGATGTCGTGTATGCCAATGGTTATGCCGGCACGCAGGGTGGGAAGTATCTCTGTGAAGAAGACCGTCACATCGGAATTCTGGAATGACCGATGGCTGTTGTCGATAAAGAAGACATCCCCCTCCTGAAGCATCGAAAAGAAGCCTGTATCCAGCTCCTCCAGCGGAGCCCTGACGACTTCATCGCAAATGGCATCTATCTCGGCACGGGGACATGGGTCTATCGAAATGATCCTGGTTTGCAGGTCATGGTCCTTGATGGCCTGGCGGACGAACTTCGTCGAGTTGCCCGAACCGACCTCGACGTAGTGGCGGGGGTTCCCGAGGGCCGCATAGCCGTAGAGCGAAAGGGCGTCGGCGCCAGGCAACCAGCCATTTATCCAGTTGGGCGCCTGCGGCCTGTCCTTGTTGAAATCCCTGCTTATTTCACAAAGCTGCTCCTTGAGTGATATAAATCTATTTAGTTTGTTTTCTATTTTTGTTTTGTTTTCAAGGTAGTGCTTGTCTAGTAAGTATCTTACTGGAGAGTTTTCCAGGCTGTCTCTTCTTTTGGGGGAATATGTAGAGTAGTCGTTGATTATGATTTTGCTTTTCATAATGCCTATTTTGGTTTGACTGTTATGGGCCTTGTTATGATGTTGTTGTCTTCGTTTGATTCTTTTATTAGATTTTGGTCATCGATCAATGCTCCTATTTGATGCGTTCCTAGCGTGGAGTTCCATAAGCTCTCATTGGTGCCGATTATTATTTTTTCACCAGGTTCTAAGCTTGTTTTTACACCGCCCCATTGGCAGTGCATTGCTTCGGGACATATGCCGTTGATGGTGTATAGAACGCCTATCCAATCATTTGGTGTGGTAATATTTCCTATGTTTTCAACTTCCACGGAGAGAGCTAGGGGGCTTCCCACAACTGGCGATGATGGGCTCCAATGTAGGCTGGTAGGAGTGAGGTCTGGCTTGTTTTGAATGTTTATTTTTCTTGAAATAGTGTTATTGATTTTTTTGCTTCAACTGCATATTTTTGGTCATCGACCAATGCTGTGATCTTGTGTGTGCCTGCTTCTGCTCGCCAAGAGCCATTGCCGTTAATTGAAATTTTCTTTGTTTCTCCAATCGCTAAAGAGCTCGTTGTTCCTCCCCACATGCAGCCTGAGGCTGGGCATTTGCCATCAATTAAAAGCAAGACTCCAATCCATTGGTTTGGTAGCTCTCTGCCTCCTATGTTTTTTATCTCTGCGGAAAATTCCACAGGCTCGCCTGGGAGGAAGTCTTTAGGGGTATTTGATAGCTTTGTTATAATGAGGTCGGGTAGATTTTTTAGGTGTTCTATTGTTGATTCTGCTATTTCCCTGCAGTTGTCTATCGAGTATTTGAAGTCTGGTTTGTTTTCTGGCCAATAGGCAAAGTATGAAACCCCTAGGCTGGGTATGGATGTGTTTCCAAAGGTGCTTTTTATCGCCTGATACAAGGCGGGTTGAAATTGCTCGTTAAAATAAGGGGATGCGCATGCTTCTGTATTGTAGGCAGGAAAGGTGTATATATATTTGTTTTTGTGTAAATTATTTCTTTTTAGTTTTTCAAATGTGTCTATGAGTGCTCGAATATCTCCATCATATATCTCTAGGAATGTTGCATCTTGAATGTTGGTGCTCATTGTTTCTTTGATCTTGTCGTCACTCAAACTCCAGAAAGTGTTGGAAACTAGTACTGGTCTTTTTTCTTTGTTTGTATCTAGGCTTCTGATTTGCTTGTAGATTAGCTCTTGGAATTCTTTGCAGATTCCTTTCTTTCCTGTCTGGGAGATAGTAATTGCCGGTTCGTCGAATGTGTAGTAGCCGGAGATAGTGTCGTTGGATAAGCCCAAGGATGTTATTGATTTAAGTATGTCCTTTGTTTCGTCTGGTAAATACTCACTCCCTTTCGCACATACGCTGGGTGACCTTAGACTCCACGTGTCGTGGAGTATCCCAGATATGTCTATTATTAGTTCGAATCTGGATAAGGTAGGGTCTGAGCGAAAATTGACTATTTTGGTTTGTATCTCGTTTATGGAGTATCCTTTCACTGCAATGGTGTTTATACCTGCGTAGCGGAGAGAGCTTAAATCTTCACGATATTTCTGAGTGATGGCTTTAGGTATGCTTGCATAGAGCATATTTATTTCTTTTGGCTCTGCAGATTGTGCCTGTGTGGGAAGAAATGCTGCAGTGGTCACGAATACCGAGTTTATTATTTTTTTAGCGATATTCCCGGGCATTTTTTTACTCCTTGAAAACTCGGATTTTATAGTCTTTCCATGTAGGATGTTTCTCGTTGTCGTGTGTAATTATTCTTTAGGTTTGAACTAGATATCTTATGCAATTAAGTTTGGGGCTAATTCGAGACTAATGCTGCTTTGGGTCCTACTCCGATCTGCATTCCTATTCACCCAATGAATAAGAGTTTCGCCTGGCGGTATATGGTTTCGCGACTCTGGGCTACATTGCTATGCTGCGAAGGCTGGCCGTCACTGGCGGCCTATGGATTTTCCGCAATACAACGACAAGATCGGGAAACGTCATGCAGCCTTTCAGCTTCGCCACCACCGCGCAGATCCTCTGCGAGAGCGGCTCCGCCGCCCGCCTCGGCGCGCTTTGCCGGGAGCGCGGTGCCGCGCGCGTGCTCATCGTCAGCGACCCCGGCATCACCCGCCTGGGCCTGCTCGACGGGGTGCTGCCGGGCTTCGCCGCCGCCGGGGTGGCGGTGCGGGTGTTCGACCAGGTGCTGGCGGACCCGCCGGAGGCCGTGGTCCTGCAGGCCGCCATGCAGGCGCTGGAGATGGGCGCGCAACTGGTCGTCGGCTTCGGTGGCGGCAGTTCCATGGACGTGGCCAAGCTGGTCGCGCTGCTGGCCCACCCGCAGGCCACCCAGGCCCTGCCGGAGCTGTTCGGCGTGGGCAATGCCCGCGGCCCGCGGCTGCCGCTGATCCAGGTGCCGACCACCGCCGGCACCGGTTCGGAAGTCACCCCCATCGCCATCGTCACCACTGGCGCCACCACCAAGAGCGGCGTGGTCAGCCCGCACCTGTTGCCGGACCTGGCGCTGCTCGACGCCGACCTGACCCTCGGCCTGCCGCCGGCGGTGACCGCCGCCACCGGCATCGACGCCATGGTCCACGCCATCGAGGCCTATACCAGCAAGCTGAAGAAGAACCCGCTGTCCGACCTGCTGGCCCGCGAGGCCCTGCGCCTGCTGGCGCGGAACCTCGATACGGTGGTGCACCACGGCGCCAACCGCGAGGCGCGCCAGGCCATGCTGCTGGGCGCCTGCCTGGCCGGCCAGGCCTTCGCCAACGCGCCGGTGGCGGCGGTGCACGCCCTGGCCTACCCGCTGGGCGGGCACTTCCACATTCCCCACGGCCTGTCCAATGCCCTGGTGCTGCCGGAGGTGATGCGCTTCAATGCGCCGGCCGCCGCCGCGCTGTATGCGGAGCTGGCGCCGTTGCTGCTCGGCGAGCGCCTGCGCCGCGGCGACCGCGACGGCCTGGTCGAGCAGTTCATCGACGAACTGGCGGCCCTCAGCCCGCGCTGCGGCCTGCCTTCGCGGCTGCGCGATGCCGGCGTGCCGGAGCACGCGCTGGTCGTGCTGGCCAGCGACGCCATGCAGCAGCAGCGCCTGCTGGTCAACAACCCGCGCGAGGTCGGCGAGGCCGATGCCCTGGCGATCTACCGCGCCGCCTACTGAGGACGACATGAGCGAACACCCCAGCCGCGCCGACTACCGGCACTTCCAGCCGATCACCACGCGCTGGCACGACAACGACGTCTATGGCCACGTGAACAACGTGACCTACTACGGCTTCTTCGACACCGCGGTGAACACCTACCTGATCGAACGGGGCGGGCTGGACATCCACGACGGCGAGGTGGTCGGCTTCGTGGTCAGCTCCAGCTGCGACTACTTCGCCCCGGTGGCCTTCCCCGAACGCATCGAGGTCGGCCTGCGCGTCGGCAAGCTGGGCAGCAGTTCGGTGCAGTACGAGCTGGCGGTGTTCCGCGAGGGCGAGGAACTGGCCTGCGCCGCCGGGCGCTTCGTGCATGTCTTCGTCGAACGCGCGAGCAACCGCCCGGTGCCGATTCCCGCCGGCCTGCGCGAGGCCATGCAGGCTCTGCTGGCCGGCTGAGGCCAGGTCTCGTCGAGCGCGCAGCGGCAGGCACGGCCTCTCGTAGGAGCGAGCTTGCTCGCGAATGAGCCCCGCTGCGGAACCTGTTCGCGAGCAAGCTCGCTCCTACGAAGAGCAGCCCGGCGCGGCCATCGGCGCCGGTCTGGGCGGCGCAGCCGGCACAGATCCGCTACGGTCAGGGACGCCAGGCACCATGAAAAACGCCGTTTCCCCCCTATGGAGGAAACGGCGTTTCTGTCTTGCCCGAGCGAACGATGGCTCAGTCGCGGTGCTTATGCTTGCGCTTGTGTTTGTGCTTGTGGCCGCCGTCGTGGTGGTCGTCGTCATCGGCCAGCGAGCTGCCCACCGCGCCGCCGGCCGCGCCGCCCAGGCCGGCGCCGATGGCCGCGCCGGTGGAGCCGCCGACCTTGTTGCCCAGCACCGAGCCGCCGGCCGCGCCCAGGCCGCCGCCGATGGCGGCCTCGGTCTTCTTGCCGTCCTTGGCGCCCACGGCGCCGCCGGCCGCACCGCCGACGCCGGCGCCGATGGCCGCGCCGGTGCTGCCGCCCAGGGCGCCGCCGACGACGTTGCCCAGGGCACCGCCCAGGCCGCTACCGACTGCCGCGTTGGTGTTGTCGCCGGCCAGGGCATACTGGCTGGCGACCAGGCCGATGGCCAGGACCGAGAGAGTCTTGCGCATGTTCTAACCTTTCAGAGAGGGAAAGTCGGAAGCATTGTTCCCAACGCAAAACAGCCGGACAAGTCTGTCCGGCTGAGCTGCAGGGTTTATCGCGGGGAGCCTGCCCTGGGTCAATCCCAGTGCTTGTGGTGGCGATGGTGCTTGTACCAGCCACGATGGCGGCCGCGGTCGTGCCCGTGCCAGTGGCGGTCGTCGTAGCGGGCGCGGCGGTAGCCGCGGTAGTCGTCGTCATCGTCGTGGCGGTTGCTGTCGGCATAGTGGTTGCCCAGCGCGCCACCGCCGCCGCCGCCCAGGGCCGCGCCGATCAGGCCGCCGGTGCTGCCGCCGATCTTGTTGCCGATGACCTGGCCGCCGGCCGCGCCGAGGCCGCCGCCGATGGCCGCTTCGGTCTTGTTGCCGCGGCGGGCGCCGACCGCGCCACCGGCCGCGCCGCCGACACCGGCGCCAATGGCGGCACCGGTGCTGCCGCCGACCGCCTGGCCGACGACGGTACCCAATACCCCGCCCAGGGCGCCACCGACGCCGGCACGGGTGTCGCCGTCCGCGAAGGCGGAACCACCGACCAGCGCAAGAGACAACAGGAGCATCGAGGAGTACTTCATAGAGAGGTTCTCTGTGTGGATGTTGGCGTCGATGCTGCTGTTGCGTGACAAGGCTTACAAGCCTCTGCCGACGAGTGACGCGACTTTCATCAAAAAAGGCAAGTATTTGATTTAAGAACAGAACTTTTTCTATTTCGGGCTGTCTGAATGACATTCCGAGGGTATGAATTTCGCGTGTTGTTCGCACAAAGTGCTGTTGCAATGATGGCATTTCACGCGATGAGGAAAAAGGCGAAAGCCGGTTCCGTAGACCAGCCTCGGCTCTTTCCCGTCGAATTTTCCGGACGAATGACTCGGGCGTACAACCGTGCGGGGTCGTACGCCCGAGACCGTCAAAGGATGCGGCCGTCGTCCCGGGCGTTTTCCAGGCGTACCGCGACGAACTTCGAGGTCGGGGTGAAACTGCCTTCGCCGTGGCTCTGCAGCGGCACCAGCGGGTTGGTCTCCGGGTAGTAGGCGGCCGCCTGGCCCGCGGGGATGTCGAAGGCCAGCAGGGTGAAGCCGCTGACCCGCCGTTCCACGCCATCGTCCCACAGCGAAACCATGTCCACCTTCTGCCCGGGCTCGAAGCCCAGCCGGCGGATGTCCGCCTCGTTGGCGAAGACCACCTCGCGCTGGCCGCGCACGCCGCGGTAGCGGTCGTCCAGGCCGTAGATGGTGGTGTTGTACTGGTCGTGGGAGCGCAGCGTCTGGAGGATCAGGTGGGGGCGCTCGCCGGTGCGCCGCACCTGTTCCGGCAGCAGGTCCTCGGGTAGCGGCGCGGCACTGAAGTTGGCCAGGCCGCTGGCGGTGTTCCAGCGCCGCTCCCGGGCCGCGTTGCCCAGGTAGAAGCCGCCGGGGTGCTTCAGCCGCTGGTTGAAGTCGGCGAAGCCGGGGATGGTGTCGGCGATCAGCTCGCGGATGCGGTCGTAGTCGGCGATCAGCGCGTCCCAGTCCACCGGGTGGTCGCCCAGGGTGGCCTTGGCGATGCCGGCGATGATCGCCGGTTCCGAGCGCATCTGCGCCGACAGCGGCTCCAACTGGCCGTAGGAGGCGTGGAGCATGCTGAAGGAGTCTTCCACGGTCACCGCCTGCGGGCCGCCGGCCTGGCGGTCGATGTCGGTGCGGCCCAGGCAGGGCAGGATCAGCGCGTCCTCGCCGCAGGTCAGGTGGCTGCGGTTGAGCTTGGTGCTTATGTGCACGGTCAGCGCGCAGCGCTCCAGGGCGCTGTGGGTGCGCGGGCTGTCCGGCGTGGCCTGGGCGAAGTTGCCGCCCAGGCCGATGAAGACCCTGGCCTGGCCTTCGAGCATGGCGTTGATGGCTTCCACGGTGTTGTGGCCATTGTGCCGCGGCACCTGGAAGGCGAAGCGCTTCTCCAGGGCATCGAGCAGCGCCGCCGGCGGCCGGTCGTTGATGCCCATGGTGCGGTCGCCCTGCACGTTGCTGTGGCCGCGCACCGGGCACAGGCCGGCGCCGGGCCGGCCGAGGTTGCCGCGCAGCAACTGCAGGTTGACCACTTCCTGGAGGGTCGGCACCGAATGGCGGTGCTGTGTCAGGCCCATGGCCCAGCACATGATGACGCGCTCGGCGCGGCGGTACATGGTCGCCGCCGCCTCGATCTCGGCCAGGCTCAGGCCCGACTGGCGCTCGATGGCGTCCCAGGCGGTGGCATCCAGCTCGGCCAGGTAGGCCTCGACGCCGTGGGTGTGTTCGGCGATGAAGGCGTGGTCGAACACCGCCGGCTCGCCCTTGGCCTGGGCCTCGCGCTCCCACTGCAGGAGGAACTTGGCCATGCCGCGCACGGCGGCCATGTCGCCGCCCAGGGCGGGGCGGAAGAACGCGGTGTTCAGCGGCTCGGAACCGTTGGTCAGCATCTCCAGGGCGTGCTGCGGGTGCTGGAAGCGTTCCAGGCCGCGTTCCTTCAACGGATTGAAGGCCACCACCTGGGCGCCGCGCTTCACCGCCTCGCGCAGCGGTTCGAGCATGCGCGGGTGGTTGGTGCCGGGGTTCTGGCCGAACACGAAGATGGCGTCGGCATGCTCGAAGTCGTCGAAGGTGACGGTGCCCTTGCCGACCCCGACGCTCCGCCCCAGGGCCACGCCGCTGGCCTCGTGGCACATGTTCGAGCAGTCCGGGAAGTTGTTGGTGCCGAAGGCGCGGACGAACAGCTGGTAGAGGAAGGCCGCCTCGTTGCTGGCCCGGCCGGAGGTGTAGAACTCGGCCTGGTCGGGGCTTTCCAGGTCGTGCAGGTGCCTGGCCACCAGGGCGAAGGCCTCGTCCCAGGCCACCGGCACGTAGCGGTCGCTGGCGCGGTCGTAGCGCATCGGCTCGGTCAGCCGGCCCTGGTACTCCAGCCAGTAGTCGCTCTGCTGGCGCAGCGCGCTGACGCTGTGGCGGGCGAAGAAGGCGGCGTCCACGCGGCGCTTGGTGGCTTCCCAGTTCACCGCCTTGGCGCCGTTCTCGCAGAACTTCACCCGGCCGTCCTCGGGGGAGTCGCCCCAGGCGCAGCCGGGGCAGTCGAAGCCGCCGTTCTGGTTGGTCTTGAGCAGCGCGCGCAGGTTCTTCAATGGCTGCTTGCTGTCCAGCCAGAAGCGCGTGACGCTGATCAGCGCGCCCCAGCCGGCGGCCGGGCTCTTGTAGGGTTGGTAACGGGGGTTGATCGGTTGCAGGCTCATCGGATGTCGGGCGTCAGTGGGGGGCCGGCGCCGGGCTGTAGACCCGCGGCGCGTTGTGATGGGGGAGGTGGATCAGGTTCAGCCGGTGCCGGCGCGCCCACTCGACGGTGAGCGCGGTGGGCGCGGACAGGCTGACCAGGGTGGCGATGCCGGCGCGCACGGCCTTGTGGATAAGCTCCAGGCTGCAGCGGCTGGTGACCACGGCGAAGCCGTCGCGGCAGTCGCGGCGCTGCCGCTTGAGCGCGCCGATCAGCTTGTCGAGGGCGTTGTGCCGGCCGATGTCCTCGCGGCACAGGACGACCTGGCCGGCGCCGTCGACATGGAGCGCCGCGTGCAGCGCGCCGCTGCGCCGCGCCAGCTTCTGCACCTGGTCGATGCGCTGGCGCAGGCCCAGCAGGTGGGCCGCCGGCGGCAGCGGCGCCGGCTCCAGCGGGCGCAGTTCGGGCAGTGCCTGCTCGAGCGCCTCCACGCCGCACAGGCCGCAGCCGCTGGTGCCGGCCTGGCGCCGGCGTTGCTGCTTGAGCGCCCAGAAGGCCCGGCTCGATATCTGCACCTCGGCGCTGACGGCCTCGGCGAAGCGGTTCAGGCGGATGTCATAGATGTCGTCGATGGACTCGACCAGGCCGGCGCTCAGGCTGAAGCCGCGGATGAAGTCCTCGATGTCCTCGGGAGAGGTCATCATCACGGCCTGGCTCAGGCCGTTGTAGGCGATCGCCAGGGCCACCTCCCCGGCCAGCTCGGCGCGGTCGGAAGCGGGCTCGGCGCCCAGTTCGGCGTAGGCGTAGGCGCCGCGGGCCGTGGCATCCGCGGGCGCCGGGCAATGGGGCTGGCAAGGCATGGGCTGGGGCCCTGTATTGGAATAGTGGCGCCAGCCTAGGGCCCCGCCGCGGGAGCGTCTAATCGGAAGTGCCAATGCCTTGATCGACGCCATCTATCACGGCGCCGTGGCGCTCGTCGCGGGCTTTTCGTCGGCGGCCGGCGGCTTTCGGACGGCTCCTATCGTTGCCCCCGGCGCTGGCGTCTAGACTTCCTGGCGGCGCGGTCAGCCCGGAGTCGGCCGCAGGAACTCTAATCGCAAGGAGAAAGGACATGGGCATTCTGTCATTCGTTAAGGAAGCCGGCGAGAAGCTGCTGGGCGGCCTGCTGGGCGACAAGGCGCAGGCCGCCGAGTCGCTGAAGGAGCACGTGGCCAAGGTCGGCCTGGGCAACCCGAACATCCAGGTCAGCGTCGAGGGCGACAAGGTGATCGTCAGCGGCGAGGCGGCCAGCCAGGAAGAAAAGGAAAAGATCCTCCTGGCGCTGGGCAACGTCGAGGGCGTGGCCGGCGTGGAGGACAGCATCAGCGTGGCCCAGGCGGCGCCGGCGGCGCGCTTCGTGACGGTGAAGAAGGGCGACACCCTGAGCGCCATCGCCAAGGCCGAGTACGGCAACGCCAACGCCTACATGAAGATCTTCGAGGCCAACAAGCCGATGCTCAGCCACCCGGACAAGATCTACCCGGGGCAGGTGCTGCGGATTCCGGAATAAACGCGGCGGCAGGCTTCAGGCGGCAGGCTGCAGGCGAGAGCGGGCTGGGCTTTTGCCTGCAGCCTGCGGCCTGTAGCCGCTCTTAAAGCCCCTCGATCAGGCTGCGATAGTCGTCCACCGCCGCGAATTCCGCGGTGTCCTTCGCGCCCTGGCGGCTGTCCGGCTGGCGTACCGCCAGCAGGTGGGCGATGCCGAAGGTGCGGGCGCTGCGCAGGATCGGCAGGCTGTCGTCGATGAACAGGCTGCGCGCCGGCTCGAAGCCGAAGTCGGTGTGCAGGGCCTGCCAGAACTGCTGGTCTTCCTTGGGGAAGCCGTAGTCGTGGGAGCTGATCAGGCGGTCGAACCAGGGCGCCAGCTCCACCCGTTCCAGCTTCAGCGACAGCGAATCGCGGTGCGCGTTGGTGATCAGCGCCACGCGCTTGCCGGCGCCGCGCAATGCGGCGAGGAAGGTGTCGGCGTCCGGGCGCAGGGCGATCAGGTGCGCCACCTCGCGCTTGAGGTCGCGGACCGACAGCCTCAGTTCGCGGCTCCAGAAGTCCAGGCAATACCAGTTGAGCTGCCCGGCGTTGTCGCGGAACAGCGGCAGCAGCTCGGCGTCGGCCTGCTCGCGGCTGATGCCGTGGTGCTCGGCGTAGCGCTGCGGCAGGTGCTGCAGCCAGAAATGGTTGTCGAAGTGCAGGTCGAGAAGGGTGCCGTCCATGTCCAGCAATACGCTGTCGATCCCGGCCCAGTCCAGGCGTGGCATGCTCTGCCCTGTCGCGAAGTGCCGCCCTGTCGCCGCCGGGGCGCAAGGTTCGGCACGGATTATCGGAAAAGGCGGGTATCATAGCCCACCCGGACCCGCCCCAGGAGTCGTCCCATGCGTCAGAAACCCGAGGTGCTCGCCCGCGAGATCGTCGCCAAGAGCCGCCTGTTCGCAGTCGAAGAGCTGCAGTTGCGCTTCGCCAACGGCGTCGAGCGGACCTACGAGCGCCTGGTGGGCAAGGGCCAGGGCTACGGCGCGGTGATGGTGGTGGCGCTGCTGGACGCCGAGCACGCGGTGTTGGTGGAGGAATACTGCGCCGGCGTCGACGAGTACCAGCTGTCGCTACCCAAGGGGCTGGTGGAGCCGGGCGAGGACGTGCTGGCCGCGGCCAACCGCGAGCTGAAGGAAGAGGCCGGCTACGGCGCCGGGCGGCTGGAGCACATCACCGAGCTGTCGCTGTCGCCGGGCTACATGAGCCAGCGCATCCAGGTGGTGCTGGCCCGCGACCTCTACCCCGAAAGCCTGCCGGGCGACGAACCGGAGCCGCTGCGAGTGGACCGCATCAACCTGCGCGAGCTGTCGAGCCTGGCGCAGAACGCCGCCTTCAGCGAAGGCCGCGCCCTGGCCGCGCTCTACCTGGTGCGCGACATCCTGACCCAGCGTGGGGAGCTGCAGCTCTGATGCAAGACCTGATTCCATCCGTCGTGGCGCTGGTGCAGCGCGCCGGCGACGTCATCCTGCCGTTCTGGCGCAGCGAACTGAAAGTCGACGAGAAGGCCGATGCCTCGCCGGTGACCGCCGCCGACCTGGCCGCCCACCGTGTGCTGGAAGAGGGCCTGCGGGCGCTGGCGCCGGAAGTGCCGGTGCTGTCCGAGGAAGACTGCGCCATCGCCCTGGCCGAGCGCCGCCAGTGGTCGCGCTGGTGGCTGGTCGATCCGCTGGACGGCACCAAGGAATTCATCGCCGGCAGCGAGGAATTCACCGTCAACGTCGCCCTCATCGAGCGCGGCAAGGTGCTGTTCGGCGTGGTGGGCGTGCCGGCCACCGGCCGTTGCTACCACGGCGGCGCCGGCCTGGGTGCCTGGCGCCAGGACGCGGGCGGCGCCATCGAGCCGATCAGCGTGCGCAACGCGCCCGCCGAAGCCTTCACCGTGGTGGCCAGCAAGCGCCACTCCAGCCCGGCCCAGGAGCGCCTGCTGGCCGGCCTGGGCGAGCGCTTCGGCGACCTGACGCTGGCCAACATCGGCAGCTCGCTGAAGTTCTGCCTGCTCGCCGAGGGCGCCGCCGATTGCTACCCGCGCCTGGCGCCCACCTCGCAGTGGGACACCGCGGCGGCCCAGGGCGTGCTGGAAGGCGCCGGCGGCGAAGTGCTGGACCTGCGCGGCGAGGCCTTCACCTACGAGGCCCGCGAGGATTACCTGAACGGCTCCTTCCTGGCCCTGCCGAAGGCGGCCGCCTGGCGCGACGAGCTGATCCAACTGGCCCGGGCGCTGGATTGATTTCACGCCTTGCGCGCGAAATCGCTTCCCGTAGGAGCGGACCTTGTCCGCGATAGCCGGATACACCGGCGCGATTCGCGGATAAGATCCGCTCCTACGCCACGCCTCCGCGCCATTCCCCTGCAGGAGCGCGCCCTGCGCGCGATTTCGCGGGCAGGGCCCGCTCCTACTGGCAAGCGAGGCGGTTCGCGAGCAAGCTTGCGCCTACAGACCGATCATCATCGCCGTGACTTTCCATGCCTGAACTACCCGAAGTCGAGACTACCCGCCGGGGCATCGCGCCCTATCTCGAAGGCCAGCGCGTCAGCCGTGTGGTCGTCCGCGACCGGCGCCTGCGCTGGCCGGTGCCCGAGGACCTGGACGTTCGCCTGTCCGGGCAGCGCATCCTGAGCGTGGGGCGGCGGGCCAAGTACCTGCTGCTGGAGGCCGAGGCGGGCACGCTGATCAGCCACCTGGGCATGTCCGGCAGCCTGCGCCTGGTGGAATGCGGGCTGGCGGCGGCCAAGCACGAGCACGTCGACATCGAGCTGGAGTCGGGCCTGGCGCTGCGCTACACCGACCCGCGGCGCTTCGGCGCGCTGCTCTGGAGCCAGGCGCCGCTGGAGCACGAACTGCTGCGCCACCTGGGCCCGGAGCCGCTGACCGATGCCTTCGAGGGCGAGCGCCTGTTCCAGCTGTCCCGCGGCCGCAGCATGGCGGTCAAGCCGTTCATCATGGACAACGCCGTGGTGGTCGGGGTGGGCAACATCTACGCCACCGAGGCGCTGTTCGCCGCCGGCATCGACCCGCGCCGCGAGGCCGGGAGCATCTCGCGGGCGCGCTACCTGAAGCTGGCCGAGGAGATCAAGCGCATCCTGGCCATCGCCATCGAGCGCGGCGGCACCACCCTGCGCGACTTCGTCGGCGGCGACGGCCAGCCGGGCTACTTCCAGCAGGAGCTGTTCGTCTACGGCCGCGGCGGGGAGTTCTGCAAGGCCTGCGGCGGCACCCTGCGCGAGGTGCGCCTGGGCCAGCGCGCCAGCGTCTACTGTCCGCGCTGCCAACGCTGAGCGGGCGCTTTTCCGCTATTGCTATTGGGCGGTTCGCGAAGAGCGGCCGTCTGTAGGAGCGAGCTTGCTCGCGAACCATGTCCTGCACCCATAACAACAAGAAGGTCCATCGATGTCCGGCAACTACCTGCCCCCCAACCCTTTCGCCGAGTGGCTCGGCCGCAGCATGCTGAGAATCGCCGGCTGGCGCATCGAGGGCGCGCTGCCGGCCCTGGACAAGTTCGTGGTGATAGGCGCGCACCACACCTCCAACTGGGATTTCATGCTGTTCCTGGCGGCCAAGTTCGTGCTGCGCCTGAACGCCCGCTGGTTCGCCAAGCACACCCTGTTCCGCCGGCCCTTCGGCGGCCTGTTGCGGCGCTGGGGCGGCATCCCGATCCGGCGCCACCTCAGGCTGAACACCGTGGACCAGGCGGTGCAGGCCTTCCGCGACAGCCGCGAGATGATGTTGATCATCTCCCCCGAGGGCACGCGCAAGAAGGTCGAGCGCTGGAAGATGGGCTTCTACCACATCGCCCGCGGCGCCGGGGTTCCGGTGGTGCTGGCCGCGCTGGACTACGGCAACCGGCGCATCGTCATCGGCGAGCCGTTCTGGCCCAGCGGCGACGAAGCGGCCGACCTGGGGCGGATGCTGGCCTTCTACCGCCCCTTCGTACCGCGCAAGCCGGCATACGCCTTCCTCGGCGGTTGATGGCCATCACGCTGACAAGCCCTGTCGCGCTGATATAGTTAATGGCAGTCTGCCTGCCAACCCAGCATGAAAAAGGATTTACGCCATGAACCTGTTCCGCGCCCTGGCCGTCGTTCTGGCCCTGACCCTCGGCCTGTCGGCCGTTCCCGCCCAGGCCTCCGACGCGATCAGCAACACCTCCAGCGGGGACCCGATCTACAGCACCAACTCGCCGCCGTTCTACAAGATGCTCGGCGACCTGATCATCGCCCGCCCGCTGCTGCTGGGCGCCACCGTGATCGGCACCGCGGCCTTCATCGTCAGCCTGCCGTTCACCGCCCTGGGCGGCAACGTCAAGGAAGCCGGCCAGGCCCTGGTGGTGGACCCGGGCAAGGCCACCTTCGTGCGCTGCCTGGGTTGCACCGAAAGCGGCTACAAGCAGGACTGACCCTGCCGCGCCGGTGATGCCGGCGCGCCCTTCCCGAGGGGGCCATGGCCCGTAGCGAATTGAAGAAGCACCTGCGCCCGCTGCTCCTGCTGCTGGCGGCGGGCGTGCTCGGCTACGCCTTCTGGTCCAGCGCCGGGTTGCTGCAGCTGGGCGCGGGCCTGGCGCTGTTCCTGTTCGGCATGCAGTGCCTGGAGGAGGGCCTGCGCGACCTGGCCGGCAGCCAACTGGAGCTGTGGCTCGAACGCAGCACCTCGACACCGTCCAAGAGCCTGCTGTTCGGCCTGTGCGGCACCTTCGTGCTGCAGTCCAGCACCCTGGTCTCGCTGCTCACCATCGCCTTCATCAGCACCGGGCTGATCCAGTTGGCCAGTGGCATCGCCATTCTCTTCGGCGCCAACCTCGGCGCCACCAGCGGCATCTGGCTGCTGGCCCTGGCCGGGCAGAACCTGAGCCTCAGCCCCCTGGCCCTGCCGCTGCTGGTGTTCGGCGTGCTGGCCGGCTTCAACGGGCCGAAGAGCAAGGCCGCCGGGCGCATCCTCATGGGCATCGCCTTCATCTTCCTGGGCATCGACCAGATCAAGGACGGCTTCTCCAGCTTCGGCGACGCCCTGGACATGACCGGCCTGCAGGCCGAGGGTGTGCCGGGGGCCTTGCTGTTCGTCGGCATCGGCACCCTGATCACCGTGGTGCTGCAGTCCAGCCATGCCACCCTGATGCTGACTCTGGCGGCCCTGGCCGGCGGCCAGTTGGAGCTGGGCCAGAGCCTGGCCATCGCCATCGGCTCCAACGTCGGCAGCAGCGTCACCACCGCCTTCGTCGGCTCCCTGGGCGGCAACCGCAACGGCCAGCGCCTGGCCCTGGCCCACGTGCTGTTCAACCTGGTCAGCGGGGTGCTCGCCTTCGCCCTGCTGGCGCCGCTGACCTGGCTGGTGCGCTGGCTGACCGCCCAGGTCGGCCTGGGCGACAACCTGCTGATCCAGCTGGCGCTGTTCCACACCCTGTTCAACGGCATGGGCGTGCTGCTGTTCTGGCCGCTGCAGACGCGCCTGGCGCAGTGGCTGATCCGCTGGCTGCCGGACGTGGAGGAACCTTCGGTGCTGATCACCGACCTGGCCCCGGCGACGGCGGCGCCACTGCCGGAGCGTACCCATGCGCGCTACCTCAGCGAGCGCGCCCTGGACTCGGCGGACGCCGCCGCCAGCGCGGTGACCCAGGAGCTGCAGCACCTGGGGCGCCTGAGCATCGAGGTGATCTGCCACGCGCTCTACCTGCCGGTGGACCTGCTCAACCAGCCGAAGGTGGACGAGGCCGCCCTGCAGGCGGGGCCGGAGCGCTTCGCCATGGACGCCCAGGCGCTCTACCAGCAGCACATCAAGGGCGTGTACGGCGACCTGCTGAGCTTCATGGGGCGCCTGGAGACGCCGCTGGACGAGGCCCATCAGCATTTCTGGATGGCCTGCCAGGTGGCGGCGCTGCAACTGGTGGACGCGGTGAAGGACGCCAAGCACCTGCAGAAGAACCTGGGCGCGGCCCTGCAGGGCGAGCCTTCGGTGGCGCGGGACTGCTACCTGGAACTGCGCCGCCACCTGCTGGGCGCGCTGCGCGAGGTTCGCGCCATCGGCGCCCTGGACCCCCGCCAGCTACCGGAAGGCGCCTGGGCCGCGCGCCTGGCGCTGTTCGACGAGCAGGCCGCGCAGTTCGACGGCGCCTTCCGCAACCACCTGTTCGCCGCGGTGCGCCGCCATGAGCTGGACGGCGCCCGGACCAGCTCGCTGATGAACGACCTGGGCTACGCCAGCCGTATCGTGCAGAGCCTGCGCAACGTGTTGCAGCTGCGCATCGAGCAGGGCCTGGACGGCGCCCTGCCCGAGCGCGCCGCCGACGAGGCGTCGCCGCTGCTGGTGCCCTGACTCAGTAGTGCACCGTGGTCCCGGCGGCCAGGCCGATGCCGCGCGGGTCGCTGGCGGCGTCCACGTCGCCGGTCTTCTTGCGCCACAGCAGCACCTGCTGGTTGCCGTAGGAGGGCGCGACTTCCTTGAGGCTGTAGCCACGGCCGGCCAGCTCGGCCTTCTGCGCCTCGGTGAAGGTGCGCGGCTCGTGCTCCAGCACGTCGGGCAGGTACTGGTTGTGGTAGCGCGGCGCGCCCACCCAGTTCTGCACCGAGCGGCCGTCCAGGTACTGCAGCATGGCCAGCAGCACCATGCTGGGGATGCGGCTGCCGCCCGGGGTGCCGAAGGCCGCCAGTTCCCCGGGGCTCTCGATGAAGCTCGGGCTCATGCTCGACAGCGGGCGCTTGCCGGGGGCGATGGCGTTGGCCGCGCTGCCGGCCAGGCCATAGGCGTTGCTGCCCTGGATGTCGGCGGCGAAGTCGTCCATTTCGTCATTGAGCAGCACGCCGGTGCCGGGCGCGGTGAAGGCGGCGCCGAACGGCAGGTTCACCGAGAGGGTGGCGGCCACCGCGTTGCCCTGTTCGTCGATCACCACGAAGTGCGTGGTGTGGTCGCCTTCGCGCCAGCTCGGCGCCGGCGGCAGGGCGGCGCTGGGGGTGGCGCGGCGCGGGTCGATGCCGGCGGCCAGGCGCTTGAGGTAGTCGGGGGCCAGCAGTTGCTGCACCGGGTTGGCGATGCGGTCGGGGTCGCCGAGCATGCTGCGGTCGTGGTAGGCGCGGCGCAGGACTTCGGCCACGTAGTGCACGCGCTGGATCGGCTCGGCCTTCTGCCAGGGCAGCTGGGCCAGCATGCCCAGGCTCTGGGCGATGGCCACGCCGCCGGCCGAGGGCGGCGGCGCGCTGACCAGCTCGCGGCCTTCGCCCAGCGGGTAGCGCAGCGGCTGGCGCTCCACCACCTGGTAGCTGCGCAGGTCTTCCAGGCTCCAGATGCCGCCGGCGGCGCGCACGCCCTGCACCAGCTTGTCCGCCGTCTCGCCTTCGTAGAAGCCGCTGCGGCCGTAGCGCGCCAGGCGCGACAGGGTGTTGGCCAGTTCCGGCTGGCGCAGCAGGTCCCATTCCTCGGGCAGGTTGCCCTGCTGCAGGAAGATGCGCGAGGTCTCGCGGTCCTTGCGCATGGCCTCCAGGCGGCCGGCGGCGCGAGTGATGTAGATGCGGTCGACGGAGACGCCGTCGGTGGCCAGGCGGATCGCCGGCACCAGGTTGTCGGCCAGCGGCTTGCGGCCGAAGCGGCTGGTGAGCTCCACCAGGGCCGCGGGCAGGCCGGGAATGGCGGCGGCCAGGGGGCCGTTCAGCGACAGTTCCGGCTGCACCTTGCCGTTGCGCACGTACATCTGCGCGCTGGCGGCCAGCGGCGCGCGCTCGCGGGCGTCGATGAAGCGGTAGCTGGGCGTCGGCCCGGCCTGGCGCAGCAGGAAGAAGCCGCCACCGCCCAGGCCCGAGCTGTAGGGCTCCGCCACCGCCAGCGCGGCGGCGATGGCCACCGCGGCGTCAAAGGCGTTGCCGCCGCCGGCGAGGGTTTCCAGGCCGGCCACGGTGGCCGCCGGGTGGGCGCTGGCCACGGTGGCCTGGGCCACCGGCTGGCTGGCGGCGTGGACGCTGGCGGCGCCGAGCAGCAGCAGGCCGCAGGAGAGGGCGAGGGAATGGAAGCAGCGGTTCAGCAGGGACATGGCATCTCACGAATCGTCGGGTGGCCCCGGACCGGCGTCCGGGAAAAACCACGGGAGCGAATTGGGAGGATAGACAATCCCGCTGCCTCGCGGTTGCCGAATGCGCTGTGGGAAGCCGGCGATCGGCCTGTCAAGCCGCCGGGGTCAGGCCTTGCCGGTGAGCTTGAGGTACTTCTGCATCAGTTCGTCCTTGCTCTCGACATGGGCGTCGTCGAGGGGGATGCAGTCCACCGGGCAGACCTGCTGGCACTGCGGCTCGTCGTAGTGGCCGACGCACTCGGTGCACAGGTTGGGGTCGATCACGTAGATCTCCTCGCCCTGGGAGATGGCGCCGTTCGGGCACTCGGGTTCGCAGACGTCGCAGTTGATGCAGTCGTCGGTGATTTTCAGGGACATCGAAAAACTCCGGCCTTGGCGCGTGGCCAGGCTGTCAGCAAGAGGAATGCTGCAATTTTGCCGCATTGGCGTGCGCGTTGCACGCTGGCCGGATCAATTGCCGCCTTCCCTGGCGGCGCGCAGGCGCTGGATCAGCGCTTGAAGCGCTCGGCCAGGGCGCTGGCCACCGCGGGGTGGACGAACTTGGTGATGTCGCCACCCAGGGCGGCGATCTCGCGCACCAGGGTCGAGGAGATGAAGGAATACTTCTCCGACGGGGTGAGGAACATGCTCTCCACGTCCGGGGCGAGCTGGCGGTTCATGTTGGCCAGCTGGAACTCGTACTCGAAGTCCGATACCGCGCGCAGGCCGCGCAGCAGGATGTTGGCGTTCTGCTCCTTGACGAAGTGCGCGAGCAGGGTGGAGAAGCCGACGACTTCGACGTTGGGCAGGTGCGAGGTGACCTGGCGCGCCAGTTCGACCCGTTGTTCCAGGGGGAACAGGGGGTTCTTCTTGGGGCTGGCGGCGACGGCGATGATCACCTGGTCGAACAGGCGCGAGGCCCGCTCGACCAGGTCGGCATGGCCTTTGGTGATGGGGTCGAAGGTACCCGGGTACAGCACTCGGTTCATCGCAGCGTCCTGGTGGTTCAAGGGGCAGGCGTGGGCATTGGCGGGGCTGGATGGTAACGCAGCAGCCCGGATGGGCCAAGCGACCTTGGTAGTGCCCGCCGGCGCGGACTACCTGATTTTTCCCGGCGAATGCCGCCGGCCGGCGCGCAAGGCCCGTGGCAGAGCCTTCGCGCCGGGAGCGGGGCTCAGGCCTTGCCGAGGCGTTCGGCGAGGCCGCTGGCCAGTTGCGCGGTCAGGCCGTAGACCGACAGCTGCGGGTTGGCGCCGATGCTGGTGGGGAACAGCGAGCCATCGTGGATCGACAGGTTCTCCAGCTGGTGGTGGCGGCCGAGGCTGTCGCACACCGACTGCTTCGGGTCCTCGCCCATGGCGCAGCCGCCCATCACGTGGGCGCTGCCCAGGCGGGTGCGGTACAGCTCCAGGCTCAGGCCGTCGATCAGCGCGCGAGCCTCGGCGGGGGTCTTCACGTAGCCGGCGTCGGCGTGCAGCGGCAGCACGGCCTTGGCGCCGGCGGCGAACTGCACCTCGGCCATGGTGTGGAAGGCACGGCGGATGCCGTCCCAGGTGTAGTCGGTCATGCGGTAGTCGAGCACCGGGGTGTCGTCGCCGCGCAGGCTCACGCTGCCCACCGCGCTGTCCGGGTGGAAGCCGTCGCGCATCAGGGCGAGGATCATGTTGGTGTGCGGCAGTTGCTCCATGCGCAGGGCGTTGTCGATGCCGAAGCGGCCGAGCAGGGTGGTCGCCAGGGCCGGCTGCAGCGGCGGCACCTCCAGCTTGTAGGACATGCGCCCGGCGGTGCCGTCGTCCCACTGGAAGTGGTCGGAGTAGATCGACTGCGGCGCGCCGTAGAAGGGGTTGACCACCTGCTCGAACTGCGCGGCGCTGAAGTTCACCACGTGCAGGAAGGTGCGCTGGCCGACGCGGCCGTTGGGGTCCGGGGCCTTGGAGCGCAGCAGCACCGCCGGGCTGTTGATGCCGCCGCCGGCGAGCACGTAGTGGCGCGCCTTGACGATGACCTTGCGGCCGGTGGGCGCCACGCAGCGGGCGTCCATGGCCAGGCATTCCAGGCCGCTCACCTTGTCGCCGTCCAGCAGCAGGCGGTTGGCGCGGGCCAGGAACAGCAGCTCGCCGCCTTTGTCCAGGGTGGCCGGGATGGTGGTGACCAGCATCGACTGCTTGGCGTTGGTCGGGCAGCCCATCCCGCAGTAGCCGAGGTTCCAGCAGCCGCGCACGTTGCGCGGGATGACCTTCCAGTGATAGCCGAGCTTCTCGCAGCCCAGGCGGATTACGTCGTTGTTGAAGTTCGGCGGCATGATCCAGGGCGCCACGCCCAGGCGCTCTTCCATCCTGGCGAACCAGGGCGCCATTTCCGCGGGGCTGTGGCCCTTCACGCCGTGTTCCCTGGCCCAGTGTTCCAGGGTGGCGTCCGGGGTGCGGAAGCTGGAGGTCCAGTTGACCAGGGTGGTGCCGCCCACGGCGCGGCCCTGGAGGATGGTGATGGCGCCGTCCTTGCTCATCCGCCCGACGCCTTCCTGGTACAGGCTGGAGTAGGCCTCCGGCTCCTGCAGCTTGAAGTCGGAGCTGGTCTTGAGCGGGCCTTCCTCCACCAGCAGCACCTTGTAGCCGGCGCCGCTGAGGATTTCCGCGGTGGTGCCGCCGCCGGCGCCGGAGCCGATGACGACCACGTCGGCTTCCAGGGTCAGGTCGTTGTCCAGGCGCGAGCCGTCGTGGACTTTCCAGCCGCGGGCCAGGCCTTCGGCGAACAGATCGGGTACGGGCATCAGGGGTACTCTCGGGAATTCTTGTTATGGGAGTGGCGGGGCTCAGACCTTCGGCGGCCCGGGGTAGCCGCAGTGCGCCCAGGATTCCGGGCGCCCGTACCAGGCCATCATCACCAGCTGCAGCAGCGAGCTGTGGCCCATCTTCAGCAGGCCGATGGAGCTGTTCTGCCAGCGCTCCAGGAAATGCCGCACGTCGTCCGCGCTGGCCTTCTCCCAGCTGCCCCAGACGCCGGTGAGCGGGCCGCGGGTGACCGGCAGGGCCAGCACGTCGAACAGCTGCACGGTGAGCTTGAGCATCTCCTGCGAGAGGTGGTCGAGGGTGTGGTCCAGGCCCGCGAGGGTGCCCTGCACCGCCTCGGCCATGCGCTCGGCCGGCACGGCGCCGGCCAGCATCACCGGGATCAGGGCGCGCAGGAAGGGCAGGTCGGATTCGCGGATGACCTTCATGCCGGCGGCCGGGGTGCTGGCCGAGCAGCCGCTGAGGGTGGCGGTGACGCCGGCGGTGGCCAGGAAGGCGCCGCCGAGCAGGCCGATCTTGAGCACGCCGCGCCGGGAGAGTCCCGGCGCGCTCAGGGAGGTGTCTGTCATTCTTGTTGTTTCACCTGGGTGGAGTACGCGGTCTCAGCGGATGAACAGCTTGTAGACCAGTTTCTGCAGCGACTTGCCGTAGGGCGGGTAGATCACCCGGGCGGCGTTGAAGCGCGGCTTGCTGAACACCGCCTTGGCCTTGCTGAAGGTGAGGAAGCCTTCGTGGCCGTGGTAGTGGCCCATGCCCGAGGGGCCGACGCCGCCGAAGGGCATGTCGTCCTGGGCGACGTGCAGCAGGGTGTCGTTCAGGCACACGCCGCCGGAGTGGGTCTGCGCCAGCACCCGGTCCTGCTCGCGCTTGTCGTAGCCGAAGTAGTACAGCGCCAGCGGCCGCGGCCGGTCGTTGATGTAGGCCAGGGCCTCGTCCAGGCGCTGGTAGGGGATGATCGGCAGCAGCGGGCCGAAGATTTCGTCCTGCATCACCTTCATGTCGTCGTCGACGTTCAGCAGCAGCGCCTGGGGCAGGCGCCGCCCGCTGGCTTCCGGCAGCAGGCGGATGACCTGCGCGCCCTTGGCCTCGGCGTCGCTCAGGTAGCCGTTGAGACGGGCCAGCTGGCGTTCGTTGATGATGGCAGTGTAGTCCGGGTTGTTCTCCACGCTGGGGAAGAAGCCCTGCACCACCTCGCGGTAGGCGCTGACGAATTCCTCGACGCGCTGCTGCGGCACCAGCACGTAGTCCGGTGCCACGCAGGTCTGCCCGGCGTTGAGCGACTTGCCGAAGGCGATGCGTTCGGCGGCGTCCTTGATCGGCACGTTCTCCGAGACCAGTGCCGGCGACTTGCCGCCCAGCTCGAGGGTGACCGGGGTGAGGTTCTCCGCCGCGGCGCGCATCACGTGCTTGCCGACGCTGGTGGCGCCGGTGAACAGCAGGTGGTCGAAGGGCAGCCTGGAGAAGGCCACGCCGACGTCCACCTCGCCCTGGACCACGGCCACCAGGTCCTCGGGGAAGACCTTGGCCAGCAACTCCTTGAGCACCTGGGCGGTGGCCGGGGTGGACTCGCTCATCTTGATCATCACCCGGTTGCCGGCGGCCAGGGCCGCGGTCAGCGGGCCGATGGCGAGGAACAGCGGGTAGTTCCACGGCACTATCACCCCGGCCACGCCCAGCGGCTGGTACTCCACGCGGGCCGACGCCGGCATGAACTGCATGCCGACGCTGCGCCGCGAGGGCTTCATCCAGCGCGCCACGCGTTTGCGCGCGTAGTGCACGCCGTGCAGGCTGGGCATGATCTCGGCCAGGCGGGTCTCGTCGGCGGAGCGGTTGCTGAAGTCGCGGGAAATGGCGTCGATGATCGGCTGCTGCTCGCGCACCAGCAGGTCGGCCAGGCTCCTGAGCCATTGCTGGCGCTGGCCGGCGCTGGGCAGCGGGTTGGCGCGGTAGGCCTGGCGCTGGCGCTCGAACAGGCTCTGAAGCTGGTTGATGTCCTGCTGCGTCTGCTGCAGGTAGGCGATGTCGGCGACCATGGCGGGCTCCTCGGCGGACCGGCTGGGGGAAGCGCTCCGGGTGGGGGGGGGCGCTTCGCGTTGTGCTTGTCGCTGGATTTTTAGAGCAATTACTCTAATATGTCAAATAGCATGCCGCGCCAACGCCGCGCGGCCTACCCAACGAAAAGCTGGGCGAGCGCCCGGAGTGTTACGCCGGCTGCACCGCACGTAGCAATCCGTGTACCTTTGCCCCTTGCCGTAGAAAAGTGATTCCGAGCCCGCGCATGGCCCCACGCATCAAGACCCGCGACCGCATCGTCCAGGAGAGCCTGGCGCTGTTCAACGCCCAGGGCGAGCGCAGCGTCACCACCAACCACATCGCCGCGCACCTGGGGATTTCCCCGGGCAACCTGTACTACCACTTCCGCAACAAGCAGGCGATCATCGCCGAGCTGTTCGCCGAGTACGAGGCGCGGGTGGACGACTTCCTGCGCCTGCCCGACGGCCGCGGGCTGACCATCGAGGACAAGACCTTTTACCTGGAGGCGCTGCTGGCGGCCATGTGGCGCTACCGCTTCCTGCACCGGGACCTGGAGCACCTGCTGGAAAGCGACGCGGAGCTGGCCGCGGCCTACCGCGCCTTCGCCCGGCGCGCGCTGGTGAACGCCAAGGCCATCTACCGCGGCTTCGTCGAGGCCGGCATCCTGCGGATGGACGAGATCCAGCTGGAGGCCCTGACCCTCAACGCCTGGATCATCCTCACCTCCTGGGTGCGCTTCCTCTGCACCACCCACCAGGTCACCGGCGACCTCAGCGAGGAGCTGCTGCGGCGCGGCATCTACCAGGTGCTGGCGCTGGAGAGCGGGCACATTGCCGAGGGCTCGCAGGCGGCGGTGGAGCGGATCGCCGAAAGGCTGTATGTGCCGTTGGCGGAAAGTCCTTCGCAGGGCGTGTGAGTTATCCACAGGGATGATCGCGGACAGCGTCCTACGTTCGGCTTTTCGTAGGAGCGAGCAAGCTCGCGAACGGGCGTATGCCGGTTGCTTCGGTGCGACGTTGAATTCCTTTCCCTCTCCCCAGCCCTCTCCCTGAAGGGAGAGGGGGCTTGTCCGTGCCAACGGGAAGAACGTCGCTCGCTGGATGCCTTAGTGATAACCGGCTAACGCCGAAGCAACCGAGCACACCGAACGGTCCCCTCTCCCTTCAGGGAGAGGGTTAGGGAGAGGGCGCTCTTGGGCAAACACCAAGCACTCACCGGCAAACACCGTTCGCGAGCAAGCTCGCTCCTACGAAAAGCCGAATCGGCCCCGCCGGTATCAATCTTTGCGCGGCCCCGGCACCAGCGGCTGGCGCAGTTCCAGGCCATGGCGGAGGAAGAATCCCTCCACCCCAGCGGTGGCATCGGTGTACAGGCGAGCGCCGGGATGGTCGGCGATGAAGCGCTGCATCAGCGAAGTGCCGATGCCACGGCCCTGGTGAGCGGGCAGCACCGCCAGCTCGGCCAGCCAGGTGGTCTGGGCGTTCTCCGGCTCGGCGCGGAGCAGGCCGACCACCTGCTCGCCCTCGCTGGCCAGCAGCACGTAGCCGGACGATTCGCAGAGATCGCGCAATTCATCCGCGTCGTTCGGGTGGCCCCAGCCGACGGTGCGGTAGAGCGCCGCTATGCCAGCGCACTGGGCGTCGTCCAGTGAGGTGACGCGGTGAATCCGGATGGTCGCTTCGCTCATGGCTTCCCCTCCTTGCCCTTTGGCGCCTCCAGCCTGGACCATCGCTGGCCGGCCGATGCTGATCCCGGTCAAGCCCGCGTCAGCCGGCGTTGCCGTGCAGGGCCAGCAGCCAGTCGGGGATGCGCCTTTCCAGATAGTAGTCCGGCTGCCCGGGCGTGCCGCCGATGAAGCCCACGTGGCCGCCGTGCTCGTGCAGCTCCAGCTGGGTGCTGGCGGAGAGTTCGTCCGCCGGCGGGATGCTGCCGGCGTCGATGAAGGGGTCGTCGCTGGAGTGGATGATCAGCGTCGGGGTGCGGATGCCGCCCAGGTAGAAGCGGCTGGAGGCGCGCTTGTAGTAGTCGTGGGCGTCGGCGAAGCCGTGCAGCGGCGCGGTGACGCGGCCGTCGAAGTCCCAGAAGGTGCGCATGCCGTCCAGCGGCCCCAGGCGTTCCAGGGCCGCCAGGTGCTCCTGGGCGCCGCGCTCGGCGAAGCTCTGCTGCTTGTTGCGCACGTAGGCCACCAGTTCGCGCATGAAGTGCGCCTGGTAGATGCGCGAGAAACCGATGCCGATGCGGTCGGCGCAGCGGTCCAGGCGGAACGGCACCGACACCGCCACGGCGCCGCGCAGCGGGCTGTCGCCGCCGCGCTCGCCCAGGTACTTGAGCAGCACGTTGCCGCCCAGCGAATAGCCCACCGCGTACAGCGGCGCCAGCGGGCGCATGCGCCGCAGGTGCTCGATGACCGCTGCCAGGTCCTCGCTGATGCCCGAGTGGTAGCCGCGCGGCAGCAGGTTGGGCTCGCCCGAGCAACCGCGCCAGTTCAGCGCCACGCTGGCCCAGCCGCGGGCCTGCAGGGCGAACTGCAGGCCGCGGATGTAGTGCGAGTCGGAGGAACCGGTCAGCCCGTGGACGGCCAGCACCAGCGGCGTGCGGGCGTTGTGCGGGCCATGCCAGTCGAGGTCGAGGAAGTCGCCATCCTCCAGCCACAGCCGCTCGCGCTCGCGCTGCAGCACCGGCGCCTTGCGCAGCAGCGAGCCGTAGAGCGTCTGCAGGTGCGGGCCGGGGAGCCACCAGGCGGGTTGGAAGGGCGGTGTCATGGGGGCAGGGCTCAGTTGCGGATGAGGTTCATGATCAGGTGGATCATCAGTTCTTTCTGTCGTGGATCGCTTTGCGCCACCAGCAGGGCGATGGCGGCCAGGGCGTTGTCGTTGATCTTCAGTTCGCCGTCGTGCTTGAGGTGATGCTGGTTGCGCTGCAGGAACCAGATGAACAGGAAGGCGCCAATACGCTTGTTGCCGTCGGTGAACGGATGGTTCTTGATGATGAAGTAAAGCAGGTGTGCAGCCTGCTCCTCGATGCTGGGGTAGAGGAACTGGCCGGCGAAGGACTGCGTGACGTTGCCGAGGATGCCGAGGAAACTGTCGTCCTTGGGGCGTCCGAACAACTCGCTTGCCTCGCCCTTGGCCAGCAGGTCGGTCTTCAGGGCCGTGATCGCGGCGTGAGCATCGGCGGGTTCGATGGCGTAGCGGATGCTTTCATCGAAACCTTCCGCGGGCAGGCGCTCGCTGTCGAACTGGTTGAGCAGCACGAAGGTGCGCGCATAGCCGGCGATGACACTCACCAGGCCCCGCGCCTCGGGTAGGTTGGCCTGGTCGATGAGGTTCTGCTGGAACAGCGTCAGCGTCCGCTCCAGTTCGCGAACCCGTGCCTGCTGGGCTTTCAGGCGTTGCTCGTTGAGTGCGTAACCCTGAACCAGATAGTCCTTGAGCACCTGGTTGGCCCAGATGCGGAACCGCGTGCCTTGCCGGGAGTTGACGCGGTAGCCCACGGAGATGATGGCGTCGAGGTTGTAGTAGTCGATCTGCCGGGTGACTTCGCGATCCCCCTCGCGTTGAACGGTTGCACTTTTTGCAACGGTTCGTTCGCGATCCAGTTCCCTGCTGTCGAAGATGGCTTTCAGGTGCCGCGAAATGACCGACTTGTCACGCCCGAAAAGGTCGGACAGTTGCTGCAGGCTGAGCCAGAGCGTGTCGTGCTCCAATCGAACCTCGACTGCCAGATGACCGTCGTCCGCTTCGTAGATCAGAATCCCCTGCTCATCGGTATCGCTCATCCAGCACATCCTTTTTGTCTGACCGCCTTCCCCTGGGGGATCAACTCATCCTTCGCGCTGCCACAGCGCGTAATGCACGTTCCCCGCCTGCTTCTCCCGGTGCAGCCGCCAGTTGGCCGGCAGGCCGAGGCTGGAGGGCAGGCTTTCGCTCTCGGTGTAGACCCAGGCGTCGGGGGCCAGCCAGCCGTTTTCCTCCAGCAGGCGGCAGGCGTTCTGCAGCAGGTCCTGGTGGAAGGGCGGGTCGAGGAATACCAGGTCCACCGGCCCGGGGGCCGGCTTGGCCAGGTAGGCGAGGGCGTCCTGCAGCTGCACTTCGCCGTTCTCGCACTTCAGCGTGGCCAGGTGGCCGCGCAGGGCGGCCACGGCTTCGCGGTTCAGGTCCAGGGCGGTGCCGCGGCTGGCGCCGCGGGACAGGGCTTCGAGGAAGAGCGCGCCGCTGCCGGCGAAGGGGTCGAGCACGCGGGCGCCGGGCACGTAGGCGGCCAGCCAGTTGAACAGCGTCTCGCGCACCCGGTCGGGGGTCGGGCGCAGGCCCGGGCCCTCGGGGAAGGCGAAGCGGCGGCTGCGCCATTCCCCGCCGATGATGCGCAGCTGGCCCTGCCCGCCGTGCTGGCGGGCGGCCTGGGCGGGGGCCTTGGGTCGTCTGTTCATCAATGCTCCGGAACGCCGAGGGGCTGTTCGGCCGGTTTGTCGGTGGGCGGCGGCAGCGGTTTCTGCGGCACGGTCGGGCCGGCGGTGACGACGACGAAGGCGTCCGGGTCGACGTGGCGCTGCATGGCCGCCTTGACCTTGTCCACGTCCAGCGCCTGGACCTGGGCCAGGAAGGTCTCCAGGTAGTCCGAGGGCAGGCCGTAGAAGCCGATGGCGCCGAGCTGGCCGACGATGTCGGCATTGCTCGCGGTGGACAGCGGGAAGCTGCCGGCCAGCTCGCGCTTGGCGTCGTCCAGTTCCTTCTGCGTCGGGCCGTTCTTCACGTAGTCGCGGACTATGTCCTGGACCAGCCTGAGGGTGCCCTCGCTCAGCTCGGCGCGGGTCTGCAGGCCGATGGTGAAGGGGCCGCGCGCCTGCATGCCGGTGAAGCCGGAGGACACGCCGTAGGTCAGCCCGCGCTTCTCGCGCACCTGGTCCATCAGGCGGGTGCCGAAGCCGCCGCCGCCGAGGATCTGGTTGCCCAGGTAGAGCGCCGGGTAGTCCGGGTCGTTGCGGGTGATGCCGAGCTGGGCCAGCAGCAGGTGGGTCTGCTTGGAGGGGAACTCGATGTGGCTGGGGCCCGGCTTGGGCACGGCCGGCTGAGCCACCGGCGGCAGCGCCGGGCCCTTGGGCAGCGAGGCGGAGACCTTGGCGGCGATGGCCTCGGCCTCGGCGCGGCTGAGGTCGCCGACCAGCGCGATCACCGTGTTGCCGGCGGCGTAGCCCTTCTGGTGGAAGGCGCGCAGCTGGGCGACGCCGATCTTCGGCACCGACTGCTCGTTGCCGTCGCTGGAGTGGGCGTAGGGGTGGTCGCCGTAGAGGCGCTTGAACAGTTCCAGGCCGGCCAGCTTGCCGGGGTTCTGCTTCTGGTACTCGAAGCCGGCCAGCACCTGGTTCTTGATGCGCGCCAGGGCTTCCTCGGGGAAGGTCGGCTGGCCCACCACCTGGTCGAACAGGGCGACGGCGGCTTCGCGCTTGTCCTTCTCGCTCAGGCTGCGCAGGCCGGCCACCGCCATGTCGCGGTAGGAGCCGTTCATGAAGTCGGCGCCCAGGTCCTCGAAGCCAGCGGCGATGGCGCTGGTGTCCTTGCCCGGCACGCCTTCGTTGAGCATGGCGTTGGTGAGCATGGCCAGGCCGGGGGCGTCGCCGTCCTGGCTGCTGCCGGCGGCGAAGGTCAGGCGCAGGTCGAACATCGGCAGCTCGTGGGCCTCGACGAAGAGCACGCGGGCGCCTTCGGCGGTGGTCCAGCGCTGGATGTCCAGCTGGCGGTGGCCGGGTTTCTTGCCGGCGGCCTCGGCCAGCGACTGCAGGCCGCTGGGCGTTGCGGCGGCCGGCGCCTGCGGGGTTGGGTTGCTGCCGCCGGCGGGGCGGCTGACGCAGAACGCCAGGCCGGCGACCAGCAGCAGGACGACCAGGCCGAGCAGGCCGTAGCGCAGGCCGTTTCGTTCACTCATGGGTCGGCTCCTTGTCGGTATCGGCTTGCGGCAGCACCTGGGCGAGGGTCAGGCGCGAACGGACGAAATAGGTGCGGGCGGCCTTCCGGATGTCTTCGGCGGTGACCTGGCGGATGGCCTCCAGGTCCTGGTCGGCGAGGCGCCAGGACAGGCCGACGCTCTCCAGCTGGCCGATGCCGCTGGCCTGGGCGGCGATGGAGTCGCGCTCGAAGACCAGCCCGGCGATCAGCTGGGCGCGTACGCGCTCCAGTTCTTCCTGGCTGGGCGGGGTGGTCTTGAGCTCGTCGAGCTGCTGCCAGAGGGCCTTCTCCACCTGCTCCAGGGTCTTGCCCTTCTGCACGTTGGGGGTGGCGCTCAGGGTGAACAGGGTGTCGCCGCGGGCGAAGGCGTCGTAGGCGGCGGAGGCGCCGGCCACCAGTTCCTGGCCGCGCTCCAGGCGCGAGGACAGGCGGGCGCTGTAGCCGCCGTCGAGCAGCGCGGAGATCAGCCGCAGGGCGTGCACCTCGCGCGGGTTCTCGCTGCTGCCCAGGCTGGGCACGTTGAAGCCCATGATCAGGCTGGGCAGTTGGGTGCGCACCTGGAGGGTCAGCCGGCGCTCGCCCGGGTCGGGCACTTCCAGCGGCTTGCGCGCCGGCGGCAGTTCGCGCCGCGGGATGTCGCCGAACCAGCGCTGGGCCAGGGCCCTGACCTCCTCGGGCTGGACGTCGCCGACCACCACCAGGGTGGCGTTGTTCGGCGCGTACCAGGCCTTGTACCAGGCGCGCAGGTCGTCGATGGTCATGCGCTGCAGGTCGGCCATCCAGCCGATGGTCGGCGAGTGGTAGCCGCTGGACAGGTAGGCCGCCGCCTTGAAGCGCTCGTAGGCCAGGGCGTAGGGCTTGTCCTCGGTGCGCAGGCGGCGTTCTTCCTTGATCACCTCGATCTCGCTCTTGAACTGGTCGGCCGGCAGCGTCAGGTGCGCCATGCGGTCGGCCTCCAGCTCGAAGGCCACCGGCAGGCGGTCCTTGGCCAGCACCTGGTAGTAGGCGGTGTAGTCGTCGGTGGTGAAGGCGTTCTCCTCGGCGCCGAGGTCGCGCAGGATGCGCGAGGCCTCGCCCGGGCCCATCTTGCTGCTGCCCTTGAACATCATGTGCTCCAGGGCGTGGGACAGGCCGGTGAGGCCGGGCGTCTCGTAGCTGGAGCCGACCTTGTACCAGAGCTGGGAGACCACCACGGGGGCGCGGTGGTCTTCGCGAACTACCAGCTTGAGCCCGTTGTCCAGTACGTATTCGTGGGTCGGCTGGGGTTCGGCGGCGAGGGCGAACAGCGGCAGGCAGAGCACGCCCCAGAGCAGGCCGAGCGTGCGGCGTGGAGGGTTTTTCATGGTCGAACGGATCCTTGCTGGTGGCCCGTTGGGTGGCGGGATGACTGTCGGGCAGCCGCCTAACCCCGGCAGGCGAGGAGATGCTAGGATACCCATCCGTTTTCCGGGCGGCCACGTCCCGTGCCGCTCCCTTGAGATGCAAGCCATTCATGTTTGGTTCCAACGACGACAAGAAGGCCCCGCAGGGCGGGGACAAGAAAGGCCTGTTCAGCTGGTTCCGCAAGAAACCCCAGGCCGAAGAAACCGTAGCGCCAGCCTCCGAAGCCGAGGCGGCCCCCGCGCAGCCGGCGGAAAGCCCGGCGGCGCAGGCTGAGCCGGCCGCACCGGCCCCGGCGGCCGAAGCACCCCGGCCGGCGCCCGTCGACGAGCTGCGCACGCCGCTGCCCGTGGCCCCCGCCGAACCGCTGGCGCCAGCCCCACAGGCCGAAAGCCTGCCCGCCGAGCCGCTGGAGCCGATCCGCCCGGCCGAGCCGCAGGTCGCCAGCGAACCGCAGCCCCCGGTCGAGGCGGTAGCACCCGTTGCCCCCGCCGCGCCCGTGGTCGAGCCTGCCCCGGCTCCGGTCGCGGAACAGCCGCCGGCCGCCGCGCCCGCGCCCGTCGCCGTCGAGAAGCCCGCCGCGGCCGAACCGGCCAAGCTGGGCTTCTTCGCCCGCCTCAAGCAGGGCCTGTCGAAGACCAGCGCCAGCCTCGGCGAGGGCATGGCCAGCCTGTTCCTGGGCAAGAAGGCCATCGACGACGACCTGCTCGACGAGATCGAGACGCGCCTGCTGACCGCCGACGTCGGCGTCGAGGCCACCACCGCCATCGTGCAGAACCTGACCCGCCGAGTGGCGCGCAAGGAGCTGGCCGACAGCGAGGCGCTGTACAAGGCCCTGCAGGAAGAACTGGCCGGCCTGCTGCGCCCGGTGGAGCAGCCGCTGGCCATCGAGGCTGGCAAGCAGCCCTACGTGATCCTCGTGGTCGGGGTGAACGGCGTGGGCAAGACCACCACCATCGGCAAGCTGGCGAAGAAGCTGCAGATGGACGGCAAGAAGGTCATGCTGGCCGCCGGCGACACCTTCCGCGCCGCCGCGGTGGAGCAACTGCAGGTGTGGGGCGAGCGCAACAACATCGCGGTGATCGCCCAGCACACCGGCGCCGACTCGGCCTCGGTGATCTTCGACGCCGTGCAGGCCGCCAAGGCCCGTGGCGTCGACGTGCTGATCGCCGACACCGCCGGGCGCCTGCACACCAAGGACAACCTGATGGAAGAGCTGAAGAAGGTGCGCCGGGTCATTGGCAAGCTGGACGACACGGCTCCCCACGAGGTGCTGCTGGTGCTCGACGCCGGCACCGGGCAGAACGCCATCAACCAGGCCAGGCAGTTCAACAACGCCGTGGAACTCACCGGCCTGGCCCTGACCAAACTGGACGGCACCGCCAAGGGCGGGGTGATCTTCGCCCTGGCCAAGCAGTTCGGCCTGCCGATCCGCTACATCGGCGTCGGCGAAGGGATCGACGATCTGCGCACCTTCGAGGCCGACGCTTTCGTCCGCGCATTGTTCGAGACCCGGGAGACCGCATGATCCGCTTCGAGCAGGTCGGCAAACGCTATCCCAACGGCCACGTCGGCCTGCATGACGCCTCGTTCCGCATCCACCGCGGCGAGATCCTCTTCGTCACCGGCCACTCCGGCGCCGGCAAGAGCACCCTGCTGCGGCTGATCCTGGCGATGGAGCGGCCGACCTCCGGCAAGCTGCTGCTCGGCGGCCAGGACCTGGCGCGCATCACCACCGCGCAGATTCCCTTCCTGCGCCGGCAGATCGGCGTGGTGTTCCAGAACCACCAGTTGCTCAACGACCGCACGGTGTTCGACAACGTCGCCCTGCCGCTGCAGATCCTCGGCCTGCCCAAGGCGGAGATCGCCCAGCGGGTGGAGGCGGCGCTGGACCGCGTGAGCCTCAAGGAGAAGGCCGAGGACCTGCCGTCCGACCTCTCCACCGGCCAGCAGCAGCGCGTCGGCATCGCCCGCGCGGTGGTGCACCGCCCGGCCCTGCTGCTCGCCGACGAACCCACCGGCAACCTCGACCCGCGCCTGGCCTCGGAGATCATGGGCGTGTTCGAGGATATCAACCGCCTCGGCACCACCGTGCTGATCGCCAGCCACGACCTGGCGCTGATCGCGCGCATGCGCCATCGCATGATCACCCTGCAGCGCGGGCGGATCATCGCGGACCGCGAGGAGGAGGCCTGATGAACGACCAGCAACTGCCGCACGCCCCGGAAGAGGGCACGCAGCCGAAGAAGAGCCGCGAGCGCGTGGAGAAGGAATCCACCGACTGGGGCCAGCTGTTCAGCGCCTATGGCGAAAGCCACCGCGCCAGCCTGGTGGACAGCCTCAAGCGCCTGTTCGGCCACCCTTTCGGCAGCTTCTTCACCTGCCTGGTGATGGGCATCACCCTGAGCCTGCCCATGGGCCTGTCGCTGCTGCTGGGCAACGTCGAGCGCCTGGGCGGCTCCTGGCAGCGCGCGGCGCAGATTTCCCTGTACCTGGACCTGAAGACCAGCGAGAACCAGGGCCAGGACCTGCGCGAACAGATCGAGCGCATGCCCGACGTGATCGAGGCGCAGCTGATCAGCCGCGAGGACGCGCTGAAAGAGCTGCAGGAACAGTCCGGCCTGGGCGAGGCGCTCAAGGAGCTGCCGGAGAACCCGCTGCCGGCGGTGATCTCGGTGACGCCCAAGCAGGTCGACCGCAACCAGCTCGATGCGCTACGTCAACGCCTGGCCGAGCTGCCCGGGGTACAACAGGCCCAACTGGACCTGGTGTGGGTCGAGCGGCTGTCGGCCATCCTCAAGCTGGGCGACCGTTTCGTCTTCGGCCTGACCGTGGTGCTGGTGCTGACCCTGCTGCTGGTGATCGGCAATACCATCCGCCTGCACATCGAAAACCGCCGTAACGAAATCGAGGTGATCAAGCTGGTCGGCGGGACCGACGGCTACGTGCGTCGGCCCTTCCTTTATATGGGCGCGCTCTACGGCCTGGGCGCCGGCATCCTGTCCTGGGCCCTGCTGGAGTTCGGCCTGAACTGGCTGAACGCCTCGGTGGTCAACCTGGCCGGCCTCTACGGCAGCGATTTCGCCCTGGCCGGGGTGCCCTTGAACGACGGACTGTCGCTGACCATAGGCGCGGTGCTGCTGGGCTGGATCGGCGCCTGGCTGGCCGTGGCGCGGCACCTGCGGGAGCTGGCGCCGCGCTGACAACCGACTGATTTCCCCTGTTTTCTTCATGGCTGTAAAGGAACTTTTACACCCGCTTGCAGTCAGATCGCCCAGTGCTACACTGCGCGAGTTTCGTGAATCGGAGGATTCGCATGACCACTTCCCTGCAACCTGTCTATGCCCTGGCTCCCGGTGCGAACCTGGAAGCCTACGTGCACTCGGTGAACAGCATCCCGCTGTTGACGCCGGAGCAGGAGCGCGAACTGGCCGAACGCCTCTTCTATGAGCAAGATCTGGAAGCGGCACGGCAAATGGTGCTGGCGCACCTGCGCTTCGTCGTGCACATCGCCCGGAGTTATTCCGGGTACGGCCTGGCCCAGGCCGATCTGATCCAGGAGGGCAACGTCGGCCTGATGAAGGCCGTGAAACGCTTCAACCCGGAAATGGGTGTGCGTCTGGTGTCCTTCGCCGTGCATTGGATCAAGGCGGAAATCCACGAGTTCATCCTGCGCAACTGGCGGATCGTCAAGGTCGCCACCACCAAGGCGCAGCGCAAGCTGTTCTTCAACCTGCGCAGCCAGAAGAAACGTCTGGCCTGGCTGAGCAACGACGAAGTCGAACGCGTCGCCGAGAGCCTGGGCGTGGAAGCCCGGGAAGTGCGCGAAATGGAAAGCCGCCTGAGCGGCCAGGACATGGCCTTCGACCCGGCGGCCGACGCCGACGACGAGAGCGCCTACCAGTCCCCGGCGCACTACCTGGAAGACCATCGCTACGACCCGGCACGCCAGCTGGAGGACGCGGACTGGAGCGACAGCTCCACCGCCAGCCTGCACGAGGCGCTGGAAGGCCTGGACGAGCGCAGCCGCGACATCCTCCACCAGCGCTGGCTGGCCGAGGAGAAGGCGACGCTGCACGACCTGGCAGCCAAGTACAACGTGTCCGCCGAGCGCATCCGTCAGCTGGAAAAGAACGCGATGAACAAGCTCAAGGGGCGCATCGAGGCCTAAGCGCCCGCTGCACCGCTAGACTGAAGACCGCACCCCTCGGGGTGCGGTTTTTTTCTGCCCGCGCATGCCCGGAGACCCGATGCCCCGACTACGCCCGGCCCATGGCCTGCTGATCCTCGCCTTCGCCTTGCTGGCCTTCGCCGCCGGGCTCTGGGTGGCGCGCTCCACGACGCCGCTGCCGCCGCCGGCCTGGCTGGAGGACTGGCAACGCGAGGTGTTCGGGCCCCTGGCCGACGGCACCCTCGACCTCGGCCAGTTGCACAGCTGGCAGGACGGCGCGCTGTGGCTGACCCGCGATGAGCAGGGCGCCCAGCTGAGCTACCGCGGTACCCTGGGTACGCCCGACGGCCCCTGGCGGGTGGAGGCCGAGCTGGTGCTGAGCGACGAGGAGCGCGGCAGCCTGCAGAGGGCCACCGGCATGGCGCCGGGAGCGCCCGACCAGCCGCTCAGCGACGGCATGCTGGAGCAACTGCGCCGGCAGGCGGTGGCCTCGGTGCTGCTGGCGCCCAGCCAGGCGCTGAGCGTCGGCCGCCTGGTGGCCAGCTTCGGCCCGCCGCGCCTGCGCCTGCAGACCGACCGCGGCGAGGCCTGGATCTACCCCGAGCGCGGCCTGACGCTGCTGCACCGCAATGGCGAGCTGGTCTGGCTGCAGGTGGTGCCGCGGGAGAGCCTGGCGCACTGAGCGCGGCTCAGCGCAGGCGCTCCAGGTAGTCGGGGCCGCCGAGCTGCCACATCTGCTGGCGGATCCAGGCGGCGCGCTGGCGTACGTAGCCACTGGGGCGCGCGGCGCTCCACTGGCGCGGGTTGGGCAGCACCGCGGCGAGCTGCGCGGCCTGCTGCGCCGACAGGCGGCTGGCGTCGACGCCGAAGTGATGGCGCGCGGCGGCCTGGGCGCCGAACACGCCGTCGTCCCACTCGGCGCTGTTCAGGTAGGCCTCGAGGATGCGCTGCTTCGGCCAGAAGGTCTCCAGCAGCAGCGTGAACCAGGCTTCCAGGCCCTTGCGCAGCCAACTGCGGCCGGGCCAGAGGAACAGGTTCTTGGCGGTCTGCTGGCTGATGGTGCTGGCCCCGCGAATGCTCTTGCCGCGGCCGTTGTGGGCCAGGGCCTGCTCGATGGCCGGCAGGTCGAAGCCGTGGTGCTCGGCGAACTTCTGGTCCTCGCCGGCGATGACCGCCACCTTGAGGTTGCCGGAAATCTCGTCCCAGCTGCGCCAGTCGCGCTGCAGGTCGATGGGCTGGCCGTTGAACCAGGACTGCACCTTGCGCTCGACCATCAGCATGCTGCCCGGCGGCGGCACCCAGCGCAGGACGATGACCACGGCCACGCTGCCCAGGGCGAAATAGACGAGGAACTTGAACAGGCGGCGGAGTAGGTTGCGCATGCTGGGGTTTGCCCGGGCGATAGTGCGCGTCATTATAACGGGCTTGACCCTCCAGGGAGTTTTCCCATGCTGCGTACCTTCCTGCTGTTCGCTGCCTTCTTCGGCTTCACCGGCGTGGCCCTCGGCGCCTTCGCCGCCCATGGCCTGAAGAGCCGGCTGAGCGCCGACTACCTGGCGATCTTCCAGACCGGCGTGCACTACCAGATGCTCCACGCCCTGGCCCTGTTCGGCGTGGCGCTGCTCTCGGCGCACCTGGGCGGGCGCCTGGTGGGCTTCGCCGGCGGGTTCTTCGTCGCCGGCATCCTGATCTTCTCCGGCAGCCTCTACCTGCTGACCCTGACCGCCACCCCGGTGCTCGGCGCCATCACCCCCATCGGCGGCGTCTGCTTCCTCGCCGGCTGGCTGTGCCTGGGCCTGGCGGCCTGGAGGCTGACGGGCTGACCCGGACGTCAGAATCGCCGGCCGATGGCCCGCTTGCGCCTTGGTCATCGCCGGCTCTCGGGCTAGAATGCCCACCCCTCCAATCGCGACGGTGCTGCCCATGCATATCCAGTTGAACGGCGAACCCTACGAGCTGCCCGACGGCCAGAGCGTGGCCCACCTGCTCGAGCGCCTGGAACTGGGCGGGCGCCGCGTCGCGGTCGAACTGAACCTGGACATAGTGCCGCGCAGCCAGCACGCCGCCACCGCCCTCCGCGAGGGTGACCAGGTGGAAGTGGTGCAGGCCATCGGCGGCGGCTAGGCCGCCGTCCACCGAATTCAGGCCCCGCCCCACCCGCTTTTGCTGAGGAAAGATCCGATGAGCCAAGCCTCTTCCACCCTGCCGGCCGACAAGCCTTTCACCCTCGCCGGGCGCACCTATGAATCGCGCCTGCTGGTGGGCACCGGCAAGTACAAGGATCTCGACGAGACGCGCCGCGCCATCGAGGCCTCCGGCGCGCAGATCGTCACCGTGGCGGTGCGCCGCACCAACATCGGCCAGAACCCCGGCGAGCCGAACCTGCTCGACGTGATTCCGCCGGACCGCTACACCATCCTGCCGAACACCGCCGGCTGCTACGACGCCGTGGAAGCGGTGCGCACCTGCCGCCTGGCCCGCGAGCTGCTGGACGGCCACAACCTGGTGAAGCTGGAAGTGCTGGCCGACCAGAAGACCCTGTTCCCCAACGTCGTGGAAACCCTCAAGGCCGCCGAAGTGCTGGTCAAGGACGGCTTCGACGTGATGGTGTACACCAGCGACGACCCGATCATCGCCCGCCATCTGGCCGAGATCGGCTGCATCGCGGTGATGCCGCTGGCCGGCCTGATCGGCTCCGGCCTGGGCATCTGTAACCCCTACAACCTGCGCATCATCCTCGAGGAAGCCAGCGTTCCGGTGCTGGTGGACGCCGGCGTGGGCACCGCCTCCGACGCCACCATCGCCATGGAGCTGGGCTGCGAGGCGGTGCTGATGAACACCGCCATCGCCCACGCGCAGCAGCCGGTGATGATGGCCGAAGCCATGAAGCACGCCATCGTCGCCGGTCGCCTGGCCTACCTGGCCGGGCGCATGCCGCGCAAACTGTACGCCAGCGCCTCCTCGCCGATGAGCGGCCTGATCGGCTGATCCCGGCGCGGCGCCCCGAGCGGGCCGGCCCGTCGTCACTTTCACTGCCCCGTTTTTTCCAAGGTCCGAACATGAGCGATACCCAGCAGCCCCAGGCCGAGCAGGCCACCGACCGGCCGATGCGCACCATCAAGAGCTTCGTGATGCGCGCCGGGCGCATGACTGAAGGCCAGCAGCGCGGCCTCGACCAGGGCTGGCCGCGCTTCGGCCTGGAGCTGACCGACGGCCTGCGCGACTTCGACCAGGTGTTCGGGCGCAAGGCCCCGCGCACCTTCGAGATCGGCTTCGGCATGGGCCACGCCACCCTGGAGATGGCCGCCGCGGCGCCGGACCAGGACTTCATCGGCGTCGAAGTGCACCGCCCGGGCGTGGGCGCGCTGCTCAACGGCATGCTGACGCAGGACCTGAGCAACATCCGCGTCTACAGCTGCGACGCCCTGGAAGTGCTGCGCGACTGCGTGGCCGACGCCAGCCTCGACCGCGTGCTGCTGTTCTTCCCCGACCCCTGGCACAAGGCGCGCCACCACAAGCGCCGCATCGTCCAGCCGGCCTGGGCGGAGCTGGTGCGCAGCAAGCTGAAGGTCGGCGGCATCCTGCACATGGCCACCGACTGGGAACAGTACGCCGAGCACATGCTGGAAGTGATGAACGCCGCGCCCGGCTACCGCAACCTGTCCCCGGACAACACCTACGTGCCGCGCCCGGAAGAGCGCCCGGTGACCAAGTTCGAGCGCCGCGGCGAACGCCTGGGCCATGGCGTCTGGGACCTGAAGTTCCAGCGCGTCGACTGAGCCGCCGAAACCTCCTGCACGCTGTAGGAGCGGGCCCTGCCCGCGATTTCGCGCGCAGGGCGCGCTCCTACAGGGGAATGGCGTGCGTGGCGCGGTGTAGGAGCGGATCTCATCCGCGAACCGCGCCGGAATCTCCGGCCATCGCGGACAAGGTCCGCTCCTACGGGCGGGAGGTGTGCGTAGGGCGCATAACCGTTCGCGGTTATCCGCCGTTGGCCCTGAGCCGCCGAAACGTCCTGCACGCTGTAGGAGCGGGCCCTGCCCGCGATCGCGCGCAGGGCGCGCTCCTACAGGGGAATGGCGTGCGTGGCGCGGTGTAGGAGCGGATCTCATCCGCGAACCGCGCCGGAATCTCCGGCCATCGCGGACAAGGTCCGCTCCTACGGGCGGGAGGTGTGCGTAGGGCGCATAACCGTTCGCGGTTATCCGCCGTTGGCCCTGAGCCGCCGAAACGTCCTGCACGCTGTAGGAGCGGGCCCTGCCCGCGATCGCGCGCAGGGCGCGCTCCTACAGGGGAATGGCGTGCGTGGCGCGGTGTAGGAGCGGATCTCATCCGCGAACCGCGCCGGAATCTCCGGCCATCGCGGACAAGGTCCGCTCCGGGCGGGAGGTGTGCGTAGGGCGCATAACCGTTCGCGGTTATCCGCCGCTGGCCCTGGCGCGAAGGTCGACGGCGGATAACGCCTGGGGCGTTATGCGCCCTACGGCTTGCCGCTCGCGCTCAGTCGATCAACTCGGCGCCGACCACGGTGATGTCCGGCAGGCTCAGCGGCGCCGGGGTGATCTGCAGGTACTTGATGCTGCTGCGCGGGATCAGCAGCAGGTCGCCATCCACCTCGATGCTCAGGCAGGGTGACTCCAGTTGCTTGCGGATGCCCTGCGCCACCTCCACCGGGTCCTCGCTCTGCTGCGGGAAGCGCAGCGCCAGGCGCTGGCCGTCGACGAAGTGCAGGTACAGGTGCTTGATCGGTTTCATGGCGTTTCCCCAGCTGCGCGTTGGCTACTGGGGAAACACTAGCAGGCCCGTCAGCTGCGGTCGGCGATCATGCCGATGATGAAGAACAGCAACAGCAGCACCGGCGCCAGGGTGTAGTTGTTGAAGTAGTTCAGGCCGTGCGCCACCCAGGGGGTGACGAAGACCATGGCCAGGCCGTAGCCCACGGCGCAGATGAGCACGAACAGCAGGGTGCGGAAGACGAAGTTCAGGCTGCCGATGCGCTGCTGCACCCAGGCGTTGATCGCCGGGCCGAACAGCACCAGCAGGGTGGCCATGATCGCCAGGGCGATATCGGACAGATGGCTGCGGCTCCAGCGGGAGGCGCTGGCGATCAGGTCGAGGGCGAAGTCCATGCAGGCTCCTTGGTCGGGGGCGGTCGACGGGGGAGTTTACCCGAGCGACGGGTGGGTGGTTCAGCCGCCAGGCGTTTTTCGCAGCAGCAGCTGCAATGTCTTCCAGGCCAGTTTCTTCTCGCGGAACATCAGAAGCTGCTTGATCAGGCGAAGTGGCAGGTGGCGCCGGTAACTGGCGAAGAGCTCGGTGCGGTACTGGCTGTAGTAGCGGTACTCCGACTCGTAGATGCTTTCGTAGCGGGCCCGGGAAACCTGGTTGCGGTTGCTGATCGAGAGGTTCTGCCGGACCCGGGCGGCCATGACGTAGACCTGCTGGCCGTCGGACAGTGCGTGGTGGAAGGCCCAGTGGTCCAGGTAGTCCAGCGGGAAGTCGGGGTTGAAGCCGCCGATCCGGGCCAGCCAGGCCGTGCGCCAGCAGGCGCCGGAGTTGATCGCGGTCACCTGGTGCCTGCGATAGCCGGCCTCGATGCCTTCCGCGCTGGCGCGCACGCGGCTGTTGTCCATGGGCGAGACCTGGCGCTGGCCATCGCTGACTTGCGGCACCAGGCAGACGCAATCGGCGGCCAGGCCGTCGGCCCGCTCCGTCAGCTCCCGGAAGTACGCCTCCGGCAGCCGGGTGTCCTGGTCGAGCAGCAGCAGCCAGTCGTGGCCTTGCTCGCAGGCATCGCGCAGCGCCAGGTTGTAGGCGGCGGCGAGGCCCGGGTTGCTGGGATCGTGCCTGTAGTTCACGGCGATGGGGTATTCGCCGGGCGGCAGCGCCTGGGGCGTGGGGCTGTTGTCGTGGATGACCAGGCTGAAGTCATGGGCGGCCAGCAGGGCCTGGTTCTGCAGAAGGCTGCGGAAGCTCTGCGAATCGCTGAGCTTTTCCTTGTAGATCACCAGGACGATGGTCGCTCGCATGCCGCGCGCTGGCCTCAGGGCAGGAACTGCTGCAGCAGGTCGTTGAGGAACAGTTGGCCGCGCTCGGTCGGCCGCAGGCGCTCGTCGTCCTCGGCCAGCAGGCCCTGGGCGCGGGCTTCGCGGCAGGCTTCGGCGATGGCTTGCAGGGGCAGGCCGGTGCGTTGCTCGAACAGCTCCACCGGGACGCCGTCCACCAGGCGCAGGGCGTTCATCATGAACTCGAAGGGCAGGTCGGCCGCCACCAGTTCGCGCTCGCCGGCCTGGAAGGCCTTGGCCGGGTTCAGGTAGTCCTTCGGCAGGCGCGTCTTCCAGGTGCGCAGGATGCGGCCCTGCGGGCTGCTCAGCTTGGCGTGGGCGCCGGCGCCCAGGCCGAGGAAGTCGCCGAAGGTCCAGTAGTTGAGGTTGTGCCGGGCGCGCAGGCCGTCGCGGGCGTAGGCCGAGGTCTCGTACTGCCGGTAGCCCGCCTGCGCCAGGCGGGCCTGGCCGGCTTCCTGGATTTCCCACAGGGCGTCGTCTTCCGGCAGTTCCGGCGGCTGGCTCCAGAACACCGTGTTCGGCTCCATGGTCAGCTGGTACCAGGACAGGTGCGTCGGGGCCAGGGCGATGGCCTGCTCCAGGTCGGCCAGGGCGTCGGCCACGCTCTGCTGCGGCAGGCCGTGCATCAGGTCCAGGTTGAAGTTGTCGAAGCCGGCGCGGCGCGCCATGTCCGCCGCGCGCACGGCCTCGCCGCCGTCGTGGATGCGGCCCAGGGCCTTGAGCTTGTCGGCCTGGAAGCTCTGCACGCCGATGGACAGGCGGTTGATGCCCAGGGCCCGGTAGCCGGCGAACTTGGCCTGCTCGAAGGTGCCGGGGTTGGCTTCCAGGGTGATCTCGATGCCTGGCTCGAAACCGACTTCGCGCTCCAGGCCTTCGAGGATGCGGTCCAGGGCCTGGGCGGAGAACAGGCTGGGGGTGCCGCCGCCGAAGAAGATCGAGGTCAGCTTGCGCCCGTGGACGTGCCGCCGGTCAGCCGCCAGGTCGGCCAGCAGCGCCTGGACGTAGGCGTCCTCGGGTAGCTCCGGGCCGGCGGCGTGGGAGTTGAAGTCGCAGTACGGGCATTTGCGCACGCACCAGGGGATATGGACATAAGCCGCCAGGGGCGGCAGCTGAAAGCGGCGAGCTTCAAGCTGCAAGCTGTCCATGCTTTCACTTGTCGCTTGCGGCTTGTGGCTCGCCGCTGCCTTCATAACCCCAGCCGCTGCTTCAGCAGGGCCATGGCGCGGGCGCGGTGGCTCAGGCGGTTCTTCTGCTCGGGGGGCAGTTCGGCGCTGGAGCAGCCGCTTTCGGGTACCCAGAACAGCGGGTCGTAGCCGAAGCCGTGCTCGCCGCGGGCCTCGCGCAGGATGCTGCCTTCCCAGATGCCTTCGCAAAGGATCGGCAGCGGGTCGTCGGCGTGCCGCACCAGGGCCAGGACGCTGACGAACTGCGCGCCGCGCTCTTCGTCCGGCACCTCGCGCAGGGCGTCCAGCAGCTTGGCGTTGTTCGCCGCGTCACCCTTGCCGTCGGCGTAGCGCGCGGAGTAGATGCCCGGCGCGCCGCCGAGATGGTCCACCGCCAGGCCCGAGTCGTCGGCCAGCGCCGGCAGCCCGGAGATGCGCGCGGCGTTGCGCGCCTTGAGGATGGCGTTCTCGACGAAGGACAGGCCGGTTTCCTCCGGCTCCACGTCGCTGAACTCGCCGATGGAGCGCACCTTCACGTGGGCGCCCAGCATGGCCTGGAGCTCCTTGAGTTTGCCGGCGTTGTGACTGGCCAGCACCAGTTGGTCGAGCTTGATCATTCGTCTGGGTAGATTTCCTGCATGAACTCGAAGCTTTGCGGGGCTTCGGAGCCCTTTTGTACCTGGATGTCGAAGGTCAGGGTGTCACGGCCTTCGATGGGGAACTGGGCGATGTGGTAGACCGCGCCTTCCTCGACCACCCGCTTGAAGGTCAGCGGGGTCGACTGGCCCATGAGGTTCTTGGCGGTGCCGGAGACGGTGACCTGGGCCGGCTTGCCGCTGGCGTCCAGCGGCACGATGTTGACCACGCCCTGGGCCTTGCTGCGCACCACGCCGACGGCCGCGGCGACCTTGGGCTGGAGGAAGCTGGAGTTGTAGACGCTGTAGTGGACCTTGAGGTCCCCCAGCGTGGTGGCCTGCTCGGCGAAGGCCGGCAGGGCCAGGAACAGGCAGAACAGCAGGGAGGCTAGGCGGCGCATGGTTTCTTCTCCTGGGTTTCGGGGCCCCGGGCGGTTCAGACGGCGATGCGGTGGTCCGGCAGGCTTGGACCGCTGACCCGGTAGATGCCGATTTCACCCAACAGATTAGGCCAAACTCGGCAGGACCAGCGATGACGGTGGTCACGGTCCACCGCCAGGCGGTCGAGCACCCGCAGGCGCTTCTCGCGGCACAGCGCCTCGAAGTCCTTGAAGGTGCAGAAGTGGATGTTCGGCGTGTTGTACCAGGTGTAGGGGAGGAATTCCGACACCGGCATGCGGCCGTTGCGCGCCAGGTACCAGCGGCAGCGCCAGTGGCCGAAGTTGGGGAAGGTGATGATGCAGGTGCGGCCGACGCGGAGCATTTCCTCGAGGATCCTGTCCGGGTAGTGCACGGCCTGCAGGGCCTGGGTCATGACTACCACGTCGAAGCTGTTGCTGGCGAAGCTGCCGAGGCCCTTGTCCAGGTCCTGCTCGATGACGTTCACGCCGCGTTCGACGCATCTGGCGATGTTTTCGCTGTCGATCTCCAGGCCGTAGCCAGTCACCTGCTTGTGTTCGGCCAGCCAGGCGAGCAGTTCGCCGTCGCCGCAGCCCAGGTCGAGCACCCGGCTGCCGGCGGGGATCCAGTCTTGGATGATTTCCAGGTCGGCGCGCATGGGGCTTCCTTATACGCTGATGCGGTTCATGTAGGCGCTGAAGGCCTGCAGGTAGCGGGGGATCGGCATGAGGAAGGCGTCGTGGCCCTGGGGCGCGTCGATCTCCAGGTAGCAGACGTTCTTCTTCGCCGCGATCAGGGCGTCGACGATCTCCCGCGAGCGCGCCGGCGAGAAGCGCCAGTCGGTGGTGAAGGACATCACGCAGAAGTCCGCCTTCACCCCGGACAGGGTGCGCACCAGGTCGCCGTCGTGGGCGGAGGCCGGGTCGAAGTAGTCCAGCGCCTTGGTCATCAGCAGGTAGGTGTTGGCGTCGAAGCGGGTGGAGAACTCCTCGCCCTGGTAGCGCAGGTAGCTCTCGACCTGGAACTCGACGTTGTAGAGGTCGTAGTTGAGCTTCTCGGCCTTGCGGTCGCGGCCGAACTTCTCGCCCATGGCGTCATCGGACAGGTAGGTGATGTGCCCGACCATGCGCGCCAGGCGCAGGCCGTGGCGCGGTATCACGCCCTGTTCCTGGAAGTGCCCGCCGAGGAACTCCGGGTCGGAGAGGATGGCCTGGCGCGCCACTTCGTTGAAGGCGATGTTCTGCGCCGAGAGCTTGGGCGCGCTGGCGATGCACAGGCAGTGGCGCACCCGCTCGGGGTAGCTGATGGTCCACTGCAGCGCCTGCATGCCGCCGAGGCTGCCGCCGACGATCGCGGCCCATTGCGCGATGCCCAGGCGGTCGGCCAGGCGCGCCTGGCTGTTGACCCAGTCTTCCACGGTGACCACCGGGAAGTCGGAGCCGTAGACGCGGCCGGTGGCCGGGTCGAGGCTGGTGGGGCCGGTAGAGCCGTTGCAGCCGCCGAGGTTGTTCAGCGCGACCACGAAGAACTTGCGGGTGTCGATGGCCTTGCCCGGGCCGATGCAGCTGTCCCACCAGCCCGGCTTGCGCTCGTCGGGGCTGTGGTAGCCGGCGGCGTGGTGATGGCCGGAAAGCGCGTGGCAGATCAGCACGGCGTTGCTCGCCGTGGCGTTCAGCTCGCCGTAGGTCTCGATCACCAGCTGGTATTCGGGCAGCGTCCTGCCGCTGGCCAGGGCCAGGGGTTCGCTGAAGTGCAGCGTCTGGGGAGAGACCAGACCGACGGAATCTTCGGGGAAGACTGTTGGCATCGACCCAGCTCATGAATAAAAGGAGGGCGCCAGTCTAAAGAGCACCGCCATAGAGGGCAAGGTCGCTCAGCCAGGCAGGTTCTGGCGGATTTTCAACGCCCATTCCGGAGTATCTGATTCATCGCAGTAGCATTTGGAAAGTCGCCCGTCGCGGGTTCTGAACAGCAGGCGAGGTTTCTGTTGGTCCACTGAGTTGTCGAACACGTAGAGTCGGTCGACCCAGTTGGCCAGCGCATCACAGTTGACGATGGACTTGAAGTAGCGCGAGACGATCTTGCTGATGCGCACCTCGTGGCCGCCATCCATATAGCGGAAAGTGATGCGCGAGGCGTTGATGGCCGGGTGGGTAGTGCTGACGAAAAACACCCTGACGAAATAGCCGGCATCCTTGGCCCGAGCGATGAAGTCCAGTTTGTCATCGGTTGAAAGTACAGTCTCGAAAGCCAGGCTGGTCCCCTCGACCAGGGCTTTTTCTCGCAGTCGCTGGGCCTTGTTGGCCGCCTCGATGGCCGCCTCCTCGGAGTTCCAGCCACCGAACTCCCGCTCGGCGATTTCATCCGGATTGATGAAGACACAGCCTTCCAGCCACTGATGCTCGCGAAGCTGCTCGGTGATGGAGGTTTTGCCAGAGCCATTGGGGCCGGCAAAAACGATCAGCCTGGGCTTGTCCATGGCTCAGGCTTTGTTGGGCTGGGGGCGCTGGTCTCGGCGTTTGCGGCTTTCTTCGAAAGCGGCATTCAATGATGCCCTGAGTTGCTGGTCGACGCGGGAGATACGCTGCCGGGCGGCCTGGCGCACCTCGCTCAGCAGATCGGACAACTGCTCTTCGCTGGGTTCGTTGGGGTTGGAGATCAGATTGTAGTTCGACATGGGCAGTGCTCCCCATCGATAGGACTTTCGAGAATAGGGAGTCTGCCTGAAAAAACCAAGTTCAGGCGCGCTGCGAGCCGGGCAGGGCGACCACGCGGGCCTGGCGTTGCAGCGGCGAGGGGCGGCGCAGCAGGCGGAGGATGTCCGAGGCTTCGGCCAACTGTTTCTCCAGCTCTTCCTGGTAGCGCGCCATGAGCAGCGCGCGCTGGCGCACCTGCTGGGTTTCCTGGGCCAGGGCCTTCAGGCGCAGCATGTGGGTTTCCAGCAACTGCTTGTTCTCCAGGGTGTACTGCATCAGCGGCATCAGGGCGTCGGTGGCCCAGCGCTCGACTTCCTCGCGCACGCGCTGGTGCAGCAGGATCACCTCCTGGGCCAGGGTGGCGATGAAGCGCCGTGTCAGCAGGCGCTGTTCGGTGAGCAGGGTCTTGAGCTGCAGGCGGAAGCGGTCGGCCTGGTCGCGCAGCCGGGCCAGTTCGCGCTGGTAGCCGGCGACGTCGAAGCGCGGGGCGTCCAGGGCGTTCAGCGGGTTTTCCTGGTTGTGCCGCTGGTAGATGGCCTCGACCATGCGGTTGCCCAGCTCGGCCTCGTGCTGCAGGCTGTGCAGGTCGCCCTCCACGGCCTGGAAGAAGTTCAGGATGGCCTGGTTGATGCCCAGGGTGGTCCAGCTGCCGCGCAGTTTCTCGTGGACCTTGGCCAGGTGCCGCTCCAGGCGTTCGGCGCGCACGGTCTGGCCGAGCAGTTCGCCCTGGCGGCGCAGCAGGCGCTGGTTGGTCTTCAGGTTGAGCAGGCGGCGGTGATGCCGGCCGTGGTCCTCCTTGGTCCGCGCGGTCAGCTCGAACAGCAGCTGGCCGCTGTCCTGCTGCTGGCCCTCGAGCAGCGCCTGCTGCTCGCGCAGGCGCTCCAGGCGGGCGCGCAGGCTGTGCTGGCTGTTGTTCAGCAGGGCCAGCACCTGGCCGAGCACGGCGCCTTCCAGCAGGCGCTCCTTGTCCGCCACTATGCGTTCGCAGAGCAGGTTCTCCAGGCTTTCCAGCTGGCTGCGGGCGAGCAGTTCGCCGTCCTTGCGCACCTTGGCCAGCAGCGCCTGCTTGGCCGACAGCGGCAGCACCGCGTCGCGGGCGATGCCCAACTGCCGCGCGGTGGCGTCGCGCACGCGCTGGATGGCGTTCTGCACGAAGGCCTCGCCGGCCAGGTCGTCCCAGAGCACGTCGATCTTGTTCAGCACCGCGTACAGGGTGCACTGGCCGTCTTCCACCAGGTGCCGCACGTGCTCCTGCCAGACCGCCAGGTCCGAGGCGGTGACGCCGGTGTCGGCGGCCAGCAGGAAGACCACCGCCTGGGCGCTGGGCAGCATCGACAGGGTCAGTTCCGGCTCGCTGCCCAGGGCGTTCAGCCCGGGGGTGTCGAGGATGCGCAGGCCCTGGCGCAGCAGCGGGTGGTCGAAGTTGACCAGGGCGTGGCGCCAGGCCGGCACGCGCACGTGGCCGGGGCGTTCGGCGGCTTCGAGCATGTCCGGGAGGAAGCCGAGCTGGATCGCCTGCTCCACCGGCAGGCTCTTGGTCCGGGCGATCTGCGCAAAGGCCTGGGCCATGTTGGCCGGGTCGGAGGTGTCCAGGGGGATGTTCACCCAGTGCCGCGGCACCTGCTTGAAGCGGGCGATGCTGGCGTCGGCCACCCGCGTCTCGATGGGCAGCAGGCGGATGTAGGGGCGTTCGGAGCGCGGGTCGAAGAAGATCTCGGTGGGGCACATGGTGGTGCGCCCGGCCTGGGACGGCAGCATGCGCTGGCCGTACTCGGAGAAGAACAGGCTGTTGATCAGCTCGGTCTTGCCGCGGGAGAACTCGCCGACGAAGGCCAGGGTGATGTGGTCCAGGCGCAGCAGGCGCAGGGCGCGCTCCAGGCGCGCGTCTATGTCCGCGCTGTTCAGCCGGCTCTGCTCCAGCCAGCTGCGGTAGCGGATGATGTCCCGGACCAGTTCCCGCTTCCAGGTGACGTAGGCGTCGATCTGCTGACTGAGTCGCTCCATGCTCATCCAGGCGGTCCTGTGGCTTGCGCGTCCTGCGCGGGAGAAGAATGCCTGGATTATGAAGCGCGGCGAGGTGGCGTCAATTGGCCTTCATCACATTCCTACATGTAAGGTCGGTCAAGCCGACCCAGCGGTTATCCCCAGCTCCGCCGGCAGCCGCGTCGGCCGGGGGATACGCACGCGCTTCTGGCGGTTCAGCTCGCCGCTCTCGAGTATTACCGCGCTTTTCGGCACGCCGAAGGCCTTGCCGAGGAAGGCCAGCAGGTGGGCGTTGGCCTTGCCCTCCACCGGCGGGGCGGTGAGGCGGATCTTCAGGCGCTCGCCGTGCAGCCCGGCGAACTCGTCGCGGCTCGCCTTGGGCTGCAGGTGGCAATCGAGGATCAGGTCCTCGCCGTCCCAGCGGTAGAAGCTCATTACATGAACGGGCTCAGTATCTGCGGCATCCCGGTCATGGCGGCGAGGTTGCCGATCACCAGCATGTCGAGCAGCTTCAGCGCGATGAACGCGAAGATCGGCGAGATGTCCAGCCCGCCCAGGTTCGGCAGCAGCTTGCGGAAGGGCGCCAGCAGCGGCTCGCAGATCTGGTTCACCAGCTGGGCGCCGGGGTTGTAGCTGCCCGGGGCGACCCAGGAGAGGATCACGCTGATGATCAGGGCGAAGAAGAACACCTTGAGGAACAGCGAGGTCACCGCGATCACCGACCACACCAGCAGCTGCAGGACGTAGCCGCCGACGCCGTAGCCCATCAGCGTCAGGGTGACGATCATCAGCACCAGCTGGACCAGGATGGCCAGCACCAGGGACGCCAGGTCGACGCCGCCGAAGCCCGGGACCACCCGGCGCAGCGGGTTCAGCAGCGGCTTGGTGGCGCGCACGATGAACTGGCTGAGCGGGTTGTAGAAGTCTGCGCGCACCAGTTGCAGGATGAAGCGCAGCAGGACGATCAGCAGGTAGAGGCTGCCCAGTGTCTGGATGACGTAGATGGCAGCGGTGGAAAGTCCGGTCATTTAAGGCTCCTCATTGCCCCAGTTGTTCGGCCAGCTCGGCGGAACGGTGGTCGGCGGCGGCCAGGGCGCGCTCGACCAGTGCTTCGAATCCATTGCCCTGGAAGGCGGTGATGGCGGCTTCGGTGGTGCCCTTGGGCGAGGTCACGCGGCGGCGCAGCTCGGCCGGGCCGACGTCGCTGCCGGTGGCCATGCGCGCGGCGCCCAGGGCGGTCTGCAGGGTCAGGCGGGTGGCCACCTCGGGGCTCAGGCCGAGCTTCTGGCCGGCGGCGATCATGGCTTCCATCAGCAGGAAGAAGTAGGCCGGGCCGCTGCCGGAGACGGCGGTGACGGCGTCGATCTGCTTCTCGTCGTCCAGCCACAGGGCGACGCCCACCGCGCCCAGCAGCTGTTCGGCCTGCTGGCGCTGGGCCGCGCTGACCTGGGCGGTGGCGTACAGGCCGCTGGCGCCTTCGCCCAGCAGCGCCGGGGTATTGGGCATGCAGCGTACCAGCAGCTCGCTGCCCAGCCAGCGCGACAGGCTGGCGCAAGGGATGCCGGCGGCGATGGAGACGACCAGTTGGCCGGGTTCGAGCAGCGCGGCCAGCGGCTCGCAGACCTGCTTCATGACCTGCGGCTTGACCGCCAGGACCACCACGTCGGCGCCGGCAATGGCGCTGGCGTTGTCCTCGAACACTTCGATGCCATGCTCGGCGGCGATCTTCGCGCGCTGCTCGGCGCCCGGGTCGCTGGCGCGGATGTGGCTGGCGGGCATGCCCTGGGCGCGCAGGCCGCCGATCAGGCTGGCGGCCATGTTGCCGGCGCCGATGAAAGCGATGCGGGTGGTGCTCATGGGTTGCGTTCCTTGATCAAGAATGGGGACCGTAGTCGCGCGCGCCGAACAGCGCGGTGCCGATGCGCACGCAGGTGGCGCCTTCGGCGATGGCGGCTTCGAGGTCGTGGCTCATGCCCATGGACAGGGTGTCCAGGCCGAGGTTCAGGGCAGTCAGGAGTTCGCGCAGGCGGGCGAAGGCGGCGCGCTGGGCGGCGACGTCCTCGGTGGGTTCGGGGATGGCCATCAGCCCGCGCAGCTTCAGGTTCGGCAGGGCGGCCACGGCGGCGGCCAGGGCCGGCAGCTCCTCCGGGGCGCAGCCGGACTTGCTGGCCTCGCCGCTGACGTTCACCTGCAGGCAGACGTTGAGCGCCGGCAGCTGCGCCGGGCGCTGCGCGGACAGGCGCTCGGCGACCTTCAGGCGGTCCACCGAGTGCACCCAGTGGAAGTGCTCGGCGATGGGCCGCGTCTTGTTCGACTGGATGGGGCCGATGAAGTGCCAGGTGAGCGCCAGGTCGGCCAGTTCCGCCTGCTTGCCCAGGGCTTCCTGCAGGTAGTTCTCGCCGAAATCGACCAGGCCGGCGGCATGGGCCTCGCGGATGGCGGCGGCGGGTTTGGTCTTGCTCACCGCCAGCAGCGCAACGCCGCCGGAAGGCCGCCCGCAAGCTTGCTCCGCCTCACGGATACGCTCGCGAACCTTTGCAATATTCTCTGCTATCGTGGACATTACCTGCGCTCTGAGGCCCGGCTGCTGCAAGTTCAGCGGCATTCTACCTGCTTGCATTGGATTGGGGAGTCCCATGGATATTACCGAGTTGCTCGCCTTCAGCGCCAAGCAGGGCGCTTCGGACCTGCACCTCTCGGCCGGCCTGCCGCCGATGATCCGCGTCGACGGCGACGTGCGCCGCATCAACCTGCCGCCGCTGGAGCACAAGCAGGTGCACGCGCTGATCTACGACATCATGAACGACAAGCAGCGCAAGGATTTCGAGGAATTCCTGGAAACCGACTTCTCCTTCGAAGTGCCGGGCGTGGCGCGTTTCCGCGTCAACGCCTTCAACCAGAACCGCGGCGCCGGCGCGGTGTTCCGGACCATTCCCTCCAAGGTGCTGACCATGGAGGACCTGGGCATGGGCGAAGTGTTCAAGCGGGTTTCCGACGTGCCGCGCGGGCTGGTGCTGGTGACCGGGCCGACCGGCTCGGGCAAGTCCACCTCGCTGGCGGCGATGCTCGACTACCTGAACAACACCAAGTACAGCCACATCCTCACCGTCGAGGACCCGATCGAGTTCGTCCACGAATCGAAGAAGTGCCTGGTCAACCAGCGCGAGGTGCACCGCGACACCCTCGGCTTCAACGAGGCGCTGCGCTCGGCCCTGCGTGAGGACCCGGACATCATCCTGGTCGGCGAGATGCGCGACCTGGAGACCATCCGCCTGGCGCTGACCGCCGCGGAAACCGGCCACCTGGTGTTCGGCACCCTGCACACCACCTCCGCGGCCAAGACCATCGACCGTATCGTCGACGTGTTCCCCGCCGAGGAGAAGGCCATGGTCCGTTCCATGCTCTCCGAGTCGCTGCAGGCGGTGATCTCCCAGACCCTGCTGAAGAAGATCGGCGGCGGCCGGGTGGCGGCCCACGAGATCATGATCGGCACCCCGGCGATCCGCAACCTGATCCGCGAGGACAAGGTGGCGCAGATGTACTCGGCCATCCAGACCGGCGGCGCGCTGGGCATGCAGACCCTCGACATGTGCCTGAAGTCCCTGGTGGCCAAGGGCCTGGTGACCCGCGACGCCGCCAGGGAAAAGGCCAAGATCCCGGAAAACTTCTGACCTCCCGGGCCTTGCGCCCGGCCAGGCGGCGCGGCACACGCACGGGCGGCCTGGGCGACAGTCTAATCGCACAGTGCGTGAACGAATCAGGTTGGATCGATCATGGAATTCGAGAAACTGCTGCGGCTGATGGTGGAGAAGGGCGCCTCCGACCTCTTCGTCACCGCCGGCGTGCCCCCGTCGATGAAGGTCAACGGCAAGGTGCTGCCGGTGACCAAGACCCCGCTGTCCCCCGAGCAGACCCGCGAGACGGTGCTGGCGGTGATGAACGAGCAGCAGCGCCGCGACTTCGCCGAGCACCACGAGTGCAACTTCGCCATCAGCGCCCGCGGCATCGGCCGTTTCCGCGTCAGCGCCTTCTACCAGCGCAACCTGGTGGGCATGGTGCTGCGCCGCATCGAGACCAACATCCCGACCATCGAGGACCTCAAGCTGCCGGAGATCCTCAAGAAGCTGGCCATGACCAAGCGCGGCCTGGTGATCTTCGTCGGCGCCACCGGCACCGGCAAGTCCACCTCGCTGGCGGCGATGATCGGCTACCGCAACAAGAACTCCACCGGGCACATCATCTCCATCGAGGACCCGATCGAGTACATCCACCAGCACCAGGGCTGCATCGTCACCCAGCGCGAGGTGGGGCTGGACACCGACACCTTCGAGGTGGCGCTGAAGAACACCCTGCGCCAGGCGCCGGACGTGATCATGATCGGCGAGGTGCGCTCGCGCGAGACCATGGAGCACGCCGTGGCCTTCGCCGAGACCGGCCACCTGTGCCTGGCCACCCTGCACGCCAACAACGCCAACCAGGCGCTGGAGCGGATCATCCACTTCTTCCCGGCCGACCGGCACCAGCAGATCTGGATGGACCTGTCGCTGAACCTCAAGGCCATCGTCGCCCAGCAACTGGTGCCGACGCCGGACGGCAAGGGCCGCCGCGCGGTGATCGAGGTGCTGCTGAACACCCCGCTGGCCGCCGACCTGATCCGCAAGGGCGAGGTGCACGAGCTCAAGCCGCTGATGAAGCGTTCCACCGAGCAGGGCATGCAGACCTTCGACCAGGCCCTGTACCAGCTCTACTCCCAGGGCGAGATCACCTACGAGGACGCCCTGGCCTACGCCGACTCGGCCAACGACCTGCGCCTGATGATCAAGCTCGGCTCGGAAACCGACGCCGACCACCTGTCCAGCATGACCCAGGGCCTGACCCTGGAGCTGAGCGACGACGACCCCAACCGCCGCTTCCGCTGAGCCGGCGCCCCGAAAAGCCCGCCTGAAGGCGGGCTTTTGCCATCCATGGGTTTGTATTCCCCGCGACTTTTCTTACAGTGATGGCAAACCCGCCGCGATTGCGCCGGTCGAATCCAGGAATCCCCGCCAAGGAGCGCTCCATGCCCAACACCCCCGACACCCACAGCAAGCTCATCGGCTACCTGCTGTGGATCTTCGGCTTCACCGGTTCCCACCGCTTCTACTACGGCAAGCCGGTGAGCGGGACCATCTGGTTCTTCACCCTGGGGCTGTTCTTCATCGGCTGGATCATCGACCTGTTCCTGATCCCCTCGATGGACGACGAGGCCGACCTGCGCTACCGCAGCGGCGCCCTGGACTACAACGTCGCCTGGATACTGCTGACCTTCCTCGGCGTGTTCGGCGTGCACCGCATGTACATGGGCAAGTGGCTGACCGGCATCCTCTACCTGTGCACCGGCGGCCTGTTCTTCATCGGCGTGCTCTACGACTTCTGGACGCTCAACGCCCAGGTCTCCGAGCGCAACGGCCCGCAGCGGATCTGACCTTGCCCGCTCCTGCAAGAAGCCATGCTCGCCAGCACCGTAGGACCTTGTCCGCGATAGCCGGACGTATCGGCGCGGTTCGCGGATGAGATCCGCTCCTACACCGCCCAGCCACGCCGCTCCCCTGTAGGAGCGCGCCCTGCGCGCGATTGCGGGCCGGGCCCACGCCTGTGCGCCGGTCTTTTCGTCGTGGCCGCCTGGCGGTCGGGCAGGCGCCGGCCTATGGTCAGGAGGACCATAAAGGCGCGCCGCCGGGCGATCCCCGTGGCGCCGACAAGGAGTGGATGCCATGAGCAACGAACTTCGTCCTGCCGTACTCGACCTGATCGGCAATACCCCGCTGGTGCAGGTCACCCGCTTCGATACCGGCCCCTGCACCCTGTTCCTCAAGCTGGAATCGCAGAATCCCGGCGGCTCGATCAAGGACCGCATCGGCGTGGCCATGATCGAGACCGCCGAGCGCGACGGCCGCCTGAAGCCCGGCGGGACCATCGTCGAGGCCACCGCCGGCAACACCGGCCTGGGCCTGGCCCTGGTGGGCCGCGCCAAGGGCTACCGGGTGGTGCTGGTGGTGCCGGACAAGATGTCCAGCGAGAAGGTGCTGCACCTCAAGGCCATGGGCGCCGAGGTGCACATCACCCGCTCCGACGTCGGCAAGGGCCACCCGGAGTACTACCAGGACGTGGCCGCGCGCCTGGCGCGGGACATCCCCGGAGCCTTCTTCGCCGACCAGTTCAACAACCCGGCCAACCCCCTGGCCCACGAGACCAGCACCGCCCCGGAAATCTGGCAGCAGACCGGCCATGACCTCGACGCCATCGTCGTCGGCGTCGGCTCGGCCGGCACCCTCACCGGGCTGACGCGCTTCTTCCGCCAGGTGCAGCCGGACCTGGAGATGGTCCTGGCCGACCCGGTGGGTTCGGTGATGGCCGGCTACGTGCGCGACGGCACCCTGGGCGAGGTGGGTTCCTGGGCGGTGGAAGGCATCGGCGAGGACTTCATTCCCTCTATCGCCGACCTTTCCAGCGTGCGCCACGCCTATTCCATCAGCGACGAGGAAAGCTTCGCCCACGCCCGCGAGCTGCTGCGCGCCGAGGGCATCCCCGGCGGTTCCTCCACCGGCACCCTGCTGGCCGCCGCCTTGCGCTACTGCCGCGAGCAGACGCAGCCCAGGCGCGTGCTCAGCTTCGTCTGCGACACCGGCACGCGCTACCTGTCCAAGGTCTACAACGACCAGTGGATGACCGACCAGGGCCTGCTGCAGCGCAAGCGCTACGGCGACCTGCGCGACATCATCGCGCGGCGCTTCGAGGAGGGCCGGGTGATCAGCGTGGGGCCAGACGACACCCTGCTGACGGCCTTCCAGCGCATGCGCCTGGCCGACGTCTCGCAGCTGCCTGTGCTGGCCAACGGCAAGCTGGCCGGGGTCATCGACGAATCCGACATCCTGCTGGGCGTGCACGCCGACGCCAGCCATTTCCGCCAGCCGGTGGCCAGCGCCATGACCACCCGCCTGGAAACCCTGGCCCCGGACGCCAGCCTGGCCGAACTGCAGGCCGAGCTGGACCGCGGCCTGGTCGCCATCATCGCCGACGCCTCGGGCTTCCACGGCCTGATCACCCGTTTCGACCTGCTCAACCATCTTCGGAGAACGCTCCCATGAGCCAGGATTCCCAAGCGCCCCGCGGTTTCGCCACGCGGGTCATCCACGCCGGGCAGGCGCCCGACCCGTCCACCGGCGCGCTGATGCCGCCGATCTACGCCAACTCCACCTACCTGCAGGACAGCCCCGGGGTGCACAAGGGCCTGGACTACGGGCGCTCGCACAACCCCACGCGCTGGGCCCTGGAGCGTTGCGTGGCGGACCTGGAGGGCGGCAGCAGGGCGTTCGCCTTCGCCTCGGGGCTCGCGGCCATCTCGGCGACCCTGGAGCTGCTCGACGCCGGTTCGCACATCGTTTCCGGCAACGACATCTACGGCGGCACCTTCCGCCTGTTCGAGCGTGTGCGGCGGCGCAGCGCCGGGCATGAGTTCAGCTTCGTCGACCTCACCGACACCGGCGCCATCGAGGCCGCATTGCGCCCGGAAACCCGCATGGTCTGGATAGAGACGCCGAGCAACCCGCTGCTGCGCCTGGCCGACCTGGAGGCCATCGCCCGCCTGTGCCGCAGCCGCGGCATCCTCTGCGTGGCCGACAATACCTTCGCCAGCCCGCGCATCCAGCGCCCGCTGGAGCTGGGCTTCGACGTAGTGGTGCACTCGACGACCAAGTACCTGAACGGCCACTCCGACGTCATCGGCGGCATCGCCGTGGTCGGCGACAATCCCGAGCTGGCCGAGCGCCTGGGCTTCCTGCAGAACGCCGTGGGCGCCATCGCCGGCCCCTTCGACGCCTTCCTCACCCTGCGCGGGGTGAAGACCCTGGCCCTGCGCATGGAGCGGCACTGCGCCAACGCCCTGGAGCTGGCCCAGTGGCTGGAGCGCCAGCCGCAGGTGGCGCGGGTGCACTACCCAGGCCTGCCCTCGCACCCGCAGCACGCGTTGGCGAAGCGGCAGATGAACGGCTTCGGCGGGATGATCTCCATGGACCTGGCCACCGACCTGGCCGGCTCGAAACGCTTCCTGGAGAACGTGCGCATCTTCGCCCTGGCCGAGAGCCTGGGCGGGGTGGAAAGCCTGATCGAGCACCCGGCGATCATGACCCACGCCACCATCCCGCCGGCTACCCGGGCTGAACTGGGGATAGGTGATGCGCTGGTGCGGTTGTCGGTGGGGGTGGAGGATGTCGAGGACCTGCGTGCGGATTTGGCGCAGGCGTTGGCGACTATCTAACTAAGGGGGCTTTTCGTAGGAGCGAGCTTGCTCGCGAATGGTGCTTCCCGGCCATGCTGTGCATGAGGTGACCTCCGTTCCCTCTCCCCAGCCCTCTCCCTGAAGGGAGAGGGGGCTTGTCCGTGCCGAGAAAAGGTGTGGTTTCATCCTGACTTCCGTGGAGTAGCCGGCTAACGCCGAAGTATCAACGCACTCCGAACGGTCCCCTCTCCCTTCAGGGAGAGGGTTAGGGAGAGGGCGCTCTAAAGCTCAACGCCAAAAGTCCCCTGCAAGCCCCGTTCGCGAGCAAGCTCGCTCCTACAGAAAACGAAAAAACCCGCCAACTGGCGGGCTTCTTCATGCCTGACAAGCTCAGACCGCGTGAACGATATGCCCATCCACCAGGGTGCAGCGCACCGCGCCCGGCAGGCAGTGGCCGATGAACGGGCTGTTCTGGCCGCGGGAGTACCAGGTCTCGCCGGCCAGTGTCTGGCCCTCGGCCTCGAACAGCACCAGGTCGGCGGCCTCGCCCACGGCGATGCGGCCTGCCGGCAGGCGCAGCGCGGTGGCCGGGCCGCTGGTCAGGCGTGCCAGCAGGGTCGGCAGGTCGAGCAGGCCATCCTGCACCAGAGTCATGGCCAGCGGCAGCAGCAGCTCGACGCTGCTGATGCCCGGCTCGGTGTCGGCGAAGGGGGCGTTCTTGGCGTCCGCCTCGTGGGGCTGGTGGTGGCTGGCGATGGCCTGCACCACGCCGCTCTTCACCGCCTCGCGCAGGGCGTCGCGGTCCTTGCGCGAGCGCAGCGGCGGCTGCACGTGGTAGAGGCTGGAGAAGTCGGCCAGGGCCTCGTCGGTGAGGATCAGCTGGTACAGCGCCACGTCGGCGCTCACCGGCAGGCCGCGGGCCTGGGCCTGGGCAATCATCTCCACGCCGCGGGCGCTGGTCAGCTGGCTGAAGTGCGCGCGCACGCCGCTCTGTTCCACCAGCAGCAGGTTGCGGGCCAGGGCCACGGTCTCGGCGCTCTCGGGGATGCCGGCCAGGCCGCGGAAGCTGGCGGTGGGGCCGTCGTGGGCCAGGCCGCCCTGGGCCAGTTCGGCGTCCTGGGAGGTGAAGATCACCGTCAGGTCGAAGGTCGCCGCGTATTCCAGCGAGCGCAGCAGCACGCGGTTGCTGGCCAGGGGCGCCAGGCCGTTGCTGAAGGCCACGCAGCCGGCGTCGCGCAGGGCGGCCAGTTCGGACAGCTGCTCGCCGGCCAGGCCGCGGGTCAGCGCGCCGATGGGGAAGACCTTGGCATTGCCGGCCTCGCGGGCGCGGTCGAGGATCAGCTCGGCCACCGCCGGGGTGTCCAGCACCGGCCTGGTCTGCGGCGGGCAGCACAGGCTGGTGACGCCGCCGGCGCTGGCGGCGCGGGTTTCGCTTTCGATGTTGCCCTTGCGGCTGTAGCCCGGCTCGCGCAGGGCGACGTTCAGGTCCACCAGGCCGGGCGCGGCGATCAGGCCGGCGGCGTCCAGTTCCTGGGCAGCGTGGAAGTCGGCCGGGGCCTGGCCCAGGGCGATGATCCTGCCGGCCTCGACGTGGACGTCGCAGACCTGGTCCAGCCCGCTGGCCGGGTCGATGACGCGGGCGCCGTGAATGCTGACGGTCATTGCGCGTCCTCCTGTTCCAGCTGGCGTTGGGCGTTCTGCCCGCTCATGGCCATGGACAGCACGGCCATGCGGATGGCGATCCCGTAGGTCACCTGGTTGAGGATCACCGACTGCTCGCCGTCGGCCACCGCGGACTCGATCTCCACGCCGCGGTTGATCGGTCCCGGGTGCATGACGATTGCGCCCGGCCTGGCCAGCCTCAGGCGCTTCTCGGTCAGGCCGTAGAGCTTGAAGAACTCGCCTTCGCTGGGCAGCAGGCCGCCCTGCATGCGCTCGCGCTGCAGGCGCAGCATGATGACCACGTCGACGTCCCTGAGGCCTTCGTTGGCGTCGGTGAACACCTTCACCCCGTAGACTTCCTCCAGGCCGATGGGCAGCAGGGTGCGCGGGGCGATGACGCGGATGTCCGGGCAACCGAGGGTCTTCAGCGCCAGCATGTTCGAACGCGCCACCCGCGAGTGCAGGACGTCGCCGACGATGGCCACCGAGAGGTTCTCGAAGCCGCCCTTGTGGCGGCGGATGGTGAGCATGTCGAGCATGCCCTGGGTCGGGTGGCCGTGGCGGCCGTCGCCGCCGTTGATCACCGCCACCCGGGGGCTGACGTGCTCGGCGATGAAGTGCGCCGCGCCGGAGTCGCTGTGGCGCACGACGAACATGTCGGCGGCCATGGCCTCGAGGTTGCGCAGGGTGTCGGTGAGTGTCTCGCCCTTGCTGGTCGAGGAGGTCGACACGTTCAGCGTGATGACGTCGGCGGACAGGCGCTGGGCGGCCAGTTCGAAGGTGGTGCGGGTGCGCGTGGAGTTCTCGAAGAACACGTTGCACACGGTCTTGCCGCGCAGCAGCGGGACCTTCTTCACCGCGCGCGCGCCGACTTCCAGGAAGGAGTCGGCGGTGTCGAGGATTTCGGTCAGCAGCTCGCGGGGCAGGCCGTCGAGCGAGAGGAAGTGGCGCAGCTGGCCCTGGTCGTTGAGCTGCAGCGGGCGCTTGGCGTCTGTCGGCATGGGGCAGGCCCTGAATGGTGGAAAGGGTGGCGCGCGCGTTCAGAGCGCGCTGATGAGGGTGCGCTCGAGGACGAGTGGTGCGGGACCGCGCAATTTTACCCTTTCATTGGGGGCCAGCGACAGGGTCTGGCCGACCACGTCGGGGCGGATCGGCAGTTCGCGGGCGTTCAGGTCCAGCAGGCAGACCAGGGTCACGCTGGCCGGGCGGCCGTAGTCGAACAGCTCGTTGAGCGCGGCGCGGATGGTGCGGCCGCTCATCAGCACGTCGTCGACCAGGACCAGGTGCTGGCCGTCGATCTCGAACGGCAGTTCCGACGGACGGACCTGCGGGTGCAGGCCGCTGCGGGTGAAGTCGTCGCGGTAGAAGGACACGTCGAGGATGCCGAGGATCTCCTCGCTGTGCAGCTCCTTGAGCAGGGCCTGGGCGACCCAGATGCCGCCGGTGTGGATGCCGACGAAGCGCGGCGCGTCTATGCCGCGCTCGGCGAGGTGGTTGCGCAGGTCGGTGGCCATGCGCGGCAGGAGTTCGGCGGGGCTGGGCAGGTTCATGACATCTCCTGGATGACTCGTGGCGGTCCAGGCTGGGCCGCCGTGGATTCCTCGGGCGCCCGTGCGGCGGGTACCCGCTCAAGATTAGCGCGTGTGCCGCGGCCGGCACTGCCGCAGGTCAAGCGCCGCCGTGCGCCTCCAGCCAGCCCTCGAGCAGCAGGGCCGCGGCCAGGGCGTCCACCGGGCGTTCGCGGTAGCCGTCGCGCTGGCCCTGGGCCAGGCGCTCGCCCTTGGCGGCGTAGGTGGTCAGGCGCTCGTCGTGGGTGTGTACCGGCAGGTTGTAGCGGCCGTGCAGGCGGCGGGCGAACTTCTCGGCGCGCTCGCTCATCTTGCTGGGCGTGCCGTCCATGTTCAGCGGCAGGCCGACGACGATGGCGTCGGGCTGCCATTCCTTTATCAGCGCCTCGACGCGGTTCCAGTCCGGCACGCCGTTCTGCGCCTTGAGCACGCAGAGTTCGCGGGCCTGGCCGGTGACCGCCTGGCCGACGGCGACGCCGATCTGCCTGGTGCCGTAGTCGAAGCCCAGCAGCAGGCGCGGCGCGGCCATCAGGCGTGCCCGGCCTGGGCGGTGAGCAGGCTGAGGTTGATCCCCAGGCGCTGCGCGGCGGCGGCCAGGCGCTGCTCGGCGGGCACGTCGAAGAGCACTTCCAGGTCCGCCGGGCAGGTCAGCCAGGCGTTGTCGGCCAGCTCGGCCTCCAGCTGGCCGGCTTCCCAGCCGGCGTAGCCGAGGGCGATGACGCTCTGCGCGGGGCCGCTGCCGTCGGCGATGGAGAAGAGCACGTCCTGGGAGGTGGACAGGTTCAGCTCGCCCAGCTCCAGGGTGGCCTGGAACAGTTGCCCCGCCGGGTGCAGGACGAAGCCGCGGTCGGTCTGCACCGGGCCGCCGCTGTAGACGGTGATGCCCTGGCAGCGCGCCGGCGGCAGGGGCTCGGGGCGCAGCTGCTCGAGCACGTCGCTGAGGTTCAGGCCGCTGGGGCGGTTGATCACCAGGCCCATGGCGCCCTGCTCGTTGTGCTCGACCAGGTAGGTGAGGGTCTGGGCAAAGTTGGGATCGGCCATGTGCGGCATGGCGATCAGGAAGTGGTGCTTGAGGTAGGTGGGCGCTGTGTTCATGGCGCTAGTTTCAGGCTTGGGCGCGCGGCCTGCAAGCCGCCCGCGGAGCCTAGCGGCTGGACAGCCGGTCGCCGCGCTCGAAGCGCCAGGTGCGGATGATCTCCAGGCGGTCGATGTCCGCCAGGTCGCCGGTGAAGGGGGCGAAGGGCGCGGCCAGGCGCACGATGCGCTGGGCGGCCTGGTCCAGCAGCGGCTGGCCGGAGGACTCCAGCACCTGCACCTCGTACAGCGAGCCGTCGCGGTTGATCGACACCAGCATCCGCAGGCTGCCGTAGATGCGCTGGCGGCGGGCCTCGTCGGGGTAGTTGAGGTTGCCGATGCGCTCGATCTTCTTGCGCCACTCCTCCTTGTACCAGGCGCCCTTGTCGCGCATGGTCGAGGCGGCGGTCAGGCGGTGGATGCGCGGGCGCTTGGCGTAGGCCTGGCGTTCCTTGGCCAGGTCCGCCTCGAGGCTGGAGATTTCCGCCGACAGCTGGCTGGAATCGAACTGCGGCGCCGGCTGGGCGACCTGCTCGGCCTTGGGCTTCTGCGGCTTGGCCTGGACCTTCTGCGGCTTCGGCGCCCTGGTGGCCACGGCGGTCTTGGGCGACTCCGCCTCCCTGGCCTGCTTCGGCGTCGGCGGCGGGGCGACCTTCTTCGCCTCGCTGTCCTGGAACGGCGCCTGCTCGGTGGTCTTGGGGACGGCCTTGTGCTCGAGGGTGCCGCTGCCTTCCTGGTTCATCTGCGCCAGGTAGTCGGCCTTCTCCGGCTTCTTCTCGCTCTTGAAGGTGGCCAGGGTGATTTCCAGCGTCTTGCTCAACTGGCTCGGGTGCGGCATCGAGAAGCCCACGCCGAGGATCAGCGCCACGTGCAGCACCGCCGCCACGAACAGGGTGAAGCCCAGGCGGTCCGCCGGGCGGACGCCGGAGGACGGGAAGGCTTGGGGGGAGGTTGCAGCGTTCATTGCATATCGAGCCGGCCGGGGTGGGCGAAGTCTGCTTTCCCCGGCCGCCGCCTGCAAGCGGCAAGCGTCAAGTTGTCGGTTGCGTCAAACTTGCGCCGCTGCCCCGCGGGCCTTGAGCTTGCCGGCGATGGCGTCCATCAGGCGCTCGCCGATGCGGGTGTCGTAGGCCTTGTCGATCTCGCGGATGCAGGTCGGGCTGGTGACGTTGATCTCGGTGAGGTAGTCGCCGATCACGTCCAGGCCGACGAACAGCAGGCCGCGCTCGCGCAGCTGCGGGCCGACCTGCCCGGCGATCCAGCGGTCGCGCTCGGACAGCGGCTGGGCCACGCCGCGGCCGCCGGCGGCGAGGTTGCCGCGCGTCTCGCCCTGCGCCGGGATGCGCGCCAGGCAGTATTCCACCGGCTCGCCGTCGATCATCAGGATGCGCTTGTCGCCGTCCTTGATCTCCGGGATGTAGCGCTGCGCCATGATCTGCTGCTGGCCGTGCAGCGTCAGGGTCTCGAGGATCACCGAGAGGTTCGGGTCGCCCTCGCGGTGGCGGAAGATCATGGTGCCGCCCATGCCTTCGAGGGGTTTGAGAATGATGTCACGATGTTCGGCGGCGAACTCGCGCAGAATGTCGGCGCGCCGTGTGACCAGGGTCGGCGGCGTGCACTGCGGGAACAGCGTGGCGAAGAACTTCTCGTTGCAGTCGCGCAGGCTCTGCGGCCGGTTCACCACCAGGGTGCCGGCGCGCTCGGCCTGTTCCAGCAGGTAGGTGGAATAGATGTACTCGTTGTTGAAGGGCGGGTCCTTGCGCATCAGGATCACGTCCAGCTCGGCGAGCGGCAGGTCGGTCTCCTGGCCCAGCTCGTACCAGCGTTCGGCATCGTTGAAGACCTTCAGGGAGCGGACCTTCGCCCACGCGGCGTTCGCTTTCTGGTAAAGATCCCGTTGTTCCATGTAGAAGAGCGACCAGCCGCGGGCCTGGGCCGCCAGCAGCATCGCCAGGGAGCTGTCCTTCTTGAAGTTGATGCTGGCGATGGGGTCCATCACGATGCCCAGGCGTACGCTCATGGGGAAGTCCTCCGAAAGGGGCAGGTGCGGCGACAAACCGCGCCGAAAAGGGCGGAAAAGAGTGCTCAGGGTGGCGCCGGATATGTGCCCGGTCAAGGAAAAAGCCAGCGCATCCGGGGTGTTATGGATGGATGCGGGAGAGTGTGCTAAAAGACTCCGACGATTGGGTCGCAGCCCGAACGGTGGCAGGGCGTCAGCGCACTGAATATAAGACAGTAACGATTCACCGAGATGGTAAAAGGGCGAACATGGAACAGCATTCCGATGGTTTGAAGGTCATGGTCATCGACGATTCCAAGACGATCCGTCGTACCGCCGAAACCTTGCTCAAGAAAGTCGGCTGCGATGTCATCACGGCCATCGATGGCTTCGACGCGCTGGCGAAGATCGCCGACACCCATCCGAACATCATCTTCGTCGACATCATGATGCCGCGCCTGGACGGCTATCAGACCTGCGCCCTGATCAAGAACAACAGCGCCTTCAAATCCACCCCGGTGATCATGCTGTCCTCCAAGGACGGCCTGTTCGACAAGGCCAAGGGTCGTATCGTCGGCTCCGACCAGTACCTCACCAAGCCTTTCAGCAAGGAAGAGCTGCTCGGCGCCATCAAGACCCACGTGCCAGACTTCACCCCGGTGGAGCAAGCTTCCTGATGTCCGGCCCTGCGTGCCGGTGATGCCTTTTCCTGGGGGACCCCAATGGCTCGAATCCTCATTGTTGATGACTCTCCGACCGAGATGTACAAGCTGACCGCGATGCTGGAGAAGCATTCGCACCAGGTGCTCAAGGCCGAGAACGGCGCCGACGGCGTCGCCCTGGCGCGCCAGGAGAAGCCGGACGTGGTCCTGATGGACATCGTCATGCCCGGGCTGAACGGCTTCCAGGCCACCCGCCAGCTGTCCAAGGACCCGGAGACCAGCGCCATCCCGGTCATCATCGTCACCACCAAGGACCAGGAGACCGACAAGGTCTGGGGCAAGCGCCAGGGCGCGCGCGACTACCTGACCAAGCCGGTCGACGAGGAAACGCTGCTCAAGACCATCAACGCGGTACTCGCCGGCTGACGCCGGGCGGGGCCCGAATAACTATTAGAAAAGGCCAGGGCCGGCATGTCTGAAGTCCAGAGTCCCTACCAGCTTCTCGTCGAGATCGACCAGCGCTGCCGTCGCCTGGCTGCCGGCCTGCCGGCGCAGCGCGAGGTCGTGCAGAGCTGGAACGGCATCGGCTTCCGCATGGCCGGGCGCCTGTTCGTGGCGCCCATGGGGGAGGTCGGCGAAGTGCTCCACGAGCCGCGCTACACCCTGTTGCCCGGCGTGCGCGAGTGGGTCCGGGGCGTGGCCAACGTCCGCGGTCGGCTGCTGCCGATCATGGACCTGTGCGGTTTTCTCGGCGCGGAGCTGTCGCCGTTGCGCAAGCAGCGCCGCGTGCTGGTGGTGGAACACGGGGAGGTGTTCGCCGGGCTCATCGTCGATGAGGTCCTGGGCATGCAGCACTTCCCGGTGGATGCCTTCAGCGAGCAGTTGCCGCCCCTGGAGGCGGCGCTGCAACCCTTTGTTCATGGCGTATTCCATCGAGAGCAGCCCTGGCTGGTATTCAGCCCGCATGCCCTGGCGCAGCACCCGGGCTTCCTCGACGTCGCCAGCTAGTTGAAACCGGTTGGGCCGGGGACTTCCGGCCCGTGTCGTGACATGGAAACCGAAATCGTGGTGGGTCCAGGCGGGGGCCGTATATGAAGAAAATCAAGACAGGCAATCTCTTTTCGGGGGCGCGCAGCAGTTCACTGATCGCGGGGCTGTTCATCGTCCTGATCGTCTCGATCGTGCTGCTGTTCGCCAACTTCGCCTACCTCAACACCCAGTCGAACCACGACAAGCAGTACATCGGCCACGCCGGCGAACTGCGCGTGCTGTCGCAGCGGATCGCCAAGAACGCCACGGAAGCGGCGGCGGGCAAGAGCGAGGCGTTCAAGTCGCTGAAGGACGCCCGCAACGACTTCGAGAAGCGCTGGAACGTGCTGCTCAAGGGTGACGAGACCACCGGCCTGCCGTCGAGCCCGGCCGACGTCCAGGCGCAGATGGCCGACGTGCAGAAGGACTGGGACCTGCTGCGCAAGAACACCGACTCCATCCTCGCCAGCGAGCAGACCGTGCTCTCGCTGCACCAGGTGGCCGCGACCCTCGCCGAGACCATCCCGCAGCTGCAGGTGACCTACGAGGAAGTGGTGGACATCCTCCTGGAAAGCGGCGCGCCGGCCGACCAGGTCGCCGTGGCCCAGCGCCAGTCGCTGCTCGCCGAACGTATCCTCGGCTCGGTGAACAAGGTGCTCGCCGGCGACGAGAACTCGGTGCAGGCCGCCGACAGCTTCGGCCGCGACGCCAGCCTGTTCGGCCGGGTGCTCAAGGGCATGAAGGAAGGCAACGCGGCGATGAGCATCTCCAAGGTGACCAACGCCGAGGCAGTGGACCGCCTCAACGAGATTTCCGAGCTGTTCGAGTTCGTCTCGGGCTCGGTGGACGAGATCCTCGAGACCTCGCCGGAACTGTTCCAGGTCCGCGAGTCCGCCAACACCATCTTCAGCAGCTCGCAGACCCTGCTGGACAAGGCCTCCAAGCTGGCCGACGGCTTCGAGAACCTGGCCGGCAGCCGTCACCTCAACCAGGTGGCGAGCGTCGCCCTGGCCATCCTCGCCCTCGGCTCGATCATCCTCATCGGCCTGGTGATGGTGCGCGAGACCAACCGCCGGCTGGCCGAGACCGCCGAGAAGAACGAACGCAACCAGGCGGCGATCCTGCGGCTGCTCGACGAGATCGCCGACCTCGCCGACGGTGACCTGACCGTGGCCGCGACCGTGACCGAGGACTTCACCGGTGCCATCGCGGACTCCATCAACTACTCCATCGACCAGCTCCGCGAGCTGGTGGAAACCATCAACCTGACCGCCGTGCAGGTGGCCGCCGCCGCCCAGGAAACCCAGGCCACGGCGATGCACCTGGCCGAGGCCTCCGAGCACCAGGCCCAGGAAATCGCCGGCGCCTCCGCGGCGATCAACGAAATGGCCGTGTCCATCGACCAGGTATCGGCGAACGCCAGCGAGTCCTCCGCGGTGGCGGAGCGTTCGGTGGCCATCGCCAACAAGGGCAACGAGGTGGTGCACAACACCATCACCGGCATGGACAACATCCGCGAGCAGATCCAGGACACTTCCAAGCGGATCAAGCGCCTGGGCGAATCGTCCCAGGAGATCGGCGACATCGTCAGCCTGATCAACGACATCGCCGACCAGACCAACATCCTCGCCCTGAACGCCGCGATCCAGGCGTCCATGGCCGGTGACGCGGGCCGCGGCTTCGCCGTGGTGGCGGACGAGGTACAGCGCCTGGCGGAACGTTCCTCCGCCGCGACCAAGCAGATCGAGGCGCTGGTGAAGACCATCCAGACCGACACCAACGAAGCGGTGATCTCCATGGAGCAGACCACCTCCGAAGTGGTCCGCGGTGCCCGCCTGGCGCAGGACGCCGGTGTGGCCCTGGAAGAGATCGAGAAGGTATCCAAGACCCTGGCGGCGCTGATCCAGAACATCTCCAACGCCGCCCGTCAGCAGGCGTCGTCCGCCGGCCACATTTCCAACACCATGAACGTGATCCAGGAGATCACCTCGCAGACCTCCGCCGGTACCACCGCCACTGCGCGCAGCATCGGCAACCTGGCGAAGATGGCGAGCGAGATGCGCAACTCGGTATCCGGCTTCAAGCTGCCGGACCTGGCAGAACGGGCCTGAGCGGAGGTGCGCGGGGCTGAAGGGCACCGCGCACGACAGTCTTGAGCGAGAGGCGCGACATGCAGGCAACTGGCGTCTGGTCGTTGCAGCCGTTGGCCGACATGTCGGCGGCGGAGTTCCGCGACTGGCAGGCTCTGCTGGAAGAACGCACCGGCGTGGTGGTCAACGAACAGCGCCGGACCTTCCTGCAGACCAGCCTGGGCGCGCGCATGCGCGAATTGGGCATCGGCGACTACGCCAGCTACTACCGCCAGGTCACCGATGGCCCGCGGGGCGCGGTGGAGTGGTCGAACCTGCTGGACCGCCTGACCGTCCAGGAAACCCGCTTCTTCCGCCACCTTGCGTCCTTCGAGCTGCTCGCCGGCTACGTCCGCGAGCGCCTGCCGGCGCTGGGGCGGCCGCTGGCGCTGTGGAGCGTGGGCTGTTCCAGCGGCGAGGAACCCTACTCGCTGGCCATGGTGGTCGCCGAGGCGCTGCGCGAACTGGAGCTGCCGGCGCTGTACGGGGTGAGCGGCACCGACATCAGCCTCAGCGCCCTGGGCAAGGCCCGCGAGGGGCTGTACCCGGCGCGCAAGCTGGCGGATGTCGAGGACGAACTGAAGCAACGCTATTTCCGGGAAGAGGCCGACGGCCGCTACCGGGTACGACCCGAGCTGGCCGAGCGGGTGTGCTGTACGCGATTGAACGTGCTGGACCTGGGGCAGGCGCCCATGTCCGGCCTGGACGTGATCTTCTGTCAGAACCTGTTGATCTACTTCCGCCGCTGGCGGCGCCGGGACATCCTCAACCGCCTGGCCGAGCGCCTGGCGCCGGGTGGGCTGCTGGTGATAGGCGTTGGCGAGGTGGCCGAATGGCAGCACCCGGACCTGGTGCCGGTGGCCGACGAGCGGGTTCTGGCCTTTACCCGGAAGGGATGACACAGACACATGAGTGGAGTGGCTATGGGTGATCGGCACGATTATGTCGCCCTGGAATGGGTGAAAGGCGAGATCGCCGAAACCCTCAAGCAGGCGCGGCAAGCCCTGGAGGCGTTCGTCGAGAACCCGCAGGACCCCACGCGCATGGGCTTCTGCCTGGCCCACGTCCACCAGGTGCGGGGCACCCTGCAGATGGTGGAGTTCTATGGCGCCGCCCTGCTCGCCGAGGAAATGGAGCAGCTCACCCAGGCGCTGATCGACCAGCGCGTGCCCAGCCAGGGCGAGGCCCTGGAAGTGCTGATGCAGGCCATCCTGCAGTTGCCGGTGTACCTCGACCGCATCCAGAGCGCCCGCCGCGACCTGCCGATGGTGGTGCTGCCGCTGCTCAACGACCTGCGCGCCGCCCGCGGCGAGAAGCTGCTCTCGGAAACCAGCCTGTTCGCCCCCGACCTGTCCGGCGGCAAGCCGCTGCTGCCCCACGACGCCCTGGCGCGCCTGCGCACCTCCGAGTTGCCGGTGCTGCTGCGCAAGCTGCGGCAGATGCTGCAGGTGGCGCTGGTCGGGGTGATCCGCAACCAGGACCTGCCGACCAACCTGGGCTACATGGCGCGGGTCTTCGCCCGCCTCGAATCGCTGTGCCGGGAGGCCCCGCTGGGCCGCCTGTGGACCATCGCCTCGGCCATGGTCGAGGGCCTGGCCAACGGCAGCATCGCCAACGGCACCACGGTGCGCAACCTGCTGCGCCAGGTCGACCGCGAGTTCAAGCGCCTGGTCGAGGAGGGCGCCGACGGCATGAACCAGGCGGCGCCCGACGAACTGGTGAAGAACCTGCTGTTCTACGTGGCCAAGGCCTCCGACCAGTCGCCCAAGGTGCGCGAGGTCAAGGACGAATACCGCCTGGACGAGGCGCTGCCCGGCGCCGCCGTGGTGGACGAGGAACGCGCCCGCCTGGCCGGCCCCGATCGCGACGCCATGCGCTCGGTGGTCGGCGCCCTGTGCGAGGAGCTGGTGCGGGTCAAGGACAGCCTCGACCTCTTCGTGCGCAGCGACCGCTCCGCGGTGGCGGACCTGCAGGCCCTGGTGACGCCGCTCAAGCAGATCGCCGACACCCTGGCGGTGCTCGGCTTCGGCCAGCCGCGCCGGGTGATCCTCGACCAGCTCGAAGTGGTCGGCGCCCTGGCCGACGGGCGCCGCGAGCCCAGCGACGCGACCCTGATGGACGTCGCCGGCGCGCTGCTCTACGTCGAGGCCACCCTGGCCGGCATGGCCGGGCCCAGCGAGGAACACGGCGACGAGGAGAGCCGCCTGCCGACCACCGACGTGGCGCAGATCCACCAGGTGGTGATCAAGGAGGCGCGCAACGGCCTGGAGCTGGCCAAGGACGCCATCATCGAGTTCATCGCCTCGCAGTGGAACCACGAGCACCTGGCGCGGGTGCCGGAGTTGCTGACCCAGGTCCGCGGTGGCCTGGAAATGATCGACCAGGGCCGCGCGGCGCGGCTGCTGGAAGCCTGCAACCGCTACATCCAGGAACAGCTGCTGGCGCGCCAGGCGGTGCCGGACTGGCACAGCCTGGACACCCTGGCCGACGCCATCACCGGCGTGGAGTACTACCTCGAACGCCTCTCCGAGGACCAGGGTAGCTCCGGCGAGCTGATCCTCGACGTCGCCGAGGAGAGCCTGGATCAGCTGGGCTACCCGCTCAAGCCGCGGCCTTCCATCCTGGATGCGCCCACGCCCGCCGCCCCGGCGGACGAGACGCTGGCGGAAATCGACCTGCTGGCGAGCAGCGCCGCCGCCGACGTGCTGGCGGAGCAGGGCGCCGTCGACGAACTGCAGGCGCCCGATGGCATAGTGCCGGAGGCCGCGCAGGCCTTCGCCGCCGAACCCGATTGGGAGCCGGCCAATGCCGGCGATCTCGCCCAAGCCGGCGACGAGCTTTCCTGGGACCTGCCGGCCACCGAGGAAGCGGCGCCGATCCGCGAGGACGTCGAGGCGCCGTTGCTGGTCTCCGACGACAACTGGACCCTGGCCGAGCCCGAGGCCCCGGCGCTCGACGATGCCGGCGTCGATTTCAGCCTCGACGCGCCGCTGGAGCAGCCCGCCGAGCCGTTGGAGCAGGGCTGGTCGCTGGACCAGGGCCTGTCCCTGGACAGCCCGGACGCGCTGAAGGCCGCCGATGCCGCGCCCGGCCTGGCGGCCGCCGGCGACTCCTGGACCCTCGACGACCTGCCGGGCCTGGAGGCCGCCGCGAGCCCCGCTGCCGCGGAAGGCGAAATCCAGTGGACGCTGGACGAAGAAACCCCCTCCGCCCCCGATACGACGTGGAGCCTGGACGAGCTGCCGGCCCTGGATGCCGGTGCCGAGCCGGAAACCAGCCTGCCGGCGTCGGCCGGCGAACTCGAATGGGACCTCTCGTTCGACGCCCCGCAACCCGGCGACGTCGCACCGAGCCTGGGCGAGTGGAGCCTGGAGCCCCTAGCCGACGAGCCACCGGCGGCCGGGGAGCTGCCCACGCTGGCGCTGGACGCCCCGCTCGATGCGCTCGAGCCGCTGGCGGAAGGGCTACCCGAGCTATCCTCCCCGGACCTCGACGAGGCCCCGGCCGTCGCCCAGCCCAGTGCCGCCGACCAGGCCTGGGAAGCCCTGGACATGGCCGCGCTGGACCTGCCCGAGGTCGAGCTGCCGACGCCGCCGGCCGAGCCCGCGGCCGAGCCGGAGGTGGCCAGGCCGCTGTCCCTGGCCGAGGTGATGGCAACCCCGGCCCAGGCGATCAACCCGCCGGCCCGCGAGGTGCCGCCCAGCCTGCTGCCGCCGCCGGCCGACGAGGAGCCGGTGGACGAGGAACTGCGCGAGGTCTTCATCGAGGAAGCCGGCGAGGTCCTGGAGACCATCAACGAATACCTGCCGCGCTGGCAGGCCGATACCGACGACCGCGAGGCGCTGACCGAGATCCGCCGCGCCTTCCACACCCTCAAGGGCAGCGGGCGCATGGTCCGGGCGCTGGTGGTCGGCGAACTGGCCTGGTCCATCGAGAACCTGCTCAACCGCGTGCTCGACCGCAGCATCGCGGCCAGCGCGCCGGTGCTGCAGGTGGTGGGCGACGTGGTGGCACTGATGCCGGCGCTGGTGGACGAGTTCGCCGCCAGCGCGCAGCGCCAGCGCGACGATGTCGACCAGCTCGCCGCCACCGCCCACGCCCTGGCCAAGGGCGAGCCGGTGCCGCCGCCGGAAGGCGGGGAAACCCCGGCGGCCGAGGCGGCGCTGGAGCCCGTGCTGGAAGCCGCGGCCCTGGACGAAGGCCTCGACCCGCAACTGCTGGAAATCTTCCGCAACGAGGCCGAGACCCACCTGGAGACCCTCGGCGGCTTCCTCGCCGACTGCGAACGCGAGTTGCCCCAGCCGGTCACCGACGACCTGCAGCGTGCCCTGCACACCCTCAAGGGCAGCGCGCACATGGCCGGCATCCTGCCGATCGCGGAAATCGCCACGCCGCTGGAGCGGCTGGTGAAGGAGTTCAAGACCAACCTGCTGCAGGTCGACCTGCGCGAGGCCGAACTGCTGCGCGAGGCAGGGCGCCTGCTCAGGGTCGGCCTGCAGCAACTGGACGCCGGCCGCCCGCTGGCGCGCATCGACGGCGGCGACGAGTTGCTGCGGCGCATCGCCCAGGTCCAGCAGGAGCGCCTGGAGGCCGCGGAGGCCAAGCGCCGCGGCGAAAGCGGCGAGAGCGCCGGTGACCCGCAGATGCTCGGCCTGTTCCTCGCCGAGGGCATGAACATCCTGCTGGACGCCGAGGACCTGCTCGGCCGCTGGCGCGAACACCCCCATGAAAGCCAGGAACTGGACGCCCTGCACGACGAGCTGGCGACCCTGGCCAAGGGCGCGCAGCAGGCCGAGCTGCCGCAGATGGCCGAGCTGTGCGAGGCGCTGCTGGCCGTCTACGGCGCGGTGCAGCAGGGCCGGCTGGCGGTGGGCGACGATTTCTTCGGCGCCGCCGAGGACGCCCACGAGGCGCTGATCGGCATGATGGACCAGGTGGCCGCCGCGTTGCAGGTCAGCGCCTGCCCGCAGCAGGTCGAGGCCCTGCACCGCCTGCTCGAAGCACCGGCCCCGGCGGCCGACGAGGCTTCCGCGCCGGCGCCGGCGGAAGTGGAAGGCGAGAGCGAATTCATCGACCTCGACCAGCTCACCGCCGACGACTTCCCGCTGGAAGACGAGGAGCTGCTGCTCGACCGTCCCACCGCCCCGGAAGACCTGCCCGAAGGCCTGCAATGGCCGGCGGCGCCGCTCGCCGGGGCGGCGGAGCCCGCGCCCGCCGAGCCGGAGGCCGTGCGCACGTCCGGCGTGGCGCCGACGCTGGACGAGGAAATGGTGGCGATCTTCCTCGAAGAGGCCGTGGACATCCTCGACAGCGCCGGCCAGGCCCTGGCCCAGTGGGCCCAGGCCCCGGACGTGGCAGCCCCGCTGTCCACCCTGCAGCGCGACCTGCACACCCTCAAGGGTGGCGCGCGCATGGCCGAGATTCGCGAGATCGGCGACCTTTCCCATGAACTGGAGTCGCTCTACGAAGGCCTGCTCGATGGCCGTTTCCAGGCCAACCCCGGCCTCCTCGGGCTGCTCCAGGCCTGCCACGACTGCCTGGCGCAACAGCTCGACCAACTGCAGGCCGGGCAGCCGCTGACCGACCCCGACGACCTGATCCAGCGCATCCGCGCCTTCCGCCAGAACCCCGAAACGGCCTTGACCGCCGCGCCGGCCGAGCACCAGCCTGAAGCCGAAGCCGAAGCCGAAGCCGAAGCCGAAGCCGAAGCCGAAGCCGAAGCCGAAGCCGAAGCCGAAGCCGAAGCCGAAGCCGAAGCCGAAGCCGAACCGCTGCTGGACGAGCCGCCGCAGCCGGTCGTGGACGGGACCGAAGCCGAGTCGGAGCCCGAACCGGAAAGCGAAAGCGCGGCGCCCGGGGCGACCGGTCCCGTGCTGGAGGAGATCGACCTCGCCACCTTCCTCCACGAGGTGGAAAGCGACCCAAGCGCCCAGGCCCTGGAACGGGCCGACGACGCCGGACCCGCGGCGAAGCCGGCGTTCGAACCGCTGGAAGTGCACGACCAGGAACTGGTGGACATCTTCCTCGAGGAAGGCTTCGACATCCTGGAAAGCGCGGCCGGCGCGCTGCAGCGCTGGATGGGCAACGTCGACAACGGCGTCGAGCTCGAGGCCCTGCAGCGTGACCTGCATACCCTCAAGGGCGGCGCGCGCATGGCCGAGATCCGCCCCATCGGCGACCTCGCCCACGAGTTGGAATACCTCTACGAAGGCCTCTGCGGCGGGCGCCTGCGCGCCAGCGACGGGCTCTTCGCGCTGCTCCAGCGCTGCCACGACCGCCTGGCGGAAATGCTCGAGGCGGTGCAGGGCCGGCGGCCGGTTCCCGAGGGCGAGTCGCTGATCGCGGCGATCCGCGACTTCCGCGCCAACCCCGACGAACAGCTGAGCATGCCCAGCAGCGTCAGCCTGCAGCCGCTGGCCTCGACCCTGCTGGGCGGCGACGAGCCGGCGGCGGACATCATCGACATCTTCCTGGAAGAAGCCGACGACCTGCTCGAAGGCATGGAGCACGCCCTGGGCCGCTGGGACGCCGATGGCGACCACGGCGCCCTCGACGAGCTGCTGCGCATCCTCCACACCCTCAAGGGCGGCGCTCGGCTGGCCGGGCAGAACGCCCTCGGCGACCTCGCCCACGACCTCGAGGAACACCTCACCGAAGCCCAGCGTCAGGGCGCGCCCTGGCCGGACAGCCTGCTGCTCGACGTGCAGTCGGGCTTCGACGGCCTGCAGAACGAAGTGGACCACCTGCGCCAGCAGGTCGGCGAGGCCGATGCCGCCGCGGAGAGCGCCGCGGCCGTCACGCCGCCGCCCGCCAGCGAGCCGGAGCCGGTCGAGGCGCCGCTGCCGGTCCTGGCCGCCGGCGCCATCATGGCCGTCGCCGAGCCGCCGCGCAGCGAGGCGCCCAAGGTGCTGCCCTTCGTCCAGCGCGCCCAGGAGGCCGCGCAGCAGGCCGCCGCGCGGCGCGCCCCGCAGGAGCTGGTGAAGGTCCCGGCGCCGCTGTTGGAGAACCTGGTCAACCTGGCCGGCGAAACCTCCATCTTCCGTGGCCGCGTCGAGCAGCAGGTGAGCGACGTCGGCTCGACCCTCACGGAGATGGACGCCACCATCGAGCGGGTGCGCGACCAGCTGCGCCGCCTCGACACCGAGACCCAGGCGCAGATTCTCTCGCGCCACCAGGCCGACGCCGAGCGCGCCGGCTACGAGGACTTCGACCCGCTGGAAATGGACCGCTACTCGCAACTGCAGCAGTTGTCCCGCGCGCTGTTCGAGTCCGCGTCCGACCTGTTCGACCTCAAGGAAACCCTGGCCGCGAAGAACCGCGACGCCGAGACCCTGCTGCTGCAGCAGGCGCGGGTGAACACCGAGCTGCAGGAAGGCCTGATGCGCACCCGCATGGTGCCCTTCGACCGCCTGGTGCCGCGCCTGCGGCGGATCGTCCGGCAGGTCGCCGGCGAACTGGGCAAGCAGGTGGAGTTCATCGTCGGCAACGCCGAAGGGGAAATGGACCGCACCGTGCTGGAGCGCATAGTCGCGCCCCTGGAGCACATGCTGCGCAACGCCGTCGACCATGGCATCGAATCCGCCGACGCGCGCCGCGCCGCCGGCAAGCCGGAGGCCGGCAGCATCCGCCTGGAGCTGGGCCGCGAGGGCGGCGACATCCTCCTCAGCCTGGCCGACGACGGTGGCGGCATCCGCCTCGACGCGGTGCGCCGCAAGGCCGTCGAGCGCGGGCTGATGGCGGCCGATGCCGAGCTTTCCGACCACGAGGTGCTGCAGTTCATCCTCGAGGCCGGCTTCAGCACCGCCGAGAAGCTCACGCAGATTTCCGGGCGCGGCGTCGGCCTGGACGTGGTCAACGCCGAGGTCAAGCAGCTCGGCGGCTCCATGAGCATCCAGTCGGAGCCGGGCAAGGGCACCCGCTTCGCCATCCGCCTGCCCTTCACCGTGTCGGTGAACCGCGCGCTCATGGTGCTTTCCGGCGAGGACCTGTACGCCGTGCCGCTGAACACCATCGAGGGCATCGTCCGCGTCTCGCCCTACGAGCTGGAGGCCCTCTACGAGGAAGGCGGCAGGCAGGGCCATGCGCCGCACTTCGAATATGCCGGCCAGGACTACGAGCTGAAGTACCTGGGCGACCTGCTGAACAACGGCCAGCAGCCCAAGCTGGTGGGCCAGTCGCTGCCGCTGCCGGTGATCCTGGTGCGCTCCGCGGAACATGCCGTGGCGGTGCAGGTGGATGCCCTGGCCGGCTCCCGCGAGATCGTGGTGAAGAGCCTGGGCGCGCAGTTCGCCGGGGTCAGCGGCATTTCCGGCGCGACCATCCTCGGCGACGGCCGCGTGGTGGTGATCCTCGACCTGCTGGCGACCATCCGCGCCCGCCTGGCCAGCCTCGCCCTGCATGCCCAGCCGCGCCGCGCGCTGCCCAGCGCGCCGCAGGCGGACAGCGAGCAGCAGCGCCCGACCCTGGTCATGGTGGTGGACGACTCGGTCACCGTGCGCAAGGTCACCAGCCGCCTGCTGGAGCGCAACGGCATGAACGTGCTGACCGCCAAGGACGGTGTCGACGCCATCGCCCAGCTGCAGGAACACAAGCCCGACATCATGCTGCTGGACATCGAGATGCCGCGCATGGACGGCTTCGAGGTGGCCACCCTGGTGCGCCACGACGAACGCCTGAAGGACCTGCCGATCATCATGATCACCTCGCGTACCGGCGAGAAGCACCGCGATCGGGCCCTGGCCATCGGCGTCAACCGCTACCTGGGCAAGCCCTACCAGGAATCCGAGCTGCTCGACAGCATCCAGGCACTGGTGAATGCCCATGCCTGAGCAGAGTGGCGCAAGGATCGCGATCATCGCCGACACCTCGCTGCAGCGCCACGTGCTGCAGCAGGCCCTGGCCGGGCATGGCTACCAGGTGGTGCTCAACGCCGACCCCGGGCGCCTGGACGAGGCCCAGCTGGCCGCCTGCGAGACCGACCTGTGGCTGGTCGACCTGGCCCAGCAGGAAGACACGCCGCTGCTGGACAACCTGCTGGAACAGGCGCAGGTGCCGGTGCTGTTCGGCGAGGGCCATGCCCCCGAGCGGCTTTCCGAGCACTACCCGCGCTGGGAACGGCGCCTGGTGGGCAAGCTGCGGCGCCTGGTGGGCGACCCCAGCGCCAACGTCGGCCAGAGCCTGGAGGCGCTGCTGGGCGAGGCCCAGCGGCCCAGCCGCATCGCCCTGCCCGACGGGCTGGCGGCCTCGCCGCTGCAGGTGGGCGAGCCGGCGCGCCAGGTCTGGCTGCTGGCCGCGTCCCTGGGCGGCCCGGCGGCGGTCAAGGCGTTCCTCGATGCGCTGCCGGGCGGCCTGCCGCTGGCCTTCCTCTATGCCCAGCACATCGCCCCCTCGTTCGAGCAGAGCCTGCCGCAGGCGGTGGGGCGGCATAGCCAGTGGCGCGTCAACCTCGCCCGCGACGCCGACTGGCTGCGCTGCGGCGAAGTGGTCGTGGTGCCGGTGCAGCACGAGCTGGGTTTCGCCGACGATGGCCGGATGCGCCTGGGCCAGCGGGCCTGGCCGGAGCCCTACAGCCCGTCCATCGACCAGATGATGCTCAACCTCGCCCAGCAGTTCGGCAACCGCTGCGGGGTGATAGTCTTCAGCGGCATGTGCAGCGACGGCAGCGCCGCGGCGGCCTACGTGCGCCGCCAGGGCGCCGAGATCTGGACGCAGCGCGCGGACGGCTGCGCCTGCTCGAGCATGCCCGACAGCCTGCGCGAGGGCGGCTACAGTACCTTCTCGGCCGACCCGCGCGAGCTAGCCGCGGCGCTGGTCGAACACCTGGCCGCGCAGTGTGCGGCCACTGGAGTGGAGTCATGAGTGATCTTTCCCTGCCGCAGGAAGCCCCTGTGAACGGCACCCCGGCCAACCTCGGCGGCGACGAGGCACCCGCCAGCCTGACCGGGCTGCTGGTGCCCCTGGCCGACCGCACCCTGCTGCTGCCCAACGTGGCCGTGGCCGAACTGATCGCCTACCGTGCGCCCCAGGCGCAGCCGGGCCTGCCGGCCTGGTACCTGGGCCAGGTGGCCTGGCGCGACCTGCGCCTGCCGCTGCTGTCCTTCGAGGCGGCGTCCGGCGGCTCGGCCCAGGCCGGCCCGGGGGCGCGGGTCATCGTCCTCAACGCCCTGGGCGGCCGCCCCCACGTGAAGTTCCTGGCGTTGCTGGCCCAGGGCATCCCGCGTTCGCTCAAGGTCGGCCCCGAGCTGCCCCGCGCCGAAACCGGGCTGGCGCCGCTGGAGCTGGCGGCGGTGAGCGTCGGCGACGAACTGGTGCGCATCCCCGACCTGGTGGCGCTGGAGCAGAAGCTCGCCGATGCCGGGCTGATCTGAGGCCCGGCCATGGCGCTGCGTCACGCCTGGCTGGGCGACGGCTGCGAAGTGGCCAGCGCGGCCCTGAGCGGGCACCGCTTCGACAAGCACAGCCATGACGAATTCGTCATCAGCGCCAACCTCTGCGGCAGCGAGGACATCTGGCTGGACGGCCGTAGCCTCCAGGCCAGTGCCGGCGACATCACCCTCTACAACCCGGGGCAGATCCAGGGCGGCGGCGCCGCCGACGGCCAGCCCTGGCGCTTCGTCAGCCTCTACCTGCCGGAAGCCGTGCTGGCCGCGAGCCTCGGCCTGCAACGCCTGGCCTTCGCGCGGCCGCTGCTGGCGCACCCGCAGCTGGCGGGGGAGCTGGCCCGTGCTGTGGAGCTGGCCCTGTCCGGCGACGCCTTCCTGCGCGAGCGCGGCGAGGAGTGCCTGACCCTGGTGCTGGCCGAGCTGGCGCGGCATGCGGGGACCCGTCCTCCGGCCACGGCGGCCCTTGGCCGGCGCCCGGTGGAGCGCCTGCAGGAGCTGCTCGCCGCCAACCTCGCCGAACCCTTGAGCCTGGAGGCCATGGCGGAGCAGGTGCAGGTCTCCAGGTTCCACCTGCTGCGGGCCTTCAAGCAGCACACCGGGATGAGCCCGCGGCAGTGGGCCATGCAGCTGCGCACCCGGCGCGCCCTGGCGCTGCTGCGGGCGGGCGTCGCCGTGGGCGATACCGCCCATGCCCTGGGCTTCGCCGACCAGAGCCACCTGACCCGCCATTTCCGCAGCGCCTACGGCGTCAGCCCCGGCCGCTACCAGCGCACGCTGCGCGGCTGAAGCAGCGCAATCCGGTTCAAGTTTTTCCGCCATCGCCCGGGGAGAATGGGCGCATTCCCGCTTTCCGGAGTCCCGCCCCATGCTCGCCATCTTCCTCGCCGCCCTGCTGTTCGGCTTCGCCTTCAATGTCTCGCCGGGGGCGGTGTTCAGCGAAACCCTGCGCCGCGGCCTGACCGGCGGCTTCCGCCCGGCGCTGCTGGTACAGCTCGGCTCGCTGATCGGCGACGCGGTCTGGGCACTGCTGGGGCTGACCGGCCTGGCCCTGCTGCTGGCCCACGAACAGGTGCGCGTGCCCCTGACGCTGGCCTGCGCGGCCTACCTGGCCTGGCTCGGCATCCAGGGCCTGCGCGACGCCTGGCGCCCGCCGCTGGACGACCTGGAGGCGGCCACCAGCGCCGGCAACGCCTTCGCCTCCGGGGCGGCCATCTCGCTGTCCAACCCGAAGAACGTGGTCTACTGGGGCGCACTGGGCAGCGCCCTGGCCGGCATCGTCGAAGGCACCCCGAGCCAGTCGCAGTCGCTGGTGTTCTTTGCCGGCTTCATGCTCTCGTCGCTGATCTGGTGCTTCCTCTGCGCCGGCCTGGTGGACTGGCTGCGGCGCAACACCTCGCTGTTCTGGCACCGCGTCAGCTACGCCGGCTGCGGCGTGCTGCTGCTCGGCCTGGCCGGCCTGGCGCTGCGGGGGCTTTGAGACGTGCAGGCGCGCGCCTTGCGCGCGAATCGCGGGCAGAGTCCGCTCCTACAGGTCGCCGTGAGGCATGGCATTCCCCCTGTTTCCGCGATAGCCGGGCGTTCCGGCGCGATTCGCGGATGAGATCCGCTCCGCCGCTCCATCCCCGCGCCATTCCCCTGTAGGCGCGCGCCCTGCGCGCGAATCGCGGGCAGGGCCCGCTCCTACACGGTTCGCAACGGCGGATAAGGTTTCAGGAATGTACCGGTGGTTGCCCGGCGAGCCCTCAGAAGTCGCCCCACAGCTGCTGCGCCACGCTCAGCGCCACCACCGGCGCGGTCTCGGTGCGCAGCACCCGCGGGCCCAGGCGCGCGGCGTGGAAGCCGGCGGTCCTGGCCTGTTCCACCTCGGTGTCGCTGAGGCCGCCTTCCGGGCCGATGAGGAAGGCCAGGCTGCCCGGGCGGGCGTGGCTGGCCAGGGGCTCGGCCACCGGGTGCAGCACCAGCTTGAGGTCGGCCTCGGCGGCTTGCAGCCATTCGGCGAGGCCGACGGGTGCGTCTATCTGCGGTAGCACCGAGCGGCCGCATTGCTCGCAGGCGCTGATGGCGATCTGGCGCCAGTGGGCGGTGCGCTTGTCGGCGCGCTCGTCCTTCAGGCGTACCTCGCAGCGTTCGCTGACGATCGGGGTGATGCGCGCGGCGCCCAGCTCGGTGGCCTTCTGGATCGCCCAGTCCATGCGCTCGCCGCGCGACAGGCCCTGGCCCAGGTGCAGCCGCAGCGGCGACTCGGCCAGGCCGGCGAAGCTTTCGCGCAGCTCCACGCGCACGCTCTTCTTGCCCACTTCCACCAACTTGCCGAGGAACTCCTGGCCGGAGCCATCGAACAGTTGCACGGCATCGCCGGCGGCATGCCGCAGCACACGGCCGATGTAGTGGGCCTGGGCCTCGGGCAGCTCGTGCTGGCCGAGGGAGAGGGGGGCGTCGATGAAGAAGCGGGAAAGGCGCATAGGGGCAGCTGCAAGCGGCAAGTGGAAAGCTGCAAGCATAAAGCTTCCCGCTGCGGGGTCGAAGCTTTTGCCCTTGCTTGCAGCTTGTGGCTTGCTGCTCGCGGCTGGCGACCAGCCCTCAACCCGGATCGCGATGGTCCGGGAAACGCTGGCTGACCGCCACGCTCACCGAGCCCTTGCAGGCGATGTCGATGCCTTCGCTGGCTACTTCGGCGAGGAAGTCGATTTCCTCCGGGGTGATCACGTAGGGCGGCAGGAAGTACACCACGTTGCCCAGCGGGCGCAGCATGGCGCCGCGTTCCAGGGCGTGCTGGTAGACCTTCAGGCCGCGGCGTTCCTGCCAGGGGTAGGGCGCGCGGCTGGCCTTGTCCTGGACCATCTCGATGGCCAGGGCCATGCCGGTCTGGCGGACCTCGGCCACGTGGGGGTGGTCGGCCAGGTGCGCGGTGGCCGAGGCCATGCGCGCGGCCAGGGCCTTGTTGGCCTCGATGACGTTGTCCTGCTCGAAGATGTCCAGGGTCGCCAGGGCCGCGGTGCAGGCCAGCGGGTTGCCGGTGTAGGTGTGCGAGTGGAGGAAGGCGCGCAGGGTGGCGTAGTCGTCGTAGAAGGCCTGGTAGACCTTGTCGGTGGTGAGCACCGCGGCCATCGGCAGGTAGCCGCCGGTCAGGGCCTTGGACAGCACCAGGAAGTCCGGGGTGATGCCGGCCTGCTCGCAGGCGAACATGCTGCCGGTGCGGCCGAAGCCGACGGCGATCTCGTCGTGGATCAGGTGCACGCCGTAGCGGTCGCAGGCCTCGCGCAGCAGCCTGAGGTACACCGGGTGGTACATGCGCATGCCGCCGGCGCCCTGGATCAGCGGCTCGACGATGACCGCGGCGACTTCCCGGTGGTGCTGCTCCAGGGTGCGTTCCATGTGCTCGAACATGGCCCGGGAGTGGGCTTCCCAGCTCTCGCCCTCGGCGCGCAGGTAGCAGTCCGGGCTGGGCACCTTGAGGGTGTCCAGCAGCAGCGACTTGTAGGTCTCGGTGAACAGCGCCACGTCGCCCACCGACATCGCCGCCACGGTTTCCCCATGGTAGCTGTTGGTCAGGGTGACGAAGCGCTGCTTCGCCGGCTGGCCGCGGTTCTGCCAGTAGTGGTAGCTCATCTTCAGCGCCACCTCGATGCCCGAGGAGCCGTTGTCGGCGTAGAACACCCGCGACAGGCCTTCGGGGGTGAGGCGCACCAGGCGCTCGGACAGCTCGACCACCGGCTGGTGGGTGAAGCCGGCGAGGATCACGTGCTCCAGCTGGTCCACCTGGTCCTTGATGCGCTGGTTGATGCGCGGGTTGGCGTGGCCGAAGACGTTCACCCACCAGGAGCTGACCGCATCCAGGTAGCGCTTGCCCTCGAAGTCCTCCAGCCACACGCCCTGGCCGCGGCGGATCGGGATGACCGGCAGGCGCTCGTGGTCTTTCATCTGGGTGCAGGGGTGCCAGAGCACCTCCAGGTCGCGCTGCATCCACTCGGCGTTCAGGCCCATGGCAGGTCTCCTCTTGAAGTCGTCGGGCAAGCCTATGCAATGGGACATGGACGGACAAGGCGCGCGCCGCGACACACGGCAGGGGATGGCATCTGGCCGGCCACTGGGCGCTGGCGTATGCTGCGCGCCTTCGCACCATGTTGGGGGGATGCACGATGAAGATTCGATGGCTGCGCGCGGCTTCGCTGCTGGCGCTGGCGGCGTTCAGCGCGGTCGCGCTGGGCAAGGACAGGCAACCGACCGCGATCGTGGTCGGCGGCGGGCTGGCGGGCCTCAGCACCGCCTATGAACTGCAGCAGTCGGGCTGGCAGGTCACCCTGCTGGAGGCCAAGCCGCAGATCGGCGGGCGCTCGGGCCTGGCCACCAGCGAATGGCTGGGCAACGCCAAGGCCCAGCCGACCCTCAACGGCTACCTGGACAGCCTCAAGCTCAAGGCGGTGCCGGCGCCGGAATTCGTGCGCACCCCCAGCTACCTGATCGACGGCGTCTACTACAGCTCCGCCGACCTGAAGCAGAAGATGCCCGCCGTGGCCGCCGACCTCGAGCGCTTCGAGAAGTCGCTGAACGACCTCTCGGCGTCCATCGACGACCCGCTCGACCCGCTGGCCAACAAGACCCTGTTCGCCCTCGACCAGCTCAACGTCGCCCGCTGGCTGGACAAGCTGAACCTGTCGCCGACCGCGCGCCTGCTGGTCAACCAGCGCATCCGCTCGCACTACGACGAGCCCTCGCGCCTGTCGCTGCTGTACCTCGCCCAGCAGGGCCGGGTGTACCGCAACGTCGACGACCGCGACCTGCGCGCCGCGCGCCTGCCCGGCGGCAGCCAGGTGCTGGCCGAGGCCTTCGTCAAGCAGCTGAAGACCATCAAGACCAATGCCCGCGTCAGCGCCGTCGTGCAGGACAAGGACGGCGTCACCGTCAAGGCCGGCGCCACCGGCTACAAGGCCGACTACGCGGTGCTCGCCGTGCCGCTGCGCGCCCTCGGCCAGATCCAGCTGACCCCGGGCCTGAGCGCCAAGCAGCAGGAGGCGCTGAAGAACACCAACTACGGCTGGCGCGACCAGATCCTGCTGAAGTTCAAGCGCCCGGTGTGGGACGACAAGTCGCGCCTGTCCGGCGAGATCTACAGCGACCAGGGCCTGGGCATGATCTGGGTGGAGCCCGCGCTCAAGGGCGGCGCCAACGTGCTGATCAACCTCTCCGGCGACAACGCCCGCGTGCTGCAGGCCTTCGGCGACCGGCAGATGGTCGACCAGGTGCTGATCCGCATGAACAAGTACTACCCGAAGATGCGCGGCGCCTATTCCGGCTACGAAATGCGCCGCTACAGTACCGACGTCAGCACCGGCGGCTCCTACCTGGCCTACGGCCCGGGGCAGATCAGCCGCTTCTGGCGCGCCTGGGAGCAGCCGCTGCCGCGCGTCGCCTTCGCCGGCGAGCACACCGACGCGCTCTACCCGGGCACCATCGAGGGCGCCCTGCGCAGCGGCAAGCGCGCCGCCGCGCAGCTGCGCGACCTGGCCGACGGCAAGACCGTCAGCATCCCCGCGCCGGCCAAGGCCAGCGAAGTGCCGGCGGCACCGGCCGCGGGCGAGGGCAAGAAGAAGGGCGCCTTCTCCTGGTTCACCGACATGTTCTGAGCCGCGGCTCCGGCCGTGGAAAGGGGCGCCCGCGGGCGCCCCTTTTCTTTTGCATCGAATAATTCCCGCACCCAGGGTGTTATCCCGTAGAACGCCCCTGGAGGCTCTGGAATGGTCATTAGCCAGCGAATCTATCTTGTGAATCGATGTTTCAAAGCAGTAATTTCCACTTTTATCCGATCGTTTTGCCGCTAGTCTTGATGCTCCGGCTTTATCAGGAAACCTCTCGATGCAATGGCGTAATTCGCCCTCCCGTTACGGTCTGGTCAGTCTCTTCCTGCACTGGGGCAGCGCCCTGGTGGTCTTCGGCCTGTTCGGCCTGGGCCTGTGGATGCGCGAGCTGGACTACTACGACACCTGGTACCACCGCGCCCCGGAAATCCACAAGAGCATCGGCATCCTGCTGGCCATCGCCCTGATCGTGCGCATCGCCTGGCGTTTCCTCAGCCCGCCGCCGCCGGCCCCGGCCAACCATGGCGCGCTGACGCGCAAGGCCAGCAAGCTCGGCCACCTGGCCCTGTACGGGCTGCTGGTCGCGGTGATCGTCGCCGGCTACCTGATTTCCACCGCCGAGGGCAAACCCATCAGCGTGTTCGGCTGGTTCGACGTGCCGGCGACCCTCAGCGGGCTGCCCGAGCAGGCCGACACCGCCGGCGCCATCCACCTGTACCTGGCCTGGGCCCTGGTGGTCCTCGCCGTGCTGCACGCCCTGGCGGCGCTCAAGCACCATTTCCTCGACCGCGATGCGACCCTCACCCGCATGCTCGGCCGTTCCACGGATTGACCCCACCTCTCACCATACGGAGATCACCATGCTGAAGAAGACTTTCGCCGCCCTGGCCCTGGGTACCGCCCTGTTCAGCGCCGGCCAGGCCATGGCCGCCGACTACAAGATCGACAAGGAAGGCCAGCACGCCTTCATCGAGTTCCGCATCAAGCACCTGGGCTACAGCTGGCTGTACGGCCGCTTCGACGACTTCGACGGCGCCTTCACCTTCGACGAGAAGAACCCGGCCGCCGACAAGGTCAAGGTGACCATCAACACCAACAGCGTGAACACCAACCACGCCGAGCGTGACAAGCACCTGCGCAGCGGCGACTTCCTGAACGTCTCGAAGAACCCCACCGCGACCTTCGAGTCCACCGGTGTGAAGGCCGATGGCAAGAACGCCGAGATCAGCGGCAACCTGACCCTCAACGGCGTGACCAAGCCGGTCACCATCAAGGCCGAGCTGATCGGCCAGGGCGACGATCCGTGGGGCGGCTACCGCGCCGGCTTCCTCGGCACCACCACGCTGAAGCTGAAGGACTTCAACATCCAGCGCGACCTCGGCCCGGCTTCCCAGGAAGTCGAGCTGACGCTGTCGGTGGAGGGTGTGCGTCAATAAGACGCGGTTGCAGCGAAACGCCGGCGCAAGCCGGCGCTTTCGTTAGCGGGGCAGTTCCTGCTGGGCGTCCAGGCAGCGTTGCAGCAGCTGCGCCATGCAGCGTTGCTCGTCGGCGTCCAGTGGTGCAAAGAGGCTGTCATGGGTGCGTGCCAGAATGGCCTGTGCCTGTGCGTGAACGACCTTGCCGGCCTCGGTGAGGAACAGCTGGAAACTGCGCTGGTCCCCCGGGTTGCGCTCGCGCCGCACCAGGCCGCGGCTCTCCATCTCGCGGACCTTGCGGGTGATCAGCGCCTTGTCGCGGCACATCTGCCGGCCGACGTCCTGCAGGTTGAGGCCCTCGGCCTCGCCGATCAGTTCCAGCAGGCGGATGTCCGGCGGCGCCAGGTCGATGCCCTGGGCGTGCAGGCCCATCTGCAATTGGGTGCGCAGATGCTCGAAGAGCGCCATCAGGTTCTGTGGCAGGTCGGGGTTCACGGGGCGGGTCATGGCCTGGACGGGGTAAACGGAATGTAAAGCCGATTGATCGGCCGATTCATTTTCCTTATTTTAGTTGACGCTATCAACTTTATAACAAGCCGCTCACGCCTGACCGGAGACAGCAGGAAACTATCAGCCATCGGCTAAAACGTTTCAGTGCTTTTCTGACAGATCTTTCGGACGTTTACAAACAAACCTGAATGTAAGTATTTTGCCAGCCTTTCCGGCCCGGCTGCCTGCCGTGGTGCCGGATGCTTTCGCTTACGAGGACAACGATATGCAACGAACGCCAGCCAAGCGCGCCCTGGCCTGCGCCCTGCTCGTCGCCATGGCGACCCTTGCCGCCTGCGGCAAGAACGAGGCCCCGCAGCAGGCGCAGATCCCGGAGGTCGGGGTGGTGACCCTGCAGGCCCAGACGGTGCCGCTGAGCACCGAGCTGCCCGGTCGCACCACGGCGTTCCGCGTGGCCGAGGTACGTCCGCAGGTCAACGGCATCATTCTCAAGCGCCTCTTCAAGGAAGGCAGCGACGTCAAGGAAGGCCAGCAGCTGTACCAGATCGACCCGGCCACCTACGAAGCCACCTACCAGAGCGCCAAGGCCAACCTGATGTCCACCCAGCAGCAGGCCGAGCGCTACAAGCTGCTGGTGGCCGACGAGGCGGTGAGCAAGCAGCAGTACGCCGATGCCCAGGCTGCCGCGCTGCAGGCCAAGGCCGCGGTGGACCAGGCGCAGATCAACCTGCGCTACACCAAGGTGCTGTCGCCCATCTCCGGGCGCATCGGCCGCTCGGCGGTGACCGAGGGCGCGCTGGTGACCAACGGCCAGGCCACCGCGATGGCCACCGTGCAGCAGCTCGACCCCATCTACGTCGACGTCACCCAGCCGTCCACCGCGCTGCTGCGCCTGCGCCGCGAGCTGGCCGCCGGCAACCTGCAGAAGGCCGGCGACAACGCCGCCAAGGTCAAGCTGTTCCTCGAGGACGGTTCGGCCTACCCGCTGGAAGGCAAGCTGGAGTTCTCCGAGGTCTCGGTGGACCAGGGCACCGGCTCGGTGACCGTCCGCGCCGTGTTCCCCAACCCCAGGCATGAGCTGCTGCCGGGCATGTTCGTGCATGCCGTGCTGCAGGAAGGGGTGAAGGACAAGGCCATCCTCGCGCCCCAGCAGGGCGTCACCCGCGACCTGCGCGGCCAGCCCACCGCCCTGGTGCTGGGCGCCGACGACAAGGTCGAGCTGCGCAACATCAAGACCGACCGCACCGTGGGCGCCTACTGGCTGGTCACCGAGGGCCTCAAGCCCGGCGACCGCCTGATCACCGAGGGCCTGCAGTACGTCCAGCCCGGCGCCCAGGCCAAGGCCGTGCCGGCGAAGAACGTCGCCCCCGCGCCCGAGGCCGGCACGTCCGCCGCCTCGGACAGCCAGGGTTAACCAAGGGGTTTCGCAATGTCGAAGTTTTTCATTGACCGGCCTATCTTCGCCTGGGTTATAGCCCTGGTGATCATGCTGGCGGGCGGGTTGTCGATCCTCTCGCTGCCGGTGAACCAGTACCCGGCCATCGCCCCGCCGGCGATCGCCATCCAGGTGAGCTACCCGGGCGCCTCCGCGGAAACCGTGCAGGACACGGTGGTCCAGGTGATCGAGCAGCAGATGAACGGTCTCGACCATCTGCGCTACATCTCCTCGGAGAGCAACGCCGACGGCAGCATGACCATCACCGTGACCTTCGACCAGGGCGCCAGCCCGGACATCGCCCAGGTCCAGGTGCAGAACAAGCTGCAGCTGGCCACGCCGCTGTTGCCGCAGGAAGTGCAGCAGCAGGGCATCCGCGTGACCAAGGCGGTGAAGAACTTCCTGATGGTCGTCGGCATCGTCTCCGAAGACGGCAGCATGACCAAGGAAGACCTGTCGAACTACATCGTCTCCAACATCCAGGACCCGCTGTCGCGGACCGCGGGCGTGGGCGACTTCCAGGTGTTCGGTTCGCAGTACGCCATGCGCATCTGGCTGGACCCGGCCAAGCTCAACAGCTACCAGCTGACGCCCAACGACATCGTCACCGCGGTGCAGGCGCAGAACGTGCAGATCTCCTCCGGCCAGTTGGGCGGCTTGCCCGCGTTGCCGGGGCAGCAGCTCAACGCGACCATCATCGGCAAGACCCGCCTGCAGACCGCCGAGCAGTTCGGCGACATCCTGCTCAAGGTCAACACCGACGGCTCCCAGGTGCGCCTGAAGGACGTCGCCCGTGTGGCGCTCGGCGGCCAGGACTACAGCATCAACGCGCAGTTCAACGGCAAGCCGGCCTCGGGTATCGCCATCAAGCTGGCCACCGGCGCCAACGCGCTGGACACCGCCAAGGCGATCCGCGCCACCATCGGCCGCCTGCAGGAGTTCATGCCCGAGGGCATGAAGGTGGTCTACCCGTACGACACCACCCCGGTGGTCTCCGCTTCCATCCATGAAGTGGTCAAGACCCTGGGCGAGGCGATCCTCCTCGTGTTCCTGGTGATGTACCTGTTCCTGCAGAACTTCCGCGCCACGCTGATCCCGACCATCGCCGTACCGGTGGTGCTGCTGGGTACCTTTGGCGTGCTGGCGGCGTTCGGCTTCTCGATCAACACCCTGACCATGTTCGGCATGGTATTGGCCATCGGCCTGCTGGTGGACGACGCCATCGTGGTGGTGGAGAACGTCGAACGGGTGATGGCCGAGGAAGGCCTGCCGCCCAAGGAAGCGGCGCGCAAGTCCATGGGGCAGATCCAGGGCGCGCTGGTGGGCATCGCCATGGTGCTCTCCGCGGTGTTCCTGCCGATGGCCTTCTTCGGCGGCTCCACCGGGGTGATCTACCGGCAGTTCTCCATCACCATCGTCTCGGCCATGGCCCTGTCGGTGCTGGTGGCGCTGATCCTCACCCCGGCGCTGTGCGCCACCATGCTCAAGCCCATCGCCAAGGGCGACCACGGCGAGCACAAGCGCGGCTTCTTCGGCTGGTTCAACCGCAAGTTCATCGACACCACCCACGGCTACGAGCGCGGCGTCACCTCGATCCTCAAGCACCGCTCGCCGTACCTGCTGCTGTACGTGGTGATCGTCATCGGCATGGCCTGGCTGTTCACCCGCATCCCCACTGCCTTCCTCCCCGACGAGGACCAGGGCGTGCTCTTCGCCCAGGTGCAGACGCCGCCGGGTTCCTCCGCCGAGCGTACGCAGAAGGTGGTCGACCACATGCGCGAGTACCTGCTGGACAAGGAAGGCCAGGCGGTCAACTCGGTGTTCACCGTCACCGGTTTCAACTTCGCCGGCCGCGGCCAGAGCTCGGGCATGGCCTTCATCATGATGAAGCCCTGGGAAGAGCGCCCGGGCTCGGAGAACAGCGTGTTCGCCGTGGCCGACCGCGCCCAGCACTACTTCTTCAGCATCAAGGACGCGATGGTCTTCGCCTTCGCCCCGCCGGCGGTGCTGGAGCTGGGCAACGCCACCGGCTTCGACATCTACCTGCAGGACCAGGCCGGCGTCGGCCACGAGGCGCTGATGCAGGCGCGCAACAAGTTCCTCCAGCTCGCCGCGCAGAACCCCGTGCTGCAGCGCGTGCGCCCCAACGGCCTGAACGACGAGCCGCAGTACCAGCTGCTGATCGACGACGAGAAGGCCAGCGCGCTGGGCGTTTCGCTGGCGGACATCAACAGCACCATTTCCATCGCCTGGGGTTCGAAGTACATCAACGACTTCATCGACCGCGGCCGGGTGAAGAAGGTGTACGCCCAGGGCGAGCCCGGGGCGCGCATGAGCCCGGAAGACCTGGCCAAGTGGTACGTACGCAACGCCAGTGGCGAGATGGTGCCCTTCACCGCCTTCGCCACCGGCAAGTGGACCTACGGCTCGCCGAAGCTGGCGCGCTACAACGGCGTGCCGGCCATGGAAATCCTCGGTGAGCCGGCCCCCGGCCGCAGTACCGGCGAGGCCATGGCGGCGGTGGAAGAGATCGTCCAGCAACTGCCCAAGGGCATCGGCTACTCCTGGACCGGCCTGTCCTACGAGGAACGCCTGGCCGGCTCGCAGACCACCTCGCTGTTCGTGCTCTCGGCCATCGTGGTGTTCCTCTGCCTGGCGGCGCTGTACGAGAGCTGGTCGATCCCGTTCTCGGTGATGCTGGTGGTGCCCCTGGGGATCATCGGCGCGCTGCTGGCCACCTCGATGCGCGGGCTGTCCAACGACGTGTTCTTCAAGGTCGGCCTGCTCACCACCATCGGCCTGTCGGCGAAGAACGCCATCCTCATCGTGGAGTTCGCCAAGGAACTGCACGAGCGCGAGGGCAAGCACATCGTCGACGCGGCCATCGAGGCCTGCCGCATGCGTCTGCGCCCGATCGTCATGACCTCGCTGGCGTTCATCCTCGGCGTGGTGCCGCTGGCGATCTCCAGCGGCGCCGGCTCCGGCAGCCAGCACGCCATCGGTACCGGGGTGATCGGCGGCATGGTCACCGCGACCGTGCTGGCGATCTTCTGGGTGCCGTTGTTCTACGTGGTGGTCAGTACCCTGTTCAAGGACAAGGCGTCCAAGCAACAGGCGACCACCGAGAAGGGGCATTGATATGAGAAAGTCCTTACTCAGCCTGGCCCTGGCGACCGCCGCGCTGTCCGGCTGCTCGCTGATCCCGGACTACCAGCGCCCCGAGGCGCCGGTAGCCCAGGCCTACCCCCAGGGCCCGGCCTATGCCGGCGCCCAGGGCGGCGGCGCGAGCGCCGCCGCCGACCTCGACTGGCAGAGCTTCTTCAGCGACCCGCAGCTGCGTCGCCTGGTCGAAGTGGCCCTGGACAACAACCGCGACCTGCGCGTCGCCGCGCTGAACGTCGAGGCCTACCAGGCGCAGTACCGCATCCAGCGCGCCGAGCTGTTCCCGGCGGTGAGCGCCGACGTGAGCGGCTCGCGCCAGCGCCTGCCGGAGCGGGTGTCGACCACCGGCAACGACATGATCAGCAGCCAGTACGGCGCCACCCTGGGCGTCACCGCCTGGGAAGTGGACCTGTTCGGCCGCCTGCGCAGCCTGCGCGACCAGGCCCTGGAGCAGTACCTGGCCACCGAGGAAGCGCGCCGCAGCACCCAGACCGCGCTGGTGGCCAACGTCGCCAACGCCTACCTGACGCTGCGCGCCGACCAGGCCCAGCTGCAGCTGACCCGCGACACCCTGGCCACCTACCAGAAGACCTACGACCTGACCAAGCGCAGCAACGAGGTCGGCGTGGCCTCGGCCCTGGACCTGCGCCAGGCGCAGACCTCGGTGGAAAGCGCGCGGGCGACCCTGGCGCAGTACACCCGCCTGGTGGCCCAGGACCAGAACGCCCTGACCCTGCTGCTGGGCAGCGGCGTGCCGGCCGACCTGCCGCAGGGCATGGACCTGGAGCAGCAGGTGCTGGCCCAGGTGCCGGCCGGGCTGCCCTCGGACCTGCTGCAGCGGCGCCCGGACGTGCTCGAGGCCGAGCACCAGCTCAAGGCGGCCAACGCCAACATAGGCGCGGCGCGCGCCGCGTTCTTCCCGAGCATCAGCCTGACCGCCAACGCCGGCAGCCTGAGCCCGGACCTGTCCGGCCTGTTCGACGCGGGTTCCGGCACCTGGCTGTTCAAGCCGTCCATCAGCCTGCCGATCTTCAACGCCGGCAGCCTGAAGGCCAGCCTGGACCTGGCCAAGGTGCAGAAGAACATCTACGTCGCGCAGTACGAGAAGGCCATCCAGACCGCCTTCTCGGAAGTCGCCGACGGCCTGGCCGCACGGGGCACCTACGGCGACCAGCTGACCGCCCAGCGGGCCCTGGTCAAGGCCAGCGAGGACTACTACCGCCTGGCCGAGAAGCGCTACCGCACTGGCGTGGACAACTACCTGACCCTGCTCGACGCCCAGCGCTCGCTGTTCAGCGCCCAGCAGCAGCTGATCACCGACCGCCTGAACCAGCTCACCAGCGAGGTGAACCTGTACAAGGCGCTCGGCGGCGGCTGGCAGGAAAGCACCGCGCAGAAGCAGTCGAAGCCGCAGCCCAAGGGCTGAGGCCACGGCCAAACGAAAACGCCGCCCCTCGGGGCGGCGTTTTCGTTTTTGTAGGCGCGGGTAGGGGAATGGCGTAGGGCAATGAAATGGACTCCTCCCTCCTACGGCATCTAGGTGCCAGACTGATGTGTTGGCAACAGTCCCGGAGGGGGAGTCACGATGAACATTAAACGCATTGGCTTGGATCTGGCAAAACAAGTCTTCCAGGTGCACGCGGTCGACAGCCATGAACAGGTGGTGTGCCGTCGCCAGCTCAAGCGCGACAAGGTCCAGGATTTCTTCCGCCAGTTGGCGCCATGCCTGGTGGCGATGGAGGCCTGTGGCAGTGCGCACTACTGGGCGCGCGAACTGCGCCAGCTGGGACACGAGGTCCGTCTGATCGCCCCGCAGTTCGTCAAACCCTACGTCAAGGGCGACAAGCACGATGCCCACGACGCCGAAGCGATCTGTGAGGCGGCCAGCCGCCCGAGCATGCGTTTCGTGCCGGTGAAGAATCCGGAGCAGCAAGCCATTCAGGCGGTGCACCGCATCCGTAGCCGTCTGGTCCGTGCGCGCACGGCCCTGGTCAACGAGATCCATGGCTTGCTTGCCGAGTTCGGCCTGGTGACCAGCCGCCGTGGGCGGGCAGCGGCGGCTGAGCTACTGGAAGCCGTCATCAAGGGAGAGCACGGCCGACTGCCAGCGCCGATGGGCAGGCTACTGGTGGGGTTGAAAAAAGAGTGGCAGGGGCTGGATACGCGCATCGATCAACTGAATGACGCCATTCAGGAGCATGTGCGCAGCGATGCCCGTATCCAGCGCCTGCTGGAGTTGGAGGGTGTGGGCCCGATCACCGCCAGTGCGCTGGTGGCGTCGGCAGGCGATGCGCGGCAGTTCCGCTCGGGGCGACAGTTCGCCGCCTGGCTGGGCC
>NZ_FZPC01000064.1 GCF_900187975.1 Pseudomonas delhiensis | reverse complement strand
CAGCGCCGCCGAGGAACAGAGCGCGGTGGCCGAGGAGATCAACCGCAACGTGGCGGGCATCCGCGACGTGACCGAGTCGCTGTCCGGCCAGGCCCAGGAATCGGCGCAGATCAGCCAGTCGCTGAACGACCTGGCGAATCACCAGCAGGGGTTGATGGGGCAGTTCCGCGTGTGACCGCGGAAGGTGCCTCCCTGTAGGAGCGAGCTTGCTCGCGAACAGGATTCCCCGGCGGCTACGGCGTTGGATGCAAGAGCGCCCTCTCCCCAACCCTCTCCCTGAAGGGAGAGGGGGCCGTTCGGAGTGGGTGGGAAGTTTGGAGTCATCCTGAAACGCCTAACCCCACCCCGTCATTCCCGCGAACGCGGGAACCCAGCGACGTATAGCGCATAACCATTCGCGGTTATCCACCGTTGACCGTGCCGCCGGGGCGTCGGCTCTCCCCCCTGAAACCAACAAAAAACGCCGTTTCCCATGACGGGAAACGGCGTTCTTTCTCAAACCCCGGGCCATCGGCCCGCCGGCATTACAGGCCGAGCTGGCGGCTGGACGCCTTGAGGAATTCCTGCTTCAGGTCCTCGTAGGTGTGCACCGCCGGGAACTGCGGGAACTCGCGGATCACGTTCTCCGGCGCATGGAACAGGATGCCGGCGTGGGCTTCGCTGAGCATGGTGGTGTCGTTGTACGAGTCGCCGGCGGCGATCACGCGGTAGTACAGGCTCTTGAGGGCGATCACCGACTGGCGCTTGGGGTCCTTCTGGCGCAGCTGGTAGCCGACCACGCGGTCGGTCTCGTCGGTGACCAGCTTGTGGCACAGCAGGGTCGGGAAGCCCAGCTGGCGCATCAGCGGCTGGGAGAACTCGTAGAAGGTGTCGGAGAGGATCACCACCTGGAAGCGCTCGCGCAGCCAGTTCACGAACTCCACCGCGCCTTCCAGGGGCTTGAGGGTGGCGATCACTTCCTGGATGTCGGCCAGCTTCAGGCCATGCTCGTCGAGGATGCGCAGGCGCTGCTGCATCAGCACGTCGTAGTCGGGGATATCGCGGGTAGTCGCCTTGAGCGCTTCGATACCGGTTTTTTCAGCGAAGGCGATCCAGATTTCCGGGACCAGTACCCCTTCCAGGTCGAGACAGGCGATTTCCACGAACGATTCCCCGCAGGTTTGGACAGAAAGGCGGCACTCTAGCGGCTCGCCGGGGCCGGCGCAACGCGGCACTTATACCCAAAGCATACAGTCGACCTTCCTGATGGTTATTTAGGGGCATATCCCTGCCTTTGTTAAGATCGGCAGTCTTATAGCGCACCGCGCAAGTACAAGTGGAAAACCGCCTGATGAGCCATCCGTTCGACGTCGCCGAAATCGCCGCGACCTATGCCAGCAAGTCCCCCCAGGACATCCTCAAGTTCGCCTTCGAGCACTTCGGCGACGACCTGTGGATCTCCTTCAGCGGCGCCGAGGACGTGGTGCTGCTGGACATGGCCTGGAAGATCAACAAGAACGTCAAGGTGTTCAGCCTGGACACCGGCCGCCTGCACCCGGAGACCTACCGCTTCATCGAGCAGGTGCGCGAGCACTACGGCATCGCCATCGAGGTCATGAGCCCCGATCCGCGCCTGCTGGAGCCCTTCGTCAGGGAAAAGGGCCTGTTCAGCTTCTACAAGGACGGCCACGGCGAGTGCTGCGGCATCCGCAAGATCGAGCCGCTCAAGCGCAAGCTCGCCACCGTCAGCGCCTGGGCCACCGGCCAGCGCAAGGACCAGAGCCCGGGCACCCGCAGCCAGGTGGCGGTGGTCGAGCTGGACGGCGCCTTCTCCACGGCGGAAAAGCCGCTGTACAAGTTCAACCCGCTGGCCAACATGAGCAGCGAGGAAGTCTGGGCCTACATCCGCATGCTGGAGATCCCCTACAACAGCCTGCACGAGCGCGGCTTCATCAGCATCGGCTGCGAACCCTGCACCCGCCCGGTGCTGCCCAACCAGCACGAGCGCGAAGGCCGCTGGTGGTGGGAGGAAGCCACCCAGAAGGAATGCGGCCTGCACGCCGGCAACCTGATCACCAAGGGCTGAGGCCGTCGCCGGCGGGTTTTCCGCCGGCGCTCCAGCGCTTAAGGTAGGCCCTGCCCCTACCGCGAGAGGAAAGCCCCATGCGCATCACCATGGTCAAGAAGGTCCTGGCCGACGGCCAGGACTGCGGCAAGTGCAAGGACGTGCAGCAGCGCCTGGAGAAAGGCGGCTACCTGCCGCGCATCGACCGCGTGCTGGTGGCCGACGAACGCAACCCGGGCAGCGCCGGCTGGATGGTCGCCGCCCAGTACGGCGTGGACAGCGCGCCCTTCTTCGTGGTGCGCCACGACGACGGCCGCGAGCAGGTGTTCACCGTGTTCATGAGCTTCCTCCACGAGATCCTCGAAGGCCGCGGCCCGGCCCCGCAGGATTCGCCCGAGGCGCTGGCCGAACTGGCCCGGCGCGACGACCTCGACCGCCTCTGATCCCCCCGTCCCGGCTTAATGCCGTCTTCAGGCTCCGACGCCTATAGTCCCGCGTGCTCCCCTTACAAGAATCGACCATGCCCACCTTGCTCCCTACTCCCGGCCCCAGCCTGCTGGAGGCGCTCGACCGCCAGGCATTCCTCGCCATCAACGCCACCGCGCAGACGCCAGCCTGGCTGATCGACGCTGCGCGCTTCATCGCCACCGTGCCGCTCTACCTGTTGCCGCTGGCATTGCTGTACCTGTGGTGCCGGGGCGACCAGCGCCTGCGCAACCAACTGCTACGGGCCCTGGGGGTGGCCGTGCTGGCGCTGGCCCTCAGCCTGCTGATCGGGCTGCTCTGGCCGCACCCGCGGCCCTTCGCCATCGGCCTGGGGCACGCCTGGCTGGCCCACGCCGCCAACGCCTCCTTCCCCAGCGACCACCTGACCCTCTTCGCCGCCTGCGCCCTCAGCCTGCTGTTCGACGACGTCTGGCTGCCCGGTGCGCTGATCGGCACCGTCGGACTGGCGGTGGGCTACGCGCGGGTCTGCCTGGGCATCCATTACCCGCTGGACATGCTCGGCGCGCTGGCCGTGGCGGCGGTGAGCAACAGCCTGGTCTGGCTGCCCTGGCAGCGCCACGGCAGCACGCTCACTGCCCGGGCCGAGACGCTGTACCGCCGCGCACTGGCGCCGGCCATCAGCCGGGGCTGGCTGCGTCACTGAATGCATCTGGCGATCGGCATGGCTTCGCTCGTGAGCCTGGCCTCTCGTCATTCGCACGAACGTAGGGCAATGAAATGGACTCCTCCCTCCTACGGCATCTAGGTGCCAGACTGATGTGTTGGCAACAGTCCCGGAGGGGGAGTCACGATGAACAT
>NZ_FZPC01000008.1 GCF_900187975.1 Pseudomonas delhiensis | reverse complement strand
ACTTCGAAGCGCTGTTGCCGTGGAACTGCCCGCCGACGAGCGCATCCTGATCACCGCAACTCGTCAAAGGAAGACGGGGTTTATGGAGCGGATACGTTGCAGTGGAGCGCTGTTGTGATTGGTTGGATACTCTCATGGCAGGTCGTTATGAACTCCCGGTCGCTGCGAGAGAGTGCTGTCGCAGAAGCCCTGCGATGGGGTGTCCTATCTTGTATTCAGTTCATGCGTAGGGCGGATAACCGCTCGCGGTTATCCGCCGTTCCGTCGTGTCAGGCTGCGCAGGCGCCTTGCTGCAACGGCACCACCATTCCCGCCAGGCTGGCGCTGGCCTGGGGATCGCCGTGGGGGAAGATGAAGGCCATGCCCTCCGTGGTGCGGCGCAGCGGCAGGATGTCCAGTTCCTCCACGCCCGGGATGGCCAGGCGCCAGCCGCGTTGCGGCAGTTCGGCCGGCAGGTCGGCGTGGACCAGTCCGCCGAAGTAGCCGACTTCCGCCAGTTCGGCGCGCCATTGGCCGCCGTCGGCGTGGCTGAGCAGGGCGCGCGGTTGCGGTGGCGCCAGGCGCGGTTCGAAGCGGCGTTCCAGGTGCGGCAGCTGCGCGCGCTGGAAGCGCTTGCTGCCGGCGGCGTTGCGCGGCAGCGCCTGGCCTTCGAGGAACGGGGCGTACAGCCGGGCGCAGGCGCCGCGGCGTTCGAACTGGGCCAGGTGGTCGGCGTCGTGGATCAGGGCGAACTCGGCGTCCGTGCAGGCCAGGGCGAACTCGGCGTGCTCCCAGGGCTGGGTGAAGTGGTCGTATTCGCCGGCCAGCACCAGGGTCGGGCACTGCGGGTGGCGCTGGAAGCCGCCGAAGGCCAGCAGGCGCCGGCTGTTCTGCCGGTAGCGCTCGACCTCCGCCGGCGTCAGGCGTTGCAACTGGCGCAGCAGGGCCTTGCGGAACACCGGGGAGACGCCGGTATCGGCCAGGCGCAGCGGGTTGACCAGGCCGGTCAGCACGCCGTTGGCGAAGGGTTCGTGCTGGCCCAGGTCCAGGCGCGCCAGGGCTTCCTCCAGCAGGGCGCGGGCGCCGGGGCGGCCGAAGGCGGTGATGCCGGCCAGCAGCAGGCGCGCGCAGCGCCCGGGGTGGCGGGCGGCGAAGAGGGCGGCCAGGGCCGAGCCGTAGGACAGGCCGATGGGCATCAGCGGCGGCAGGCGCAGGGCCTCGGCGAAGGCGGCGATCAGGTCGGCCAGGTCCTCCAGGCTCAGCTCCGGCGCCAGTTGCAGGTTGCCGCCCTGGCTGGGCAGGTCGAGGAGGATCACCGGGTGCCCGGCGAGCAGCTCGCTGACCTCGCTGGCGAAGGAGCGGAAGCTCTGGAAGGCGCCGCCGAGCAGCAGCACCGGTGGACGCGGGTCGTCCGCGCGGTGGGCGAAGGCCTGGTAGTGGAGTTGCCAGCCGTCCAGTTCGAGCACCGCCGGGGCGGCGCTGAGCGTCTGGGCGCTGTAGTCGGTGCGGTAGCGCATGGCGAACCTCCGGCGGTGTTCCGCCTGTTGTCGTTCTTCCCTGGCGTGCCGGATGGCGAAAGGCTGGCGTGGTGCGGCCGGGTGGCTCCAAGGTAGACAGAGGCCGGCCTTTTGTTTACCCAACCTTCGGGCGGGCGAAATCGCAACGGACTGTTGCCGGGCGCCGCGGGTGTCACCGTTCCGCGGCCGGGGCGCGGCCCGCGGCGCCCGGGCGGCGTTACCGGCGTCGTGGCGGGACGCCCTGTCTACCGGCTGGCTGCTGTGGCTGGGCGGGCGCAGGCGGGGCCGCTATAATCGCGCATTTCCCTCACGCAGACGCGTACGAACCATGACCGAGTCCGTCCTCGACTATATGAGCCGCCTGGGCCGCGCCGCCCGCGAAGCCTCGCGCGTCCTCGCGCGGGCTTCCACCGCGCAGAAGAACGCCGCCCTGCTGGCCGCCGCCGATGCCCTGGACGCTGCCCGCGAGCAGCTCGCCCACGCCAACGAGCAGGACCTGGCCGCCGGCCGGGCCAATGGCCTGGAGCCCGCCATGCTCGACCGCCTGGCGCTGAGCCCGGCGCGCATCGACGACATGATCGAGGGCCTGCGCCAGGTGGCCAAGCTGCCGGACCCGATCGGCGAGATCCGCGACATGCGCTTCGTCCCCTCGGGCATCCAGATCGGCAAGATGCGCGTGCCCCTGGGCGTGATCGGCATCATCTACGAGTCGCGGCCGAACGTGACCATCGACGCCGCCAGCCTGTGCCTGAAGTCGGGCAACGCCACCATCCTGCGCGGCGGCTCCGAGGCCATCCACTCCAACCAGGCCATCGCCCGCTGCATCCAGCAGGGCCTGGCCGCGGCCGGCCTGCCGGCGAGCGCCGTGCAGGTGGTCGAGACCACCGACCGCGCCGCCGTGGGCGCGCTGATCAGCATGCCGGAGTACGTCGACGTGATCGTGCCGCGCGGCGGCAAGGGCCTGATCGAGCGCATCAGCCGCGAGGCCAAGGTGCCGGTGATCAAGCACCTGGACGGCGTCTGCCACGTGTTCATCGACGAGTCGGCCGACCTCGGCAAGGCCATCCGCATCGCCGACAACGCCAAGACCCAGCGCTACGCGCCGTGCAACACCATGGAAACCCTGCTGGTGCACAAGGCCATCGCCGAGCGCGTGCTGCCGCCGCTGGCCGCCATCTACCGCGACAAGGGCGTGGAGCTGCGCGGCGACGCCGCCACCCGCGCGCTGCTGGGCGCCGACGTGCTGGAGGCCACCGAGGAAGACTGGCGCACCGAATACAACGCGCCGATCCTGTCGATCCGCATCGTCGACGGCCTGGACAGCGCCATCGAGCACATCAACACCTACGGCTCGCAGCACACAGACGCCATCGTCAGCGAGAACTTCAGCAACGCCCGGCGCTTCCTCGCCGAGGTGGACTCGGCTTCGGTCATGGTCAACGCCTCGACGCGCTTCGCCGACGGCTTCGAGTACGGCCTGGGGGCGGAGATCGGCATCTCCACCGACAAGCTGCACGCCCGCGGCCCGGTCGGCCTGGAAGGCTTGACCAGCGAGAAGTACGTGGTCTTCGGCGACGGGCACGTGCGCACCTGATGGGCAAGCAACGCCCGCGGCGGATCGGCCTCTTCGGCGGCACCTTCGATCCGGTGCACATCGGTCACCTGCGCAGCGCGCTGGAGACCGCCGAGCTGCTGGGGCTGGACGAACTGCGCCTGCTGCCGGCGGCGCGCCCGCCGCACCGCGGGGCGCCGCAGGTCTCGGCGCAGCAGCGCCTGGCCATGGTCGAGCTGGCGGTGGCCGGCGTCGCGCCCCTGACGGTGGACGCCCGCGAGCTGGCCCGGGACAAGCCGTCCTACACCATCGACACCCTGGAATCGCTGCGCGCGGAGCTGGGGAGCGAGGTGCAGCTGTTCCTGATGGTCGGCTGGGATGCCTTCTGCGGCCTGCCCGGCTGGCATCGCTGGGACGAACTGCTGCAGCACTGCCACATGCTGGTGCTGCAGCGCCCGGATGCCGACGTGGAGGCGCCGGAAGCCCTGCGCGACCTGCTGGCGGCGCGCAGCGTGGCCGACCCCAACGCCCTGTCCGGCGCGGCTGGGCAGGTCACTTTCATCTGGCAGACGCCCCTGGCGGTGTCGGCCACCCAGATCCGCGCCCTGCTGGCGCAGGGGCGCTCGCCGCGCTTCCTGGTGCCGGACGCGGTATTGAACTACATCGAGGCGCACGGGCTGTACCGCGCGTCCCTGGCAAACTAGAGAGTCATTCAATGCAAACCGAACAACTGGTCGAGCTGGCCGTCGCCGCTCTGGAAGACATGAAAGCGCAGGACATCACCGTCCTCGACGTGCGCGACAAGACCAGCATCACCGACGTCATGGTCATCGCCTCCGGCTCCTCCAGCCGCCAGGTCAAGTCGCTGGCCGACAACGTCCTGGAGAAGGTCAAGGAACAGGGCGTCAAGCCCATTGGCAGCGAAGGCCAGGAAGGCGGCGAGTGGGTGCTGATCGACCTGGGCAACGTGGTGGTCCACGTCATGCAGCCGGCCACCCGCCAGTTCTACGACCTGGAGCGCCTCTGGCTCGGCGCCGAACAGAGCCGCGCCCACCACAGCGGCGAGTAAGCGCCCTTGCGCCTGCGTCTGATCGCGGTCGGCTCGCGCATGCCGCGCTGGGTCGAGGAGGGCTGGCAGGAGTACGTCAAGCGCCTGCCGTCCGAGCTGTCCCTGGAACTGGTGGAAATCCCGCTGAACACGCGCGGCAAGAACGCCGACGTGGCGCGGCTGATCCGCCAGGAGGGCGAAGCCATGCTGGCCAAGGTGCAGCCCGGTGAGCGGGTGGTGACCCTGGAAGTCGAAGGCAAGCCCTGGAGCACTCCGCAGCTGGCCGCCGAACTGGACCGCTGGCGCCTGGACGCGCGCACCGTCAACCTCATGGTCGGCGGCCCGGAAGGGCTGGCGCCGGAGGTCTGCGCGCGCAGCGAACAGCGCTGGTCGCTGTCGCCGCTGACCTTGCCGCACCCGCTGGTGCGCATCCTGGTGGGCGAGCAGATCTACCGCGCCTGGACGGTGCTGTCCGGGCACCCCTACCACAAGTAGCCGTACTCGATGCCGCAGCCGATACAACTCAAGGACCACGAGAAGGACGCCCGCCTGGTGCGCCGCCGGGTCGTCGTCGGTGCGGTGGCGATCTTCCTCCTGGCCCTGGTGCTGGTGGCGCGCATGTACCACCTGCAGGTCACCCAGTACGAGTACCACTCGACGCTGTCGGAGAACAACCGCGTCCACGTCCAGCCGATCCCGCCGAACCGCGGCCTGATCTACGACCGCAATGGCGTGCTGATCGCCGACAACCGCCCCAGCTTCAGCCTCACGGTCACCCGCGAGCGCACCGAGAACCTGCAGCAGGAGCTGCAGGCGCTGGTGGAGATCCTCGGCCTGACCGAGGAGGACAAGGCGATCTTCGAGAAGCGTATGAAGCAGGGCCGGCGGCCGTTCGAGCCGGTGCCGATCATGTTCGAGCTGTCCGAGGAGCAGATCGCCCGCATCGCCGTGAACCAGTACCGCCTGCCGGGCATCGACGTCACCGCGCAGTTCGTCCGCCACTACCCGCTGGGCGAGCACTTCGCCCACTCGGTGGGCTACGTCGGGCGGATCAACGAGGCCGAGCTGAAGGTGCTCGACCCGGTCAACTATTCCGGCACCCACCACATCGGCAAGACCGGCGTGGAAAAGTTCTACGAGGCCGAGCTGCACGGCACCGTGGGCTACGAGGAGGTCGAGACCAACGCCCGCGGCCGCGTGCTGCGCGTGCTCAAGCGCACCGACCCGGTGCCGGGTAAGGACATCGTCCTGAGCATCGACAGCAAGCTGCAGGCCAAGGCCGAGGAGGCCCTGGGCGGGCGCCGCGGCGCCATCGTGGCGATCCAGCCGGCCACCGGCGAGGTGCTGGCGATGGTCAGCCAGCCGAGCTACGACCCCAACCTGTTCGTCACCGGCATCAGCTTCAAGGACTACTCGGCGCTGCGCGACTCCATCGACCGCCCGCTGTACAACCGCGTGCTGCGCGGCCTGTACCCGCCGGGCTCGACGGTGAAGCCGGCGGTGGCCCTGGCCGGCCTCGACGCCGGGGTGGTCACGCCCGGCTCGCGGGTCTTCGACCCCGGCTACTACCAGTTGCCCAACTACGACCACAAGTACCGCAACTGGAACCGTTCCGGCGAGGGCTGGGTGAACCTGGAGACGGCGATCATGCGTTCCAACGACACCTATTTCTACGACCTCGCCCACAAGCTGGGCATCGACAGGCTGCACGACTACATGAGCCGCTTCGGCTTCGGCCAGCGCGTGTCCCTGGACATGTACGGCGAATCCCCGGGGCTGATGCCCTCGCGCGAGTGGAAGCGCGCCACCCGCCGCCAGGTCTGGTTCCCCGGCGAGACGCTGATCCTCGGCATCGGCCAGGGCTACATGCAGTCCACGCCGCTGCAGCTGGCGCAGATGACCGCGCTGATCGCCAACCACGGCAAGTGGATCCGCCCGCACCTGGCCAGGACCGTCGACGGCCAGCCGCCGGTCGACCCCGAGCCGATGCCGGACATCGACCTGCGCGAGCCGGGCAACTGGGAACTGATCGACTCCGACATGCAGCAAGTGGTGCACAATGCCCGCGGTACCGCGCACAAGGTCGGCGCCGCCTCGGTCTACCGCATCGCCGGCAAGTCCGGTACCGCGCAGGTGGTGGCGATCAAGCAGAACGAGCGCTACGACCGTTCCAAGCTCAACGAGCGCAACCGTGACCACGCGCTGTTCATCGGCTTCGCCCCGGCGGACAACCCGCAGATCGCGGTGTCGGTGATGGTGGAGAACGGCGAGTCCGGCTCAGGCGTCGCGGCGCCGGTGCTCAAGCAGGTGATGGACGCCTGGCTGCTGGACGAGAGCGGCAAGCTCAAGCCCGAGTTCGCGCCACAGGTGGCGGAGGCGCCGAAGCCATGAGCATGAACATGAACCCGAACTTCGACCGCACGCTGTCCAACGAGGACGTGATGAAGCGGCGCGCCAGCCTGCTGCAGCGGCTGCACATCGACGGCCTGTTGCTGCTGCTGTTGCTGGTGCTGGGCGCGGCCGGCCTGTTCGTCCTCTATTCGGCCAGCGGCAAGAGCTGGGACCTGCTGCTCAAGCAGGCCTCGTCCTTCGGCCTGGGCCTGGTGATGATGTTCGTCATCGCCCAGATCGAGCCGCGCTTCCTGGCCCGCTGGGTGCCGCTGGGCTACCTGATCGGGGTGCTGCTGCTGGTGGTGGTGGACGTCATGGGCCACAACGCCATGGGCGCCACGCGCTGGATCAACATCCCCGGGGTGATCCGCTTCCAGCCCGCCGAGTTCATGAAGCTGTTCATGCCCATGACGCTGGCCTGGTACATGTCCAAGCGCAACCTGCCGCCCAACCTCAAGCACCTGGTGATCAGCCTGGCGCTGATCGGCGTGCCCTTCGTGCTGATCCTCAAGCAGCCGGACCTGGGCACCGCCATGCTGGTGCTGGCCTCCGGCGCCTTCGTGCTGTTCGTCGGCGGCCTGCAGTGGCGCTGGATCCTCGGCGCGGTGACCGCGGCGGTGCCGGTGGCGGTGGCCATGTGGTTCTTCGTCATGCACGATTACCAGAAGCAGCGCGTGCTGACCTTCCTCGACCCGGAAAGCGACCCGCTGGGCACCGGCTGGAACATCATCCAGTCAAAAGCAGCCATCGGTTCCGGCGGCGTATTCGGCAAGGGCTGGCTGCTGGGCACCCAGTCGCACCTGGATTTTTTGCCCGAAAGCCATACGGACTTTATCATTGCCGTACTCGGCGAAGAGTTCGGCCTGGTGGGGGTCTGCCTGCTGCTGGCCCTGTACCTGATGGTGATCTACCGCGGACTGGTGATCACGGCGCAGGCCCAGACGCTGTATGGCAAGCTGCTGGCCGGCAGCATCACCATGACCTTCTTCGTGTACGTATTCGTCAACATTGGTATGGTCAGCGGGTTGCTGCCGGTCGTGGGGGTTCCGCTTCCCTTCATCAGCTACGGCGGAACTTCGCTGGTGACGCTGATGTCAGGGTTCGGGGTTTTGATGTCGATTCATACGCACCGGAAATGGATCGCCCAGGTTTGAAGAAGAAACGTTGAGACCAGAGTGAAGAAAGGAATGCAGATACTGCGCGAGTGGGCCGTCAGGGGTGTCCATTGGGTGGGACTGGCCGGGGCCATCGGCTTCGGTGGCGCCGCCCAGGCGGGCGACTACGACGGCTCGCCCCAGGTCGCCCAGTTCGTCGGGGAAATGACCCGCGACTACGGCTTCGCCGACGAACAGCTGCTCTCGCTGTTCCAGGACGTCGAGCGCAAGCAGTCGATCCTCGACGCCATCTCCCGGCCCGCCGAGCGCGTCAAGCCGTGGAAGGACTACCGGCCGATCTTCCTCACCGACGCGCGCATCAAGCGCGGCGTGGAGTTCTGGAACCAGAACGCCGAGGCCCTGGCCCGCGCGGAGAAGGACTACGGCGTGCCGGCCCAGTACATAGTGGCGATCATCGGCGTCGAGACCTTCTTCGGCCGCAACACCGGCAACTACCGGGTGATGGACGCGCTGTCCACCCTGGCCTTCGACTACCCGCCGCGCGCCGACTTCTTCCGCAAGGAACTCAAGCAGTTCCTCCTGCTGGCCCGCGAGCAGCAGGTCGACCCGCTCGGCCTGAACGGCTCCTACGCCGGCGCCATGGGCCTGCCGCAGTTCATGCCCAGCAGCTTCCGCGCCTACGCCGTGGACTTCGACGGCGACGGCCACATCAACATCTGGACCGACCCGACCGACGCCATCGGCAGCGTCGCCAGCTACTTCAAGCAGCACGGCTGGCATGCCGGCGAGCCCGTGGTGTCGCAGGCCGAGCTGAGCATGGACAGCGCCCAGGACGCCATCACCCAGGGCCTGGAGCCGCAGATGAACCTCGGCCAGCTGCGCGCGGCGGGCTGGCGCACCCATGACGTGCTGCGCGACGACCTCAAGGTCACCGCCATCCGCTTCGAAGGCGCCGATGGCCCCGAGTACTGGGTCGGGCTGCCCAACTTCTACGTGATCACCCGCTACAACCGCAGCGCCATGTACGCCATGGCGGTCCATCAGCTGGCCGGCGAGATCGTCCGGGCGCGAGGTGTCCAGTGAACCAGCGACTGAAGCGACCGGGCTTCTGGTCGGCGGCGGCGTGCTTCGGCCTGAGTGCCGTGCTGCTCGCCAGCTGCACCAGCTCCCGGGCTCCGCAACCGGCGAAAAGCGGCGGCCTTTCCGGGCCGATGGACTACAACCGGCCGCACCGCGACGGCGCCCCCTGGTGGGACGTCGACGTGTCGCGCATCCCCGACGCCGTGCCGATGCCGCACAACGGCCCGTTCAAGAACAACCCCTACACCGTGCTGGGCAAGACCTACTACCCGCTGAGCGACGCGCGCGCCTACAGCGTGACCGGCACGGCGTCCTGGTACGGCACCAAGTTCCACGGCCAGGCCACCGCCAACGGCGAGATGTACGACCTCTACGGCATGACCGCGGCGCACAAGACGCTGCCGCTGCCCAGCTACGTGCGGGTGACCAACCTGGACAACGGCAAGAGCGTCATCGTCCGCGTCAACGACCGCGGCCCCTTCTATTCCGACCGCGTCATCGACCTGTCCTTCGCCGCCGCCAAGAAGCTCGGCTACGCCGAGAGCGGCACCGCGCGGGTCAAGGTCGAGGGCATCGACCCGCAGCGCTGGTGGGCCGCCCAGGGCCGCCCGGTGCCCATGGTACTGGCGCAGCCGAAGATGGCGCCGGCGCAAAGCGCGCCGGTTGCCAGTGCGCAGCCGCAGGCGGTGGCCATGGCCCAGCCGATCGAGGTCTACACCCCGCCGCCGGCGCAGCACGCCGCGCCCGTGGCGCCGGTGCAGGTCGACTCAAAAAAAAACGCTTCATTACCAGCCGCTGGCCTGTATCTCCAGGTGGGTGCCTTCGCCAACCCGGACGCTGCGGAACTGCTCAGGGACAAGATCAGCGGCATGACCTCGGCCCAGGTCTTTATCAGCTCGGTCGTGGTCAACAGGCAGACCCTGCACCGGGTACGCCTGGGGCCGATCGGAACGCAGGATGAAGCGGCGCGGATGCAGGACAGCATCCGCCTGGCCAACCTCGGCCAACCCAAGCTGGTGCGCCCGGACTGAACGCGGCGCACCGATGAAGCGGCACGCCAGAGGCCGCCCGGGAATTCCCCCAAGGGATTGTTTGACCATTAGTGAACCCAGAGAGACGGATGAATATCATCACCATCGCCAAACGCCTGTCCATGCTCGTGTTGCTCAGCGCCCCCGTGGCCGGCTGGGCGGCTGAATCCGTTGTCCCCGCCGCGCCGCAACTGGCGGCCAAGGCCTGGGTGCTGATGGACGGCGCCAGCGGCCAGGTCCTGGTGGAGAACAACGCCGACGAGCGCCTGCCCCCGGCCAGCCTGACCAAGCTGATGACCGCCTACATCGCCACCAAGGAGATCGAGGGCGGGCGCATCGCCGAGAGCGACCAGGTCACCGTCAGCGAGCACGCCTGGCGCACCGGCGGTTCGCGCATGTTCATCAAGCTGGGCTCGCAGGTGTCGGTCAGCGACCTGCTGCACGGCATCATCATCCAGTCGGGCAACGACGCCTCCGTCGCCCTCGCCGAGCACATCGCCGGCAGCGAGGACGCCTTCGCCGACATGATGAACAACACCGCGCAGAAGCTGGGCATGACCAACTCCCACTTCATGGACGCCACCGGCCTGCCGAACCCGGAGCACTACTCCTCGGCCCGCGACATGGCGACCCTGGCCCGCGCCATCATCTACGGCGAGCCGACCCACTACGCCATCTACGCCCAGAAGGAATTCCTCTGGAACAACATCAAGCAGCCCAACCGCAACCTGCTGCTGTGGCGCGACAAGACCGTCGACGGCCTGAAGACCGGCCACACCGAGGAAGCCGGCTACTGCCTGGTGGCCTCCGCCGTGCGTGACGGCCAGCGCATGATCGCCGTGGTGTTCGGCACCAACAGCGAGCAGGCCCGCGCCGCCGAGACGCAGAAGCTGCTGACCTACGGCTTCCGCTTCTTCGAATCGCAGACCTTCTACAAGAAGGGCGCCGAGCTGACCAAGGCCATGGTCTGGAAGGGCGCCGAGCATGAAGTGAAGGCCGGCCTGTCCGAAGACCTGACCATGACCGTGCCGCGCGGCCAGCTCAAGCAGCTGCAGGCCAACATGGTGCTGCAGCCGCAGCTGATGGCCCCGATCCAGCAGGGCCAGGTGATCGGCAAGGTGGAAGTGAAGCTGGGCGACAAGGTCGTGCGCACCTCCGACCTGGTGGCCCTGAACGCCGTGGAGGAGGGTGGTATCTTCCGCCGCCTGTGGGATAGCATCCGCCTGTTCTTCTACGGCCTGTTCAACTGACCGACGGTCCCCCGGGCTCGTACTTTTGTATACAAGCCCGGGAATTTCTACGCATGCGCGCGCCCGACTCAGGTAAAATGCGCGCCTGCGCCTGATCGACCTCCCCGTGGCGTCGGCAGCCGTCAGGTCCGATCCATCCGGAACCTCCCGACCCGGGAGCTTCGTACGGAGGCGGGCTACCCGCCCGCGACAGCCATGACTGAAACCACTGATACCAGCACTCCCCCCGCGCCCAAGATCGAGTTCCCCTGCGAACGCTACCCGATCAAGGTGATCGGTGACGCCGGCGACGGCTTCGCCGACCTGGTCGTGGAGATCATCCAGCGCCATGCGCCGGACCTGGACGTCACCACCCTGGTGACCCGCGACAGCCGCAACGGTCGCTTCCTCTCGGTGCAGGTGCTGATCACCGCCACCGGCGTCGACCAGTTGCAGAACATCCACAGCGACCTGCGCGCCAGCGGTCGCGTGCACATGGTGCTGTGATGCCCGGGGCCGGTCCTTCCCTGGGCTTCCGCGAACTCGGCGTGCTGCCCTACGAGCCGACCTGGCACGCCATGCAGCGCTTCACCGCCGAGCGCGACGAGGGCACGCCCGACGAAGTCTGGCTGCTGGAGCACGAGCGGGTGTTCACCCAGGGCCAGGCCGGCAAGGCCGAGCACGTGCTGCTGCCCGGCGACATCCCGGTGGTCCAGGTGGACCGCGGCGGCCAGGTGACCTACCACGGCCCCGGCCAACTGGTGGCCTACCTGCTGCTCGACGTGCGCCGCTCGCACCTGGGCGTGCGCGAACTGGTCACCCGCATCGAACAGAGCCTGATCGGCCTGCTCGAGGGCTTCGGCGTCAACGCCGTGTCCAAACCCGACGCCCCGGGCGTCTACGTGGACGGCGCGAAGATCGCCTCCCTCGGCCTGCGCATCCGCAACGGCCGGTCCTTCCATGGCCTGGCGCTGAACGTCGACATGGACCTGGAGCCTTTCCGTCGTATCAATCCCTGCGGCTACGCAGGCATGGCCATGACCCAGCTGCGCGAGCTGGCCGGCCCCGTCACCCTGGCCGAGGTGCGCGAACGCCTGCGCGGCGAACTCACCGAGCGTCTTGGCTACGCTGAACAGAAGACCCTAACGGGCGGGATCGAACTGAGATGAGCACTGTTGTGGAGACCCCGGGCCAAGGCAAGCCGGGCAAGGTGGAAGTCGGCGTGAAACTGCGCGGCGCCGAGAAGGTGGCGCGCATCCCGGTGAAGATCATCCCCACCGAGGAACTGCCGAAGAAACCCGACTGGATTCGCGTGCGCATCCCGGTCTCCCCGGAGGTCGACCGCATCAAGCAACTGCTGCGCAAGCACAAGCTGCACAGCGTCTGCGAAGAGGCCTCCTGCCCGAACCTGGGCGAGTGCTTCTCCGGCGGCACCGCGACCTTCATGATCATGGGCGACATCTGCACCCGCCGCTGCCCGTTCTGCGACGTCGGCCACGGCCGGCCGAAGCCGCTGGACGTGGACGAGCCGACCAACCTGGCCATCGCCATCGCCGACCTGCGCCTGAAGTACGTGGTGATCACCTCGGTGGACCGCGACGACCTGCGCGACGGCGGCGCCCAGCACTTCGCCGACTGCCTGCGCGAGATCCGCAAGCTGTCCCCCGGCATCCAGCTGGAAACCCTGGTCCCGGACTACCGCGGGCGCATGGACATCGCCCTGGAAATCACCGCCGCCGAGCCGCCGGACGTGTTCAACCACAACCTGGAAACCGTGCCGCGGCTGTACAAGTCCTCGCGTCCGGGTTCGGACTTCGAGTGGTCGCTGGACCTGCTGCAGAAGTTCAAGCAGCTGGTGCCCCACGTACCGACCAAGTCCGGCCTGATGCTCGGCCTGGGCGAAACCGACGACGAAGTCATCGAGGTCATGCAGCGCATGCGCGAGCATGACATCGACATGCTGACCCTCGGCCAGTACCTGCAGCCCTCGCGCAACCACCTGCCGGTGCAGCGCTTCGTGCACCCGGACACCTTCGCCTGGTTCGCCGAGGAAGGCGCGAAGATGGGCTTCAAGAACGTCGCCTCCGGCCCGCTGGTGCGTTCCTCGTACCATGCCGACCAGCAGGCCCACGGCGGCAAGATCGGCTGAGCGCCCCTGTCGCGATGAAAAGGCCGGCCCGGCAACGGGCCGGCCTTTTTCATGGGCGCATGTCTTGGCCCCGTGTCCATCCGTCTCCCGCCGCCATCCCCTCTACCGCGCCCCCTCCGGGGGAGCGCAGCGGCTTGTTGCATGTGCGTGATGGCACTTTGCCAGAAAACCCTCTGGGCCCCGGGCACCCCGGCTGACCGCCGGGGAGGCCGGGTTCGCCGTTCTTAATTGCCATTTCCTACGATTTATAGGGGGTTTCTTACCTTAATCCATTTTCTCATTTGCCCGACCATTTGTTCGGGGCCCCGGAGGCCCCGGACAACCAACGTGTGGAGCCCGGCAAGGGCAGCCACCGCATTGACCTGGAGTTCGAACAAATGAGCAAGAAGCTGATAGCCGCCCTGGCCAGCCTTTCACTCGCCGGCCTGTCCGGTACGGCGCTGGCCGCCGACGGCACCCTCACCTTCGAGGGGGTGATCAATAGCAAGACCTGCATCCTGGACCCCGGCAGCGCCAGCCAGACCGTCAACCTGCCGCCGGTGAGGGCCTCGGAATTCCAGAACGCCGGCCAGGCGGTCGGCGAGCAGACCTTCTCCCTCAAGGCCAGCGGTTGCGACGCCGACGCCATGGTCGCGGCGGTGTTCGCCAGCGGCGGCAACGTCGACCCGGCCACCGGCAACCTGAACAACACCATCCCCACCAGCGCCGGCGGCACCGATGCGCAGGTCGCCCTGTACCAGGGCGACGGCAGCACCAAGCTCGACCTGAGCGACCCGGCCAGCTCCGGCGGCTACCAGACGCAGACCGATGGCTCGGGCAACGCCACCCTGGAGTTCGTCGCCAAGTACATGTCGAAGAACGCCACCACCGCCGCCGGCGTGCTCAAGACCAACCTGCAATACACCATGAGCTACCAGTAAGCCCGCCGCCCCGGGGGCACCTCCCCGGGGATACCATCGAGGTCTTCATGAGCATCCCCAAGCGCGCCGTCGCAATGATGGCAGGGCTGGCCTTTGCCGCCAGCCTGAGTTCCGCCACCTGGGCCGCCGTCAGCGTCCAGGGCACCCGCCTGGTCTATCCGGCCAGCGAGCGCGAGATCACCGTCCGCCTGAGCAACGACGGCCAGGTGCCCGCGTTGATGCAGGTGTGGATCGACCGTGGCGACATCCAGGCCCAGCCCCAGGATGCCGACGCGCCCTTCGTCGTCACCCCGCCGATCTTCCGCCTGGACCCGGCCAAGGGCCAGTCGGTGCGGGTCGCCTTCAGCGGCGAGAACCTGCCCGCCGACCGCGAGTCGCTGTTCTGGTTCAACGCCCTGGAAATCCCGCCGATGCCCGAGGCCAGCGAGCGCAGCTACATGCAGATCGCCGTGCGCTCGCGGCTGAAGCTGTTCTACCGCCCGCCGGCGCTGGCCGGCAGCGCCGCGGCGGCGGCCCGCGCGGTGCGCTGGCAGGTGCTGGAGCAGGGCGGCAAGCGGGTGCTGCGTGGCGACAACCCCTCGCCCTACCACGTCTCCTTCGCCAGCCTGGGGCTGCGGCAGGGCGGGCGTAGCCACGACCTCGGCCCGGGCATGATCGAGCCCTTCGCCAGGGGCGATTTCGCCCTGCCCGCCGGCGTGCGCCCCGACGGGCTCGTGCTGGAGTACCGCTGGATGAGCGACTACGGCGTGGCCAACGAAGAGCGGGTGGAGGTGCCGTGAACGGGCGACGACCCCGCGCCGAGCTGATCCGCTACTGGAGCGGCCGCCGCGGCAGCGCCGTCGCCCTCGGCACGCTCGCCGCCCTGCTGGCCGGCCTGCCGAGCCTGGCCGGCTGGGCGAACGAGCAGCCGCTGCGCTTCGACACCGACTTCCTGCGCAACGCCCCGGGGCAGGACATCGACCTGTCGCGCTTCGAGCAGGGCAACCCGGTGCAGCCCGGCCGCTACACCCTGGACCTGTACCTCAACGGCAACTGGATGGGCCGCCAGCGCCTGGAGATCGACGCGGACGCCGGGGTGTGCTTCAGCCGCGAACAACTGCGCGAACTCGGCCTGGCCGAGGAACGCCTGCCAGCGGCGAGCCGCGCCGCGCTGGAGGCCGCCGAGCCGGGCTGCGTCGACATCCAGCGCCTGCTGCCGGACAGCCGCGCCACCCCCGACCTGGCCGACATGCGCCTGCAGCTGAGCATTCCCCAGGCCTACCTGCGCCGGGTGCGCGCCGACCAGGTCGACCCGGCCGACTGGGACAGCGGCGTGACCGCGGCCTTCGTCGACTACAACGCCAATGCCTACCGCAACGAGGTCAACGGCCGCAGCTCCGAGCAGTACTACGCCGGCCTCAACAGCGGGCTGAACCTGGGCGACTGGCGCCTGCGCCACAACGGCAGCTACAGCCGCGTCGACGGGCGTTCGGACTACAACTCGGTCAGCAGCTACGTCCAGCGCGACATGGCCGGCCTGAAGTCGCAGCTGACCCTGGGCGAGTACTACACTCCGGCGGACCTGTTCGACAGCGTGCCCTTCACCGGCGTGCAGCTGGCTTCCGACGAGCGCATGCTGCCCGACTCGCAGCGCGGCTTCGCCCCGGTCATCCGCGGCGTGGCCGAGAGCAATGCGCGGGTCACGGTGCGCCAGGGCGGCAACATCCTCTACGAAACCACGGTGGCGCCCGGCCCCTTCGTCATCGACGACCTCTACGGCACCGGCTATGCCGGCGACCTGGAGGTCACCGTCAGCGAGGCCGACGGCCGCGAGCGACGCTTCACCGTACCCTTCGCCAGCGTGGCGCAGTTGCTGCGCCCCGGGGTGTCGCGCTACAGCGTCAGTGCCGGCAAGTACCGCGACGAGCGCCTGGACAGCACGCCGAACTTCGTCCAGGGCACCTACCAGCGCGGCCTGTCGAACCTGTGGACCGGCTACACCGGCAGCCTGGTCGCCGACAACTACCTGGCGTTGCAGGGCGGCCTGGCGCTGAGCACCTCGCTGGGCGCCTTCGCCTTCGACGTCACCCGTTCCCGCGCCTCCGGCCTGGACCCGTCGCACGGCCTGGGCGGCAGCGCCAGCGGCGAGAGCTACCGGCTGAGCTACAGCAAGCTGGTGGAAACCACCGGCACCAACTTCATGGTCGCCGCCTACCGCTTCTCCAGCGAGGGATACCTGGGCCTGGGCGAGTTCGCCGAGCTCAGCGAAGGCTCCGGCGGCCTGGGGCGCTTCCGTCAGCGCAACCGCTTCCAGGCCAACATCAGCCAGCCGCTGGGCGAGGGCTGGGGCAACTTCTACCTCAGCGGCTCGGCGCAGAACTACTGGAACGCCGGCGCCGGCAGCGACGTCAGCTACCAGGCCGGGTACACCAATGGCTGGCGCTGGGGCAGCCTGAACCTGTCGGCGAGCCGCACCCGCTCGCTGTCCGGCGAGAGCCAGAACCAGTACCTGCTCAGCCTCTCGCTGCCCCTGGGCTACACGCCCGGCGCGCCCTTCCTGAGCAGTTCGTACAGCCGCACCGACAATGGCACCAGCGACGCCCAGCTGGGCCTGTCCGGCGCCCTGGGCGAGGCGGGCAGCTTCAACTACGGCGTCTACGCCTCGCGCAGCCGCAACGAGGGTGGCAGCAGCGCCAGCAGCGGCGCCAACGCCCAGTATCGCTCCGCAGCCGCCACTCTCTCTGCCAGTGCCAGCGATGGCGATGGCTACCGGCAACTGGGCGTGGGCGCCAGCGGCAGCCTGATGGTGCATGGCGGCGGGGTGAACTTCAGCCCCGACCAGGGCGAGACCAAGGTGCTGGTCGAGGCCAGCGGCGCCGCCGGCGCCCGCCTGCTGAACAGCTATGGCGCGCGGGTGGCCGGCAACGGCTATGCCTTCGCCAGCGGCCTGATGCCCTATCGGCGCAACCAGGTGGCGCTGGACCCACGGGGCCTGGCCGAGGACGTCGAGCTGGAAGCCACCGAGCAGACGGTGGTGCCGACCTTCGGCGCGGTGGCCCTGCTCAGGTACCCGACGCGCAGTGGCCAGCCGTTGCTGCTGACGCTGCGCGATGCGGCCGGCGGCAAGCTGCCGGTGGGCGCCGAGGTACTCGACGTCGCCGGCACCAGCCTGACCCTGGTGGGCCAGGGCAGCCGGGTGTTCCTGCGTGCCGACCAGGCGCAGGGCGAACTGCTGGTGCGCTGGGGCGCCAGCGCCGACCGCCAGTGCCGCGCCAGCTACCAGTTGCCCGAAGGCAAGCCCGAGGGCCAGCCGTTCTTCCTGGTCGAATCGCTATGCCGTTCTTCCACCTGATGCACGGGGCCGCAAGTTGCCCTGGAGGCTCCGTATGCCGAGAGTGATGCTATTGCCACTGCTGTTGCTGTTCCTCGCGCCGTCGGCCTGGGGTTTCAGCTGCTCCTTCGCGGATGGCTACCAGAAATCCAGGTTCCCCATCTCCATCGACAAGGTCGTTTCCTCGCCGCGGGACAAGCCGATCGGCAGCGTTCTGCATGACTTCACCTGGCAAACGGCGACTGGGGTGACCATCGACTGCGGGGGGTGGCCCTGGGAGCGGGGCACCGTGCAGGGGTGGCTCGCCGGCGGGTTTGGCGCGCCGGTGCAGGGCATCCCCGGCTACCCCAATGGCGACCTGATGGAGAGCGGCATCCCGGGCGTGGGCATCCAGGTCTGGTGGTGCAACTATGCATCCGACTGCCCGAGCCCGCCTGCGGCCAACCGCAGCACCTCGCTGGTGCAAAGGTTGAACTGGGGTTTCCGCGGCGGTACCTATGTGCCGCGGAACATCTGGTGGGTGCGGCTGGTGAAGACCGGTGAGATACAGGCCGGGGCCCATGGCTTCAACGGCATGGCCACGGTGCGCTATGCCGACCTGGATATCGCCGAACTGACCGTCCACGGCACCGTCAGCACCGCAGTCCCGGCCTGCCGTATGCAGACGCGCGATCTGGTGGTGCGCATGCCCACGGTCCACGTCGGCGTCTTCCAGCGGCCGGAGGAAACGGGCGCCGTCGAGCGGCCCTTCGACATCGTCCTGGACTGCGACGCGGGCATCCGCCTGAGCTACCGGATCGACCCGCTGCACGGCATGGAAACCCCCTTCATCATGCGCAACCGCCCGGGTGCCGGCATGGCGAACGTCGGCATCCAGATCCTGAAGGCCAACACCGCCACACCCGAGACGGTGCAGCTTGCCGTCAAGCATGCCTACCTGGACGCCACCGAAGTGGGCCTGCTGCGCATGCCGTTCCTGGCCAGGTATGTAGCCATGTCGCCAGGGGCCACGCCGGGGCTGGTCTCCACCTCGGCCATGCTCACCCTGAGCTACGAGTGATGCGCTGCACGATCGAGGCCGCGATGCTCGTCAGGCAGGTGGATGCCGTTTCGGTGGGGTAGGCGTTCCGGCAGGCGCTAGTAGTCCGTAATCCATGGCTGACGCTGCCGGGCACCGCTTCCCACTCTTTCCTCTTGCAGGACTCAGGGGCAATTCGCCTGGGCTGTCAGGGGGCTGTTTATTCGGAGCCATCCTGCGCTTCATCATGGGGGCAGGTGGGAGCCGGGACGATAGGCGAACGCCGTCACTTTCGCCCCAGGATCCGCTGAAGCTCGGGTTGACCGACGATCGTACCTGGTCGGAAGTCTCGGTGCGGCGGTACGGTGAGGGCTTCGGCGTTGTTCACCTTGTTCACCTTGTTCTACGAGTGAGGAGGGGGATGCCGGTGCGAGCCGGCGCCGCCGGCTCGCACGGTGGGCTTCAGTCGCCCTGCTGCAGGTGCGCCAGCAGCGCCGGCGTGGGGTAGCCGTCGGCCGGCAGGCCCTGGCTCTGCTGGAAGGCGCGGATGGCCGCACGGGTATTGGCGCCGATGATGCCGTCCGGGTTGCCCGGCTGGTAGCCGCGGGCGGCCAGGCCTTCCTGCAGGGCGATGCGCTCGCTGCGGCTGAGCGGGCGGTCTTCCACCGGCCAGCCGGCCTCGATGCGGCCCAGGCCCTTGAAGCTGTCCGACAGCAGCCCGACGGCCAGGGCGTAGGCGGTGGAGTTGTTGTACCTGAGGATGGCGCGGAAGTTGTCCAGCACCAGGAAGGCCGGCCCGCGGTAGCCCGCCGGCAGCAGCAGCGAGGCCGTGGCCTGGGGGTTGCCCGGCAGGCGCCCGCCCACCGGCTGCACGCCCAGGCGCAGCCATTCGCTGATCGGCTTGCGGATGCCCATGTCGGCCTGGGCGTAGTCGAAGCCCTGGGCCAGGCGCACCTCGAAGCCCCAGCTCTGGCCGGGCTTCCAGCCCGAGGCCTGGAGGTAGTTGGCGGTGGAGGCCAGGGCATCGTCGGCCGAGCGCCAGATGTCGCGGCGGCCGTCGCCGTCGAAGTCCACCGCGTACTGGTCGTAGGTGGTGGGGACGAACTGCGTCTGGCCCATGGCGCCGGCCCAGGAGCCGACCATGTCGGTGGCCGGCACGTCGCCGTGCTGGATGATCCGCAGGGCGCTCAGCAGTTGGCCGTGGGCGTAGTCCGGGCGGCGCCCCTCGTAGGCCAGGGTGGCCAGGGAGCGGATCACGTTGCGCTCGCCCATGTTGCTGCCGAAGTTGCTTTCCATGCCCCAGATCGCCACCACGGCCTCGGCATCCACCGTGTAGCGGCTGTCGATGCGCTGCAGCACCGCGGCGTTCTGCGTCAGCTTGCCCTGGCCGTTGCGGATGCGCGCCGGCGACACGGCGCCGGCCAGGTACTCCCACACCGGGCGGGTGAACTCCGGCTGGGCGCGGTCGGCGGTGAGCACCGCCGGGTCGGGCTCGAGACCGGCGAAGGCCTGGTCGAAGGTCTGCGGGCTGATGCCGGCGGCCAGGGCCTGCTGGCGGAAGCCGTCGCGCCAGGCCTCGAAGCTGATGGAAGGCAGCGGCTGGCCATCGGCGCCCTGCAGCGCGGTGGCCGCGGACGGCGGCGAGTTCGCCGCCGGCGCGTCGGCGCAGGCGGAGAGCACGCAGGCACTGAGGAGGGTCAGGCAGAGGGGGAACAGGCGGAAGGGTGAAGCGGGTGTGCGCATTGCGCTCCTCGGCGGGTTCTTCAGGCAGCGGCCACCTTAGCATGCGGACGACGGGGCGTCTGCCGCCGGGCCGGGTGCCACGATGACAGGCTGTTGCAGGTTCAGGGGGAGGACTTGGCCTTGGCGGCGCTCTGTTCCAGTTCCTTGAGCATCTGCTCGTAGGCCGCGCAGTCGTCCGGGCGTTCCTTGCTGGAGCGGCTCTTCTTCATGGCGGCGAGCTGTTCGTTGAGGCGCTTGGCGGTCTGCGGGTCGCGCTGGGTGATGGAGGCGACCTTTTCCGCCACCTGGCGCCCCTTGGCCTCGGCTTCCTGGTCGGAACAGAAGGCCCAGGCCGAATTGGCCACGGGCAGCAGGGCCAGCACCAGGCCGGCGGCGAGTGTCCTGGTGTTCATCGTGCATCTCCGGGTATCCTGTCTATTCCATGGAGGCCGCGCGGGGGCAGGAGTTCCATCGATCTTGCCGGAGGGCGGGCAGCGGCCATGCTCGCCTGCACCCCCGGCACCGTTCGCCGGGGAAGCCTCCGTGCTTCCCCTGCGGGTGGATGCCACCTGTCGCGGGGGCAGGCCGGGCCTCAGAAGTAGTAGCCGATGTTGCTGTACAGCTGGTTTTCCCAGTGGCCGGTGCCGCCGGCGCCCAGGCTCTGGGTGTAGTCGCTGCCGCCGATGTACGGGTCGTTCCTGCCGTGCAGCCATTCCAGGGCTATCCACAGCGGGCCGAGGCTGAACGAGCTGCCCAGGATGAGGCGCTGGGAGTCGCTGAAGGCGCTTTCGTCCTTGTCGAACAGGCTGTAGTTGCCGTAGACCTTGATGCCGGAGAGCCAGCCGTAGCGGCCGGGGATGTCGTAGCTGAGGTCGGCGACGTAGAGGTTGCCCCTGGCCGCGACGTTGAAGGTGCCGTCGAAGCTGCCGAAGCTGACCAGTTCGTCGGTTCCCGGGTTCTTCGCATTCATCTGCTGGCGTGTCGCCTGCGCCTGGATGCCCCAGGGGCCGCGCTTGCCGCTGTAGTGCAGGGCGAAGGCGTAGCGGCTGCCGTTGTCGTCGGTGTCCCGGTTGTCCAGGGTCGAGCCCAGCACGGAAGCGCCGATCTCCGAATTCCAGCCGCCGGCTTCGAACTTGCGGGCCAGCCGGCCGACCAGGATGTTGCGTTCATGGTTGTCGCTGCCGCCGGCCACGTAGTCGTCGGCCGTGGCCACGCTGGTGCCGTAGGTGCGCCCGCCGCGGCTGGTGCCGCGCCCCTGTTCCGCCGGGATGGGGTAGTAGGCGGCCTGCAGGTCCCAGCCATCGGTGTTCTGCAGGTATTTCACGCCGATGTCCTGGGTGTCTTCCAGGCCTATCACATTGCCCAGGGTCTCGAAGAAGGTGCTGCCGAAATACGGCAGCAGGCCGAACGGGATGGGCGTCTGGCCGACCTGCACCTGGCGCTGCGCGGAGAACCTGTAGCCGACCCAGGCGTATTCGGCGAAGGCGATGTCGCCGACCCGGTCGGTGTATTCGTAGGGGTAGGCGTCGCCATAGAAGCGGTACTTGGCCGCGGCTATCCAGGTGTCGGAATGGTAGTCGGCGGTGAGGAAGAAGGTGTCGAAGCTGAACTTGGAAATATCCCGGTCAGGGTCGTAGTCCAGGCGGCCGCGCAGGGCGCCGCCGAGGTCGAGGTCGTCGGTGATGGATACCGCGTTGGCCGGGTGGGCCAGCAGGGCCAGCGGCAAAATGCAGGCGATAAGCCGGAGATGCAGTTGCATCATGGACTGCTCCAATGTTTGTCGGTTCTTGTTGTCGGGAGCGGGCGGCGCCGGGCCGCCCGTGGCCTGGGCCCGGTCAGCCGATGTCGCTTCCGGCCAGCGGGCGGCGGGCGAGGGAGGGCGCCCACAGGTAGCCGAGGAAGGCCAGGCAGAAGGAGGCCGGCGCGGAGAAGCTGGACAACTCGGCATGGCCGAGCAGGGCGATGCCCACCGCGGCGGAGAGGAACCAGGCCAGCAGGCCGCGGGTGTTGAAGGCGGGCAGTTGCGCGGGATAGCCGCCCGGCTGGCCGCGCGTCCTGCGGATCTGCGCCAGGGCGATCGCCACCCAGGAGACGATGAAGATGCTCTGGTACGACAGCGCCTGGAGGATGTAGCCGAAGACGTCCAGCAGCATCAGCAGGTAGACCAGCGTCCCGGTCAGCAGCGCCCAGGCCGCGTAGGGCACCCGGCCCAGGCCCAGGCGGGCGAAGAAGGCCTGCATGTTGGTCGCGGCGAGGAAGAAGTTGCCGGTGTTGATGCGCGTCTGGGTGATCCAGACGAACAGCAGGCCGCCCAGCCCCATCAGCTTGATGATCGCCAGCACCACCGAGACCTCGCTCAGGCCGCCGTCGCCGGGGATGGTGGCGGCGAGGAAGATGCCGACCATGCCGTTGAGCAGGAAGGTGACCACGTAGAAGGGCATGCCGAAGTTCACCCGCGCGTGGTAGTCGCTATCCTCGGGCCGGCCGTAGCGGGCGTAGTCCCAGGTGTACATCATCAGCACCCAGACGCCCATGAAGTAGGTGAAGCAGTTCCACCAGCCGTGCGCCACCGGGCCGCCCGGCGGCGTCAGCTCCAGCCAGGCCGTGGAATAGCCGTATTCGGCGATGCTCATGCCGACCAGGGCGAACAGGCCGATGAGGTAGAGCGGCAGCAGCAGGCCGTTGAGCTTGTCCAGCCGGCGCATGGTGTTGCCGAAGATCATCAGCACGCTGTAGATCACGACCACCAGCGCCGAGGCGTGGGTACCCAGGGCGGGGAAGCTGTGCTGCAGCGCCACGGCCATCACCGAGCCCTCGAACACGCTGTAGTAGACCGCCGTGGCGCAGAAGATCAGCGTGGCCAGGGCCGCGCCGGCCTTGCCGAACAGCACCTGGGAGAAGAGCGCCACCGACAGCCCGCTGGCGATGGCGTAGCGGCTGATGATCGCGTTGATTGCCCCGTAGCTGAGTACCGACAGCAGCAGGCCGATGAGTGCGTTGAGGGTGCCGTAGCCCATTGCCAGCGCCGCGGCGACCACCAGGTAGAACATCGCGCTGCAGATGCCCCACCAGGCCATCGTCAGCGAGCCGCGGCCGAGCCGCTGGGCCTCGGGAATCACTCCCGCGGCGAGTTCCGTGGATGAAGCCGAATTCGAGATTGCTCCTGCCATGACCGTCCCCTTGTTGTTGTTGAAATGAGCGGTTGCACGACAGTAGGGGAATGGCCTGGCCGGGTATTTGCCGACAGCGCAGGAAGTTTTGTCGGCCAGCGCAAGCGGGCGGGCAGGGGCTTAGGCAGGGGGAGGGGGAAGGGCGAAGAGGGTGGTGCGGGGGGCTTTGGAGGGGATTTCAGGCTGCCAGAAACAACGAAGCCTCCCAGTTGCGGGAGGCTTCGCGGCGGTAGCTGCCTTTGCCTTTGAGCGGCTGTTCCTGGCGGCTGCGGAACAGCGGTTGGGCTACCAGGGACTTGGCCTTGTTCGGCCGTTTGGCTTTCTTCGCCATGGTCTTCTCCTCGGGACGAACGCCCGCCCATTGCGGGCATCGGCATCATCGGCGCTTTCAGCGGGGATGTCCAGGCCGCAGGTCAGTTGATCCGCGCCGCCCTGCGCAGCTCGCCGGGCGCGATGCCGTAGCGGGCCTTGAAGGCGCGGTTGAAGTGGGCCTGGTCGGCGAAGCCCCAGCGGTAGGCCAGCTCGCCGATGGACGGCGGTGGCGGCGTGGCCAGCAGGGCATCGTGGCACGCCTGCAGGCGCAGTTCGCGGACCCACTCCTGCACGCTGCGGCCGCTGCCCTGGAACAGCCGGTGCAGGTAGCGCACCGAAATGCCGCAGGCCTGGGCGATGCCGGCGGGGTTCAGGCTGCTGTCGTCGAGGTGGCGGTGGATGTGCTGCTCGACGCGGCGCAGGTGGGCCGCGGCGACGGCGCTGGACTGGCTTTCGCCGGGGTGCTGGCGTTCCAGGGCCATGCCCAGCAGTTCGAGCAGCTGGCGGCTCAGGCGCTGGCCGTCGCCGGGTTCGAGCTCGCCCAGGCGGCGCGCGCTGAGGGCCAGGTAGTCGGCGAACAGCGCACCGGCGCCGCGGGTGGCGTCGAAGTTCAGCGCGCAACGCTGGTCGGGCGTGGCCACGTGGCGGCGCAGGGTGCGTTCGGGCAGTTTCAGCACCCACAGGGCGTTGCTCTGGGCGTAGAGGAATTCGTAGGGTTCGCCGCTGCGTTCCAGCACGAAGCTGCCGGGCTGGCAGACGGTACGGCGGCCGCGCTGGGTAAATTCGAAACAGCTGCGCAGGGGCAGGGAGAGCAGAAACGACTCGTCCTCGCACTGGCCGAGATGGTGGTTCTGGCGGCGGTAGCGCAGGGGGGAGGAGTCGAGGTAGGACAGGCTCAGGTCGCCCAGGCTGAAAAGCTCCAGCCGGCCCTGGAAGCTTTCGCCTGCCATGTAGTCCAGTTCCAGCGGGAAATAGGTGTCGCTGACGCAACGCTTCCAGTATTCCTGGCGTTGCGCGCCGGCAATGGCGGTGGTGTCGAAGCTGGTTTGCTTGGTCATGGCAGAAGCGCTTGCAGCGTGTTCGGGTTGTAATGTCCATGCAGCTCTTGTGCCTTGATGGCCGGGCGCCCCGGCGCCGGACCTCCGCGGGAGGTCCGGCGTTCCGGGCTCAGCGCTGGCGGCTCAGACGGTAGCAGCCGGATTCGTGCAGTTCCACCACCCAGCCGGGGCGGATGAGGATGTTGGTGGTGGCTTCCTCGACCACCGCCGGGCCGTGCAGGCGGTCGCCGGCCAGCAGCAGCTCGCCCTGGTACACCGGGGTGTCGGTCCAGATGCCGTCCTCGCCGAAGAGCATCGGTCGGCTGCCGGCCAGGGCCCGTTGGGCGTGGCCGTCGCTGGCCGGCAGGCTGGGGAAGGGCGGGCGCGAGACGCGGCCGATCACCTGGCTTTCCAGGTTGACGATCTCCACCGGGTTGTCCGCCTCGGCGTAGGTGTAGAGCGCCTCGTGGCGGCGGTGGAAGGCCTCGACTATGGCCGGCAGGGTGTCGGCGTTGACCTGCAGGTCGCCGATTTCCACCGTGCATTCGTGGATCTGCCCGACGTAGCGCATCTCCAGGCTGCGCACCACGGCGATGTCCGCGTCGGCGAAGCCGTCGCCGCGCAGGGTGGCGCGGCCCTGCTGTTCCAGCTCGGCGAAGGCCGCCTCCAGGCCGGCCAGGTCGGCGTCCTCGCGGGCCAGGATGGGGTAGGTGGCCAGGTAGTTGTGCTTCACGTCGGAGAGGATCTGCCCCAGCGCGCACAGGCCCGAGGCGACCCTGGGGATGAGCACGGTGTCGATGCCCATGTCCTCGGCCAGCGCGGTCATGTGCACGCCCGCCGCGCCGCCGGCGCCGATCAGGGCGAAGTCCCGCGGGTCGTAGCCGCGCTCGATGGACACGCGGCGGATGCCGTTGACCATGTTGGCGTTGACGATGGCGTGGATGCCCCAGGCCGCCTTGTCCACGTCCATGCCCAGGGGCTCGGCGATCTTCGCGCGGATCGCCGCCAGCGCCGCCTCGCGGTCCAGGCTGATGCGCCCGCCCAGGCGCGCCTCGGGGTTGAGGTAGCCCAGCGCCAGGTTGGCGTCGGTCACCGTCGGCAGCTCGCCGCCCTGGCCGTAGGCCACCGGGCCGGGGCTGGAGCCGGCGCTCTGCGGGCCCACCTCGAGCATGCCGTAGGGGTTGATGTGGGCGATGGAGCCGCCGCCGGCGCCGAGGGTCTCGACCTGGATCATCGGCACGCCGATGCGCTGGCGCAGGAAGTCGGCGTCGCGGCTGAGGTTGGTCTTGCCTTCGCGGGTCAGGGTGATGTCGAAGGAGGTGCCGCCCATGTCCACGGTGATGACGTTGCGGATGCCGAACGGCTGGGCGACGAACAGCCCGGCCTGGGGCGCCGAGGCCGGACCGGAGTTGATCGCGTTCACCGCGCGGCCGCGCATGTGCTCGCCGGTGGCCAGGCCGCCGTTGGACTGGAAGTAGCGCACCGGGCGCTGGGCGCCGAGCTGGCGGAAGTAGTCGTCGATCTTCGCCACGTAGCGCGCCATCACCGGGCTCAGGTAGGCGTTGACCAGGGTGGTGGAGGTGCGGGTGTATTCGCGGATCTGCGGGAACACCTCGGTGCCGCTGCAGACGAACACCCCCGGCAGCATCTCGCGCAGGATGGCCACGGCGCGCTGCTCGTGGGCCGGGTTGCGCACCGACCAGAGGAAGGACACGGCGACCGCCTCCACGCCCTGTTCGGCGAACAGCCGCGCGGCGTCGCGCACGTCGCTCTCGTTCAGTGGCGTGTGCTCGCGGCCGTCGGCGAGGATGCGCCCGCGCACTGGGCGGCGCAGGAAGCGCGGGGCCAGTTGCGGCGCCGGGGGGTAGTCGGGGTCATAGCGGTAGCCTTCTTCCTTGTGGCCCAGGCGGATCTCGATGCTGTCCTCGTGTCCGGCGCTGGCCAGCAGGCCGACCTTGACGCCCTTGAGCTCGATCAGCGCGTTCAGCGCCACCGTGGTGCCGTTGATGCAGAGGTCGCAGTTGGCGACTATCTCTTCCACCGGGCGGCCCAGCGCCTGGCTGATCTGGCGCAGGCCGTCGGCGATGGCCAGGGTGCCGTCCTGCGGGGTGGAGAGCGCCTTGAACAGGTGCACGCGGCCTTCGCGTTCGGCCAGGATGAAGTCGGTGAAGGTGCCCCCGGCGTCGACGCCGAGGCGGTATTGGCTGTGCATGTCGGGTTCCTCAGGCGGTTTGGCGGCGTTGGGCGGTGGCTTTCTGGTCGATCTCGCCGGCGCTGGTCAGCACCACGCCGTAGTCGAGTTCGGCGCCGCGCGGCGAGACCAGGCCGTCGCGCACGTCGCGCGCCACGGCCTCGGGCAGGCGGCGGAAGGCCGGGCCGTAGCCGCCGCCCCCGGGGGTGCGGTTGACCAGGCGCTCGCCGGGCTTGAGCACGGTCATGACGTTGCGGGTGTGCTTCTCGTGCTCGCCGTCGCGGATGATCTCCACGCCGCCCAGCTTGGGCTCGTCCAGGCCGTTGGCCGCGCCGGCGGCGCCCATGGTGGTGCGCTGGCGGCCTTCGCCGAAGGAGATCACGGTCATCTCGTGGTCCAGCGGCTCCACTTCCAGGCAGGTGCCCGAGCCGCCGCGCAGCTGGCCGGCGCCGGCGCTGTCGGCCATCAGCGCGTAGCGGTGGATGAGGATCGGGTAGCTGTACTCCAGCAGCTCGATGTCCCCGGAGTAGAGCGCGCCGAAGCAGCACAGCGGGCCGCAGGCGTGCCAGCCGTCCAGCTCCGAGGTGGCGCCGGCGCCGGAAATGATCGAGGCCAGCACCATGGTCACGTATTCCTCGCCGGTGCGCGGGTCGACGCCGGCGATGTTCACCCCGCTGGTGTGCCCCCAGGAGGCGGTGACGCGTTCCGGCGCGGCCTGCTCGAAGGCCTGGCGCACGGCGTCGGTGAGGGTCTCCATGGGCGTGGTGGTGCAGTTGACGTGGGGCGCCGGTTCCTCGGCGTTGCACAGGGTGCCTTTCGGCCCCAGGTCCACGGTCACGCAGCGATAGAGCCCGGCGTTATAGGGCGGCGGCACCTGGGCGAACATCATCAGCCCGAGGTAGATGCCCGACATCGAGTTGCCGGCGTAGGAGTTGATGAAGTAGGGCACCTGGGGCGGGCTCTGCACGGCGATGTGGCAGCTGTCGTCCCTGATGGTGACGGTGGCGCTGATGGCCAGCTCGCCCAGGCCGTGGCCGGAATCCTCCAGCACCGCGTGGCCGGTGTAGCTGCCGTCGGGCACCGAGCGGATCAGCTCGCGCATCTGCCGGTCGGCCATGTCCTTCAGTTCGGCGATGCACTCGCGCACCGTGGCCACGCCGTACTTGTCGAGCAGGGCGATGAGGTTGCGCTCGCCGACGCGGCAGGCGCCGTACTGGGCGTTGAGGTCGCCCTCCTGGTTGCGCCGGGCGCGCATGTTGGTGAGCAGCAGGTTGATCACGTCCTCGCGGCGGCGGCCTTTTTCCCACAGCTTCACCGGCGGGATGCGCAGGCCCTCGGCGTAGATTTCCTTGGCGTCGGGGTTGTAGCCGGCCGGCACCGGGCCGCCGATGTCGGTGAGGTGGCCCTTGCACACGGTCCAGAACACCAGCTCGCCCTGGTAGAACACCGGCTTGTACATGCAGCAGTCGATGATGTGGCTGCCGGCGTAGGTGGGGTCGTTGTGGTAGATCACGTCGCCTTCGGCGACGTCGTCGCCGAAGTAGCCGGACACGGCCTTCATCGCCGGGATCAGCGAGCCCAGGTGGATGGGGATGTCCTGGCCCTGCAGGATCATTTCCGAATGGTGGTCGAAGAGCGCGTTGGAGTAGTCGTGGGCGAGGTTGAAGACGCTGGAGCGGCTGGTTTTTTCCAGCGTCAGGGTCATCTCGCGCTGGGTCATCTCCAGCGCGCCGCGCACCACGGCCAGGGTGATCGGATCGGCCGGCATCGCTTTGTTCTCCTTATCGGCGGGTCGATGGGGCGACGATAGGGAGCTGCCGACCAGGCGTATTGCGCGGCAGCGCAGTGGTTCTTGTCGTGCAGCGCACAGCTGCCGAACGGGGGCTTTCCGGCATCAACCTGCAGGAGCGCCATGTAGGAGCGAGCTTGCTCGCGAATGGTGTTTGCCGGTGGCGGTTGTGTTTTGGATCGACTCCGCACCCTCTCCCCAGCCCTCTCCCGCAAGCGGGAGAGGGGGCCGTCCGGCGTGGCGGGGAGGTTCGGCATCAACCTGTAGGAGCGGGCCCTGCCCGCGATTCGCGCGCAGGGCGCGCTCCTACAAGGGACTGCCGAGGCTGGCATGGTGTAGGAGCGGATCTTATCCGCGAAACGCGCCGATACGTCCGGCTATCGCGGACAAGGTCCGCTCCTACGGGGGAGACGGCAGGGGAGATCAGCCCGGCGGCAACGGCAGGCGCTGGCCGGCCAGCAGCAGTGCCAGGCGTGCCAGGCCGTTCCAGGCGTCGCCCTGGGCCTGGCCCTTGATCTGCGCGTCGATCAACTGGGCGTCCTGCAGCAGCTGGTTCCAGCGCGAACCGCTGTGCCGTTGCAGGGCGCGGGTGAGCAGGGGGCGGCGCTTGTCCCACACCGGCGGGCGGCACTGGGCGAAGGCCTTGTCCAGGGGCACGCCCTGGCCGAACAGTTGGGCGATGCCGGCCAACTGGCGGATCTCCCGGGCCAGGGCCCAGAGGATCACCGGCGGTTCCACGCCCTCGCCGCGCAGGCCTTCGAGCATGCGCAGGCTGTGCGCGGCTTCGCCGGCCAGGGCGGCGTCGATCAGGCCGAAGACGTCGAAGCGCGCGCTGTCGGCCACCGCCGCCTGCACGGTGGCGGCGTCGAGCTGGTTGCCGTCGGCCAGCAGCTTGAGTTTCTCGATCTCCTGCGCGGCGGCCAGCAGGTTGCCTTCCACCCGCGCTGCGATCAGGTCCACCGCGTCCTGGCTGGCGGCCAGCCCGGCCTGGGACAGGCGCTGGCGGATCCACTGCGGCAACTGGTGCACGTCCACCGGCCAGATCTGGATGAACTGCGCGGCCTCGCCGTCGATCAGCGCCTTGGCCCACTTGGTCTTCTGGGTGGCGCCGTCGAGCTTGGGCAGGGTAACCAGCAGCACCGTGTCTTCCGGCGGCCGCTGCAGGTATTCCTGCAATGCCGCGGCGCCCTTGTCGCCGGGCTTGCCCGAGGGCAGGCGCAGCTCCAGCAGGCGCTTCTCGGCGAACAGCGAGAGGCTGGCGCCGGCCTCCAGCAGCAGGCCCCAGTCGAAGTTGGCCTCGGCGTTGAACACCTGGCGCTCGCTGAAGTCGCGCTGGCGGCAGGCGGCGCGGATGGCGTCGCAGGCTTCCTGGCAGAGCAGCGGTTCGTCGCCGCTGACCACGTAGACGGGGGCCAGGCTGCCCTGCAGGTGCTTGGCGAGTTGGGCGGGATTGAGCTTCATGAAAGTACGGGGGCCGGCATGGCCGGCCCCCTGGTCCTCTTACTGCGCCTTCGGCAGTTCGATCGGCGACTGCTGCGGCTGCTGCCTGGCCGCCTCGTCCGCGGCCTTGAGCGCGTCGGCTTCGGCCTTGGCCTTGGCTTCGGCCTGTTGCTGAAGGTATTCCAGGCGGGCCGGGGTGAGCATCTGCAGGCGCAGGGCGAGCTGCTGCACCAGGTCGCGGCGCATTTCCTTGCGCAGCTGGGCGGCTTCCTGGTCGGAGCCGATCAGGTTGTTCTCGTCGTGCAGGTAGACCTTCTGCACCTCGACCTTGTCGGTCATCAGCAGCAGGTTGTTCGCGCCGCGCACCTCGTAGTCGACCGTGGTGGTCAGCTCGTACTCGGCGCTGCGCGCCGAGCTGCTGTAGCTGGCGGTGCGCTGGGTCTCGGCCTCGCGGGCGAGGAACAGGTGGTAGGGCGCGCTCCTGGTCACCTTCACGCCGCTGTTCTCCAGCAGGCGCTGCAGGTCCTTGACGGTGTCGCCATAGGCGTTGCGCGCGCTCAGGTCGACTTCCTTCAGCGCGAAGTTCGTATCGCCCAGGCCGCGCAGGTGGAAACCGCAGGCGGCCAGCAGCGTGGTCAGGCCGATCAGCGCGATGCCGGTCAGGATACGTTTCATCAAGCTTCCCTCACTCCTGTTGATCCGGGTTGCCCGCGGCAAGGCGCCGCGGGCGAATGCCATCAGTTGGCGACGATGTTGACCAGCTTGCCGGGGACCACGATCACCTTGCGGATGGTCAGGCCGTCGGTGAAGCGCAGCACGTTCTCGTTGGCGCGGGCGGTGGCCTCGACGTCCTCGCGGCTGGCCTGCGCCGGCACCTCGATGTGCCCGCGCAGCTTGCCGTTGACCTGCACCACCAGTTGCAGGGTGTTCTGCACCAGCGCGCTCTCGTCGACCTGCGGCCAGGGCGCGTCGATCACCGCGCCATTGTGGCCCAGTTCGTGCCAGAGCACGTGGCAGATGTGCGGGGTGATCGGCGCCAGCAGCAGGGCGACGGTCTCCAGGCCTTCCTGCAGCAGGGCGCGGTTGCCGGCGTCTTCCTGCGGGACCTTCTCCAGCACGTTCATCAGCGTCATCACCGCGGCGATGGCGGTGTTGAACTTGTGGTTCTGGCCGATATCCTGGCTGGCCTGCTTGATGGCCAGGTGGATGGCGCGGCGGATTTCCTTCTGCGCGTCGTTCAGGGTGTCCTGCGCCACCGCGGCGGCGAAGCCGGCGTTGACGTGGGCCTGGGCCAGGCGCCAGACGCGGCGCAGGAAGCGGCTCGCGCCCTCGACGCCGGAGTCGGACCACTCCAGGCTCATGTCCGGCGGCGAGGCGAACATCATGAACAGGCGGCAGGTGTCGGCGCCGTAGGCGTCGATCATCGCCTGCGGGTCCACGCCGTTGTTCTTCGACTTGGACATCTTCTCGGTGCCGCCGATCTCCACCGGCAGGCCGTCGGTCTTCAGGCGCGCGCCCACGACCTTGGCCTTGGCGTCGCGCTCGACTTCCACGTCGGCCGGGTTGAACCAGTCCTTGCCGCCGTTGGCGGTGGTGCGGTAGTAGGTCTCGGCGACCACCATGCCCTGGGTCAGCAGGTCCTTGAACGGCTCGTCGGAGTCGACCAGGCCTTCGTCGCGCATCAGCTTGTGGAAGAAGCGCGCGTACAGCAGGTGCAGGATGGCGTGCTCGATGCCGCCGATGTACTGGTCCACCGGCAGCCAGTAGTTGGCGGCCTTCCTGTCCAGCATGCCGTCCTCGAACTGCGGGCAGGCGTAGCGGGCGAAGTACCAGGACGACTCGACGAAGGTGTCCATGGTGTCGGTTTCGCGCTTGGCCGGCTGGCCGCATTTCGGGCAACTGCACTCGTAGAATTCCGGCATCTTCGCCAGCGGCGAGCCGGCGCCATCCGGCACCACGTTCTCCGGCAACACCACCGGCAGCTGGTCGGCCGGCACCGGCACGTCGCCGCAGGCGTCGCAGTGGATGATCGGGATCGGGCAGCCCCAGTAGCGCTGGCGGCTGATGCCCCAGTCGCGCAGGCGGAACTGGGTGCGTGCCTGGCCCAGGCCCTTGGCGGCGAGGTCGGCGCCGATGGCGTCGAACGCGGCCTGGTAGCCGAGGCCGTCGTACTTGCCGGAGTTGACGGTGCGCACGCTGTCGTCCTTGGCGCCGTACCACTCCTGCCAGGTGCTGGCGTCGTAGCCGTCGTCGCCGGCGGCCAGGGTGATCACCTGCCGGATCGGCAGGTGGTACTTGTTGGCGAACTCGAAGTCGCGCTCGTCGTGGGCCGGCACGGCCATCACCGCGCCTTCGCCGTAGGTCATCAGCACGTAGTTGGCGATCCACACCGGCAGCTTCTCGCCGGTCAGCGGGTGCTCGACGAACAGGGAAGTGGCGACGCCCTTCTTCTCCTGGGTGGCGATGTCCGCCTCGGCGACGCCGCCGCGCTTGCACTCGTCGATGAACGCCTGCAGGGCCGGCTCGCGCTGGGCGGCCAGGGTGGCCAGCGGGTGCTCGGCGGCCACGGCGACGTAGGTGGCGCCCATCAGGGTGTCCGGACGGGTGGTGAAGACCTTCAGCTGGCCGGCCTCGCCGATCGAGGCCTGGTCATAGGGGAAGGCGATCTCCATGCCGCGGGACTTGCCGATCCAGTTGCGCTGCATGGTCTTGACCTGTTCCGGCCAGCCCGGCAGGTGGTCGAGGCTTTCCAGCAGCTCTTCGGCGTAGGCGGTGATCTTGAAGTAGTACATCGGGATCTCGCGCTTCTCGATCAGCGCGCCCGAACGCCAGCCACGGCCGTCGATGACCTGCTCGTTGGCCAGCACGGTCTGGTCCACCGGGTCCCAGTTCACGGTGCCGTTCTTGCGGTAGATCACGCCCTTCTCGAACAGGCGGGTGAACAGCCACTGCTCCCAGCGGTAGTAGTCGGGCTTGCAGGTGGTGACCTCGCGCGACCAGTCGATGGCCAGGCCCAGGCTGTTCAGCTGGGCCTTCATGTAGGCGATGTTGTCGTAGGTCCAGGCGGCGGGGGCGACGTTGTTCTTCATCGCGGCGTTCTCCGCCGGCATGCCGAAGGCGTCCCAGCCCATCGGCTGCAGGACGTTGCGGCCCCGCATGCGCTGGTAGCGGCTGATCACGTCGCCGATGGTGTAGTTGCGCACGTGCCCCATGTGCAGCTTGCCGCTCGGATACGGGAACATCGACAGGCAGTAGAACTTCTCCTTGCCGGGGACTTCCTCGACACGGAAGGAGTTGTGTTCGTTCCAGTACTTCTGGGCCTGGGATTCGATCTCGAGAGGCTGGTATTGCTCGTGCATGGCGCGACTTGGACCTGTACGGAATAGACGGCGCGGCCGTGGGAGCTGAGCGGGCGCTCCCGTCTTGCCGGGGCACCGCGGCGGCCGGCCGGCAAGGGGCTGCATAAAGCCTCGTAGCATACATGAGCCCTCCCCGAGCCGGTAGCCCGCGCCGTTTGTCGCGCGCTCGGTGGCCCGAGGGCCGGGACGCTAAGCTTGGCCTGAGGGCGGGAGGTTTCCGCCTGCTTGAGGTGACTGATGGCTGAGCTGCATCGTGCGAGTTTGTCGGGTCCCGGTCTTTATGAGCGGTTGCTGCATCGACTTGAACTGGCCCTGGACGAGGCCGAGACCGCGGAACGCCTGCGCGATGAGCATCCCGAGGAGTTGGAGCTGCGCGGCCTGAGCAGTGCCGAGATGCAGCTGATCCGCGCCTATCTCGACCAGGACGTGAACTGGCTGCGCGGCTGGCACGCCGCCGCCGAGGAACTGGCGCTGATCGAACACGCCCCCGCCCGTTCCACGCGGGCGCGCCTGGGCGGCAGCGCCGGCAAGACGCGCCCGTCGCACCGCCACCTGCAGTTGCTCTGCGCGCTGTGCGGCACCCCGGTGGTCTACAACCGCCAGCATGGGGTGATGCCCTGCACCTCCTGCGGCTCGCAGTTGTTCCGCGGTTCCCGCGGGCGTTGAATCCGCGCGTTCATCCGCTAGGCTGTGGCGCTTCCTGAAAGGAGTCGCCGATGCCGCTGCGCTACCTCGTCAAGCAGATCCTGATGCCGCCGGGCATCCTGCTGATCCTCCTGTTGCTGGGCTTTTTCCTGCGCCGCCGCCGGCCGAGGCTGGCGGCGGCCTGCTTCGTCGCCGGGTTCGCCGGCTTCTGGCTGCTCAGCCTGCCGCTGACGGTGGAGTGGGGCGCGCGCCTGCTGGAGCGCCAGCCGGCCCTGGCCCGTGGCGAATGGGCGGCCCTGGCGCAGCGCGCCGAGGCCATCGTCATCCTTGGCGCGGGCCGCGAGCGCGGCGACCCGGCCTGGGGCGACGACCAGCCCGGGCTGATGGCCCGCGAGCGGCTGCGCTACGCCGCGCGCCTGGCCAAGGCCAGCGGCCTGCCGCTGCTGACCTCCGGCGGCCTGCACTACGGCACGCCGCCCAGCGAGGCGCAGCTCATGGCCACCAGCCTGGCGGACGACTACGGGGTGAGCGTGCGCTGGCAGGAAGGGCGCAGCCGCACCACCTGGGAGAACGCCACGATGAGCGCGGAAATCCTCCGCCAGGCGGGCGTGCGCCGGGTGGTGCTGGTCACCCAGGCGCAGCACATGCCCCGCGCGGTCTGGAGTTTCGAGGCCAACGGCCTGGAGGTGGTGCCGGCGCCAATGGGCTTCATCGGCGTGGACAACGCCCGGCCGTTCGGCGGCTGGCTGCCGGAGGCCAAGGCGTTCTGGCAGAGCAACCAGTTGCTCAACGAGGCGCTGGGGTTGCTGGGGTACCGCCTGTTCTACCGCTGAAGGGGGGGCATCGCGGACCTTGTCCGCGATTCGCGCGCAGGGCGCGCTCCTACAGGGGAATGGCGCGTGGCCGGCTATCGCGGATGAATCCTACGATCGTGCTTCCCTGGAGCGTAGGGCGGATAACCGTTCGCGGTTATCCGCCGCCTGACCTTGGCCACACCTTGCTCGGCGTCGAACCGGACTCGATGTCAGCCGAACATCCTGCGCTGCTCGGGCGCGACCTGGCGGCGCGCCACGGCCCAGATCGCCAGGACCACCGCCAGGGTGCCCAGCGGCCACAGGCGCCATTTCAGGTAGGGGGTCAGGCCCTGCATCGGGGTGGCCTCGCCGCGCAGCACGCCCTGCTGGAACTGCGGGATCTCGTGGGCGATGCGGCCCTGCGGGTCGATCAGCGCGGTGACGCCGTTGTTGGTGCCGCGGATCATCCAGCGCCCGGCTTCGAGGGCGCGCATCTGCGCCATCTGCAGGTGCTGCAGCGGGCCGATGGAGGTGCCGAACCAGGCGTCGTTGCTGATGGTCAGCAGCAGCTGGCTCCGGGCCGCGAGGCCCGCGGCGAATTCCGGGTAGACCACTTCGTAGCAGATGTACGGCGCGATGGCGTAGCCCTTGGCCTTGAGCAGCGACTGGTCGGCCGGGCCGCGGGCGAAGTCGGACATGGGCAGGTCGAAGAAGCTGATCAGGCCGCGCAGCAGGTCCTGCAGCGGCACGTACTCGCCGAAGGGCACCAGCTTCTGCTTGAGGTAGTCGCCGCTGCCGTCGCCGACCACGGTGATGCCGTTGTAGTAGTGCACGCCGTCGGCGTCGCGCTGGCGCATGGGCACGCCGGTGATGAGCGCGGCGCGCTTCTGCTTCGCCATCTCGTCGAGCATGCCCAGGTAGCCGCCGGCCTGGTCCTTGAGCAGCGGCACGGCGGTTTCCGGCAGGACGATCAGGTCGACGTCGTGCTGCTCGGCGCTGAGGTCGCGGTACAGCTCCAGCTGCGCGGTGACGTGCTTGGGGTCCCACTTCATGTCCTGGGCGATGTTGCCCTGGATGGCGGCGACGGTCAGCGGCGCGCCGGCGGGGCTGGTCCAGGCATGGCCCTTGAGGACGAGGCCGGCGATCCACGGGGCCAGCAGCAGCACCAGGCCGACGACCAGTTGCGTCGGGCGGAAGGTCAGCTGCGGCAGGTTGATCAGCAGCGCGGCGCACAGGGCGATGCTGAAGGAAATCAGCCAGACGCCGCCGATCGGGGCCAGGCCGGCCAGGGGGCCCTGCAGTTGGCTGTAGCCGGTGTAGAGCCAGGGGAAGCCGGTGAGGAACCAACTGCGGAACACTTCCAGGCCCAGCCACAGCGCGGCGAAGGCCAGGGCATCGCTGACCGGCGCGTTGTTGCGCCGCAGCATGCGCGCCCAGAGCCAGGCCGGCAGGCCGAAGAAGAACGCCACCCCGGCGCTGAAGCCGACCACCAGGAAGCCGGCCAGGGCCGGCGAGGCGCCGCCGAAGTCATGGATGCTGTAGTAGATCCAGCCGGTGCCGGCGAGGAAGGCGCCGAAGCCGTACCACCAGCCGCGCCACAGCGCCGAGCCCGGGGTGACGCCGCGCAGCCCGAGGTAGAAGAGGGCGACGGAGAGCAGTGCCAGCGGCCAGATGCCGTAGGGCGCCAGGGCCAGCGGGGTGATGGCGCCGGCGGCCAGGGCCAGCAGATGGCCCGGCCAGCCGGGACGGGTGATCCAGCGCATCGGTATTCCTTGGAAGCGATTTGGCGATGCGCAAGAGTAATGGAGAGACGAACGGTAGGCTATGGGGCTGCGGCGAAAAGCCATGAGGCGTCTGCGACGCTGTGTTGCAGGACGTCGGAATGGGCTGTAGGAACAACTGTCTTGCGCCGAGGTGCTCTTCGTAGGATGGGTTGAGCTTGCGATACCCATGCTGCCGTGGTGATGGGTATCGCTTCGCTCAACGCCATCCTACGAAAAGCCGTGCTTCCTGGAACCGTAGGAGTGGACCTTGTCCGCGATAACCGGATGTCCCGGCGCGATTCGCGGATAAGATCCGCTCCTACGCTGTCCCACCCACGCCATTCCCCGTAGGGATAACCGTTCGCGGTTATCCGCCGTTGGCCCCCGGTTTCAGTCGCGCAGCGGCGTCAGGCGCAGCAGGTGCAGGCGGCGGCTGTCGGCGTTGAGCACGCGGAAGCGGAAGCCACCCAGCTCGGTGGTCTCGTTGCGCTTGGGCAGGTGGCCGAAGGCGCTCATCACCAGGCCGCCGACGGTGTCGAATTCCTCGTCGGAGAATTCCGCGCCGAAGAAATCGTTGAAGGCCTCCACCGGGGTCAGCGCCTTGACGATGAAATCGCCGCTGGGCAGCGGCTTGATGTAGCTGTCTTCCTCGACGTCGTGCTCGTCCTCGATGTCGCCGACGATCTGCTCCAGCACGTCCTCGATGGTCACCAGGCCCGCCACGCCGCCGTACTCGTCGATGACGATGGCCATGTGGTTGTGGTTGGCGCGGAACTCGCGCAGCAGCACGTTCAGGCGCTTGGACTCGGGCACGAAGGTGGCCGGGCGCAGCAGGTCCTTGATGTTGAAGGCGTGGCTGCCGTCGTGGAGGATCAGCGGCAGCAGGTCCTTGGCCAGCAGCACGCCCATCACGTCGTCGAGGCTTTCGCCCACCACCGGGTAGCGCGAGTGCGCCGCCTCGATGATCGCCGGGAGGAACTCGCGCGGGCTCTGGCTGGCCTTGATGCTGATCATCTGCGAGCGCGGCACCATGATGTCGCGCACCTGCAGGTCGGCGACCTGGATGGCGCCTTCGACGATGGACAGCGCCTCGCTGTCCAGCAGCTTGTTCTCGTGGGCGTCGCGCAGCAGCTCGAGGAGCTCCTGGCGGTTTCTCGGCTCATGGGCAAAAGCCTGGGTGATCTTGTCCAGCCAGGACTTATGCCCGTTGCTCGATCGGTCTTCGCTCATCTTTCCTTTGCTCGTTGGCTTTTATTCTTCATCCGCCGCATACGGGTCGGGGTAGCCCAGTTCGGCCAGCAATTGCCGTTCCAGGGCCTCCATTTCCTCGGCCTCGGCGTCCTCGATATGGTCGTAGCCCAGCAGGTGCAGGCAGCCGTGGATCACCAGGTGGGCCCAGTGCGCCGCCGGCGCCTTGCCCTGTTCGGCGGCTTCGCGCTCGACCACCGGCACGCAGATCACCAGGTCGCCCAGCAGCGGGATGTCCAGCAATTCGTCGGGTACGTCGGCGGGGAAGGACAGCACGTTGGTGGCGTAGTCCTTGTGCCGCCAGGTGCGGTTCAGCTCGCGGCCCTCGGCCTCGTCCACCAGGCGGATGGTCAGCTCGGAGTCGGCCTGGCGCTGGCGCAGGGCCAGTTCGCACCAGCGGCGCAACTGCGCCTCGCCGGGCAGGCCGGCGGCATCGCTTGCGACCTGCAGGTCGAGTTCAAGCATCGCCGGTTTCCCTGGGCGCGCGCTCGCCGTCCAGGCGCACCGGCTGGCGCGCCTCGAAACGTTCGTAGGCCTCGACGATGCGCTGCACCAGCGGGTGGCGCACCACGTCCTTGGGCTTGAAGTGGGTGAAGCTGATGCCGGGGACGTCGCGCAGCACTTCCATCACGTGCTTGAGGCCCGAGCGGGTGCCGCGCGGCAGGTCGACCTGGGTGATGTCGCCGGTGATCACCGCGGTGGAGCCGAAGCCGATGCGGGTGAGGAACATCTTCATCTGCTCGATGGTGGTGTTCTGGCTTTCGTCGAGGATGATGAAGCTGTTGTTCAGCGTGCGGCCGCGCATGTAGGCCAGCGGCGCGACCTCGATCACCTGGCGCTCGATGAGCTTGGCCACGGTCTCGAAGCCGAGCATCTCGTACAGGGCGTCGTACAGCGGGCGCAGGTAGGGGTCGATCTTCTGCGACAGGTCGCCGGGGAGGAAGCCGAGCTTCTCGCCGGCCTCCACCGCCGGGCGCACCAGCAGGATGCGGCGGATCTGCTCGCGCTCCAGGGCGTCCACGGCGCAGGCCACGGCCAGGTAGGTCTTGCCGGTGCCGGCCGGGCCGATGCCGAAGTTGATGTCGTGGTCGAGGATCGCCTTGACGTAGCGCTGCTGGTTGGCGCCGCGCGGGCGGATGTGCGCCTTGCGCGTCTTCAGCGTGATGCTGGGCACCTCGCTGGCGCTGGCCAGGTCTTCCAGGCCGGATTCCTGGAGGAACAGGTGGACCATGTCCGGGGTCAGCTCGGTGCCGCTCTGCGCCTCGCGGTACAGGCGCTGCAGCAGGTGCTCGGCGGCCTGGGTGCGCGCGGCCTCGCCAACCAGTTCGAACTGGTTGCCGCGGTTGCGGATCTCGATGTCCAGGCGTTTCTCGATCTGGTGCAGGTGCTCGTCGAACTGCCCGCAGAGGTTGGCGAAGCTGCGTGCGTCGAAGGGTTCCAGGGTGAAGCGGTGAAGATCCAGGGGGGCGTTCAAGGTGCTGTCGGTATGACCATTGGGAAATAGGGATGTCCGAAGAATAACCCCGGCGGCCCGTGTGGGAAAGTCGGGCGCCGGGATGGCTTCAGTGACGGGTGGGCTCGACCAGGCGGCCACGCAGCGAGTTGGGCAGCGCTTCGTAGATTTCCACCTCGGCGAACTGGCCGATCAGGCGCGGGTTGTCGCAGGCGAAGTTGACCACGCGGTTGTTCGCCGTGCGGCCCTGCAGCTGGCCGGGGTCGCGCTTGGAGTAGTCGGTGACGAGGATGCGCTGGACGCTGCCGACCATGCGTCGGCTGATCTCGAAGCCCTGCTGCTGCAGGCGCGTGTTGAGAATCATCAGGCGCTGCTTCTTCACCTCGTCCGGGGTGTCGTCCGCAAGGTCCGACGCCGGGGTGCCCGGGCGCTGGCTGTAGATGAAGACGAAGGAGTAGTCGAAACCGACTTCTTCCACCAGCTTCATGGTCTGCTCGAAGTCCTTGTCGGTCTCGCCGGGGAAGCCGACGATGAAGTCCGAGCTGATGCAGATGTCCGGCACCGCGGCCTTGAGCTTGCGGATGCGCGACTTGTATTCCAGCGCGGTGTGGTTGCGCTTCATGGCGGCCAGCACGCGGTCCGAGCCGGACTGCACCGGCAGGTGGACGAAGGGCACCAGCTGCGGCAGTTCGGCGTGGGCGGCGATCAGCGCATCGGAAAATTCCAGCGGGTGCGAGGTGGTGTAGCGGATGCGCTCGATGCCGTCGACCTCGGCGACCACCCGCAGCAGCTCGGCGAAGTCGGCGATGCGCCCGTCATGGGTGGCGCCGCGGAAGCCGTTGACGTTCTGCCCCAGCAGGGTGACTTCCTTGACGCCGTTCTCGGCCAGGTGGATGACCTCGGCGAGCACGTCGTCGAACGGCCGGCTGACTTCCTCGCCGCGGGTGTAGGGCACCACGCAGAAGCTGCAGTACTTGCTGCAGCCTTCCATCACCGAGACGAAGGCGGTGGGGCCGTCGACGCGCGGCTCGGGCAGGCGGTCGAACTTCTCGATCTCCGGGAAGGACACGTCCACCTGCGGCCGGCGGGTGGTGCGCGCGGCGTCGATCATTTCCGGCAGGCGGTGCAGGGTCTGCGGGCCGAAGACCACGTCGACGAACGGCGCGCGCTCGCGGATGGCGGCGCCTTCCTGGCTGGCCACGCAGCCGCCGACGCCAATCACCAGCTCCGGCTTCTGTTGCTTCAGGGCCCGCCAGGCACCCAGTTCGGAGAACACCTTCTCCTGGGCCTTTTCGCGGATCGAGCAGGTATTGAGGAGGATCACGTCGGCATCTTCGGCCTTCTCGGTCAACTCCAGGGCATGCTCCTCGCCCAGCAGGTCGGCCATGCGCGAGCTGTCGTACTCGTTCATCTGGCAACCGTGGGTCTGAATGAAAAGCTTCTTGGCCATGCGCGCTTCGTCGGGGGAATCCAAAATGACCGGACATTATAGTGGCGCGAGGGGCCCGTTCCTAGGGTTGCGCGCCAGGCGGCTGTGCTATGATTCGCGCCTCTTTTCGCAGAGCTGTCATCCGCCGTTCATGAACAAGCGCGAGAACCCGATCTACAAAGTGGTCTTCCTCAACCAGGGCCAGGTGTTCGAGATGTACGCCAAGCAGATCTACCAGAGCGAACTGTGGGGCTTTCTGGAGATCGAGGAGTTCGTCTTCGGCGAGCGCACCCAGGTGGTCGTGGACCCCAGCGAAGAGAAGCTCAAGGCCCAGTTCGAGGGCGTGATCCGCAGCTTCGTGCCGCTGCACGCGATCATCCGCATCGACGAGGTGGAGCGCCTGGGCACGCCGAAGATCAGCGAGGCCAAGGGCGGCGGCAACGTCATGCCGTTCCCGATGCCGATGCCGGATAAAAACAGCTAGAAGCTTCAAGCCTCGAGCTGCAAGTAACGCGGGAGAGTGCTTGCAGCTTGCAGCTTGCAGCTGCGGCCTCCGGCCGCTACGGCAACGGCGAAAACGGCGTATTGCCCGCGGTCTGCAGTTCGATCAGGTAGTTGCGGAAGATCTGCCCCAGCACCTTGCTGGCGATGTCCAGTTCGTCCTTGCTCATCTGCTCGGCGACCAGGTCGGCGCTGTCCATGGCGTCTTCGGCGCCGTTCACCGCGGCCATCTTCAGCACTATGTAGGCCTGGATGTTGTTGGCCTTGACCCCTTCGCCGCGGAAGAACATGGTCCCCAGGCGCCACTGGGCCTGGGCGTGGCCCTGCAGCGAGGCTTTTTCGTACCAGCGCAGCGCGGCCGGGAAGTCGCGCGGGGCGCGTTCGCCGGTGTAGTAGTACTCGCCCAGTTCGAACTGCGCCTCGGCGTCGCCGCCGTTGGCGATCTGCTGGCAGCTGGCCAGGGCCTGCTGCAGTTGCTCGGGAACCGTGTTCAGGGTGCAGCGGCCGGTCGCCGGGACCAGCAGCGAGTTGCCTCCCGCCTGCGCGAACAGGGGCGAGATGAACAACAGGCTGCCCAGCAGCAGGGCGCGACCAGAACGGTACATGGGGAGAAACGGCCTCCGGCAACGGGGCGGGCGCGATGCCCGGCCGGCGAAAACGTGCCGGCCTGCACATTATGAAATAAGCCGACGCTTCCTTACAAAGTCTTTACGGTGTTTTTCGCGGTTTCCGTCCGAATGGCCAAGAAACTGGCGTAGGAGGTGCCTGGGAAGCGTAACGACGGAAAATTGGCCGCGGCGAACGCCGCGGCCGGAGGGGCTCACTTGAGGGCGGCGAAGGCGCGCTCGGCGGCGTCCAGGGTCAGCTTCAGCTCGGTGTCGCCGTGGGCGATGGAGGTGAAACCGGCCTCGTAGGCGCTGGGCGCCAGGTACACGCCGCCTTCCAGCATCAGGTGGAAGAAGCGCTTGAAGCGCTCGGCGTCGCTGGCCATCACGTCGGCGAAGGTGACGATGTCGTCGGCGCCGCTGAAGTACAGGCCGAACATGCCGCCGGCCTGGGTGGTGACGAACGGGATGCCGGCTGCATCGGCGCGTTCCTGCAGGCCCTGGAGCATGCGGCTGGTGTAGTCGGTCAGTTCGTCGTGGAAGCCCGGGCGGCTGATCAGCTTCAGGGTGGTCAGGCCGGCGGCCATGGCCAGCGGGTTGCCCGACAGGGTACCGGCCTGGTAGACCGGGCCCAGCGGGGAAATCCGCTGCATGATCTCGCGCTTGCCGCCGAAGGCGCCCACCGGCATGCCGCCGCCGATGATCTTGCCGAAGGTCGACAGGTCCGGGGTCACGCCGTACAGGGCCTGGGCGCTGCCGAGGGCGACGCGGAAGCCGGTCATCACCTCGTCGAAGATCAGCACCACGCCGTGCTTGTCGCAGGCCTTGCGCAGGCCCTGGAGGAAGCCCGGGGCGGGCGGCACGCAGTTCATGTTGCCGGCCACCGGCTCGACGATGATGCAGGCGACCTTCTGGCCGTATTCGTCCAGGGCCTTCTCCACCGCCTCCAGGTCGTTGAACGGCAGGGTCAGGGTGTGCTTGGCGAAGTCCGCCGGCACGCCCGGGGAGTTCGGCACGCCGAAGGTCAGGGCGCCGGAGCCGGCCTTCACCAGCAGGCTGTCGGAGTGGCCGTGGTAGCAGCCCTCGAACTTGATGATGTCGTCGCGGCCGGTATAGCCGCGGGCCAGGCGGATGGCGCTCATGGTCGCCTCGGTGCCGGAGCTGACCATGCGCACCATGTCCATGGACGGCACCAGCGAGCAGACCAGGTCGGCCATTTCCACTTCCAGCGCGGTCGGCGCGCCGTAGGACAGGCCGTGCTCCAGCTGGCGGCGCACCGCATCGAGCACTTCCGGGTGGGCGTGGCCGAGGATCATCGGGCCCCAGGAACCGACGTAGTCGACGTAGCGCTTGTCGTCTTCGTCCACCACGTAGGCGCCTTCCGCGTGCTTGAAGAACAGCGGCGTGCCGCCGACGCTCTTGAAGGCGCGCACCGGCGAGTTGACGCCGCCGGGGATGTGCTTCTGGGCGTTGGCGAAGAGGAGTTCGGAACGGGACATGGCGACCTCTCGTTGGGATCCGTGAAAGCGGGGCGGCGCGCAGCGGCGCCGCGGGAAAAGGTTAGAACAGCGCGGCGAAGGCGCGGGCGCGGCGCTCCACCTCGGCCGGGGTGTCGGCGGCGAAGAGCGCGTTGATCACCGCCAGCAGGTCGGCGCCGCGGCCGATCAGGCCGGGGGCGTTTTCCAGGGTCACGCCGCCGATGGCCACCAGCGGCACGTTGGCGAAGCGCGCGCGGGCCTGCTCCAGCAGCTCGGGGCTGGCTTCGGACGCGCCGGGCTTGGTCAGCGACTGGAAGAAGCGGCCGAAGGCCACGTAGTCGGCGCCCTCGGCGACGGCCTGGTCGGCCAGCTGCAGGCTGCCGTGGCAGGTGGCGCCGATGATCGCCTGGCGGCCCAGCAGGGCGCGGGCGGCGGCCAGGGAGCCGTCGGTCTGGCCCAGGTGCACGCTCACGCCCAGGCGCGCGGCCAGCTCGGCGTCGTCGTTGACGATCAGGGTGGCGCCGTGGCGCTCGCACAGCTCGCGCAGGGCCTCGGCCTCGCGCAGGCGGCGCGACTCGTCGCTGGACTTGTCGCGGTACTGCAGCAGGCGCGCGCCACCGCGCAGCGCGGCCTCGACGTAGGGCAGCAGGCGGCCGTCGGCGAGCAGCTTGCTATCGGTGATGGCGTAGAGTCCGCGGAGTTTCATGAAGGCCTCGGCAGGTGAATCAGGAGCAGAAGTCCAGCGGCAGCCGGCGCGGGACGTACTGGCCGCGGCCGGGGGCCTCGGCGTCGCGCAGGGTGCGCCAGGTGTAGTCGAGGGCGCTGCGCACGGCGCTGGCCAGTTCCTCGCCCAGGGCCAGGCGGCCGGACAGGGCGCTGGCCAGGGTGCAGCCGGAGCCGTGGTAGCTGCCCGGCAGGCGCTGGCAGGTGAAGGTGTGCTGGCTGCCGTCGCGGCCGTACAGGCGGTTGTGCACCTCGGACTCGTCGCCGTGGCCGCCGGTGATCAGCAGGTTGCGGATGTATGGCAGCAGCTTCTCGGCGCACTCGTCGGCGCTGCCCTCGGGCAGCTCGGCGAGGATGCGCGCCTCCGGCAGGTTCGGCGTGGCGATGGCGGCCACCGGGAACAGCCGCTCGCGGATCGCGTAGCCCACCTCGTCCTTGCCCAGGGCGCCGCCGCCGCCGGCGCGCAGCACCGGGTCGCAGACCAGCGGCACGCCGGGCAGCGACTGCATGATCTCGACCACGGTGTCGACCATCTCCACCGAGCCGAGCATGCCCAGCTTGACCGCGGCCACCGGCAGGTCGGCGATCACGGCGTTGGCCTGGGCCAGCACCCACTCGCGGTCGAGCACGCGGAAGTCGGAAACGTTGACGGTGTCCTGAACGGTCAGCGCGGTGACGGCGGGCGCCGCATGGCAGCCTTGGGCGATCAGGGCTTCGATGTCGGCCTGCAGGCCGGCGCCGCCACTGGGGTCGTGGCCGGACAGGCAGAGCACTACGGGACGGGAGGTTGGCGTTTTCATGGCGCGGGAGCTTACCACTAAACCCGGCAGGCGTCGTTTGCCCCGATCCCCGGCCCGGCGCTCCTTGCTCCCCCCGCCGGCGTGCTAAAGTTGGCCGATTCGAAAATCACGCCCACAGGGCGCGTCAACCGCGGGAGAAGGGGCTCCCGGGCGCCGTCCGGAGGGGCACTGCGGGGTAGCATGCAGCGCTGGCTGATCCTCTTCCTTCTCCTTCTTTCGCCGCTGGTCGGCGCGGTCAGCTTCGACGAGCACACCAGCCGCCTGCCGCTGGGCCACGCGATCGACGTCTTCGAGGACGTGCGCGGCACCGCCGACATCGCCGACATCACCTCCGCCGCCCTGGCCGACAGCTTCCGCCGCCACGACCGCGACGTGCTCAACGCCGGCTACTCGCGCTCGGTGTTCTGGATCCGCCTGGACCTGGACTACCGCCCGCAGGAGTCCCAGGACCCGGCGCACTGGCTGCTGGAGCTGGCCTACCCGCCGCTGGACCGCCTGGACCTCTACCTGCCCGGCGCCGACGGCAGGTACCAGCTGGCCCAGCGCACCGGCGACACCCTGCCGTTCGCCAGCCGGCCGATCAGCCTGACCAACTACCTGTTCGACCTCAAGCTCGCCCCGGGCAAGCCGCTGCGCGTCTACCTGCGCCTGGAGAGCCAGGGCTCGATCCAGGCGCCGCTGACGCTCTGGTCGCCCAAGGCCTACATGGAGAACCTGCCGGGCAACGTCTACGTGCTGGGCATCATCTACGGCGTGCTGCTGGTGATGCTGGTGTACAACCTGTTCATCTTCGTCAGCGTGCGCGACACCAGCTACCTCTACTACATCCTCTACATCGCCTCCTTCGGCCTCTACCAGGTCTCGGTCAACGGCGCCGGCATCGAGTACTTCTGGCCCAACAGCCCCTGGTGGGCCAACGCCGCCACGCCCTTCCTGATCGGCTCCGCCAGCCTGTTCGGCTGCCAGTTCGCCCGCAGCTTCCTGCACACCCGCGAGCACAGCCCGTGGGTCGACCGCACCCTGCTGGCGCTGATGGCCGTGGGCGCGCTGGTGATGCTGCTGGCGTTCTCGGCCAGCTACGCGCTGTCGCTGCGCCTGGCCACCTACCTGGCGCTGGCGTTCGTGGTGGTCATCTTCAGCGCCGGCATCCTCGCCTGGCTGCGCGGCATGCGCGTGGCGCGCTACTTCATCTTCGCCTGGACCGCCTTCCTCCTCGGCGGGACCATCAACACCCTGATGGTGCTGGGCTTCCTGCCCAACGTGTTCTTCACCATGTACGCCAGCCAGATCGGCTCGGCCCTGGAAGTGGGCCTGCTGTCGCTGGCGCTGGCCGACCGCATCAACGCCATGAAGGAGGAGCGCACGCGCATCCTCCAGGAGTCCAGCCGCAAGCTGGAGCAGCTCAACCTCGAGCTGGCCAACAGCAACCGCCTGAAGGACGAGTTCCTGGCCACCGTCACCCACGAGCTGCGCACGCCCATGAGCGGGGTGATCGGCTCGCTGGAGCTGATGCAGACGGTGCCCATGGACGTGGAGCTGGCGCAGTACCAGAAGACCGCCACCGGCTCGGCGCGCGACATGATGCGCATGGTCAACGACATCCTCGCGCTGATCGAGCTGCAGGCCGGCAAGCTCTACCCGCGGCGCGAGCCCTTCAGCCTGCGCGGCCTGTTCGACAGCCTGCGCGCCCAGTACGCGCCGCGCGCCGAGGCCAAGGGCCTGCGCTTCGACCTGCAGCTGGACGAGAGCCTGCCCGACACCCTGGAAGGCGACGCCGGCAAGCTGGCCCAGACCCTGGGCTACCTGCTGGACAACGCCATCAAGTTCACCCACCAGGGCGGCGTGGGCCTGCGCGTGGACGGCCAGCGGCAGAGCGACGGCGTCGCCCTGCGGGTGGCGGTGCAGGACTCCGGCATCGGCTTCGAGACGCCGGCCAACGATGCGCTGTACCAGCGCTTCCACCAGCTCGACGGCTCGCTGACCCGCGAGTACGGCGGCCTGGGCATCGGCCTGGCGCTGTGCCGCCAGCTCACCGGGCTGCTCGGTGGGCAGCTGCAGCACCATTCCACCCCCGGGCGCGGCAGCCGCTTCGTCCTCGAACTGAACCTCGGCCAGCCGGCGCAGGGCTTCAGCGTGCCGCCGCGCCGCGCCGGCGGCCAGGCCCTGCGCCGCCCGGACCAGTGCACGGTGCTGGTGGTGGAGGACAACGCCATCAACCAACTGGTGATCCGCGGCATGCTGCTCAAGCTGGGCTACCGGGTGCGCACCGCCGACAACGGCTCGGAGGCCATCGACCTGCTGCGCCGCGAGGGCGTCGACGCCGTGCTGCTGGATTGCCAGATGCCGATCATGGACGGCTTCGCCACCTGCCGGGCGATCCGCGCGCTGCCCCAGGGCGGCGAGCTGCCGGTGCTGGCCATCACCGCTCACAGCCACAGCGGCGACCGCGAACGCTGCCTGGCTGCGGGGATGAGCGACTACCTGGCCAAGCCGGTGAAGTTCGAGGAACTGCAGACCCTGCTGCACGACTGGCTGCTGTGCCAGCCGGCGCTGCCCAGCCACGCCTGATCCGCCACGCGCAGCGGCCGCTGGCCGGAACGCCCGCACCGCTGGCGCAATTCCCCCTATGGCCAAGCCCTGAACCGTGATTCACTGCTTGAAACAGTGAATCCGGATTCAGAACATGGTCTACCGTCTCACCGAAGCCCGCCTGCAGAAAGATGTGGAGCTGCGCGAGCGCATCCTCCAGCTGGCCCTGGCGCGGGTCGCCGAGGGCGGCTTCGCGGCGCTGACCATGCAGGGCCTGGCCGAAGAGGCCGGCATCGCCACCGGCAGCCTGTACCGGCATTTCCGCGGCAAGGGCGAACTGGCCGCCGAGGTCTTCGCCCGCGCCAGCCAGCGCGAGGTGGACGCCCTGGCCGTCGTCCTGCGCGGCACCGGCGGGCCCGCCGGGCGCCTGGCCCGCGGCCTGCGCCAGTTCGCCCGGCGCGCCTGGGACAGCCGGCGCCTGGCCTTCGCCCTGATCGCCGAGCCGGTGGACCCCGAGGTGGACGAGCAGCGCCTGCTCTACCGCGAGGCCTACGCCGAACTGTTCGGCGAACTGCTGGAAGAGGGCGTGCGCAGCGGCCACTTCCACTGCGGCCCCACATCATTGATCGCCGCCTGCCTGGTGGGGGCGATCGCCGAATCCCTGGTCGGCCCGCTGTCGCCGCCGGCCCGTGCCGCCCGCGATGCCGGGCAACCCAGCCCGGGCCTGGAGCAAGTCAGCCAGGCCCTCGTCGATTTCTGCCTGCGCGCCGTCGGCGCGCCCCAGCCGGAGGAACCGCGATGAACCTGCACCAGTACGCCGAGACCCACGAAGTCAGCAACCAGGTACCGCCGCTGGATGGCGCCAACCTCTACCGCGTCGACCTGCCGCTGCAGGAGTGGCTGCGCCGCTACGACGGCGGCTGGGCCGAAGCGCGCCTGGACGCCTATGGCGCGCTGGCCGGCGGCCCGCTGATGGCCGCCGGCTTCCTGGCCAACGAGAACAAGCCGGTGTTCAAGAGCCACGACCGCTACGGCCACCGCATCGACCTGGTGGAATTCCACCCGGCCTACCACGAGCTGATGCGCACGGCCATCGAGCACGGCATCCCGTCCATGCCCTGGACCGACCCGCGCGCCGGCGCCCACGTCGCCCGCGCCGGCCTGAGCTACCTGCACAGCCAGGCCGAGGCCGGCACCGGCTGCCCGCTGACCATGACCTTCGCCAGCGTGCCGGCGATCCGCCTGCAGCCGGACATCGCCGAGAAATGGCTGCCGAAGATCCTCGCCACCGAGTACGACCCGCGCAACCTGCCGATCGAGCAGAAGGCCGGCGCCACCATCGGCATGGCCATGACCGAGAAGCAGGGCGGCACCGACGTGCGCGCCAACACCACCCGCGCCTACCCGGTGGGCATCCCCGGCCCGGGCCAGGCCTACGAACTGGTCGGGCACAAGTGGTTCTGCTCGGCGCCCATGTGCGACGCCTTCCTCACCCTGGCCTACACCGACAAGGGCCTGACCTGCTTCCTGCTGCCGCGCCACCGCCCGGACGGCACCCGCAACGAGTTCTACGTGCAGCGCCTGAAGAACAAGCTGGGCAACTGGTCCAACGCCTCCAGCGAGGTGGAGTACCGCGGCGCCCTGGCCTGGATGGTGGGCGAGGAGGGCCGCGGCGTGCCGACCATCATCGAGATGGTGGCCATGACCCGCTTCGACTGCATGGTCGGCTCCAGCGCGCTGATGCGCCAGGCGCTGACCCAGGCCGCGCACCACTGCGCCTACCGCCAGGTCGGCGGCCGCGTGCTGGCCGAACAGCCGCTGATGCAGAACGTGCTGGCCGACCTGGCCCTGGAAAGCGAGGCCGCGCTGGCCCTGACCATGCGCATGGGCCGGGCCCTGGACCACCTGCACGACGAGCAGGAAGACAAGTTCGCCCGCCTGGTCACCGCGGTGGGCAAGTACTGGATCTGCAAGCGCGCCCCGGCGATGATCAACGAGGCCGCCGAATGCCTGGGCGGCGCCGGCTACGTCGAGGACACCATCCTCCCGCGGCTGTACCGCGAGGCCCCGGTGAACTCCACCTGGGAAGGCTCGGGCAACGTCCAGTGCCTGGACGTGCTGCGCGCCCTGTCGAAGGAGCCGGGCGTGCTCGACGCGCTCTTCGCCGAACTCGGCGACGGCCACGGCGACGCCCGCCTGGCCGCCTTCATCGGCAACCTCAAGGCCTCCTTCGCCGACACCGCCGACATCCAGTTCCGCGCCCGCCAGCTCACCGAGGACGTGGCCGTGGCCCTGCAGGCCAAGCTGCTGCTGGAAGCCGGCAACGCCACCGTCGCCGACGCCTTCATCGGCAGCCGCCTGGGCAACGGCGGCCGCGTCTACGGCACCCTGCCGCGCGGCACGGACGTCGAAGCGCTGGTGGCGCGGGCCACGCCGCATCTGGCGTGAGGAAAGGTCGGTAGAAAAGAGAGTCTTGAAAAAACGGCGCTGGATCAATAGGTTGCGGGAAGTGTGTTCCCCGCGTATGCGGGGATGAACCGACTCCTTGCGGGTGCGCTCTTGCTTGCGCTTAGTGTTCCCCGCGTATGCGGGGATGAACCGTTAGCGGCGGGACGATCTACTCTTCGAATAACGTGTTCCCCGCGTATGCGGGGATGAACCGGTTTTCTTCGGAGCTTCCATGTCGGTCGTGGCGTGTTCCCCGCGTATGCGGGGATGAACCGGCCTGGAACACCGGGGCGCCGAACTGGACGGAGTGTTCCCCGCGTATGCGGGGATGAACCGTTCTGCAGCTCGGCACGCCCCTGCTGGGCATCGTGTTCCCCGCGTATGCGGGGATGAACCGTCATAATCAGCTTCCTCCTAAGTGAGCAGGTTGTGTTCCCCGCGCGCTTGGGCGTGGGGGTGAACCGTACGTGAACAAGCGCTCCGAGATATGGGGTGAATGTTCCCCGCATATGCGGGGATGCCTCGATGGCGCTTCGTTCGCCTTCAAGGGCTATCGTCGCCCTCTGTGTGTCATTGACGCAGATGCTGGCGAATGCTGGCATTTTGCAATAATGTCGAACGCCATTGGTGGACAGTGGAGGTTCCCGGATGGGCGAAGGCAGGCTGTCGTTTTCCGGTCTCAGCGCTGCTGGTCGTGCAGTCTGGGCGAAGAGCGGCGACGAGGGCGGCCATGGGCTGCTGGCGCACCTGCTGGATGTGGCGGCGGTGGCCGAAACGCTGCTGGAAATCGAGCCCGCCTCGACTCGACGTTGGGCCTCCCGTGCCCTTGGCGTCGACGAGGCCGAAGTCGGGCGCTGGGTAGCCGCCATCGCCGGGTTGCACGATTTCGGCAAAGCCATTCCCGGCTTCCAGGCGAAGTGGCCGGATGGCATGGCGGCCGACCAGGCCCATGGGCTGGCCTTCCCTGCCAGTGCCTGCAACCAGGGCCGACACGACCTCGCGACAGCCAGCCTGCTGGGTAGGGCCTTGCTGGGTGTGGTCGCCATCGAGGCAGGTTGGCTGCGGGATGCGGTCCAGGCGGTCAGCGCCCACCACGGCTATCACTTTCTTCCCGACGAAACGAACCAGGGCAGGCCTTTGGCTGAGCCCGCCACCTGGCCGGCCGTGCGCGACGAGATTCTGCGTGGCTACTGGCAGGTCCTGGCGCCCAATGGGGCTCCAGCGCTCGATGAGCTTTCCCTCCCGGCGGTGAACTGGCTGGCCGGGCTGACCAGCGCGGCGGACTGGATCGCCTCCAATCCGGAATGGTTCGTGCCCGACCAGCGTGGGTTCGACGACCTGGCCGACTATTTCCGGAATGCCTGCCGACTGGCCCGCCTGGCCTTCAGCCAGATCGGCTGGCGGCCCTACCGGCCCCTGCTGGCCGGGCCGGCGGATACCGACGCCGTGCTGGCCCGTATCGTCGGGCGTCCCGGGCTGTCCGCACGTCCTCTCCAGCGGGTTGGCGACCAACTGTTACAAGGCGTCCGCGGGCCCGCGCTCGTCGTGGTGGAGGCTCCGATGGGCGAGGGCAAGACCGAGTTCGCCTTTCTTGCCCACCTGCGCCTGCAGGCCGCCAATGGCCATCGCGGTCTGTACGTGGCGCTGCCGACCCAGGCCACCGGCAACGCGCTGTTCGACCGGGCCTTGACCTTTCTGGAGCAGTTCACGACTGGCCCGCTGGATGTGCAGTTGGTCCATGGCGGGGCTGGAATGAACGAGCAGGTCCGCCATCTGCGCGGCATCGACCATTCCTCCGCCGAGAGCCTCTCGGCTTCGGCCTGGTTTTCCCAACGCAAGCGTCCTCTGTTGTCGGCTTATGGCGTCGGCACCATCGATCAGGCGCTGTTCGCTGCGCTGAACGTCAAGCACCACTTCGTCCGCCTGTGGGGGCTGGCCAATCGCGTCGTGGTGCTGGATGAGGTCCATGCCTACGACACCTACACCTCCGGCCTGATCGCTGCCTTGCTGCGCTGGCTGAAAGCGCTGGGCTGCTCGGTGGTGCTGATGAGCGCGACCTTGCCGCTGGGACGGCGCGCCGAACTGTTGCGAGCCTGGGGCGTGTCGCCGGACCAGGTGCCGGAGCTGGACTATCCGCGCCTGCTGGTCGCCGACGAGGGCGGCATACAGGGCGAGCACTTCGGCGCCCGGCCGCAGTCGTCGATCCGCCTGGCTGGGCTGGACGAAAGCCTGGACACGCTGGCCGATACGGCGGTCGAACTGCTCGCAGGCGGCGGCTGCGGGGCACTGATCGTCAATACCGTGGAACGGGCGCAGAAGCTCTACATCGGCTTGCGCCAGCGTCTCGGCGATGAGGTCCCGCTGCTGTTGTTCCATGCCCGTTTTCCTGCGGATGAGCGCGCCGAACGCGAGCGCGAGGTGCTTGCCGCCTTCGGCACCCAGGGGGACCGCCCGCGGCGGGCATTGCTGGTCGCCACCCAGGTGGCAGAGCAATCCCTCGATATCGATTTCGACTTCATGCTCAGCGACCTGGCGCCGGTCGACCTGTTGCTGCAGCGTGCCGGGCGGCTGCACCGCCATGACCGTGAGCGTCCCGCTAAGCACGTGCAGGCCTGCCTGTGGGTGGCCGGCCTGCGGAACGGCGAATTGCCCGAACTCGAGAACACCGCCTGGCGCCATGTCTACGATGCCTACATCCTGCTGCGTACCTGGGCGCTGTTGCGGGACGGGGAAAGCCTGAGCCTGCCTGCGGATATCGATCGCCTGGTCCAGGCGGTATATGGCGACGATCCCTTGCCCGATGGTCTGGAAGAGAAGGCCAGGGCACTGATCGAGATCGAATCCTATGGCGAATACCTGGCGCGGGTGCAGAAGGAGCGGCGCGAATCCTTCAACATCGCTATCGATCCTGCGGAGGAGCCGCGCAGCGCCTACAACGGAAAACCGCGAGGCAGCGAGGAGGGCGAAGGTGTCGGGCTGGAGAACAGGACGCGCCTGGGACCAGAGTCGATCACCCTGATCCCGGTCGAGGAAGTGGAGGGCGGCTGGTGCGTGCGCCCCGGCGAGCCGTCATTCGACCCGGCACGACCGCTGGACGATGCCCAGGCCCGCCGCTTGTACGAGCGCCAATTGAAAGTGTCTCGCCGGGCATTGGTCGCGCACTTCAAGCGTATCGACCTGCCCGCCGCGTTCGAGCATCCGCTGCTGCGGAACTGCTATCCATTGCCGTTGCGGCAGGGGCAATACCCTGGGGAAGGCCTGAGCCTGCGGCTGGATAGCGTGCTTGGGTTGGTGTATGGACCTGTCGATGGAGCGAATGAGGGAATGGCATGAACAAGGACTTCTGCCTGCTGGACGAACCCTGGCTACTGGTGCGCTTTGCCGACGGGCGCGTCGAGGAGTTGGGGCTGCTTGAGGTATTCGCCCGCAGCGGCGAGATCGTCGCCCTGGCGGACACCGCGCCGCCCAACCTGGTGGCGCACTACCGGCTGCTGCTGGCCATCACCCACCGGGCGCTGAGCGAGGCGTTCGGCCGCTGGCGGGAAAAGGACCGTGCCCGCTGGTTCCGCGAAGGGCTGCCGCAGGCCGAGATCCGCGGCTACCTGGAAACCTGGCGCGAGCGCTTCTGGCTGTTCCACCCCGAGCAGCCTTTCATGCAGGTGGCCGCACTGGCGACAGCCGAGGAAACCCGCGACAAGTACAAGCCCTGGACGCAGATCGCCCTTGCCAGCGCCAGTGGCAATGCACCAATGGTGTTCGATCATGCCTGCGACCTGACGCCGACGGCCATTCGGCCTGCGCTGGCCCTCGCCACCCTGCTCGGTTTCCTGCAGTTCACGCCCGGCGGCCTGGTCAAGAGCCTGCGCGACTCGGACAAGGCCGGTGCCTTGGCCAATACGGCGGCGGTGCTGCCGTTGGGGGAAAACCTGGCGCAAACGCTCTGCCTCGCATTGCACCCTGCGCCTCGCAACGACGCCGAGCCCGATCTGCCGACCTGGGAGCGTGAGTCGCCAAGCATTGCCGCCTTGCGCGGGGAGCCGCTTCTGGCCACAGGCCCCAATGATCGCTACACCCGCTTGAGCCGTGCAGTACTGCTGCGCCGCGAGGCGGACGGCAACGTGCGCTGGCTGCACTATGCTGCCGGCCTGGCCTTGGGTGAGGACCCGAACGCGCCGGACCCGATGGCCAGCTTCCGGGCCGGCAGTAACGGCCTGGTGCGGCTGACCTTCAGCGAAGGGCGCGCCCTGTGGCGAGACCTGCCGGCGCTGGTGCCCCATGCGGGCGCGGGCAGCCAGGCCGCCGCGGTGGTGCAGAACGCGATCGGGTTGCATGGCAACCTGGCGCACTTCGAGCCGGTGCACCAGCCATTACTGGTCGCCGGCCTGGCCAGCGACCAGGCCAAGCTGCTGCGCTGGCGCCTGGAGCGGATTTCCCTGCCGTCGGCCCTGCTTCTGGAGCCGGACAAGGCCCTCTACCTACGCGGGCGCCTGGAACTGGCCGAGACGCTGTTCCTGGAACTGAGGCGCCTGGCCAGCGGCATGCTCGCCGAGACCCTGCCTGACCCCGCCAGCAAGGACACCCGGGCCCGGGCGCGCAGCCTGGTGGACGCCGGGCCGCTGGCCGCCAGCTACTTCGCGGCAGCGGAGCGGGCCCTGCCCGAGTTGCTCGACGGCATCGGCGCCGGGGCGCTGGACGAAGCGGAGTCTCTCTGGCGCGGTGTTCTGCATCGCTCTGCCGAGGCGGCCTGGCAGCAGGTCCTGGCCGGGCTGGGGTACTCCTCCCGTGCCTTGCGCGCCGACGCCCGCTATTGGCCCCGCTTCCGTGGCCTGCTGAAGGCGCAGTTGGCGATTTCCGACGATCCCACCATAGACGTAGACAAGGAGGCCATGTCGTGAGTGACCACGCCGAAAAGTTCATCGAGTACCTGGCCGCGCTCAAGGACTGGGACCGCGGGGCCATGGCCGCATTGCGCCATAGCCTGGCCTTCGAGCCGGGCGCCTACCCCAGGGCCTTTCCCTATGTCGAGCGCTTCGCCGGTGCTGCCGCCCATGAGCGCGATGCCCATCGGCTGGCGCTGTATGCCGTGGCGGGGTTGTTCGCGCGCCACCCGCTGCGGCGGCCGCAGAGTTTCGCCGCGGCCTTGGGTGAGCTGCTGCGCCTGCGGCAGAGCCCGAGCATCGAAAGCCGCTTCGTTGCCCTGCTCGGCGCCGATGCCGAGAACATCGTCGAGTACCTGCGCCAGGCCGTCAGCCTGCTGGCCGCCGATGGCATCGGTTTTGATCATGCCCGCCTGCTGGTGGACCTGTCGCAGTGGCTGAACCCCGGCACCGACCCGAGCCGTCTGCGCCAGCGCTGGGCCCGCGACTTCTACCGGGCCGCCCAGCCCGTCAGCGAATACACCGATAGCGAGTAAAGGAAGACTTCATGAGCCTGTTCCTCGAATTCCACCTGATCCAGAACTTCGCACCCTCCAACCTCAACCGCGACGACACCGGGGCCCCGAAGGACGCCATTTTCGGTGGCCAGCGCCGTGCACGGGTGAGCAGCCAGTGCTTCAAGCGGGCCGTGCGCCTTGCCGCGAAACAACACGAACTGCTGCCCGAGGCCAACCGCGGCATTCGTACCAAGAAACTCAAGGCCCTGCTGCTCGAACGCCTGGCCGGACGTGATGCCGAGGAAGCCGGCGCCAAGGTCGAGGCTGCCCTGGGCGCCGCCGGCCTCAAGCTCAAGGACGACGGCAAGACCGAGTACCTGCTGTTCCTCGGTGAGGGCGAGGTGGCGGCCTTTGCCGCGTTGATCGAACAGCACTGGGACGAACTGCCGGTCGGCGGCGACAAGAAGAGCAAGAAGGACGCCAAGGCGAGCCTGCCAGCGGAAATCATCAAGAAGGCCAAGGCCCTGCTGGACGGCGGCAAGGCCGTCGACGTCGCGCTGTTCGGCCGTATGCTGGCGGACATGCCGGCGGTCAACCAGGACGCCGCCTGCCAGGTGGCCCATGCCATCAGCACCCATCGGGTGGAGCGCGAGTTCGACTACTTCACCGCGGTGGACGACAAGGGCGATGAAGGCGAGACCGGTGCCGGGATGATCGGCCAGGTGGAATTCAACTCCGCCACCCTCTACCGCTATGCCGTGCTCGACCTGCGCAAGTTGCTGGGCAACCTGCAGGAGGACCGGGAGCTGGCGCTTTCGGCGGTGGAGGCCTTTACCCGGGCCCTGGCGCTGGCCATCCCCACCGGCAAGCAGAACAGCTTCGCCGCGCACAACCCGCCCGAATTCATCGGCGTATGCCTGCGTCATGCCAGCCCCCTGAGCCTGGCCAATGCCTTCGAGCGGCCGGTGTCGCCGCGTGCCGACCAGGCGCTCACCGAGCAGTCGGTCGAGCGCCTGACTGCCTACGAAGACAAGCTGGCGCCTGTCTATGGGGCGCCGCAGGACCGTTGGCTCAGCCTCGACCTCACCGACCGCTGGCCGGCGGACAAGGGGGAACGGCTGGCCAGCCTGGCCGCCCTGGCCCAACGCGCGCGCGAACTGGCGGCCGATGCGCTGGGGGCTTGAGCATGGCCACCTTGCTGTTGCGCCTGCAGGGGCCGATGCAATCCTGGGGCACCACCAGCCGCTTCGACGAACGCGATACCCAACTGGAGCCCTCCAAATCCGGGGTGCTCGGCCTGGTCTGCGCCGCGCTCGGCCGTGACCGCCGCGAGCCGGTGGATGACCTGGCGGCCTTGCGCATGGGCGTGCGTGTCGAACGCGAAGGCGTGCCGATGCGCGACTACCAGACCGCCACCGGCGTGGTGATCGCCTCCAGCGGCAAGCCCGACCTCGATCGCACTGTCGTCAGCCCTCGCTACTACCTGGCGGACGCGGTGTTCCTGGTCGGCCTGGAGGGTGAGCGTGCGCTGCTGGCCGACGTCCATGCCGCCCTGGCCCGTCCGGTCTGGCCGTTGGCGCTGGGGCGCAAGAGCTTTGTCCCGACATCGCCTGTCCATTTGCCCGAGGGACTACGCGACCAGTCGCTGGAGTATGCGTTGGCGAACTGTTTCTGCCTGCTGGAAGGTGGTACGCCGCGAACGCCCAGGCGGCTACTGCTCGAGCACCCCAACGAAGGCAGTGTGCGCCTGGACCAACCGGTTGCCCCCTTCGCCGAGCGGCGTTTCGGCCCGCGCTTCGTCAAATCCGCACTGTTCACCCCCGGAGGCGCGCATGCACCTGACCCGACTGCGGCTTGACCCGCGTAGCGCCCAGGCGCGGCGCGACCTCGGCGATGCCTACGAGATGCACCGTACCCTGGTGCGCGCCTTTGTCCGCGATGAGCAGCACTCGCCGCCACGCATCCTCTGGCGAGCGGAACCGACCTCCGCCTGGAGCGATCCGGTGGTGCTGGTCCAGGCACAGGAGGTGGCCGACTGGTCGGTGCTCCAGGCCCTGCCGAACTACCTCAAGGGGCCGGTGGAAACCCGCCCACTGGCGCCGGAGCAATGGCTGCAGGAGGGGGAGCGCTTCCGTTTCCGGCTGTTCGCCAACCCGACGGTGACGCGCGAAGGCAAGCGTCTGGGACTGGTGGCGGAGGACGCCCAACTGGCCTGGCTCGCTCGACAGGGCGAACGGCTCGGTTTCTCGGTGGAGGCCGCCTTGGTGACCGGCAGCGAATTGCTGCGCAGCCGCAAGAGCGAGCATCGCATCAGCCTGCTGAGGGTGTGCTTCGAGGGGCGCCTGCAAGTCCGCGACCCGGCTGCGCTGGCCCAGGCGCTGCGTGCCGGTATCGGGCCGGGCAAGGCCTTCGGTTGCGGCCTGCTCAGCCTGGGGCGGGGTTGATGCTGCCGCCGCTCAAGCCTCTGCCGATGAAGGATCGCGTTTCGATGATCTTCATCCAGTACGGGCAGATCGACGTGCTGGACGGCGCCTTCGTCGTCATCGACAAGAGCGGCGTGCGCACCCACATACCGGTGGGCTCGGTGGCCTGCATCATGCTCGAGCCGGGCACGCGGGTATCCCACGCCGCGGTGCACCTGGCGTCGACGGTCGGCACCTTGCTGGTGTGGGTGGGGGAGTCGGGCGTGCGCCTGTACGCCAGCGGCCAGCCCGGCGGCGCCCGGGCTGACCGCCTGCTCTACCAGGCCAGGCTGGCGCTGGACGACGAGTTGCGCCTGAAGGTCGTGCGCAAGATGTACGAGCTGCGCTTCCAGGAGCCCGCGCCGGCCCGGCGTAGCGTGGAGCAATTGCGCGGCATCGAAGGCGCGCGGGTGCGCGGAACCTACAAGCTGCTGGCGCGCCAGTATGGCGTCGACTGGCGCTCGCGTAACTATGATCACCAGCAATGGGATGCCGCCGATATTCCCAACCGCTGCCTGTCCGCCGCTACCGCGTGCCTGTACGGCATCACCGAGGCGGCAGTGCTGGCGGCTGGTTATGCACCGGCGATCGGCTTCATTCATACCGGCAAGCCGCTGTCCTTCGTCTACGACGTGGCCGATCTGTTCAAGTTCGAAACCGTGGTGCCCCTGGCGTTCCGCATCGCTGCCCAGTCTCCGCCGGAGCCCGAGCGCGCCGTGCGCCTGGCCTGTCGCGATCTGTTCCGCAGCAGCAAGCTGCTGGGGCGGATCATCCCGAGCATCGAGGAAGTGCTCGCGGCCGGCGGAATTTCTCCCCCCGAAGCACCACCGGAATCGGTGCCCCCGGCGATTCCCAACCCCGAGGGCATCGGCGAGGCCGGTCACAGGTCGCAGGGATGAGCTTTCTCGTCGTGGTGACCGAAAACGTCCCGCCGCGCCTGCGCGGCCGGCTGGCCATCTGGCTACTGGAGGTGCGCGCGGGCGTCTACATCGGCGACGTGTCCCGACGCACGCGGGAAATGATCTGGCAGCAACTGAGCGAAGGCCATGGGGATGGCAACGTCGTGATGGCCTGGGCAAGCGCCCATGAGTCCGGCTATGAGTTCCAGACCTTGGGGCCGAACAGGCGTTTGCCCGTGGAGTTCGATGGCTTGCGATTGGTGGCTTTTCAGCCGCTGGATAGCCCTGATCTTTAAGGAGAAAAATTCGGTAGATTTTTAGCGGCTGATTTTCTCTTTGTAGAACAGTTGGTTACGCTAAGAGTGTTCCCCGCAGGTGCGGGGATGAACCGTTCCCGCCAGGAGCCCCCTGATGTCCACTATCGTGTTCCCCGCAGGTGCGGGGATGAACCGACGGCATTCACAACCGTAGCGTCAGGCAACTTGTGTTCCCCGCAGGTGCGGGGATGAACCGGTCAGGACGCTGATGACGGTCCAGCCGATGATGTGTTCCCCGCAGGTGCGGGGATGAACCGGAAACCCCATGAGCGATTTCAAGAAAGGCCGGGTGTTCCCCGCAGGTGCGGGGATGAACCGGACCCGCACTATGCGGCTGTCCTGGGCACCCGGTATTCCCCGCAGGTGCGGGGATGAACCGAACGCCAGCAGATGGCCGCCGGGCTTCAGTACGGTGTTCCCCGCAGATGCGGGGATGAACCGGCGACGAGTCCGGATGTCTTGGCCTAGTCGCGGTGTTCCCCGCAGGTGCGGGGATGAACCGTCGCGGCGGGCCGCCAGCCAGGCCTTGTAGGCGTGTTCCCCGCAGGTGCGGGGATGAACCGATTGATCTCGCGGGTCTCGTAGTCCACGGCCCCGTGTTCCCCGCAGGTGTGGAGATGAACCGAACAACAAGTTGCTCGTTCGCCCCGTCCGTAGGTATTCCCCGCGTATGCGGGGATGTGCCGCCGGAGCAACTGGTCGGCTCACCGTTCAGGCACAAAATCCGTCATCCCCTTCCTGCAAATAAGCAGGCAAGATGGAGCTGATCGCTCAGACAGGAAGCCCACCATGAATGCCGAGCTCGGCGACGCCTTCGTCGTCGCCCATACCGCAGAAGAGGCGGTCGACCGCCTTGCCGCCCTGCACCAGCGCGCCACCGGGGCGCTCAGCCAGGCCCTGCGGCGCTACCTGAAGACCCGCGAGCAGCCGGCAGCCGAAGAGCGTGCGCTGTTCCGCTACCCGCTGCTGCGCCTGTCCTACCTGTGCCAGGGCGAAGTGCCCTCGACCACCCGCGCCTATGCCAAGGTGCAGACGCCGGGCAACTACGCCGTCACCATCACCCACCCCGAGGCCTTCCGTAAGTACCTGCTGGAGCAACTGCGGCCGCTGATGGAAGACTTCACCGTGCGCGTCGAGGTCGGCCCCAGCGAGCAGAACATCCCCTATCCCTACGTGGTGGAGCAGGGCGACGAGCTGGCCGGCTCGGGGGTGACCGCCGCCGAGCTGGCGCGGGTGTTCCCCAGCACCGACCTGTCGGCCACTTCCGACGGCATCGCCGACGGCCTGTACCAGTGGGAGGGCGCCGACCCCATGCCGCTGGCGCTGTTCGACGCCGCGCGCACCGACTTCTCGCTGCGCCGCCTGGTGCACTACACCGGCAGCGACTGGCGCTGCGTGCAGCCGTGGATCCTGCTGACCAACTACCACCGCTACGTCGACCAGTTCATCCACATGGGCCTGGAGCGCCTGCACGAGGACCCGCGCTTCGTGCGCATGGTGCTGCCGGGCAACGTGGTGATCGAGCGCGACATGGACCGGGGCGAGGCCAACGCCATCATCGCCGGCGTCGAGTGGCACCGCTTCCAGATGCCGGCCTACCACCTGATCGCCAGCGACGGCGATGGCGTCACCCTGATCAACATCGGCGTCGGCCCGTCCAACGCCAAGAACATCACCGACCACCTGGCCGTGCTGCGCCCGCACTGCTGGCTGATGATCGGCCACTGCGGCGGCCTGCGGCAGTCGCAGACCATCGGCGACTACGTGCTGGCCCATGCCTACATGCGCCGCGACGGTATCCTCGACCGGGTGCTGCCGCCGCACATCCCGATCCCGGCGCTGGCCGAGGTGCAGGTGGCGCTGCAGGAGGCCGCGGCGCTGGTCACCGGCGAGCGCGGCGAGGCGCTGAAGCGGCGCCTGCGCACCGGCACCGTGCTCACCTACGACGACCGCAACTGGGAGCTGCACTGGGCCCAGGAGCGCCCGCTGATCAACCTGGCGCGGGCGGTGGCGGTGGACATGGAGAGCGGCACCATCGCCGCCCAGGGCTATCGCCTGCGGGTGCCCTACGGCACGCTGCTGTGCGTCTCGGACAAGCCGCTGCACAGCGAGATCAAGCTGCCCGGCGCCGCCAGCGCCTTCTACCAGCGCGCGGTGAGCCAGCACCTGGCGATCGGCATCGCCGCCGTCGACCTGCTGCGCACCCAGCTCAACTCGCTGCACTCGCGCAAGCTGCGCAGCTTCGACGAACCGCCGTTCCGTTGACCCCGCGCATGGCCACGGGCCTTTCCCGCCCGCGCGGGGAAGGCCCGTGGCAGGATGGCGCAAAGGCCGCCACCGGAGGACGCCATGGCTGAACCCCTGCAACCGACCCGCGCCGAGCGCGCCGCTCGGCTACTGTCGCTGCTCGATTTGACCTCGCTGAACGCCGACGACGACATGCCGCGCATCGTCCAGCTCTGCCGCCGGGCGTTGACGCCCTACGGCGAGGTGGCGGCGGTGTGTGTCTACCCGCGCTTCGTGCATGTGGCGCGGCGTACGCTCAATGGTTTTGGTGCGCGGGCGGTGAAGGTCGCGAGCGTGTGCAACTTTCCCGCCGGTGATGCGCCTTTGGCCGAGGTGGTGGAGGAGGTGCGGCGCACCCTCGCCGAGGGCGCCGACGAGATCGACCTGGTCTATCCCTGGCAGGCGCTCAAGGCTGGACGGGCAGATGGGGCGGTGGAGCTGATCCGGGCCTGCAAGGCGCTTTGCGGGCCTTACCATCGGCTCAAGGTGATTATCGAAAGTGGCGAGCTGGCTGAACCCGAGTTGATTCGCACGGCCTGTCGCGAGGCCATCGCCGGTGGCGCCGACTTCCTCAAGAGCAGTACTGGGAAGGTGGCCGTGAACGCCACGCCGGAGGCTGCGCGGGTGATGCTGGAATGCATCGTCGAGACTGGTGGCAAGGTGGGCTTCAAGGTGGCTGGTGGTATCCGCAGTCTGGATGATGCCGAGGTCTATCTGGCTATTGCGCAAGAGATGCTTGGGGATGATTGGATTACGTCCGAGCACCTGCGCTTCGGGGCTTCTGCGTTGCTCGATGAGCTGTTGCGCGAAATGGAGGCGTGACTTTTGTAGGAGCGAGCTTGCTCGCGAATTGGGGGTTATTTCTGGCTACGGTGCTTTGGGGGGACTCCGCTCCCTCTCCCCAGCCCTCTCCCTGAAGGGAGAGGGAGCCGTTCGGCGTGCGCTGGCATTTCAGCACTCCCTGATGCTTCGCATAGCGCCTGATATTTCCATGAGGCACGTCTTCCACGTCGGCACGGACTAGCCCCCTCTCCCTTCAGGGAGAGGGCTGGGGAGAGGGGCGGCGTTCGGATTGGCACCAATGGTTCCGGGAGACTCCGGTCGAGAGCCCCCCACACACGAAGCTGAGCCCTACCCACCCATCCGCCCCACCAACCACTGCTCCCCCGGCTTTGGCGCCCGAAACGCCTGGCTGTCCACGCCTTGTTCATCCAGCGCCCGGGCCAAGTCGTGGACGGGGGCGAACTGGCCTTCGTCGCTGAGGCGGAAGGTGCCGAAGTGGATGGCCATGCTGCACTGCGACTCCAGGGTGCGGTGGGCCTGCACGGCGTCGTCCGGGTTCATGTGGTGGTGGCGCATGAACCAGCGTGGCTCGTAGGCGCCGATGGGCAGCGCGGCGAAGCGCATCGGCCCGAAGCGTTCGCGGATCAGCCCGAACTCCGGGCCCAGGCCGGTATCGCCGGGGAACAGCACGGGGCCGTCCGCCGATTCCAGCACGAAGCCCAGCCACAGGGTTCGGTTGGTGTCGTAGCGCGAGCGCGCCGACCAGTGCTGCGCCGGCACGCCGGTGAGCCGCATGCCCTCGTGCAGCGGCAGGCTCTGCCACCAGTCCAGCTCGTGCACCTCGACGAAGCCGCAGGCGCGGATCAGTTCGGCGTTGCCCAGGCCGGTCACCACCTTCGCTTGCGGGAAGCGCCGGGCCAGCTCGCCCAGGCTGCCGACGTCCAGGTGGTCGTAGTGGTTGTGGCTGACCAGGATCAGGTTGATCGGCGGCAGTTCGTCCAGGGCCAGGCCCGGCGGATGGTGGCGCTTGGGGCCGACGAAGCTGAAGGGGCTGGTGCGCTCGCACCACAGCGGGTCGGTGAGGATGTTCAGGCCGCGGTGCTGGATCAGCAGGGTGGCGTGGTTGACGTAGGTGACGCGCAGTTCCTCGCCGCTGACCCGCGCCGGAGTTTCCGGGCGGCGCTCGGGGCCGGGCTGTTCGATCCAGGCCAGTTGCCTGTCGCGCTCCAGCTGCCACTTGAGGAACTCGCGGAAACCATGGTGCGGCTTGGCGTCCAGGTTACGGAAGCGCAGGCCGTCGAAGTTCGTGTTCTGCGGGCCGCGGTAGCCGCCGCCGAGGCGGCCGGCGAGGTTGAGCAGGGTGATCAGCCAGGGGGAGCGACGGGCCTTGGGCATGGTGGATGCTCTGCGTGCTCTTGCAGGGGGTGTTGGCACAACCTAGCATGCCGGCCCATGCTTGTGCTCCGCCGACCTGTTGCCGTTTCCTGCCCATGCCCCGTCCGCCTCGTCCCGCCCCCCGTCGTCCCGCGCCACGCCGTGTAGCCAAGGCTCCGCCGGCGCAGCCGCGGCTGATCCTGCTGAACAAGCCGTTCGACGTGCTGACGCAGTTCAGCGATGGCGAGGGCCGGGCGACGCTCAAGGACTACGTACCGGTGCCCGGCGTCTATCCCGCCGGGCGCCTGGACCACGACAGCGAGGGCCTGCTGCTGCTGACCAACGATGGCCGCCTGCAGGCGCGCATCGCCGACCCCAGGCACAAGCTGCCGAAGACCTACTGGGTGCAGGTGGAGGGTGAGCCGGACGAGGAACAGTTGCAGCGCCTGCGCGAAGGCGTGCAGCTCAACGACGGCCCGACGCTGCCGGCCGAGGCGCGGCGCATCGACGAGCCGCGGTTGTGGGAGCGGGTGCCGCCGGTGCGTTTCCGCAAGTCGGTGCCCACCGCCTGGCTGGAGCTGGTGATCCGCGAGGGGCGCAACCGCCAGGTGCGGCGCATGACGGCGGCGGTCGGCCTGCCGACCCTGCGCCTGGTGCGGGTGCGCATCGGCCCCTGGGGCCTGGACGGGCTGCAGCCGGGGGAATGGCGCGAGGTGCAGCCCTAGGGCTGGATCAGAAACCGCCTTCCAGGCCGGCGACCACGAAGGACTTGACCAGGAAGCCGAACACGCCGAGGCCGAGGGCGAAGAACAGCACCATGGTGCCCATGCGCCCGGCCTTGGACTTCTTGGCCAGGTCCCAGACGATGAAGGCCATGAACAGGACCAGGGCGCTGACCAGCCCGTACATCATCCAGTCTTCGAAACTCTCGTTCATTGCTGCTCCTGCCCGGCGCGGGCGCTTGAGTGGGGGCCGGAAGGTCCGGCGGTCGCGAGGACGGGCGGCATTATAAGGGCTTGGTCGCTTGGTGATCAGCGCTGCTCAGAAAGTGAGCAGAAACTCCTGCGCGAGGGCGGCGATGGCCGAGGAAGTCCCGCCGCAGCGGGCCTGGCGGGAAATAGTCGAGCGCCGAGCGCCATCGGCAGGACGCGGGGTGCGCGCATTTGTCGCAGGTCGCGCCGGGTTGCTTTTCGTAGGAGCGGGCCCTGCCCGCGATTCGCGCGCAGGGCCCGCTCCTGCAGGGGAACCGCTCCGCCGATGCGCCGGGGCCACGGCCAACGCCAAGGTCAACCCCGGAGCCGCCGAGGATCAAGGTCAAACGGCGGATAACGCCGTAGGCGTTATTCGCCCTACGGCTTCAGCTGCGCAGGTGTTCCAGCGGCAGTTCGGTGCTGGCCATGATGTTGCGCAGCACGAAGCTGGAGCGCACGCTGGTCACGCCCTCGATGCGCGTCAGGGTGCCGAGCAGGAAGTGCTGGTAGTGCTCCATGTCCGGCACCATCACCTTCAGCTGGTAGTCCGCGTCCATCCCGGTGACCAGGCTGCATTCCAGCACTTCCGGGCACTGCGCGATGATCGACTGGAAGTGCTCGAAGCGCTCCGGGGTGTGCCTGTCCATGCCGATCAGGACGAAGGCGGTGAGGCTCAGGCCGAGCTTCTTGCTGTCCAGCAGGGCGACCTGGCGCAGGATGTAGCCGTCGTCCTCCAGTTGCTTGACGCGCCGCGAGCAGGGCGAGGGCGACAGGCCGATGCGCTCGGCCAGTTCCTGGTTGGAGATGCGCGCGTCGCGCTGCAATTCGGCGAGAATTCGCAGGTCGTAGCGGTCCAGTTTGTTCATTGTGGCCTCGAAAATTTATCGGCTTGCACGTTCTTATACATTTTTGGTGATTTATTGCGCAACGGATAGTTTGACGCGCAATCTTCGCAATCCCCTGCCGCTTCGCTCCCCGTAACATGGCTCCAGAAATCACGGCCCGGACCCACACGTCCACGGCGATCCGCCCAATCAGGCGCATCGCGGCCTGCCGACCCGATCGGGTCGCCCAGGCCACCGGGCTACGCACCGCCCAGAAGGTGGAGCGAGGTGAGCCGGCGCCAGAAGCGACGAGCCAGGACGAGTTTCCCGAGGGGAGGTCAGTGACCTCCCCTTTTTCTTGCCCGCGATTCGCCCGCCGACCTTTACCTTGACTTTACCCTGGCACCCGCGATGCGCGGCCTGCGCGGTTGTCTATCTGTCATGCAAATGAGCGAGGTCGGCCGGCAGGCCGCTGCGAGGCATTCATGAAGTCGGGCATCTGGTGTCTGGCATCCGTTGGGCTGCTGTCACTGGCGATCGCCGGCCAGGCCTTCGCCGAAGGGCAGGGGCCCGGCCATGGCGGACAGGGTGGGCATGGTGGCGGCAATGGGGGCGGCCAGTGGCAAGGCCGGCCGCAAGGCAATCAGGGCGGCCAATGGCAGGGCCGGCCGCAGGGCAACCAGGGCGGCCAATGGCAGGGCCGGCCGCAGGGCAACCAGGGCGGCCAATGGCAGGGCCGGCCGCAGGGTAACCAGGGCGGCCAGTGGCAAGGCCGACCCCAGGGCAGCCAGGCCAGCCAGGGCCAAGGCCGACCCCAGAACAACTGGAACGGCCAATGGCAGGGCCGCCCTTCCCATGACGACCGTGGCCCCGACCACCGTCCGGGGAATTGGACCACCCAGTGGTCCAGCCCCAGCCAGGGCGGCGGCAATGGTCGTGGCTCCGATCGTCGCCCCGGCGACTGGACCACGCAATGGCCGGGCCTCAACCATGGCGACCGTGACGACCACGGCCCTGGCCGGCCTTCCGCCGGGGGCGGCTCCTGGCAGGGCCGGCCGCCGTCCGCGCCCGGCAATGCCTGGCATGGTCGCCCGGGCGGCAACTGGGGGCCGCATCCGTCGAACTGGCGGCCGGGCTATGTGGTGGACCGCGTGCCCTCGGGTTATTACCGGGTGCCCTGGCGCGGCAGCGACTACTTCTTCAACGACGGCTACTGGTACCGCCCCCATGGCGCGCGCTACGTGGTGGTGACGCCGCCCTACGGCGTGCGGGTGAGCTACCTGCCGTCCTACGCCGAGCAGCTGTGGTTCGGCAGCATGCTGTACTTCCTCGCCGCCGGCACCTACTACCTGTTCGACAATTCCTCGCAGACCTACGAGGTGGTACCGCCCCCGCCGCAGGTGGCGCAGGCCCCGCTGCCGACGGGCAATCCCTACGACGTGATCGCCTATCCGATGTACGGGCAGAGCCCGCAGCAGCAGGCCCAGGACCACTACGAGTGCCACACCTGGGCGGTCGGGCAGAGCGGCTTCGACCCGGCCATGGCCGGCTATGCGCCTTCGCAGCAGGCGGTGGATGCCTACCGCGGGGCGCTGGGCAGCTGCATGCAGGGGCGTGGCTACAGCGTCAACTGATGGTCTCGCGGCCTACCACTTCCAGCGGGTCGGCGTGCACCAGCACCTCGGCGCGGGGGAACTCGGCGCGGATCGCCAGCACGGCCTGGTCGCACAGCGCATGGGCCTGGGACAGGCGCATGTCGCCGGGCAGCTCCAGGTGCAACTGGACGAACCAGCGGTCGCCGGAAATGCGCGTGCGCAGGTCGTGGGCGCCGGCCACCCCGGGCACCTGGCGCACCAGTTCGAGCATGCGCTCGCTGACGTCCGCCGGCAGCTCCTCGTCCATCAGCACCGCCACCGACTCGCGGGCGATGCGCACCGCGCTCCAGAGGATGTAGGCGGCGATGCCCAGGCCGAACACCGCATCCATCCGCGGGAAGCCGTAGTGCGCCAGGAGCAGGGCGACCAGGATGCTGCCGTTGAGCAGCAGGTCGGAGCGGTAGTGCAGCGAGTCGGCCTGCACCGCCAGCGAGCCGGTGCGCTTGATCACCCGGCGCTGCAGCGCCAGCAGGGCCACGGTCAGCGCCAGGGACAGCAGCATGACCAGGATGCCCCAGCCGGTGGCGCCCAGCGGTTCGGGGTGCTGCAGGCGATCCAGCGCCTGGGTGCCGATGAGCACGGCGCTGACCGAGATGAACAGCGCCTGGCCCATGCCCGACAGGGATTCCGCCTTGCCGTGGCCGTAGCGGTGGTCCTCGTCGGCCGGGCGCAATGCATAGCGCACCGCCAGCAGGTTGAGCAGCGAGGCGGCGCCGTCCAGCAGCGAGTCGGTCAGGCCGGCGAGCAGGCTCACCGAGCCGCTGTACCACCAGGCCAGGGCCTTGGTCACCACCAGGATGACGGCCACCGCCAGGGAGGCGCTGGTGGCCAGGCGCAGCAGGCGGGCGCGGTCCTTGTCCAAGTCAGCGGGTGTCCTGGCGTTGCGGCAGGAAGTAGATGTAGTCGAGCAGCGGCGCCGGTTGGCCGAGGGCGGTGAGCGCGGCGCTCATCTGCCCGCGGTGGTGGGTGCCGTGGTTGACCAGGTGCTGGACGATGTCGGCCAGGCTCTGACGGTGCTCCTGGCCGGCCATGTTGCGGTATTCCAGCTGCTTGCCGAGGTCACGCTCGTCCTGCCGGGCCAGCCACTGCTTCCAGCCCTGCACGCCTTCGCGGAGGAAGTCGGCCAGGGCGGCGCGGTCGGGCGCCGCCTCGGTGTCCAGGCGGGTGAACTGCCAGGGCCGGCCGGCGACGCGGTCGAGCCAGATGCGGTCGACCACCGCGAGGTGGTTGAGGGTGCCGTGCAGGCTGCCGAAGAACAGCCCGCGCGGCTCGCGGTAGGCGGCTTCGTCCAGGGGCGCGACGGCCTCGAGGATGCGCTCGTGGGCCCAGAGATGGTAGTCGAGGAGTTTTTCCAGGTGGCGCCCCAGTACCGCGTGCATGTCAGCCCTCCAGCTTGAGCCCCAGGCTGGCCAGCTGCTGCGGGTTGCCGACGCGCTGGATCAGGCGTGGGTCGTCCAGCGGCAGGGCACGGCCGGTCTCGCGTTCGATGATTGCCTTGAGTTTGGTCCGGTCCACCTGGCCGTCGGCGCCGACCGCCTCGTGCAGTTTCTCGGGGGCGACGGAGTACTTCTCGTCCGGCAGGTAGATGGCTCCGGTGGCGAAGTCTACGCCGAAGGCGATCAGCCCCGGGATGATGTAGAACAACAGTCCGATGGCGTCGAACACGGCGATGGCCGGGTCGATGCGGCCGTCGATCTGGCCGCGGCGGTCGGGGTAGAACAGGGTGCCGCAGGCGGCCAGCTGGCTCAGCAGGGCTGCGCTGAGAACCGCGCAGGAAACTCGGGTGGCAAGACGCATGGAGGACCTCCTGGAGGATACTTCCGGCAACTATATCAACGAGGCGCGGGGCGCCTCCATCGGCAGGCCGTGCTACCTGTAACTGGGACTGCGGCGGAGTGGCTGCGGTTCGCCGTTATAATCGCCGGTTCGTCATTTCCGTCTGCTTAAGGGTGGATGAAATATAGCCATGAACGCCCTCCCCATCGATGCCGTCCTGCCGGCCCTGCGCCAGGCCCTGAGCGCGCGCCACGAGGCCGTGCTGGAGGCGCCGCCCGGCGCCGGCAAGACCACCCGGGTGCCGCTGGCGCTGCTCGACGAGCCCTGGCTGGCCGGGCAGGGCATCCTCATGCTCGAACCGCGCCGCCTGGCCGCCCGCGCCGCGGCCGAGCGCCTGGCCGCCGAACTGGGGGAGCGGGTCGGCGAGACGGTCGGCTACCGCATCCGCCTGGACAGCAAGGTGGGGCCGAAGACGCGCATCGAGGTGGTCACCGAGGGCATCCTCACCCGCCGCCTGCAGGATGACCCGGCGCTGGAAGGCGTGGGGCTGGTGATCTTCGACGAGTTCCACGAGCGCAGCCTGGACGCCGACCTGGCCCTGGCGCTGACCCTCAATGGCCGCGAGCTGCTGCGCGACACCCCGCTGAAGGTGCTGGTGATGTCCGCCACCCTGGAGGGCGAGCGGCTTGCCGCGCTGCTGGACGACGCGCCCGTGGTGCGCAGCGAGGGGCGGATGTTCCCGGTGGACCTGCGCTGGGGCCGGCCTTTCCAGCCCGGCGAGTTCGTCGAGCCGCGGGTGCTGCAGACGGTGCTCCAGGCCCTGGCCGACGGGCCCGGCAGCCTGCTGGTGTTCCTCCCGGGCCAGGCCGAGATCCGCCGCGTCGCCGAGCAACTGGGCGAGGCCCTGGCCGGCCGCGACGAGGTGCTGCTGTGCCCGCTGCACGGCGAGTTGGAGCTGTCCGCCCAGCGCGCCGCCATCGAGCCGGCGCCGCCAGGCAGGCGCAAGGTGGTGCTGGCCACCAATATCGCCGAGACCAGCCTGACCATCGACGGCGTGCGCGTGGTGGTGGACGCCGGGCTGGCGCGGGTGCCGCGCTTCGACCCGGGCAGCGGCATGACGCGCCTGGAGACCCAGCGCATCTCCCGCGCCTCGGCCACCCAGCGCGCCGGCCGCGCCGGGCGCCTGGAGCCGGGCGTGTGCTACCGGCTGTGGTCCGAGGCGCAGCACGAGCAACTGCCGGCCTACGGCACGGCGGAAATCCTCCAGGCCGACCTCGCCGGCCTGGCCCTGCAACTGGGCCGCTGGGGCGTGGAGCCCGGGGAGCTGGCCTGGCTCGACGTGCCGCCGGCTGCCGCCTATGCACAGGCGCGCGACCTGCTCGATCGCCTCGGCGCGCTGAACGACAAGGGCGCGCTCAACGCCCATGGCCAGGCCATGGCCGAACTGCCGGCGCACCCGCGCATCGCCCACCTGCTGCTGCGCGGCCAGGCGCTGGGCCTGGGCAGCCTGGCCTGCGACGTCGCCGCGCTGCTGGGCGAGCGCGACATCCTGCGCGGCGCCGGCGCCGACCTGCACGAGCGCACCGCCCTGCTGGCCGGGGAGTCGGCCGGCAACCGCGCCAGCCGCGGCGCGGTGCAGCGCGCGCGGCAGCTGGCCCGGCAATTCCGCGGCTACCTGCGCGGCCAGCCGGCCGAGGCGGTGGCCGACCCCGATCACCCGCGCTGGCTCGGCGCGCTGCTGGCCTTCGCCTATCCCGACCGCGTGGCCCGCCAGCGCCGCGGGGGCGGTGGCGAATACCGCCTGGCCAATGGCCGCGCCGCGCAGTTCGGCGAGCCGGACGCGCTGATGAAGGAGCCCTGGCTGGTGGTCGCCGACCTGGGCAGCCGCCAGGGCCAGCGCGAAGAGCGCATCTACCTGGCCGCCGCCCTGGACGCGGCGCTGTTCGACTCGGTGCTGGCCGAGCAGGTGAGGGTGCACGACGAGCTGGACTGGGACGAGCGCGAAGGCGTGCTGCGCGCCGAGCGCCAGCGCAAGGTCGGCGAGCTGGTGCTGTCCAGCGAGGCGCTGCCCAACCTCGACGCCGAGGCCCGCAGCCGCGCGCTGCTCGGCCTGGTGCGGCGCAAGGGCCTGGAGCTGCTGCCCTGGACCCCGGAGCTGCGCCAGTGGCAGGCGCGGATCGCTTTGCTGCGCCGGCTCGACCTGGAAAGCAGGGGCGAGAGCGAGTGGCCCGACGTCGGCGACCCGGCCCTGCTGGCGAGCCTGGAGGCCTGGCTGCTGCCCTACCTGGGCAAGGTCTCGCGCCTGGCCCACTTCGCCAGCCTGGAGCTGTCCGGCATCCTCCACGGCCTGCTGCCCTGGCCGCTGCCGCAGCGCCTGGACGAACTGGCGCCGCGCACCCTGCAGGTGCCGTCCGGCTCGAACATCCGCCTGGACTACAGCGAATTCCCGCCAGTGCTGGCGGTGCGCCTGCAGGAGCTGTTCGGCCTGGCCGACACCCCGCGCATCGCCGGCGGCCGCCTGGCGGTGAAACTGCACCTGCTGTCGCCGGCGCAGCGCCCGGTGCAGGTGACCCAGGACCTGGCCAACTTCTGGCGCAGCACCTACGCCGAGGTGAAGAAGGACCTCAAGGGCCGCTACCCCAAGCACTACTGGCCGGACGACCCGCTGATCGCCGAGCCGACCACGCGGGCCAAGCCGCGCAGATGAGCATGAGTCGGAATTAAAATACTGGTTCACTGTCTGCTCACTACTTGAACCGGAATTGTATTGCCGGAAAATGCGGGTATAGCTAAATTGGTCGGTATTAGAGTTCCGATTCAGGCGCCCACATGTCCGAGCAACTCACGCTCCAGACCTACGTCGACGGCCAGTGGCACGATGCCCTGGTGCTGACGGTCGAGAACCCCGAGAAGGTTTCGCTCGGAGCGACCTCGGCCGGCTATGCCACGGACTACCTCGTGACGTTCATCGAGCGGATGGACTCGGTGATGGAGCCGGCGGTGAGCGTGAACTTGCCGCTGGGCTGGAATTCGGTGCGAGGTACCGGGTACCCGGCCTTCGTCTACGACATCATTCCCGCGGGCGCGGCATACCGTTCCCTGCTCAAGCGGTTCGGCGGCGACAAACCCGAGGGGATGGACGTGGGGCTCTTCCTCTTCAAGCGCTGCACGCCGTCGCCCATCGGGCATCTGCGGGTGAAGGAGTCGTTCGACTATCTCGATACCACGCGCAAAGAGGCCTTCGCGCGCCAGGAGGTGGAGGACAGGACGAACGAGTTCCTCGAATACGCCTACGAGACGGGGGCCGCGCTGGGCGGCGCCACGGGGGCGCAAGGCGAGGCGCCGAAGCTGCTCATGGCCGAGGACGACCAGGGGCAGCTTCATGCCGACGCCATGCTCGCGGACGACCAGGTGCGCCGGCACTGGCTGATCAAGTTCGCCCGCAACCGGGTGAGCGAGACCGACAAGGCCATTCTTCGGGCCGAATACCACTACTACCGGGCCATCGCCGAGCTGGGGCTAGACACCGTTCCCATCGATGGGCTGGCGCTTTGCGAGGGGACGCGGCCGAGTCTGTGGATGCCCCGCTTCGACCGCCGCATAGTCGATGGACGGGTCGAGCGCATTCCCATGGAATCGATCTACTCGGTCTGTCAGGTGACCGAACAGGGGCAGAGGATGGCCCACGAGGACGTTCTCCAGCGCCTAGCTGCCCTCTGGACTGCCAATGGCCAGGGCGCGGAAGTGGAGAACCTGGTATTCGAATATGTCCGGCGCGACCTGCTGAACAAGATCCTCGGCAATTCGGACAACCATGGTCGGAACACTGCGATCTTCCGCAGCGCCGGTCGGTTCCAGTTGGCGCCTGTCTATGACCTGGCGCCGATGGTGCTCGATGCCGAGGGCATAACGCGCGCGACGAAGTGGGAGAGCGAACGCAGGGGGAATCCGGATTGGGCCGAGGTCTGCGCCGCCCTGAAGGGCATTGCCGAGCCGAACGCCCTGATGGCTCGCCTGAAGAAGGCCGCGCAGGCATTCAGGGCCCTTCCCGAATTGCTCGCGGACCTGCCCGACGAGGTGAAGCGCTCGGCGAACATCCCACTCAACCATCTGGACAGACGCCTGGGCGAATGGGGGCTGCTATGAGAGACATCACCGTCGAGGAGCGCCAACGGCTGATCGACGACATCCTCCGGGCGAACGTGCAGGGCCGGGAGTCGCTCGGTGTTTCCATCCGTCGGCTGCGTGTCGAGGTCACCGGGTTGGACCAGGACACCTTCGCCGCCATGTGCAGGATGTCGACGAAGGCGCTCTACCAGCTGGAGAACGACAAGGGGAATCCCACCCTCGGAACGCTCAACGGCATCCTCAACAAGTTCGGCATGAGGATGGCGCTGGCTTCGATCGTGGCCGATGCGGCGTTCCCGGCGCGGTCCGGCAAGGCCGAGGGCCGGCCCCTTCCTCGCGGTACCAGCCCCTCCATGGCGAAGCGCCGGGCAGCGGCCGGGCCTGCCGGGAAGAGCAAGGCCTGAAGGCGCACCCATGGCCAGCGCCGCGGGTGCGTTTCGCAGGCTTTCGAGGGCGGCCGGACGCAGCGCCAGAGCGGCCGCCTCGGCTACAATAGGCACAAATCGCCGCGAGTCCCCCCATGTCCGAAACCGATAGCCGAGCGCTGCAAGACCTGCCGCTGGAGCAGCTGATCGCCTGCCATGAATGCGACCTGCTGATGCGCCGCGAGCCGGTCCCCACGGGTAGCCGCTCGGTCTGCCCGCGCTGCGGCTACGAGCTGGAGATCCACCGCCCGCACATGGTGCGCCGCGCCCTGGCGCTGGTGATTACCGCGCTGATCCTGTACGTGCCGGCCAACTTCCTGCCGATCATGAAGATCAGCATCCTCGGCCAGACCGGCGTCGACACCGTCTGGAGCGGGGTGCTGGGGCTGTACAACTCGAACATGCAAGGCGTCGGTATCGTGGTGTTCCTGTGCAGCATGGTGATCCCCCTGGCCAAGCTGCTGTGCCAGCTGTTCGTGCTCTGCAGCCTGCGTTTCGACGTGGCGCGCGCGCAGGCCATGCAGCTGCTGCGCTGGTACCAGCACCTGCGCGAGTGGGGCATGCTGGAGGTCTACCTGATGGGCATCCTGGTGGCCATCGTCAAGCTGATCGACATGGCCGAGCTGCACATCGGCGTGGGCCTGGCCTGCTTCATCGGCCTGCTGTTCAGCCAGATATGGCTGGAGGTGACCATGTCGCGCCACCAGGTGTGGGAAGAACTGGCCGGGGAGTTCGACGATGAGGGCCATTGACGCCGGCATCCTCACCTGCGGCGAATGCCACCAGCTCAACCGCGCCACCGGCGAGGAGCCGCAGCACTGTTCGCGCTGCGGCTCGGCGCTGCACGCGCGGCGGCCGAACAGCCTCACCCGCACCTGGGCGCTGCTGATCACCGCGGCCATCCTCTACATCCCGGCGAACCTGCTGCCGATCATGACCGTCAACTTCCTCGGCAGCGGCACCCCGGCGACCATCATGGAAGGGGTGGTGGAGCTGATCCACGCGGACATGATCCCGGTGGCCGCGGTGGTGTTCGTCGCCAGCATCCTGGTGCCGACCTTCAAGCTGGTCGGCATCGCCCTGCTGCTTTACTCGGTGCAGCGCCACCAGCCGATGTCGGCGCGGCAACGCATCCTGATGTACCGCTTCATCGAATGGATAGGTCGCTGGTCGATGCTCGATATCTTCGTCATCGCCATCCTCGTGACCCTGGTGAACTTCGGCAACCTGGCCAGCATCGAGGCGAACCTCGGCGCGGCCGCCTTCGCCAGCGTGGTGGTGCTGACCATGCTGGCCGCAGTGACTTTCGATCCCAGGCTGATCTGGGATAACACGGACGCGGAAAACGACGATGAGTGAACTCCCCACCCCCAAGCTGCGCAAGACCACCAACTGGTCGGCGATCTGGATCCTGCCGCTGATCGCTCTGGCGATCGGCGCCTGGCTGGCCTGGCGGGCCTACGATCAGGCCGGGGTGACGATCAACATCCAGTTCGAGAGCGGCGACGGCATCCAGGCGAACAAGACCGAGGTGATCTTCAAGGGCATCGCCGTGGGCAAGGTGATCGACCTGCACGTGAACAGGCCGACCCTGGGCGTGACCGCCACGGTGGAGATGCGCAAGGAGGCCATCGAGTACCTGAGCGAGCGCACGCGCTTCTGGCTGGTCAAGCCGCGGGTCTCGCTGGCCGGGGTGACCGGGCTGGAGACCCTGGTGTCGGGCAACTACATCGCCATCGACCCGGTGAAGGGCGAGCTCAACCACGACTTCGTCGCGCTCAAGGAGCCGCCGCCGCTGTCCGACAGCCTGCCCGGCCTGCACCTGGTGCTCAAGGCCGAGCGCCTGGGCTCGCTGGAGCAGGGCAGCCCCATCTACTACCGGCAGATCCAGGTCGGCCAGGTGAAGAGCTACCAGTTGGCCGAGGACCAGAAGACCATCGAGGTGAAGGTCCACATCGAGCCGGCCTACGCCAACCTGGTGCGCAAGCACACGCGCTTCTGGAACGCCAGCGGCATCACCCTGTCCGGCAGCCTCAGCGGCCTGAAGCTGCGCACCGAGTCGCTGGCCAGCATCGCCGCCGGCGGCATCGCCTTCGCCACCCCGGACAGCTACCCGGACAGCCCGCCCACCGACCCGACCAAGCCGTTCCGCCTCTACGAGGACTACGACGCCGCCCAGGCGGGCCTGGCGGTGCGCCTGAAGGTCGACGACGTCAGCGGCCTTTCCGCCGGCAGCACCCCGGTGATGTACAACGGCGTGCAGGTCGGCACGGTCAAGACCATCGACATGAACAAGGACTTCAACGGCGCCACCGCGACCCTGTCGATGGACCCACGCACCGAAGACTTCCTCAACACCAAGGCCGAGTTCTGGCTGGTCAAGCCGAGCATCTCGCTGGCCGGCATCACCGGCCTGGAGGCGCTGGTGAAGGGCAACTACATCGCCGTGCGCTTCGCCAAGGACGGTGAGCCCACCCGCGACTTCACCATCCGCCCGAAGGCGCCGCCGCTGAACCTCGACGCGCCGGGCCTGCACCTGGTGCTGACCAGCGACCGCCTGGGCTCGCTGGAGGTGGGCACGCCCATCCTCTACCGGCAGATGAAGGTCGGCACCGTGCAGAGCTACCAGCTGTCCCGCGACCGCCAGCGGGTGGTGGTGGGCGTGCACATCGAGCCTGAATACGCGGCCCTGGTGAACACTTCCACGCGCTTCTGGAACGTCAGCGGCGTGACCCTGAGCGGCGACCTCAACGGCATCAAGTTCAAGAGCGAGTCGCTGCAGACGCTGATCAGCGGCGGCATCGCCTTCGACACCCCGGACCCCAAGGCCGCGCCCATCACCAAGGTGCGCCGCTTCGCCCTCTACGACAGCGAGGAAAGCGCCCACGCCAAGGGCCAGGTGATCGAGCTGCGCGCCGATTCGGCCGACGGCCTGCGCGAGGGCACCGTGATCCGCTACCGCGGCCTGGAAGTGGGCCACGTGGAGCAGGTGGACCTCAGCCGCGACCTCGCCGGCGTGGTGCTCAAGGCCCGCCTGGTCAAGGCCCGGGACAGCATCGCCCGCCAGGGCAGCCGCTTCTGGGTGGTCTCGGCGCAGCTCGGCCTGGGCGGCGCGGAGAACCTCGGCACCCTGGTCAGCGGCCCCTACATCGAGGTGCTGCCGGCGGCCAAGCCGGGCCCGGCGCAGAACAGCTTCAGCCTGCTGGCGCAGCAGCCCAACCGCCTGCTCGACGCCGACGGCCTGCGCCTGACCCTCAGCGCCGCCCGCCGCGGCTCGCTGAAGCCGGGCGTGCCGGTGACCTACCGCGAGGTGCAGGTGGGCAAGGTCACCTCCTTCGAGCTGGGCGAGCAGGGCGACCGGGTGCTCGTCCACATCCTCATCGAGCCGCGCTACGCGCCCCTGGTACGCACCGGCAGCCGCTTCTGGAACACCAGCGGGGTAGGGGTGGACGCCGGCCTGTTCAAGGGCGTGAAGGTGCGCACCGAGTCCTTCGAGACCATCCTCGCCGGCGGCGTGGCCTTCGCCACCCCGGACAACGCCCAGATGGGCGCCGCGGCGCGGCCGGGGCAGACCTTCGCGCTGTTCGACGAGTACCAGGACGAATGGCTGCAGTGGGCGCCGAAGATTCCGCTGGGGAAGGCGGTGGGCGAGTAGGGCGTATAACCGTTCGCGGTTATACGCCGCTTATCCAAGGCCAAGCGCCCCGCCGGGAGACCGGGCGGGGCGTTTTCCTTTTGAGAGCTTTTCGTAGGAGCGAGCTTGCTCGCGAATCGTGTTCACCGGTGGCTTCGGTGCTTGGGTCTGGCTCCTTTCCCTCTCCCTAAAGGGAGAGGGGACCGTTGGGCAGACGCTGGTGTTCTGGAGTCAGCCGGCAACACCCAAAACTGCCGGCTGGAACCGGATCTTCTCTCGGCACGGACAAGCCCCCTCTCCCTTCAGGGAGAGGGCTGGGGAGAGGGTGCTCTTCGGGATGATACCTTTCGCGAGCAAGAGCCAGGCGCCCCCCTCGCTCCTACGAAAAGCCTGGCGCCTCAGCGGCTGCTGCGCGCCGCCCGGGTGGTCAGCAGGTACACCGGCACCCCCGAGATCAGGATCAGCAGCGCCGCATAGGGCGCCGCCGCCGCGTACTCTAGCGTCGAGGTATGCACCCACACCGCCGTGGCCAGTGTCGTCAGCCCGGTGGGCCCGAGCACCAGGGTCGCGGTCAGTTCCTTCATGCTGTCGAGGAACACCAGCACGAAGCCCGCGCCCATGGCCGGGGAGATGATCGGCAGGGTGATGCGCAGGAAGGCGCGCAGCGGCGTCTGGCCCAGCGTGCGGGCGGCTTCCTCCAGTTGCGGCGAGGCCTTTTCCAGGGCCACGCGGATCGGCGCCTGGGCCAGGGGCAGGAACAGCAGGGCGTAGGCGATCAGCAGCAGGGCGCTGGTCTGGTACAGGTCCGGGACGTAGTGCAGGGCGAAGTACACCAGCGACAGGGCGATCACCAGCCCCGGCAGGGCCTGCAGCAGGTAGGGCAGGCGTTGCGCCCAGCGCGCCAGCGGCCCGGGGTAGCGCACCACCAGGATGCTCACCGGCAGCGCCAGCAGGCAGCCGAGCAGGGCGCCGCCGAAGGACAGCGACAGCGACGACAGCAGCGCCTGGCCGATCTCCAGCAGCGGGAAGGCCGCCGAGGCGCCGGTGAGCAGCCAGTAGCCGAGCATGGCCATGGGGATGCCGGTGCCGATCACCACCAGCGCCACCAGTAGCAGTTGCAGCGGCCATTTCCAGGCGTGCAGGCGCACCCGCTCGGCCTGGCGTGCGCTGCCCTGGCCGGTGCGCACCAGGCGGCCGCGGCCGCGCATGCGCAGTTCCAGCCACAGCAGCAGGAAGCACAGCGCCAGCAGCACCGAGGAGAGCATGGCCGCGGTGGCGTTGCTGAATTCCAGTTCGAATTCCTGGTAGATCGCCGTGGTGAAGGTCTGGAAGCGCAGGATCGACAGGGCGCCGAACTCCACCAGCATGTGCAGCGCCACCAGCAGGCTGGTGGCGGCCAGGGTCGGGCGCAGCAGCGGCAGAGTCACCCGCCGGAACACCTGGCGGCGCGACACGCCGAGCATGCGCGCGCTTTCCTCCAGCGACGGGTCGAGGTTGCGCAGGGTGGCCGCCAGCGGCAGGTACACCAGCGGGTACTTGGACATGGCCATGACCAGCACCGCGCCGCCCAGGCCTTCGTAGGCCGGGCTCAGCGACACCCAGGTGAAGCTGCTGACGAAGGAGGGGATGGCGAACGGCAGGCACAGCAGCACGTTCCAGTAGCGCCGCCCGGGCAGGTCGCTGCGCTCCACCAGCCAGGCGCAGGCCAGGCCGAGCAGGGCGCTGAGCACGGTGACCAGCACCAGCAGCTTGAGGGTGTTGCCGAACAGGCGGAACACGTAGGGCCGCCAGAGCAGTTCCCAGGCCACGTGCCAGCCCGAGTCCCAGGCCTTGGCCGCGACGTAGAACAGCGGCAGCGCCGCCAGCAGGGCGAGCAGGACGACCGGCGGCAGCAGCCACAGCGGCGCCTTGCGCCCGTGGCCGCCGCGGGCCTGGACCACGGGCGCGGCGATGGACATCAGTTCAGGCCGACGTCGCGTTCGAGGTCCAGCGCGTCCTTGGCCTCACCCATGTCGGCGGGGCTGAGTTGCGGCGGGTTCAGCTCGGCGAACGGCTTGAGCTGCGGGTCGGCCTGCATGCCCTTGCGCAGCGGGTACTCGGCGGACTGGCTGAGAATGGCCTTCTGGCCCTCTTCGCTGAGCATGAAGGCGACGAACTGCTGGGCTTCCTTCGGGTGCTGGCTGGACTTGAGCACGGCGGCGCCGGAGACGGTGACCAGCGCGCCCGGGTCCTGGTTGCCGAAGAAGTACAGGCGCGAGTTCAGTTCGCCCTTCTCCTTCTTCAGGGTGTACCAGTAGTAGTTGTTGATCAGCGCCATGTCGACCTCGCCGTTCTCCACGGCTTTCATGGCGGTGACATTGTTGGTGTAGATGGCGCCGAAGGCCTTCAGCCCGGTCAGCCAGTCCTCGGCGGCGTCGCGGCCCTTGAGCTTGATCACGGCCGAGACCTGCTCGAGGAAGGCGCCGCTGGTGGGGACGAAGCCGAAGCGCCCGGACCACTGCGGGTCGGACAGGTCCATCAGGCTCCTGGGCAGGTCCTTCTCGTCGATCTTCTTCGGGTTGTAGGCCAGCACCCGGGCGCGCGCGGTGATGCCCACCCAGTCGCCCTTGCCGCCGGCGTTCTGCGCCTCGACCAGGGCCAGGGTGGCGGCGTCCAGCGGGGCCAGCAGGCCGGCGCCGGACAGGCGCATCAGCGGCGGCGATTCCTCGGTGTAGATGACGTCGGCCGGCGAGCGCGCGCCTTCCTCGGTGATCTGGCTGGCCAGCTGGCCATCGCCGCCCTTGCGGATCTTGACCTGGATGCCGGTCTTGTCGGTGAAGGCCTTGGCGATGGCGATGCCGGTGGCGGCGTGCTGGCCGTTGTACAGGGTGAGGGTGACCGGATCGGCCGCGGCATGCAGAGACAGGCCGCCGAGCAGGCAGGCCAGGACAGCGCCCTTGACGCCGGCGAGCAGACGAACAGACATGGAAACTCCCGTGGTGTCGCCAATGAGAATGCAAGCCATTATATGTAACCTGGCCTTTCCGGCCAAACTCCATAGCCTGCTCATGAACACCGCCGCCGGTTGCGTGCCGGCGGCGGCGGGCGGTCAGGCCGGTTCCGCGGCCTCCTCGGCCTCGGCGGCGGGGCGGTCGACGGCGAGTTCGCGGCGGCGGATGAACTTCCAGTCCGCCTCGTCGATGTAGATGCCGCTGGGCCCGCTGCCGCCTTCCAGGTCGATGGCCACCTGCGCCGACACCTGCGGCTTGACGCTCGCCAGGATGGGCACGAAGCCCAGCTGCAGGCTGGTCTCCAGCAGCGCGGCCTGGTTGCGCTCGTCGATGTCGGCGGCCTCGTCGAGGTAGTAGGGCAGGCGGATGCGCCCGGCCTGCTCGCGGTCCATCAGGTGCAGCAACAGGTACATGTTGGTCAGCGCCTTGATGGTCATGGTGGTGCCGTTGGAGGCGGCGCCGTCGATGTCGGTGTGGACGATCGGCTGGCCGCCGACCTTGGTGATCTCGAACGCCAGCTCGAACAGGTCCTTCAGGCCCAGCTGATTGTTGTTCGCCGCCACCAGGCGCGACAGGTAGTCCTTGGCTTCCTCGTTCTTCGCATCCTGCTCGGCGCTCTGGGTCAGGTCGAACACCGAGAGGTTCTCGCCTTCCTCGTACTGGCCGGCGCTGTGGATGATCTGGTCGATGTGCTTGAGCGCCTCCTTGTTCGGCGCCAGCACGATGCGGAAGCTCTGCAGGTTGGAGACCTGGCGCCTGTTGATCTCGCGGTTGAACAGGGCCAGCTGGTGTTCCAGGTTGTCGTAGTCGCTGCGGATGTTGCGCAGGGTGCGGGCGATGTCCGTCACGGCCGCACGGCGCGCCTTGGCCAGGGTCAGGGCCTCGTCGGTGCGGTGCGCATAGGCGTTGATCAGCAGCTGCAGGCGGCGCTCGGGGTCGTCCTCGCTGTCGAACTTGGCCACGCCCTTCAGGCGCACCTGGGCGTACAGCGCCTCGATCTGGCCGTCGATGCGCTGCAGTTGCTGCCAGGTGTCCTGGTAGTCGTTGAGCAGCGGCAGCAGGTTGTCCAGGGAGTCGTCCACCGGCTCCATGAACGGCGTGCCGAAGGGCAGGTCGGCGGGCAGCAGCTGGCGGCGGCGCAGGGCGTCGTCGAGGGTGCGCTGCTTGGCTTCCAGGTCGGCCAGTTGGCGGCCCACCAGCTGCAGCTTGGCGGACAGCTGCTGGACGCGCTCGGTGAAGGCGTCGGCCGAGCGCTTGAGTTCGTCCTGGGTGGCTTCCAGCTGCGCCAGCTTCTCCAGCTTGGCCGGTTCCTCGGCGCTCAGGGTCTGGCTGCGGCGGAAGTCTTCCAGGGCCTTCTGCGCGTCGAGCACGTCCTGGTACAGCTTGTCGGCCTGGGCCTTGCTGGCGTTACGGTCGGCGGCCACGGCCTGCTGCGTCCTGAGCTGCTTGAGCTCCTTCTCCAGGCGCTCCTTCTGGTCGCGCAGGGCGGCGCGGTCGGCCAGGGCCTGCAGCGCCGGCGGCTCGATGTGCGACAGGTCGATGGCAAGGCCGGGCACTTCGAAGCGCTCGCCCTTGAAGGCGTCGAGGATCTTCTCGACGCTGCCGACCCACTGGCCGTCCTCGTCCAGGCTCACGCCCTTGTCGCCCAGCGGCAGGCTGAACAGCGCGCCGTTGAACAGGCGCATCAGGCGTTCCACGTCCTGCTGCGAGAACTCTTCGCGCAGGCGGGCGTAGCTGTTGTTGTCGGCGTGTTCGAGCTGCTGGCGCACGCTTTTCACGCGCTTCTCCAGGTCGCGCACGCGCTCGTCCAGGTCTTCGCTGGTGAACTGCCGCGAGTGCGCCAGGGCGCCGGCCAGCTCGTCGTGGGCGTCCTTGGCGGCGAGCAGTTGCTGCTCCAGGACCTTGGCGTCCTCCACCAGGGCGAAGCGGTTCTTCAGCACCGCCAGCTCGCCCATCCAGCGCTGGATTTCGCTGATCTCGCGCTCCAGGCGCATCAGTTCGGCGGTGCCGCCGCGCTGTTCGTTCTGCAGGCCGTCCTGCTCGTTGCGGTAGTGCTCGGCCTGGATCACCAGCTCTTCCTTGCGCGCCCCGGCGTAGTCTTCCCAGGTGCCCAGCAGGTTGTCGAGCAGCGGCGAGAGGCGGTGCATCTTGCCGCGCAGGAATTCGCGCTGCTGCACGCCGTTGGCCAGCGCCTCGACCAGCGGGCCGGCGGCCACCAGGGCCTGGTAGTCGCCCTCCATGCGGCGCACGTCGCGGAAGGCTTCCTCGCAGGCGGCGATGTAGTCGACGCTGCCCGAGCGCAGGCTGTGCTCGAAGGCGTCGAGGAACAGCTGCTTGAGCTTGGCCGCGGTGATCTCGCGCATGTGCAGCAGGTTGATGAACAGCGAGCGGAAGGTCTTCAGGCTCTGCTCGCTGGTGGAGCGCAGCGGGATCAGCGTCAGGTCCAGCGGCACCGAGGTGTGCCCGCCGACCAGCAGCCGGCGCAGTTCGTCGGGCTTGAGTTCGTAGGCCTTCAGCCCTGCGCGCTCGAGGCTGGCGTACAGCTCGCGCAGGCGCAGGCAGGTGCCGTTCTTCTGGTAGTGCTCCAGGTCCAGCTCGCCCTGGTAGGCGAAGAACTGGTGGCCGAAGCCGCCGCCCGGGCCGCGCCCGCCGCAGCCGATGACGTGGCGGCCGTGGGGCAGTTCCAGCTCGATGAGGATGTAGCTGGTGTCGGTGGCGAAGTAGAACTTGCGCGAGGCTTCCAGGCTGTACTTGCCGAAGCTCATGTCCGACATGCGCGCCAGGATCGGGAACTGCAGCGCGTTGATCGACGCCGACTTGCCCAGGTTGTTGGCGCCGTACACCGACAGCGGCTGCTCCAGGGGGAAGATGCCGAGGCTGTAGCCGGCGGTGTTGAGCAGGGCGAAGCGGCGAATGCCGTAGCGTTCCTGGGTCATGCCTGGGCCTCCATGTCGGCTTGTTCTTCGGCGATGGCGCGGGCGAGGGCGTCTTCCTCGCTTTCTTCAATGGCTGGCGCGGCTTCGCTCGCCACGGGCGCCGGCGGCTGGTACGGCTCTTCCAGGCTGACGATGGGCTCCTCGTCCTCCTCGGCCAGGGCCGGGGCGACGTAGGCCAGGTCCTTGGCGTGCAGGCTGGCGGCCAGGTCGCGGTCCTGCTGCACCGACAGGCAGACGTCGAGGAAGCGGTGGATCGGCGGCAGGAAGCGGTACACGCCGTTGTCCTCGGCGGCGAAGCCGAGCTGGGTGAGGCGGCGCATGACCTTTTCTTCCAGTTCTTCCTGGGTGGTCACTTCGGCCTGCAGGAACAGGTCGCGGTACTTCTCCAGCAGCGGCGGCAGCTCGTCGCGGCCGATGCTGCCGCCGTCGAGCACGGCCAGCGGGTCGCGGCCCTGGTCGGCCAGGTGCTCCACCAGGATGAAGGTGAACAGCGCCAGGCGCTGGGCGGTCTTGTTGACCTGGGCGCCGACCTGCTCGGGCACGAAGTAGTAGAAGCCGCGGGTGTCGCAGACCAGCTCGAAGCCCAGCGAGCGGAACAGCGCGCGGTACTGGTCCTGCTGGTTGGACAGCTGGCTGTACAGCTCGGGGTCGCGGCGGCTGATGTGGAAGCCCTTGAACAGCTCGCGGAAGATGGGCCCGAGCTGGGTCAGTTCGGAAAGATTAATCTGCATGGGTATCGCTCGCTTTGCCGCCCTGGCCGGCCGGTGCGGCGAGCAGGGCGAAGGAGCACAGGCTGACGCTGTGCTGGGCGGTATCGTAGTCGCGGCGCTCCAGGCGCTCGCGCTGGAAGCGGCCGTCGCGCGACAGGCGCGAGAACCAGTAGAGCAGCTCGTCGGTGGCGCCCTCGGGCTCCTGCTCCAGCAGCCAGACCATCAGGTCCGGCAGCGGCAGGGCGGCCTGGCAGCGCTCGAGCATCTCCCGCGCGGTGCGCGGCGCCGTGCGCGGGCCGTCGCCGCCACGCTTGCCGCTGGCCTTGGGGAAGTGCGCGGGCTTGGGCTCGAAGCGGGCCAGGGCGAAGACGTAGCTTTCCACCTGCGAGGCGCTGCCGAGGAAGGTGCTCTGCGGCCGGGTGAACAGCGGCAGCGCGGCCTGCGGCACGGCTTCGATGCCCTTGCGGCGGATCACCGACAGGGCCAGGGCGGCGCCGCGGGTAATGGCGTTGTGCCTGCGGGCTTCCTCGCGCAGCGGCAGCAGCAGTTCGCGGGCGCGGCGCAGGGTGAGCTGGGCGGTGGTCTGCATCTCCAGGATGCGCGCGTGGGTGCGCAGCAACTGGTCGTCGTCCACCAGTTGGCCCAGGCGCTGCTGTTCGCCCAGCAGGCGCAGCAGCACCTGCTCGACGCGGCGCACGCCCTGCTCGAAGGCGCCGTCGGCGGAGACCAGCTGGATCATCGGCTCGACGTATTCGTCCCAGGTCGCCAGGACCTCGGCGTAGCGCTGGCGCAGGGGAATCTGCCGGTCGCTGGTCTTGGCCCGCTCGGCCACGGCGATCAGCGCCTGTTCGTCGTTGGCCAGCTTCTTCAGCACGTCGCGCACGCGCATGTCGAGCAGCCGCAGCTGGCGCGCCAGGTCGTTGCCGTCGCGCACCTCGAAGGCGTCGCGGATGTAGCCGGCCAGGCGTTCCAGATGGCGCAGGTAGGCCTCGATCTCCAGGCACAGGCCCAGGCGGTGCTCGTGGCGCAGGTAGGCGAGGAAGTCGTGGATCTGGGCGTTCAGCTCGAAGCGGTTGGGGCTCTTGGCCACCGGCACCAGGATGTCCAGGCGGATCCACTGGTCGAGCAGGGCGGTGACGTCCGCCGGGCTGCCTTCGGGCAGCTGCGCCGTGAGTTGCAGGCGCAGCTCGGCCAGGCTCAGGGTGCCGCTGTCGAAGCGCTCGCAGAGCGGCTCCAGCAGGGCCCAGTGTTCGGCGAGGGCGCGCAGTACGCGTCGGGGGTCGATCATCGGGTAACCGCAGGTGACGGGTAAAGGGGGCGATTGTACTGCAAAGGTCCGCCCGCGGCGGAAGGGGTGACGAAACGCGGCAGTTTACGCCGTGCGGGATGTCGCCACGGCCCTGAAAAGCGGCCTTAACCCCCTGAAATTCCTGGCATGTTTTCTGCCAGTTGGCTCTCAGCCAATAGCTAATTGCCGCCATGACTTACGACGCCGCACTCGCCAAGGCCCGCTGGGCCGAACTGGAGCGCCAGGACGACCTGGACTGGGACCTGGACGCCATCACCGACCGCAGCGAGGCCATCGATTTCCTCAGGCGCTTCGAGAACCGCCTGTGCATCTATTCCTCCTACGTGGAGAAGCTCTACAGCAACTACAGCTTCGTGATCCCGGAGAGCCAGGAGGGCGGCATCACCATCCTGCCCAACGAGCAGGCCTGGTTCGACACCTTCCACGACATCCCCGCCGCCGCCGTGGAGCCCACCGGCATCCACATCCTGCCCGGCGAGACCATGGGCCACAGCGGCCTGTACCTGAAGATCCCCGGCGAACACCGCCTGGTGGGCTCCGCCGAGCTGCCGTTCCAGGACGGCCTGAAGCTGCTGATCCGCCGCTACCGCATGCGCGACGAGCCCTTCCTGCCGGTGCTGGTCAAGGGCGACCTGCGCGAGTACGAGGCGCGCATGCCCTCGCTGCACCTGCACCGGCTGAACAGCGCGAAGCTGCAGGCGCAGTCGCGGCTGAACCTGGAGGCCATCAAGGGCGCCATCGCCGAGCACCTGATCGGGCTGTTCCGCCACGGCTGACGGGGTTGTTACGCCAGTGTGACCTTGGGTAACACGGCGGCCACCTGCCAGCAGCCGATTCTCGACTATGGGTCGGGCCGCAAGGGCCGACGGCTCCCTATAGTGGCAGACAGGGCTTTTGTCCCTGGGTCGGCGAACGAGAAAAGAACAAGAGGTGGCCATGGCCAGCAGCCGTATCAGCCTTCCGCGCCCCACCCGTCTTGCGTTGGCGACGGGCGCCTGCCTTGCCTGGATGGCCCTGGCGGCGCATGCCGACATGGTCGCCCTGGACGACGACCAGCTCTCCGACGTGCAGGGCGCCGGCATCGGCTTCGTGGTGGACAACGCCCTGATCGACGGCAGCAAGGCCACCACCACCGTCACCGGGCTGAAGGACCCCAACGGCAAGGACGTGTCCATCGCGGTGCGCAACCTCTACCTGGGGGCCACCGGCAGCAACCACGGCAGCAACCTGCAGCCGGTCACCATCGGCCGCCTGACCTATCCCTTCAAGCTCAACCTGGCCAAGGGCTCGGTGCTCACCACCCAGCTCGCCGACGGCCGCGTGGTCAACACCCTGCCCAGCGACGCTGACGTGCTCGAACTGGCCTTCCCGCCGCTGATCGCCAACAACGCCGGGCAGCCCTGCATCAGCGGCTTCGCCGGCGCCGGCAACGGCTGTTCGAGCCGCGCCAGCGAGAAGGTCGACCTGGGGGCGCGCTTCGACTTCACCGTGCCGGTCAGCGGCGGCACCCGCACCGACGTGCTGGCCCTGGACTTCCAGGACCTGGCGATGGACGGCAGCTACCTGCGCCTGTGGGGCTCCAGCGCGCGCAGCCAACTGGTCGGCGAGCTGCGCCTGAACCTCTATGCCAAGACCCTCGACATCCTCTCCTGCGCCGCGGGCAACGCCAGCTGCGCCAGCGCGGCGGAGAAGGCCGCGCGCAGCGTCTACCTGACCAACGCCTACGCCAGCGTCGCCCTGGGCTACGGCAAGTCCCAGCCGCTGCTGCTGTCGGTGACCGCCGACGGCAACTTCATCCTGGAGCTGCCCACGCTGACCGCGGCGGCCGCGGCGGACTTCTACGCCAACGCGCCGCGCACCAGCCTGGTGATCGACAACCTGAACATCGGCGGCACCCGGGCCTCCTACGGCGCGGTGCCGACCGGCGGGGTCAACCTGGGGCGCAGCGAGTTGTCCGGGCTGAGCTTCAACTACCTCAAAGTCACGTCCCACAACCTCTGAGCGGAGCACGGCACGATGAACCTTCCACCGCTGCTGCCGACCAGGCGCCTGTCACGGGCCGGCGCCGTCGCGCTGCTGGCGCTGCTGGCCGGCACCGCCGCGCAGGCCGAGCTGCGCACCCTGCCGGACGACGACCTCGGCCGGGTGGTCGGTCAGGACGGCCTGAGCCTGGGCGTCACGGTCAACGTCCAGAAGACCCCCAGCATCACCCGCTGCCCGGGCGGCTGCGGCGCGCGCGTGGCGATCCAGCCGGCGGGCAGCGGCAACAACTTCCTGGTGCTGGACAACATCAGCGGGACCTTCAGCTTCGACGAGGTCACGGTCGACATCCTGTCCATCAACAGCGGCTTCGGTGGCGACGGCGCCGCCTTCAACCGCCAGGTCTTGCGGGTGGGCCTGAAGGACGTCAACTTCAACGGCGTCAGCATGACCCTGGCCGGCGCCAACAAGGCCCGCAGCACCGATGCGGGCCTGGTGCAGACCGACCTGCTCAGCGCCCGCGTCGACGGCGTGCTGCACGTGCAGGGCAACCTCAACCTGTTCCAGGTGCCGGCACGATGAGGGGAGCTCGCATGGCCGGGACCAAGCTCCAGGGGGAAAACCAATGAGGCTCTTTTCCATGCGGCGCCTGCTGCTGACTGGCCTGCTGCTGTGCCTGGGCGGCGGCGCTAATGCCGAGCTGCGGGCGCTGAGCGACAGCCAGCTGTCCGACGTCACCGGCCAGGCCTTCATCAACCTGGCCACCGACGCCGCCGCGGGGATCAACTACACCCGGCTGAACATCGGCGCCACGGTGGAGACGCAGCTGAACATGAACAAGCTGCAGCTCGGCCTGTACGACCGGGCCGGCGAGGCCGCCAACAGCGCGGACATCTCCATCAACAACTTCGCCCTGGGCACGGTCAACAACAAGACCGGGCAGATCAACCCCTTCACCATCGTCGACCCCTACGTGGAGTTCGCCTACGACGGCAACAAGATGGTCGGCGTGCGCATCGGCTTCAACCAGGCCAAGGGCGTGCTGTCCGGCGATATCCAGAGTCTCACCGGGAACATCCCGGTGCACATCAAGGGCACCGCCCAGGCCATCTACGACAAGGCCTCGGTGGGGCAGCAGCTGTTGCTCGGCCTCGCCGGCATCTACCCCAGCAGCACCGTGGAGGCGGATGCCGGCCTGGTCACCTCCGGCGGCGCCAGCGACCCGGTGCGCGGCACCTACGCCGGCATGACCAACGGCTCGCGGCTGGACTGCACCAATGGTTGCGTGCCGCTGTGGACGGACATCGTCACCGGCCTGTTCACTTCCAACAGCTGCGCCATCCTCGGCATCACCACCTGCTTCAAGCTCAGCCAGTTCCAGTCGCTGCCGGTGGGCGACCTGAGCCAGGCCGGCCTGGCCGGCGCCGCCAAGGGCTTCTTCATCTCCCTGCAGAGCCAGGACGTGCAGTGGCGCGACATGGACACCGGGCAGATGATCACCGCGCTCAAGGGCGCCTTCATGAACATGCCCAAGTACCGCGACGCCAACGGCAACCTGGTCTCGCCGATCAACATCGACTTCAACCAGGCCTTCAACGGCATTCCCCGTCAGGACACCTGCGTCGGCATGAACAAGGGCTGCTGAGCGGCCCATCCGCCGGCCGGCCTTTCCGTCGGGCGCGTTTCACGCGACAATTCCGCTCCGTTGCGTTTAGCCCTGCGCCCGCAGGATGCCCACAGGTACAGGACTCTTGATCGAAGAAGCCCGCCGCCGCGCCTATCTTGGCGCCATGCAGGTCGCCTCCTGGCTGCCGCGCGTGGTGCTGCCCTTCGCCGCGCCTTCGCGCCCGCAGCTGCTGGAAGCGCCGGAGCCCGTCCAGGCCCCGGCGCCGAGCGTTGCGCCCGAAGTCGCCAGCACGCCGGCCGCCGCGCCGGAGAGGCCGGCGCCCACCCCCGAGGCCCGGCCGTCGATCCCGGTGGTGGTGCCGCGCCCCGCCGCCCAGGCCCGCACGCCGGTGGCCGCCGAGGCGCCTGCCGAAGCCGAGCCGGCCGCGCCGCGCGCCCCTGCGGAGCCGCCGCCGCGCTTCACGCTGCAGCTGCTACGCGCCGGCGCCTGCGTGCTGCTGGTCGAGCTGCCCACCGGCGAGCCCCTGGCCAGCCGCGACCCGGCCTACCTGCTGCTCAAGGACCTGCTGCGCGCCGCCGGCCTGCCGGACAGCCCGCAGTTGCTCGGCGAGCCGGTGCGCTGGCCGCTGCTCTCCGGCGGCAACATGGACCAGGGCCCGCAGGCGGCCCGCGAGTTCGTCCAGGGCTTCGTCGCCGCGCGCCTGGAAGACAGCGGCCCGTGCCGCTGCCTGTGGCTGGTCGGCCGGCCCGCCGTGCGCTTCGCCGGCGAGGCGGACGACGAGGCGTTGCTGCGCGAGCTGCCGATCGAGGAACTCGGCGTGGCCTGGGCCATCCCGGGCCTGGAGCGGCTGAGCGACGAACCCGCCCTCAAGGGCGAGCTGTGGCGCGCCATGCGCCGGGTGCGCCAGCGCTGGCTGGACCAGGACGCAGAATGACCGACGCGATTTCCTTCCGCCCGATGACCGAGGCGGACCTCGATGCCGTGCTCAAGATCGAGTACGCCGCCTTCAGCCACCCCTGGACCCGCGGCATCTTCACCGACGGCCTGAAGAGCTACGACTGCTGGCTGATGTTCGAAGGCACCCAGCAGGTCGGCCACGGCGTCATCCAGATCATCCTCGACGAGGCGCACCTGCTGAACATTACGGTGAAGCCGGAGAGCCAGGGCCGCGGCCTCGGCCTGCGCCTGCTCGAGCACCTGATGGCGCGGGCCGGCGAGCTGGGCGCGCGGGAGTGCTTCCTGGAGGTGCGCGAGACCAACCAGAGCGCCTACCGCCTGTACGAGCGCTTCGGCTTCAACGAGATCGGCCGCCGGCGCGGCTACTACCCGGCGGTGGGCGGGCGCGAGGATGCCCTGGTGATGGCCTGCACGCTGCTCGACTGACCGGCATCCCGGCCATATCCGGCCGCCGCGCACAGGCGTAGGCTGGGCGATCAATAACAAGAACAAGGTCGCGACATGAAGCCAACCGCTGCAGCGGCGGCGCCTGCCCGTCGTCATCCGCTTCCCGCCTCACATGCCGCCGGCGCGCGGCAGGGGGGCGTCCATGTGTGACACCCTCGTCCTGCGCGCCGACGGCTGCACCTGGTTCGCCAAGAACAGCGACCGCGAGCCCTCCGAGCCGCAGCGCCTGCTGCGCCTGCCGGCTGTGCATGGCGATACGGCCAGGCAACTGCGCACCACCTACCTGGAGATCCCCCAGGTGCCCGACCGCCATGCCGTCATCCTCAGCCAGCCCGCTTGGCTGTGGGGCGCGGAAATGGGCGTCAACGAGCACGGCGTGGCCATCGGCAACGAAGCGGTCTTCACCCGCCTGGTGGACCAGGGCGGCGAGGCGCTGCTGGGCATGGACCTGGTGCGCCTGGGCCTGGAACGCGGCGCCAGCGCGCGCGAGGCCCTGGAAGTGATCACCGGCCTGCTGGAGCGCCACGGCCAGGGCGGGCCGGCGGGCTTTCGCAACAAGCGCCTGCGCTACGACAACAGCTTCGTCATCGCCGACGCCGGCGAGGCCTGGGTGCTGGAGACCGCCGGCCGCCTGTGGGCCGCCCGGCGGGTGCAGCGCTGGGCCGTCTCCAACGCCCTGAGCATCGGCCACGAGTACGACCTGTGCAGCCACGACCTGCCGGCCCACGCGCGCCGCCTGGGTTGCTGGAACGGCCGCGGCGACTTCCACTTCGCCCGCGCCTTCGATGGCCGCCTGCTGCCCTGGGTGGCCGGGGCGCACCAGCGCCGGCGGCTGAACCAGGAGTTCCTCGCCAGCTGCCCGCGCGAGCCCGGCTGGGAAGCCCTGGTGGTGGCCCTGCGCAACCATGGCCGGCGCGACCACAACTTCACCCGCCACGACAACCGCCAGGTGTGCATGCACGCCGGCAGCTTCTGGCGCCCCTCGCAGACCACCGCCAGCCTCATCGCCCGCCTGGGCCCGGACGGCCCGCGCCTGGCCGCCACCGGCACCTCGGCGCCGTGCCTGTCGCTGTTCCAGCCGCTGGGCTTCGAGGCGGCCGCCGGCGCCAGCCTGCTCAGCAAGGCCGACGACCCGCTGGAGCAGGCGCTGTGGTGCCGCTTCGAGGCGGTGCATCGGCGCGCCCTGGTGGACCCCGAGTTCGCCGCGGCCCTGCGCGCCGGGCACGCCTGGCTCGAGGCCGAGCAGCTCGCCGCGCTGGACCGCCGCAACCCCGACTGGGCGCGCCTGGCCGCCGAGGCCGAGGCCTGGCACGCCGCCTGGCAGCAGCTCGCCGGGCAACTGGAGCCGCGCCTGCCGCGCTGGTGGCGGCAGCACGCCACGCCCTGAGCGGTAGCGCTTGTCAAAGGCCGCCGGCGTTACGTAAGGTGCGCCAGCCGAAGAGGAGGAGCCACCATGAGCGACCTGGAACAGCTGTTCGAGAACAATGCCCGCTGGGCCGAGGCGATCAACCGAGAAGACCCGGATTTCTTCGCCAAGCTGGCGCGCCAGCAGGCCCCCGAGTACCTGTGGATCGGTTGCTCCGATGCCCGGGTGCCGGCCAACGAGATCGTCGGCATGCTGCCCGGCGACCTGTTCGTCCACCGCAACGTCGCCAACGTGGTGCTGCACACCGACCTCAACTGCCTGTCGGTGATCCAGTACGCGGTGGACGTGCTCAAGGTGAAGCACATCCTGGTCACCGGCCACTACGGCTGCGGCGGCGTGCGCGCCTCGCTGCAGGACCAGCAGTTCGGCCTGATCGACGGCTGGCTGCGGACCATCCGCGACCTCGCCTACGAGTACCGCGAGCACCTGGCGCAGTTCGCCACCGAGGAAGAGCGCGTCGACCGCCTGTGCGAGCTGAACGTCATCCAGCAGGTGGCCAACGTCAGCCACACCAACATCGTGCAGAACGCCTGGCACCGCGGCCAGCCGCTGTCGGTGCACGGCTGCATCTACGGCATCAAGGACGGCCGCTGGAAGAACCTCAACGTCACCGTCAGCGGCCTGGACCAGTTGCCGCCGCAGTACCGCCTGCGCCCCATCGGCCAGCTCTGAGCCGTCCCTGCCGGTCGTCCGGCCTGCCTCGCCGGGCGGGCCGGCTGGCCCGAAGATAGTGGGTAGGTTGTCCACGACGAGACGAGCATGCGTGAACTCTGCGTGATCCCCGGCGACGGCATCGGCCGCGAGGTGCTGCCGGCGGCGGTGGCCGTGCTGCAGAAGCTGCTGCCCGGGCTGCGCCTGCGCGAGGCTGAGGCGGGCTGGGACTGCTTCCAGCGCCATGGCACCTCGGTGCCGGAAGCCACCCTGGAGGCCCTGCGGGCATGCGGGGCCGGGTTGTTCGGCGCGGTGTCCTCGCCCAGCCACAAGGTGGAAGGCTACCGCAGCGCCATCCTGCGCCTGCGCCAGGAACTGGGCCTGTACCTCAACCTGCGCCCGGTGCGCACCTGGCCGGTGGTGTCGCCCCGCGCCGGTGTCGACCTGCTGGTCCTGCGCGAGAACAGCGAAGGCCTGTACAGCGGCCGCGAGCACTGGGAAGCCGACGGCGTGGCCATCGCCGAGCGGGTGATCAGCCGCGCCGCCTGCACCCGCCTGGCCCAGGCCGCCTCGGGCATCGCCCGGCAGCGCCAGGCGCGGCGCATCACCCTGGTGCACAAGGCCAACGTGTTGCCGCTGACCTGCGGCCTGTTCCGCGACACCTGCCGCGACCTGCTGGTGACCGAAGGCTGGGGCGACGTGCTCGACGAGCGTCTGGTGGACGTGGCCGCCCTGCAACTGGTGGAGCGCCCGGAAGCCTTCGACCTGATCGTCACCAGCAACCTGTTCGGCGACATCCTCTCCGACCTCGCCAGCCACTGGGGCGGCGGCCTGGCCCTGGCGCCGTCGCTGAACCTGGGCGAGCGGCTGGCCCTGGCCGAGCCGGTGCACGGCAGCGCCCCGGACATCGCCGGCAGCGGCCGCGCCAACCCGCTGGCGGCCATCCTCAGCGCCGCCATGCTGTTGCGCTTCCACTGGCACGACGAAACCGGCGCCGCGCGCATCGAGCGTGCGGTGGAAGGCTTCCTGCGCGACGAAGGCCACCTCGACCATGGCCTGGAAACCACCCGCGTGGTGGGCGAGGGCGTGCTGCAGCGGCTCTAGGGCTACCCCTGCTCGGGGTGGGCGGCCAGCCAGGTCGCGCTGCCGCTGCCCACGGCCAGCAGCGGCAGCACCGCGAGCATCGCGCGCAGGCCACCGCCCATGGGCAGCGCCTGGACGAACAAGGTCCATTCCCGGGCCGCCAGCCCCAGGAACAGGGAAAGACAAACCACAACCAGTGTGCGGACGAGATAACGCATGGCGACGTCCTGAACGAGCGGGAAAAAGAGACCATTGCCCGCTCGGAGCGGGGGCGGGCAATGGCCATGCGGGAGTGCAGGAAATGGAAGAACCTGCCGGGACAAAGGTAGCGTCCGGGGATGCCGTTAGCTAGCTAACGAGCGTGCGAAGGAGTTTTTCCCTGGGTGAAACAATCGTTACTTTCCAGGAAGTCTTGTTCCCGAAAGTTTGTAGGAAATATATGGGGAAGTTGATAGTCGTGATTTCTGCCTGGTGAGTTTGGAGCGATATCCAGGTCGCCCGGTAATTTACGGTTTTCAGATTGTACTTTTCATCCGGCTGATACTTTTTCGTGATCCCATGGATATATGCCTCGTCGATTCAGGGTGTCCGTATTACAGAAAATTCCTAGGAAATATAACGTTTTGAGAAGCAAGCTGGATTTTTTGATTGACGGGGTTTGCAGCGTGAGTGCGGACTTATTCCGTTCGGCCGCTTAAATGTGAGTCCTTCCGTTGTTTTGCTTTCTCCTGGTGGCTTTTCCCCGCTCCGTGACTTTAAGTGGAAAAAGACGCGCAACGCCGCGCGGCACCGTTTTTCCACTCTTCCAGAGCAAGTCCAGACATGCGTCATCGTCCACTCGACTGTCGACAGCGCGGTTTTTCGCTGATCGAGCTGCTCGTCGCCGTTGCGGTGGTCGGCATCCTCTCCGCCATCGCATTACCGGCGTACGACCACTACATCAACAAGTCGCGGATCCGCTCCGCGCAGGTGGACCTCGTCGCCCTGAGCATGGTCATCGAGGCCGGCTACCAGCGCTCGATGGCCTTTCCCGAGGGCGAGTTCAAGGGCACCTCCGCGGTCATGCGGCAGTTCGACGGCTGGCGCCCGTCCGAGCGGGCCTTCAGCTATTCGGTGAGCTCGCTGCCCGGCGGCTACCGGGCCAAGGCCAGGGGCGCCGGCCTCAGCGGCTCGGCGAAGAACTGCAACATGAGCATCGACGAAAAGGGCGTGCGCCGGGGCGATTGCCCCCATGGCGGCGGCAGGGACTGGAAATGAGCCCGAAGCACGCCGGCTACACGCTGATCGAGATGATGGTGGTGGTGGGGCTGGTGGGGCTGCTGGCGATGCTCGCGTCCCCCTTCACCACGACCTGGGTCGAGCACGCCAGGCTGAACACCGCCGAAGGCATCTGGCGCGAGGCCTATGGCCGGGCCAAGGCCGCCGCGCTGCGCAACCCGCACGGCATCGGCGGGGACCGGGCGGCCAGCTTCGTCTGCCTGGGCAAGGGCCAACTGACCGTGCGCTCGGCCAGGGACGCCGACACCCCCGCCAGCTGTACCTCGCCAGTGCTCTGGCAGGCCCGCCTGCCCGAGAAGCTGACCACCCGTCCCAAGGCCGGGAGCCACGCCCTGGTCTGCATGTCCTTCAACAACCGCGGGAGCTCCAGCACGGATGCCACCTGCGCCGGCAACGAGCTCGAACTTGTCTATGGACGCTCCAGTCTTTCCGTCTCCCTCCACTGAGGCCCGCGGCCAGCAGGGCTACGTGCTGCTGGATGCCCTGATCGGCGTGGTGCTGATGTCGATCCTCTGCCTGGGGCTGGCCCTGGGCATGGCCATGACCCTGGCCAACCAGCGCAACGGCAACCTGCAGGCCCTGGCGGTGGCGCAGATGCGCGACCTGCTGCAGCGCAATGGCCAGGACGGCGTCGACCTGTGCGCCCGCGAAGGGGCCGTCATCCAGTTGCCCGGCTCCGCCCGGCCGATCCCGGTGACGGTCACGGGCTGCGCCGCCACCACCGTGCAGGTGGCCGGCACCACCCTCGGGAAGATCAGCCCGCCGCTGCTGCTCAAGGTGTCCCTGGATGGCGACGAAATCGCCGTGGGAGGCGGGGCATGAGGGGCCGGCAAGGGGGCATGAGCCTGGTCGGCCTGATGGTGGGCCTGCTGATCTCGGTGCTGGTGATGCTGGTGCTGATGACCAGCCTGAGGACCTTCTCGTCCATCGGCACCCAGGCCAGGCGCGAGGCCAACCAGGACGGCGAGCTGGCCACGGCCCTGGTCTCGCTGCAGATGGACATCCAGGGGGCGGGCTACGGCATGGCGGCAGGCGCGGGCGAGGCCCTGGCCGTGGCCCGGCTCGCCCTGGACGGCCAGGCGGAGCCCCGGGAGGCCTTGCTCTGGCGCTTCCGGGACGGCGCGCTGCCCACCTGCGGCGGCCTCGTCGAGCGGGCGGGGCGCGATGCGGAAAGCGGCCAGCCCCTGCGCATCCTCTCGCGCCTGCGGGCGCCCGACTGCTCGCTGGGTACCGGCCTGGCGAGCCTCGCCTGGGCGCCGGCCGAGGACCTGCTGCTGTTCCGCAACCGCAGCGAAAGCCAGCTGCGCATCGAACTGGCGGAGGAGGTGTGCTCGCCGTTCGGCGCGATAGGCGAGGCCCGGAGGCACCCCACGGTCACCCTTTCCGCGCCCAGCTCGACGCAGCAGGCCGGGGCCGACGTGCCTCCGGTCAGCTACCGCATCTGCCTCCTCAACCTTCCTGCATCCGACGCCTGACGGGGATCGTCCACCATGAATGCACCTTCTCGCCAACGCGGCGCGGCAACCATCCTCACCGTCCTGGTCAGCGCCCTGGCGCTGGGCGTCATCGCCCTGTCGCTGATCTTCAGCGTGCGCGGCAACCAGGACCGGCAAGTGGCGGCGCAGGCCGCCAGCCAGTCCCAGGCCGGCGTCTGGACCGGCGTGGAGGTCTTCCGCCGGTACTTCCTGAAGCTGGCGGAGGAGGACTCGCAACTGCCCGAGGACGAGTCGCGGCTGGCCCGGCTGGCCGTGGGCGACGAGCGGGAGGCCAGCCTGGGAAGCAATGCGCTGACGCTGAAGATCATCGACGTCGAGCCGCCCGGGGAGGCGGAGGAGGACAGGGCGTACAGCATCACCGCCGACCTGCGCAACCGGCATGCGGTGGCGCAGGCGGCGACGCTGCTGCGGGTCGTCTACCAGGTGACGCCCGGCAGCGCCCCCGGCCCGGAGCACGACGGCGTCATCGACATCCACGGCGATCTCAACGCCTCCGGCGACATCGACATCCAGGGCGAGGAAAACGCCAAGCTCAACGTCGATGGCTCGGCGACCCTCAAGGGCTCGGTCAACGGCGTGGAGTCGCTGCGCGCGACCAAGGACATCACCCTCGAAGGCAGCGCCAGCGTCGGCGAGGCCTACGCCAACGGCACCCTGACGCTGAAAGGCTCGGCCTCCGTGCTCAAGGGCTCGGCGCTGGGCGGCATCGCCATGCAGAGCGGGGCGCAGAGCGGAGAACTGAACACCAACGGCAACCTGCTCATCGACAACGGCCGCGTGGAGACCGGCAACGCCCTGGGCGAGATCCGCGCCGGCGGCGCCGGCTACGGCAGCCTGACTGCCGGCAGGACGCTCACCCTGCGCAACGGCATGGCCGAAACGGCCAATGCGGTGGGGAACATCGCCATCAACGCCTGGCTCGACGTGCGGAGCATCAACAGCCGGGCGACCGTCACTTGCCCGGCGGTAGGCTGGACCACGTTCGACAGCATCAGGGCGCTGGCTGTCAGCAACTGCCCGGCCATCGACAAGGTCCAGGCGCCGGCGGAAGTCAGCTTCGAACTGATGGCCAGGCTCGAGCCCTACGTCATGCCGCAGAAACCGACGGTGGACGCCTACACCCTCAAGGCGGGGGCCAACTACGTCTTCGAATTCGTGGCGGGGCAGCGCCGGGTGACCGTGCGCAACGTCAACGGCCTCGCCGATGGCGAGTACTTCCTGGGCAACTACTCCCACGACGGCAGGGGCTGGAGGGACTTCCTCTGCCTGCAGGTCGACGCCAGCGCCAACTGCCTCGACCCGGCCCCGGCCGATCGCCGGCAGGCCCGGACGATCTGCCAGGGCCACGCGAGCGAGCAGGGCTGCCTGTCCTACGACAGCCGGAACAGGAAGTGGACCCTGGCGGGCAAGAGCCTGGCGCCCGGCGTCCTGTGGTTCGAAGGGGACCTGCACATCTCCAACGGTAACTACCACAACAGCTTCCTGTCGACCCGCTCGATCAGCACCGGCGGCCAGGTGGTCGTCTCGGCGGTCAACTACAGCGGCTTCAAGTTCATCTGCAGCATCCAGTACCCCCACATCGACTTCACGGGGCTCTACCCCAGCAACCTGTGCGACATGGCGATGGGCAAGCTGAAGAGCAACTCCATCGGCAACATAGGACTGCTGGCCGGCGGCGTGGTCGACGGCCAGTTCCGGGGCGGCGACATCACCCTCGGCAGCCAGAGCGAAATCAACGGCAGCGTCATCGCCGGCAACCGCCTGTCCGCCACGGGCGACAGCAAGATCCGCGGCTACATCACCGCCGCCGGCTGGGGAGAGGGCAGCAGCGACTTCCTGAACGACCTCGAACTCGACCTGGCGGACCTCCCGCCGGACTACAGGCCGGAGGATATTCCGGGCATGGGCTCGTGCTTGTCCAACTGCGACGTGAAGGCCAGCGCCAGGGCGAAGTGGGTGAGGTACCTGTGAGGGGAAGACGATATCCGCATAGGGAGCAAAGACAGATGCGGCTTATGGACAGGCTCGATGACTTCAACAGCCTGGTGGAAACCTTCCACTTGCTGAGGTCCCCGGCTAACGCCGCTCACCTGGCACGCTCGCTGGCTCAGATGGAGGCCGGCAAGCCGAGTCGTCGCAAAAGGACGCGTAAGGGGGATAAGGGAAGTAGATGACATCAACCGCCTGGTCATCGGCGGACGGGGAGGTGTTGGAGGCTCCAGGTCGACGGTTCACGTCCTACGGCACATCTTCGCCAGGCATTACAGGATGCAAGGAAGGGACCCCCTAATCTTGCAGAGCATTCCGGGACGCTCCTTGAACATCATGAGCATGTCACCTGAGCACTTGGAGCCCTTCATGCCTCTATCTACGTTAATGCAGTCGACCGAGATATCCGACGTTACTGAAACGGCTGACGACGACGATGTCGAGTTGTGCCTGATCGTGGAGCAGCGTCGCGAAGAGCCTTCCAGGGATGTTTCGTTGGATGAGCTTTGATCCCGATTGCATTGGAGGTTCCTATGGTCACCATCAGAAGCGAGTTGGACATCGAGCCTCCTGTTAGCAAGTGCAAGGCCCGTGCGGCGGACTTCGACGAATGATCTTGCTCGATACCCGTGTTCTTTCAGTATTGAGACGGGCTGAGCTGGAATCGGCCGTTATGCTCTGGATCGATGCGCAGCCCGTGCTCGATCCCTGGAAGAAATAGCCCGCATCGCTAACTCAGTCAGGCCATTAGTGGGCTACCACGAGGGGGAGATCATGAAAACCAACGGAATGCGCCCCGTCCATCCAGGGGAAGTCCTCCGTGAAGAGTTCCTGCTGGAGCTGGGGATAACTCCGACGACCTTGGCACGAGCCCTCAAGGTGTCGGTTCCGACCGTCAACGACATCATTCGCGAGCGTCGAGATGTCTCCGCGGATATGGCTATCCGCTTGGCTCGCTACTTCGGCACGTCGGCTGATTTCTGGATGAACCTGCAGAGCGCGTGCGCGCTGGCCACTGCCTATGCGGCAAATGGTGAGCAAATCGTGCACGAAGTTGAGCCACTGGCCGGTCGTGGCTAGAGCTAGCTACCGAGGGAATGCAAGGGCCTCGCGAATGGCGATGCGGGCGGAAGAGGGGAGATAGGTTGTAGTCTGCCGCCCCAAAAAGGCCATCGAGTCCGCCCGTAAGCTGGAGTTCTGGCACGTGATCGAGGATCACTACTTCGCCAAGGGGTGACTCGGAAGGAGTTCGAGAAGCACATACACCGGCTGATGTGTGATCGCTACTTGAAGAAGGGCTATGCGATATGACGGCCCGCAAGGATGGGAAGACGTGGACCGCTGACTTCTACGACAACGGCCGTTCTGGTCGGCGTATCCGTAAGAAGGGCTTCGCCACTAGGTCAGCAGCCATCCGCTATGAGCAGGACTATTTCGCTGTGAAGGGGGAGACGAGACGCCCGTTGGATGACCGCCTCTCCGATCTGGTGAAGGTCTGGCATGACCTCCATGGCTGCACCCTGAAAGATGGTGAACAGCGCCTGGCGCGATGCTATGCCTTGGCCAAGCGCCTTGGTGATCCGCTCGCCTTCGAATTCGACTCCCTGGCCTGGGCGCGTTATCGACAGCATCGACTGACCGAGGTGAAGCCCGAGACGGTCAACCATGAGCAGCGCTACCTGTCGGCGATCTTCTCGGAGCTGATTCGTCTCGGCTCATGGCACAAGGTGAACCCACTGGCCAAGGTCCGCCAGATCAAGACCGATCAGGTGGAGCTGACCTTCCTGACACTGGACCAGGTGTCGCTGCTGCTGGCGGAGTGCAAGGCCAGCACCAACACGCATACGTACCCCGTTGCTATGTTGTGCCTCGCCACAGGTGCCCGTTGGGATGAAGCCGAAAGCCTTTCCCGAGGCGCCGTCCAGGGTGGGAAGGTCCACTATCACCGAACCAAGAACCGGCAGAGTAGGGCGGTGCCCATTCCCAAGGACCTGGAGAGGCTGATTCTCAATCGAGGCATGCCTGGCACCGGTCGTCTGTTCATGTCCTGCCGTGCCGCCTTTCGCGGTGCTTACCGCCGTTGTGGATTCCATACGCCGGGCCAGATGACGCATATCCTACGGCACACCTTCGCAAGTCATTACATGATGGGCGGAGGCGACATACTGACGTTGCAGCGCATTCTCGGGCATTCCTCCATCACCATGACCATGCGTTATGCACACCTGTCGCCGGAGCATCTGGAGTCCGCCATGCGTCTATCACCCCTTGTGCAGTCGGAGCATCAACTGGATTCAGCAGACATCGACGAAGCTGAAGACGATATGGAGCTATGCCGAATCGTTGAGAAGCGAGTGAACGAGCCGTCTCGGGAGGTTTCTCTGGATGAGCTGTGAACGTTGTCAGGAACCGTTGGTGTAATGGGAGGAGCCCTAGTATGCTATCAGTGATTTCATTGATTGCGTCGGAGGCGATTATGGCCAGCATCACTATTAGAAACCTGGATGAAGATCTCAAAGCCAAGCTTCGCGTGGTTGCCGCCAGCCACGGCCGCTCGATGGAAGAGGAGGTGAGGGTCATCCTCGCTCAAGCGCTCTCCAAGGGAGAGAAGGGTGGGGGCTTGGGTAGCCGAATCCATGCCCGCTTTGCGTCGTTGGGAGGGGGTGAACTGGAACTGCCGGAGCGTAAAACCAAGGCCCGCGCAGCGGATTTTGACGAATGATTCTGATCGACACCAATGTGCTTTCGGAGCTGATGCGAGCCAAGCCTGATCCGGCAGTTGTGGCTTGGCTTGATGCGCAGTCTGTGAGTGATTTGCACATCAGCGCGATCACCGTGGCAGAGATTCTCTACGGCGTAGCCAAGCTGCCCGACGGGAAGCGTAAACAGGCGCTCCACACCATGGCTCTTGCAATGTTCGGGGAATACTTTGCCGGTAACATCCTGCCGTTCGATGCCGATGCAGCGGTGCACTATGCCGAACTGGTGGCTGCGAGCGAAGCGCGGGGCGAGGTTGCCGATATGGCGGATGGGCAGATTGCGGCGATCGCCAGGTTGAATGGCGCGCAGATCGCCACACGGAATGTCCGGCACTTCGAAAGCTTTGGTGTTCCGCTGATTGATCCCTGGAAGGGCTAGGCGGTAGACACGCTGTAGTCACTTTGTAGTCACTACAGGCAAAAGAAAAGGGGCTAGCTTTCGCTAACCCCTTGAAAATAATGGTGGCTACACCGGGACTTGAACCTGGGACATCAGCATTATGAATGCTGCGCTCTAACCGACTGAGCTATGTAGCCGAGTGGCGCGCATTTTCCGGATCTTTCGGGGGGCTGTCAACCCCCTTTGGCTAGATATTTTTCTGTTCTTTCAAGCGTTTAGCGGGACGAGCGGTAGGGCGGGAACGAAAAAGGCCCCGCGGGGTGCTCGGGGCCTTTTCTCGTCCTGGGCTGGCGCTTTGGGCGCCTGCGAAGGGCTTAGACGTTGAAGCGGAAGTGCATCACGTCGCCGTCCTTGACGATGTAGTCCTTGCCTTCCAGGCGCCATTTGCCGGCTTCTTTCGCGCCCTGTTCGCCCTTGAACTGGATGAAGTCGTCGTAGGCGACCACTTCGGCGCGGATGAAACCTTTTTCGAAGTCGGTGTGGATCACCGCCGCGGCCTGCGGGGCGGTGGCGCCGACGCGGACGGTCCAGGCGCGGACTTCCTTTACTCCGGCGGTGAAGTAGGTCTGCAGGTGCAGCAGTTCGTAACCGGCGCGGATCACGCGGTTCAGGCCGGGTTCTTCGAGGCCGAGGGACTCGAGGAACATGTCCTTCTCCTCGCCGTCGTCCAGTTCGGCGATCTCGGCCTCGATCTTGTTGCACACCGGCACCACCATGGCGCCTTCTTCCTCGGCTATGGCTTTCACCACGTCCAGGTGCGGGTTGTTCTCGAAGCCGTCTTCGGCGACGTTGGCGATGTACATCACCGGCTTGCTGGTCAGCAGATGGAAGCCGCGCACCAGGCGCTTCTCTTCGTCACCGAGGTTCTTCATCAGCGAGCGCGCCGGCTTGCCTTCGCTGAAGTGCGGGATCAGCTTCTCCAGCAGGGATTTCTGCGCGATCGCATCCTTGTCGCCGCCCTTGGCGTTGCGCGCGACCTTCTGCAGCTGCTTCTCGCAGCTTTCCAGGTCGGCGAAGATCAGTTCCAGTTCGATGATCTCGATGTCGCGCTTGGGGTCGACGCTGTTGGCCACGTGGATGACGTTGTCGTCCTCGAAGCAGCGCACCACGTGGGCGATGGCGTCGGTCTCGCGGATGTTGGCGAGGAACTTGTTGCCCAGGCCTTCACCCTTGGAGGCGCCTTCCACCAGGCCGGCGATGTCGACGAATTCCATGGTGGTGGGGATCACCCGCTCGGGCTTGACGATCGCCGCCAGGGCGTCGAGGCGCGCGTCGGGCATGGGGACGATGCCGCTGTTCGGCTCGATGGTGCAGAAGGGGAAGTTCTCTGCCGCGATACCCGATTTGGTCAGGGCGTTGAACAGGGTGGATTTGCCGACGTTGGGCAAGCCGACGATGCCGCAGTTGAAGCCCATGCTGTGTACCTCTGGCGAGACGTGTCAGGCCTTCGGGCTGTGCAGCTTCTGCATCGCGCGGGTCCAGTCGCCTGCGAGCATTTCCGGCAGCACGCCGAGGGCGGAATCGATGCTGGCGTCCAGCAGCTCCTGCTCGCTGCGCGGGGCGCGGCCGAGGACGAAGCCGGAGACCAGGCTGCTGTGCCCCGGATGGCCGATGCCAAGCCGCAGGCGATGGAAGCCGTTCTGGTTGCCGAGCTGGGCGATGATGTCGCGCAGCCCGTTGTGCCCGCCGTGGCCGCCGCCCTTCTTGAGCCTGGCGGTGCCGGGGGGCATGTCGAGTTCGTCGTGGGCCACCAGGATGGCTTCGACCGGGATGCGGAAGAACCCGGCGAGCGCCGCCACGGCCTGGCCGCTGCGGTTCATGTAGGTGGTGGGGATGAGCAGACGAACGTCGCGGCCCTGGTGGCTGAACTTGCCGACCAGGCCGAAATACTTCCTGTCGGGGCTCAGGCTGACGCGTTCGCGGTCGGCCAGGCGCTCGACGAAAAGGGCCCCCGCGTTATGCCGGGTCTGTTCGTATTCCGGGCCTGGGTTGCCCAGGCCAACGATCAGTTGCACGGCGGTCACGACGGGGGCCCTTTCCTTGGAGGCTAAGAGGCTGGCGAGTGATTACTCGGCAGCGCCTTCACCTTCTTCCTTGACTACGCGCGAAGCGTGGATGTTGGCCACGGCCAGGTCGTTGCCATGGGCCAGCTGAACCAGTTCCACGCCTTTCGGCAGCTTGAGGTCGGACAGGTGAACGATCTGGCCGACTTCGACTTTCGCCAGGTCGACTTCGATGAATTCCGGCAGGTCTTTCGGCAGGCAGGAAACTTCGACTTCGGAGATGACGTGGGAAACTTCACCGCCGCCTTGCTTGACGCCAACTGCGGTTTCCTCGTTGAGGAAGTGCAGCGGAACGTGAGCGGTCAGCTTGTGGTCGGCGACGACGCGCAGGAAGTCGGCGTGCATGACGAAGCCTTTGGCCGGGTGGCGCTGCAGGGCCTTGATCAGCACGGTTTCCTTGGCGCCATCGACGTTCAGGGCGATGACGTGGCTGAAGGCAGCCTCGTTTTCCAGCAGCTTGGCGATTTCACGCAGTTCCAGGGTCACGGAAACCGGGGCTTTCTCGCCGCCGTAGATGACCGCGGGAACCAGACCGGCATTACGACGCAGGCGGCGGCTCGCACCTTTCCCCAGGTCGGAACGCGCTTGGGCATTCAGAACAAAGTCAACCATTACACTATCTCCAAAATGACAAGATCGCCCGAGCGCTTGCGACCAGCGTTCGGGCGACTCTTCAAATGCCCCGCCGCGGCGGGGCGCTTTCGTCAGGCCCTGTTCCTCAGCGGAACATGGCGCTGATCGATTCTTCGTTGCTGATCCGGCGCATGGCTTCGGCGACGACCGGCGCGATGTCCAGTTGACGGATGCGGCCACAGGCCTGGGCAGCGGCGGACAGCGGGATGGTGTTGGTCACCACCAGCTCGTCCAGTACGGAACCCTCGATGTTCTCGATGGCACGGCCCGACAGCACCGGGTGGGTGCAGTAGGCGATGACCTTGGCGGCGCCGTGCTCTTTCAGAGCCTTGGCGGCGTGGCCGAGGGTGCCGGCGGTATCGACCATGTCGTCGACCAGTACGCAGGTACGGCCTTCGACATCACCGATGATGTGCATGACTTCGGACTGGTTGGCCTTCGGGCGACGCTTGTCGATGATGGCCAGGTCCACGCCCAGGGACTTGGCGACGGCGCGGGCGCGCACCACGCCACCGATGTCCGGGGAGACGATCATCAGGTTCTCGAAGCGCTGGTCCTCGATGTCGTCGACCAGCACGGGCGAGCCGTAGATGTTGTCGACGGGGATATCGAAGAAGCCCTGGATCTGGTCGGCGTGCAGGTCGACGGTGAGGACGCGGTTGACGCCCACGACGGTCAGCATGTCGGCCACGACCTTGGCGCTGATGGCCACGCGGGCGGAACGCGGACGGCGATCCTGGCGGGCATAGCCGAAGTAGGGGATGACCGCGGTGATGCGAGTGGCCGAGGAGCGGCGGAAGGCATCGGCCATCACCACCAGTTCCATCAGGTTGTCGTTGGTCGGCGCGCAGGTCGGCTGGATCAGGAAGACGTCCTTGCCGCGGACGTTCTCGTTGATTTCGACACTGATTTCGCCATCGGAGAACTTGCCGACGGAAACATCACCGAGGGGAATGTGCAGTTGACGCACGACTCGGCGTGCCAGGTCGGGGTTGGCGTTCCCCGTGAAGACCATCATCTTGGACACGCGCAGTACCTGCCGGCTGAGGGTGGGCCTGATGAACCAAAAAGCTGTTCAAAGGCCGTGGCTTTTGAACAGCTTTTTTGTATATGGCAGGGGCGGCTGGATTCGAACCAACGCATGGCAGGATCAAAACCTGCTGCCTTACCGCTTGGCGACGCCCCTATGAATTTTGCTGTGCAGCGCTTCGGTTACCGTCGTACGCAACCCCCGTGGGGTTAATGGCAGGGGCGGCTGGATTCGAACCAACGCATGGCAGGATCAAAACCTGCTGCCTTACCGCTTGGCGACGCCCCTGTATCGTACAACCGAATGCTCTGCATCCCTTCTCAGGTCAGTTCTTGAAGCTTGCGATGCAGCAGGGAGGTGTTGCGACCCCGTGCGACGAAGCTTGGCAGAGTGGCCGGAAGTTGGCGGCGAACTTTATCAGCATCGCCCTGGTTTGGGAAGCTCCCAAACACACAAGCTCCGGTTCCGGTCAATCTGGCCGATGTGAATTTGTTCAACAACATCAGCGCGTTACGTACAGCTGGGTAACGTTTCTCGACGACCGTCTGACAGTCGTTTCGACCGTCCACCCCGAGAAGGCTGCGAACTTTAATGGGCGGAGTATCCCGTGTCAACTCGGGATCGGAGAAAACTTCTGCTGTGCTGACAAAGACTTGCGGCACGACGACGAGGAACCAGGGCTCCTCCAGTTCGACCGGCGTGAGCCGCTCGCCCACCCCTTCGGCGAAGGCCGCGCGGCCGCGCACGAACACCGGCACGTCGGCGCCCAGGCCCAGGCCCAGGGCCGCCAGGCGGTCCTCGTCCCAGCCCAGTTGCCAGAGGTGGTTGAGGCCGACCAGGGTGGTGGCCGCGTCGGAGCTGCCGCCGCCGATGCCGCCGCCCATGGGCAGGCGCTTGTCCAGCCAGATGTCGGCGCCCAGCCTGGTGCCGGACTGCTCCTGCAACTGGCGCGCGGCGCGGACGATCAGGTTGCTGTCGTGGGGCACGCCGGGGATGTCGGTGTGCAGGCGGACCTGCCCGTCCTCGCGGGGGGCGAAGTGCAGTTCGTCGGCGTGGTCGAGGAACTGGAACAGCGTCTGCAGCTCGTGGTAGCCGTCGGCGCGGCGGCCGAGGACGTGCAGGAACAGGTTGAGCTTGGCCGGGGCCGGCAGGGTCAGGCGCGCTTGCATGTCAGCGGGCCTGGCCGAGCAGGCGCGGCTGCCAGCTCTTGATCACCAGGGTGACGTCCAGGTCCTTGCCGTGCAGCTTCAGGCGCTCGGGCAGCCAGTAGCCGTCCTGCTGGGCGTAGCTGCTGTATTCCACGTCCCAGCCGTCCTGCTCCAGGCGCGCCAGGCGGCTGTCGCTGTCGAGGGTCAGGCGGCTCTTGCTGTCCGGCGCCGGCAGGCCGCGTACCCACCAGAGCAGGTGCGACACCGGCAGGCGCCAGCCCATCTGCTGCTCCAGCAGGGCCTCGGGGGACTCGGCCTGGTAGCGGCCCTGCCCGGCGACTTCCAGTGTCACCGCGCCCTCGCGCCCGGTCAGGCGCGCGGCGCCGCGGCCCAGCGGGCCGGACAGGCGGATGTCGTAGTAGCCCTGGCGTTGCAGCCAGAACAGGGTGCCGCTGCCGGAGTCCTTCGGGGCGCGGATGCCGACCTTGCCGTCGATCTGCCAGCCGTCGAGGGCGGCGACGCGTTCCTTGTGGGTCTTCCAGCTGTCGGCGTTGCCCTGGCCTTGCAGGGCTTCCTGGGTGGTGAAGCCGGCGCAGCCGCTGAGCAGGAGCAGGGCGGCGGCGCCAAGGACGTGAATCAGACGCATGGGAAATCTCAGGGGGTCTTGGACCCGGTCAGGCGCAGCAGGGTGTCGCGCAGCACCGGGCTATCGGGCTGGTTCTGCAGGGCGGCGCTCCAGACTTCGCGGGCCTCGCGCTGCTTGCCGCGGGCCCAGAGCACTTCGCCCAGGTGCGCGGCCACTTCGTGGTCGGGGAATTTCTCCAGGGCCTGGCGCAGGTAGGTCTCGGCCTGGTCCAGGTTGCCCAGGCGGTAGTTGACCCAGCCCAGGCTGTCGAGGATGGCCGGGTCGTCCGGGTTCAACTGGTGGGCCTTCTGGATCAGCTCGCGGGCCTCGTCGTAGCGCGTGGTGCGGTCGGCCAGGGTGTAGCCCAGGGCGTTGAGCGCCATGGCGTTGTCCGGCTCGCGCTGGATGATCAGGCGCAGGTCCTTCTCCATCTGCACCAGGTCGTCGCGCTTCTCCGCCAGCATGGAGCGGGTGTAGAGCAGGTTGAGGTCGTCGGGGAACTGCTTGGTGCCCTGCTCGATGACCTGCCAGGCGCGGTCGGCCTGGTTGCGGTTGGACAGGCCCTCGGCCTCGATCAGGTACAGCTGGATGGCGTAGTCGGGCTGGCGCTCGCGGGCCTCGGCCAGGCGCCGCGAGGCTTCCGCGCTGCGCCCGGAGTCCATGAGGATCTCGCTCTGGCGAAGCTGCGCCGGGAGGAAGTCGTTGCCCGGGCCGACCTGGGCGTATTCCTTGAGCGCGGTCTCCGGGTCCTTCTGCTCCTCGGCGAGGCGGCCGAGGTTGAAGTGCGCGGCGTCGGTGTGGCTGTCGCGCTCGACCAGTTCCTGCAGGTAGACCTTGGCCTCGTTCCAGGCCTGGGCTTCCAGGCACACCAGGGCCAGGGAGAAGCGCAGGTCGTCGTCGTCGGGGAACTGCTGCACCAGGGCGGAGAACTCGGCCTTGGCGTCGTCCAGGCGGTTCTGCTCCACCAGCAGGCGGGCGTAGGCCAGGCGTACGCGCTTGTCGTCCGGGTGCTCCTTGATGCCGGCCTTGAGCAGCGGCAGGGCCTCGTCGCTGCGCTTCATGCTCTGCAGCAGGCGCGCGCGCAGCAGCATGGGGGCCACGTCATGGCGGCTGGCCGGCTTGCTCTCCAGCAGGCCCAGGGCCTCCTGCGGGCGGCCGTCCTGCTGCAGCAGCAGGGCCTTGCCGAACAGCAGCTGGCCGTTGTCGGGGTACTTCTTCAGCAGGCGGTCGAAGCTCTGCAGCAGGCCGGCGCGGGTGTCGGCGTCGGTTTCCGCGGCGGACAGGGCGAGGAAGTCGAAGTGGGTGTCGCCCTGGCCGTTGAGGACCTTCTCCATGTACACCATGGATTCGTCGTACTGGCCGGTGCGCGCCAGCTGCAGGGCGGCGGCGCGCTGCGCGTCGAGGTCGTCGGGGGCGGCCTTGGCCCAAATCAGCGAGGTGTCCAGGGCTTCCTGGTCGGCGCCCAGGTACTCGGCGATGCGGAAGGCGCGCTCGGCCACGCCCGGGTCCTGGGTCTGCCTGGCCTGGTCGACGTAGTTGGCCAGGGCGATGTCGAAGCGGTTGCGCTGGCCGGCGATCTCCGCCACCAGCAGGGAATACAGGGTGTCCTCGCTGAAGGAACCGTACTTGCGGCCCTTCTCCGCGCTGGCCGCACTGTCCTTGGCCGGCTTCGGCGCCGGTTCCTTGTGCAGCATGGATTGGCAGCCACCGAGCAGCAACAGGGCGGTCAGCAGCGCTAGGGATTTGTTCATAGACGAAAGAGAGGGACCTGGACGGCGGGTTGTGCCCCATCATGACATAAGCCATTCGGCAAGCCCATGGGGTGGGGGCAGCCAAAACCCAGCATAGACGCACAGATCGACTGCTTGTATTGCGGTGGTTGTCCTCTACCGGTCGACGTAGGACAATTGCGGGCTTCCCGAATTACCTCAGCGATCCCGCATGGCCTTCATTGCCCTTGGCATCAACCACAAGACAGCTTCGGTGGCCGTCCGTGAGCGCGTGGCGTTCACGCCCGGGCAGATGGTCGAGGCCCTGCAGTTGCTCTGCCGGCTGACCGCCAGCCGCGAGGCGGCGATCCTTTCCACCTGCAACCGCAGCGAACTCTACCTGGAGCTGGAGCACCCGGAGGCCGAGGACGTGCTGGCCTGGCTGGCCGACTACCACCGCCTGAGCCTGGACGAGCTGCGCAGCTGCGCCTACGTGCACGAGGACGAGGACGCGGTGCGCCACATGATGCGCGTGGCCGCCGGCCTGGACTCCATGGTGCTGGGCGAGCCGCAGATCCTCGGCCAGATGAAGTCCGCCTACGCCGTGGCCCGCGAGGCCGGCACCATAGGCCCGATGCTCGGTCGCCTGTTCCAGGCCACCTTCAGCACCGCCAAGACCGTGCGCACCGACACCGCCATCGGCGAGAACCCGGTGTCGGTGGCCTTCGCCGCGGTCAGCCTGGCGCGGCAGATCTTCAGCGACCTGCACCGCAGCCAGGCGCTGCTGATCGGCGCCGGCGAGACCATCACCCTGGTCGCCCGCCACCTGCACGAGCAGGGCGTGAAGCGCATCGTGGTGGCCAACCGCACCCTCGAACGCGCCAGCCTGCTGGCCCAGGAGCTGGGCGCCGAGGCCATCCTGCTGGCGGACATGCCCGAGCACCTGGCGCACAGCGACATCGTCATCAGCTCCACCGCCAGCCAGTTGCCGATCCTCGGCAAGGGCGCGGTGGAGCGGGCGCTCAAGCAGCGCCGGCACAAGCCGATGTTCATGGTCGACATCGCCGTGCCGCGCGATATCGAGCCGGAAGTCGGCGAGCTGGACGACGTCTACCTCTATAGCGTCGACGACCTCCACGAAGTGGTCGCCGAGAACCTCAAGAGCCGCCAGGGCGCGGCCCAGGCCGCCGAGGAACTGGTCGGCGAGGGCGTCGTCGAGTTCATGCAGCGCCTGCGCGAGCTGGCCGCGGTGGACGTGCTGCGCGCCTACCGCCAGCAGGCCGAGCGCCTGCGCGACGAGGAACTGCAGAAGGCCCAGCGCCTGCTGGCCAACGGCGGCGACCCCGGCGACATCCTCGCCCAGCTGGCCCGCGGCCTGACCAACAAGCTGCTGCACGCGCCCAGCGTGCAGATGAAGAAACTCTCCGCCGAGGGCCGCATCGATGCGCTGGCCCTGGCGCAGGAACTGTTCGCCCTCGAGGAGGGCACTGAGAAGCGATGAAAGCCTCCCTGCTGACCAAGCTGGACAACCTCAGCGACCGCTACGAGGAGCTCACCGCTCTGCTCGGCGACGCCGAGGTGATCAGCGACCAGACCAAGTTCCGCGCCTATTCCCGCGAGTTCGCCGAAGTCGAACCGGTGATCCTGGCGTTCCGCGACTTCCGCAAGACCCAGGCCGACCTCGAGGGCGCCCAGGCGCTGCTCAAGGACAGTGACCCGGACCTGCGCGAGATGGCCGAGGAAGAGGTCGCCAGCGCCAGGGCCTCCCTGGCCGAGCTGGAAGACCGCCTGCAGCGCATGCTGCTGCCCAGGGACCCGAACGACGGGCGCAACGTGTTCCTGGAAATCCGCGCCGGCACCGGCGGCGACGAGGCGGCGATCTTCTCCGGCGACCTGTTCCGCATGTACTCGCGCTATGCCGAGCGCCAGGGCTGGCGCGTCGAGGTGCTCTCGGAGAACGAGGGCGAGCACGGCGGCTACAAGGAAGTGATCGCCCGCGTCGAGGGCGACAGCGTCTACGCCAAGCTCAAGTTCGAATCCGGCGCGCACCGCGTGCAGCGCGTGCCGGCGACCGAGTCCCAGGGTCGCATCCACACCTCCGCCTGCACCGTGGCGGTGCTGCCGGAACCCGACGAGCAGGCGGCCATCGAGATCAACCCGGCCGACCTGCGGGTAGACACCTACCGCTCCTCCGGCGCCGGCGGCCAGCACGTGAACAAGACCGACTCGGCCGTGCGCATCACCCACATCCCCTCGGGCATCGTGGTGGAGTGCCAGGAAGAGCGTTCGCAGCACAAGAACCGCGCCAAGGCCATGGCCTGGCTGGCGGCCAAGCTCAACGACCAGCAGCAGGCCGCGGCGCAGCAGGCCATCGCCAGCACCCGCAAGCTGCTGGTGGGCTCGGGCGACCGCTCCGAGCGCATTCGCACCTACAATTTCCCGCAGGGGCGGGTCACCGACCACCGCATCAACCTCACCCTGTACTCCCTGGGCGAAGTCATGGAGGGCGAAGTGGAACAGGTGATCGAGCCGCTGTTGCAGGAATACCAGGCCGACCAGTTGGCCGCCCTGGGAGATTGAGGCGCCATGGCCACCATCATGACCCTGCTCGCCGAAGCGCAATTGCCCGACTCGCCCAGCGCGCGCCTGGACGCCGAGCTGCTGCTGGCCGCCGCCCTGGGCAAGCCGCGCAGCTTCCTGCGCACCTGGCCGGAGCGGGTGGTCGACCGCGAGGTGCGTGAGCGCTTCGAAGGCTGGCTGGCGCGCCGCCGCGCCGGCGAACCGGTGGCCTACATCCTTGGCCGCCAGGGCTTCTGGAGCCTGGACCTGGAAGTGGCGCCGCACACCCTGATCCCGCGGCCGGACACCGAGCTGCTGGTGGAAGCCGCCCTGCAACTGGTGCCGGCCAGCCCGGCGCGGGTGCTCGACCTGGGCACCGGCACCGGCGCCATCGCCCTGGCCCTGGCCTGCGAGCGCCTGAGCTGGCAGGTCACCGGCGTCGACCGCATTCCCGAGGCCGTGGCCCTGGCCGAGCGCAACCGCGAGCGCCTGCGCCTGGCCAACGTCGGCTTCCGCCAGAGCCACTGGTTCTCCGCCCTGGAAGGCGAGCGCTTCGCCCTGATCGTCGGCAACCCGCCGTACATCCCCGGCAGCGACCCGCACCTGCAGCAGGGCGACGTGCGCTTCGAGCCGAAGAGCGCGCTGGTGGCCGGCGCCGACGGCCTCGACGACATCCGCCTGATCGTCGGCCAGGCCCCGCGCTTCCTGGAACCGGGCGGCTGGCTGCTGCTGGAGCACGGCTACGACCAGGGCCCGGCGGTGCGCGACCTGCTGCTGGGCAACGGTTTCCGCGAGGTGGAAAGCCGCCGCGACCTCGGCGGCCATGAACGCATCAGCCTGGGGCGCCTGCCATGTTGAACGACGAAGAACTGCTGCGCTACAGCCGGCAGATCCTCCTGCCGCAGATCGACATCGACGGCCAGCTGCGCCTGAAGAACGCCCGCGCGCTGATCGTCGGCCTCGGCGGCCTGGGCTCGCCGGTGGCGCTGTACCTGGCCGCGGCCGGCGTCGGCGAGCTGCACCTGGCCGACTTCGACAGCGTCGACGTGACCAACCTGCAGCGCCAGGTGGTGCACGACAGCACCCAGGTCGGGCGCAGCAAGGTGGACTCGGCCATGGCCCGCCTGGCCGCCATCAACCCGCAGGTGAAGCTGGTGCCGCACCGCCAGGCGCTGGACGGGGATTCCCTGGCCGCGGTGCTGGCCCAGGTCGACCTGGTGCTGGACTGCTGCGACAACTTCTCCACCCGCGAGGCGGTCAACGCCGCCTGCGTCGCCGCCGGCAAGCCGCTGGTCAGCGGCGCGGCCATCCGCCTGGAAGGCCAGCTCTCGGTGTTCGACCCGCGCCGCGACGACAGCCCCTGCTACCACTGCCTCTACGGCCATGGCAGCGAAGCCGAGCTGACCTGCAGCGAGGCCGGCGTGGCCGGGCCGCTGGTGGGCCTGGTGGGCAGCCTGCAGGCGCTGGAGGCGCTGAAGCTGCTGGCCGGCTTCGGCGAGCCGCTGGTGGGCCGCCTGCTGCTGGTGGATGCCTTGGGCACGCGCTTCCGCGAGCTGCGCGTGAAGCGCGACCCGCAGTGCTCGGTCTGCGGCGTAACGCATGGCTGACGAGCGGCCGATAGGCGTCTTCGACTCCGGCGTCGGCGGCCTTTCGGTGCTGCGCGAGATCCGCGCGCGGCTGCCCGGCGAATCGCTGGTGTACCTGGCCGACTGCGGCCACGTGCCCTACGGCGAGAAAACCCCGGAATACATCCGCGAGCGCTGCCGGCGCATCGCCGAATTCCTCATCGCCCAGGACTGCAAGGCCCTGGTGCTGGCCTGCAACACCGCCACCGCGGCGGCCGCCTCCGACCTGCGGGAGCGTTATCCACAACTGCCGATCCTGGCCATGGAACCGGCGGTGAAGCCGGCCGCGGCGGCGACCCGCAGCGGCGTGGTCGGCGTGCTGGCCACCACCGGCACCTTGAAGAGCGCGCGCTTCGCCGCGCTGCTCGACCGCTTCGCCAGCGACGTGCGGGTAATCACCCAGCCCTGCCCGGGGCTGGTCGAGCGCATCGAGGCCGGCGACCTGGACGGGCCGCAGACCCGCGAACTGCTCCAGGGCTTCGTCGAGCCGCTGCTGGCCGAGGGCTGCGACACCCTGATCCTCGGCTGCACCCATTACCCCTTCCTGCGCCCGCTGCTGGGCCGGATGCTGCCCAGCGGGGTATCGCTGATCGACACCGGCGCCGCCGTGGCCCGCCACCTGCAGGCATCGCTGGCCAGCCGTGGCCTGCAGGCACTGGGGCCGGCAAAAAAAACGCACTTCTTCACCAGCGGGGCGGTCGAGATGTTCGAAAGGGTGTTGCCGGTGTTGTGGGGCCTTGATGGATCGGTCAGATTTTTTGCCGATTGAGCAAAGCAGATTCTGAAGAGGCGTAACAATCTGCTGACAATTCCCAGGCCTGATCTGGCAATTCGCCTTATAATCGTTAGCTATTCGCGGGGATTTTTCATTCAGCTTATCCATAAGGATCTTTCGATGAAGAAGCTACTCTCGCAGGCCGCCTTGGCCGCAATCATGATGGTGGGTGCAGCCGGCGCAGCGCAGGCGGCGAATCTGACCGCCGCGGCAGGTGCCACCGGCCAGGGTGACATGACCCTGCGCCTGGGCGCGAGTTTCGATTGGGACAAGACCTGGTGGCAAAGCAGTACCGGCCACCTGACCGGCTACTGGGACACCGGCGTCACCTACTGGGGCGCCGGCGACCGCGCGGGTGCCCGTTATTCGCTGTCCTTCTCGCCGGTGTTCGTCTACCAGTTCAACGGCGACAGCGTGAAGCCCTTCATCGAGGCCGGCATCGGCGTCGCCGGCTTCAGCGGCTCCGAGGTCGGCGACCATGACCTGGGCAGCGCCTTCGCCTTCGAGGACCGCCTGGGCTTCGGCCTGAAGTTCGTCGGCGGCCAGTCGGTGGGCATCCGCGCCATCCACTACTCGAATGCCGGGCTGTCGATGCCCAACGACGGCATCGAGTCCTACAGCCTGTTCTACAGCCATCCGCTGTAAGAGTTTTGCTGTACGAAAAAACCGGCCCAGGTGGCCGGTTTTTTCATGCCCTGGGTTTACGAGCCATTCTCCGGAAATCCGTAGGGCGGACATTAGTGTTCCGGCCGACGGCGGATAACCCGGCACGATTCGCGGATGAGATCCGCTCCGACGTCTCGCCCACGTCGTTCCCATGTAGGAGCGGGTAGCACCGCATCCGGGGTGCTCTTCGTAGGAGCGAGCTTGCTCGCGAACAGACTCCGCTGCGGGGCTCATTCGCGAGCAAGAACTAGGCGTCTCCCTCGCTCCTACGAGAAGCCGTGCTCGCCTGGGCGGATTCAGCCCCCGGCAGATTGCGGAAAGCCTCCAGCACCCGCTCGCGGCTGGCTGCCAGGTCGAGCATCGGCGCTGGGTATCCGGGGGCGCCGAACAGTCCCAGGCGCGATGGTTCGTGCAGGCTTTCGCCGTCCAGTTGCGCCAGCTCCGGCAGCCACTGGCGCAGGAAGCGCCCGTGGGGATCGAAGCGGCGCGACTGTGCCAGCGGGTTGAACAGGCGGAAGTAGGGCGCGGCGTCGGTGCCGGTGGAGGCGCTCCATTGCCAGCCGCCGTTGTTCGCCGCCAGGTCGCCGTCGACCAGGTGGCGCATGAACCAGCGTTCGCCTTCGCGCCAGTCGATCAGCAGGTTCTTGCTGAGGAACATGGCCGTGAGCATGCGCAGGCGGTTGTGCATCCAGCCGGTGGCCAGCAACTGGCGCATCGCCGCATCGATGATGGGGAAGCCGGTACGCCCCTGCTGCCAGGCCTCCAGGTCCGCCGGCGCGTGGCGCCAGGGCAGCGCCTCGGTCTGCGCGCGGAAGGCGCGGCCGCGGCTGACCTGCGGGAAGCCGACCAGGATGTGCTTGTAGAACTCGCGCCAGAGCAGCTCGTTGATCCAGGCCACGGGGCCCGGGCCGCCGCTCTCGAACTCGCCGCGGTTGTTCGCCAGTGCCGCGTGCAGGCACTGGCGCGGCGAGAGCACGCCGGCGGCCAGGTAGGCGGAGAGCTGGCTGGTGCCGTCCAGGTCCGGGCGGTCGCGTCGTTCGTGGTAGTGCGCCAGGTCGTCCTCGGCGAAGCCGGCCAGGCGCTCGCCGGCGGCCTTTTCCCCGGCGGGCCAGAACTCCCGTGCCTGGGCGGCGCTGGGCGCGAAGCCGGGCAGTTCCTCGGGCACGGGGTCGCTGGCCACGTCCAGTGGCGCCTGCGCTGGCGGCGCCGGCAGGCAGGCGGGCAGGGCGCTGGCCAGGCGCTGGTAGCAGAGCTTGCGGAACTGGCTGAAGACCTGGAAGTAGGTGCCGCCGCGGGTGAGCAGGCTGCCGGGGGCGAAGAACAACTGGTCCAGGTGGCTGTGGAAGCCCACCCCGGCTTCGGCCAGGCGCCGCTTCACCGCCTCGTCGCGGCGGCTTTCGTGGAGGCCGTATTCCTCGTTCACCCGTACCGCGGCGATGCCCAGCGTTTGGCACAGCTGCAGCAGGACTTCGGAAGCCTGGCCCCAGGTATCCGCCTCGCGCAACAGCAGCGGGATGTTCAGCCGCGCCAGGTCGTGCCGCAGCGCCTGCAGGTTGCGCAACCAGAAGTCGACCTTGTTCGGCGAGTCGTCGTGGGCGCGCCACTGGCCGGGGCTTAGCAGGTAGCAGGCGATGACCGGGCCGGCCTGCGCCGCGGCGGCCAGGGCGGTGTTGTCGTGCACGCGCAGGTCGCTGCGCAGCCAGAGCAGTTGGCGCCTCATTCGCCGCCCCCGCCGTTGAGCAGGCCCAGCGCCTGCAGGGTGGCGCGCGCCTGCAGCGGGTCCTGCGCCAGGTGCAGCCCCGGGTGGCTGCCGCGCTGCAGGTCGGCCAGCTCCCGCGCGTGGATGTTCACGCTGGCGCCCACCAGCAGGGTGGGGCAGATGCAGCCGTCGAGCAGGCGCGCCAGGTGCGTCGGGCTCAGGCTCTGGTCGGAGTAGAGGAGCAGGGCGCGCGGGTTCAGGCGCTGTTCGACCAGGGCGATCTCGGCGCAGGACAGCGGGCCGTCGAACACCTGCACCGGGCAGCCGGCGGCGCTGGCCAGCCAGGCGCACAGCCAGTGGCCGGTCTCCCGCGGGTGCTCCGACTGGTTCGCCAGCAGCAGTGGCCGCCCCTGCTGCTGGCGGTTGTAGTGGTACAGGCGGCCGCCGAGCTTGCTGCGCAGCCAGGAATGGTAGAGCAGGCGCTCCAGGCCGCTGCCGAACTGGCCCTGCCAGCGCTGCTGGAGGTCGCGCTGCAGCGGCAGCATCAGGTGCTCGCACAGCGTCTGCGCCGGGTAGATCGACAGGGCGCCGTTGAACAGCTCGTCCAGGCGCTGTTCGTCGAGCCGGGCGATGGCGCCCAGCGCCTGCTGGCGCAGGTCGTCCCAGGGCGAATGGGTTGCGGCCGCCGCCCGTGGCGGTTCGTCGAGCAGGTCGCGCACCTTGCCCACCGCCACGCCGCGCTCCAGCCAGGTGAGGACGTGGCGGATGCGCTCCAACTGCTCGGTGGAGTACAGGCGGTGACCCTTGGCGGTGCGCTGGGGGACGACCAGCCCGTAGCGGCGCTCCCAGGCGCGCAGCGTCACCGGGTTCACCCCGGTGCGCCGCGCCACTTCGCTGATGGGCAGCCAGCCGGCGGCCAGCGCCTGGCGATAATCGTCGGGAAGGGTGTCGCTTCGTTCAGATGGCATTGCGTAGACCCAGGGACTCGGGGTGGGGTTGCAGGTACGCCTGGCGGGCGATGTAGGGGTGCGGGTGGCGGCGGAAGTGGTGCTTGAGCAGCGCCAGGGGCTCCACCAGCGGCACGTCGCCGTGGCGGTACTGCTCGATCAGCCGCTGCAGTTCGGCGCGGTCGTCCGCCGCCAGGGCGCGCTTGAGGTAGCCGGCCAGGTGCTGCAGCACGTTGCTGTGGCTGCCGCGGCTGGCGCAGTGGCCCAGCGCCTGGCTGAAGGTGCGGTAGTACAGCGGGCCGAAATGCTCCGCCGGGTGCCGGCCGATATCCGCCAGATGGCGGCCCAGCTCGGCGTACAGGCGCGGGTGGTGGGCGAGCAGCTGGTACTTGTAGCGCGAGTGGAAATCGAGGATCGCCTTGTGCGTCAGCCCGGCGCGGCACAGGGCGAGCCAGTCGAGATGGGCGTAGACGCGGGTGACGAAGTTCTCGCGCAGGCGGGGATCGTGCAGGCGGCCTTCCTCTTCCACCGGCAGCTCGGGGCGGGCGGCGCAGAAGGCTTCGGCGAACAGGCCGCGGGCAATCGCCAGGGGCGGCTGGCCGTCGTCGGGGTAGAGCTTGACGCGGTGCAGGCCGCAGGAGGGGGACTTCTGCATGAAGATGAAGCCGCCCAGTTCGTCCAACTGGCCGGCCTGCTCCGCGCCATGGCGACGCAATGCCGCACTGTGGTCCAGGGTCGCATCGCGGCTGTCCACGGCGCGCGGCCGGGCGGCTTCGCCGACCAGGCGCAGGGTCGGGCGCGGCACGCCCAGGCCGATGGCGACTTCCGGGCACAGCGGGACGAAATCGAAATGCCGGGCAAGGTCCTCCAGGCACAGGCGCGAAGCCTTGTGCCCGCCGTCGTAGCGGACGTTCGCGCCGAGCAGGCAGGCGCTGATGCCGAGCCTGGGCCGGGGAGGGGAAGTGGACATGGTCTGGCCCTGTACAAGTAGGCTTCACGTGTACAACTATTTTTCAGCATAGGCCGGGAGTTGTACAGCGGCAAATTGCTTGTACAGGGTGCGGCGCCCTGGCGGGCGCCGTCGGGCTCAGAGGTGCTGCAGCAGCCGGCGGGCCGCTTCCAGGCCGCTCAGCCAGGCGCCCTCGACGCGGCCGGAAAGGCACCAGTCGCCGCAGGCGTAGATGCCCAGGTCGGCGTCGGCCAGCGCGCCCAGCTGGTGTGCTTCCAGCGGCCGGGCATAGAGCCAGCGGTGGGCCAGGGCGAACACTGGCGCCGGCACCGCGCAGCCGATCATTTCGGCGAAGGTGCCCAGCAGGTGCTCGATGACCGTTTCCTTGGGCTTGTCGATGTTCTGCCGGCTCCAGCTGCTGCTGGCGTGCAGTACCCAGGTGTCCATGTGCTCGTCGCGGCCGGGCTTGCAGCGGTTGCTGGCCATCCAGGTCAGCGGGCCTTCCTGGACGAAGCAGCCCTGCACCGGCGTCTGCAGGGGTTCGGCAAAGCCCAGGGCCACGGCCCAGGTCGGCTCCATGGCGATGCTCGCCGCCGCCGCCGCCAGCTTGGGCGCGCCGGCCAGCAGCGCCGCGGCCTGGGGCGCCGGGGTGGCGACCAGGACGTGGCTGAACGGGCCGTGGTTGCAGCCTTCGGAGTCCTGCAGGTGCCAGTGCTGCTCGCCGCGGAAGACTTCGGTGATGCGGCAGGAGAAGGTGACCTGCAGGCCCTGCAGCAGCGCACGGGTGATGGCGCTCATGCGCGGCGTGCCGACCCAGCGCGGCTGCTCGTCCGGCGACGGGCTGAGCATGCCGTCGCGGTACTGGTACAGGGCCGGGTCCCACTCGGCGACCCAGCCGGCGTCGCGCCAGTGCTGGATGGCGTCGAGGAAGCGGCGGTCGCGGGCGGTGAAGTACTGGGCGCCGAGGTCGAGCGCGCCAGCGTCGCTGCGCTTGCTCGCCATGCGGCCGCCGCTGCCGTGGCCCTTGTCGAAGAGCTGGACTTCCTGTCCCGCGTCGAGCAGGGCGTGGGCGGCTGAGAGTCCGGCGATTCCGGTGCCAATGATGGCAATGGGGGCGCTCATGACATGCCTCGTAGGTTGTTGTGTTCAGGTTAGCGAGTCGAACAACCTTGTACAATCGGTTTTATTTGTATAGTTGTTCGGTCGCCGTTCGAACGGTCGGGCGGAATTCCGTCCACGCTTCGTGGCCATTCCTTCGGGGACGTCGCGTATCGGTTCCGGCATTTACAGCGTAGACGTTCGCCACACTCGGACGGGTGCGGCAATGCAAGCGCCGTTCCCTCGTCCAGACTGATGGTAGGTGTGGGAGTTCAGCGCAAGGAGGTTCAGATGCACATCTTCATTACCGGCGGTACCGGCCTGATCGGCCGCCGCCTGTGCCGCCACTGGAGCGCCGCCGGCCATCGGCTGACGGTGCTGAGCCGCCGCCCGGAGCGCGTCGCCGACCTCTGCGGCAGCGAGGTGCGGGGCGTTTCCAGCTTCGAGGCGGTGGGCGACGAGCCGGTCGACGCGGTGGTCAACCTGGCCGGCGAGCCCATCGCCGAGCGGCCCTGGACGGCAAGGCGCAAGGCGCTGCTGTGGGACAGCAGGGTACGCCTCAGCGAGCGCCTGGTGGAGTGGCTGGAGGGGCGCAAGCAGCGGCCGTCGGTGCTGATCAGCGGCTCGGCGGTGGGCTGGTACGGCGATGCCGGCGAGCGGCCGCTGGACGAGGGCAGCGCGGCGGCCGGCGAGGATTTCGCCAGCGAGCTGTGCCTGGCCTGGGAGCAGATCGCCCTGCAGGCCGAGGGCCTCGGCATCCGCGTGGTGCGCCTGCGCACCGGGCTGGTGCTGGCGCCGGAGGGGGGCTTCCTCGCCCGCCTGCTGCCGGCCTTCCGCTTCGGCCTGGGCGGCCAACTGGGCAACGGCCGGCAATGGATGTCCTGGGTGCACATCGAGGACATGATCGGCCTGATCGATTTTCTCTTGCAGCGAAGCGATGCCAGCGGTCCGTATAATGCCTGCGCGCCGCAGCCGGTGCGCAACCGCGATTTCACCCGGGCGCTGGGGCAGGCCCTGCACCGCCCGACCCTGCTGGGCGTGCCGGCCTTCGCCCTGCGCACCCTGCTCGGCGAGCTGTCGCTGCTGTTGCTCGGCGGCCAGCGCGTGGAGCCCCGGCGCCTGCTGGAAGCCGGCTTCGTGTTCCGCTACAACGATCTGCCGGCCGCCCTCGCCGATGTCCTCGCGCATCGCCCGGCGGCCGCCGCCCACCGTCACTAAGGATGCTGCATGACCCTCAACGCCCTGCTGCTGGTCAACCTGGGCTCGCCGGCCTCGACGGAGGTGGCCGATGTGCGCCGCTACCTGGACCAGTTCCTCATGGACCCGTACGTCGTCGACCTGCCCTGGCCGGCGCGGCGCCTGCTGGTGTCGCTGATCCTGCGCAAGCGCCCGGAGGAGTCGGCGCATGCCTATGCCTCCATCTGGTGGGACCAGGGCTCGCCGCTGGTGGTGATCAGCCGCCGCCTGCAGCAGGTCATGCGCAAGTACTGGCCGCACGGCCCGGTGGCGCTGGCCATGCGCTACGGCCAGCCGTCCATCGAGAACGCCCTGCTGGACCTCTACGAGCAGGGCGTGCGCCGGGTGACCCTGGCGCCGCTGTACCCGCAGTTCGCCGACAGCACCACCACCACCGTCATCGAGGAGACCCGCCGGCTGATCCGCCAGCTCGGCCTGCACGGCATGCACCTGCTGGTGTTGCCGCCGTTCTATGCCGAGCCGGAATACCAGCAGGCGCTGCTGACCAGCGTGCAGCCCTACCTGGAGCAGCCCTACGACCACCTGCTGCTGAGCTTCCACGGCCTGCCCGAGCGGCACATCCGCAAGCTGGTGGGCGACCGCAACCATGACCTCGACGCCGCCGACAGCCGCCACGTGCGCCCGGAAGTCCTGGCGCTGTGCTACCGCAGCCAGTGCCTGCGCACCGCGGAGCTGTTCGCCGAGAACGCGGGCCTGGAGAAGGGCCGCTGGTCGGTGTCGTTCCAGTCGCGCCTGGGCCGCGCCAAGTGGATCGGCCCCTACACCGATGCGCAGCTGGAGGTCCTGGCGAAGCAGGGCGTGAAGCGCCTGCTGGTGATGTGCCCGGCCTTCGTCGCCGACTGCATCGAGACCCTGGAGGAAATCGGCCAGCGCGGCCGCGAACAGTTCATCGCCGCCGGCGGCGAGGAGCTGGTGCTGATCCCCTGCCTGAACGACCAGCAGGCCTGGGCGCTGGCGCTGGCGCGGTTGTGCGAGCGGCTGCCGGAGCCGTTGTGAGGCAAAAAACGGCGGATAACGCCGTAGGCGTTATGCGCCCTACGCGCATGCCGTTAGCGCGTGCGTGGTGTGAGGACGATGCCTGGCTTCCAGGCCACTCGGGACAGCCCCTCTCCCGCTTGCGGGAGAGGGGTTCTTGGGCCCGGCACCTGGTTCGTAGGGCGAATAACCGTTCGCGGTTATCCGCCGTTGGCCCGGAATGCCGGTGCCCGGCGAAAATGGCGGATAACGCCGTAGGCGTTATGCGCCCTACGCGCATGCCGTTAGCGCGTGCGTGGTGTGAGGACGATGCCTGGCCTCCAGGCCACTCGGGACAGCCCCCTCTCCCGCTTGCGGGAGAGGGTTGGCGTGAGGGGCTCTAGACCTTGAACTGATTCACCAGCCGCCGCTGCTGCTCGGCCAGCCTGGTCAGCTCGGCGCTGGCCTGGGAGGCCTCGTCGGCGCCGCCGGCCACCTGGTTGGCGACCAGGCCGATGTTGGCGACGTTGCGGTTGATGTCCTCGGCCACCGCGCTCTGTTCCTCGGCGGCGCTGGCGATCTGGGTGTTCATGTCGTTGATCACCGATACCGCCTGGGTGATCGACTCCAGCGCCTGGGCGGCCTCGTGGGCGTGGCGCACGCTGTCGTCGGTCTTCTCCTGGCTCTGCTGCATCACCTGCACCACTTCGCGGGTGCCGTTCTGCAGTTGCTGGATCATCGTCTGGATTTCCTGGGTGGCCTGCTGGGTCTTCTGCGCCAGGTTGCGCACCTCGTCGGCCACCACGGCGAAGCCGCGGCCCTGCTCGCCAGCCCGCGCCGCCTCGATGGCGGCGTTGAGCGCCAGCAGGTTGGTCTGCTCGGCGATGCCGCGGATGGCCACCAGGATGGCGTTGATGTTCTCGCTGTCGCGGGCCAGCGACTGCACCACGCCGACCGCGCGGCCGATCTCGGTGGCCAGGGCCTGGATGGCCGCGGAGCTGCTTTCGACGATCTGCCTGCCCTGGTGCGCGGCCTGGTCGGCGTGGCTGGCCGCTTCCGCCGCGTGGGTGGCGTTGCGCGCCACGTCCTGGGCGGTGGCGGTCATCTCGTGGACGGCGGTGGCCACCAGCTCGATCTCCGCCAGCTGCTTCTGCACGCCCTGGTTGGTGCGGATGGCGATGTCCGCGGTGTGCTCGGAGGAGTCGCTGACGTGCTGCACCGAGGTCACCACCTGGCCGATCATGCCCTGCAGCTTGCCGAGGAAGGTGTTGAAGCCGCGGGCGATGGCGCCCAGTTCGTCGGCGCGCTCGCTGGCGAGGCGGCGGGTGAGGTCGCCTTCGCCCTGGGCGATGTCGTCGAGCATGCCCACCAGTTGGCGCAGCGGGCGGGCGATGCCGTGGCCCACCAGCCAGATCACCAGCAGGCCGCCGGCGGCGATGAGCAGGCCGACCAGGGTCATGCCCAGGGTGTCGGAATCGCTCTGCGCCTTGAGCGCGCCCTGCAGTTGCTTGAGTTCGCCGAACACGGCCTGCCGCGGGATTTCCAGCATCAGCGTCCAGCGCGTGCCGGTGTCGCCGATGGCGAAGGGCAGGAACACGGCGATGGTATCGCGGGCTTCGTCCTGCTGGTACAGCGGCTGCTCGCCCTGCAGCTTGCCGAGGCTGGCGGCCTGGGAGGCGTCGAGTACCTTGTCGGCCGGTTCGCCGAGCTTGCCGGCGTCCTTGGTGTAGGCCACCAGGCGGCCGTTGGCGGATATCAGCGCCAGCTCGCCGGCGCCGTCGTAGAGGGTGGCGTCGGCGGCCTTGAGCAGGTCCTGGATGAAGTCCAGGGACAGGTCGGCGCCCACCGCGCCGCGGAACTGGCCGTCGACCAGGATGGGCGCGTTGAACGACGACATCAGCACCATCCTGCCGCCCATCTCATAGGGCGCCGGGTCGATCACGCAGGGCTTGTGGCGTTCCTTCGGGCACAGGTAGTACTCGCCCTCGCGCACGCCGGTGGGCAGCACCTTCTGGCTTTCCAGGGTGTCGCCCATGGCTTCCACGGTGAGGCTGCCGTCGGCCTTGCGGTACCACCAGGGCATGAAGCGCCCGCTGGCGTCGTAGCCGGCGCCGGTCTGCCCGGCGTAGAGGCTGTCGGGGCCGGCGAAGGCGCCGGGTTCCCAGCCGGCGAAGGCGTCCAGCAGCTTGGGGTTCTGCTGCACCGTCTGGCGCAGCAGGTTGGACATCTCGCCACGGCTGATGCCCAGCAGCGGCTTGCCTTCGGCGTCCTTGCCGTCCATCAGCATGTTGGCCTGGGCCAGGCCCTTGACCACCGTCAGCGGGTATTCCAGTTCGCGCTGGATCTGGCTGGCCTGGGCGCGCGCCAGGGCCACCAGGCGTTCGTTGATGACCTTCTCCAGCAGCGCCTGGGTGCGTTCCTGCACCAGCGTCTGGGTGCGCCCGCCGGCGAACAGGGCATACAGCACCAGCGCCGCCACCACAGCCAGCACGCTGGCCCCCGCCAGCGCCACCACGGAAAACTGGATCGACTTGAACTTCATGACGAAATACCCGCGTACCAGGGACAGCCTGTTCCGCTGTATCGGCAGGACTTCAGCGTTTCCTTAGGAAATGCCTTGTAATGGGTTGTAACGCCCTTGTGTCGTCTCCCTCGCACAGCGGTTGCCGGCCATCGGGGGGCGGCCTACCATTGCGCGCTGTCCAAGGGAGAATGCAATGCTTCAGGAGAGCATCATGTCCAGCGTATTCCGTTTCGCCGGCCTGGCCGCGGCCCTGCTGCTGGCCGGCTGCCAACAGGTGAACACCACCAGCGGCGGCGCCGTCGGCGTCGAGCGCAAGCAGTACATGTTCAGCATGCTGTCGAGCCAGCAGGTCGACCAGATGTACTCGCAGTCGTACCAGAAGACCCTCACCGACGCGACTTCCGCGGGCAAGCTGGATAACGACAGCAGCGACGCCAAGCGCGTCAAGGCCATCGCCGCGCGGCTGATCCCGCAGACCGGCGCGTTCCGCCAGGACGCCCCGGGCTGGGACTGGCAGGTCAACGTGATCAAGAGCGACGAGCTCAACGCCAACTGCGGCCCCGGCGGCAAGATCATCTTCTACAGCGGCCTGATCGACCAGCTGAAGCTCACCGACGACGAGATCGCCGCGGTGATGGGCCACGAGATCGCCCACGCCCTGCGCGAGCATGGCCGCGAGGCGATGTCCAAGGCCTATGGCGTGCAGATGGCTACCCAGCTGGGGGGGCTGGCGGGCCTGGGCCAGGACAGCCTGCAACTGGCCAATACCGGCGTCGAGTACCTGATGACCCTGCCCAACAGCCGGCAGAACGAGAACGAGGCCGACCTCATCGGCCTGGAGCTGGCGGCCCGTGGCGGCTATAACCCCAATGCCGCGCTGACCCTGTGGGAGAAGATGGGCCAGGCCGGCGGCGAGAAGCCGCCGGAGCTGCTCAGCACCCACCCGGCGGACGCCACCCGCATGGCTAACCTGCAGGCCGCGATTCCCAAGGTGATGCCGCTGTACGAGCAGGCCAAGGCCGGCAAGTGAAGCGCGGGAGGATCGGCCTGCCCGATCCGTTGCAGGCGGCCCGGTCGCGGGCCGGTTCGACCATCACCAGGGAGCGCCAGTGAAAATCGCAGTACTCGGAGCCACCGGGCTCCTCGGCCATCATGCCGCGCGCGCCATCAAGGCCGCCGGCCACCAACTGGTGCTGATCCACCGTCCGTCCTCGCAGATCCAGCGCCTGGCCTACCTGGAGCCGGAATGCCGGGTCGCCGAACTGTTCGACTACAAGGGGCTGGAGCGCGCCCTGAGCGGGCTGGACGCGGTGATCTTCAGCGCCGGCTACTACCCGCAGCGGCCGCGCCGCTGGCAGGAGGAGGTGGCCAGCGCCCTGGACCAGACCAACCACTTCTACGCGGCCTGCCAGCACAACAAGGTGCCGCGCATCCTCTACGTCGGCTCGGCCTTCGCCATGCCCATGCACCCTCAGGGGCTGCCCGGCCACGAGGGGCTGTTCTACGAGAGCCTGCCCACCGGCAAGAGTGCCTACGTGATGTGCAAGTGGGCGCTGGACGAACAGGCCCGCGAACAGGCCCGCGGCGGCCTGCCGGTGGTGATCGGGATTCCCGGCATGGTGCTCGGCGAGCTGGACATGGGGCCGACCACCGGGCGCCTGATCACCGCCATCGGCCGCGGCGAGATGTCCCACTACGTGCCGGGCCGGCGCAACGTGATCGACGCCGGCGAGGCGGGGCGCGGCCTGCTGATGACCCTGGAGCGCGGGCGCATCGGCGAACGCTACCTGCTCACCGGGCACAACGTGGAGATGGCCGAGCTCACCGCCACCATCGCCCGCCTGCTGGGCCGCCCGGCGCCGCAGCCGATGCCGCTGCACCGCGCCCGCGCGCTGGCCACCCTGGGCCGCTGGCGCTATCGCCTGACCGGCAAGCTGCCGCTGCTGGACGACACCGCCATCGAGGTGATGGCCGGCGGGCAATTCCTCGACGGCCGCAAGGCCCGCGAGGAAATCGGCTTCGAAAGCCACGTGCCGCTGGAAGACACCCTGCACCGCGCCATCGACTGGTTCCACGCCAACGGGTACCTGTAGGCGCAACAGTCTTGCCGACTGCGCCATGTCCGCACGGGAAATGCCGTGCCTTACCGCAAACTGTAGGAGCGGGCCTTGCCCGCGATTCGCGCGCAGGGCGCGCTCCTACATTGGAATGGCGTGGGTGGGGGGTGTAGGCACGGATCCTATCCGCGAAACGCGCCGATACGTCCGGCTATCGTGGACAAGGTCCGCTCCTACGGGGAGACTCCGTGCCTTACCGCAAACTGTAGGAGCGGGCCCTGCCCGCGATTCGCGCGCAGGGCGCGCTCCTACATTGGAATGGCGTGGGTGGGGCGGCGTAGGAGCGGATCCTATCCGCGAAACGCGCCGATACGTCCGGCTATCGCGGACAAGGTCCGCTCCTACGGGGAGACTCCGTGCCTTACCGCAAACTGTAGGAGCGGGCCCTGCCCGCGATTCGCGCGCAGGGCGCGCTCCTACATTGGAATGGCGTGGGTGGGGGGGTAGGCACGGATCCTATCCGCGAAACGCGCCGATACGTCCGGCTATCGTGGACAAGGTCCGCTCCTACAAGAGAAGGGCGCTGCCTCAGGGCAACGCCTGCTCCGCCAGCGGGCGGTTCTGCAGGCCCATCTGGCTGCGGAAGCTTTCCATGTCGATCAGGGTGCACAGCTCCTGCAGCTTGCCGTGGCGGTTGAATACCCACAGGGCCATGCCGGGGATGCTGACCACCTTGTCGCTGGCCGGGTAGCCGAAGGCGGGGCGGCCGATGGTGCCGACCAGGGTGCTCCAGGTGAACACCTTGTGGCCCTCGCCGATGCATTCCTCGACCACCACCTCCAGGTCGTCCATGGACGCGCGGATGCCCTCGATCAACTGCCGGTAGCCGGCGCTGTCCAGGGGCTGGGCGGAGAAGCTGCTCTTGTAGAGGAAGTCCGGGCTGTGCAGCTGGGTGGCCAGGGCGAGGCGGCCCTTGTTCCAGCTCAGGTCGATGTGCTGGCGGGCGAGGCGTTTCAGGTCCTTGTCAGTCATGGCTGCTTCCTTCAGCTAGGGCCTACTGCTCTCACTGTAGGTTAGGGGCGTGGCGGCGGCATTGGCCGCCACGCCGAAGCGGCTGTCAGAACAGCCCTGACAGCTTGGCGGCGTGCCAGGCCGCGGCCAGGCCCAGCACGGCGAAGGCGCAGGCGGCCAGGCGGCGGATCAGCGCCAGCGGCAGGCGTTCGGCGGCGAAGTTGCCGGCCAGCACCACCGGCACGTTGGCCAGCAGCATGCCGATGGTGGTGCCCAGCACCACCAGCCAGAAGTGCGGGTACTGCGCGGCCAGCATCACGGTGGCCACCTGGGTCTTGTCGCCCATCTCGGCGAGGAAGAAGGCGATCAGCGTGGTGAGGAAGGGGCCGAACCTCTTCAGGCCGCCCTCTTCGTCGTCGTCCAGCTTGTCCGGCACCAGGGTCCAGGCCGCCACGGCCAGGAAGGAGGCGGCCAGCAGCCAGCTCAGGGCGGCTTCGGAGAAGAAGGTGGAGACCCATTTGCCCACGGCGCCGGCGGCGAAGTGGTTGACCAGGGTGGCGGCGACGATGCCGGCGATGATCGGCCAGGGCTTGCGGAAGCGGGCGGCGAGGACGAGCGCCAGCAGTTGCGTCTTGTCGCCGATTTCGGCGAGGGCAACCACCAGGATAGGGACGAACAGGGATTCCATCAGGCTTTCCTAAGGGGGCGGGTCGACTAATCACCGATGACACGCGCCATCCGCCCACCCCGGGTCGGATCGCTCGTGCCATAGGTCTTGTCAAACCCGGGCCCGACTGCTGCGGGCCTTGGGGCCGCACGCGCCATGGTCTGCGGACCAAGTGTGTTGACGCGTGCCGGGCGAGGGTGGGAACCGCTCGCGGGAGACTACTCCCCTAGGACGGGGCGCATTCTGCCCAAGTCGTCCGGCTTGGGCAAGCCTGGCTTTCAGTCGACGTCGCGGCCGGAGGTGACGTCCATCTCCTCGTAGCGGACGAAGCGGCTGCCGTTCTTCAGGCGGTAGCCCCACCAGATGGCGAGGAACAGCGGCAGGCTGACGTAGGTGGCGACCAGCCCGGTCCAGTCGATGTGCTCGCCGACGAACGCCTGGTAGTTCTGCCCGAGGGTGATCGCCAGGCACAGGGCGAAGGCGAACAGCGGGCCGAAGGGGAACCACTTGGCGCGGTAGGGCAGCTCGTCGAGCCTGCCGCCCTGCAGCAGGTAGCCCTTGCGGAAGCGATAGTGGGAAATGGCGATGCCCAGCCAGACGATGAAGCCGCACATGCCCGAGGTGTTGAGCAGCCAGGTGTAGACGGTCTTGTCGCCGATGAAGCTGGTGAGGAAGCACAGGCCGCCGATCAGCGTGGTGGCGTAGAGCGCATAGCGCGGCACGCCGCTCTGCGAGATCTGCCGGAACAGGCGCGGCGCCTGGCCATGCAGGGCCATGGTGTAGAGCATGCGGGTGGAGGCGTACATCCCCGAGTTGCCGGCGGAGAGGATCGCCGAGAGGATCACCGCGTTCATCACCCCGGCGGCCGCGGCCAGGCCGGCGCGCTCGAAGAGCAGGGTGAAGGGCGAGGTGCTGATGTCGCTGCTGTCGGTCTTGAGCAGGTTCGGATCGGTGTAGGGGATCAGCATGCCGATGACGAAGATCGACAGGATGTAGAACATCAGGATCCGCCAGAACACCTGGCGGATGGCGATGGGGATCGACTTGTGCGGGTGCTCCGACTCGCCGGCGGCGACGCCGATCAGCTCGGTGCCCTGGAACGAGAAGCCGGCGATCATCGCCACCCCGACCATGGCCTGCAGGCCGCCGACGAAGGGCGCATCGCCGGTGGTGAAGTTGCTGAAGCCGGGGGAGTCGATGCCGTGCATGATGCCGAAGATGCTCGCCAGGCCGATGCCGATGAAGATCACCACGGCCACCACCTTGATCAGCGCGAACCAGAACTCGCTCTCGCCGAAGCCCTTCACCGAGAAGAAGTTGAGGCCGAACATGATGGCCAGGAAGATCGCGCTCCAGTACAGGCCGGGCACGTCGGGGAACCAGAAGTGCATCACCAGCTGCGCGGCCACCAGTTCCGCGGCGATGGTCACCGCCCAGTTGTACCAGTAGTTCCAGCCCATGGCGAAGCCGAAGCCTTCGTCGATGAAGCGGCTGCCGTAGGTGGAGAAGGAGCCGGAGTCGGGGATGTAGGCGGCCATCTCGCCCAGGCTGGTCATCAGGAAGAACACCATCAGGCCGATCAGCGCGTAGGCCAGCAGCGCGCCGCCGGGGCCGGCGGTGGCGACGGTGCTGCCGGAGGCGACGAACAGCCCGGTGCCGATCGAGCCGCCGATGGCGATCATGTTCAGGTGCCTGGGCTTGAGCGAGCGCTTCAGGTGCGCGGGGGTCTTTTCCGGCGACTTCACGAAGGTCAGCTCGGCTTCTTTCACGGTGCTTTTCACGGCGATCCTCGGCTCGTGAGGCGCGCCGGCCGGGCGCGCCCTTTTCGGTCTGGTGGAGTGTAGTGGGCCTGCGACGAGGCGCCCGGGCTCAGGGGCGGCGGGCGCTGTAGATGCGGAAACCGTCGCCCTCGGCGAGGCTGCGGCAGGGGCCCAGGTGCTGTTCGATCAGCGGCGGGTACTTGAGGAAGCTGTTGGCCACCAGGCGCAGTTCGCCGCCCGGCCGCAGGTGCTGCGCGGCTTCGCGCAGCAGGCGTTCGCTGGCCTGGTAGTCGGTGTGCACGCCCTGGTGGAAGGGCGGGTTGCTGACGATGGCGGCCAGGCCGGCCGGCGCCGCGTCGATGCCGTCGCCGCCGATCACCTCGCCTTCCAGGCCGTTGGCGGCGAGGGTCAGGCGGCTGCTTTCCAGGGCGAAGGCGTCGACGTCGAGCAGGCTCAGGCGGCTGGCCGGGTAGCGGCGCTTGAGCGCCGCGCCGAGCACGCCGGCGCCGCAGCCGAAGTCCAGCACCTGGCCTTCGGGCAGGCCGTCCAGGTGCTCCAGCAGCAGGGCGCTGCCGCGGTCCAGGCGGCCGTGGCTGAACACCCCGGGCAGGGTGACCACCTGCAGTTCGCCGTCGGCCAGTTCCAGGCTGTAGCGCTGGGCCAGGGCGTGCAGGTCGGGGCAGGGCAGGGCGCCATCGACGCTGGCGTGCCACAGTTGGCAGTGCCGCGCGCTGTCGAGCTTGGCGGCCTTGGCCAGGGCGCCGAGCTGTTTGGCGGCGCGTTCGACGCCGGCGCGTTTCTCGCCCACCAGGTACAGCTGGCCGCCGGGCACGCGGCTGGCCAGGGCGGCCAGCAGGTAGTCGGTCAGCTCGCGGGACTTGGGCAGGAACAGCACGGCGGCGTCGAACCCGCCGCCTGGCGGCGTCACGCCGAAATGGCAGCGCCCCGGGTAGCGGCCGTCCAGCAGCCGCTGCTCGCCGGCGTGCCAGCTCCAGCCCAGGGCCCGGGGCAGCTCGCCGAGCAGGCCGTCGGCGGGCAGGCCGGCCAGCAGCACGCGGCCGGCGAAACGTTCGATCTGGCGCAGCAGCACCTCGCTGGTGGGGGCGTAGGACATGCGGCCTCCTGAAAAAGGGCGCGAGTTTAGCACTTCGCGCTTCAGTCGACCCGCCGCAGCCTGTCGCCGCGGAAGAAGGCCGCGGCGTTGTCCGTCACCTGGCCGACGATGCGCTGCCGCGCCTCGCGGCTGCCCCAGGCGTTGTGCGGGGTGACGATCAGCCGCGGGATGTCGCCGGCCAGCAGCGGGTTGCCGTCCTTGGGCGGCTCGACGCCGAGCACGTCGGTGGCGGCGCCGCCCAGGTGGCCGCGGCGCAGGGTGTCGGCCAGGGCCTGCTCGTTGATCAGGCCGCCGCGGGCGGTGTTGACGATGAATGCGTCGGGCTTCATCAGGTCCAGCTCGCGCTGGCCGATCATCCCGCGGGTCTGGTCGGTCAGCGGGCAGTGCAGGCTGATGGCGTCGACCTGCGGCAGCAGCTCGTCCAGCGCCAGGCGGTCGGCGCGCGGCGGCCGGCCGGGCAACTGGCCGAGCAGCACGCGCATGCCGAAGGCCTCGGCCAGGCGGCCCACCGCGCCGCCCAGCTCGCCATGGCCGAGCAGGCCGAGGGTCTTGCCCTCCAGCTCGACGATGGGGTAGTCCAGCAGGCAGAACTGGGTGGCCTGTTGCCAGCGCCCGGCGCGCACCGCCGCCTGGTAGTCGGGCAGCCGGGTGGCCAGGGCGAGCAGCAGGCCGATGGCGTGCTGGGCCACCGAGGCGGTGCCGTAGCCCTGGCAGTTGCACACGGCGATGCCGCGTTCGCGGGCGGCGGCCAGGTCGATGTTGTTGGTGCCGGTGGCGGTGACCAGGATCAGCTTGAGGTCCGGGTTGCTGGCCAGGGCCCGGGCATCGATCGGCGCCTTGTTGGTGATGGCGACCTGGGCGCCGCGCAGGCGCCCGGCGATCTCGCCCGGGGCGCTGGCGGCGTGCAGGAGCAGTTCGCCGAAGGCCTGGTGCAGGGGCTGCAGGTCGAGGTCGCCGAGGTCGAGGGAGGCGGTGTCGAGGAACACGGCGCGGGAGCTGTTCATCACTGGCTGTACCTTTTGCGGGAAGCGGGGCTGGCGTAAGGTTGCCAGCCTGACGGCGTTAATCACACCCCTGCGGAGGTTGCATGTACTGGACGGAATTCCTCACCGTGGCATTGATCCACCTGCTCGCGGTGGCCAGCCCCGGCCCGGACTTCGCCGTGGTGGTGCGCGAGAGCGTGACCCACGGCCGCCGCGCCGGCACCTGGACGGCGCTGGGGGTGGGCTGCGCCATCTCCATCCACGTGACCTACTCGCTGCTGGGCATCGGCCTGATCGTTTCGCAGTCGATCATGCTGTTCAACACCCTCAAGTGGCTGGCCGCGGCCTACCTGTTCTACATCGGCATCAAGGCCCTGCGGGCCAAACCGAGCGGCGGCGACGGCAGCGTGGCCGCCGCCGCGCCGAGCGAACGCACCCCGCGCGGTGCCTTCGTCAGCGGCTTCGTCACCAACGGCCTGAATCCCAAGGCGACGCTGTTCTTCCTCTCGTTGTTCACCGTGGTCATCAACCCGCACACCCCGGTGCTGGTGCAGGCCGGCTACGGCGTCTACCTGGCCTGCGCCACCGCGGCCTGGTTCAGCTTCGTGGCCCTGCTGTTCAGCCAGCAGCGCGTGCGCGCCGGCTTCGCCCGCATGGGACACTGGTTCGACCGGATGATGGGGGTGGTGCTGGTGGGGCTGGGGGTCAAGCTGGCGTTCACCGAGTTGCGCTGAGCCTTGCCCGCCTGGAATGCCCGGAGCCGTCTGGCACGGGCATTCTTGCGGATCCGGCAGAGGTTTGTTGTGATAATTAGCCTGCTAACTGTGTGGTCTTTGTGACTAGTATCGGGGCGTCTATCGCTTCGAGAGGGTCAAGCCAGCATGTCCAGCAAAGCCGTTGCCGAGGGGGCGTCGCGCCGCCGTTTTCTCAAGGGGTCGCTGACCCTGATTCCCGCCGTGGCGGTGCTGGGCGCTGGCCTGGTGGAGACGCGCGACGCCGCGGCCGGCCCGCAGTCGGCGGGCCAGCAGTACCAGCCGCTGTACTTCAATGCCGCGGAGTGGCAGTTCCTCCTCGCCGCCTGCGATCGCCTGATCCCCGACGATGAGAATGGCCCCGGCGCGGTGGCCGAGGGTGTGCCCGAGTTCATCGACCGGCAGATGGAGACCGGCTATGGCCATGGCGGCCTCTGGTACCTGCAAGGGCCCTTCCTCGAGGGCCCCGCGGAACTGGGCCCGCAGAGCCGCCTGAGCCCGCGGGAGATCTACCGCCTGGGCATCGCCGAGGTGCAGCGCCATTGCCAGCGGCAGTTCGCCGGCAAGCGCTTCGAGGCGCTGCCGCGGGAGGCCCAGGAAGCGGTGCTGACGCAGCTGGAGCGCGGCGAGCCGGCGTTCGAGGCGTGCCCGGCGGCGTTGTTCTTCGGGCAGATCTGGCAGAACACCCGCGAGGGCTACCTGGCCGACCCGGTGCACGGCGGCAACCGCAGCATGGCGTCCTGGCGGATGATCGGCTTCCCCGGCGCGCGCGCCGACTTCACCGACTGGGTCGACCGGCCGAACCAGGCCTACCCGCAGGGGCCGGTGAGCATCGCCGGCAAGCGGGGTGGGCTATGAGCGCGGCACGCCGGGGCACGGTGGACGTGGTGGTGGTCGGCCTCGGCTGGACCGGCTCGATCATGGCCAAGGAGCTGGCCGACGCCGGCCTGAGGGTGCTGGCGCTGGAGCGCGGCGAGCCACGCGATACCTACCCGGACTTCGCCTACCCGAAGATCGCCGACGAGCTGACCTACGGCATCCGCTACAAGCTGTTCCAGAACCTCTCGCGGGAGACCGTGACCCTGCGCCATGGCCTCGGCGACCGCGCGGTGCCCTACCGGCGCCTGGGCGCCTTCCTGCCCGGCAACGGCGTGGGCGGCGCCGGCGTGCACTGGAACGGCATGCACTGGCGCATGCAGCCCTACGACCTGAAGCTGCGCAGCAATACCCTGGAGCGCCACGGCAAGGCGGCCATTCCCGAGGGCATGAGCATCCAGGACTGGGGCATCAGCTACGAGGAGCTGGAACCCTGCTTCGAGCGTTTCGAGAAGGTCTGCGGCACCGCCGGCCTGGCTGGCAACCTGGCGGGGCGGATCATGCCCGGCGGCAACCCCTTCGAGGCGCCGCGGCGCTCGCCCTATCCGACCGCGCCCTTGAAGACCTTCCATTCCGGCGCGCTCTTGCGCGATGCCGCGCTGCAACTGGGGCTGCACCCCTTCGTCTCGCCGGCGGCCAATTGCAGCGAGCCCTACACCAACCCCTACGGCGTGCAGATGGGGCCGTGCAACTACTGCGGCTACTGCGAGCGCTTCGGCTGCTACATGTACTCCAAGGCCTCGCCGCAATCGACCATCCTGCCGGTGCTGCTGCGCCAGCCCAACTTCGAGTTGCGCACCCAGGCCCAGGTCATCCGCGTCAACACCGACGCCAGCGGCCGCAAGGCCACCGGGGTCACCTACATCGACGGCCAGGGCCGCGAGGTGGAGCAGCCGGCGGACCTGGTGATCCTCAGCGCCTACCAGTTGCACAACGTGCGCCTGCTGTTGCTCTCGAAGATCGGCAAACCCTACGACCCGCGCAGCGGCGAGGGCGTGGTGGGAAAGAACTACGCCTACCAGATGAACGCCGGCGCCACGCTGTTCTTCGACCGCGACACCCACTTCAATCCCTTCATCGGCGCCGGCGGCGGCACCATCGCGCTGGACGACTTCAACAGCGAGGCCTTCCAGTCCGCGCAGCGGGACTTCATCGGCGGCGCCTATCTCTCGGTGGGCAGCTCCGGCGGCCGGCCGATCCAGCAGGCGCCGCTGCCCGACGACGCGCCGCGCTGGGGCAGCGGCTGGAAGCAGGCGCTGCGCGACAGCTACGGGCACAGCATGTCGCTCGGCGCGGAAGGCTCGAACATGGCCTATCGCGACTGCTACCTGGACCTGGATCCCACCTACCGCGACGTGCACGGCCAGCCGCTGCTGCGCATGACCTTCGACTGGAAGGACAACGACATCCGCCAGGGGCGCTTCATGGCCGAGCGCCTGGGCGAGATCGCCCGGGTGCTGAACCCGCGCAAGCTGGTGCTCAATGCCCCGGCCTTCGGCCAGCACTTCAACGCCATCGACTACCAGAGCACCCACAACACCGGCGGCGCCATCATGGGCGAGAACCCCCGGCAGAGCGTGCTGAACAAGTACCTGCAGTGCTGGGACGTGCCCAACCTGTTCGTCCTCGGCGCCAGCGCCTTCCCGCAGAACATGGCCTACAACCCCACCGGCATGGTCGGTGCGCTGGCCTACTGGGCGGCCCAGGCGATCCGCGAGCGCTACCTGCGCGACCCCGGCCCGCTGGTGGACGCATGAGGAGCCCAGCCATGAAGTTCGCGATCAGACTGTTGCTGCCGCTGCTGGCGACCCTCGCGCTGGCCGACCTGGCCCGGGCCGAGGACACGGCAGCGGTCGACCGCGGCCGCTACCTGGCCCGCCTGGGCGACTGCGCCGCCTGCCACACCAGCGACCCGGCCCGGCCTTTCGCCGGCGGGCTGCGGATGAACACGCCGATCGGCGCCATCTACTCCACCAACATCACCCCCGACCCGCTCAGCGGCATCGGCGGCTATTCCCTGGCCGACTTCGCCCGGGCCCTGCGCGAGGGGCGCGCGGCGGACGGGCACTGGCTGTACCCGGCGATGCCCTATCCGTCGTTCGCCAAGCTCAGCGACGCCGATGTCGCCGACCTCTACCAGTACTTCCAGCAGGGCGTCCAGCCGCAGCAGCAGGCCAACCGCAAGGCGGATATCCCCTGGCCGCTGAACCTGCGCTGGCCGCTGGGCCTGTGGAGCGCGCTCTTCGCCGGCGGCGAGCGCTACCGCGACGATCCGCAGCGCTCCGCGCAGTGGAACCGCGGTGCCTACCTGGTGCAGGGCCTGGGCCATTGCGGCAGTTGCCACAGCCCGCGCGGCTGGGCGTTCCAGGAGCTGGCGCAGGACCAGGGCGATGCGCGCTACCTGGGCGGCGGCACCCTAGACGGCTGGCATGCGCCGGAGCTGCGCAGCGCCACCGCGAGCGGCCTGCAGCAGTGGAGCGAGGCGGAACTGGTGGCCTTCCTCAAGACCGGGCACAACGAGCGCACGGCGGCCTTCGGCGCCATGGTCGGGGCGGTGCAGAACAGCACCCAGTACTTCACCGACGAAGACCTGCGCGCGGTGGCCGGCTACCTCAAGTCGCTGGGCGAGGGCAGCGGCGCCCCGGACCTGGCCCGGGACGACGGCCTCAGCTACCGGGCCCTGGCCGCCGGGCAGCCGGCGAGCACGGGCGCGGCGCTGTACCTGGACAACTGCGCGGCCTGCCACCGCAGCGACGGCCGCGGCTACCGCAACACCTTCCCGCAGCTGCTGGGCAATTCGGCGGTACTCGGCAACGACCCCTCGTCGCTGATCAGCATCATCCTCAAGGGTTCGCGCATGGCGGTCACCGAGGGGGCGCCCACGGGGCTGCGGATGCCGGACTTCGGCTGGCGGCTGGACGACGTGCAGGTCGCCGAACTGGCGAACTTCCTGCGCCAGGCCTGGGGCCAGCGGGCGCCGCGGGTCAGCGCCGCGCAGGTGGCGGCGCTGCGTGGGCGCTAGGGCAGGGCGGCGCCACCCGGGGCGGGCGGCGCCGGAGGGTTCAGAGCAACTCGATGGCCACCGCGGTGGCCTCGCCGCCGCCGATGCACAGCGAGGCCACGCCGCGCTTGCCGCCCTTCTTCTGCAGGGCGTTGATCAGGGTGACGATGATCCGCGAGCCGGTGGAGCCCACCGGGTGGCCCTGGGCGCAGGCGCCGCCGTAGACGTTGACCTTGGCGTGGTCCAGGCCGTGTTCGCGCATGGCCAGCATGGTGACCATGGCGAAGGCTTCGTTGATCTCGAACAGGTCGACGTCGTCCTTGCTCCAGCCGGTCTTCCTGAACAGGTTGGTCATGGCGCCGATGGGGGCCAGGGTGAATTCGCTCGGGTCCTGGCTCTGGGTGGCGTGGCCGACGATTTTCGCCAGCGGCTTCAGGCCGCGGCGGGCGGCTTCCTCGGCGGTCATCAGGACCAGGGCGCTGGCGCCGTCGGAGATGGAGCTGGCGTTGGCCGCGGTGATGGTGCCGTCCTTCTTGAAGGCGGGCTTCAGGCCGGGGATCTTGTCCAGGTTGGCGGTCAGCGGCTGCTCGTCGTCCTTGACCAGCACTTCGCCCTTGCGGGTGGCGACGGTCACCGGGACGATCTCGCTGGCCAGGGAGCCATCGTGGATCGCGGCCTGGGCGCGCTTGAGCGACTCGATGGCGTAGGCGTCCATCGCCTCGCGGGTGATGCCGTTGCTGTCCGCCGTCTCCTGGGCGAAGGAGCCCATCAGGCGGCCGCTGCGGGCGTCTTCCAGGCCGTCGAGGAACATGTGGTCCTTGATCTCGGCGTGGCCCATGCGCAGGCCGCTGCGGGCCTTCTCCAGCACGTAGGGGGCGTTGGACATGCTCTCCATGCCGCCGGCGACCATGATCCTGTTGGTTCCGGCCTTGAGCAGGTCGTGGGCCAGCATCACCGCCTTCATGCCCGAGCCGCACAGCTTGTTGATGGTGGTGCAGCCGGTGGCGGCGGGCAGGCCGGCGTTGAGCGCCGCCTGTCGGGCCGGGCCCTGCTTCAGGCCGGCCGGCAGCACGCAGCCCATGATCACTTCCTCGACATCGGCGGCGTCGATGCCGGCGCGGGCGACCGCCTCGCGGATGGCGATGGCACCCAGTTCCACCGCGGGGACCGCGGCCAGGCTGCCCTGGAAGCCGCCCATGGGGGTGCGGGCGCCGCTGACGATGACGATTTCGGACATGGAAAACTACCTCGTGGCTCTTGTTCTTGGGGGGGGCGGTCGTGAACGACCGGGTGGCGGCGATTCTAGCGCGTGACCGGATCAGGCCAAAGAGTCACCCGCAAATCACTCTTTGGATGGATGATTGGTCAGGGTGGCGCCTCTACAGTCACCGGCATCGACTCCCATGAAGGTCCCACAGGTAAGCCGAACATGCTCAAGACCCGTCTCCTCCCCGCTGCGAGCAATGCCTACCAGTACCCGTTGCTGGTCAAGAGCCTGCTGTTGTCCGGCGCGCGCTACGAAAAAAGCCGCGAGATCGTCTACCGCGACCTGGTGCGCTACAACTACGCCACCTTCAACGAGCGCGTCGCGCGCCTGGCCAACGTCCTCACCGAGGCCGGCGTGCAGGCCGGCGACACCGTGGCGGTGATGGACTGGGACAGCCACCGCTACCTGGAGGCGATGTTCGCCATCCCGATGATCGGCGCGGTGCTGCACACCATCAACATCCGCCTCTCGCCGGAGCAGATCCTCTACACCATGAACCACGCCGAGGACCGCTTCGTGCTGGTCAACAGCGAGTTCGTGCCGCTCTACCAGGGCATCGCCGGGCAGCTGACCACGGTGCAGAAGACCCTGTTGCTGACCGACGGCGCCGACAAGAGCTGCGCGCTGCCCGACTGCATCGGCGAATACGAGACGCTGATGGCCGCGGCCAGCCCGCGCTACGCCTTCCCCGACTTCGACGAGAACTCGGTGGCCACCACCTTCTACACCACCGGCACCACCGGCAACCCCAAGGGCGTGTACTTCACCCACCGCCAACTGGTGCTGCACACCCTGGCCATGGCCTCGACCATCGCCAGCCTGGACAGCATCCGCCTGATGGGCAACAGCGACGTGTACATGCCGATCACGCCGATGTTCCACGTGCATGCCTGGGGCACCCCCTACGTGGCCACCATGCTCGGCATCAAGCAGGTGTACCCGGGGCGTTACGACCCGGAACTGCTGGTGGAGCTGTGGAGGCGCGAGAAGGTCACCTTCTCCCACTGCGTGCCGACCATCCTGCAGATGGTGATGAACGCCAAGGCCGCCCAGGGCCTGGACTTCAACGGCTGGAAGATCATCATCGGCGGCAGCGCGCTGACCCGCTCGCTGTACGAGGCGGCCCAGGCCCGCGGCATCCAGCTGACCGCCGCCTACGGCATGTCCGAGACCTGCCCGCTGATCTCCTGTGCCTACCTCAACGAGGAGCTCAAGGCCGGCAGCGAGGACGAGCGCACCACCTACCGCATCAAGGCCGGCGTGCCGGTGCCGCTGGTGGACGCGGCGATCATGGACGAGCACGGCCAGCTGCTGCCGGCCGACGGCGAGTCCCAGGGCGAGCTGGTGCTGCGTTCGCCCTGGCTGACCCAGGGTTACTTCCGCGAGCCGCAGAAGGGCGAGGAGCTCTGGGCCGGCGGCTGGATGCACACCGGCGACGTGGCCACCCTCGACGGCATGGGCTTCATCGACATCCGCGACCGCATCAAGGACGTGATCAAGACCGGTGGCGAATGGCTGTCCTCGCTGGAGCTGGAAGACCTCATCAGCCGTCACCCGGCGGTGCGCGAGGTGGCCGTGGTGGGGGTGCCGGACCCGCAATGGGGCGAGCGCCCGTTCGCCCTGCTGGTGCTCTTCGAGGGCCAGCAACTGGACGCCAAGGGGCTGAAGGAACACCTCAAGCCTTTCGTCGAGCAGGGCCACATCAACAAGTGGGCGATTCCCTCGCAGATCGCCGTTGTTACTGAAGTTCCCAAGACCAGCGTGGGCAAGCTGGACAAGAAGCGCATCCGTGTGGATATCGCTCGTTGGCAGGAATCCGGCAGCGAATTCCTCTCCGCCCTGTAATCCCTTCCCTCCGGCTGCGTCCCCCAAGCAAGCGCTTGGCACGGGGCGCAGCCTCTGCTAATCCTTTCTGCGAGCCGTCTAGCTTGCGGCTCGTTGCCGCAGCGACGCGCTAAATCACACTTTCGAGGGATCAAGCCCGACGGGGGGCTGGCTATAGTCGCTGCCACTCATAACAAAAATCACACATGGAGTAGCGTCGATGACACAAATGAAGAAGATCTGGCGCCTGGCGCGTTTGCCGCTGGCCGTCAGCCTGGCTTCCACGCTTGCCACTCCCGCTTCGGCGGTCACCTTCAACATCGGCGAGATCGAGGGCTCCTTCGATTCCAGCCTGTCGGTCGGCGCCAGCTGGTCGACGCAGAATCCGGACAAGAACCTGATCGGCGTGAACAACGGCGGCAAGGGGCTGTCGCAGACCTCCGACGACGGCCACCTGAACTACAAGGCCGGCAAGACCTTCTCGAAGATCTTCAAGGGCATCCACGACCTGGAGCTGAAGTACGGCGACACCGGCGTGTTCCTGCGCGGCAAGTACTGGTACGACTTCGAGCAGAAGGACGAGAGCACCGAGTTCAAGCCGCTCAGCGACAGCGGCCGCAAGGAAGCCGCCCAGGCCTCCGGCGCCGAACTGCTCGACGCCTTCATCTACCACAAGTACAGCATCGCCGACCTGCCGGGCAACGTGCGCCTGGGCAAGCAGGTGGTGAACTGGGGCGAGAGCACCTTCATCCAGGGCGGCATCAACTCGATCAACCCGTTCGACGTCACCGCGTTGCGCCGCCCGGGCTCCGAGATCAAGGAAGCCCTGGTGCCGGTGAACATGTTCTACCTGTCGCAGAACCTCACCGACAACCTCTCCGCCGAAGGTTTCTACCAACTGGAGTGGGACCAGACGGTGGTCGACAACTGCGGCACCTTCTTCTCCCAGCCCGACGTGATCGCCGACGGCTGCACCGACAACCTGCGCGTGCTGACCAACGCCCAGGCGCTGGGGGCGGGGAACGTGGCGCTGGCCAAGCAGTTCGGCGTGGACGTCAACAACGAGGGCGCCCTGGTGCGCCGCGGGCCGGACCGTGACGCCCGCGACAGCGGGCAGTACGGCCTGTCGCTGAAGTACTACGCCGATGCCCTGAACACCGAGTTCGGCGGCTACTACATGAACTACCACAGCCGCCTGCCGATCTTCAGCGGCCGCGGCGCCTCGCAAAGCACCTACAACCTGGCCCGCAGCCTCACCGGCCAGCTCGCCGCCTTCGCCCCGCTGCTGGTGGCCGGCAACTCCTCGTACTTCGTCGAGTACCCGGAAGACATCCACCTGTACGGCCTGAGCTTCTCCACCACGCTGCCCACCGGCACGGCCTGGCAGGGCGAGATCAGCTACCGGCCCAACGCCCCGGTGCAACTGAACACCACCGACATCCTGTTCGCCGGCGTGGTGCCGCTGGGCGGCCCGGTGTTCGGCAACGCCTCGGTGCTCGAGGGGGCCCCGGACACCGACCTGCACGGCTACACCCGCAAGGAAATCACCCAGCTGCAGACCACCTTCACCCACTTCTTCGACCAGGTCATGGGCGCCGAGCGCCTGACCCTGGTGGGCGAGGTGGGCTGGACCCACGTCGGCGGCCTGGAGAGCACCTCCAAGGCCCGCTATGGCCGCGACCCGGTGTTCGGTCCCGGCCCGCTGCCGGGGGGGATCTGCCAGGTGCTCAACGCCTCGACGCTTGGGGCCAACGGGCCGAAGAACAACCTGTCGCGCAACTGCGAGAACGACGGCTTCACCACCGCCGACTCCTGGGGCTACCGCATGCGGGCGATCTGGGACTACAACGACGTGTTCGCCGGTGTGAACCTCAAGCCCAACGTGGCCTGGTCCCACGACGTCGACGGCTACTCCCCCGGCCCGGGCGGCAACTTCGAGGAAGGCCGCAAGGCGGTCAGCCTGGGCGTGGACGCCGACTACCTGAACACCTACACCGCGAGCCTTTCCTACACCAACTACTTCGACGGCAAGTACTCCACCCTGGTCGACCGCGACTTCGTCGCGCTCAGCTTCGGCGTGAACTTCTAAGCGGCACCCGCGCTCCGCCCGCTGCCGGGCGGGGCGCCAGCAGACAGAGATCGCGAGCGCGGCGGCGCGGCCGCTGCGCGAGCAGTAACGACTCATCGAGGACGACGCGATAATGAGAACAACAAAGAGACTGCTGCAAACCGGCGCGCTGGCCCTGGGCCTGAGCCTGCTGGCCACCCAGGTGATGGCCGCGGTATCCGCCGCCGACGCTGCCAAGCTGGGCTCCACCCTGACCCCGGTCGGCGCCGAGAAGGCCGGCAACGCCGACGGCAGCATCCCCGCCTGGACCGGCGGCCTGCCGAAGAACGCCGGCGCCGTGGACGCCAAGGGCTTCCTCGCCGACCCCTTCGCCAGCGAGAAGCCGCTGTTCACCATCACCGCGCAGAACGTCGAGCAGTACAAGGACAAGCTGACCCCCGGCCAGCTGGCCATGTTCAAGCGCTACCCCGACACCTACAAGATGCCGGTGTACCCGTCGCACCGCACCGCCACCCTGCCTGACTCGGTGCTGGAAGCGACGAAAAAGAATGCCACCGCCACCAACCTGGTGCAGGGCGGCAACGGCCTGCAGAACTTCCAGACCGCCAACCCCTTCCCGATCCCGCAGAACGGCCTGGAAGTCATCTGGAACCACATCACCCGCTACCGCGGCGGCCACGTGCGCCGCCTGGTGACCCAGGCCACCCCGCAGGTCAACGGCAGCTACTCGCTGGTGTACTTCCAGGACGAGTTCGTGTTCCGCACCGACCTGAAGGACTACGACCCGAGCAAGCCGAGCAACGTGCTGTTCTACTTCAAGCAGCAGGTCACCGCCCCGGCCCGCCTGGCCGGCAACGTGCTGCTGGTGCACGAGACCCTCGACCAGGTCAAGGAACCGCGCCTGGCCTGGCTCTACAACGCCGGCCAGCGCCGCGTGCGCCGCGCCCCGCAGGTGTCCTACGACGGCCCCGGCACCGCCGCCGACGGCCTGCGCACCTCGGACAACCTGGACATGTACAACGGCGCGCCGGACCGCTACGACTGGAAACTGGTGGGCAAGCAGGAGCTGTACATCCCGTACAACAACTACAAGCTCGACGATCCCAAGCTGAAGTACGCGGACATCATCAAGCCCGGCCACCTCAACCAGGACCTGACCCGCTACGAACTGCACCGCGTCTGGCACGTGGTCGCCACCCTGAAGCCGGGCGAGCGCCACATCTACGCCAAGCGCGACTTCTACATCGACGAGGACACCTGGCAAGCCGCCGAGATCGACCACTACGACGGCCGCGGCACCCTGTGGCGCGTGGCCGAGGCCTTCTCGCAGTACTACTACAACAACCAGGTGCCCTGGTACACCGCGGAAACCCTGTACGACCTGCTCTCCAGCCGTTACCTGGTGCTGGGCCTGAAGAACGAGGAGAAATCCGCCTACGACTTCAACTACAGCGCTTCGGAAAGCGACTTCACCCCCGCGGCGCTGCGCCAGGAAGGCGTGCGCTAAGGTCGGTTGCCCTTGCTGACAGAGCCGGCCTTCGGGCCGGCTTTTTCTTGGGCCGGGGGAGGCTACGGCGATGTGGCGAAATGCCGCTATACTCCCGGCAAAACGCCGCCATGGGTGAGCCCTTGCCTCACGCGTACCGCAACCTGCTCGACGACGAAGAGATCGAGGCGCTGCTGGAGATCACCGTCCGCCCCGAGCGCCCCCCGACGGTGCTGCTGGTGGATGACGACCCGCAGGTGCTCGCCGAGATGCGCGAACTGATCGAAAGCGCCGACCTGCACTGCCTGACCGCCCGCAACAGCGCCCAGGCCCTGCGCCGCATCGGCCGCGACGAATCGGCCATCGACCTGCTGGTCACCGACCTGTGCATGGAAGGCGAGGGCGCGGGCCTGGAACTGATCCGCCAGCTTCACGCCCAGGGCACCTTCCTGCCGATCATCGTGCTCTCCGGCACCACCCGCGCCCGCGACGTGGTCGAGGCGATGCGCCTGAACGTGCTGGACTTCCTGCTCAAGCCGGTGGAGCCGGCGGAATTCCTGCAGACGCTCAGGCGTTACCTGTAAAGCGCCTGGCCAGCCTATTCGTAGGAGCGGGCCCTGCCCGCGATTCGCGCGCAGGGCGCGCTCCTACAGGGGGATGGCGCGGGCGGGGCGGCGGAGCGGATCTCATCCGCGAATCGCGCCGATACTTCCGGCTATCGCGGACAAGGTCCGCTCCTACGGGGGAGGACCGTGCTTCCCGGCTACCTGTAGGAGCGGGCCCTGCCCGCGATATCGCGCGCAGGGCGCGCTCCTACATTGCAGATGAGCACGGCTTTTCGTAGGAGCGAGCTTGCTCGCGAACATATCCCCGCGGCGGAATCCCTTCGTACTGCTCACAACGCCTGCGCCTTGAAGGTATCGCACTTGCCCGGCGAGCCCGAGTCGAAGCCGAGCTTGAACCAGCGCATGCGCTGCGCCGAGGTGCCGTGGGTGAAGGAGTCCGGCACCACGGTGCCGCGGGACTGCTTCTGCAGGCGGTCGTCGCCGATGGCGTTGGCGGCGTTCAGCGCGCTCTCGATGTCGCCCGGCTCCAGCCACTGCAGGCGTTGCTGGGCCTTGTTGGCCCAGACCCCGGCGAAGCAGTCGGCCTGCAGCTCCAGGCGCACCGAGAGGCCGTTGGCGCCCTCCATGGGCGCGCCGCGGCGGCGGGCGGCCTCGACCTTGGCCGAGATGCCCAGCAGGTTCTGCACGTGGTGGCCGACCTCGTGGGCGATCACGTAGGCGCGGGCGAAGTCGCCGGCGGCGGCGAAGCGCTGCTCCATCTCGCGGAAGAAGCCCAGGTCCAGGTACACCCGGTGGTCGCCGGGGCAGTAGAAGGGCCCCACCGCCGAGGAGGCGAAGCCGCAGGCCGAGTTCACCCCGCCGTTGAACAGGATCAGCTTGGGCTGCTCGTACTGGGCGTTGCCGTGGGCGAAGATCTGCCCCCAGGTGTCCTCGGTGTCGCCGAGCACGGCGCGGACGAAGTCCACCTGCGGGTCGGCGCCGGTCGCCGGGCGGCCCTGCACCTGCGGGCGCGCCGGGGCCTGGCCGGTGTCCATCTGGCCGAGCAGGCTGCCGAGGATCTGCATCGGGTCCTGGCCCATCAGCAGGCCGACCACCACCACGATGGCCACCCCGCCCAGGCTCAGGCCGCGGCCGCCGATGCGCATGCCGCCACCGCCGATGCCGCCGCCGCTGTCGTCGCGGGCATCCACCACGTTGTCGCTGCGTCGTCCTTTGCGCCAGAGCATGGCGTCTTCTCCTGAATGTGCGTGGGTTGAGTGTCGTCGGCGCCCGCGCGGTGCGCCAGTCCGGCCGTCAGTCGAGGCGGCAGAGCAGCTCGGCGCGGGCCAGCAGCTGCACCTTGCCGCCCACCTGCACCTGGTCGTCGTCGCCGACGCGTACTTCCAGCAGGCTCGGGCGGCCGAGGAAGCGGCCCTGGTGCAGCTCGAAGGTCTCGCCGCGGCGGGCCTTGCCCAGTTCCACCAGGTAGGCGGCGACCGGGCCGGCGGCGCTGCCGGTGGCGATGTCCTCCACCAGCCCGGCGCTGTCCCAGGTGCGGCCTTCGCGGCCATCCACGTCCAGCAGGAAGACGAAGGCCGCGCCCAGGGCGGCCAGGCGCTCGCCCATCGGCGTGGATAGCTCGGCGCGCTGGCGGATGCGCCCCAGCGCCTCGCCGCGCACCGGCAGCAGCAGGTAGGGCAGGCCGGTGCTGACCACGCTGGCGGGGTAGCCGGCGAGGTCGCTGGCCTGCAGCGAGAAGGCCTCGGCGAACCAGCGGCGGGCTTCGTCGTCGAGCACGGCGCCGAACTGCGCCTGGCCCTGGTTCATCTGCGCGATGAAGCCCTGGCCGTGGCGGCGGGTGGTCAGGTTCACGTCCTTGGCGGCCAGTTGCAGCGTCCAGTGTTCCTGCTCGCCACGCTGGTGGATGTGGTGCAGCAGCGCGGCGGCGCCCAGCAGCGGGTGGCCGGCGAAGGGCAGCTCTTCCTCCAGGGTGAAGATGCGCGCGCCGTAGGTGTCCAGCTGCGCGGTGGGGTAGAGGAAGAGCGTCTCGAACTGGCGCAGCTCCTGGGTCAGGGCCTGCAGGGTGGCGTCGGCCAGGCCGCGGGCGTCGGCGAACACCGCCAGGCCGTTGCCGCCGAGGGGGCGTTCGGCGAAGACGTCGAGCTGCCAGTAATGCTGAGGGGACATGGGGCTCCCTGGCTGAAAGTAGAACTCGACAGCGAGCCTAACGGCGGATATGTTCGCCGACAAGAAAAGCCCAGCTTTTCAGGCCACCGCAGTGGCCGGCGTCGCTCGGACGGTTCCGGGCGCTTACGTTCACCGAGGAAATCATGACTGAACCCCGTTCAGCACGCCGCTTCGCGCGTATCGATCGTCTCCCGCCCTACGTCTTCAACATCACCGCCGAACTGAAGATGGCCGCCCGCCGCCGCGGCGAGGACATCATCGACCTGTCCATGGGCAACCCCGACGGCGCCACCCCGCCGCACATCGTCGAAAAGCTGGTGCAGGTCGCCCAGCGCGAGGACACCCACGGCTACTCCACCTCCCGCGGCATTCCGCGCCTGCGCCGGGCCATCTCGCGCTGGTACCAGGAGCGCTACGCGGTGGACATCGACCCGGAAACCGAGGCCATCGTCACCATCGGTTCCAAGGAGGGCCTGGCGCACCTGATGCTGGCCACCCTGGACCACGGCGACAACATCCTGGTGCCCAATCCCAGCTACCCCATCCACATCTACGGCGCGGTGATCGCCGGCGCCCAGGTGCGCTCGGTGCCGCTGGTGCCGGGCATCGACTTCTTCAACGAGCTGGAACGGGCGATCCGCGAGTCGATCCCCAAGCCGAAGATGATGATCCTCGGCTTCCCCTCCAACCCCACCGCGCAGTGCGTGGAGCTTGACTTCTTCGAGCGCGTGGTGGCCCTGGCCAGGCAGTACGACGTGCTGGTGGTGCACGACCTGGCCTACGCCGACATCGTCTACGACGGCTGGAAAGCGCCGTCGATCATGCAGGTGCCCGGCGCCAAGGACATCGCGGTGGAGTTCTTCACCCTGTCCAAGAGCTACAACATGGCCGGCTGGCGCATCGGCTTCATGGTCGGCAACCCGGAGCTGGTCTCGGCCCTGGCGCGGATCAAGAGCTACCACGACTACGGCACCTTCACCCCGCTGCAGGTGGCCGCCATCGCCGCCCTGGAAGGCGACCAGCAGTGCGTGCGCGACATCGCCAGCCAGTACCAGGCGCGCCGCGACGTATTGGTGAAGGGCCTGCACGAGGCCGGCTGGAGGGTCGAGAACCCCAAGGCCTCGATGTACGTCTGGGCGAAGATCCCCGAACCCTACGCGCACCTGGGCTCGCTGGAGTTCGCCAAGAAGCTGCTGAAGGACGCCAAGGTCTCCGTCTCGCCGGGTATCGGCTTTGGTGACTATGGCGACGACCACGTGCGCTTTGCGTTGATCGAGAACCGTGATCGCTTGCGCCAGGCGGTGCGGGGGATCAAGGCGATGTTCCGGGCCGATGGGTTGTTGCCGAAGGGGGCGAAGGTGGGGGAGTAAGCGAAAGGCGTATGGGAAAGGGAGCTCTCCGGATGCATTGGTGCTTCGCGGGGGCTTCTTTCCCTCTCCCCAGCCCTCTCCCTGAAGGGAGAGGGGGCTTGTCCGTGCCGAGATAAGGCTTGATTTTAGCCGGCAATTTCTATGCTAGCCGGCTGACTCCAGAACATCAGTGCCTGCCCAACGGTCCCCTCTCCCTTCAGGGAGAGGGTTAGGGAGAGGGGCGGAGCCGATCCCACGTCCCAGAACAGCAGAATGGCTCCAAGCCCCCAAGAAAAACCTCAACGCCGCGGATAATCCGCCAACACCACCGCTTTCCCATCCTTGCCCAACCCCAGCACCTGGTAGGCATCGTAACGCCCACCCATCTCCATGCCCGGCGAGCCCATGGGCATGCCTGGCACGGCGGCGCCCACCAGGTCGGCGCGTTCGCGCAGCGCGAGCACATCACGGGCCGGTACGTGGCCCTCGACGAACTTGCCGTCGATCACCCCGGTATGGCACGAGCCCATGGCGTAGGGCACGCCCAGGCGCGTCTTGACCGCCGACATGTCCGCCTCGACGTGGTCGTTGACCGTGAAGCCGTTGGCCTGCAGGTGTTTGATCCAGTCCTTGCAGCAGCCGCAATTGGCGTCGCGGTGCACGTCGATGGTCAACGGCTGGGCGGCCTGGGCGGTGCCGGCGAGGAGGGCGGCGAGAAGGAGGATGCGGCGCATGGGAAGCTCCTGTCAGAACGAAATCCGTGGAGCATACTCTCAGGGACGGCGGCGCCCGTCCCTGCTCTGTATCAGCTTATGACGCCGCCGCCGAACTCGGCGCGCCGAGCAAGGTCTGTGTCCTTTATCCATCTTCATTATGCCGAGGGCTGACGGGCCCCAGGAGGAACAGGATGCTCTTCGCCCGCTTCGTCTTGCTGCTACAGGCCCTGGTATGGGCCGGCCTGGGCCTGCTGTACTGGGTGCGCCCCTACGAGATGGCCAACCTCAGCGGCATGTTGCTGATGGAACCGGAATCGGTCAGCGACGCCCAGGTGTTCTACGGCGGCCACCAGTTCGCCCTGGCGCTGTTCCTGCTGTTCGCCCTGCGCCGCCGCGAGCTGCTGCGCGCCGGGCTGATCCTGGTGGTGCTGGTGCAGCTCACCCTGACCCTGTCGCGGCTGCTCATCGCCTGGTCCTCGGGCCTGGGCATCGATACCGACGCCACCCTCTACGGCCTGGTCTACCGCGGCAGCGTGTCGCTGCTGGCGATCTTCGCCCTGTACTGGCTGGAGCGCGGCCGGCGCGAGCCGGAGCCGGCCGAACCGCTGCCGGAGACGCCGGTGGAGAAGGTGCGCGACGCCGACTTCGAAGGGCTCTGAGTCAGGTCCGAAAGACTTCGCGGCGAGTCAGGATGACTCCGCCGCTGCTGGTCATTTTGACTTCGATCTCGCGCCAGCCCATGATCCATGGGCCCTCGGGGGCTGGCACGTTTGCTGTAATGGCTTGGCTACCTTCAAACGCCAATGGAGCGATCATGAAAGTAGCGAGCCTGTGTGCAATGGGTGTGGTGCTGTTGTCCTGCGCGGTGGCGCAGGCGGACCAGGTGGTGGCTGAACGGCCGGACAACACGGTCGGCGGCGGTTTCGGCGCGGGCAGCGGGCTGCTGGTCGGCGGCGCCCTGGGCGGGCCCTTCGGCGCGCTGGCGGGGGCCGGCATCGGCTGGCTGGCCGGCAGCGGCGTGCAGCAGGCCAGCGGCGCCAGCCAGAAGGCCTACGTGGTGCAGGCGGCGGATGGCAGCGAGCGCACCGTGCGTTCGCCCAACGCCGCGTTCCAGGTGGGCCAGCGCGTGGAGGCCGACGGCATCCGCCTGCGCGCCGCGGACTGAGCCTGTCGGACCGGCGCCGCTGGGGCGGCGCCGGCTTCCGTGCTATCGTTGCGCCCCGTTCGACCGTCACCCGCAGGCCCGCAACATGAAATTCATCCACAAGCGCGAACACCTCAACGAGGGCGACCTCGTGGTCATCGAATGCTCGCGCACCTGCAACATCCGCCTGATGAACGACGCCAACTTCCGCAGCTTCAAGAACGGCGGCCGCCACAGCTACCACGGCGGCGCCTTCGAGCGCTTCCCGGCGCGCATCCGCGTGCCCAGCACCGGGTTCTGGAACCTCACCCTGGACACCGTCACCCGCCGCGCCATCAGCGTCACCCGCAAGCCGGACTTCAGCTACAGCATCAAGTTCGTGCGCAAGACGCCCTCCAGCTACAGCTGAGCCGCCTCAGGGGCGGTGCGCCGGGAAATCCTCCAGCAGCTTCGCCAGCGCCTTGTCGAAAGCCTCCTGGCTCAGGTTCGGGTCCTGTAGCTGGCTGCTCAACTGCGCTTCGTAGAGCACTTCGCGACTCCCCTCGTCGACGATGCGCATGACCAGCCGCGCCAGGTCGGAATCGGCGATCTGCGTCTGGTTCACCACGCCTTCCTGGGTCGCTACCGGGCGCTGGATCACCCCGGTCTGGCGCTCCAGCCCCAGCGCATAGAGCACCCGCAAATCGCCATTGCGCGCCTGGAAGCGGTAGCCCTTGGCTTCCAGGGCGCGGCGCAGGGCGGCGTCGAAGCGGTCCTCGAGGTCCAGGCGGTGGCCGGGGGCGCGTACCGCCTGGATGGAGAAGCTGCCCTGGTGGCCATCGGCGGCCGGCGAGACCGTCACCTTGGCCGGGTCGCTGCCGGCGCAGGCGGCCAGCAGCAGGGCGAGCAGGGGAAGCAGGAAGCGGTGCATGGCGAGGCTCTCTTGTGGTTATCCACAGCAGCCTAGCCGGCGGCGCGGGAAGCGCCGCCCAACCCAGGTTGGGTTAGCCGCGGCGACGCTCGAGCAGCACGCCCGCTTCCATGTGGTGGGTGTAGGGGAACTGGTCGAACAATGCGCAGCGCGTCACCGCGTGGGTGTCGTGCAGTTGGGCGATGTTCTGCGCCAGCGTCTCCGGGTTGCAGGAGATGTAGAGGATGCGCTCGAAGCGGCGGGTCAGCTCGCAGGTGTCCGCGTCCATGCCGGCGCGCGGCGGGTCGACGAAGACGCTGCCGAAGTCGTAGCCCTTCAGGTCCACGTCGGCCAGGCGGCGGAACGGGCGCACCTCGTTCAGCGCCTGGGTCAGCTCCTCGGCGGAGAGGCGCACCAGGGTGACGTTATCCACAGCGTTGCCGGCCAGGTTCGCCAGGGCGGCGTTCACCGAGGTCTTGCTGATCTCGGTGGCGAGCACCTTGCGCACCCGGGTGGCCAGCGGCAGGGTGAAGTTGCCGTTGCCGCAGTACAGCTCCAGCAGGTCGTCGTCGCGCTGGCCGAGGGCCTCGAAGGCCCAGTTGAGCATCTTCTGGCAGACCACGCCGTTGGGCTGGGTGAAGGCGCCCTCCGGCTGGCGGTAGCGGAAGGTCCGCCCGGCCACCTGCAGGGCTTCCTCGACATAGTCGCGGCCGACCACCAGGCGCTTGCCGCGCGAGCGCCCGACGATGCTCACGCCCAGCTCGGCGGCCAGCGTCGCCGCCGCGGCCTGCCAGGCTTCGTCCACCGGGCGGTGGTAGCAGAGGGTGACCAGCGCATCGCCCGCCAGGGTGGTGAGGAACTCCACCTGGAACAGCTTGTGGCCCAGGGCGCGCTCGGCCCAGGCGGCCTTCAGGCGCGGCATCAGTTCGTTGACGCGCTGGCTGGCGATGGGGAAGTCGTCGATCAGGATCGGCGTGTGCTTGTCGCCCTGCTCGAACATCGCGTAGTGGCGCTGCTCGCCCTCGCGCCACAGGCGGAACTCGGCGCGCAGGCGGTAGTGCTCGCGGGGCGAGTCGAACACCTGCGGCTCGGGCGCGGCGAAGGGCGCCAGCAGCTCGCGCAGGCGCGCGGCCTTGTCGGCCAGTTGGGTGTCGTAGGCGGCGGGGTCGAAGCGGGGGCTGCTCATGGGGAACTCTTGGTGCGTGGTGGCGGCGATGGGTTTCGTTGCACTCGACCCATCTTGCAGGTGACTCGCGGGATGGGTCGAGCGAAGCGATACCCATGCAGCATGGGTAAAGATGACTCAGGCGTTGTACCAGCCCAGCTTGATGACGAACAGCACCGAGAGGATCACCAGCGCCCAGTTCAGCTCGCGGAAGCGGCCGGCCAGCAGCTTGCAGGCGGTCCAGGTGATGAAGCCGAAGGCGATGCCGTTGGCGATGGAGAAGGTCAGCGGCATGGCCAGGGCGGTGACCACCACGGGCGCGGCCACGGTCAGGTCGTCCCAGTCGATCTCGGCCAGGCCCGAGGCCATCAGCACGGCGACGAAGAACAGCGCCGGCGCCGTGGCGAAGGCCGGCACGTTGCCCGCCAGCGGGGCGAAGAACAGCGCCAGCAGGAACAGCACGGCGACCACGATGGCGGTCAGGCCTGTGCGGCCACCGGCGGAGACGCCCGCGGCGGACTCGATGTAGCTGGTGGTGGTGGAGGTGCCCAGCAGCGAGCCGAACATGGCCGCGGTGCTGTCGGCGATCAGCGCGCGGCCCATCTTCGGCATGTGCCCGTCCTTGCCCATCAGGCCGGCGCGCTTGGCCACGCCGATCAGGGTGCCGGAGTTGTCGAACAGGTCGACGAAGAGGAAGGCGAAGATCACGCTGGTCAGGCCGATGTCCAGGGCGCCCTTGATGTCCAGCTGGAGGAAGGTCGGCGCCAGCGACGGCGGCATCGACACCACGCCGCCGAACTGCGACACGCCCAGGGCGATGGCGATGAAGGTCACGGCGAGGATGCCGATCATCACCGCGCCGGTCACGCGGCGGGCTTCCAGGGCGACGATGAGGATGAAGCCGAGGATCGCCAGCAGCGGCTCGGGCCTGGCCAGGTCGCCCATGCCCACCAGGGTGGCCGGGTTGGCGACGACGATGCCGGATTCCTTGAGCGCGATCAGCGCCAGGAACAGGCCGATGCCGGCGGCGATGGCCGAGCGCAGGGCCAGCGGGATGCTGTTGATGATCCATTCGCGGATGCGGAAGATCGAGATGACGAAGAACATGCAGGCCGAGAGGAACACCGCGCCCAGCGCCACCTGCCAGGTGTGGCCCATGTGCAGCACCACGGTGTAGGTGAAGAAGGCGTTCAGGCCCATGCCCGGCGCGAGGGCGATGGGGTAGTTGGCGATCAGCCCCATGATCGCCGAGCCGATGGCCGCGGCCAGGCAGGTGGCGACGAACACCGCGCCCTTGTCCATGCCGGTCTCGCCGAGGATGCTCGGGTTGACGAAGAGAATGTAGGCCATGGTCAGGAAGGTGGTGACCCCCGCCAGTATCTCGGTGCGTACGTTGGTGTTGTGCGCCTTGAGTTGGAACAGCTTTTCCAGCATGTCGTGCTCCCCGTGTTTGGGCGTCCTGCGGCTCGACCGGTCGGTCAACAATGGCCGTCTCGCGCGGCCTGGGCAAAAAAGGCGGGCATCATAGCAGCTCGCCGGAAACGCGGGTATCGAGCCCGTCGCCCGCTTCCCCGACGAGCCTAGCCGGCCTCGGCCGCGACTGCCAACGCAAGGCCCGTGCCAGCCCCTTCGTTGACCTCTGCCACGCCTGCCGGGCCGCCATCGGCGTTATCATGTGCCGGCCGGTACGCAATGACCGGCGCGCGCCGTTGTCCAACTGGCATCCGGCCCGATTCCACTGTTGCCTGACCCGTCGTCGACCCATGAAACGCCTGATCCCGCTTTGCCTCCTCGCCCTGCTGGGCGCCTGCGCCGGCACGCCGCCGGTCCTGCCGCAGCACAGCTTCGACATCCACGCCACCGCCGACAAGGCCACGGCCAGCACCCGCACCCTGGCCGACCCGCAAGGCCAGGCGGTGCTGGTCATCGCCCGCGCCGAACTCACCCAGCGCGACGTGCAGCGCGCCGAAGTGGTGCTGGGCAACGGCGGCCGCCCCGGCGTGCTGGTGACCTTCGCCCCCGACGCCAGCCGGCGCCTGGCGCGCCTGACCGAAAAGCAGCAGGGCAAGGCCCTGGCGGTGGTGATCGACGGCCAGCTGCGCATGCTGCCGCCGGTGTCCGAGCCGGTGCGCGACGGCCGGGTGATGCTGGAGGGGTTCGACAGCCAGGTGGAAGCGGAGGCGCTGGCGCGGCAGCTCAACGAACTGCGGGATGTGCTGGTGCAGCCCTGAGCGGCGGCAAGCAGGAAGGAAAGTCCGAATCCCCCGGATTTCCGGCGGCAGGATCTGGTCGGCGGAGCCGAATTCTTCCGAGGCCAACCGGCTCACTCTGATACTGCTTCCGGGGGCTTTACCGGATACTGGCATCTCGCTGTAATAGTGTTCTTTCCCTTCCATGGATGGGCCTGGCCTGCAGAGCCCGCCAAGCTCGCAAGGAGAGCGCCAGCATGATAGTCGGCATTGATCTGGGCACGACCAACAGCCTCGTCGCCGTGTGGCGCGACGATGCCCCGCAACTGGTGCCCAATGCGCTGGGCAGCGTGATCACCCCCAGTGTGGTCGGCCTCGACGACCAGGGCCTGATCCTGGTCGGCCAGGCTGCCCGTGAGCGCCTGCAGACCCACCCCCAGCTCACCACCGCCTTGTTCAAGCGCCATATGGGCAGCGGCCACGAGACTACCCTGGGTCAACGGCGCTTCCGCCCCGAAGAGCTCTCCGCGCTGCTGTTGCGCAGCCTGAAGGAGGACGTCGAGCGTGCCTACGGCGAGCCGGTGGAAGAAGCGGTCATCAGCGTGCCGGCCTACTTCAGCGATGCGCAGCGCAAGGCGACGCGAATCGCCGGCGAACTGGCCGGCCTGAAGGTCGAGAAACTCGTCAACGAACCTACCGCGGCGGCCCTGGCCTACGGCCTGCACCACAAGGACCGGGAGACTTCCTTCCTGGTCTTCGACCTCGGCGGTGGCACTTTCGATGTCTCCATCCTCGAGCTCTTCGAGGGGGTGATGGAGGTCCGCGCCAGCGCCGGCGACAACTTCCTTGGCGGCGAGGACTTCGATACCGCCCTGTTGCAGCACTTCGTCGCCAGCCAGCGGGAGGACGCGCAGTTCCCCGACATCAACGGCAGCGGCATCCTCCATCGCCTTCGCTGCGAGGCCGAGCGCGTGCGCCAGGCGCTGGGGCAACAGGCGAGCGAGACCTTCGTCTTCAGCCATGGTGGGCGCAGGTGGGAACTGGAAGTGACCCAGGACGACCTGCAGAAGGTCAGCGCCGCGCTGCTGGAGCGTCTACGCGGGCCGATCGAACGCGCGCTGCGCGATGCGCGCATCCGTGTCGCCGACCTCGACGAGGTGCTGCTGGTAGGCGGGACCACGCGCATGCCGTTGGTGCGCAAGCTGGCCGCCGGACTGTTCGGTCGCTTCCCGGCCCTGCACATCAACCCCGATGAGGCGGTGGCCTTGGGCGCCGCTGTGCAGGCCGCGCTGAAAAGCCGCGCCGCCGCGCTAGAGGAAGTGGTGCTGACCGATGTGTGCCCCTATACCTTGGGCATCGAGACCACCATGCAATTCGGTCGCCAGTATGAAAGTGGGCACTACCTGCCGATCATCGAGCGCAACAGCGTGGTGCCGGTGAGCCGGGTGAAGACGGTGCAGACCCTGCAGGATGGCCAGGCCCGGGTGCTGCTGCAGATCTTCCAGGGTGAAAGCCGCCTGGTGAAGGACAACATCCCGCTCGGCGAGCTGGATATCCCGGTACCGCCGCGCAAGGCGGGCGAGGTCAAGCTGGACGTACGCTTCACCTACGACAACAACGGCATCCTCGAAGCAGAGGTGACCCTGCCGGACAGCGGCGAGCGGCATAGCCTGGTCATCGAGAAGAACCCCGGTGTGCTGAGCCCCGAGGAGGTTCGCCAGCGCTTGGCCGAATTGGCCTCGCTGAAGGTGCACCCGCGTAACCAGCAGGTGAATACCCTGCTCCTGGCCCGTCTCGAACGTTTGTACCAGGAGAGCCTGGGAGAGGCGCGCAGCCAGCTCGCCCAATTGGCCGGAGCTTTCCAGCAGGTCCTGGCCGAGCAGGACCCGGCGCGGATCGAGGCGATGCGCGAGGCCGTTCAGGTGCGCCTGGACGAGATCGAACAGTCGGTGTGGCAGTGAGGCACGCGCCATGAGTTGTTGGGAAACCCTGGGCCTGGAGCCCGGCACCGACGAGCGCACCATCAAGCGGCAATATGCGCGTTTGCTCAAGGTCACCCGCCCTGACGAGGATGCCCAGGCTTTCCAGGCGCTACGGGAGGCCTACGAGCAGGCATTGAGCTGGGTGGAGTGGGAAGGCGAGGACGAGATCGCCGAGGTAGAGCCGCAGCGAGCCGAACACGTAGCGTCGGCCGTTGTGCCCCCCGCCGCGCAGCCCCTCGACACCGACCTGCAGCTGCACCTTCCATCGCTGCTTGCGGACATCTCGCCTGCCACACTGACCGAGTGCAGGCTGCGGGCGGAAGAGGCCGGGCTGGCCACTTCTTTCGAGCACGCTCTCCTGCAGCATTGTCTCGAGGTGCCCGGCAACCACCTTCTGCTGGATGCCGCTTGCGTCGAGTATGGTTGGCTGGATCCTGATCGGCGCTCCTCGCTGACAGAGGGCGAGCGCCTGCAGGTGCGTTCCAGGGTGTTGCGTGGGTTGCTGCTGCAATTGCGTCGTTCGCTCGATAAGGGCGAAGTGGCGGAATTCCAGGACGGCTTGGCGACGCTGCGCCGCCAGCCCTGGTTGCAAAGCTACGATGCGCGCGGCCTGCTGGACGAGGCGGTGGTGGAGCTGTTGCTGGAGGTTCCGCACTGGCCGGCCGGGCTCTTCGAGGGCGTCGCCAGCCTCTTCGAGTGGCAGGAGGGACGGCGCGTACCCAATTGCGCCGAGTATCTCTGGGGCGCACTGCTGCGGCGCCGGGACGCGGAGAGCTACTTCGAGACCCTGCAGCGGGATGCGCAGACCTGGGACCTGCGCCCCGAGATGCGGGCGGCCCGACTGATGCTGACACCGTTCGACATTTACCAGCAGCGTCGTTTCAGCGCCGATTTCGGCGCCGCTGACTGGAACAGTTGCCAGCGTATCGCCGACACCTTGCAGTACCGCTATCCGAATCTGCTCGAGCGTTTGCCTGAGGGCAACCGAAGCCTGGAGTTCTGGCAGGACTTGCCGCGCAATGAAGGTAAGTTCGATCCCAGGCATTTCCTCCTCTGGGTGGCTGTTGTGGTCGTCCTTGGCGTGTTCTGGCTACCCGGCAAGGTACGGAGCCTGCCGGAGCTGCTGCCCAATCTGTTGGTACTGGTGGCGTTCTCCACCATCCCCTACTACGTGAGCGCATTGGTGATGCGGGTTTTCCGAGCGCTTACGCACGACCGGCTGAACCGTTTCGACTATTGGCTCGGCGGTGAGATCCTGCCGGTCCAGTGGCATGGGCAGGGGGCGGGGATGCGGCCGCTACGGCATGGCGCGCTGGCGTTCGGAGTCGCCTGGCTGATTGCGCTGGCTTCCGGTCTGAAGGGGGGAGGGTTGTGGTTGGCGAGCGTCCCGCTGGCGGTCGCCGTGTTGCTGCTGATGCAGTTGGCAATACGTACACATGTGCTGGCTCGTGCTGCCGAGATTATCCTCGGGCCCTTGCGTCGCCACCTTGCAGTGTTGCTGCCGCTCTCGTTCATAGCGATAGTCCTGGCGGTGATTGGCATTCAGGTCTACCTGCAGCAGCAACAACTGATCCGCAGCCAGTACTACCAGGGACGGAGCGGACAGGAGCGCTGCCAGGATCCGGAGCACCGCCGTGAGCTGACGTGCATTCTGAGCTGGCGTCCGCACGGCGCCCATTGAGGCCCATGGAAACGAAAAAGCCCGGCGGTGAATGCCGGGCTTTTTGTCGTTCGCGGGTAAGGCTTACTTGCCGTACACCGGGAACTTGGCGCACAGGGCCTTGACCTGCTCGCGCACGCGGCCTTCCACGGCCTCGTCGCCCAGGTTGGCGAGGATCTCGCAGATCCAGCCGGCCAGCTGGCGGCACTCGTCTTCCTTGAAGCCGCGGGTGGTCACGGCCGGGGTGCCGATGCGCAGGCCCGAGGTGACGAAGGGCGAGCGCGGATCGTTCGGCACGCTGTTCTTGTTCACGGTGATGAAGGCGCGGCCCAGGGCGGCGTCCGCGTCCTTGCCGGTGATGTCCTGCTTGATCAGGCTGAGCAGGAACAGGTGGTTCCGGGTGCCGCCGGAAACCACGTCGTAGCCGTTCTCGATGAACACCTGGGCCATGGTCTGGGCGTTCTTCACCACTTGTTCCTGATAGGCCTTGAACTCGGGCTGCAGGGCTTCCTTGAAGCACACGGCCTTGGCGGCGATGACGTGCTCCAGCGGGCCGCCCTGGCCGCCCGGGAAGACGGCGGAGTTCAGCTTCTTCTCCAGCTCTTCGTTCCTGCGCGCCAGGATCAGGCCGCCGCGCGGGCCGCGCAGGGTCTTGTGGGTGGTGGTGGTGACGACGTCGGCGAAGGGCACCGGGTTCGGGTAGATGCCGGCGGCGACCAGGCCGGCCACGTGGGCCATGTCGACGAACAGGTAGGCGCCCACCTTGTCGGCGATGGCGCGGAAGCGCGGGAAGTCGAGGATCTGCGAGTAGGCGGAGAAGCCGGCGATGATCATCTTCGGCTTGTGTTCCACGGCCAGGCGCTCGACTTCGTCGTAGTCGATCAGGCCGTTGCCGTCGATGCCGTACTGCACGGCGTTGTAGATCTTGCCGGAGAAGCTGACGCTGGCGCCGTGGGTCAGGTGGCCGCCGTGGGCCAGGCTCATGCCCAGCACGGTGTCGCCGGCGTTCAGCAGGGCCATGTAGACCGCGGCGTTGGCCTGGGAGCCGGAGTGCGGCTGGACGTTGGCGTAGTCGGCGCCGAACAGCTGCTTGGCGCGGTCGATGGCCAGCTGCTCGACCACGTCGACGTACTCGCAACCGCCGTAGTAGCGCTTGCCCGGGTAGCCTTCGGCGTACTTGTTGGTCAGCACGCTACCCTGGGCTTCCATCACCGCCGGGCTGGTGTAGTTCTCGGAGGCGATGAGCTCGATGTGCTCTTCCTGGCGCAGGGCTTCCTGCTCCATCGCGGCGAAGAGTTCGGCATCGTAGCGGGCGAGGGTCAAATCACGGCTGAACATGGCGGTCCTCATAAGGATCGGTGCTGGGAAAGGGGCGCATTCTAACCCAGGGCGCGCGCGCTGGCATATGAAAGGCGGTCATGTGGCGGATAAGCGGGGTTCACGCGGGGGGAGCGCTGTTGGAGCGGGCCCTGCCCGCGATTCGCGCGCAGGGCGCGCTCCTACAGGCGCCGCCGGGGGCATGGCGTAGGAGCAACTGTCTTGCCGACTACGCCGAAGTGCTCTTCGTAGGAGCGAGCTTGCTCGCGAACAGATTCCGCAGCGGGGGGCTCATTCGCGAGCAAGCTCGCTCCTACGAGAAGCCGTGCCTGCCCGTACGATAGGCTCCTACAGGGGAATCCTGACGCTAGCCGAGCAGGAACAACGCATTGCTGGAGAACAGCGCCGCAAACTGCTCCGCCGTCATCGGCCGGCCGAACAGGAAGCCCTGCACCTCGTCGCAGCCGTGTTCGCGCAGGAAGTCCAGCTGCGCCTGGCTCTCCACGCCCTCGGCGATCACCATCAGGTTCAGGCTGTGGGCCATGGCGATGATGGCGCGGGCGATCTGCGCGTCCTGCTCGCCGTGGGGCAGGCCGTCGACGAAGCTGCGGTCGATCTTCAGCACGTCGATGGGGAACTGCTTGAGGTAGTTCAGCGACGAGTAGCCGGTGCCGAAGTCGTCCACCGCGATGGCCAGGCCCAGCCGCTTGAGCCCGGAGAGGATGTGCATGGCCTCGGACACGTCGCTCATCAGGATGCTTTCGGTCAGCTCCAGCTCCAGGCAGGCCGGCGGGATGCCGGTCTCCATGAGGATGCCGGCGATGCGCGTGCCCAGCTGGCCGTCGGCGAACTGCCGCGCGGACAGGTTCACCGCCACCTTGGGCACCCGCACCTTGTCGCGGTGCCAGATGCGGATCTGCCGGCAGGCCTCGGCCAGCAGCCAGTCGCCGACCTGGGCGATCAGCCCCAGTTCCTCCAGCACCGGGATGAACTCGGTGGGCGGCACCAGGCCGCGGCGCGGGTGCTGCCAGCGCAGCAGCGCCTCGGCACCGGTGAGGCGGCGGCCGTCGCCGGTGAACTGCGGCTGGTAGTGCAGGACGAACTCGCCCTGCTCGATGGCCCGGCGCAGGTCGCTTTCCAGCTCCAGGCGCTCCAGGGCGCGGGCGTTCATCTCGGCCTGGTAGAACTGGAAGTTGTTCTTGCCCACTTCCTTGGCGTGGTACATGGCGGTGTCGGCGTTCTTCATCAACTGGCTCAGCTCGGCGCCGTCCTGGGGCGACAGGGCCACGCCGATGCTGGCGGTGACGAAGAACTCGCGGCCTTCCAGGGTGAAGGGCCGGGCCAGGCTGGCGAGGATGCGCTCGGCCACCTGGATGGCGCGCTTGAGCGCGCGCTCGCGGTCTTCCAGCGCGGGCAGCAGCAGGGTGAACTCGTCGCCGCCCATGCGCGCCACGGTGTCGTTGTCGCCGACGCAGCGGTTCAGGCGCTCGGCCACTTCCTTGAGCATGCGGTCGCCCGCGGCGTGGCCGAGGGAGTCGTTGATCGGCTTGAAGCGGTCGAGGTCGAGGAACATCAGCACCACCCACTGGCGGTGCCGCTCGGCCTGCATCAGCGCGGTGTGCAGGCGGTCCTGGAACAGGGTGCGGTTGGGCAGGTGGGTGAGGGCGTCGTAGTAGGCCAGGCGGTGGATGCGCCGCTCGCTGGCCTTGCGCTCGCTGATGTCGCTGAAGAAGCAGACGAAGCTGACCAGGTCGCCTTCCTCGTCCTGCACCGCGGTGATGCCCACCCAGGACGGGTACAGCTCGCCGCTCTTGCGCTTCTGCAGGATCTCGCCTTCCCAGCTGCCGCTGCGCTGCAGGCTGTCGAGCACGTGCTTGAGCTGGTTGGCCTCCTGCTGGTCGGCGGTGAGCAGGCGCGGCTGCTGGTCGAGCACCTCGGCGGCGGCGTAGCCGGTCAGGCGCGAGAAGGAGTCGTTGACCTGGACGATGTAGCCGGCCGGGTCGGTGACCATGATGGCCGCCGTGGAATGCTCGAACACGGTCGCGGCCATGCGCATCTCGCGCTCGGCGCGGCGCTGCTGGCTGATGTCGCGGGCCACGCCGAGCAGGCCGACGAAGCGCCCGGAGTCGTCCCACATCAGGGCGATGCGCAGCTCCACCGGGACCTTGCGGCCGTCGGCGCGCAGGCAGTCGAAGGTGAACAGGTGCACCGCGCTGGACTCGCGCAGGGCGGCCAGCCGGCGCGGCGCGCCTATGGCGTCGCGCACGCGCTCCAGCAGGTCGTGCAGGCGCCCCAGCTGCGCCGGGTTGGCGGCGATCTGCTGCAGGTCGTTGTGCAGCAGCCAGTCGGGGCTGTAGCCGAAGGTCTGCTCGATGGACGGGCTGATGTAGTCGATGTTCAGTTGGGCGTCGGTGGTGAGGATCACGTCGCTGATGCTCTCGGCCAGCATCTGGTAGCGGCGGCTGCTCTCGCGCAGCGAGTTGTTCGCCTCCACCGTGTCGGTGATGTCCTTGGCCACGCCGATCAGGCGCGCCACGCGGCCGTCGGGGGCGCGGCTGAAGGCCTGCTCGCGGATGTCGAACCAGTGCCAGCTGCCGTCGCGGTGGCGCCAGCGCAACTGGCTGTCCAGCAGCAGGTTGTCGCCGACCACCTGTTGCAGGTTGCGTATGCGCCAGTAGTACTCGACGTCGTCCGGGTGCAGCAGGCATTCCCAGAAGCGCTCGCCCATCTGCTCCAGCTCTTCCTTGCCGTAGCCCAGCTGGCTGCCCAGGTGATGGTTGCTGAAGATCACCCGGCGCGCGGTGATGTCGTGGATGTACAGGGTGTCGGGCACCGCGCGCACGGCATCGGACCAGAACTTCTCGCGTTCGATCAGCGACAGCTCGACCTGCTTGCGGCTGCTGATGTCGGACAGGCTCAGGGTGACCGCGCGGTAGTCCGGCAGGTGCTCGGGGATGCGCAGCTGCAGCCAGAAGTGGCGCAGCTCGCCCTGGCCGGTGCGGATGGCGACTTCCTGCTCGATGAGGCCGGTGCCGCAGAGGATCGCCTCGATGATGCGCGCGCGGGCGCTGCCGGGGCGCCGCGGGCTGTCGCCGATCAGCTGCCGCCAGGCCTGCTCGCCGCTCTCCACGCCGAGCAGGCGCCGCGCCACCTCGTTGACCTCGCTGATGCGGATCAGCCGCAGCAGCTGCGGCCAGTGTTCCTCGCGGCGCTCCAGCCAGGCCTGCAGGCGGCCGGCCTCGCGCAGGCCGTTGTCGGCGAAGAAGCGCTGCAGGTCCGAGAGGTCGAGCACGCAGAGGGCCACGCCGACGCCGTCGAAGATGTCCTGGTAGCGCCGCCGCGTCTCTTCCAGCACCTGCAGCGAGCGCTGCTCCTCGGTGACGTCGCGCAGCACCCAGACGTGCCCGCCCGGCGCCTGCTGGCCGCGCAGCACCCAGTCGGGCGCCTCGCCGGGCGGGGATTCCTCCAGCGGGTGGCGGCTGACGGCGTAGCGCCGGCGGCGGCCGTTGCGCTCCAGGGTGACGTACTGCCTGCCCGGCGGCGTGCCCTCGCTGGGCGGCTGCGCCAGCTCCGGCAGCAGGCGCGCGAGATGGTGCAGGGGCGCGTCTTCGGCGCGGATGCCCAGCAGCTGCTCCGCCGGCGGGTTGAGGTAGACCAGGCGGCCGTCGGCGCGCGTCACCAGCACCCGCTCGTCCACCGCCGCCAGGGCCTGGGCGGCCTGGCGCAGGCGCGATTGCGAGTCGGCGGTCTGCGCGCGCAGGCTCTGCTGCTCGCGTTGCAGGCGCAGCAGGGCGGCGCAGCTGATGCCGGCCAGCAACAGCAGCAGGCCCAGCTCGCCGAGCAGGCGCGGCGGCACCCTGGGCTGCGTAGCGAGCGCGTCGACCAGCGGGCGGATATGCCAGTCGCTGTTGGCGACCTGCAGCGCCGGCGATTCGACGGCTTCCGGCGCGATGGCCGCCGGCGTGTCCGCCGGCGCGTCGGGCGCGGCCAGCACCGGGTGGCCGGCCTGGTCTTCCAGCACCCAGGCGCGGCCGCCGGCCAGGACCCGCCCGGACCATTGCCGGCGCGCCTCGGCTGCGTCCAGGCGGAGCACGGCGAAGGGGCCGCTGGCGTCCTGCGGGCGCAGCAGCAGGTAGAAATGGCCGCCATCGGCGTCGTTGTAGGCGTAATGGAAGGGGCTGGCGGCGGCGCGTTGCCGCAGGCCGGCGACGAAGGCGTCGTCGCCGCTGGCCGGCGCGGTGTCCAGTTGCCTGCCGCCGTCGGGGGCGTACCAGGCCAGGCTGCGCAGGGCGGGATAGAGCTGGCGCAGGTCGTCGAGCAGCAGCGCCGGCTCCTCGCCGCGGCCCAGGCGTTGCCGGGCCAGGGTGCGCGCAGCCTGGGCCTTGAGCTCCAGGGCCAGGGACAACTGGTGGGCCAGCTCCTGGCTCTGGTGCAGGATGCGCTCGCGCTCGAACCGCGCCTGGCTGAAATACTCCTGGCCCAGTTGCCAGAGCAGCAGGCCGAGCATCAGCGGCACCAGCAGCAGGGCGCTCCTGATGGCCAGCCGTTCAGGCCGGGCCAGGCTGGCCGGAGGGCGGGGAGGTCTGGACAAGGAGCGGCTACCTGGAACGGGGCGACGGGGTTCGGCGCGCAGTAGCATGCCCGGAAGCAGGGCCAAGTGCCAGTATCGCCGACGAGCGTCGTTTGCCCTTCACGGTCCATTCCGGTAGCTTTGCCGCACGCGCGCGTTGATCGCTGCGTCCTGTTTCCGCGAGTCCGGCCCTGCCGTCGCCCGCCTCGCCCGTCGCCCGCGGCCAATGGTCGCGCCCCTCGTACCGGGGCACACCGGCCCGCCGGCCGCGACAGCCATGACGGCCATTCACTTTCATCCCAGAAGCTAGGTATCCATGGCTCAATACGTCTATACCATGCACCGGGTCGGCAAGGTCGTGCCGCCCAAGCGTGAAATCCTCAAGGACATCTCCCTGTCGTTCTTCCCCGGCGCCAAGATCGGTGTGCTGGGCCTGAACGGCGCGGGTAAATCCACCCTGCTGCGCATCATGGCCGGCGTCGACACCGAGATCGAGGGCGAAGCCCGCCCGATGCCGGGCATCAAGGTCGGCTACCTGCCGCAGGAGCCGCAGCTCGACCCGCAGAAGACCGTGCGCGAGGTGGTCGAGGAAGCGGTGGACGAGGTCAAGCAGGCCCAGGCCCGCCTGGACGAGGTCTACGCCGCCTACGCCGAGCCGGATGCCGACTTCGACGCCCTGGCCGCCGAGCAGGCCAAGCTGGAAGCCATCATCCACTCCTCCGACGGCCACAACCTGGAGCGCCAGCTGGAAGTCGCCGCCGACGCCCTGCGCCTGCCGCCGTGGGAGGCGAAGATCGAGCACCTCTCCGGTGGCGAGAAGCGCCGCGTGGCGCTGTGCCGCCTGCTGCTGTCGGCCCCGGACATGCTGCTGCTGGACGAACCGACCAACCACCTGGACGCCGACTCCGTCGCCTGGCTGGAGCACTTCCTCCACGACTTCCCCGGCACCGTGGTGGCGATCACCCACGACCGCTACTTCCTCGACAACGTCGCCGGCTGGATCCTCGAACTGGACCGTGGCCACGGCATCCCGTTCGAAGGCAACTACTCCGGCTGGCTGGAATCCAAGGCCAGCCGCCTGGCCCAGGAAGCCAAGCAGGAAGCCTCCCACGCCAAGGCCATGAAGGCCGAGCTGGAGTGGGTGCGCCAGGGCGCCAAGGGCCGCCAGGCCAAGTCCAAGGCGCGCCTGCAGCGCTTCGAGGAAATGCAGTCGCAGGAATTCCAGAAGCGCAGCGAGACCAACGAGATCTACATCCCGGCCGGCCCGCGCCTGGGCGACAAGGTCATCGAGCTGCACAACGTGTGCAAGGGCTATGGCGACCGCGTGCTGATCGACGACCTGTCGCTGAGCATTCCCAAGGGCGCCATCGTCGGCGTGATCGGCGGCAACGGCGCGGGCAAGTCGACCCTGTTCCGCATGCTGACCGGCAAGGAGCAACCGGACTCGGGCAGCATCGAGATCGGCGACACCGTGCAGATCGCCAGCGTCGACCAGAGCCGCGACAGCCTGGAAGGCACCAAGACCGTGTGGGAGCAGGTTTCCGACGGCTTCGAGCAGATCAGGATCGGCAACTACGAGGTCCCCTCGCGCAGCTACGTCGGCCGCTTCAACTTCAAGGGCGCCGACCAGCAGAAGTTCGTCAAGGACCTCTCCGGTGGTGAGCGCGGCCGCCTGCACCTGGCCCTGACCCTGAAGCAGGGCGGCAACGTGCTGCTGCTCGACGAACCGTCCAACGACCTCGACGTGGAAACCCTGCGCGCCCTGGAAGAGGCGCTGCTGGACTTCCCCGGCGCCGCCATCGTGATTTCCCACGATCGCTGGTTCCTCGACCGGATCGCCACCCACATCCTGTCCTACGAGGACGACGGCAAGGTGGTGTTCTTCGAAGGCAACTACACCGAGTTCGAAGCCGACCGCAAGAAGCGCCTGGGCGAGGCTGCCGCGCAGCCGCACCGGGTGCGCTACAAGAAGCTGGCGTAAGCCGCTTCTCACGACAGACGGGGCCTTCGGGCCCCGTTTTCGTAGGTGTACGAAGCTATTTGAAATATTTTGAAATACTTGCTGCAGCCCAGTCTCTGAAAGGGCTTTCTTACAGATTTGCACCAAAAAGATTCATAAAGGCGTCATGTCGCACTGTCTCGGTGCGGTATCGGTTGTTAGAGTCTCGCCGCAAAAGGGCCCCGCCCATAATCAGAAAGACCGGTGTAGACATGACGCAATCCGTTGACTCGTTCCTCGAGCGCCTCAAGCGGCGCGATCCCGATCAGCCCGAATTCCACCAGGCGGTGGAGGAGGTGCTGCGTTCCCTCTGGCCGTTCCTCGAAGCCCACCCGCATTACCTGCAGGCCGGCATCGTCGAGCGCATCGTCGAGCCCGAACGCGCCATCCTGTTCCGCGTGCCCTGGGTCGACGACCAGGGCCGGGTACGGGTCAACCGCGGCTTCCGCGTACAGATGAGCAGCGCCATCGGCCCCTACAAGGGCGGCCTGCGCTTCCACCCCTCGGTGAACCTGGGCGTGCTCAAGTTCCTGGCCTTCGAGCAGGTGTTCAAGAACTCCCTGACCTCGCTGCCCATGGGCGGCGGCAAGGGCGGCTCGGACTTCGACCCCAAGGGCAAGAGCGACGCCGAGGTGATGCGCTTCTGCCAGTCGTTCATGAGCGAGCTGTACCGCCACGTCGGCGCCGACCTGGACGTGCCGGCCGGTGACATCGGCGTCGGCGCCCGCGAGATCGGTTACCTGTTCGGCCAGTACAAGCGCCTGGCCAACGAATTCAGCTCGGTGCTCACCGGCAAGGGCCTGGCCTACGGCGGCAGCCTGATCCGCCCGGAAGCCACCGGCTACGGCTGCGTGTACTTCGCCCAGGAGATGCTCAAGGCCCGCGAAAGCGGCTTCGACGGCCAGCGCGTGGCCATCTCCGGCTCCGGCAACGTGGCCCAGTACGCGGCGCAGAAGGTGATGGAGCTGGGCGGCAAGGTGATCTCGCTGTCCGACTCCGAAGGCACCCTGTTCACCGAAGGCGGCCTGAGCCTGGAACAGTGGGAAGAAGTGATGGAGCTGAAGAACGTCCGCCGCGGCCGTCTCAGCGAAATGACCGGCCCCGGCCTGCGCTTCCTGGCCGGCCAGCGCCCCTGGTCGCTGCCCTGCGACATCGCGCTGCCCTGCGCGACGCAGAACGAACTGGACGCCGAGGACGCCCGCATCCTGCTGGCCAACGGCTGCATCTGCGTGGCCGAAGGCGCCAACATGCCGTCGACCCTGGAGGCCGTGGATATCTTCCTCGAAGCCGGCATCCTCTACGCGCCGGGCAAGGCCTCCAACGCCGGCGGCGTCGCCACCAGCGGCCTGGAGATGAGCCAGAACGCCATGCGCCTGCACTGGAGCGCCGGCGAGGTGGACCAGCGCCTGCACGGCATCATGCAGAACATCCACCACGCCTGCGTCGCCCACGGCGAGGAGAACGGCCGGATCAACTACGTGAAGGGCGCCAACATCGCCGGCTTCGTCAAGGTCGCCGACGCCATGCTGGCGCAAGGGGTGGTCTGACCGGCCGAAGCACGGCGGGGCGTAGGGCGTATAACGCTCCGCGTTATACGCCGCCTGGCCTTGGTCCCAGGCGCGCTCGGATTCGGTCTCGGAGCACCTGTTCCCGGGGGCTTCGATCTCGGCCAATAAGCCGGGCATGAGATAGGTGTAGCGGCGTATAACCGCGAACGGTTATACGCCCTACGTACCGGTCAGCCATGGCGATGGGTATCGCTTCGCTCCACCCATCCTACGACGGCGTATCGAGCGCACCCGTAGGACTCTGTCCGCGATTTCGCGCGCAGGGCGCGCTCCTACAGGTGAATGCCCGGGCGGGTCGTCAATCCACCGGACGCGGCGTGGTGGCGGTGCTCGGCGGCAGCAGCGGGTACTGCACCTGGGGCTGCTTGCCGGTGACGGTCTTGAGGAAGGCGACTATGTCGCCCACTTCGCCGGCATCCAGCTGCTTGCCCAGTTGCGCGGTGCCCATGATCGTCACCGCTTCCTCCAGGTCCCACACCTGCCCGCTGTGGAAGTAGGGCGCGGTGAGGGCCACGTTGCGCAGCGGCGCGGCGCGGAACACGTATTCGTCGTTCTGCGTCTTGGTCACCGCGAAGCGGCCCTTGTCGCCGCTGGGCAGGATGCTGGCATCGGGTTTCTTCACCAGGCCGAACGGGAAGTAGGCCTGGCCGCCGAGGTTCACGCCGTTGTGGCAGCTGATGCAGCCGGCGCTCATGAAGGCCTGCAGCCCTTTCTTCTCCTTGGCGTCCAGGGCCTTGTCGTCGCCCTTGAGGTACTGGTCGAAGCGCGAGTCGGGGGTGATCAGCGTCGATTCGAAGGCCTGCAGCGCGCGGGCCATGTTGTCGAAGCTCACCGCCTGCTTGTCGCCGGGGAAGGCCTTCCCGAAGGCCGCCACGTACTCGGGCATGCTCTTGAGCGTGGCCTCGACGTTGTTCGGCGTGTTGTGCATCTCCACCGGGTTCTGCACCGGCCCCTTGGCCTGTTCCTCCAGGTCCTTGGCGCGGCCGTCCCAGAACTGCGCGATGTTGAACACGGCGTTGAACACCGTCGGCGAGTTGCGCGCCCCTTTCTGCCAGGCGTGGCCGCTGGAGGCGGGCACGTTGTCGGCGCCGCCGGTGCCGATGTTGTGGCAGGTGTTGCAGCTGATCACGTGGCTGGCCGACAGGCGTGGCTCGAAGAACAACTGGCGGCCCAGCTCCACCTGGGCCGCATCCAGCCCGGCCACCTGTTCGGGGATGGGCTTGAAGATGGCGTTGGCCTGGTCGCGCAGGGCGTCGGCGTGTGCGGCGGTACTGCTGGCGGCCAACAACAGGCCGCCCAGGGCCAGTTTCAGGGGCTGCATGGAGTGATCTCCTCGTTATCAGGCTATTGGTTTTTCCTGATTCAAGGAGAGGCCAGGCGACGAGGGCGGGAATTGACCGGGATCAAGCCCGCGGCATGCGGTGGGGTGCGGAGCTTTGCCGCAGGCTCATTCACCGCGCAGCGCCTGGCCCAGGGCGCGGTCCTTCTGTTGCCGCCAGTCATGCTCGTGGTGGTTGCCGCGGGCGTCCTCGTAGCGCTGGCGCTCTTCGCTCTCGGCCGGGCGCCGGCATTGCTCGTAGCCATCACCCCAGCCCTGGGCGTAGGTCGCCTCCTTCAGGTAGCGCAGCACGTCCTTGCGGAAAGCCCCGGTTGTGATGGTGCCGGCGGCCTGGCGGCCGCTGTCGCAGCCGGCGTTGTAGCCGTCGGCATAGGCGGGCAGGGGTAGCCCTGGGCGATAAGTAAGTCGTGGGTGGTTTCGCAGCCCGCTAGCAGCATGGCGCAAAGCAGGTCAAGGGCGGCGCGCAGCGCCATGGAGACTCCCGTGTGCCAAGGGGCGGGCTCACGTGCCGGATAGGGTGACTGGGCGGCACTCTAGCCGGCGTTTCGTGAGGAAAGCGTCAAACTGGCGTGATGTGGATGTACTGGCCGCCCTTCGCGCGCGCTTCGCAATCGATGCGTGCCGGCAGGAAGGCTTCGATCACCGCCCGGTTGCTCAGCAGATGGTCGCTCAGCGCCGGAGTGGTGAAGCTTCCGCCGCCGGCCAGCGCCATGGGCAGCAACAATTGGTCGGCCAGGTGTTCCTCGGTGCTGGTGCCGCTGTCGCACCAGTCGGCGGCCTGGCGCAGCGCCTGACTGGCGACCCGCTCCGCGCTCACGCCGGACTGGCCGAAAGCGCAGAACACCAGATTCAGGTGCTCGCATTCGATCTCCAGCAGCAGTGCGTTGCCTGGCCCCTGGTCGTCCGGCAGGCGCACGACCTGCGTGGCCGCTGTGTGCCAATCCGCATGGCGGCGCACCCGCTCCAGTTCGCGGTCCGCCACATGGCCGGGAATGGCCGCGAGCAAGGCGCGGGCCGAACGTGAACGTTCGGTTCCGGCTTCCGGCAGATGCAACGGCTGCAACTCGCCCGGCTCCACTCGCATTGCCAGTTCGCCGCCGCCCGCGGGCATGAAGCCGTGGCGTAGCAGTTCGAAGTCGACCTTTGCCCCCATGCGTCGCAGCAGCGGCAACCAGCTGTGCTCGATGAAGTCCGCCGGCGGCGCCAGCGGATTGTGCGTGCCGCCGCTGATCGACAGGCTGCTTGGGCCGTCGGCGTACAGCAGCGCAGGCAACACTGCCTGCAAAACCAGCACGGCGCTACCCGCGCTGCCGATGGAAAAATGGTAATCACCGCCGCGAATCGCACCCGGTCGGAAGGTCAGGTTGAGGGAGCCCAGCTCCGCGCCCTCCACCGTCGCACCACAGATTTTCGCCGCCGCTCGTACCGCCGTCAGGTGCTGGCGCAACAGTCCCGGCCGCGAGCGCCGGCCACGGATGTTGACGATGCGCAGCGTCTTGCCGGTGATCATCGCCAGGCTCAGCGCGCTGCGCAGTATCTGTCCACCGCCTTCGGCACCGTCGAGTTCGATCATGTTCTTGTTCATCTTGCGTACTTCCTTACCTGTTCGCGCAGAAAGCGATCCAGGCGCTCCGTACCGTGGCAGCCACCACGGGGTGCGCCAAGGGTTTCCGCGCGTTGCAGTTCTGCCTCGATCAGCCGATGCAGGGCTGGGCGCGCGGGACCGTATTCGGCCTCGACGGCCTGACGCTTGAGTACCAGCAGCTCTTCGACTTCAGCGCGCTCGGCGGCGTCCTTCAGCGTCGCTTCCATCAGCGTCTCGAATACCATTGGCGGCATGCCGAGGCCCAGGTCTATCCAGCGGACGGCCAGCAGTGGACGCAGCACGTAGAGGTATTTCTTGTAGCGAACCTCGTCGCCCTGCAGGTAGCCACGGAAGTTCTTCCGCGCCATCGACAGATAGTGGGCGCGGGCGGCAGCGGGTGAGTAGAAGGCTTGCGCCAGTTGGCGAAGTCCGTCGGTCGCCTCGGTTTCGCTGCGGTAAACCAATGGCGAATCCAGCCACTCCAGCAGCGTCGGGTTGGATTTGCGTAGCAGCCGTAGTGTCTTGCGCAGCTCCCAGCCGCTGAGATCCAGCTCGTCGGTCAGTGGGCGCTCCAGCACGTCGCGCGGCTCTTCCACGCGCAGATACCAGTCTGGCTGATGCACGTAGACGAAGCGCACATCATAGTCGCTGTCCGGCGAGGCGAATCCCCAGGCACGGCTGCCGGATTCGCAGGCATAGAGCACGCTTACGTCGCGCTCCTGCTCCAGTTTCTTCAGTTCCTCCAGTACCCGCTCGCGCATGGCGGCGGGGAGTGGATGACGTTCTTCCCTGTTCATGGGTAATTCCTTTCATCCTTTCACGCACACCACTTGGCGCAGGGTGTGCAGCACTTCCACCAGCTCGCGCTGGGCCTCCATCACTGCGTCGATGTCCTTGTAGGCCATGGGGATCTCGTCGATTACGTCCTTGTCCTTCCTGCATTCGACATGGGCGGTGGCGCGCACCTGGTCTTCCACGCTGAACAGCTTCTTGGCCTTGGTCCGGCTCATGGTGCGGCCGGCGCCGTGGCTGCAGGAGCAGAAGGCTTCCTCGTTGCCCAGGCCGCGGACGATGAAGCTCTTGGCGCCCATCGAGCCGGGAATGATGCCGAGCTGGCCTTTCTGCGCGGATACCGCGCCCTTGCGCGTCACCAACACCTCTTCGCCGAAGTGGCGTTCCCTCTGCACGTAGTTGTGGTGGCAGTTCACCGCTTCCAGGCTGGCCTCGAACGGTTTGCGGATGACCTGCCGCGCGGCGGCGATCACCGCGCGCATCATCAGCTCGCGGTTCTGCCGGGCAAAGTCCTGGGCCCAGCCCACGGCTTCCACGTAGTCATCGAAGTGCTGGCTGCCTTCTTCGAAGTAGGCCAGGTTACGGTCTGGCAGGTTGGCGATGTGCTGGCGCATGTCGGCCTGGGCCAGTTCGATGAACAGGTTGCCGATGGCGTTACCCACGCCGCGCGATCCGCTGTGCAGCATGAACCAGACGCGGTCGGCCTCGTCGAGGCAGACTTCGATGAAGTGGTTGCCGGTGCCGAGGGTTCCCAGGTGCTTGCGGTTGTTGGTCTTCTCCAGCTTCGGGTGCTTGTCGGTGATCGCCTTGAAGCGTCCGGCCAATGCACGCCACGCGTCGTCGGCGTGTGCGGGCACGTCTTCCCAGGCGCCCTGGTCGCGGCGGCCGAAGGTCTTGCCGTGGGGCACGGCCTTCTCGATGGCTGTCCGCAGGTGATGCAGGTTGTCCGGCAGGTCCGAAGCTACCAGCGAGGTACGCGCGGCGATCATCCCACAGCCGATATCTACGCCCACGGCAGCCGGAATGATGGCGCCCTTGGTAGGGATCACGCTGCCTATCGTCGAACCCTTGCCCAGGTGCACATCCGGCATCACGGCCAGGTGCTTGAAGATGAAGGGCATCTTCGCGGTGTTCATCAGCTGTTGCCTGGCGTCTTCTTCCACCGGTACGCCCTGGGTCCAGAGCTTGATCGGTTTGCCGTTGGCGACCTCCAGTAGCTGGAAGGTTTTCATGTTCATCTCTCTCGTTCCTGTGTCACTGGCCTTGCATGGCGACAAGTTTCTGGTGAAACGTGCAGAGCGCTCTATCCGATTGAGCTACGGCTCCAGGAGCCGGCGGGATTCGAACCCACAACCTTTCCGTCCATGTAGTTCCACCGGCATTCGCCAAGGCAATGCCGAAGATTCGTGTGTGGCCGGGGCAGCGACGAGATGAGGGACAGATCTGCTCTACCGACTGAGCTACCCGTTTGAGCGGAGCGGGGGTCGAACCCGCGACCCGATGTACTGCCCCAGGCATTCGTTGCCTGTCCGCCGGCCTGGCGGGGTGAAAAGGTGCGACGACAAGGGGGGTGAAACGTATTTTCGTGTTCTGCCATTGAACTACGGCCCCCCTGATATTGGAGCCGACGGGACTCGAACCCGCATCTCGACCGTGGAAGGGTGTAGTTCCACCGGCATTCGTCGCATAACGTTGCAACAAGGATGGCACGACAAGGTGCGCGAGTGATCCGCATCGCTGCGGGCCGGAGTCGAACCGGCTGGACCATGTACACCCGTGCGCATTCGTGCCTCGCTTCGTCATGACCAGGTTCGCCGGGACTTTATCGCGCAAGCGCGCCGCAGGGCTCGAACCTGCTCGCTCGTACCGGCAGGGCCGGCCTGGCTTCACCTGTAGTCCCGACGGCATTCATGACGCCGCGAAATTCATTCTGTCGCGTGCTCCGCCCTCATTGGCGGAGCACGGCTTTTCAAATCTCCATCGACTCGATCATCCGTACCCAGTGCCGTGCGTCGTAGCGACCGTCGGCGAACTGCGTCATCACATCGAACACCGCATCGCCGAAACCACCGACGTTGAGGATGTCCTGGCGATCCTTCGCCTGCGTAGTACCGTAGGGCTGGATGTCGATGCAGATCATCCGGGCCTGCGAGTTGACGCGCTTGATACGTTCCCACTGGTGCAGCGTTTGCGTTGCGCCGTGGCGTTTTCCATCAATCCAGGATTCGTTGTCCGAAACCAGGATCAGCGTATCCACCCTGGCGCGCTCGTCGGCCAGCCGTGCCAGCGGTGCGGAGCAGTTGGTGCCTCCGCCGCCGATGGCTGCCAGTTTGCCGGCGTTGCTCATCACGCTGTCACGCGGGTTGAGCTGCACGTTCACCACATCGCGCTCGAACGGCATCACCCGAGCCAGTGGCTGCTGACGCAGGATCGCCGCGGCGACCAGCGCTGCGATATCGATGCAGCGCACCGCTGTCGTCGCGCCCTGGCGGTAACCCGTCACCGGGCTGCCCATGGAGCCGGACACGTCCGGGCAAACCACCACCGAGCCTTTCAGCGCCGGTACGTTCTGCAGCGAATGTTCCAGCGCGCTCTGCAGGGCATTGCGGATGACTTGCGGCACATCTGCGCCGGCCATGCGATAGGCCGTCAGCAACTGGTACGGGTAGACCCGCGCCTTCGCCACTGCCTGCGCATCGGCCAACCGGTCCGCCAGCTCTTCTGCCACGCCCGGCAACGCCAGTGCGCCGTGGCGGGCCAGGGTATTCAGGTTCATCCGCAACGCCTGCCAGCCCATGCGCCGGCCCAACTCGGCCCATTGCTGTGCCGATAACTGACGGTTGCCCAACAGCAGGTGCGGCACATCCGGCAGCTCATCGCTGGCTCCGCTGCGGAAGGCCAGCAGGTCCCGCGTCAGCGGCGGCAAAGCGTCGGCAGCCACCGGTTTGCCGAGCAGCCAGGCGAAGAAGGCTGCGCGCCAGGCCGTATTCGGCTTCGGGTGAACCATCTTCACCAAGTCGGCCAGCGAAGGCTGGCGTCCCACCGCGGCCTGCAGCAACTGACGCTCGCTGGCGTTGTTGAGCCAGTCCTGCACCAGTCGCTTGGGCTGCGAGCCCAGCGATTTACGGCCAGTCGCGCCGCTGCGCAGAATCTGCACGAAGGTGCGCAGCATCCTGCCGTTGTCGATCACCTTGGCGAACGCGCTCGGCAGCAGGGACGAGCGCTGTGCCGCCAAAGCCGCTACCAGCAGCGCAGGCATGTCCTTCATGTGGCCCTGCTGACGGGCATAGATCGCCGTGCGGGTGACGAAGGCGGCGTCCAGCTCGCTGGCCAGGGCCAGTACGCGATCCAGTTGGTCCTGGGCATCGGCGTAATAGGTCTGGTTCAGGCAACCGGTGACTGCCAACTGCGCCAGTTGATGACGTGCGCCGTAGGCATAGGCACCCGCTCCGTTCTGGTTGCAGGTGTCGATGGCCGGCAGGCGGGCATCGAGAGTATTGAACAGTCGGGTGTTGGCCATCTTGCCGTCTCGCTCTGTTTCGTTGGTGTTGCCAGAGATAGAGCAGGCAGCGTGCCAGGTTTGATTTTTGAGCCGTGAATTATTTTTAACTTATTGATTTTTAAAATTAATTTTATTTTCGAGTGACATGGGTGGATTTTTCGGTGATCGAGATCTATCGATATTTAGATCTATTGGGATAGGATTTTATCAAATTGGATAGAGGGATGTTCATGTCCGCAGGACGCAAGACCGTCGCCATCGGTTTCCTCGGCTCCACTCTGGACCGCGTCGGCAAGGGCGCAGCGCGCTGGCAGAAGTGGCGGCCCACGGTTGGCCTGTGCCAGCAGCAGGACCTGCTGATCGATCGCCTGGAGCTGATCCACGGCCTGGATGCGCGGGACGTCAGCCTGGCCGAGCGCATCGCCGCCGACGTGCGGCACGTCTCGCCGGAGACCGAGGTGCGCCTGCAACCCATGGCCTTGCGCAACCCTTGGGACTTCGAAGAGGTCTACGGCGCGCTGCACGATTTCGTCGGCGGCTACACCTTCGATACCGAGAGCGAGGACTACCTGGTACACATCACCACCGGGACTCACGTCGCGCAGATCTGCTGGTTCCTCCTGACCGAGGCGCGCTACCTGCCGGCGCGGCTGGTGCAGGCCTCGCCGTCGCGGCGCAAGGACGAGGCTCGGCACCCGGAAGGGACGGTGACGCTGATCGACCTCGACCTGTCGCGTTACGACCGCATCGCCACGCGGTTCCGCCGCGAACAGGAAGAGAGCCTGGCCTTTCTCAAGTCTGGCATCGCCACGCGCAATGCCGAGTTCAACCGCTCCATCGAGCAGATCGAGCGGGTCGCCGGGCGCTCCTGTGCGCCGATGCTGCTGATCGGTCCGACCGGAGCCGGCAAGTCGTTCCTCGCCCGCCGCGTGTACGAACTCAAACGCGCCCGGCACCAGTTCCAGGGCCGCTTCGTCGAAGTGAACTGCGCGACGCTGCGTGGTGATGGCGCCATGTCCGCGTTGTTTGGCCACGTCAAGGGCGCCTTCACCGGCGCGCAGAACTCCCGGGAAGGCCTGTTACGCGGGGCTAATGGCGGCATGCTGTTCCTCGACGAGATCGGCGAGCTGGGACTGGACGAGCAGGCCATGCTGCTCAAGGCCATCGAGGAAAAGCGCTTCTTCCCGCTTGGCTCGGACCGCGAGGTCAGCAGCGACTTCCAACTGATTGCCGGCACTCACCGCGACTTGCGAGAGCGTGTGGCCGAAGGATTGTTCCGCGAGGACCTGTTCGCCCGTATCAACCTCTGGACCTTCGACCTGCCGGGCCTGGCCGGGCGTCGTGAAGACATCGAGCCGAACATTGATTTCGAGTTGGAGCGCCATGCCCGCGAGCAGGGCCGCCTGGTGCGCTTCAACCGCGAGGCGCGCACGCGCTACCTGGCTTTCGCCAACTCGGCGCAGGCGCTATGGAGCGGCAACTTCCGCGAGCTGTCGGCCTCCATCACGCGCATGGCGACCTTGGCCGACAGCGGGCGCATCGACGAAGCGTTGGTGGAGGAAGAGATCGGCCGCCTGCGCCGCTCCTGGGGTATCGCGCAAGCGGAAGGTGCCGTGCGGCAGCTGTTGGGGGAGGGCGCCGAGGCACTGGACCTGTTCGACCGCCTGCAACTGGAGGCGGTGATCGACGTCTGCCGGCAGGCGCGCAGCCTGTCCGACGCCGGCCGCCAATTGTTCGCGGTGTCGCGCCAGGAGAAGCATAACCCCAATGACGCCGATCGTCTGCGCAAGTACCTGGCGCGCTTCCGGCTGGATTGGGCGGCCGTGAAGGGCTGAGGCGCCGCACGCCTCAGTAATGGTACCAGCGCAGTTCCAGCATGACCTCGCCGACCGGCCCGGCCTGGTGGCTGAACTGGCGTTCGGCGGACAGGCGCAGGCCGAGGTTGCGGCTCAGTTCCACCTGCTGGCCGAGGCTCAGGCTGCGGCGCACTTCGCCGTTGTGGAAGTAGTCGCCCTTGGCCTCCAGGGCCAGGTTGCCCAGCGGGTTGCGCCAGAGCACGCCGGTGTCGAAGCCCAGCGCCGGCGCCACTGTGGCGGCGAAGTCGGGGTTGTTTTCGATCCGTGCGGTGCCCAGGGCGTAGGCCTGCAGGTCGTCGGCGAGCTTCCAGCTGCCGCCGGCGCCGCCGTTGACGTGGCCGGCCAGGGTGTCGTGGCCGTCGTCGCTGTGCTTGCCCGGCACCCGCTCCCAGCCGCCGGTGACCTGCCAGGACAGCGGTTGCAACAGGGCGTTGCGCGGGGTCATGGAGCGGATGCTGACCAGGTCCAGGCGCTGCAGCTGCCAGCGGTTGCCCTCGTACTGGCGCAGGCGCAGGTCGCCCAGCTCCAGCTGCGCGCCCTGGGGGAAGCCGTAGCTGTTGTCCAGCAGGTCGTGGTAGGCCATGCGCAGGCCGTAGTCGGCGAAGGCCTGGCCGTCGCGGCTGCCGGCGCCGAGCTGCCAGGTCAGCGACTGGTGGCCTTCCTCCGGTTGCCCGGGGCGCTCCACCCGGGCCGGCGGCGGCGGGTTCTGGTTGATCGCCCGCAGCAACTGGTAGCTGCGCGCGGCATCGGCCTCGTCGCGCGCCTTGCCGGTGGCGCGGTAGCGCAGCAGGCGGAAGGCGGTGTCCTGCACCAGCGCCTGGCGCGGCGCGGGCAGGGCCTTGAATTCGGGGCTGTCGAGCAGGCGGTCGTCGTCGGCCAGGCGCCGGGCCAGCTGTTTCTCGCCGGTGTCCAGCGGCTCGGCGCGGGCCAGCAGTTCCTTCTCCCGCGAGGGGCGGTAGTCGATCCTGTCGATCATCCCGGCCTGCTTCACCGCGCGCACGGTGTCGGTGGGGATGGCGTAGAGCGGGAATCCGTCGGTCAGCTTCACCCCGGGGCGGGCGATCTCCAGCAGTTCGAGCAGGCGGAAGGAGCAGTTCTCGTCGAAGAAGAAGTACTTGAAGCGGACCTGCTTGAGCTCCCAGACGTGCTCGACCATGCGCCCGGTCTCTTCGGGCGTGAGGTTCAGGCGGTACTCCCAGAGGTCGCGGTTCTCCAGGCGGCTGTATTCGGAGAGCTTCTCGCGGTAGGGCACCAGGGCGAACAGGCCGGGGTAGCCGCCCATCAGGCCCTTCCAGGCGTAGAGGATGCTGTTGTCCATGCCCTCGATGAAGGCGCCGAAGTTCAGCGCGTAGCTGAGCAGGGCGGTGTTGTTGCTGTCGACGTCGGCCTGGTCGATGCGCAGCAGGGTGTGGCCGAACATCGACGAGGGGCTGTTCAGGTAGGCGGCGGGGAACACCAGCACCGCGCTGTGCGGGTTGATGTCGCCGTACCAGGTGTCGTACTCCTGGCACGCGGGGCGCGGCAGGTCGGTCAGCTGCAGTTGCTGCTTCAGCCAGCGGGTGCGCGCCGGGTAGACGCACTGGGCATGCTTGTCGCCCAGGTCGGGGGCGGCGTAGAGGGCGTCCAGGGTGGCCTTGAGCTCGTGCTCGGGCGAGCGCTCGCCGTCGTCGGCGAGGAAGAACCGGTCGTCGTCGACGAAGCTGCGCCAGCCGCCCAGCTTGCTCGGCGTGTAGTGCCCCAGGGCCAGCCAGTAGGGCTGCGCGGCCAGGGCCTGGAGGCGGGATTCGGGGAATTGGGGGCTCGCGTGCAGGGATGCGCAGGCGCACAGCGCCAGCCATGGCAACAGGCGTTTGGGCATGGGGACCTTAGCGGGTCGGGGTAGGGGAGCCCGCCCCGGTGGGGCGGGCCGTCAGGCTCAGGCCTGTTCCGCGTACTTGGCCAGGCGGGTGTCCTGTTTCAGCACGGCCTGGGTGTTGGCGTAGACGTCCTCGGCGGTGACGTCGGACTTGTTGAAGATCTGCGCGAAGTGCTCGTGGGTCACTTCGGCGAAGTGCGCGCGGTCTTCGGGCTTCACGCCCAGGACCACGGCGTAGGTGGTCAGGGCTTCGCCGTCACCCTTGGCCATGTCTTCGGACAGCTCGTCCATCATGCTGCTCAGCACGATCATCGGCTTGCCGCCGTAGGTCAGCGCGCCATTGGTGTGGCAACCGTTGGTGCCGGTGGTCATGCCGAAGGTGTTGTTGCCCGAGGAGCCGTTGGTGGTGGCCGCCAGCACGTGGGTGGCGGTGCCGCGCTGGCCCTTGAAGAGCATCTGGCCCCAGCCGCAGCCATCGCTGCCGGGGGCGTCGGCGAAGGCACCGATGGAAACGGTGGCGAGGAGGGTACCGAGTAGAATCCTTTTCATCTGCGTATCTCTCTTTGTTCGTATGCATGGCTGTACGTAGCCGCTGACAGCAAACAGCGCCAGGCAGAGCTTTGTAGGAATATCCTGGGGGTGTCAAGGCGCGATGTCTCCCAACCCACGGCGGGGCGAACTGCGTCATGCTCCGCACAACAGGCTATTGATCGGTATCAGCGGCGATTCCCTTGGAACCGGCCACACTTGAAACAGTTCCTTGCCCGTCGGAGAGGCGTCATGGCCGTAGATGATTTCGACCCCCGTTCTGCCCTGGATGCGCTGGCCAGCGAATATTCCCAGCGTGCCGCCGCGATCCGCCGCGACCTGGCGCGCGCCCACTCGCCGGACTTCGCCGAGCAGGCCCAGCAGCGGGAGAACGATGACGTGCTGCGGGCCCTGCTGGCCGAAGCCGATGCCGGCATGCGCCTGGTGGGCCTGGCCCGCCTGCGCCTGGCAGACGGAACCTACGGACAATGCGTACGCTGCGGCGAAGCCATCGAGCCCCGCCGCCTGCGCGCCCTGCCGGCCACGGAATACTGCCTGCGCTGCGCCGACCTGCAGCACTGATCGACCCGCCCTTGCGCGCGCCTTGCCAGTGGCGCGCGGCCGGCGCGAGAATGCGGGCAACTCTCCGCGGCCTTGCGCCGCCCGATGCAAGGACTTCCGATGCCCCAATCCGTTGCCGCCGGCCTGCGCCTGGCGCCCGATGAACTGACCCGTCCCTTCTCGCCCGAGCAGTTTGCCTTCGCCACCACCGACGACCTGGACCCCTTCCTCGGCGTCCTCGGCCAGGAGCGTGCGGTGGAGGCCCTGCAGTTCGGCGTGGCCATGCCGCGGCCGGGTTACAACGTGTTCGTCATGGGCGAGCCGGGGACCGGGCGCTTCTCCTTCGTGCAGCGCTACCTGAAGGCCGAGGCCAAGCGCCTGCCGACGCCGGCCGACTGGGTCTACGTCAACCACTTCGAGGAGGGCCGCGAGCCGCGCGCCATCGAGTTGCCGCCGGGCAGCGCCGCCGACTTCGGCGCGGACATCGACCAGCTGATCGACAACCTGCTGTCGACCTTCCCCTCGGTGTTCGAGAACCCGGCCTACCAGCAGAAGAAGAGCGCCATCGACCGCGCCTTCAACCAGCGCTACGACAAGGCCCTGGACACCGTCGAGCGCCTCGCCCTGGAGAAGGACGTGGCGCTGTACCGCGACAGCGCGAACATCGCCTTCACCCCGATGAAGGACGGCAAGGCCCTCGACGAGGCCGAGTTCGCCCAGCTGCCGGAGGCCGAGCGCGAGCGTTTCCACGCCGACATCGCCGAGCTCGAGGAACAGCTCAACGAGGAGCTGGCCAGCCTGCCGCAGTGGAAGCGCGAGTCCAGCAACCAGCTGCGCCAGCTCAACGAGGAGACCATCACCCTCGCGCTGCAGCCGCTGCTGGCGCCGCTGGTGGAGAAGTACAACAACAACAGCGGGGTCTGCACCTACCTGCAGGCCATGCAACTGAACCTGCTGAAGACCGTGGTCGACCAACTGGTGGATACCGAGCGCAGCGACGCCCAGCGCAAGCTGATGCTGCAGGAGCTGTACGCGCCCAACCAGGTGATCGGCCACCACGCCACCAGCGGCGCGCCGGTGGTGCTCGAGTCGCACCCGACCTACGACAACCTGTTCGGCCGCATCGAGTACGCCTCCGACCAGGGCGCCCTCTACACCAGCTACCGGCAGCTGCGCCCGGGCGCGCTGCACCGCGCCAATGGCGGCTTCCTGGTGCTGGAGGCGGAGAAGCTGCTGGGCGAGCCCTTCGTCTGGGACGCGCTCAAGCGCGCCCTGCAAACGCGCCAGCTGAAAATGGAGTCGCCGCTGGCCGAACTCGGCCGCCTGGCCGCCATGAGCCTGACGCCGCAGGTGATCCCGCTGCAGCTGAAGGTCATCATCATCGGCTCGCGGCAGATCTACTACACCCTGCAGGACCTGGACCCGGACTTCCAGGAGATGTTCCGCGTGCTGGTCGACTTCGACGAGGACATCCCGCTGGGCGAGGACAGCCTCGAACAGTTCGCCCAGCTGCTCAAGACGCGCACCTCGGAAGAGGGCATGGCGCCGCTGACCGCCACCGCGGTGGCGCGCCTGGCCACCTACAGCGCGCGCCTGGCCGAGCACCAGGGGCGCCTGTCGGCGCGCATCGGCGACCTGTTCCAGCTGGTCAGCGAGGCGGACTTCATCCGCCAGCTGGCCAACGAGCCGGTCACCGACCTGGGGCACATCGAGCGCGCCCTCAAGGCCAAGGAAACCCGCACCGGCCGCGTCTCGGCGCGGATCCTCGACGACATGCTGGCCGGCATCGTGCTGATCGACACCGAAGGCGCCGCCGTGGGCAAGTGCAACGGCCTCACCGTGCTGGAGGTGGGCGACTCGGTGTTCGGCGTGCCGGCGCGCATCTCCGCCACCGTCTACCCGGGCGGCAGCGGCATCGTCGACATCGAGCGCGAGGTCAGCCTGGGCCAGCCGATCCACTCCAAGGGCGTGATGATCCTCACCGGCTACCTGGGCAGCCGCTATGCCCAGGAGTACCCGCTGGAAATCTCCGCGAGCATCGCGCTCGAGCAGTCCTACGGCTACGTCGACGGCGACAGCGCCTCGCTCGGCGAGGTCTGCACGCTGATCTCGGCGCTGTCGCGCACGCCGCTGCGGCAGTGCTTCGCCATCACCGGCTCGATCAACCAGTTCGGCGAAGTGCAGGCGGTCGGCGGCGTCAACGAGAAGATCGAGGGCTTCTTCCGCCTCTGCGAGGCCCGCGGCCTGACCGGCGAGCAGGGGGTGATCATCCCGCGCTCCAACGTCAGCACCCTGATGCTCGACGAGCGCGTGCTGCAGGCGGTGCGCAACGGCCTGTTCAACGTCTACGCGGTGCGCCACGTCGACGAGGCGCTGGGCCTGCTGGTCGGCGAGCCGGCCGGCGCGCCGGACGCCAAGGGCCAGTTCCCGGCCGGCAGCGTCAACGCGCGGGTGGTCGAGCGCCTCAAGGAGATCGATGCCATGGGCATGGACGAGGAGGACAAGGAGAAGCTCGCCAAGGAGGCCGCGCCGGCCGCGGCCAAGGCCGCCAAGGCGCCGCAGGTGGAGAAGGAGCGGGCGCGCAAGAAGAAGGACAGCGACTGAGCCCGCTGCCGCTGGCCAGTCCTTGACCAGCGGCGGGGCCCCCAGCGATGGCGCTCGTCGGGCGCCGTTGCCCCCGTGGTGTCCACAACGATATCCACAACTATCGTGGATAAAACGGGCTTTCCCGAGGTCAACCCCGGGTGTAGGCTCGAAAACAGGACAACCGCGAGGGTGCCGCCATGCCGCGTAACCTCTGCCTTATCCGCCCCTGTCTGGGGTTGACCACGCGCATCGAGTGCGTGATCAGGCCGCTGGCCGGAGAGAATGGACTCTGGACACTGCTCTGCGCTGCGGGCATGGCGGGGGCGCAGCCCACCGCCATCAAGGCCCAGGGCCCGTTCTACGGGCCTTTCGTGGCCGAGGGCGTGCTCGAAGCCATCGCCGACTGCCTGGCCCAGCAGGGCTACGTGCCCGCCGACGACCTGCCCATCTGGCAGCTGCACCTGCAGGCCGAGCTGCGACGAATCAATGGCGAGCGCGTGCGCAACTTCGGGGACTACCAGTCCCACCCCGAGTCCTGAAGGCGCATTGTGCAGTCTCTGAGCGACCGCCGCCAACCCCCGGCGGGCGGGGGCTGGCGCGTTTCTTCCCGGCTTCCTGCACATATTTATCCACAGAATAACTGGATAACTCGCCGCGGGCCTTCAGCTATAATCCTCCGCCATTTCTGAACTCCCTTTGCGAAGGCCATGGAACGTTTCATCGAAAACAGCATGTACGCCGCCCGCTGGCTGCTGGCGCCGGTCTATATCGGTCTGTCGCTGGCGCTGCTGGCACTGACCATCAAGTTCTTCCAGGAGATCTTCCACATCCTCCCGGACATCTTCTCGATCGCCGAGGCCGACCTGATCCTGGTGCTGCTGTCGCTGATCGACATGGCCCTGGTCGGCGGCCTGCTGGTGATGGTGATGTTCTCCGGCTACGAGAACTTCGTCTCGCAGCTGGACATTTCCGAAGGCAAGGAGAAGCTCAGCTGGCTGGGCAAGATGGACGCCAGCTCGCTGAAGAACAAGGTGGCGGCCTCCATCGTGGCGATCTCCTCGATCCACCTGCTGCGCATCTTCATGGATGCGAAGAACGTCGATGACAACAAGCTGATGTGGTACGTGATCATCCACCTCACCTTCGTCCTCTCCGCGTTCGCCATGGGTTACCTGGACAAGGCCACGCGCCACGACCACTGATCGTTTTTGCCGCCTCCGGCGTACCGCCCGTCAGCCGCAGGCGACGGGCGGTGTCGTTTGCGCTGGGCGCAGCCGGCTCGCTGTACCAGACTGGCTGCGTTGGACCCTACCCTGGAGGTGCGCAATGAACCTGCAAGAGCTGACCAACCGTTCACTCGCCGGGGATATCGACGAGCTCAACCTGGTATCCCTGGAGGGCGGCATCTACGTGCTGGAGGCGCGCATGGGCCAGCGCTTCATCCCGATCCAGGACGCCAAGGGGCATGTACTGGGCGTGCGTTCGCTGGAGCATGCCCGCCAACTGCTGACGGCGTTGCCGCCGATTCCCTTCCAGCTGGTCCACGCCGCGGTGCAGGACGAGATGTGCGGCTCCCCGGGCGGCAGCGCGCAGAACGACGAAGGCGTGGCCATGCCGCTGCATTGAGGCCGAGGTGGGGCGGGGCGGTTGACTGTGCTAGGCTGGCCGCCCTTTTTCACCCAGCGGAGCCCCGCCATGAGCGAACTCAACCTTTCCACCGACGAAGCCCGTGTCAGCTACGGCGTCGGCCGCCAGCTGGGCGACCAGCTGCGTGAGAACCCGGTTCCGGGCATGAGCCTGGACGCGGTGCTGGCCGGCCTCGCCGACGCCTTCGCCGGCGCCGGCGCCGACAGCCGGGTGCCCGCCGAGCAACTGTCCGCCAGCTTCCAGGTGATCCGCCAGCGCATGCAGGCCGAAGCCCAGGCCAAGGCCGAGGCGGCCGCCGCCGAAGGCAAGGCCTACCTGGTGGAGAACGCCAAGCGCGAGGGCGTCACCGTGCTGCCGTCCGGCCTGCAATACGAAGTGCTGGTCGCCGGCGAGGGCGCCAAGCCGTCCCGCGACGACACCGTGCGCACCCACTACCACGGCACCCTGGTCGACGGCAGCGTGTTCGACAGCTCCTACCAGCGCGGCCAGCCGGCCGAGTTCCCGGTGGGCGGCGTGATCGCCGGCTGGGTCGAGGCCCTGCAACTGATGAACACCGGCAGCAAGTGGCGCCTGCACGTACCGGCCGAGCTGGCCTACGGCGGCCAGGCGGTGGGCAGCATCCCGCCGCACAGCACCCTGGTGTTCGACGTCGAGCTGCTCGACATCCTCTGACGAGTGCAACCCGCGGCGGCCATCCCTGGCCGCCGCGGCATGCGGGGGGCTCCACGCGGCTCCCGGTGTGCAGCCGCCTCCCGGGCGGCGACCGCACGGATGGCGCGTCCTGCGCCATCGCAAAACCCTGTACGTCCGGCTCCCGCTCTTCGTAGGCGCGGGCTTGCTCGCGAACGGCCCTACGGGTCGTTATGTTTGCCGGATGAGATGTCGGAGCGGATTTATCCGCGATTCCGCCGGCAGGGCCGGCTCTCATCCCGCCGTCGCGGACAAGGTCCGCTCCTACGCCCGTGCTTCCCCGGAACCGTAGGAGCGGGCCCTGCCCGCGATTCGCGCGCAGGGCGCGCTCCTACAGGGGAATGGCGTGGGTGGGGTAGCGTAGGAGCGGATCTCATCCGCGCCGATACATCCGGCTATCGCGGACAAGGTCCGCTCCTACGCCCGTGCTTCCCCGGAACTGTAGGAGCGGGCCCTGCCCGCGATTCGCGCGCAGGGCGCGCTCCTACAGGGGAATGGCGTGGGTGGGGCAGCGTAGGATCTCATCCGCGATCCGCGCCGATACGTCCGGCTATCGCGGACAAGGTCCGCTCCTACGAAAGCCCCGTCGTTCCCGCGAACAGCGGTGGCATTCAACGCAGCGCACGGGCGTAGCAGAACAGGAACAGGTTGCGCACCAGCTCCTTGAGCACCTGCGGTTCGCTGGTGCCCAGTTCGTGCAGGTCCAGGCCGCCCTGCTCGCGCAGCTCGTCCAGGGCGTCTTCCTGCAACAGGGCGCAGACTTCCCCGGTATCGCGATTGAGGATGCGCAGATAGGGATGGGGGCGGTCCAGCCAGGCATCGATCATGTAGGTCATCTCTGCATCTCCTTGGTTGCCGAGTTAATGAGAATAATTCTTATTATCTCGATAGCAAGCCCCTATGCAGAATTTTTTTCGCCAAACGCCCCATGCCATGGCCTGGATCAATGGCGCATAACGCAGAACGCCCGCACGGCTGGGCCGGGCGGGCGTTCGTCGGATCGCGTGGGGATCAGTGGGTGCGGGCGACGGCGAATTCGCTCAGCTCGACCAGCGCATCGCGGTACTCGTTGTCCGGCAGCGCCTTGAGGCAGTCGATGGCGCGGGCGGCGTATTCGCGCGCCAGCTTCGCGGTGTAGTCCAGGGCGCCGGCGGCTTCCACGGCGGCGCGGATGCCTTCCAGGTCCTGGCTGCCGCCCTGCTGGATGGCCTTGCGCACCAGCAGCGCCTGCTCCGGGGTGCCGTCGCGCATGGTGGCGATCAGCGGCAGGGTGGGCTTGCCCTCGGCGAGGTCGTCGCCGACGTTCTTGCCCAGGGTGCCGGCGTCGCCGCGGTAGTCCAGCAGGTCGTCCACCAGCTGGAAGGCGATGCCCAGGGCGTCGCCGAACTGGCGCAGGGCCTCGGCCTGTTCCGGGCTGGCGCCGGCGATGGCGGCGGCGCTGTGGGTGGAGGCCTCGAAGAGCATCGCGGTCTTGCCGCGGATGACTTCCATGTAGGTCTCTTCGGTGGTGCTGGCGTCGCGCACCTTGGTCAGCTGCAGCACCTCGCCCTCGGCGATCACCCGGGTGGCCTGGGAAATGATCTGCATCACCGGCATGGAGCCGAGTTCGACCATCATTTCGAAGGAGCGGGCATAGAGGAAGTCGCCGACCAGCACGCTGGGCGCGTTGCCCCACTGCGCGTTGGCGGTGGCGCGGCCGCGGCGCAGGCCGGAGGCGTCGACCACGTCGTCGTGCAGCAGGGTGGAGGTGTGGAGGAATTCGATGGTGGCGGCCAGCAGGCGCAGGTCGTCCCCGGAATGGCCCAGGGCCTTGCCGCTGAGCAGCACCAGCAGCGGGCGAAGACGCTTGCCGCCGGCGGAGATGATATAGTCGCCGATCTTCTCGACCAGGGGAACGCGGGAGCTGAGCTGGCGGCGAATGATGCCGTCGACGGCGGTGAAATCGTCCGCCACCACCCGATAGAAAGCCTGGGGTTGCATATTACGAAGGCGCTCCTCGAAGAATGCGCGGCATGCTAGGTGCCGGGGTGGGGGCTGTCAAGGAAAGCGCCGCAAGGCTTGTATCGGCCGGGGGCTTTGCGTACAATTGCGGCCCCGAACTTCCCTGGCATACCCTGCCTTACGCAATTGCACGGGCGTCCTTCCGGCCCCATGCAGCCATGCCGACCGATACCTCTTCCTATAAAGCGTCGGGTGAGCAGGTCTAACGGAGACATCCAGATGTACGCAGTTATTGTTACCGGCGGCAAGCAATACAAAGTCGCCGAAGGCGAATTCCTCAAGGTCGAGAAACTCGACGTCGCCACCGGCGAAGCGATCAACCTGGATCGCGTTCTGCTGGTCGCCAATGGCGATGACGTCAAGATCGGCCTGCCGGTGGTAGAAGGCGCGAAAGTGACCGCTGAAGTGGTTTCCCACGGTCGTCACGACAAAGTGCGCATCATCAAGTTCCGCCGCCGCAAGCACCACATGAAGCGTCAGGGCCACCGCCAGTGGTTCACTGAAATCAAGATCACCGGCATCCAGGCCTAATTCCTTTTTTGGAGGATATGACTCATGGCACACAAGAAAGCTGGCGGTAGTACCCGCAACGGTCGCGATTCCGAAAGTAAACGCCTTGGCGTGAAGCTGTTCGGCAGCCAGGTCGTCAAGGCAGGCAACATCATCGTGCGTCAGCGCGGCACCCAGTTCCACGCCGGCTACGGCGTTGGCATGGGCAAGGATCACACCCTGTTCGCGAAAATCGACGGCGTGATCAAGTTCGAAGTGAAAGGCGCCTTTGGCCGTCGCTATGTAAGCGTCGTCGCTGCCTAAGCGAGCCTTCACTGAAAAAGCCCTGTCTCGCGACGGGGCTTTTTTGTTTCTGGCGTTTCCTGCATGGGGCGGCCTGCGCGTTTGCGCGGACTTGGCTGTATCCTATGCTCCTTTTCTTATTCAACCCGCCGCGCTGGCGGGAGGCGTTCCCATGAAATTCGTCGACGAAGTATCCATCCACGTGAAAGCCGGTGACGGCGGTAATGGCCTCATGAGCTTTCGCCGCGAGAAGTTCATCGAGAAGGGCGGTCCCAACGGCGGTGACGGTGGCGACGGCGGCTCGGTGTTCCTCGAGGCCGACGAGAGCCTGAACACCCTGGTGGACTACCGCTACACCCGCCGCTTCGATGCCCAGCGCGGGCAGAACGGCGGCAGCAAGGACTGCACCGGCGCCAAGGGCGACGACCTGGTCCTGCCGGTGCCGGTGGGCACCACCGTGATCGATGCCGCTACCCACGAGGTCATCGGCGACCTGACCGAGCCCGGCCAGCGCCTGATGGTCGCCCAGGGCGGCTGGCATGGCCTGGGCAACACCCGCTTCAAGTCCAGCACCAACCGCGCGCCGCGGCAGACCACCCCGGGCAAGCCCGGCGAGGCCCGCGACCTCAAGCTGGAGCTGAAGGTCCTGGCCGACGTCGGCCTGCTGGGCCTGCCGAACGCCGGCAAGAGCACCTTCATCCGCGCCGTGTCCGCGGCCAAGCCGAAGGTCGCCGACTACCCCTTCACCACCCTGGTGCCGAACCTGGGCGTGGTCAGCGTCGGCCGCTTCAAGAGCTTCGTGGTCGCCGACATCCCCGGCCTGATCGAGGGCGCCGCCGAGGGCGCCGGACTGGGCATCCGCTTCCTCAAGCACCTGGCGCGCACCCGCCTGCTGCTGCACATCGTCGACATGGCGCCGCTGGACGAGAGCGACCCGGCCGATGCCGCCGAGACCATCGTCAACGAACTGGCCAAGTTCAGCCCGGCGCTCACCGAGCGTGACCGCTGGCTGGTGCTGAACAAGATGGACCAGATCCTCGAGCCGGAGGAGCAGGAGCGGCGCAAGCAGGACGTGGTCGCGCGGCTGGGCTGGGAAGGCCCGGTCTACGTGATCTCCGCCCTGGAGCGCGAAGGCACCGAGGCGCTCAGCCAGGACATCATGAAGTACCTCGACGAGCGCAGCCTGCGCATCGAGGAAGACCCGGCCTACGGCGAAGCCCTGGCCGAGCTCGACCAGCGCATCGAGGACGAGGCGCGCTCCCGTCTGCAGGCCATGGATGACGCGCGCGCGCTGCGCCGCGCCGGCCTGAAGAATGCCGACGACCTCGACGACGACGATGATTTCGACGACGAGGACGACGGCGACGGGCCGGAAATCTTCTACGTGCCCTGACCGGCGCCGCGTGCGCCGGTCCCCAAGCAACCTGGTGAAACCTGACTTCGTAAGGTTGATGTATGCGTGAGAAAGTGACCGGCGCGCGGCGCTGGGTGGTGAAGATCGGCAGCGCCCTGCTCACGGCTGATGGCCGCGGGCTGGACCGCGACGCCATGGCGGTGTGGGTCGAGCAGATGGTCGCGCTGCACTGCGCGGGCGTCGAGCTGGTGCTGGTGTCCTCCGGCGCCGTGGCGGCGGGCATGAGCCGCCTGGGCTGGGTCTCCCGCCCGAGCGACATGCACGAACTGCAGGCCGCGGCGGCCGTCGGCCAGATGGGCCTGGTGCAGGCCTGGGAGTCCAGCTTCGGCCAGCATGGCCTGCAGACCGCCCAGGTGCTGCTGACCCATGACGACCTGTCCGACCGCAAGCGCTACCTGAACGCCCGCAACACCCTGCGCACCCTGGTCGACCTCGGCGTGATCCCGGTGATCAACGAGAACGACACCGTGGTCACCGACGAGATCCGCTTCGGCGACAACGACACCCTGGCGGCCCTGGTGGCCAACCTGGTGGAGGCCGACCTGCTGGTGATCCTCACCGACCGCGACGGCATGTTCGATGCCGACCCGCGCAACAACCCCGAAGCCCAGCTGATCTACGAAGCCCGCGCCGACGACGCCCAGCTCGACCTGGTGGCCGGCGGCAGCGCTGGCGCCCTCGGCCGCGGCGGCATGCAGACCAAGCTGCGCGCGGCGCGCCTGGCGGCGCGCTCCGGTGCGCACACGGTGATCGTCGGCGGGCGCATCGAGCGCGTGCTCGACCGCCTGCGCTCCGGCGAGCGCCTGGGCACCCTGCTGACCCCCGAGCAAAGCCGCAAGGCCGCTCGCAAGCAATGGCTGGCGGGCCACCTGCAGATGCGCGGCACCCTGGTGCTGGACGCGGGGGCGGTGAAGGCCATCGCGGAAGACCACAAGAGCCTGTTGCCGGTGGGCGTGAAGCAGGTGCAAGGCAGCTTCCGCCGCGGCGAGATGGTGGTCTGCGTGGACCCGCAGGGCCGCGAGATCGCCCGCGGCCTGGCCAACTACAGCGCCCTGGAGGCGCAGAAGATCATCGGTCAGCCGACCGACGCCATCGAGGGCCTGCTGGGCTACGTCGACGGGCCGGAGCTGGTGCACCGCGACAACCTCGTGCTGGTCTGAAGGAGTACCCATGAAGCTATGGAAGGGCGTGTGCGCCGGCCTGCTGATGTTGCCGGCGCTGGCGGGGGCGGAGGAGATCGGCGAGGTCTCCACGGTGTTCAAGTGGGTGGGGCCCAACGACAAGATCGTGGTCGAGGCCTTCGACGACCCCAGGGTGGAAGGGGTGACCTGCTACCTGTCGCGGGCCAAGACCGGCGGCGTCAAGGGCGGCCTGGGCCTGGCCGAGGACCGCGCCGAGGCGTCCATCGCCTGCCGCCAGGTCGGGCCGATCCGCTTCGCCGGCGAGCTCAGGGATGGCGAGGAGGTGTTCAAGCAGCGCACCTCGCTGGTGTTCAAGTCCATGCAGGTGGTGCGTTTCTTCGACAGGAAGCGCAACGCGCTGGTCTACCTCGTCTACAGCGACCGCATCATCGAAGGCAGCCCGCAGAACGCGGTGACCGCCATCCCGATCATGCCCTGGCCGACGAAATAGAAGGCTTCCGCTTTTCGTAGGGGCGGGCCCTGCCCGCGATTCGCGCGCAGGGCGCGCTCCTACAGGGAGTGCGCGGGTGGGGCAGCGTAGGAGCGGATCTCATCCGCGATCCCGCCGGCAAGGCCGGCGTTCATGCGAGGCATCTTTCGCTTTTTCTTTTCGTAGGAGCGGGCCCTGCCCGCGATTCGCGCGCAGGGCGCGCTCCTACAGGGGGTGCGTGGGTGGGGCAGCGTAGGAGCGGATCTCATCCGCGATCCCGCCGGCAGGGCCGGCGTTCGCGCGAGGCATCGCCGCAGCGGGGCGTTCGCGAGCAAGCTAGCTCCTACAGGTCCGGGGCCGGGTTTGGGTTCTTCGCGGGCAATAAAAAACCGGCCACTGGGGCCGGTTTTTCAAGAACGGAACGCTTACGCGGTGGCCAGGGCCTTCACGTGGGCGTTCAGGCGGCTCTTGTGGCGAGCGGCCTTGTTCTTGTGGATGATGCCTTTGTCGGCCATGCGGTCGATGACCGGTACGGCGGCAACCAGGGCGGCCTGGGCCTTGGGCAGGTCCTTGGCGTCGACTGCCTTGACTACGTTCTTGATGTAGGTACGAACCATGGAACGCAGGCTGGCGTTGTGGCTGCGACGCTTCTCAGCCTGTTTGGCGCGTTTTTTGGCGGAAGGTGTGTTGGCCACCGTCGAGCTCCTCGAGAAAAACTTGGGATGTAGCGAATAAATTAAGGCCGCGAATGATGCCGTCGAGTCCGTGCCTTGTCAAGGGTATGAGCGGCGGCCGACGAGCGGCGTGCCCGGGGGTTCGCGGACTGGGTGGGTGATTTATTCGACCGGCGGCCATACACTCGACGCCCTTTACTGGCCGCCGGGCGATCCGGCCGCCCCGCGGGCAGGGCCCGCCCTGCGCTGACAAGTCCCGGATGCAATGAATCTACTCAAATCGCTGGCCGCGGTCAGCTCCATGACCATGATCTCGCGGGTGCTCGGCTTCGTTCGGGACACCATAGTGGCGCGCATGTTCGGCGCCGGCATGGCCACCGACGCCTTCTTCGTCGCCTTCAAGCTGCCCAACCTGCTGCGCCGCATCTTCGCCGAGGGCGCCTTCTCCCAGGCCTTCGTGCCGATCCTGGCGGAATACAAGACGCAGCAGGGCGAGGAGGCCACCCGCACCTTCATCGCCTACGTCTCCGGCCTGCTGACCCTGGTGCTGGCCGTGGTCACGCTGCTCGGCATCCTCGCCGCGCCCTGGGTGATCTGGATCACCGCGCCGGGCTTCGCCGACACCCCGGAGAAGTTCGAACTGACCACCGCGCTGCTGCGGGTGACCTTCCCCTACATCCTGCTGATCTCCCTGGCCTCCCTGGCCGGGGCCATCCTCAATACCTGGAACCGCTTCTCGGTGCCGGCCTTCGTGCCGACCCTGCTGAACGTCAGCATGATCGTCTTCTCGCTGTTCCTCACGCCGTACTTCGACCCGCCGGTGATGGCCCTGGGCTGGGCGGTGCTGGCCGGCGGCCTGGCGCAGCTGCTGTACCAGCTGCCGCACCTGAGGAAGATCGGCATGCTGGTACTGCCGCGCCTGAACCTGCGCGACACCGGCGTGTGGCGCGTGCTCAAGCAGATGGGCCCGGCGATCCTCGGCGTCTCGGTGAGCCAGATCTCGCTGATCATCAACACCATCTTCGCTTCCTTCCTGGCCGCGGGCTCGGTGTCCTGGATGTACTACGCCGACCGCCTGATGGAGCTGCCCTCCGGCGTGCTGGGCGTGGCCCTGGGCACCATCCTGCTGCCGTCCCTGGCCAAGACCTACGCCAGCGACGACCGCCATGAATACTCGCGGCTGCTCGACTGGGGCCTGCGCCTGTGCTTCCTGCTGGTGCTGCCCTGCGCCCTGGCCCTGGCGCTGATCGCCGAGCCGCTGACCGTGTCGCTGTTCCAGTACGGCAAGTTCAGCGCCAACGACGCGCTGATGACCCAGCGCGCGCTCATCGCCTATGCCGTGGGCCTGCTCGGCATCATCCTGGTCAAGGTGCTGGCGCCGGGCTTCTATGCCCGGCAGAACATCCGCACGCCGGTGAAGATCGCGCTGTTCACCCTGGTTTCCACCCAGGCGATGAACCTGGTCTTCATCGGCCCGCTCAAGCACGCGGGCCTGGCCCTGGCCATCAGCCTGGCGGCCTGCCTCAACGCCGGCCTGCTGTACTGGCAACTGCGCAAGCACGACCTGTTCGAGCCGCAGCCGGGCTGGGCGAAGTTCCTCGGCAAGCTGGTGCTGGCGGTGCTGGTGATGTCCGCCGTGCTGCTGGGCGCGATGCACTTCATGCCGGCCTGGGACCTGGGCGGCATGCCGCTGCGCCTGGCGCGCCTGGGCGCGCTGGTGGCGGCCGGCGTGGTGGCCTATTTCGGTATGCTGGCGCTGCTGGGCTTCCGCCTGCGCGACTTCTCGCGGCGGGCGGTGAGCTAGCCCGGCGCGGGCACTTGGGTGCATCCGTGACGCACGGCGGCTTTGTGCCTGTCGCGCGGCGGCGGGTGCAGGTATAATCGACCACTTTCTGAGCAATACGCGCGCTATGCAGCTGCTTCGAGGCCTCCACAACCTGCGGCCCCTGTCCGGGGGCTGCGTTGCCACCATCGGCAATTTCGACGGCGTCCACCTTGGCCACCAGGCGATCCTGGCGCGTCTGCGCGAGCGCTCGCAGGAGCTGGGCGTGCCCAGCTGCGTGGTCATCTTCGAGCCGCAGCCGCGCGAGTACTTCGCCCCGGATGCCGCGCCGGTGCGCCTGACGCGCCTGCGCGAGAAGCTCGAGCTGCTGCGCGAGCAGGGCGTCGACTTCGTCCTCTGCCTGACCTTCAACCGCCGCCTGCGCGAACTGTCTGCCGCCGAGTTCGTCCGCCAGGTGCTGGTGGACGGCCTGGCGGTGCGCCACCTAGAAGTGGGCGACGACTTCCGCTTCGGCTGCGACCGCTCCGGCGACTTCGCCTTCCTGGTCCGGGCCAGCGCCGAGCAGGGCTTCACCGTCGAGGCTGCCACCACGGTGGAGGTCGACGGCATGCGGGTGAGCAGCTCGCGCATCCGCAAGGTGCTCGCCGACGGCGACCTGCACCAGGCCGAGCGCCTGCTGGGCCGGCCGTTCCGCCTGAGCGGGCGGGTGCTGCACGGGCAGAAGCTCGGCCGCACCCTGGGTTCGCCCACCGCCAACATCCAGCTCAAGCGCCGCAAGGCGCCGCTGAACGGCGTCTATCTGGTCAGCACCCTCGTGGCTGGCCAGCGTGTCAACGGGGTGGCCAACATCGGCACGCGGCCGTCGGTCAACGGCGACGGCCGGCCCCACCTGGAAGTGCATCTGCTGGACTTCGCGGGCGACCTCTACGGCCTGCACCTGGATGTGACCTTCCACCAGAAGCTGCGTGATGAGCAGCGTTTTGCCTCCCTGGAGGCACTGAAGGCGGCGATCCTCGCCGACATAGCCGCCGCCCGGGCCTACTGGCTGGGCCAACCGCTTGATTGAAGAAATTCCGAACAGGCCCTGAGATGACCGACTACAAAGCCACGCTGAACCTTCCCGATACCCAGTTCCCGATGAAAGCCGGCCTGCCCCAGCGCGAGCCGGAGACGCTGAAGTTCTGGAACGACATCGGCCTGTACCAGAAGCTGCGGAAGATCGGCGAAGGTCGTCCGAAATTCATCCTGCACGATGGCCCGCCCTACGCCAACGGCAGCATCCACATCGGCCACGCGGTCAACAAGATCCTCAAGGACCTGATCGTCCGCTCGCGCACCCTGGCCGGCTACGACGCCCCCTACGTGCCGGGCTGGGACTGCCATGGCCTGCCCATCGAGCACAAGGTCGAGACCACCCACGGCAAGAACCTGCCGGCGGACAAGACCCGCGAGCTGTGCCGCGCCTACGCCGCCGAGCAGATCGAAGGGCAGAAGGCCGACTTCATCCGCCTGGGCGTGCTGGGCGAGTGGGACAACCCCTACAAGACCATGAACTTCGCCAACGAGGCCGGCGAGATCCGCGCCCTGGCCGAGATGGTCAGGCAGGGCTTCGTGTTCAAGGGCCTGAAGCCGGTGAACTGGTGCTTCGACTGCGGTTCGGCCCTGGCCGAGGCGGAAGTCGAGTACGCCGACAAGAAGTCCGACGCCATCGACGTCGCCTTCCCGGTGGAAGACGCCGACAAGCTGGCCGCCGCCTTCGGCCTGCCGAGCCTGGCCAAGCCCGCCGCCATCGTCATCTGGACCACCACCCCCTGGACCATCCCGGCCAACCAGGCGCTGAACGTCCACCCCGAATTCACCTACGCCCTGGTCGACACCGGCGAGCGCCTGCTGGTGCTGGCCGAGGAACTGGTCGAGTCCTGCCTGCAGCGCTACGGCCTGGAAGGCCAGGTCATCGCCACCGCCAAGGGCGAGGCGCTGGACCTGATCCGCTTCCGCCACCCGTTCTACGAGCGCTTCTCGCCGGTCTACCTGGCCGAGTACGTGGCCCTGGACGCCGGCACCGGCATCGTCCACTCCTCGCCGGCCTACGGCGAGGACGACTTCCGTACCTGCAAGCAGTACGGCATGAGCAACGACGACATCCTCAGCCCGGTGCAGAGCAACGGCGTGTACGTGTCCGACCTGCCGTTCTTCGGCGGCCAGTTCATCTGGAAGGCCAACCCGAACATCGTCGCCAAGCTCGACGAAGTGGGCGCGCTGCTCAAGCACGCCAGCATCAACCACAGCTACATGCACTGCTGGCGCCACAAGACGCCGCTGATCTACCGCGCCACCGCGCAGTGGTTCGTCGGCATGGACAAGCAGCCGGAAAGCGGCGCCACCCTGCGCGAGCGCGCCCTGGAAGCCATCACCCAGACCGAATTCGTGCCCAGCTGGGGCCAGGCGCGCCTGCACGGCATGATCGCCGGCCGTCCGGACTGGTGCATCTCGCGCCAGCGCAACTGGGGCGTGCCCATCCCGTTCTTCCTGCACAAGGCCACCGGCGAGCTGCACCCGCGCACCGTCGAGCTGATGGAAGCAGTCGCCCAGCGCGTGGAGAAGGAAGGCATCGAGGCCTGGTTCAAGCTCGACGCCGCCGAACTGCTGGGCGATGAAGCCGCGCAGTACGACAAGATCAACGACACCCTGGACGTCTGGTTCGACTCCGGCACCACCCACTGGCACGTGCTGCGCGGCTCCCACGCCGAGCTCGGCCACGCCAGCGGCCCGGCCGCCGACCTCTACCTGGAAGGCTCCGACCAGCACCGCGGCTGGTTCCACTCATCCTTGCTGACCGGCTGCGCCATCGACGGCCACGCGCCGTACCGCCAGTTGCTGACCCACGGCTTCACCGTGGACGAGTCCGGCCGCAAGATGTCCAAGTCCCTGGGCAACACCGTGGTGCCGCAGACCGTGATCGACACCCTGGGCGCCGACATCCTGCGCCTGTGGGTGGCCTCCACCGACTACTCCGGCGAGATCGCGGTCTCCCAGACCATCCTGCAGCGCAGCGCCGACGCCTACCGGCGCATCCGCAACACCACGCGCTTCCTGCTCTCCAACCTGACCGGCTTCGACCCGGCCAGGGACCTGCTGCCCAACGACCAGCTGCTGGCCCTGGACCGCTGGGCCGTGGACCGCGCCCTGCTGCTGCAGCGCGAACTGGAAGAGGCCTACCGCGACTACCGCTTCTGGAACGTCTACTCCAAGGTGCACAACTTCTGCGTGCAGGAGCTGGGCGGCTTCTACCTGGACATCATCAAGGACCGCCAGTACACCACCCAGGCCGACAGCGTCGCCCGCCGCTCCTGCCAGACCGCGCTGTTCCACATCGCCGAGGCGCTGGTGCGCTGGGTCGCGCCCATCCTGGCCTTCACCGCCGAGGAAGTGTGGAAGTTCCTGCCCGGCGAGCGTGCCGAGTCGGTGATGCTGACCACCTGGTACGAGGGCCTGTCCGAGCTGCCGGCCGACGCCGAGCTGGGCCGCGCCTACTGGGACCAGGTCATGGCCGTGAAGGCCGCGGTGAACAAGGAACTGGAGAACCAGCGCGCGGCCAAGGCCGTGGGCGGCAACCTGCAGGCCGAGGTCACCCTGTTCGCCGAGGACGCCCTGGCCGCCGACCTGGCCAGGCTGGGCAACGAACTGCGCTTCGTGCTGATCACCTCCACCGCCACCCTCGCGCCACTGGCCGATGCCCCGGCCGATGCCGTGCAGAGCGAACTGCCCGGCCTGAAACTGAAGGTGGTGAAGTCGGCCCACGCCAAGTGCGCCCGCTGCTGGCACCACCGCGAAGATGTCGGCAGCCACGCCGCGCACCCGGAAATTTGCGGCCGTTGCGTGGAGAACATCGAAGGCGCCGGCGAGGTTCGCCACTATGCCTAAGGACGCGCCATTGGCTATTTCTCTCTTTGCGCCGGAGCCTGTATTTGCGCAGGGCAAGGCGCGAGGAGAGAGGTTTGGTCGTCCAAATGAACGACGAGTAACGCAGGCCTGCGCAAATACAGGCCCGGCCCTTCGGGTTGCGCCGGAAATCGCGCCATGCTGCGTTGCCGGCCTTGATAAGGGAACGCCATTATCGGCAGCCAGCGCCTTGCCTGGCGCGATTTCCGGCGGCAACGCAAAGGAGAAATAGTCAATGGCGCGTCCTAACTTCGGCCGCCTCGGCCTGCTGTGGATAACCGTGCTGGTCCTGGTCCTCGACCAGGCCAGCAAGGCCTATTTCGAAGGCACGCTGAGCCTGTACCAGCAGATCGTGGTCATCCCCGACCTGTTCAGCTGGACCCTGGCCTACAACACCGGCGCGGCCTTCAGCTTCCTGGCCGACAGCTCGGGCTGGCAGCGCTGGCTGTTCGCCCTGATCGCCGTGGTGGTCAGCGCCGTGCTGCTGGTCTGGCTCAAGCGCCTGAAGCCCAGCGACACCTGGCTGGCCATCGCCCTGGCCCTGGTGCTGGGCGGCGCGCTGGGCAACCTGTACGACCGCATCGTGCTCGGCCACGTGATCGATTTCATCCTGGTGCACTGGCAGAACCGCTGGTACTTCCCGGCGTTCAACCTGGCCGACAGCGCCATCACCGTAGGCGCCATCATGCTGGCGCTGGACATGTTCAAGACGAAGAAATCCGGAGAGACCGCCCATGGCTGACAGCAACAGTGATATCCAGCGCATCGGAGCGGATACCCAGGTCACCCTGCACTTCGCCCTCAAGCTGGAAGACGGCAACGTCGTCGACAGCACCTTCGACAAGCAGCCGGCCACCTTCAAGGTCGGCGACGGCAACCTGCTGCCCGGCTTCGAGCAGGCGCTGTTCGGCCTCAAGGCCGGCGACAAGCGCACCCTGGCCATCGAGCCGGAGCAGGGCTTCGGCCAGCCGAACCCGGCCAACGTGCAGGTCATGCCGCGCGAGCAGTTCCAGGACATGGAGCTGGCCGAAGGCCTGCTGGTGATCTTCAACGACGCCGCCAAGACCGAGCTGCCCGGCGTGGTCAAAAGCTTCGACGAGCAGCAGGTGACCATCGATTTCAACCACCCGCTGGCCGGCAAGAGCCTGACCTTCGAAGTGGAAATCATCGACGTAAGGGCGCTCTGAGGGCCCTTCGCAGGCGTAGGATGGGTATCGCGAAGCGATAGCCATCGCGCCATCCCCTCTGCGCGCCGAGACAGACCGACCATGCAAATCAAACTCGCCAACCCCCGCGGCTTCTGCGCCGGCGTCGACCGGGCGATCGAAATCGTCAACCGCGCCCTGGACGTGTTCGGCCCGCCGATCTACGTGCGCCACGAAGTGGTGCACAACAAGTTCGTGGTGGAGAACCTGCGCAACCGCGGCGCGGTGTTCGTCGAGGAACTCGACCAGGTGCCCGACGACACCATCGTCATCTTCAGCGCCCACGGCGTTTCCCAGGCTGTGCGCAAGGAGGCCGAGAACCGCGGCCTGAAGGTCTTCGACGCGACCTGCCCGCTGGTCACCAAGGTGCACATGGAAGTGGTGCGCTACAGCCGCGACGGCCAGGAGTGCATCCTCATCGGCCACGAAGGCCACCCCGAGGTGGAAGGCACCATGGGCCAGTACAACCGCGACAACGGCGGCGACATCTACCTGGTGGAGGACGAGGAAGACGTGGCCGCGCTGCAAGTGCGCAACCCCGAGGCCCTGCACTTCGTCACCCAGACCACCCTGTCGATGGACGACACCTCCAGGGTGATCGACGCCCTGCGCGCCAAGTTCCCGCACATCAAGGGGCCGCGCAAGAACGACATCTGCTACGCCACCCAGAACCGCCAGGACGCGGTCAAGGAACTCGCCGACCAGTGCGACCTGGTGCTGGTGGTGGGCAGCCCCAACAGCTCCAACTCCAACCGCCTGCGCGAACTCGCCGAACGCATGGGCACCCCCGGCTACCTGATCGACGGCGCCGAGGACCTCAAGCGCGAATGGTTCGAAGGCAAGCAGCGCATCGGCATCACCGCCGGCGCCTCCGCCCCGGAAGTGCTGGTGCGCGGGGTGATCGAGCAACTGCGCAAATGGGGCGCGGAACCCGAGGTGGAGCTGGATGGGCGGGAGGAGAACATCACCTTCTCGATGCCCAAGGAACTGCGGGTGAAGGCGGTTTGACCCATTCCCACCAGACGGCATCGTCCGCGATGCCGTAGGCGTTCCGCGTAGGATGAGTGGAGCGAAGCGATACCCATCGCGATGCTCGACCGAGCGCCGGCCTTGCCGGCGGAATCGCGGATGAATCCGCTCCTACGTTGTGTTCCGTCCCTTCCTGTAGGAGCGGACTCTGTCCGCGATTCGGCGGATAACGCCGTAGGCGTTATGCGCCCTACGTGCCGCAGCGCTTCACTTCCAGCAGTCGTTCACACTGGTGCTGCCGCTGACGCCGCGGGTGCCCATGGCATTGAGCGTCAGGTTGCCGCACTTGGTGTCCTTGGCCTGTGCGCCTTGCGGAGTCGCCGTGAGCAGGTAGCCACCGCTGTTGTTGGGGTTACTGATGGTGAGGGCGTACTTGCCGGTATCCGAGGTCACGGTCGTGCCGCTGGTATTGCGCATGCCCAGCCTGGCGATATTGGCCTGGGCGGTGACATAGGCATTGTTCTGGGCGAAGTAGCGCTCCTGGCGCGCGGCCGCGTCATTCAGCAATGCCTGGCCCTCGCTGCGGTTGCCGCGCAGGACGTATTCCTGGTAGCTGGGGTAGGCGATGGCTGCCAGGATGCCGATGATGGCCACCACGATCATCATCTCGATCAGGGTGAAACCCGCTGTCTTCTTCACGTACTGGTTCCTCATTGCGGTGCCACGCGCCAGGTCTGGCGACCGGTGGACTCGGGGCCGAAGCTGATGTTCATCGGGGCGCCGTCGGCGGTGAAGCGCGTATTGCCGGAAAGGGCCGCGCCACCGGCAGGGGTCTTGTAGCCGGAAACCACGTTGCTGGTATCGCCGGAAACATAGGCGTCGCCCTGGTCCACCACGAAGTTCTGGCTGAAGTCGAAGATATTGAAGTTGGCGCGACCGCCGGTATAGGGGTCGAGACCGTATGACCAGCCTTCCACGCCGGCCTGGCAGACGTCCAGGCTGGGCGTGCGGGTGTTGATCAGCAGCGCCTGCCCGCGGGCGGCCATCTCGTCGACGATCCGCTCGCCCACCAGGCTGCCGCCGGTGACCTGGAGGTTCAGGTACCAACCGCTTTTCGTCGTCCAGTCCACGGTGTTCTGGCTGAGCAGGCGGATGTCGAAGGTGTTGGCGGTATTGTCGGCGAAGGTCGCGCCGTTCACCTGGGACGAGATGGTCTGCCCCTGCAGGCTTGCCCGCGACAGATCCGGGGTGGTGGTGGCCACTTCGCCCTTGGTCTGCTTGTCCCAGATGCCATAGAGCGTCTGCAACTGGAACGGGCTGGTCTTGTCCACGGTGCCCAGGTAGCGGCCGGTACCGAAGATTACCAGGTAACCGGTGGTCGAGGGATGGCGGACCAGCGACGGCGGGGCGGTGATCGGCTGGCGCACGCCGCCGCTGCCGTCGGCATCCTTGGCCACGTACAGCGGGGTGCCTTTGAAGGATGTCTTGAATTTCGAAGCTGCGATGGTGGTACTGGAGAACGGCGCGGTATTGGTGGCGCTGTTGTCTATCAGGTCGAAGCGCCACAGGTTGCCCTGCAGGTCGCCGGCATAGGCGTAGTCGATGATGCCATCGCTGTTGTTGTCGGCGCCGCGGATGCTGGACAGGCCGTTGGTACCGCTGGCACCCTGTGCCTCCAGTGTGTTGAGGACGGTGCCGGTCTTGATGTCCAGCACGTACATCACTGCCTTGCCGCTGCTGTTGTTGGCGCTGTTGTAGCCATTGGGCAGCAGCACGCCCCACTGTCCGCTGTGCAGGCGGGCGACCACCGGGGTGGGGATGGTGAAGCCGAGGTTGCTCAGCGTCGTGTTGGTGCCGTCCTTGCTGCTGGTGTTGTCGTCGTCGAACTCCCAGAGCAGGGCGATGTTGTCCGGGTCGGTCACGTCCAGGGCGAAGGCGGACTTGCCACCGGCGCCGAGGGTGCCCACCAGCACGGTATGCCAGGCGTCGTCGTAGTAGACGTCGCGCACGGTCAGGCTGCCGTCGACGAACCAGCGGTGCTGGGCGGCGGTGTAGTCCTTGCTGCTCAGGTACTGCAGGTTCGGGATGACGGCGCGGGGCACGAAGGCGAACTTCTCCACGCCGGTGGCACCGTCGAAGGCGTGCAGCATGCCGTCGTTGGCGCCGACGTAGACCTGGGTGCGGCGAGTCTTCTTGGCTTCGATGAAGTCGGCGTACTTCTGGTAGCCACCATCGATGGCGCCTGCCAGGTAGGCCAGGTACTGGGCGCCGGACACCACCACCGGGTTGGAGTTGATGATGTCGCCCAGCAGGGTGCTGCGCCGGCGGAAGCTGCTGCCTTCGCCGCTGCGGTCGCCCAGCACGTAGCCGAGCTGCGCGGAGGTCAGGGTGGTCTGCAGGTCGACGCCGTTGTAGGTCACGCCCGACAGGTTGCTGTGGGTGAGGGTGGTCAGGCTGCCGTCGCTGCCCTTGAACTTGATGTTGCGGGTGCTCGGGAACTGGTCCTTGGCGTGCCAGACCACGGTGCGGGCGAAGGTGGCCGGGTTGATGGTCTCCTTGATCAGGTCGCCCGACCAGTCGTCCACCAGGAAGTTGGAGCGATATACCGAGCGCGCGTCGGTGATCGAGGCGCCGGGTTGCAGGCGTTCCACCGACGGCGTGGAGACGGAGCTGTTGCGCTGGTAGATGTCGTTGAATGCCTTGTTCAACTGGTCCTTCAGCGTCAGGGCGTTGGTGACCAGGAAGTAGTTGTCCGGTACGCCGTTGCCGTCGGTGTCATTGTTGGTCGCGTTGGTGCCGTACTTGGCGGCGTACCACAATGGGTTCTCCAGGAAGGTGGCCGCCGGGGTGCCCGACAGGGTGAAGGTGCGCGAGGAGCTGAGCCGGCTCAGGGTGCAGTCGTTGGGTTTGGTGGTCGCGTTGCAGTAGTTGGGATCGCGACCATCGGGAGTATCCAGCTTGTAGGCGACGTTGTTGCCGCCCTGGTCCTTGACCTCCAGGTAGATACCGTCCTTGGTGGTGCCGGAGATCACGTAGCCCATGTGCTGGTCGATGCCGCCGGCGGCGTATTCGGAGGTCATGTTGATGACCAGCTTGCCCTGGTCGTTGACCAGCAATTCATACAGGGCGATGGCGTCCATGTCATGGTCGGCGCCCTGTTCCACGTCTTCGTAGTTGATGCGGAACTTGGCGTAGGGACGGCCGCCGTTGAGGGTGGCGTCGCAGTCGCTGACCAGGCTGGGCGTGCCGCCATTGCAGGCTGGCGAAGTATTGGCGAACTTCTCCACGTAGTAATCGACGATCTGGTCGGTGGGCTGGAAGCTGCCGTTCGCGTCGATGCTGCTGCCACCGACGGACTTGGCGAAGGGCACCACTGTCACCACGCTGGTGACGCCATTGCTGGTGACGGGGAACTTGATGGTCGGCAGGGGCGAGGCCAGTGCCACCGAGTAGGTCAACAGGGCCTTGTCGCCGCCGATCTTGTTGTTCGCGCCATAGCGCGCCACGGCAGCGGAGTAGTAGGTGCCCTGTTTGCTGGGCTCCTCCGGCGCCAAGCCGCGGACGGTGGACAGGTTGCTGACGGTCTTGGCCGTGGGCGCACTGTCGGCGACACCGTTGGATTCGCCGATGAAGATGGACTTGCTGCCACCCCCTTCGGCTGCCCAGATCTTGTCCGCCTCGGTGGAGACGTTCAGGCCCGCCAGCGATCCTGAGGAGGGCGCCGAAACGGCGGTGGACCATTTGCTGCCCGGCAGCTTGAAGTCATAGGACGGGTTGATGTCGCTGATGACCGTCATGGCCGGGACCGAGCACACGGGGTAGCCGTTGGGGTTGGCAGTCGACTTGTAGGGCGGGGTCCAGGTGCCGATCCGCGGAAGACCCAGCACGTCCTTGTCCTTGCTGTTGCCGGAGCCATAGTCATAGGTGCCAGTGGGTGCTGTTTCGCCGGAGAAATAGCGCATCGTCTCGTACATCATCTCGCCGATCGGGTTGCCCCACATGTAGCAGGTGTCGTCCTGGGTGATCGGGCGCGTGGTGATCCAACCGCAGCCGTAGGTATGGTCGCCGTAGTTGAAGTCGATTATGCGCAGCTTGTTGATGGTCGCCACGATGCCGTTGCTCACGCCGTCGGAGCCGCACACGTTGGTGCCGGCGAAGCAGTATTGCCCGGTGGTCGAGCTGTACTCCTTGGAGAAGCTCTGCAACTGGCTGCGCAGCACGCCGCCGCTGATGTTCTTCTGGAACGAGCCGGTGAGCAGGCCGAAGTACATCTTGTTGGTGGCGCCGTAGTCGTGAAGGATGCCGGTCGGCTTGAAGTTGTTGCCATAGGCGATGCAGTTGCTTTCGCGCAGGCCGGCGTTGTCGGCGCCGCTGGGGCAGACCGAGACCTTGACGTTCCTGTCGGTCATCTCGCTGGTGCCGGTGGCCGGGGTCTTCCAGTACAGGTAGAAGTTGGCGTCGCCGCCGTTTTCTTCGTGACGGAACTTGAAGGTGTAGGCGGTACCCGCGGTGAGCGTTACCGAGGCGGTGGTGCCATTGCCGCCGCTGCCGGCCTTGCCGTGGTCGCCATAGTAGGACGCGGTAACGCCATTGACCTGGAATTCGACCGCGTCGTCACCGTCCACCGAGAACTGATAGACGCCCGTCAGCGCCGGGGTCAGGGTGCCGGTGATCAGCGTGTGATAGCCATCCTGGCCACAACCGTTGGCGGAGTAGGGGTTGGTGAAGTTCTGGCCGGTGCTTATGTTGGTGAATGATGGCGTTCCGCTGCCGCATTTTGCAGAGTTGCCGCTGTAGTTGTTGAACAGGTCGTCCATCTGCGACTTGTTGGTGGAGGTCGAGCGCGAGTCCTTCCAGGTGGTGAGCGTCAGGCCCGACATCTGGTCGGCGGGCACTATGGTCCAGTTGCCGCCACTGGGGCCGCCACTGGTGCAGTTGACCTCCGAGCCGGAACTGTTCACGCAGGTGCTGCCGGCTACCGGCCGCTCCTTCGACACCCAGTTCCAGATGCGGAAGCTGGTGTTGGTCAGGGTGCGCAACTGCGGCACGCCGGTATCCTGGGTCAGCGACACCACGGCGAACAGGTGGCGGTAGCCGCCGGCCGCCGGCTGGCTCAGCGGGGTGTAGTCGGAAATGCGGTAACCGTCGTAGGCCTCGCTCAGGTATTCCTTGCCCCAGGCGTGGTCGTCCTGGGGAACGTAGGAGCCTTGCAGCACGGTGGAGGTGGTGGTGTCCTCCACCCGGTAGCCGCCGTAGAGCACCTTGCGCAGGGCGTCCATGCGCGAGGTGGCGAGGTAGTTGAGGAAGTCGCCGCTCCAGTGGCCGGGGCACTTCTTGTCGGTGGTGGCGCTGACGGGGCTGAAGCGGCCGTCGCTGTAGTCGTAGCAGGCGAACGAGTTGAAGTAGCCGTAGTAGTCGATGCCGCCGTGGTCCTTGTCCAGGTGCCCCTTGTAGCCCACGTCGAGGATGCCGTCGCCATTGAGGTCGGAGGCGTCGTTGTAGGCCTCGTAGTAGAGCTTGTGGTCGCGGCCCATGACCAGCATGTTCAGGGGGGGCACCGAGTCGTTGACGAAGACCGGGGTGCGCGAGATGTCGATGTCTGCCCAGGCGCTGGCGCACGGGAGCAGGAGTGCGCAGAGCAGGCTGGCGCTGGCGTTGATCGCGATTTGACGGAGAGTCTTCATGTCAGTGCCTGGGGGTCAATTGTTGTATACCCGGGCCACCACGGAACGCAGTGGGGCCTCGCGGTTGTTGCTGGCGGCGCGGCTGTTCACTTCATAGAAGAAGGTGCCGTTGCCCAGCATCATCGAGCCGTACTCGGGGTTGATCGACTGGCCGCCGACGTTGCCGCTGGGGGCTGCGATCATGTAGCGACTGACACTGGTGGTCTGCGAGGAGGGGGTAACGCCGTTGCCGGTGTAGCCCAGGGCGTCGGAGAAGTCCTGGGAATAGTCGTTGGGTGTCTTGTTCCAGATACAGGGCAGGTTATCGGCGGTGGTATCCGCCGGGCAGCGGTCGGGCGGCAGCAGCGACTCGCTGAGGCTTTCCTCGGTGTTGCGTAGCGCCGACTCGGCGCTGTTGAACAGGCGCTTCTCCTCGGCCACGCTGCCGGTGATGCGGGCCTCCAGGGCCGATTGGCGGACGCTGGAAATGGCCAGCACGGAGATGACCAGCAGGATGATCAGCGAGACGAACAGGATCGCGCCCTGCTGCGACTGGCGGGATGCATTCATGGCATGAGGTTCCTGAGGGTGATCGAGCCTTGGGCGATCTGGTAGAGCTGCCCGTTGTCGGTGCCGATGCTGGAGTCGGGATAGCGGGCCTTCCATTGCGTCAGGGTGGCGCTGTCCATACCCTGGCGGGCATTGACCGAACTCATCATCAGGGCTGCATAGCGCACCGCCCGGATCGGCTGGGTACCCGGATCGGTCGTGTAGGTATCGACCTGGCGTTCATCGGTCTGGGGGCCGACGCCGTATTCGAACTGTATGTCGGCGACGCCTCGCAGAATGACCTCCTCATCGCCACCAACTGCACACTTGAGCTCGTTGTCGTCAACGTAGAACCTTTCCATCACGGTCAGTGTGCTGGTGGTATAGGGCTCGTCGGGAACGGTTCCGTCGGCGGGCTTCGCCCCTAGGCAATTGCGCTCGTCAGGGTCGCGGGGCTCATAGCGGATACAGATACCGCCGCCGTTCGCCAGAGAGACGGTCCGACCTTCCAGGAAACTGCAACCGGCTGGCGGAGCAGGAGTGCTTTGCGAGGTGACTGCAGGGAAGCTGGTATCGAAGCCCCTGTCCGGCTGCCGCCGATAACCGGTCTTGCTCAGTTCCTGGTCGAGCAGCAGGAAGGTGTAGCGGCTGTTTTCCTGGTTCTCCGTCTGGGCCTGCTGGAAGACGAAGGTGTTCTTGTTGTCGATGAATATCTGCACTATCCCGATGATCAGGAAACTGCTGACGGTCAGGGCGACCATCAACTCGATCAGGGACAGGCCTTGCTGGCGCTTCTGCATGCTGGTCCGCCTCAGATTTCCGCTCTTACCCGATAGCGGCAGATGGTCTTGTCGTCGCCACTGTCCGCCGCATCCAGGCATTCGCCGTTCTTCACCCGCCAGGCCACCTGGATTTCGATGGCGCGGCCTGCGTTTCCACAAGTGCCGGCGGTGTTCCCCGCCCGGCAGACGTGCACCTCGGCCGCAAGGCCAGCGGCACCGGGCAGGGTCTCCTGCACGCGGGTCAGCCAGCAGTTGAGCTGCTCGGCGGGGTTGGCGTTGGCGGGGAGCGGCTGGCAGCTTCCCTCCTCAGGCGCCTCCGGGTAGCCGTCGCTGCCGGTGAAATACGCCGAGTTCGGGTTGAGGTTGCCGCTGGCGGTATAGACCTGGTCGCGGTTGCTGCGCATGGTCTCCAGCATCTCGTTGGCGAGCATGGCGGCGCTGCTGCGCTGCACCGAGTCCTGGGTGTACTGCACCGTGCGCCCCTGCATGGCGACCATGCCCAGCACGCCGATGCAGATCAGCAGCAGAGCAACCAGCACTTCGATCAGGCTGAAGCCAGAGGATTGCCTGCGAACGTCATTCATGATCCGCAACTCCCAAGTGCTTCACCTTCGTCCGACGTGCCCCGGGGCCAGACTCTGACCTGCCCAGCCACGCTGACGGTCAGTTGATAGCCGGTGGCGGCGTCACCGTCCTGGCAGATGTAGATACTGGTGTTGGCGGAGGCGGTGCCGTTCGGATAGAAGGTCACCGAGGCAGTGGCCGGCAGGATGCTGAGGGCGCTTTGCTGGCTATCCAGTTGGCGAAGGGCGGTATTGCCCTGGCTGACTGTCCAGGCTCCGCTGCTGGCTGCCGCAGTGATGTCGACATTGCGCGTCACCGCCTCGGCGCGGGCGTATTGCAGCAGGGAGGCGAGTTCGCTGGCGGCGCTCTGAGTCCGGTTGGTCTTGATCAGGTAGCTGAAACTGGGCAACGCGATGCTGACGAATATCACCAGCAGCGCTACCACGATCATCAACTCGATCAAAGTGAACCCCGCCATTTTCTGGGGGCGCGACATGGCGCATTCCTCCTGTTTACCTTGAGGGAAATGCTGCCTATTTGTGTGGGAAATGTCCCTTTTTGTTGGATGGCCGATACAAATCGCGCGATGTCCGGTCATGCCCGGCGGTCATCTGTGACCTCGGTCGCAGAGCGGTTGTGCGCGGGTCAGCGTGGGCAGAGGCTGGCGCTGGGGGCGCTTTCGGTGCGGATGCGGCCGCTGCGGTTGATCACGATCCGGTGGCTGGTGGCGTGCCGGGAGCAGACCTTCAGGTGGCCGGCGTGGAAGGCGCCGTTGGGGCGGATGGCGTGGCCCTGGGGGCGGTAGTGGATGTAGTGGCGGGAGGTGCTGTCCGGGCGTATTTCCACGTCTTCCAGGGCCGGGTGCAGGCGCAGCGGGGGCTCGCCGGGTTGCGGCCGGCCGTCGTTGTCGTCGTCGTGGAACAGCGCCCAGCCTTTGGCCCAGTCGCCTTCGCGGGCCGCGACGCTGACCGGGCGGCCGGTGAAGACCGCGGTTTGCCGGGCATGGCTCAGGGCGCCGCGCAGGCTGTGCAGGGCGACCAGGCTGCGCTGGGACTGGAGCAGGTTGTCGAAGGCCGGTACGGCCAGGCTGGCCACCAGCCAGAGCAGGAGGATCGAGAGCAGTGCTTCCAGTAGGCTGAATCCGCGATTCTTTTGCATGGTGCCGTCCCTGGCGTTATCCCACCGCCGCAGTATCGGGCCTTGGGCGCTCTGCCTGGGCCCAGGGTGTTGCGCGTCGCTTCCGGCGAAGGTGTAGGGCGCTTCGCTTTGGCGGGGTTGGTATAGTGGCGCGCCGGATGACCGTCCGGTTTCCTGTCGGTTCGAGGTGCAGCGGTATGTCGGATGTTCTGCTTGTCGGTGGTGGCGTTGTCGGGCTGTTGAGTGCCTGGACCTTGGGGCGCGAAGGGTTGCGGGTGACCCTCGTCGAGCGTGGCGAGACCGGGCGCGAGGCCTCCTGGGCCGGCGGCGGCATCGTTTCCCCGCTCTACCCCTGGCGCTACGGCCGGGCGGTGGCGAACCTGGCGCACTGGTCGCAGGACTTCTACCCGGCGCTGGGCCAGCAGCTCCTGGAGGACACCGGCGTCGACCCCGAGGTGCACGTCACCGGCCTCTACTGGCTGGACCTGGACGACCAGGCCGAGGCCCTGGCTTGGGCCCGCGCCAACGCTCGTCCGCTGCGGGAGGTGGATATCTCGGCGGTCCACGATGCCGTTCCCGCGCTGGGGGCCGGTTTCCGGAAAGCGGTCCACATGCCGGGCGTGGCCAACGTGCGCAACCCGCGGCTGGCGCGTTCGCTGCGCGAGGCGTTGCGGCGCATGCCGAACGTCGAGGTGCGGGAAGGCTGCGAGGTCGGCGGCTTCGTCCATGAGCAGGGTGCCATTCGCGGTGTGCGTTGCGCCGCCGGCGAACTGCGGGCCGAGGCGACCGTGCTGGCGGCCGGCGCCTGGAGCGGCGAGCTACTGGCCAGCCTGGGCCTGGAGCTGCCGGTGGCGCCGGTGAAGGGGCAGATGATCCTCTACAAGTGCGCGGCGGATTTCCTGTCCAGCATGGTGCTGGCCAAGGGGCGCTACGCCATTCCCCGGCGCGACGGCCATATCCTGGTGGGCAGCACCCTGGAGCACGCCGGGTTCGACAAGACGCCCACGGACGAGGCCCTGGCCAGCCTGCGCGCTTCCGCCGAGGAACTGCTGCCGGCCCTTGCCGGGCAGGCGCCGGTGGGGCACTGGGCGGGGTTGCGGCCGGGCTCGCCCGAGGGCATTCCCTTCATCGGCCAGGTGCCCGGGCACGAGGGGCTGTGGCTGAACACCGGGCATTACCGCAACGGCCTGGTGCTGGCGCCGGCCTCCTGCCGGCTGCTGGCGGACCTGATGCTGAAGCGCGAGCCGATCATCGAGGCGCAGCCCTATGCGCCGGAAGGGCGGTTGGTAGCGGCGCCGCTGGCCTGAAGCGTGGGGTACGCCTTACGTCATGGGTGGGATTTGCGTAGGGCGAATAACCGTTCGCGGTTATCCGTCGTTTATCCCATGTGATAGCCAGCGCCAAGGTCAAGCTTGGAGCCGCCTGGGGTCAGCGCCCACGCCAGGGTCGAATCCCGAACCGGCCGGGGAGCGAGGCTAAACGGCGGATAACGTGGAACGTTATCCGTATATGGACTCCTCCCGTTTTGCCAGCGACCGACGTGCTTTTCCGAACTTGGGTACGACTGCTGCCGTATATCCGGCTTCATGGAGCGATACATCCGCTCCCGAGCCCTGATGAAAATCCGCTCATGTGCGCCTGATC